>NZ_CP037954.1:0-1200000 GCF_004359195.1 Chryseobacterium salivictor | reverse complement strand
TGTCATCGATTTGATTACGCAACATCACGTTCCCAATAAAATTTTCGACCTTGAAAAAATCGACTGCTACGGCGCTTACGTTCTTGATGAAAAAAATAAAGAAATAAAGAAAATTACGGCGAAAATCACTTTGGTCGCAACCGGCGGAGCAGGTCATGTTTACAAAAACACCACCAATCCGATTATCGCAACCGGCGACGGAATAGCCTTTGTCCACAGAGCGCGCGGGAAAATTTCGAATATGCAGTATTACCAGTTTCACCCCACCGCTTTATTTTCCAAAAGAGACGGAATGCTGTTTTTGATTTCAGAAGCAGTGCGGGGCGATGGTGCAAAATTGAGAACGAAAGATGGTGCAAAATTCATGCACAAGTATGACGAACGCGAAGAATTAGCATCGCGGGACATAGTTGCCAGAGCCATTGATAATGAATTAAAAATTTCGGGCGATGATTATGTAGGGCTTGATTGCCGCGAAATGAATCAGGAAAGATTCATCGAACATTTTCCCAATATTTATCAGAAATGTTTGGATGAAGGAATCGATCCTTTCACCCAACTCATTCCGATCGTTCCGGCATGTCACTATTTAATGGGCGGAATCGATATCGACATGGACGGCCAAAGTTCCATTAAAAATCTATTTGCCGTAGGAGAATGTACCAATTCTGGCTTACATGGCGCTAACCGACTGGCTTCAAACTCTTTACTGGAAGGGCTGGTCTTCGGTCACAACGCGGCTTTGAAAACAGTCGAACTCCTAAAAATCAATGATTTCAACTTTGAAGATTTGAAAGCAATTCCGCAATGGGACGAAGAGGGTATGAAAATGATGGACGAGATGGTGATGATTTCCTACCTTCGCAGACAATTGCAGGAAATGATGAGCGATTTGGTAAGTATCGTCCGATCAAATGACCGCTTGGCTCTGGCAAAGAGAAAACAACAGGAAATCTTCGAAGCTGTGAATGAACTGTACAACTACTCGATTCTGTCGCCAAAACTTTCGGAACTGAGAAATCTGACCAATATCTCTTATTTGATTATCAAGCATTCATTGATGATGAAAGAGAACAAAGGCGCTTTTTATAATAAAGATTTGGTGTAAATAACGATTTATAAAATAAGACTTCCGAGCATGGAAGAATGGAGAAAGAACTCAAAAAAAAGGGAAAACCCATGAAACTGTCACCAATTATCAACGCTGAAGAGTTAGCGGATTTGAACCGGGAAAATGTCGTCATAGTAGACGCCGGAAGTGGTGGTTCTGCTTATGACAGCCATTTGCATGAACATCTCGACGGAGCGCTCTATGTGGATTTGAATAATGATTTAGCCCAAATTCCGAAAAACATAAAAAATGGCGGACGACATCCGTTGCCCAGTTTAGAAAAATTTGCGGAAGTCTTGATGCGTTTGGGGATCACCCAGGATTCCCACGTTATTGTGTATGACAATAAAAACGCTTCTATTGCCGCAGCAAGATTTTGGTGGATGCTGAGATCTGTAGGAATAGAAAAAGTTCAGGTTTTAAACGGCGGGATACAAAGAGCAAAAGCAATGGGACTGCCCCTAAATTCAAGAATCGTCGAACCCGAACCCGTTGATAAACTTTCATTAAAAGAATGGAAACTTCCGGTGGCGGATATTGATTTTATTGAACGTTATTCTGAAAACCCTGAATATATTATTATTGATGTTCGTGAAAAAGACCGTTATGACGGCAAAACGGAGCCCATCGATGATGTCGCAGGGCATATTCCGGGCGCGATGAATATCCCATTTAAAGGAAACCTTACTGAATACGGAACTTTTAAAAGTCCGGAAATTCTTCATGAAAAATATGCAGAAGCTTTAAAAGATATTCCATCTGAAAAAATAGCGGTGTACTGCGGATCAGGAGTTACCGCTTGTCACACTTTACTGGCCCTGGATTATGCAGGATTTGAAATCCCCAAACCGTACGTAGGATCGTGGAGTGAGTGGTTAGGCAATGGTAAACCTGTGGCTAAAAACAAATAACTAAATTTAAACTTTCACCGAACCTAAAAAAAATGAAGATTCCTTCAAATATAAAAATATGAAAAAACCGATCTACATCACGAAAGACGCTTTAAAGACCTTTATTAAAAACGCATTGGAAGAAGATATTCAAGATGGCGACCATTCTACTTTGGCTACCATTCCTAAAGATCTACAGCAGAAAGCCCAACTCCTGGTGAAACAGGACTGTATTTTAGCCGGAGTTGAACTGGCAGAAATGATTTTCAAACAGTTTGATAAAAACTTAAAAGTAGAACGGTTGATGAAAGATGGTGACCCTGCAAAAGCGGGCGATATTGCTTTTTACATAACGGGAAGCGCCAGATCTATCCTGACTACCGAACGGTTTGTTTTGAACTGCATGCAGCGAATGAGTGGTATCGCAACCATTACCCATGAGTGGGATTCGCGGTTATTGGGAACAAAAACGAAACTTTTGGACACGAGAAAAACAACGCCCAATTTCAGACTTTGCGAAAAATGGGCGGTGGCCATCGGTGGCGGCACTAATCACAGGTTTGGTTTGTATGACATGATCATGCTCAAAGACAACCATATCGATTATAACGGAAGCATCACCAACGCTGTAAAAATGGCAAAGGCATATACTGAAAAGATTAAAAAACCATTAAAGATAGAGGTTGAAACCCGAAATTTAGAAGAGGTAGAAGAAGCTTTGAAAGCCGGCGTCGACAGAATTATGCTCGACAATATGGAGGTTGCAATGATGGCAGAAGCCGTAAAATTAATCGGCAGGAAATGTGAAACTGAGGCTTCCGGTGGCATTACCCGGGAAATGCTGAAAGACATTGCACAAACGGGTGTAGATTTTATTTCCGCAGGTGCACTGACCCATTCTGCAGAGAACATCGACCTGAGTTTGAAGGCTGTGAAATGAGAAAGTGCATTTAAACAAAAAAAGATAAATCAACAACCCTTTTATTAGAGAACAAAATCCCCAATACTTTGATTCCCTTATGAATAGAAGGAAATTTAACAAAATTTTAAAATTTAACAATTTGTTAACGAAAGTACCATTTAATTTAGATATTTTTGCAAAAATCTTTTATAGTAAGTCTAATAAAATTAACTGATATGAATTTTAATCCACTAAAGAAAACTGTTCTCGTTGCTGCTTTAGCATTTGCAGGGTATGGATCCGTAAATGCCCAGGTTACAACAAGTAACATGTCTGGTGTTGTCACAATGAGCGACGGTAAGAAAATCACTGGTGCAACAATTAAAGCGACCCACATGCCTTCTGGGACGGTCTATTCCGCAACTGCAAATTCAGCAGGAGTTTTTAACTTATCCAACATGCGTGTTGGTGGCCCATACAAAGTAGAAGTTACTTATGGTAATGAAAAGCCAATCATATACGAAGACGTATACTTGGAGCTAGGTCAACCTTTCGCACTGAATCCAATATTCGGTGAGAAGACAGCAAATATCGCAGAAGTAATTATTTCTGGAACAGGGGGCAGAAACATGAACAAGACTGGTGCTGCAACCAATATTGGTCAAAAACTAATTCAGGATCTTCCGCAATCTTCGAGAAGTATTACTGATTTTACGAGATTAACTCCGCAGGCAAACGGAAATTCATTTGCAGGTCGTGATGCTCGTTATAACAACCTTCAAATTGACGGTGCGAATTTCAATAACGGTTTCGGTTTAAGTAGCAGCCCATTACCTGGTGGCAATTCTCAACCAATTTCATTAGATGCAATTCAGGAAATTTCTGTAAATATTGCACCTTTTGATGTTACCCAATCTGGTTTTACAGGTGCTGGTATTAACGCCATTACTAAATCTGGAACCAATAAATTCCACGGTTCACTATATGGTTATTATACCGGAAAAGATTTGAGTGGTTGGAAAATTAACGGTGATGAAATTCAAAAAGTTTCCGGTGCGAAAATGACGAATGGATTTACGGTAGGTGGACCAATTGTACAAAATAAATTGTTCTTCTTTTTGAGTGGTGAAAGAGAAACCGCTACCGGTGCAAATGCCTCAGGTGCGAATCTTTGGACCGCTTCACAAGATGGAGTTGCAGATCCTGCAAATAATATTTCAAGAGTTAAAGAATCTGATCTAATTGCAGTTCAAAACCACTTGATCAACAGATGGGGATATAATCCTGGCCGTTACCAAGGGTATGCTGATGAAGCAGAACAACAAGGTGATAAATTTTTACTTCGTTTAGACTGGAACATCAGCGATAAGCACAAGTTTGCAGTTCGTTATAATATGTTGAAAGGAACATCACAGCAACTAGCGAACGCTTCTTCAGGTCCAGCACCAAGATCTTCTTGGGGACGTGTAAGTGATAAAGCAATGACTTTTGAAAGTGGAAATTATGGTTTTGAAAACACGGTAAGCTCTATTACTGCTGAATTAAATTCAACTTTCAACTCTAGTCTTTCCAATAAATTATTATTTACCTACTCAAAAATTCAGGATAAAAGAACTTCTCCTTCAGAAAAGCTTTTCCCTTTTGTTGATATCTGGGATGGTTCTGCTAATGGAGGGAATTACATCAGTTTCGGTACAGAATTATTTTCTTACTTAAACGATGTTGTGAATGACAACTTCTCTTTTACCAATAACTTAACTTATACCGTAGGTAAAAATAACTTTACTGCTGGTATTGCTTATGAAGTTCAAAAATTCGGTAACTCATACACAAGAATGGGAACAGGTTATTACCGTTATGCTTCTGTAGAAGACTTCTTAAAAACAGGTACTTCGGCTGAGGTTGCACCAATTATGTTTGGTTTAACTTATCCATATGCTAACCAAGATACTTATTCAAGAGTTAATTTCGGATTGGCTTCTGCCTATTTACAGGATAGAATTACATTAAGCGACAAATTCAACTTTACAGTTGGTTTAAGAGCAGAGCTTCCTAATTATTTAAATGATCTTACAGCCAATCCATCGATTGATGCATTAAATTTATTAGATAAAAACGGAAACCCAAGAAACTACGCTTCTGGTGAATGGCCAAAATCTAAAGTTTCTCTTTCTCCACGTTTAGGATTCAACTACGATGTAATCGGAGACAAAAGTTTAACATTGCGTGGAGGTACAGGTATCTTTACAGGACGTGTTCCTTTTGTATGGTTAACCAATATGCCAACCAATGCAGGTGTTTTACAAAACACTGTTGAACCGGGTTCTTATGCTGAGATCGCAGGATGGATCGGAAATGTAACTTTCCAACCTCAGGATATTTACTATTATGTAAACAATCCACCAGCAGGAGCAGGAAACGTATTCATCAATAGCCCTAAAGAAGGTGCACCATCTTCATTTGCTTTAGTTGATCAGGACTTCAAAATGCCTTCTGTATGGAGATCAAGTTTTGGCGCTGACTACAAAATTCCAAACTCTGTATTCACATTGACCACAGACATTCTATATACTAAAGATGTAAATTCTGTATTCCAATATGGAGCAAACAGAAAAGAATCTACTGCAAGAATGACCAACCAAGATCGTGTTTACTATCCCAACACTGCATCATACCAGTACAATACTAAAATTGGGGCAAACAGTGCTACTGTTTTAACCAACTCTGATACTAAAGGAACTGCTTTCTCTGCAACTTTTGGAGCGAATATGAGAACTTGGAAAGGATTGTCAGGATCAGTATTCTACACGTTCTCTGAAGCAAAAGAGATTTCTGCAAATGCAGGATCAAGTGCAAGTTCAGCTTGGCAGGCATCACCAACTGTTGATTCTCCAAACCAGCAAGACTTGAGTATTTCAGCTTTCTCTGTTCCTCACAGAATTGTTGCTAATGTTAGTTATAACATTAAAAACACTACAATTGGAGTTTACTACAGTGGAGCTAACCAAGGAAGATTCTCTTACTACTATTCTAATGACGTGAATGGTGATGGTATCGCGAATGACTTAATGTACATCCCTAAAGCTGGTGAAGTAGTAAAGTTTGCTGATATCAAATCAGGTACAACTACTGTGTTTACGGCTGACCAGCAACGCGCAGCATTTGACAAATTCATCGCTGACAACGGATTAGAAGCATACAGAGGTCAAATTCTTCCTCGTAATGAATTCTTGCTACCATGGTTAAACCGTGTTGATGTTCGAATTTCACAGAACTTATTTACCGATATGGTTCAAAAAGGAGACAAAGTAGCAATCAGTTTAGATATCTTAAACTTTGGTAACCTACTTAACTCTCATTGGGGAATTCAGGATAACACAGTTAGCTCTTACGGCGCAGCAGTGTTAGGCAGATCAGGAAACCTTTCTCCAGATCCAACCTTCCAGATGCTACGTTCGGGTGCTGACCTTGTCAATGCACCGTACAGACCTGCAAGTAACAGATTTACTACTTGGAGCGCAATGTTAGGATTTAAATATTCTTTCTAAAACAAGCTTCTAATTATAGCAACTGCCTTACAATTTATTTTGTAAGGCAGTTTTTTTGTATCCACCTCTATCTTATCTTTCCTTTACCATGCCACAATCGTCGGGATTTTTTTTATCTTTGCCATTAACAAAAAATTACTATGGACACATTTAAGATTATTACTGAAGCACACAAAGGTTTTGCTTATTTAATTTTGCTTTCGGGCATTATCTTCATCGTTGCATTATTGATGACCATGTTTGGTTACTCCGGAAAAATCAAAAAATTATTACGGACCTCCACTTTAATTACCATGATTTTATTTCACGTTCAGTTAATCGTTGGAATTTTCATGCTGGTCTTTTCTCCAGGCTTAAAAGGGGCGTTGGAAACAGGAACATTAATGAGCAATGCTGCCTCAAGATTCTCTTACGTGGAACATCCGGTATCAATGCTGATCGGTGTTGTCTTAATGACCATCATTAATAAATACATGAAATCACACGAAACCCTTGCGATGAAAATCGTTATTATGGGACTTATTGCTGTAGCATTTTTTGCCTACGCATTCCCATGGTCAAGAGTGTTTCCTTCCCTTTTTGCTTAAATTAATTTAAAAACAAATATTCTTAATGAAAATAGCAGTAGTAGGCGCTACCGGAATGGTGGGACAAATTATGTTAAAGGTTCTGGAAGAAAGAAATTTTCCGGTAACCGAATTAATTCCCGTAGCCTCCGAAAAATCAATCGGTAAAAAGATCACCTTTAAAGGAAATGAATTCGAAATTGTTTCCATGCAGGACGCTTTAGACCGAAAGCCCGAAATCGCTATGTTTTCTGCAGGCGGAACAACTTCATTAGAATTTGCCCCGAAATTCGCAGCCGTTGGAACGATTGTCATCGATAATTCTTCTGCCTGGAGAATGGTTGCGGACAAGAAATTAATCGTCCCGGAAATCAATGCTCATGTTTTAACCAAAGAAGACAAAATCATTGCAAATCCAAACTGTTCTACCATCCAGTTGGTGATGGTGTTACACCCTTTGAATCAAAAATACGATGTTAAACGGGTCATCGTTTCTACGTATCAGTCGGTAACAGGAACAGGAAAGAATGCCGTAGATCAGCTGAATGCGGAAGTTATCGGAAACAAAGATGTTGCAAAAGTCTATCCGTATGAAATCTTCAAAAATGCATTGCCACAATGTGATGTATTTGCAGAAGACGATTATACCAAAGAAGAAATCAAACTGATGACCGAACCCAAGAAAATTCTGGGCGACGACACTTTCAATATTACCGCAACAGCAGTTCGAGTTCCCGTACAGGGTGGACATTCTGAAAGCGTCAATATCGAATTCGAAAATGATTTTGATTTGGACGAAGTGAAAGCGATTCTTGCAGAAACTCCTGGGGTGACCGTCTTAGATGATGTGAAAAACAACATTTATCCAATGCCTTTATATTCAGAAGGTAAAGATGAGGTTTTCGTAGGAAGAATCAGAAAAGACCTGTCGCAGCCCAAAACATTAAACCTTTGGATTGTCGCAGATAACCTTCGGAAAGGTGCCGCAACCAATGCGGTACAGATTGCAGAATATCTCTACCACAACAAATTAGTCTAAATAAAATGCTCACATCAAGTGGGCATTTTTTATGGATTAGAGTCATCAAACATTCCTAATAAGTATAATAAAACTCAAATGTCAGAAAATAAACAAATTCCAAATACCAACTTCATTTTTCAGAGAAATGTAGCCCTCGTTGGCATCCTTCTTTTCGTGGCGAAATTATTGGCCTGGCATTTCACCAATTCCGATGCAGTTTTCTCAGACGCCATGGAAAGTATCGTGAATATCATCGCCGCTTTCATGGGATTGTATTCGCTTTATCTCGCAGCAAAACCGAAAGATATCGAGCATCCTTACGGACACGGAAAGGTAGAGTTTGTAACTTCCGGTGTAGAAGGAGCATTAATTATTTTTGCCGGAATCATCATCATCGTTCAGTCTATAGATTCCCTTTTACACGGCAATATTCCAAAGCAGTTAGACTGGGGAATAGCAATTGTCGCAGTTACGGCCGTCATTAATTATTTAATGGGGCATATTTCTCAAAAGAAAGGCATTCAGGAAAATTCTCTCGTTTTACAAAGTTCAGGGAAACATCTGAAAAGTGATACCATCACCACTTTGGGAGTGGTAGTCAGTTTAATTTTAGTGCAGATCACAAGCCTGTATTGGATTGATGCTGCGGTAGCACTCCTCTTCGGTACCTATATTATATTTATCGGTTACAAAATTATTCGAAAATCGTTAAGCGGAATAATGGACGAAGCCGATTTGGGAATGCTTGAAAAGTTATCAAAATTCCTGAATGAAAACCGAAAAAGACAGTGGATCGACGTTCACAATATGAGGATCCAACAGCATGGCAGTGGACTTCACATCGATGCGCATCTTACATTACCGTGGTATTATGAACTTCGCAAAGCCCATAATGAAATGGAAGATCTCTATAAACTGATTGGTGAAAATACAGACAGGACCATTGAATTTAATTTTCATTTGGATGACTGCAAACCTATTTCCTGCGAAATTTGTGAATTGTGGGAATGTCCGGTACGGCAAAGACCGTTCGTTAAAAAAATAGAATGGAATGCAAAAACCATTGCGCAGGTTGGAAAGCATTCGGTTGAAGATTGAAAACCGCTCACAGAATTTTGTGATCTCTGATTTAAAAATGAATCTGATTAAACACAGGTTTAACTAATAATTCACAAAAAGATTATCATCATTACAAATTCAATTTTTGAATGTGCGCACGGTAATAAAACAAGGGAATGATCAACAGCAAAATTAAAGGCTGAATGACGAATCTTCTCATATAAAAAGAAAAAAGATACCCGATTTCAAATTTTGTATGAATGCAGTAAAGATAGATGGGAAAGGTAATTGCAAAAACAATCACCATCAAAACGACCGCCTGTAAAGTCCACTTTTTATTTTTAAAAATCAAATAAACTACGGCGGCGGAAAAAATTAAATTTAAAGAAAACCGAAAAAAATAATTCAGAATTAAAGGGAACCATTTAAAATCCGGAAAGGAAGCATGCTTATTGGCCAGATGAAAAAAGGCCTGAAAAGGATCATAAAAGATTTCGCTTTCTACAACCCTTACCGCAATTAAACCCAACACCGCCATTGCGACCCAAATCCAGTTAAGTACTTTCATTTTCAGCGTCTTTTAGGGCGTAAAATTTAATCCAGATTAACCAGAGCAGCACAACACTTCCGTAAATAATCGCCGGGAAGAAATAATCATGGGCGATTTTAGAATATCGGGGATGCTCCACCAGTACGATATTCAGACCGACGATACGCAAAACATTCATAATGTGAAGGAAAACGACTCCTAATGCAGCAAATATAAAAGTTTTGAATCCTTCGTAAAAAGCAAAGATAAAAGCCAAAAACAAAATCATCACCGAAATTGCGTTGCAGCCTTCAACCATGCGCGAAACATATTGGCCACTCACAAAGAACCACGTGGTTTCCTGTTGCGGCTTTCCTGCAATCATTTCCGATGGATATCCGAGTAGATTCTGCAGAAAATCAACCTGCGTCATCACCCACGTCGAGAAAGCATCTAAGCCCGCATTTTTGAATCCATTGAGATAAAACTGATAGCCCAAAACCATCACCACATACAAAATGATGAAACGCAGAAGAATTTTCAGAACCGGCTTGAAGTCATTGAACATAACAACAAATATACTGTTTTCTAAAATACGTTTTTACCTTATCTTTGTAAAAGTATGACTGATCAAAAAGCAAAAGATTTTTTCGAAAAATATACCGGAGAATCTGCTCTGGAGTTTTCTATATTGGCCCAAAGTGGATCTGCAAGAATTAATTTTGTAGGTAAAAGTTCCGGCGGAAAATATATTATTACCTTCAACGAAAACAGTCGTGAGAACGAAAGTTTTTATTATTTTTCCGATCTATTTTCTAACTTAAATGTGAAGGCTCCGAAAGTATTGAAAATTTCCGAAGACCTTAATCTGTATATTCAGGAATTTGTTGGGGAGCACACTTTATCAGAAATCATCGGGAAAGAAGGTTTGACCGAAAGAGTGAAAACTTTAATTAAAAAAACACTGCACCAACTCGCAGAAGTTCAGCGCAAAACTGAAAATCAAATCGATTATTCAAAAACTTTTGAATATGAAAACTATGGTGAATTGCCGATTACAAGCGATTTATTTTATTTCAAAAGTTTCATCGCCGATGTTTTAGAAATTCCTTATCACAAATCTTCTCTGTTACTGGAATTTAAACAACTGGTTTCGAAAATAGAAAACATGGAGCCAAAAGGATTGATGATGCGCGATTTTCAGGCCAGAAACATTATGGTGAATCATCAGGATGAAATCTTTTTTATCGATTATCAGGCGGCAATGAAAGGACCGCTGATGTATGATGTAATCTCGTTCCTCTTTCAGGCAAAAGCCAATTTCCCAACCGATTTTAAAAATGAAATGCTTACCTATTATTTCTCCTTTTGGAATGAAGAAAAAGCGCTTCAACTAAAAGACTCGGTAAAACCGATTCAGCTTATCCGGTTCCTGCAGGTTCTGGGTGCTTACGGTTTCCGTGGATTGATTCAGAGAAAAGAACATTTCATACTGAGCATCGATAAGGGCATTGAAAACCTTTACCAATTTTCGGAAAACTGGCAGGAAATGGAAGAATATCCGGAATTGAAGAAACTTATTGATCAACTGAATTCTGCAGAAACTAAACAGAAAATCCAGCAGATAATTTTAAAAGAATAAAATGTAGGCAATTTACCATTAAGGTTAATGAAGGAATTAAGAAAATTAAGGTATTTTCCACCAGGGAATTTTTAATATGAAAATGTATTTAAAAACGTTAACATGATGACAAAAAAGGAGGTTACGCAATTATCTTATGAAATTGTAGGATTAGCGATTAAAGTTCATAATAATCTGGGTCCAGGATTATTAGAATCTATTTATGAAGAATGTTTGAAATATGAATTATTAAAAAACGGTTATGAAGTAAAACAACAATTGATTGTTCCAATCACTTATGATGGAGTGGAAATGAATACCAAACTCATCGTTGATTTATTAGTAAATAACTGCATCGTTATAGAAATTAAAGCTCAGGAAGAAATCCTACCTGTGCATCAGGCGCAACTTCTCACTTATATGAAAGTTTTAAAAAAGCCTCAGGGCCTACTGATCAATTTCTTTACCACTAACATTACAAAATCGATGAAGCCATTTGTTAACGAATATTTTAATGAACTCCCAGATTAATATTTTTGACAAGTCAAAAATAACTTAATGAATCTTAATCTCTTAATTAAATCTTAATGGTTAAATTGCAAATTATTAATTTAATAAAAAATGGCTCTAACAATAGAAATACACAGTTTTTCATATAAAAAGGGAGGAATCCCAAAAGACAATTCAGGTAATGGCGGCGGTTTTGCCTTTGACTGCCGCGGCATTTTGAATCCCGGCAGAGTGGAAGAATATAAAACACAAACCGGTTGCGACACCGGTGTTCAGGATTATTTGGAAACAAAAACCGAAATGCCTGATTTTTTGGAACTGGTGAAAAGTATCGTTTCCATTAATATCGATAATTATATCGGTCGGGATTTTGATCATCTTCAAATCAATTTTGGATGTACCGGCGGGCAGCACCGCTCGGTGTATGCGGCAGAAAAAACCGCGGAATTCATTCGGAAGAAATATCCGCAAACAACGATCACACTTAATCACGACGAACAACCTCAGCTAAACCATGAATATAAGTAATGGGTAATGAGCAATCTGCTTATTACTCATCACTGATTACTGATTACTTATAAAAATGAAAGCACTTATTTTCGCAGCGGGAAAAGGAACCCGGCTAAAACCTTTTACCGATCATCATCCAAAAGCTTTGGCTTTGGTTAACGGTGTTCCTTTGTTAGAGAGAAATATCAAATATTTACAAAGTTTTGGAATTAATGATTTCGTTATTAATATTCATCATTTCGGGGAGCAGATTTCTGAATTTTTAAAGAAAAACGATGATTTCAATTCAAATATTGAAGTTTCAGATGAGAAAGATCAGCTTTTGGAAACAGGCGGTGGATTGGTTTTTGCAAGAAAGTTTCTGGATCATGGTGAAGACTTCCTCATAATGAATGCTGACATCTTAACGGATTTAAATTTAAATCTTTTCGTAGAATACCATCAGGACCAAAAAGATTTTGCTACTTTAGCGGTTTCCGACCGTAAAAGTTCGCGAAAACTGCTTTTCAATGCAGAAATGATTTTGAAAGGTTGGTTAAATGTAGAATCTGGCGAACAACGGCTGGCGGAATTCAATAAAGGTTTTAAGCCTTTGGCTTTCAGTGGAATTCATTGTGTAAATCCAGAAATCTTTAACAAAATAAAAAGAACCGGAAAATTTTCGATTATGGAAGAGTACCTGGATTTAATGAGCAATGAAAGTATCCACGGTTACGAACACTCAGCTACAATCATCGATGTGGGAAGGCCAGAATCAGTCATTGAAGCAGAAAAAATTTTTAAGTAAATCTGATGAGCAAAATAAAAAGAGGAAAAGGTACAACAAGAATAGTTGCAGGAAACGAATTCGAAATAGACCAAAAAGTACAAAATTCCTTTAAAGAAAAAACCTGGGACGAAACCATCACCAAAGACAGCTGGATGGTTTTTAAAATCATGGCCGAATTTGTAGACGGGTACGAACGCATGGCCAAAATAGGACCCTGCGTTTCGATTTTTGGTTCAGCCCGAATGAAAACCACTGATGCTCACTATGATCTCGCTGTAGATATTGCAGAGAAAATTACAGAAATAGGATTTGGAGTCATCACCGGCGGCGGACCGGGAATCATGGAAGCAGGAAATAAAGGCGCCAGAAAAGGAGGTGGAAAATCCATCGGTCTTAATATCGAATTGCCTTTTGAACAGCATTTTAATCCTTATATTGACAAAGGTTTGAGCATTGATTTTGATTACTTTTTTGTCAGAAAAGTAATTTTTGTGAAATATTCTCAAGGCTTTATCGTGATGCCGGGCGGTTTTGGGACTCTTGATGAATTAATGGAAGCCATCACTTTAATTCAAACCAATAAAATCGGCAGATTTCCGATTGTGCTGGTTGGTTCAAAATTTTGGGCAGGCTTACTGGAATGGTTTAAAAATACCTTATTAGAAAACGGAATGATTTCTGAAGAAGATCTGAGCCTGTATCGGGTTGTAGACACAGCAGAAGACGCGGTTGCCCATATAAAGGCGTTTTACGACAAATATCAGGTGAACGTCAACTTTTAATTGGCACTATATTTGAGAATATTTAATTACAAATAATGAAATGAAAAAGCATTTATATATTTCCTGGGTTTTTGCATTGATGCTCCTGATGAGTTTTGCGGTTGCAGACTTTTATTCGTCAATGACAAAAGTAGATTACCTCGAAGCAAGTAAAACATTGAAATTTACCACGAAATTAAATACCGCTCATATATCCGACGCCATCAAAATAAATCCCAACACTGCAGGCTTTGAAGCAGAGGTTAAAAGATACGTGAATAACAATTTTGATTTATACGTGAATGGAAGCCCAAAAACGCTGACTTTTACAGGGAGTCAGGTTAACGGGGAATCAGTCTGGGTATATTTTGAAGCAAACGGGATATCGGAAATCAGCACCATCAGAATCAAAAATACAATTCTGCTGAGTTCTTTCCCAAAACAGTTTAATCTGGTCAATATCGCGTACAAAGGAAATCAGCGGACCATGAATTTTCAAAGAGGTAAGGAAGTGAATGAAGTGAGTTTTTAAAAAAAAATCATTTCAAAATATAATCCGTTTCAATTCAATTGAGACGGATTTTTTTATTTGAATTACAGCAAATATTTCTGTTGTTTCCAGTGCATAAGACAACAATATATGATCTTGTCAGCAATAGATTTTTTATCCCAACCTGCGCCAAATTACGGAACTGTACCAAGACTGTTTTAATCCTTCCGTTCTGTTCGGGAAAGACCTCAATTAAGGTAAATGAATGCCAGCCGTAAATTTTTAATGATGGTTAAAGTCCATTTTTTGATTCATCTTTTAAAGCAGAAAGTTCATTGAATAAAAAGAGTATAAAATTCGTTCTTCCCAATTTTTATTACGTTGCCGGATATGTTTTAAAACAAAGAATTTAATACTAACATCAGAAATCTCAAAAAAAAATCCGCCTTTGTGAAAAGGCGGATTGACATCATTACATGATAGAAAGACTTATTCTTACTCTACTTTGATATTATCTAACTGGATGGTTGTAGTTACACCAGCTCCGTTTCCAGTATATTTAAACATAATAAAACCGTTACCTGACAAACCTGCAGGGAACACATAGCTTCCAGCTGGCGCCAAGGTTCCGTAACCTGAAGTAGGCAATACAGGAAGTGTAAAGTTGGTGGTAATATCTGTTAAGGTAGCAGAAGTTACATCTCCCAATGGTTTATAATTGGTTGAGGTATATACTTTCAAAGCAGCTCCGTTAAAAGAACCTACATTCACATCAAATGAAAGTTTTTTACCTGGAGTGAAGTTTACCGGTACGATAAAAAAGGTCTCAACCGCGGTAGTTCCCGAATTGTTTGAAGTTGTTGCTCCAAAAGACGTCAGCTGAATATACTTATTGCTCGAGAAAGTTCTTATTTCCCAATTTCTTACCCCTAAAACGGCATCATTGATGTATTTTGGGAAAGTGTTAAAGTACGGTGCGGCTGTATTTGCAGGGTAACTTTCAAAATTTTCCGTGAAAGTAGAAGGATAGGTGATATCTGTACCTCCTTTTGGTGGATTCGGGTTGAACCTTGTTCCTGTTGGTGGAATATTGACGTCATTCAGGCTTCTGATTAACATTTGATAACCTGAATTATATTTGCTTACAACAAAAGTCAAACTGCCGCTGCCTTTAGGTAGAAGACTTGCTCCGTAACTTGCAAAACCTGAACTTCTCAGCACAGTAGATCCGCCAATGGCGTCTTCAATTTTTCTGTCGGTATCTACGCCAGCTCCGGCAACATACTCAATATATGTTTTGTTTACCGGATAGAGGTCGGCGATATTAAACTGTACATTAGGAACAGTCACCAAAGTATTGATGTATTTGTCCTGCATTGCAGCGCTTAAACCTGGTAATGCAGTAGGTTTGATGGTGACGATATCCATCGTATTTCCATTGCAAACTGCCGAAATATATCTTGAAAATAATGCTCCCGGAATTCTCCCGATTGCGAAGTTAGGATCTACAGAACCGATTTTCACGGAACCACGATCTAAACCTAACCGTAAACCTTTAGCATTAATTCTGATATGCGTTCCCACAGGGAAATCTGCATAATTACTTGCTCTGTCTACTTCCATTTGCAAACCTGCAGTCGGATTTTCCGGTTTATCCTGGAAAGAAATGGTTTTGTAGAAATTTCCATTTTCGTCAGATGAAACGACATATGCGTCAAAAATAAGATCGTCTTTAATTAATAAATAACCTGTTGATGGTGCCTTGGCTTTGAAATCGGCCATCGAGATATTTGCAGCATCAAATTTATTTTGACAATTAATCGGCGGCGTATCCCAATCATCATTATTTACACAAGAGCTTACTGCAAGTGCCGATACAGCAACTACAAAAGCGGTTTTAAAATATTGTTTAAAATTCATTTTATTGTTTTTAAAATTCTGATTATTATTAAAATCTAACTTGAACATTTACGAAATATGATCTTCCTTGAGTGTACCAGTATTTCGGTCCGAATAATGGGAACTCTCTGTTATTCTCTTCCACATATCCCGGATAAGTTACTCTTCGTGTTTGCTCGAAACCTCCCGTAATATATTTAGTGTTATCTAAAATATTATTGACAGACGCGGTAAGCAATACATAATAAGCTCCCAATCTCCATGATTTACCAACATTGGCATTGAGGAAATAAGCAGAAGGAAGTCTGTGCGGAGCCAATACATTTCTCAGTTCAGCTTCATCAAGACCTGCATAAGGAGTTCCGGTCACAGGATTCTGAACAAATCTTTCTGTTCTTAATAATGCAGACGGATCTAAGAAGTTTTGATCTAAATAATTCCAGTTGGCACCAAACCACCAATATTTCGGTGAATTATATCTGAAACCTAATGAATAACCCTGTTGTGGCGTTCCACCTTGTTTATAATCTTTTAAATAAGCCTTGCCTAAATCAAGATAAGATTTCCCGTTCTCGAAAGTTCCTGCCGCGTCTGATGTAAAATAAACATTGGGATCATTTTCATAGGTAAACTGACCGATACTTGCCAAACCTTGGATAGACAAAGTCGGTAAGATTTTAATGTCAACACCTAATTCTGCACCCAAATTTCTTTTCTCTAGATTAGACATGATCTGGGTTACGAAAGCACTTTGTACATTCGCAACTGTTCCGTCCTGTCCCGCTGACTGCAGCTGAATTCCATCGGCAAAGAATCTTTGAACACTGGTTTCATTTTGAGTATCTACCAAATAACCGGTCAATCTCATTTTGAAGAACGGTGTACTCATTACATAACTCAAATCATTAGCATTAATGATGGTATTTTTAATATTCGGTGTTACAGAAGCATTAACTCTTGGATTCATGAAGATATCCTCTAAGAAAGGCGCCTGGGAAAAATAAGCTCCGTTGTACACGATGAAATTTCTACCATCGACTTTATAAATCACCTGTCCTTTCAGACCGAAATTCCAGAAATTATAATCCTGGCTTTTTCCAAATGAATCTTTGTACAGATAATTGTGGTAAAGACCTTCTCTAGAGGAAGTAGAATATCCGGCTAAACCAGAAACAAATACGTCAAATTTACCAGCCTGGAATTTCAATCCTGGATTCACTTTCACCTCCTGTCTTGAGAAGTTATAGTCGTAATTAATTTTATCTCCTACTTTTTTTGCAACGTCGGTTTCACCTTCATTATAAAGTCCGCTGGTACCTGGTTGATTAGTCGCTGCAAACGGATCTTTGTTTAATGCAAAATCAGCACCTAAAAGATCTTTTACTTCGCGGTATAATTCTGATTTGTAATTTTCATAAGATACGTTTAACAAGAACTTAGTGGTAGGGTTAAAATCATATACATAATGCGTTCCTGCATTGAAGATTTTGTCATCGCTTACATCAGCAACTTGGAAATACAAAGCACGTCTACCAGTTACCCCAAAATGATCTGCTACTGGTTGGATTCTATTATTCTCGTACATTTTATCCCAATTAAGCTGAGTAAAATCTGCACCCGAATTCCAACCATTTACGGCTACTTGATACGCATCTTGGGCAGTTGTAAGTGTACCATTTGGATCAATTACCGAAGCATTAGGATCTAGAGAATCATAATAGCTCGGTAAGTATCGGTAATAAGTTGGTGATGGATTTTGAACCCCTTGCCAATCTAATCTCGCCCCTTTATCTTTGCCAAACTGATAAGAGACTGCAGTTCGAAGGCTTGATTTATCATTAATTTTCCAGAAATCCTGCATTTGGAAAATCGGCTGAAATCCTGATTTCACTCGCTCATTTCTTTTTTTGCCGTCTTGCCATCCCCAGTAGGAATTATAGTGAACCCCTCTGTAATCATACACCTCCTGAGTACTCGGACTTGAAGTAGATCTTCTGTAAGGTGCAGCAAATGCATTGAAAGTGATGGTATGGGAATCACTGAATTTTTTCTCAATTCCTAAGAATCCTCCCAAAGCGTCATAAGAAGTTCCTTCCTGAATTCCTTCCTGTGCCCATCTTCTTGCCGCCATTGCAGTAAAAGCCCATCCGTTTTTATTCATTCCCGAACTGTAACGCAATGACGCTCTGTTTCTGTAATTTCGGTTGGTTAAAGAATAGGTTGCCTGGAATCCTTTGCGGTATTCACTTGCATTGGTGTTTTTATAAATAACAGAACTTGCACCACCAAATGCATACTCAGAAGGCGCGTGATTGGCAGAAATTTCAGGATATCGGGTGATCTCATTCAGTCCACCCCAGTTTCCGAAATCTACATTTCCGTTATCAGATTTCACCATAGAAACACCGTTCATCATGGTTTCTCCAGATCTTCCATCGATGCCTCTTGGCCGGAACCAGTAAGCCCCCAGATCAAAAGCAGCAATTCTACTGAAAACATCCTGAGAAGATTGCAATAAACCTACTGTCGTCGATTGGCTGGTGTTTTCTTCGTCACCACTACTTTCAATAATGGCAAGACCTTGATCCGCAGCAGTTAAATTAGAATAAAGCGTAATAACGCCCAAATCCTTTCTTTTTTCATTACTGACATCAAACTCCATCACTTTCGTTTCGAAATTGGGTTTGGAAATGACAATTTGGTAATGACCCGTTCCTAGATCGACAAATTGGAAATACCCAATTTTATCAGCCTTCACATCATTGCCAGAGCCCTTTAAATCAATCTCTGCATTTTCCACTGGCTTCCCATCTCCGTCTTTCAAGTAAGCATAAACCGTAGTTTGTGCAAAATAAAAAGACGCTGGAAGCAATGTAAACATAGAGATTAAAGATAGTTTTTTAATCATGTTTATAATTTGTTTTTGCTTTTTGAATCTAAAAATCAATTCACTAAATTAATTAACGCAAATTTAGACATAAATATATTACTTTACATTTTTTTAACACATTTTCGATTACATTTGTGATAAAAATTAGTAGTATAAAAAATTTCGCCGCCCAAATATAATTTATTACTAACTTTGCCCAAATAATATAATTATTAGTTATAATGAAAAAAATTGTATGTTTTTTATGCTTAGTCACATTCTGTATTTCTTTCGGTCAACAGAAAGGTCAATTAAGAAAAGTGGCTACTATCGGCTTTTTAAATGTTGAAAATCTTTGGGATACCATAGCGTCTGCAGACTATATTGATGGGACCAAAGACATCAGCAACCCAGCTTTCCACCGAAGCGTGCCTCTGGATTCTTTAAAATACTTAGAAACCACAGAAGAATATCGTGGTGAGTGGAGCGACGCTTTGCTAAAAGGAAAAAAAGTAGTCCGCAAGCAAATTCTTGCTGATGACTTTACTGCAAACAGTCCAAAAAACTGGAACACAAAAAACTACAAGATTAAATTAGCGAATGAGGCAAAAGTTATCTCGGAAATGGGCGCTCAATACACCAAATCTGCACCTGTAATTGTAGGTTTAATTGAAGTTGAAAACAGACAGGTTATCGAAGATCTGATTAAACAGCCTGCCCTTGCCAAATACGATTACGGAATTATCCATTACAATACTTATGACGCAAGAGGAATTGACGTAGCACTGATCTATCAAAAAAGAAGATTTACACCGACCAATTCTTTAAAGAAAGAAGTGAAAATCTATTATGACGGAAAAAGATCTTACACCAGAGATGTATTGGTCGTTACCGGCTTTCTGGATAATGAGAAAATCGCAATTTTTATGAATCACTGGCCATCAAGAAGTGGCGGCGAAGCCCGTTCATTACCTGCAAGAAATGCAGCGGCAGTAGTACTGAAACAGCAGATGGACAGCATTAGATTAAAAGATCCTTCCACCAAACTATTTGCAATGGGAGATTTTAATGATGATCCAGTAAGCTCCAGTTTAAAAAACCATTTGAAAGCAGCATGGGCTCCAAAAGACGTGAGCCCCGAAATGCCTTACTTAAACCTGATGTATCCTTTGTATAAAAAGGGAGTTGCTTCACTGGCATACCAGGACGCCCCGAATTTATTTGACCAAATAATCGTTTCAGGAAATCTGATTTCTGACCAGGTAGGAAAGGAATATTCCGTCTATAAAACCGAAGTATTTGCCCCTCCTTACCTCATCAACAGAGAAGGGAACTGGAAAGGCTATCCTTTGCGTTCCTGGAATGGCGACAAGTTTACCGGCGGCTATAGTGACCACTTCCCCGCATTTGTGGTCGTGCAGCGAGAAGCTAATTAATAAAATTTAAAACCGTTTTTCGAAACGGTTTTTTTGGCTGTAAATTTGATGATCTAATAAAAAAACATTCCAATGAAAAAACTAATATTTCTCCTTAGTATTCTGATGCTCAGTTTAAGTTGCTCGACCCAAAATAATGCTGCCAATCAGAATAAAGACAATGCTCCAATCCAAGCGCAGAAAAACGAAGATGGTGAATATGATCTTGAAGTTCTTGACGGCCAATGGAACTATTTTATCAATGCGGTTGCCAAACCAATGAATATGTATTCTGAAACTTATCTGAAGACTAAAAACCAATTTCTGGTCAGCGAATGGAATTCCTATTATTTCGCCGGCCGCTACAGAAACATCATTGAATCTTCTATTGATTATGATCCCAACATTGATTACGGGCTGAAATTCGAATACAAACTCTATCAGGTTTTCGCCTTTGTAAAATGGAAATACGGTTTGAAATTAAATGGATTAGGCGCAACTGATTAATTTCCATGCGTCTAAGAATAAATTATTGAAAAAGGCAATTAGGAAATCCGACCTGATTTGAAATCCTTTAACCCGATAAAACTGTTGCCCAAAAAAGCCAGCGGAAATCCGAAAGTTCTTCTGAAATAAAATTAATTACGAAAGGTTCATATCCAAAAAAACAAAAAGTTCAGAAAATTCTGAACTTTTTTTATCGGATTATTTCAATCTACTTATTGAATTTTTCTTCTACTTTATCCCAGTTTACAATGTCAAAAAATGCTGAGATATAATCTGGTCTTCTGTTTTGATAATGCAAATAATAAGCGTGTTCCCAAACATCAATTCCCAAAACCGGTACTCCCTGGCAATCTGCGACAGGCATTAGCGGGTTATCCTGATTCGGCGAAGAACAAACAGCTACCGATCCATCTGCTTTTTTACACAACCAAGCCCAGCCTGAACCGAATCTTGTTTTTGCTGCTTCAGAGAAATCAGTTTTGAATTTCTCAAAACCACCATAAGCGTCGATTGCAGCTTTTACATTTCCTACCGGTTCTTTGCTGCCTCCTGGAGTTAGAATTTCCCAGAAAAGGGAATGGTTGAAATGACCACCGCCATTATTTCTCACCGCCATTTTATCTGTTCCGGTTTTACAGATTTCTTCGATAGATTTTCCCTCTAAATCTGTTCCTGCAATTGCTTTATTGAGGTTGTCAATATAAGCCTGATGGTGTTTTGTGTAGTGGATTTCCATTGTTTTTGCATCAATAGTGGGCTCCAGTGCGTCGTACGCGTATCCTAATTTTGGTAATTCGAATGACATAATTTTATTGTATTAAATGTTAATATCCCAAATTTAACCATTAATTAGACCAATTCCAAAAAGGCCGGATTACTTTAATAAATCTTTAACATTGACAGCAACAAAAAAACCGTTTCGAAAAACGGTTTTTATTTATTTAAATCACCTTTAAAAGATAATTCTGTTTTTTTATCTGTTCATAGACATTAAGAACTCTTCATTATTCAAAGTCTGCTTAATACTTCTGTTGACAAATTCCATCGCTTCTACCGGGTTCATATCGGCCAAATATTTTCTTAAAATCCACATTCTTTGCTGAACGGTGTCTTCTAAAAGTAAATCATCTCTTCTTGTACTGGAAGAAGTTAAATCAATAGCCGGGTAAATTCTTTTGTTGGCAATTTTTCGGTCGAGTTGCAGTTCCATATTTCCGGTTCCTTTAAACTCTTCGAAAATCACTTCATCCATTTTAGAACCAGTGTCAATCAGTGCTGTTGCAATAATGGTTAATGAACCACCGCCTTCAATATTTCTGGCGGCACCGAAGAATCTTTTCGGTTTATGCAAAGCATTGGCATCAACTCCACCCGATAAAATTTTCCCTGAAGCCGGAGTTACCGTATTGTAAGCTCTCGCCAAACGCGTGATAGAATCCAGTAAAATAACGACATCATGCCCGCATTCCACCATTCTCTGTGCTTTCGATAAAACCAAATTCGCCACTTTTACGTGTTTTTCAGCTGGCTCATCAAATGTAGAAGCGATTACTTCCGCATTGACACTTCTTTCCATATCGGTTACCTCTTCCGGTCTTTCATCGATGAGTAAAATCATCATATAAGCTTCCGGATGATTGGCTGAAATTGAATTTGCAATTTCTTTCAGCAACATTGTTTTACCCGTTTTCGGTTGCGCTACGATCATTGCTCGCTGACCTTTTCCAATCGGTGTAAATAAATCAACAATTCTGGTAGAAGGTGTCGCGTTTTTCCCCGTTAAATTAAATTTTTCTTCCGGGAAAAGAGGCGTTAAAAATTCGAAAGCAACGCGGTCTTTAATAAACTCGAGATCTCTGCCGTTAACTTCTGTAGGTTTTAATAAGGAGAAATATTTTTCACCTTCTTTCGGTAATCTTACAATTCCTTTTACGGTGTCTCCTGTTTTTAAAGCATAATTTCTAATCTGGTTCGTAGATACATACACATCGTCTGGAGAAGAAATATAGGAAAAATCGGAGGAACGTAGGAAACCGTAGTTGTCCGGAAGGATTTCCAGTACGCCTTCAATGGTGACCATTCCGTCAAAATTAAATTCTTTTCTGGCAGGCTCTTCGTTGGATTCACCGCTTTGTTGATTTTTATTTTGGTTAGGATTTTTATGCTGATTGGGATTCTTGTGCTGGTGCTGCGGTTGTTTATTTGGGTTTCCGCCCTGATTTGGATTTCCGTTGCCTGACTGATTTTGGTTTGGATTTCCGTTTTGATTTGGATTTCCGTTTCCGGATGAGTTGGGATTGGAGTTTTGATTTTTAGGTGGTTCTGGCTTGGCTTCTATCGGAGTTTCGGCTTCTGCAACCACTTCTTTTTCTGTATTTTCAGTCTCCGTTTTTGGCGGAGCGACACGTTGTCTTTTTTTCTTCTGTTGAATCTGAGCTGCTGCTTTAGGCTGGTCAGTTTCTGAATGTTCAGCGCTCTTTTCCGCTTCGGCCTTCACAGGAACTTCTTTTATATCCTCAGAATTTTTCGCAGGAACTTCTTTAGGTTCTTCTTTCTGAGTTTCGGCAGAATCCTCTACAGGTTTTTCTACTTTCTTTTTCGGAGTTGGTTTTTTAACTGCTGGCTTTTTGGGTGCCGGAGTTTTTGGTTCTTCTTTATTCATAGGAGTTTCTGTCGCGCTGTAGTAATCTTTCACTACTTTTGTATTGGATGCTTGAAAATCCAAAATAGCAAAAATCTTATCGTTTTCAGAGCTATTTTTAGCAATTTTAACGCCCAGATCGCTTGTGATTTTAGTCAAATCTGCATTGGATTTTGACCTTAATGTTTCAATGTTGAACATAAATGTTACGCAAAAAGTAATTTATAAGTAATTGTAAGTGAGAAAGCTAGGTCGGGTGACTTTTCTTTTATAGGACATTTGTAGTGCAAATCTACGTTTATTTTTTAATTATGCAAAAAATTATTGTTATTTTTGTAACCAGAATAAATTAGTATGTTGCAGAGAATACAGACTGTATGGATATTTCTGGCGATTTTAGGCGCCGTGTTTTTGTTGATCACAGGACAGGACTTTTCCCTTTTCGGATCTGTCCCTTTTATATCCATAGCGTGTGTTGCGCTCATGCTTTTGCAATGCATCAGTATCTTAAGTTATAAAAACCGCAAAAGACAAATTCAGCTGAATACCATCAGTGTAATTATAAACGCCTTGTTGCTCGGTTTATTGGCGTATTGGCTACTCACTTTATCCGGAGGAATCGATTTTCCTGAGAAGGGTATTGAGCCTGTTTTCCCGTTATTATCCATGATATGTTTGCTCATAGCAAATGTATATATACGGAAAGACGAAAGGCTCGTAAAATCTGTAGACAGACTCCGCTAAACTCACAACGATTTTTTTTGAGTGAAACAGTTCCTTCGGGGACTGTTTTTTTTATCATTTCATTTAAATTTTTATCTTTAACCAATAATATATTTAATATGAATAAATTTCTCCTTCTTATTTTACTCGGCGCTTCCTCCTCATTGTTTTCCCAAAAAGTTTCAAGGGAAAGAGTAATCGAAGTCCTGTCACACCTGGCCTCAGATGAAATGAAAGGCCGCGAAACCGGAACACCGGAAAATGATGCTGCTGCCCTATATATTGCTAAAAAATTCGCAGAAAATAACCTCAGCTTCTGTTTTGGCGATTCTTATTTAGTTCCGTTTGAATACAAAGGAAAGGTCGTATATAATGTATGTGGAATTAAAAAAGGGGAAAGTGAAAAAACCATCGCGTTCTCTGCGCATTTCGATCACATTGGCACCAGTGACAAAACGGAAGATAAAGTATTTAACGGTGCTGATGATAATGCAAGCGGTGTAACTGCTGTCATCGGTTTGGCTGATTATTTTAAAACAGGAAAAACCGATTTTTCGCTGATGTATATTGCATTCAACGGAGAGGAAAAAGGAATGAAAGGATCCAAAGCGATTGTTGATATTCCGAACCTGCAGGAACAGCATCAAAATATATCAGCCCTATTTAATTTTGAAATGATTGCAACGGTTTCCCAATTTGGCCCGAATACATTGTATATGACCGGTGACGGGTTTTCTGACCTCGATGAACTTTTTAACGGGAATGCCGTGAATAATTTAAAAATCTACCCTGATCCGTACCTGAAACAAAAGCTTTTTTACCGCTCCGACAATGTAAGTTTTGTAAAGAAGAAAATAATTGCACACTCATTATCAACCGTGGATATGTCCAAAGCAAAACATTATCACCAACTGAATGACGATTTGGAAATTGTTGATTTCGATAATCTAACTCAACTCATTAATAATTTTGGCAAAACCGTTGAAAAATTAACTCCGAAAAACTTTAAACCAATCTATAATAATACGGTAAATTTTAATTAATGGTCATCACAATTCTAAATTCCTTAATTTTGCTCCCGAAATTCCCCTAAATGAAACCATTAAAACGTATTCTTTCCATCGCGAAACCTCATCAAAGATACCTTTACGGAAGTATTCTTTTTAATCTTCTCTATTCATTACTACAGATTTTTTCCATCGTAACCATGCTTCCGATTCTGCGGATTTTATTCAAACTGGATAAAGAAGTTGATACGACGACTGCTCCTGCTTATAGCGGCAAATTCGGGGATTATTTTGGGTATCTGAAAGATATGGCTTATTATAAAATCCAGCTCAACATCAATGAGCATGGTGCGATTCAGGTTTTAGCAATACTTTGTGGCATTACCGCAGTGGCGTTTCTGCTCCGGAATCTTTTCAGGTATTTGGGTTCCTATCTATTAGTGAATTATCGGGTCGGGATTACCAAAGATTTGCGGACCGCGATGTATAATAAATTCCTGAAACTGCCGGTTTCCTTTTTTACCGAACAGCGAAAAGGCGATATGATGTCGAGAATATCAAATGATATAGGTGCCGTTGAAAGCGGAATTATGGGAAGTTTGGTGGATGTTCTGAATGCTCCTTTTATGATCATTGCGTCATTGATTACTTTATTTATACTCTCTCCCCAATTGACTTTGTTTTCGCTGCTGGTATTTCCGATCATGGGTTTAATCATTGCGTGGGTCGGGAAAAGTTTAAAAAGACATGCAACAGCATCACAGGAAGAATTAGGAAATTTGTTTTCTTTGGTGGATGAAACCTTGAAATCTTCTAAAGTCATTAAAATTTTTAATGCCGATAAAATCCTGAAAAACAGATTCAATAAGACTACTGACAATTGGCGGAAATATGCGATTGGCATGAGCCGCAGAAGAGAATTGGCCTCCCCAATGAGCGAATTCCTGGGTTCCGTTACGCTTCTGATCATCACCTGGTTTGCCGGAACAGAAATTATCAACGGAACGAATAAAGATCCTGTAACTTTCCTTGCATTTATCGGTGTGTTTTTCCAGATATTAGATCCGGCAAAGAAATTATCAAATGCTTTTTCGTCTATTCAAGGCGGTATGGCGAGTTTGGACCGTGTTTCTGAAGTTTTAGATTACGATTTGAAGATTGATGAAATCCCAAATCCAACACCTATTTCGACCTTAAAAAATCAAATTGAATTTAAAAATATCGGTTTTTACTACGACAAAGACAATGTGATTTTAAAAAATTTCAACCTGACTGTTTACAAAGGAAAAACCGTTGCTTTGGTCGGTCAGTCCGGTTCCGGAAAAACAACGATTGCGAATTTATTAGCGCGTTTTTATGATGTTTCAGAAGGCGAAATCCTGGTGGATGGGGAGAATATTAAAAATTTGAAAGTAAAAGATTACCGACACCTTTTAGGAATGGTAACTCAGGAATCGGTCTTATTTAATGATTCGGTCTTCAATAATATTTTAATGGGAAAACCCGATGCTACCGAAGAAGAAGTAATGGCAGCCGCGAAAATTGCCAATGCGCACGAGTTTATCAACAACTTACCGGAAAAATATTACACCAATATCGGTGACGACGGAAACAAACTTTCCGGCGGACAAAAACAAAGGGTTTCTATTGCCAGAGCCGTTCTGAAAAACCCTCCAATCATGATTCTGGATGAAGCCACTTCCGCTTTGGATACCGAAAGCGAAAGATTCGTACAGGATGCTTTAGAAAAAATGATGGAAAACCGAACTTCTTTGGTCATCGCTCACCGGCTTTCAACCATTCAAAAAGCAGACTGGATCGTGGTAATGGAACGCGGAATTATCGCAGAACAGGGAACCCATCAGGAGTTGTACGAAAAAAACGGAATCTACAGAAAACTGGTTGATTTACAGAATTTCGAGTAAATAATTGAGAAAAAAAAACTCTTTCAAATTTTACCACAAGAAAAAAATCCCGAATTTTTCGGGATTTTTACGTTTGTACAAAAGTCGTTAAGTTTCTATTTCCGAACGAAATCTTAAATCTTTTTATTCATTAATCAAATTTTAATATTTCAAATTAAAAAATGTTTAGGATTTACCGCCCAATCATTTTCTTAATTGAGTTCAACTTCATCAAAGCTTCGATTGGCGTCAATGTATTGATATCGATCTTCAGTAATTCTTCGCGGATATTTTCTAAAACCGGATCATCCAACTGGAAGAAAGAAAGCTGCAGACTTTCGTCCGTAATCACTTTTGCAGAATCTTTGGAGCCGCTTTGCGAACGGCTTTTTTCTAAAGTTTTCAAAACTTCATTCGCGCGGTTGACGACTTTTGAAGGCATTCCCGCTAACTTGGCGACGTGGATCCCGAAACTGTGTTCGCTGCCGCCCGGAAGGAGTTTCCGCATGAAAATAATATTTCCTTTATTTTCCTGAATCGAAACGTGAAAGTTTTTAATTCTGTCAAAATTTACCGTCATTTCATTCAGTTCGTGATAATGCGTTGCGAACAAAGTTTTCGCCTGCGTCGGATGTTGGTGCAGATATTCTGCGATCGCCCAAGCGATGGAAACTCCGTCATAGGTTGAAGTTCCGCGTCCGATTTCGTCTAAAAGAATCAGACTTCTTTCCGAAATATTATTGAGAATATTCGCCGCTTCATTCATTTCTACCATGAAAGTAGATTCGCCGGAAGAAATATTATCGGTCGCGCCAACTCTGGTGAAAATTTTATCTAAAATACCAATTTCAGCATGTTTTGCCGGAACAAAACTTCCGATTTGAGCCATCAGACAAATGATGGCAGTTTGTCTGAGAATGGCCGATTTACCCGCCATATTCGGACCGGTAACCATGATAATCTGCTGCGAATCTTTCGACAGAAACAAATCATTCGGAATATATTTTTCGCCCAACGGCAAAGCATTTTCAATGATTGGATGTCGCGCTTCTTTTAAATCAATTTCAAAACCTTCATTTAAAACCGGTTTGGTATAAGATTCAGAAAAGGCGAGTTCAGATAAGCCAACGCCGCAATCTAATTCGGCAATAATTTTGGAATTTTCCTGAATCTGATCGATGTAAACCATCACATTTTCACAAACCTTTCGGTACAGCAAATGTTCGATTTTTGAAATCTTTTCTTCAGCGCCAAGAATTTGTTCTTCGTATTCTTTCAGTTCTTCGGTAATGTATCTTTCCGCATTCACCAGAGTTTGCTTGCGGATCCAGTCTTCGGGAACTTTATCTTTATGTGAATTTCTGACTTCAATAAAATAGCCGAAAACATTATTAAAATTAATTTTCAAACTGGTGATTCCGGTGCGCTTTACTTCGCGGTCGCACATTTCGTCGAGGAAATTTTTTCCTTTGCTTTGAAGGCCGCGCAAATGATCAAGTTCTTCGGAAATGCCGGTTTTTATTACATTTCCTTTTGAAATATTCACCGGAAGATCGTCATTCAAATAATTCGTCAAATAAATAATGAGTTCATCAACGTTAATTAAAGGTGACAGCCACGCCAAAACTTCATGGTGAGCATGCAGCAGTTCTTTAATTTTCTGAATGTTTATCAAACTCTGGCGGAGGTAACCTACTTCTTTCGGTGAAATTTTTTCCGAGGCCAGTTTCCCCATCAAACGGTCCAGATCTGAAATCGTTTTCAATAACTGCAAAAGCTCATATTTGAGATTTTCTTCTCTATTAAAAAACTCGATTAAATCTAATCTCCTGTTGATTTCAGCGACGGATTTTAAAGGCAGAATTAATCTCCTTCTCAATAATCTTCCTCCCATCGGAGTCGAAGTTTTATCGATAATATCGAGCAAAGATTTGCCCTGCTGACTGCTGGAATAAACGATTTCTAAATTCCGCAAAGTAAAATGATCCATCATCAGATAATCATCCTTTGGAATCAGCTTTATTTTGGTAATATGCTGTAAAAGAGCATGATGCGTGTCTTCAACTAAATAAGCAAAGATCGCGCCGGCTGCGACAATTCCTAATTTTAAATCCTCAATACCGAACCCTTTTAACGAATTGGTTTTAAAATGATTGGTCAGTTTTTCGTAAGCATAATTGTACTGAAAAGCCCAGTCTTCGAGTTTAAAAGAATTGCGGTTTTTCAGCTGGGAAGGCAGTTCGGTGGTTCGCTGATAAATAATTTCACTCGGATCAAAAGTTCCGACAATATGAAGCAGCTGTTCCAAATTTCCTTCTGAAGTCAAGAATTCGCCCGTAGAGACATCCACCAAAGCCAATCCGTATTTTTCCTTAACTTTATGTACAGAAAGCAAGAAATTATTTTTCTTGGAAGATAAAACCTGCTCATTAAAGGTAACGCCAGGCGTAATCAATTCTGTGACGCCCCGTTTTACAATTCCTTTCACTCCTTTTGGATCTTCGAGTTGATCACAAATAGCAACGCGAAGTCCGGCTCTGACGAGTTTCGGCAAATAAGAATCCACAGAATGATGCGGAAAACCGGCGAGTTCGATATGACCTTCACCATTGGCTCTTTTGGTCAAAACGATTCCTAAAATCTGCGACGTTCTAATCGCATCCGTTCCGAAAGTTTCATAGAAATCTCCTACTCGGAACAGCAAAAGCGCATCGGGATATTTCGCCTTGATGGTATTGTACTGCGTCATTAAAGGAGTTTCTTTCTTTTCTTTAGCCACGGAAATGATTTTAAAAATTATTTAATTCAAAACATTAAGATTGAAAAACCTTAATTTTGCCAAAAATACGAAAATGTCATCCACAAAGAAACTGAAACTCGAAGAATTAGGAAGAATAGATATCGAAACCTTCAAAGAAGCAAAAAAAACACCCCTCGTTGTGGTTTTGGATAATGTTCGGAGCATGCACAATGTGGGTGCAATTTTCCGAACGGCAGATGCTTTCTTAATCGAAAAAGTGGTGTTGTGCGGGATTACGCCGCAACCGCCGCACCGGGAAATTCACAAAGCCGCTTTGGGAGCTACCGAAAGCGTCGATTGGGTTTATGAAAAAGACATTTCCGAAGCACTTCAGAATTTAAAAAAGGAAAACTTCAAAATTATAGGAATCGAGCAGACATCCAACTCAAAAGTGATCACCGATTATTCCATTAATAAAGACGAAAAATACGCTTTGGTTTTAGGAAACGAAGTGGATGGATTGAGCGATGAAGCGCTGTCATATTACGATACTTTCCTGGAGATTCCTCAGTTGGGAACGAAGCATTCTTTAAATGTTTCTGTGTGTGGCGGAATTGTGATGTGGGAATTCTTTAAATATTTAAAATAAAGAATTGCCACGAATGCACGAATGAGTTTTCAGTAAAATTTGAAAAACATCCGTGCATTCGTGGCAAATAAATAATTATCCTAAATATTTGATTTTAAGAAGATTCCACTTTTTATTTTCATGTTTAAAAAGGCATATTTTATCTACCATAAAAGAATCTTCAAAAGTTTTTGTCTGATATTCCTGCCAGGCTTTCTGAAAATTTTCCGGGCTTAAATCTTTGTATGCGACCGTAAGATGAGGATGAATTTTCGCATAAGAATGAAATTTCATCAGCGGCTGAACCTCATCGTACAGATGTTGAAGTTCGGTTGAGTTTACGGGTTTGATAAAAATAACCGGTTTTTCTTTATTCGGAAAACATCCGAAATTTTTCAGAAACACCTCAAAAGGAGTGCATTTCAAATTCATTAAAGAGAAACTTTCAACCAATATTTTTTCCTGATTTTCATCGAAATGAAAAGGTTTAATAATGGTGATATGAGGGAAGTTTTCAAATGATTTTACAGAGTTAAATCTTTCAGCAAAATCTTTACTGAAAACTCTGGCTTTCTGACGAAGTCCCTTATGAGGAACAACTGCAATAAAATATAAACTCATTTGAAAATTTTGGTTTCCGCATCCCTTTTCCAAAAATTATCTCCAACCGCCGCCAAGTGCGCGGTACAACTCAATTCCTGCATCCAGTTTAGAATATTCCGCGGTTGAAATATTCAGCTCAGCATTCAGCTGATTCACACTTGCATTGATGACTTCCAGATAGTTTGCCATTCCGTAATTCACCAATTCCTGGGAATAGTTCACAGAGTTTTTGTACGCATTCATTTCTTTTCTTTTCAAATTGATGAAACCGTCTTGCGACTGATAAATCTTCAACGCGTCAGAAACTTCTCTTCCGGCATTTAACAGTGATTTTCTAAAGTTCAGATAAGCAATTTCTTTCTGTGCTAAACTGACTTCGTATTGGGTCTTGATCTGTCTTTTATTTAAAATCGGCTGTGCCAAACCTGTTACGACATTAGCAAAAAGAGAACTCGCACTGAACAGTTGATCCAAATCTTTGGCCACAATTCCGGCACTTCCGGTCAACCGTAAACTTGGGTAGAAATTAGCTTTCGCGGCATTGGTCAGTTCAAAAGCGTTCATTAAATTATATTCGGCAGCTTTTACGTCAGGACGGTTTTGCAACAGATTCGCAGGATAACCCAGCGCCAGACTCACTGGCATTTTCTGTGCAGCAATACTGGTTCTTTCGATGGCGTGCGAAGGTTCACCCATCAAAACGCTAAGGGTGTTTTCGAGCAAGGCAATCTGAATATCAATACTGATCAGCATAGATTCTGCATTGAAAACCAGAGCTTCACTTTGCTGAACTGCGACTTCAGTTACCGTTCCGGCATCCTTCAATGCTTTGGTGGTTTCTAAGTTTTTATTTCTTAAAATGATGGTTTCGTTGATGATTCTTTTCTGATCATCGAAAGTCAACAATTGGTAATAAGCCGATGCAACTGCCGCAACCAAATCACTTTTTACTGCCTGATGCGCAGCTACAGTTCCCAAATAAGCCGCTAACTGGGCTTTTTGCTGAGATTTCAGTTTTCCCCAAATATCGGCTTCCCAGCCAACATTTGCAGTAACATCAAACTGACTGCCGTAATTTCTTTGATTCAAAAGCTGTCCCGACTGCGTATTCAGCGACTGCGTCTGGAAAGTATAGTTTGGACCTGCGGAAAGAGTCGGCAGATAAGCTGCTTTACTCTGCTTTAAATAAGAATCTGCTGCACTGATATTTTGCAGTGCGACTCTTACATCTAAATTATTGTCCAAAGCTTTGGCAATATGCTTTTGCAAAACAGGGTCGGTGAAAATTTCTCTCCACGAAACGGTTGCCATACTTATAGAATCTTTTGGCAATAAATCGGTGCGGAAAAGATTCTCGTTGATGGCCTCTTTGGGTGTTTCATATTTCTCCCGCGTCATACATGAAGTCAGTACGAACGCCGAAAAAACAACCGAAAGTATTTTTATATTGAAGTATTTATTCATTTTTTTAATTTTCTTAAAAGTTTTTGACTTTCAATTATTCTCCGAGGTTGATTTCTTTGTCTTTCAATGGCACTACTTTCTCCTGCAGATACTGGAAAATAACGTACAATACAGGAATGGCAATCAACCCAAAGAAAGTCCCGATTAATAATCCTGATGCAGCACCCGTCGCAATGGAACGGTTACCCACAGACCCAATTCCGGTTGCAAAAACCAAGGGAACCATCCCAAAGATAAAGGCGAAAGAGGTCATCAGAATCGGTCTTAACCTGGCTTTTGCCGCATTAATCGCCGACATGGCAATTGATTCCCCATGATGACGCCGCTGAACTGCAAACTCAACGATCAGAATCGCGTTCTTAGCCAGCAATCCAATCAACATAATAATGGCAATCTGGAAATAAATATTATTCTCCAACCCGAAAATCCTTTGTCCGAAAAAAGCACCTATTACCCCTAAAGGAAGTGAAAAGATCACAGAGAAAGGCAACAGGTAACTTTCATACTGAGCAGCCAAAATAAAATAAATAAATAGGAAACTCAATAAAAACACCACATAAGTTTGCGACCCTGCTTTCATTTCTTCTTTTGTCAAACCGGTAAATTCAACATCATAATTGGCCGGCAAATTCTCTGCTGCAACTTCTTGAACCGCTTTAATGGCGTCTCCGGTAGAAAAACCAGGATTACTGGAACCATTAATGGCTACCGAGGTAAATAGGTTGTACCGCTCGAGCGACTGTGGCCCAAAGCTTTTTTCCAAAGTAACAAACTGTGAAATAGGTGCCATGCTTCCAGAGGCAGTTCTAACAAATATAGAATTTAAGTTTTCGGGAGATTTTCTGTCATTCGGCAAAGCTTGAATCATTACCCGAAACTGCTTTCCGTATTTGGTGAAATCAGAAGAGTAAATCCCACCAATATAACCTTGCATCGTAGTTAAAATACTGTTCAATGTAACCCCACTTTCTTTTGCTCTAGGCACATTTACCACCATTTGATATTGTGGATAGTTGGTATTAAATGAGGTTGAGGCGAACTGAATTTCCGGCCTTTGCATTAAAGCACCCACAAAACTCTGAGTGACTTTACTTAGTTCATTAATATCGCCACCAGATTTATCAAGTAAAACAGTCGAAAATCCGTCACTCGTTCCAAATCCAGGAACACTTGGTGGGGAGAAGAAAATAATTTTTGCGTCGGGATATTTACTGGTGATTCCAAATAAACGCCCGGTAATTTCATCAATACTTTGACCGTCCGCTTTTCCACGCTCATCAAATGGTTTCAACTTAATGAAAGCCTGACCGACATTTGAACCGGATCCAGACATAAATCCGCGACTCGCCGTAAAGGTTACGTTTAGAACGCCCGGAATTTTTCTTGCTTCTTTTTGAAGATCTGATAAAACATTATAGGTTCTTTCCAATGATGCACCCGGTGGCAGTTGCACGTCTGTAAATAAAATTCCACGGTCTTCCTTCGGGATAAACCCTGTCGGCATGGTAGAACTCGCCCACCAAAAAGTGACTGCTCCGGCAGCAAAGATGACCAATAAACTCATCCATTTATTTCTTAAAATGAAATTAAAGGATTGACCATATTTTTTTGTTCCAGCATTAAATCCTGCATTAAATTTAGAAAAGAATTTTTGCATGAAATTCATATTCGCATATTCTTTCGTATGATGAGCAGGCGGTTTCAAAAACATAGCACAAAGCACTGGGCTTAAAGTCAAAGCGTTGACGGCTGAAATTAAAATCGCAATAATTAAGGTGATTCCGAATTGCTGGTAGAAAACTCCTGTCGGACCAGTAAGGAAAGTTACAGGGATAAATACCGCCGCCATTACCAAAGTAATTGAGATAATCGCACCAGTAATTTCGTCCATCGCTTCCACGGTAGCTTTTTTTGCATCGGTAATACCACCTTCCATTTTTGCGTGAACGGCCTCTACCACAACAATTGCATCATCAACTACAATTCCAATGGCAAGAACCAGGGCAAAAAGCGTTAATAAGTTAATGGAGTATCCGAATAAATTCAGAAAAAAGAAGGTACCAATAATCGAAACCGGGACGGCAATCGCCGGAATTAGAGTCGATCTGAAATCCTGTAGAAATAAGAAGACGACCAGGAATACCAAGACAAATGCTTCTAATAAGGTAGTAACTACTTTTTGAATTGAGGCATCTAAGAATTCATTCGTATCAAAGTTGATATTATAACCAACTCCTTCGGGCAAAGTTTTTTCCGTTTCTTTTAATAAGACTTTTATATTGTTAATAATATCCTGCGCATTAGAGCCTGGTGTTTGGAAAATCCCCATACTGATGGAGCGGTTACCATTACTTTCACCAATTCCAGCATAAGATTGTGAATCCAGTTTAATTTCTGCCACATCCTTTAACCGGAGATATTCCCCATTACCAAGTGCACGGAGAATAATATTGTCAAATTCATCAACTTCATTATATTTTCCTTTGTAGGTAATAATATACTGGAATGATCCTCCACTATTTTCACCTAAGGCACCTGCAGCTGCTTCTCTCGATTGATCATTAATTGCGGCAGAAACTTCTGATGGCTCCAAACCATAGGCTGCCATTTTCGCAGGATCCAGCCAAATTCTCATGGAATAATTTTTTCCACCAAAAACCTGGGCATCACCGACACCATTAACCCTTTTTAATTCTGGGATAACATTAATGTTCAAATAATTCTGCAACCAAACCTCATCTAAGTTAGGATTTGCCGTGTAGAAAGAAAGAAACATCAAAGCACTCGTCTGCTGCTTGCTCACCTGTACTCCAGATCTCGTCACCTCAGAAGGAAGAAGCGGAATGGCACGCTGAACCTGATTCTGAACGTTTACCGCTGCGATATCTGGATCAATTCCCTGTTTAAAGAAAATTTGAATCGAAGCAGAACCGTTGTTGCCGGCAGATGAAGAAATGTAATCCATTCCTTCTACTCCATTTACTTGTTCTTCAATCGGAATAACTACACTGTTCATTACCGTTTGCGCATTGGCTCCGGTATAGTTTGCAGAGATACGCACCGTTGGCGGTGCAATATCTGGATACTGTGTGACCGGTAAAGAAATTAATCCCAGAATTCCCAAAATAACAATCATGATGGAAATTACCGTTGATAAAACCGGTCTGTTTATAAATTTTTTTATCATCTTGTTAGAAAATCGGTTTTATGGCATTAATAATATCATCAAATTTCTTCGGTTGTGGTTTTACCAGACTTCCAGATTTTAAAGTTCCCACACCTTCCGCAACAACGACATCTCCTTTCTGGGCTCCATCTTTTATAACGACCATATTATTCACACGATCGATTACGGAAATCACAGCACTCTTCGCAGTATCTTGTTTTACTTTATAAATGTAAACCAAACCTTGTTGCTCAATAGTAGCACTTTCAGGGATGACCAATGCATTATCATATGTAATCGGAATTCTAACCGTTCCGCTATTTCCGTTGCTCAATAATTTTTTCGGATTGGGGAAAGAAACCCGGAACTGAATACTTCCTGTGTTGGCATCGATTTGCCCGGTCACTGCTTTCACGTAACCTTTCTCTTCATATAAATCGCCATTTGCCAATAATAGTTCGATGGACGGCATGTTTTTTATTTTTTCGGGAACAGTCGCTCCGACAGAATTTTTCAGAAAATCAAGATATTGCTTTTCGTTCATTGAAAAATAGGCATACAACTCGCTGGTATCCGAAACGGTGGAAATAGGCATCGGATCTCCGGGACCAACCAAACTTCCGGTACGGAAATTAATTTTACCAATCACTCCAGAAATGGGAGCACGGATCACAGAGTAATCAACATTTGCCTGAGCACCTTGGTAATTAGCCTGGGCCTGGGCAACGCCAGCAGAAGCCTGTTGCTTAGCGGCAACAGCCTGGGCAACCTGAGCCTGGGCCCTCGCCAGATTCGCTTCTGCAGTTTGCAGCTGTACATTACTGATAATATTTTTTTCTACCAAAGGTTTCAGTTTATTCACCTCTACCTGCGCTGCGCTTACTGCAGACTGCGCAGCTTTTACGTTGGCACCTGCGGCAGAAACGCTGGATTGCGCCGCACCTACTCCTGCTTTTGCAGCATTTGCAGACTGACTTAATGAATTAGTTTCTAAACGGAACAATGGCTGACCTTTCGTAACATACTGCCCTTCATCTACCAAAACCTGCGTGATATATCCCTGCATTTTTGCACGGACATCGTTGTTTACACGGCCTTCGATGCTTGCCGGAAACTTAGAATACCCGGTCACATTTCTATTTTCAACCGCAACGGTTGTCACAACTTTTGGGCCTTGAGCAGGTTTACCGTCTTCTTTTTTGCAGGATAAAACCGACAAAGCAGCGAAAGACAATAAAATAATTTTATTTTTCATAAATTTAATTTTATAATGAAACTTCACCGGATTTTTCTCTAAATGAAGTTGGATTTCGTATTATTTAAAGTTGATCAAGCGTATCTTTTATATTAGTAATACTTTTATTAAAAAGGTTACTGTAAACCTCAAACTTTCGCAATGCATTTTCGTCACTGGTGTTGCGGAAGGCTTTCAGCTTATTTAAAAGCGATAATTCACTTTCCATTTTTTCGATAATTTCTTCGAAACGAATTTTCATGTATTTTTCATTCATCACAAAAAACCGTTTCCTTTCATCGATTTTATTAAAGTCGGTAATGATATTAAGATTCAGGAGTAAATTAAGATTTGATGAAATGGAACTTTTGCTGGCCGAAAAAACCACTACAAATTCATCAAAAGAAACGCCTTCCCTCTCAAAATCGAAAATCAGATATGAATAGATTTTTGCAGCAAGTGGCGGCAAATGGAAGGCTTCCCCATAAAACTTGACCATATCACAAAATAAGGCCTTGTCGATTTGTATCATTATTTTAATTTAATCTGCAAAAATATAAATTAGTTCTGAACAAAACGAACCAAACTTAAATTTTATGAATATTTTATGATTATATCAATTGAAATGAATGAAAATAGGTATATCTGCAATTAATAATAATAAAGATATATTTTTCTACCCCTGCTAAGTGTAAAAGAAGAATGAAAAACAGCCTGTTGGTAAAATGAAATCTTTACGCCATTGCGTTAAAAAATCTTCATGATGATTAAAAAAGGAGATACGTAGATGAAAACATCATTAATTGTATTTTCTGCTTGGAAAAGAATTAGTTTGAGATGAAAACCCATATTAATTTATTAATTTTGTTAGATGGATTTAAGAGATCAACTCAAAAATATATTCCCTGATCACGAAGAACAGGATTTCGAAATGCCGGTAGAGAAATTCGTGCAGAAAGAACCGCTCATCTGTAAATTTGAAAAAAAGGGAAGACATGGTAAACCGGTAACTTTAGTTGAAGGCTTCGAAGGCAGTGAAGACGCCCTGAAAAAAATTTCCAAGAAAATAAAAACTACCTTAGGAATTGGCGGTTCTGAAAAAGACGGCATAATTATCATCCAGGGAGACAACCGCGATAAAATAATGGTCATCCTGAAAGAGATGGGCTATAAAACGAAACGGGTCGGCGGTTAATAAAAGACGGATAGGAAATAAAAGACCGCTGGGAACGCAAGACGGAAAGCCTGCGAAACAATAATTAAAAAAATAAAAAATAGAATATGCTTAATAAATTAGCTGCATCAGAATTGGTGCTCAATGACGACGGAAGTGTCTATCACTTAAACTTATTACCGGAAGATATTGCCGGAAAAATCATGTTGGTGGGTGATCCGGACCGTGTTCCGAAAGTTTCTAAATATTTTGACAAAATCGAAATCAAAAAAAACAAAAGAGAATTTTATACGCATACCGGAACCTTGCGCGGTGAAAGAATTACGGTAATGTCCACCGGAATCGGAACCGAAAACATCGATATCGTAATGAACGAACTGGATGCGCTGGTGAATATCGATCTGAAAAACAAAGAGTTTAAAACTGATCATACGGCTCTGGAATTATTCAGAATGGGAACTTGTGGAAGTGTGAATCCTGATGTGGAAGTTGACAATATGTTGGTAACAGAAAATGTGGTTGGGCTTGATGGGCTGATGCATTTCTACTCTGATTATGCATTTGAAAATGAATTTTCTAAGACCTTCATGTCAAAATTCCCTTACGAAAAAATCAAACCGATGCTGTATTTTTCTGATTGGTCTAAAGAAATGGGCGAATATTATAAGGATGCAAAATACCACGGAAACACCGCGACTTTCCCGGGTTTCTACGCACCACAGGGAAGACAGCTGCGTTTGAAAGCAATTGATGACCAATTCCTGGAAACTTTAAATGATTTAGGAATTACCAATTTCGAGATGGAAACTTCTGCGATCTACGCACTTTCTAAATTACTGGGACACAAAGCAATCACTGTGAATTCTGTTATTGCAAACAGAAGAAGAGGCGAATTTTCCGCCGATCACCACGCTTCAGAAAAAAATATGATCGAGTGGGTTTTGGACAGAATTATTAAATAAGATATACATTCTATATTTTTGCCGAAGTTAGTGCTTCGGCATTTTTTTATGATGACATTTAAAATTATACAAAAAAGAAAAAATTTCATAGGTGGAATTACAAATGCGCAATGGGCTGCCGTGTGCTTTTTTATCTTAGTTTTTTTAATTCTGAAAATAGCGACAAATTCCTATTTAAATTTAATTCTGATTTTTCTATCAGTTGCAATATTATCGCTGATCTTTTATACAATGTTCGATTATGAAAAACTGAATTCAGATATCATCGGAGATTTAATTTTTGAAAAAGATTATATTCAAATAAATAAGGAGAAAATCCCCTACCGGGAAATCCAAAAGATGGAACTTTATACGAATTATTATAAAGGTGAAAGAAGATATCCTGGTTCTTCCAGCTTTTTCGGCCCCGGCAATTATATCGGAAAATATAATTATTTAAAGTTGAGATGTTTTGATCAAAGGATTTTCAATCCTGAATTTCAGATAATGTCAAAACAAGATTTAAAGAGTGTTAATGAATTATATGCTAAATTACTTTTGAGCGGTAAAATCAAATTATACAGCCACTCGTTACATAAAGTCCCACAGCCAATAAAACAGGCTCCATCATTCCTATTTTACATTATAAAGTTGGTTGATGAAAAAACAATTGGCAAAGAATACTCTGAGAGAATATTAAACGATCGATATTAATAACATGGAGTTGAATCTAATTGTTCGAAGCGATATTTTATAAATTGCTGCAGTGACAATCAACCACATGATCATCAACCATGCCCGTTGCCTGCATATGCGCGTAAACCACGGTTGAGCCTAAAAACTTAAATCCCCGCTTCTTTAAATCTTTTGCCAAAGCATCTGAAATTTCAGTCGTAGCCGGAACGTCCTGTAAAGTTTTAGGGTGATTGATAATGGGTTTTCCACCCACAAAATTCCAGATGTATTTTGAAAAAGTCCCGAACTCTTTTTGCACTTCCTGAAATTTCTGAGCATTATTTATAGTGGCTAAAATCTTTAATCTGTTTCTTATAATTCCGGTATTATTCATCAACTCTTCCACTTTATCCTCAGCATATTCTGCAATTATCTGGTAATTAAAATGATCAAATGACTCCTTAAAATTTTCTCTTTTCTTCAAAATGGTATACCAGGAAAGTCCGGCCTGAAAACTTTCTAAAACCAGAAATTCAAAGATAGTTTCATCATCGTAAACAGGTTTGCCCCATTCTTCATCATGATATTTCCGATACAAATCATCTTTTTCCGACCAACCGCAGCGCACTACTTCCATGTGTTAAACTTTATTTCAAAAATAGAAAACAAATGTCTTAAAACGACGATATGAAAAACAATAAATCACAATTTTAAGAAAACTTTATAATAGGTTTAACAAAGATTTGACTTTTTAGGAATAGAACTTGCAAGTTATCCGCTAATTATACTTTCAATAACTAAATATTAACATTAAAAATTACTATTATGGACAGACAGGATTATAACAAAGCAGAAAACGCAGTAGAAAAAGCAAAATGGACCGTAAGCGACTATGCTGACAGAGCCAAAGATTACATCCGCGAACAAAAAGAAAAAAATGCAGAACCAACTCACGAAGGTTGGCTGGAAAGAGCGAAAGAAAATGTAGCAGATGCTTGGCATGATACGAAAGATGCCGTCTCCAGCGCATGGGAAAAAACCAAAGACGTAGCAGATGATGCTTGGGATAAAACCAAAGATACTGCAGAAGATGCAAAATCAGAAGTTAGAAAATCCACTAACTAAATTAAATAACAGATAAGAAAAAGAGTCGTATTACTTACGGCTCTTTTTTTATGCGTTAAACAATAAAAATTTTTTAAATTTGTCTAAAATTAAGATTATGTCATACGGATTACTAAAAGGGAAGAAAGGAATTATCTTCGGAGCTTTAAACGATCAGTCGATCGCATGGAAAGTTGCAGAAAGATGCCATGAAGAAGGAGCTGAATTTATTCTTTCCAACGCACCAATCGCAATGAGAATGGGAGAAATTGATGAACTGGCCAAAAAAACCGGTTCAGATGTTATTGCTGCAGATGCAACTTCTGTTGAAGATTTGGATAAACTTTTTGCTCATGCTGAAGAAAAATTTGGAAAGATTGATTTTATCCTGCACTCCATTGGAATGTCGGTAAACATTAGAAAAGGAAAATCATATACTGATCTTAATTACGATTTCTTAGAAAAAGGTTGGGATGTTTCTTCGGTATCTTTTCACAAAGTAATGAAAGCAGCTTGGGACCGAGATATCATGAACGAATGGGGCTCTATTTTGGCCTTAACTTATATCGCTGCACAACGCGTATTCCCGAACTACGGTGATATGGCAGACAACAAATCATACCTGGAAAGTATTGCAAGAAGTTTCGGATATTATTGGGGCGACAGAAAAGTGCGCGTAAATACCATTTCTCAATCTCCGGTAATGACGAAAGCTGGAGCTGGTGTGAAAGGTATCAGCGGCTTTTTCAATTTCGCAGATGATATGTCTCCGCTTGGAAATGCCGATGCATTGGATTGTGCAAACTATTGTGTAAGTCTTTTCTCAGATTTAACGAGAAAAGTAACCATGCAAAATCTTTTCCATGATGGTGGTTTCAGCAAAACGGGAGTTTCACAGAAAATTGTAGATAAATTTGAAGATTTATAATAACTAAACTTTTAGTTAAAATATAAAAATCGTCCCGTTCAATAACGGGACGAATTTTTTTATCTGGATACTTTCGGAATCACCGGCAAACTTTGGTTTCCGGAAACCGAAATACTCTGTACCGCAAAAAGGTAATTATCCTTGGAAAGCGGAACCGTGTACGAAGTGTCGGCGGTGAAAATTTTATGAGTCCAGACAGAACTGTCCGTTTCTCTGTATAAAATATAATATCCTTTTACTTTTCCTGAAATGGGTTTTTCCCAACTCAGTTTGGTCGAATTAGAAAGCTCTTTCACATCCATCACCACATTTTCAGGCTGAGGGGTTGATTTTGCTAAATTGGCTAACACCGCAACATTTACCGCAGTATTTGTTTTCAAATAATCAAAGTCCATGAACTCAATCAGGTCGCCATATTTTTTATTATCTTCCGTTCTGATGTCCTGATGTTGATGGTCGTAATTTTCGTAATAATCCGTTAAGCGCACCGCCGTCAATCCGTTGTTAACAAACGGAGTATGATCGCCACCGCGTAGAAAACGGTCGTTTCTGTAAATCAGTTTGATGTCGATATTCTTCACATATTGCTCACCAATTTCTTTTACGTAACGTGCAAGCTGGCGCGCATTTCCGTCATTTTCCAAACCAAAGTTCCGGATCTTTGCGGCCGTTTTTTCGGTTTCAAAAGCGGGAAGACCTTCGCTGAAAACTCTCAGTTTCGGGGTTCCGTCATTCTTTGGTGCATCGAAACTGTTGTTGCCAATCATGTCATTATTCAGTACGGCTTCCACTTGCCAATGCTCTGCTTTCGCTTTATCTGCAAGCATTTTCGCTCCCAATAATCCCTGTTCTTCACCACTTACCGCGACAAACAAAATAGAAGCCGGGAACTTTGATTTGCTTAAAACCCGCGCTGCTTCAATCACCGCAGCAACTCCGCTTCCGTCATCATTAGCGCCTGGCGCATAATCAGTCGAATTCAGCACATCAGAAACCCGGGAATCCAGGTGGCCTGAAATAATAATGACTCTTTGATCCTTGGGATCGGTTCCTTTTAAAAACGCAATTGCATTCCCCAGATTTGTGACTTTATTGATTCTCTTTCCGTCGGGTTGCAAATCTTCATTTTGGAGATAAACTTCCATTCTTCCGCCCGTATTTTTTGCGTAATTTTTAAACTTTGATAAGACCCAGTTTCTTGCAGCACCGATTCCTTTATCTTTATCGATGGTAGAACTCATCGTATGGCGCGTTCCGAAACTAACCAGCTTTTCAATGTTCGCCCGGAGCGAATCTTTGCTGACCGATTTTACATATGCTGAAATTTCAGGATCCTTTTCCTGTTTTTGCGCATTGATAAACACGGAGAGCAATACGCTCAAAAAGAAGACTGATTTTTTCATTTTAAATTTTTTATTTCGTTGATGAATTTTTTGATAATCTTATCGCTTGTTGCCCAGGAAGTAATTAAGCGGACCGCAGCTTTTTCCTCGTCCAGTTTCTTCCAAACGTAAAAATCAAAGTCAGTGGAAAGCTGGTCGATTTGATTGTTATTTAAAATTGGGAATATCTGATTCGTAAAAGTTTCACACAGAAAATCGCAACCGATCTGTTTAAAAGCTTCCTTAATTTTCATGGCTTGCTCATTGGCATGCTTTGCCAGATCGAAATAAAGATCATCTTTCAACAGTTCCTGAAATTGGATGCCAAGCAACCGGCCTTTTGCAAGCATGGCTCCTTTTTGTTTTAAATGAAACCCGAATTCCTCCTGTAAATTTTCATTATTAATGACAATTGCTTCCCCGATTAAAGCTCCGTTTTTAGTTCCACCCAAATAAAACGCATCGGTATATCTGCCAAAATCCTCTAAGGTCAAATCGTTGGTTTCGGCAGTTAAAGCATGGCCTAACCTGGCCCCGTCAACAAATAGATAAAGATTTTTTTCCTGACAAAATTGGTATAAATCGATCAGTTCCTTCTTTGAATAAATCGTTCCCAACTCTGTGGAGTTCGAGATATAAACCATTTTCTGTTTCACCTGATGGGGTTTATTTTGATGAGCATCAATAAGTTTTTGAATATCAGCAGGACGAATTTTTCCGTCTGTATTTTCAATGCCGTGTACTTTATGCCCCGTCGCTTCGATTGCTCCGCTTTCATTGGTGAAGATATGGCCGGTCGCCGCGGACACAACACTTTCGTGTGGTCTTAAAAAAGCCGAAATAACAATTAAGTTCGCCTGCGTCCCTCCCGAAACCAAAAAAACTTTAGCCTTAGGGTTTTTCATTTTCTGCTGGATAATGCGCTCCGAATTTACCGAAAATTCGTCCAGACCGTAGCCGTTTTGTTGGGTAAGATTAGAGCGAACCAAAGCTTCCAAAACCAAAGGATGAGCGCCTTCGGCATAATCATTTTTAAAGGAATATTTCATGGACTAAATTTAGAAAAAAGGGTGAATAAAACCATACAAAATAGGTGAAAAAACCTTTATTTTAAAAATAAATTAATTCATCTTTGCATCATCAAACTAACAAAATATAAAACTAATAACCATTTTTTTAACATCAATTTTTAGAATTGGACTTTCGGTTCAAATTTGTAAAAAAAGATGTGAATTTTCCTTCATTTATTTTTATTTAAATTAAAGCGTGTAATTTTTTACACGCTTTAATTTTGTTAGATTTGCACAACCATCAATCTAACTTTATGATTTCACTTACTGAAGAAAATTACCTTAAAGCAATCTTTCATTTAAGAAACGACGACAACACAGTGACTGTAAATGAGTTGAGCAAGTTTTTAAATGTAAAAATGCCCAGTGTTAATAATATGATGAAAAAGTTTGCGCAAAAAAACTGGATCATCTATGAAACCTACAAACCTTTAAGAATAACAGAAGAAGGGAATAAACAGGCCGCCTTAATTGTAAGAAAACACAGGCTTACCGAAATGTTTCTGGTCGAAAAAATGAATTTCGGTTGGGAAAACGTACATGAAATTGCCGAACAGTTAGAGCACGTGCATTCTGATATTTTCTTCGATAAGATGGATGAGATTCTGCAATATCCAAAATTCGATCCGCACGGCGAACCGATTCCGGATAAAGAAGGAAATATCATCGCCCTGGATTTACAAAAATTAAGCAGCTGCAAAATCGGTGATCCCGTTATTTTCAGTTCGGTAACGGTTTCTGACGATGAATTTCTGAGTTATCTTAATAGTAAAGAATTGGAATTAGGCAAAAAACTACAGATCATGGAAATCGAAAAGTACGATCAGTCCATGAGTATTTTGAAAGAGGATGGAAATAAAATCACACTGAGTAAAATGGTTTGCGACAAAATTCTGGTCAAGCGCTGAATTTTGTAACGGTTCTCATGTTGGAACATTAATCTAATTCCCTTAACTTTGTAACATTCATTAAATCAATAAAAATTAAAAAATATGTCAAAAGCAATTTCACAGGTTCCTTTCGCTGTAAACGAGCCGGTTAGAACTTATGAACCGGGCTCAGAGGAGGTAAAATCCCTGATCGCGACTTATAAAAAAATGTGGAAAGAGAAAGTTGAAATACCGATGGTCATCAACGGAAAAGAAATTAAAACTGCCGATAAAGTAGTCATGAATTCTCCGCAGGATCATCAACATAATTTAGGATTTTACCATAAAGGAGACATGAGCCATGTTGATGATGCGATAAACTCCGCTTTAGCAGCCAGAGAAAAATGGAATAATCTGGGTTGGGAACACCGTGCAGCGATTTTCCTGAAAGCGGCTGATTTAATCGCCGGTCCGTACAGAGACCGTTTGAACGCAGCAACCATGATTGCACAAAGTAAAAACGTTCATCAGGCAGAGATTGATGCAGCCTGTGAGTTCATCGATTTTTTACGCTTCAACATAGAATTCATGACAGAAATGTACAGCGAGCAACCGGTTTCAGACAGTGGAATCTGGAACAGATCAGAATACCGTCCGTTAGAAGGTTTCTGTTTTGCAGTTACGCCGTTTAACTTTACTGCAATTGCCGGAAACCTACCAACCTGTATGGCAATGATGGGGAATGTGGTGGTTTGGAAGCCTTCCGACAAACAGATTTATTCCGCAAAAGTGATTATGGAAGCTCTTATCGAAGCGGGTTTACCTGCAGGGGTTATCAACATGATTTTCACCGACGGAAAAGAAACCGCTGAAAAAGTATTGGCACATCCTGATTTTGCAGGACTTCACTTCACCGGTTCTACCAAAGTATTCCAGAATTTATGGAAAATGATGGGTGACAATATTCACACCTACAAAACCTACCCAAGAATTGTAGGGGAAACCGGTGGAAAAGATTTCATCATGGTACATCCTTCTGCAAATGTAGAAGCAGTGGCCACTGCGATGGTCCGTGGCGCTTTCGAATATCAGGGGCAGAAATGCTCTGCAGCTTCAAGAGCGTACGTTCCTCAATCGCTTTGGAACGAGGTGAAGGAAGTGATGATCGCGCAGATGAAAACCATTAAAATGGGAAGCCCTGAAGATCCGTCGAATTTCGTCAACGCGGTAATCGATAAAAATTCTTTCGAAAAATGTAAGGGATATATTGAGAGAGCAGAAAAATCAAGCGACGCGAAAATCGTAATCGGTGGGAAATGCAACGACTCAAAAGGATGGTTCGTAGAACCTACTGTGATTGAAGCTTCTAACCCAAGATATGAATCGGTTTGCGAAGAAATCTTCGGGCCAATCATTTCTGTTTATGTTTATGAAGATAAAGACTGGACAGCAACCTTGAAATTGGTTGATGAAACTTCCCCTTATTCTTTAACCGGAGCGATTTTCTCCCAAGACCGATATGCTATTGACGAAGCTTACAAAGCTTTAGAAAACGCTGCAGGAAACTTCTACATCAATGACAAACCAACAGGAGCCGTCGTAGGACAGCAGCCTTTTGGTGGAGCAAGAGCTTCAGGAACCAACGATAAAGCCGGTTCTAAAATGAATTTACTGAGATGGGTTTCGGTAAGAAGCATTAAAGAAACTTTTGTTTCGCCCAAAGATTATAAGTATCCTTACTTAGGATAAACATCCATACTTTTAATTAAAATTAAAATAATCATCCGTCCTATGCACTTAATAGGACGGATTTCTTTTTTTATTAATAATTTAACAAAACATTAATAACTCGAAAATTCTCTTTGGCACAAAATTTACATAGTCAAGGTATCAAATTACTTTTCATTAAAAATTAAAACAGACAATTATGGGTACTAAAAAGAATGGATTATTAGCACTGTTAGGACTTGGAGCATTAGCTTGGTGGAAATATAAAAATTCTACACCGGAAGAGCAGCAGGCAGTAAAAGACAAAGTAAATACAGCGAAAGATAATTTCAACAAGTGGGGAAATGATCTGAAATCCAAAGCGGGTGATGTTGCATCACAAGTGCAGGATAAGGTACATCAGGCAAAAACTTCAATGGAAGACTCTGTAAACCAACAACAATAAAAGACACATTTTATTACATTCATATATTTAAGTAAACCGCGGCGTATTCATTTACACTGCGGTTTTTCTTATACGATAAAATCCCGGCTCAGCGGGATTTTATTATTTCAAAAATGAATTCAAATTTTGGGCGGTTACTAAACCCTCCAGGAATTTTTACTTCAGCAAAGCGTTAAAAGTATCTCCCTGGCGGATATCTCCGGTGGTATATCCTTTCATAAACCAGTCTTTTCTTTGAGCAGAACTGCCGTGCGTAAAACTTTCCTGATTCACATAACCTTGCGACCGTTTCTGAATATTATCGTCACCAACTGCTTCTGCCGCCGAAATCGCAGATTCGATATCGCCCGGTTCTAAGATATGCTCCCTGCTGTCAGTTTGTTTGGCCCAAACACCGGCGTAGAAATCCGCCTGTAATTCTGTTGCTACAGAAACGCGGTTCATCTCTACCTCAGAATATTTTCTGCTGCTTCTCAGTTGATCTACTTTCTGCGTCGTCCCCAAAAGCGTTTGCACGTGATGCCCCATTTCGTGCGCCAATACGTAAGCAATGGAGAACTCGGTCACTTTTGCACCGAAACGTTGTTCCAGTTCTTTGAAGAAACCCATATCCATATATACTGTTTCATCGGCAGGACAATAAAAAGGGCCCATTGCTGCTTCCGCAGTTCCGCAACCGGATTGGGTAACCTCTTCAAACATAACAACTTTTGCAGGTCTGTACTGCATGCCGCTTTCGTTGAATATCTTGGTCCATGTTTTTTCATTTTCGGCCGTAATCATTTCAACAAACTCACGGACTTTAAGTTCGCCGGGATTCAGATCCCGCTGTTCTGTCTGTGGGCCGGCGTTCCCCATTCCGGAAGATAAGATCGCCGATGGATCACCTCCCAGGAAAAATATAATCGCTGCTATGATTAAAGTTCCCAGTCCGCCACCGACAAGACCGGCGCCTCCACCGCCAGATCCACGCCTGTCTTCCACATTTCCGCTTCTGTCGTTTGTCCATTTCATAATTAAATCTTTTGCTAAAATTACAAAAATAATTATTTATTGAGTTTATTTTCTTTCAACCAAAATGAAACACTTTGATAAACAGAGATACAATCCTCAACTAAATTTTGCTGGAAATCCTTAACCGGCGTTTCGTCATAAAAGATTTTAAAATCATCGGGATTATTTGATGGCTGTAAACTCAAAGAATACTGCTTTACTTTTTTAGTCGGTGAGATAATGGTTAAATAATTATCTTTTATAAGACCTAAATCCTGATAAGTCGCGACATAGGCTTTCGGCTGAAAATTTTTAGTGAAAACATCCTGACCTAAAAACTTCGACTGGTATTTAAAATTAAGCAGTCCAAATAAAGTCGGCATCACATCGATCTGTGACATGGTCTGCGTAAATTTCTGTGGCGCTATGAAACCTTCAGAAAAAATCATTCCCGGAATCCGGTATTTATCCATCGGAAGTTCCGTTTTTCCGGCGCTTGACGCACAATGATCGGCAACAATCACGAAAACGGTATTTTTATACCAATCCTGTTTCTTAGCCATTTCAAAAAACTTACGGATGGAATAATCGGTGTATTTCACGCCACCTTCGCGGGATTTCGCAGTTCCGGGGATATCGATTCTTCCGTCAGGATAAGTAAACGGCCGGTGGTTAGAAACCGTCATCCAGTGATGAAAGAATGTTTTTCCGGCTTTGGCATCCTTGTTCATTACCTCGATGGCTTTCTTGGCCATATCTTCATCGGACACTCCCCAAACATTGGCAAAGGTAATTTCTTCCGGTTTAAAATTATTCCGGTCAACGATTTCATACCCGTTTCCTTTGTAGAAATCCTCCATATTATCAAAGTAACTGTAACCGCCATAAAGGAATTTTACATCATATCCTTTCGATTTAAAAACACTTCCGGTACTGAACTTATTTTTGTTATTCGCTCTCTTTACCACGCTTTCTCCCGCCGTTGGTGGAATACATAAGGTAAGCGCTTCCAAACCGCGAACAGTTCTGTTTCCGGTGGCATAAAGATCAGTAAACATCAAGGATCTATCTGCCAGACTGTCTAAGAACGGCATGATCTTTTGATCATTTCCATAATGCTCCATAAATTCCGCGGACAGACTTTCGATTGAAATTAAGACCACATTTTTACGGACTTCCGGATTTTCAGGATTAATATTTCTGATTAACGTCGGAGGATCAAATTGCTTTAAAAAGTCAGTTTCCGCAGTTTGCTGATTAATGGTCGGATAGAACTGAAAATAATCCAGTTCCTTTTGAGTGAACGCATTGAAAAATTTCGGAAAACCGTTGGCCTGAATTTCCGCTGCGAACGTATTGTCTGTTTTTATTTTTCCTAATTTAGGAATGATGACTAAACTGATTCCGCATAAAACGATGAATGAAAACAGCAGAATCAATTTCTGCACGAAGTTTGGCAGCGTCAGCAATTCTTGTTTTGTTTTTTTATAAATATACCACGTTACGATTACAGTAAGAGATAAAATCGCAGCAAACAATGGGATTACGGGATAACTCTCCATAATATTCCCAATGACTTCGTTGGTGTAAATCAGATAATCAACGGCGATGAAATTATAGCGGACCCCGAATTCATTCCAGAAAAAATATTCGCTGACTCCATTAAAAATAATTAATAAAACATATAGAAAAAGCGTAATGAAATACAGAATATTTCTAATCTTAATTCTTTGTGCAGGAAGGAAAAGCATTAATCCAAAAAGCAAAGTTTTCAAGCCGATAAAACCCATCGCCACTTCCGGAAAAGAGCCGCCATATTGTTTGAAAATATTCCCTGGAACGAAGGCGGTATATATAAATGCCAAAACCAAAAGCCCGAAAATGACAGATCCGTAAGGTTTTTTATATTTTGAATCTGATAAAAACAAAGAATAAAGCGCAAAGATGCTGCTCGCTAAAATAAAAACAAACACATCCGTTAAACCACCGATAAAGAGAATTTTCAAACTTTCAAAAAGTCCAAACTTCACAGTGGTGATAGGATGAAAGATAAATATGATCCTTACAATCAGGGAAACCACGCCGTAGAAAAGGCCCAAATACAAATAAGGTTTCAGTTTTGATGCGTACATAAACGTATGATTTTTGACTTTTACGGGTCAGTTATTTTAAATTGCAAAAAGCGGAACTTATTACAGTTTTCTTTTAAAGTCAATCATCTGCAGTGCAGTCACAGCGGCTTCGATTCCTTTATTTCCCAAGGCACCGCCACTTCTGGCGATCGACTGCTCTTTGGTGTCATCCGTCAAAAGACAGAAAATGGTTGGAACATTTGTTAATACATTACAGTCCTTAATTCCCTGTGCTACTGCAGAACAGACATAATCAAAATGTGAAGTCTCGCCCCGTATGACACATCCGATGGCGATGATGGCATCGAAATATCCTGTTTTGCAGAGCTGCATCGAAGCATAATTGAGTTCAAAAGCCCCGGGAACTTTAAAAACTTTGATATGTTCTTCTTTTACGCCTTCTTTTTTCAGCACTTCCAGAGCACCGTCCCGTAGGTTAAAGGTTATAAAATCATTCCATTCTGAAACGACAATGCCAATTCTGAAAGAACCGGCATCGTGTAGTTGTAATGGTTGATAATCAGAAAGATTTACAGTCGCCATTATAGTATTTTTTAATTAGTAATATTTTACCATTTCGATATACGAGTCAGACATTCCATTATCGTAATCCTGATATTTTTCGTCGATGGTAGAGAAATATTTTTTCGCGTCGGCGTTCTTTTTCAAAGCCAATGCTACGATTCCTGCTTTTCTTGTAAAGTAATAAGAAGTATAAGGATCATCTGAAGCTGAAATTGCTTTGTTCAAAAGAGACAACGCATCGTCGCTTTTATTAAGGTTGGCCTGGCTGTCTGCCATGGCGCCATATTTCAAAGCCATTAAAACTTTGTTGTCAGAAGAAAAGTTATCCAGAAGGTCGTAAGCTTCCTGGTATTTGCCTTCTTTAAATTTAATTAATCCGGCGTTGTAAGAAGAAAGTTTACCCACCTTGGTTCCCGAGTACTCCTTATAAGTCCCTAAATAACCTGGGTTTGCTGCGCTTTTTCCACCTAAAGCCAAATCGTCTTTTCCGTCTGCCAAATTTTTCTGGGCAGCAAGGTAGCTTAAAGTAGCTTCTTCATTTCTTGGTGCTTCGTAAAACTGCTGAAAAGCAAAATATCCTAAAACGCCTGCCAACAATACACCGAAAACGATCATTAAAGATTTAGCATTTTTTTCGAGAAATCTCTCAGTATCGAGTGCACCTCTGTCGAGGTCTTTGAAAACTTCTACAGTTTCCTTACCTTCCATTTCTTTTTTGCTGGTGCGGGAATTGAATTTTGCCATAATTTTGATAAAAATTGAAGTGCAAATTTAACTGTTTTTAAACGATATACAAAATTATGCTCAAAAAAACATTTTCAGTTAAATTTTAATTTCAGGAAAGCTCTAAATTGTTATATTTTAGGTCAATAGGTTAATATCTGATGAACTTCGGCTCCGAATTTTTCGAGCCTCTTTTCACCTTCCAGATCTTTTAGCCCGATTAAGAAACTGAACTGCGAAACAATTCCGCCTTGCTTTTGAACAAGATGTGCGGCTGCTTCAGTTGTTCCTCCAGTGGCCAATAAATCATCGTGAATCAGAATTCTTTGTCCGGGTTGTAATTGTCCCGTCCGCATTTCTATTTCTGCCGAACCGTACTCGAGGTCGTACTTCTGACTTACAAAAGGGGGCGGCAATTTCCCCTGCTTCCGGATCAGAATAAAAGGCACATCCAAGGCCACGGCAATGGCAATGCCGAAAAGATAACCGCGGCTTTCGATCCCGCAGACGGCGTCGATTTTACCCCGGCTGAAACTGGCCAGGTCCGCAATGACCTCTTCATAAAGTTTTGGATTGAGAAATATCGGGGTTATATCTTTAAACTGAATTCCCGGTTGCGGAAAATCAGGAATATTCTGAATGGTATTTTTTAAATCCTGAACAAGTTGCTGATTCATTTTAATTGATTTTATAACTTGAAATTTTCCAGTCGCCGTTGACATTTTTTAATCCAAATGTAACCTGTACAGCTGTTGTTCTCCCTTCTTTATCAGTAATATCATAAGTAGCATTTACGCTGGCCGCATTTGCACTGGCATTGTTGGTCGTCATATTCTTTACCGTAATATTTTTCACCCCACCAAAACCGGAAGTTGGATTAGAGAAAGTTTCATAAGAACCCCAGTTCGGATTATCAGCCACCTCATAAGCGCCCCGAAGATTCTGAGCAGACAGATTGTTTAAAAATTTTGAAACGCTCGCTTTTGGATCAGCTGCAGGCACTTTGGTATCTGGAATTACACCGGAAGCATCCGGGGTAGCAATCTGGTCTTCAAAAACTTCATTTGCTGGATTATCCGCTGGATTCCCGGCAGGCATTAATAATGCTTTCGGATTCACCGGCACTCCTATTTTTGACATTTTAAAGGTTTTCTTTGTCGTCTTTACCGTGACGGTAATATCAACGCTTTGGTCGACGATCTTTTGAGCAGGCAGTGATGCAAATCTCACATTAAATCCTTTGAAGTTATTGTCCAACATCAGATTCTTTGCAGTAGAAATACGGTTGCCGCCGCTGGAAACCTGCAGAACGACTTCTAAAGCTGCACCTTCAAATACAATGGGCTGTCCTTTAGCATCCAGTAGCCTTGGAACCACCTGCAAAGATTGTGGCCCTAAAACCGCATCATTTCCGGTGCTGTTCACCTCCACACTCAGGGAACTTGCCTGAATATCATTCGCATCGAATTCTTTGGCCTTATCATTTCCAAAAATATTCATATTTCCTAAAGAAGGAGGTCCTGTGCTCGACCACTCGACTCCATTCTTTTGAGCCACCTGATCTGCGAGTGAAAATATTTCAGGAACTTTCTTTCCGTTGATTAAAATACCCAGCGCCTTCAGTTCATTGGTTTCTCCTTCGGCCTCAACACCAAAAGTCTTTAAGATATAAAGCGCTTCATTGAATTTAACCTGCTGCAACGTATTCAGCCCGGAAGCCATATCATTGATGCTGGACTGGAGAGTCTGTGTTGTTGTAGCATCAACGGTATCTTTTTTACAGCTTACAAAAAGCAGCAATACTGCGAAAACAAAAAATCTGCTTATTTTAAAAAAAGCAGTTTTCCCGGTTGTATCTTTAGTTCTATTCTTACTCATACTTATGTTTTGGTTTCGAACAAATTTATAAAAAAATCCCGACAAAGACGGGATTCCATTTAAAACTAAGTCTGATACACCCGTAATTTTCTGATTTGGTAAAAGAAACGTTCAATCAATCTTAAATATTGGGGGACTATTTCAGCATTGCCTTTAAGGCAGGCCAAAAAGTATTTCACAATTCTAGGACTCAAAACTTAAAATATATCTAAATGTTTAAGAAAAAATTGTTGAAGATTGGGTCGCAGTGTATACCTTTTTTTATCATCAATTACTTAATAATTACTCTTAATTAATATCCAGTCTTTAGCATATTGGTATTGTCTGTCAAAAGCGGGCTTAGCTTTTAATTTATTTTTGTCATATGCTTCAATAAATTTTAAAATATCTGGATTACCTTTCAGAGGCGGAAAAAAAAGATATCTGGCACCACCTTTAAAACCGGTTTCGTTATTGATTGATTCACCAATTTTGGTAGAATCTATTATTTTAAAGGTCATAAAATAAATTAATGGAATAGAAAATACCAGAAGATATTTTTTACTAAAATTAAAGTTTTCCAAACCTTTTGCCATCATTACTAAAACCAATAAATAAGGCACTAAATGAAAAACATAAGAATCTGACACATCATGTTTTAGAATAAAAAAAACATAGGGGAGAATTGCAATAATAAAATACTTTTTAAATGGTACTTTATGTAAGCCTCGAATGATAAAGTACGTGAAAAACAAGAAATTATACAGTAAAAAAACTAAATTTCTTCCTAAACTTTTTATAAATATTTTAAAATCTAAATGAAAAAAAGAAGAGCCCCACGCATCATCTGTAAAAATTGCAGTAAAACTATTTTTTCCCTGAATGACCGGAATCAGAAGAACTGAAAAAAGTACAGTGGTTATAAGAAGACCTTTTATAATATTCATTTTATCACTCTTGAAATTTTCGTATAAAAAATACAAATAAAAAGGCACAAGCAATATGGTTTGAATGTGAATTAAAAACATTAAACCGAATAATACGGCACTCCAGTAAAAATTAATACGTCTATTCTCTTTTATAAATAAAAAAATTTGGTATAAAAACAATATAACAAACAAGAGGTAAAAACTGTAAACTTCCGTAATAATAGAAATTCTCCAAAAGGTGAAAGAAAAACCGAAAAATAAAACTACAAGGTCTATAATACCTTTCTTAACATCAAATAAAAACAGAAATTTTCTTAAGAAACACAATGTTAATATTGAACATCCTATACTGAAACCTACAAATAAATAATGGGGATTGATCAAAGGAAATATCTTATGTAGAACCGCCAGCGAATTAATGTAGAGAAAATGATTTGTTGCATTTGTTGCTAAATCGAAACCCTTAGAAGCCACTACGGTAAAGGCTAAACTATCGCCCAATATCGGATCAGGTCCTATAGAAAAAAGATAAATTAGGAGAAAAACAAAAAAAAGTAAAACATTTTTATTCATGCTGTTATTAAGTATAACAGCATAGATACAAAAACCTAGTTAAATATTTTTAGTTTTTGTATACAGTTTTTAAATTACTTTCACCTCCTCTATTATTTTTCTGATGTCAATCGGAAATAACATCATCACCTAATAATTAATTTGATAATCGAGTTCAATAGGGTTGTTTGTCTTTTCTCTAAATTCTTGTTGAAATTTGATTGCGGATCAGTCCGGTCATTCCGACTTTAATCTCCCCGTCTACCCCCGCTGCGCAAAGTCTCCGACTTTGAGCCTCTTCAATCTCACTCCTCACCATTATTATATTTCCAAAACTCATTAGTTTTAGTAATGTTTATCATCGAAGGATCTGCCATTGTTATATTCAGCAATACTTTTCCAGAAAAGCAGTTGCTTGCTACACAATAAATATACTGCGCTACTTTTTTAAACCAGCCTCCGCTCATGGGATTAAGAGAGGTATAATTCAGTTGATCCCATACAAAAGATAAGGTATAAATTTCTTCCGCGTGTTTTCAATATTTCAAAAATTGACAATTTTTATTCGTGCACTGACTTTCGGTTGCTTTTCGAAAACTTTCAACCATCCAATCACGCCGGATTTCTGGCTTCAACTGTATCCCACACCGACAACACCTCCATCCCAAAAGCATCTCCCCCGGTCAATAAACATCCTTTCCCATGAACCGTCGGATAAAATGAAACCCTAGCTACCGAAAACAAAATCCCGTTGCCTTCCGGTATTGTATCGAAAAGAATCTCAAAAGAATCTTCTTTGAAATCAGGGGCGATAATCATTGGGGCCGCAAATACCTGTTGGTAAGCAAGCGCCTCAAAATCAAAACGGATCAAACCGACACGTACTTCCATAGCGTCTGCTTCCTCAGGAAATCCGGTTTCATCCGCTCTAAAGTCATGCACTTTTAAACTCCGGCTTTCCCAGTCAAATATATAGGGACACGGTAAAATAGCAGGCCGCTGAGGGGTGAAAATAAAATCCTCTAAAAGCTGTTTCCCCGATGTTGAAGAAATCCCATGAAAAACCGACCGCTTTCCTCTTTCTGAACTGTGATCACAATCTCTGATTGTTAAAAACAACTTCATAAGCCTCTGGTGTAATTTGCCGTCTTTATGACCGGCAAGAAAAGGTGCTATGGATTTTTTGAATTCCTTATTCACCTTAGAACAGGCCGTAAACTCGCTGCAGGTTTCACGTACCCTCGCCATATTTTTACCGTTCCTGATCGCATCACCGTTAAAACCGCCACCCGACATACGCGCCAGTGGTTCTCCGTCCTGCACATAAAAGTTCACCTCTCCTATCGTGCCTTTAAGTAAAATGCCCCCGATCTGCTTTGCCATTGTAATTTATTTTTAACATTGTTATAGTGATCGCTTCCTCTGGTCATCTCCATAGCAACCCGCAGTGTATGCTGACTGTATGCTGACTGTATGCTGACCTGACTCCTCATATAAACCTTACAATAAGCAGACAATTCTCTATCATCCGAACCCTGTTGAGGTTCCCTGAACATTTAATCCAAATCATTCACATGAAGAATAAATCCGCTTATATATCCAGACTAAATTAGTAAATTATTTTCAATTACACAGCAAATCAAACACTTATAAAGCCAAACACATGACAAAGTCACAAACAATACAAAAATATAATAACTTCTGTATTTAAAACGATATCTTACTTCCACAGCATTACCAACTTCGTGTAGTATCGCAGCTTGAAGAAATGTACTTTGCCTAAGTGCAATGTCTTGACGCCTTAAAAAATGAAAAAAAAGCCTTTTGGCAACTGAAATATTTGATGGGTTCAAGACAGGATTAAAATATTCACTATCATAAAAACGGATATACAGATAACACTACATCCCGTAAAATGGATTTCTTATAACCCTGATCTTTCCAATCAGCGAAACCGGAATTGCGTCTTAAAGCAGAATCAGAAAAGAAATTTTGCGTTTGTTTTTAAACAAGCACTTGACTTTAAACAACTTAGAATCATTAAAAACCCTTCATCTTTAAAATTAAACACAAAAAAACCACCACATTTCTGTGATGGTTTTGCTCCTCTTCTTGGGCTCGAACCAAGGACCCTCTGATTAACAGTCAGATGCTCTAACCAACTGAGCTAAAGAGGAGTGTAGCTCTTTGCTTTAAGCGTGTGCAAATATAGAAACTTTTTTTATACTACCAAAATAATTTTAAAAATATTTTAAAATTTTCCGGTAATCCATTTTAAAATATCGTTTCCGAAGATCAGAACCATGAGTCCCATTAGGAAAATCACGCCTATCATTTGTGCATTTTCTAAAACTTTCTGCGGAACCGGTTTTCCGGTGATCATTTCCCAAAGTGTGAAAACCACGTGTCCACCGTCTAATCCCGGAATCGGAATCAAATTGAGAAAAGCCAACCAAACTGAAAACATCGCTGTAAAGCTCCAGAAAAACTCCCAATTAATCGTCTCAGGCATCTGTTTGATGATTCCAATAGGTCCGGAAACTTTTTTATACCCTTGCGTTTTGGTGTTGAAAACAATTTTAAACTGCTTGATCTGCATCGTCAAAACATCAACTGTTCTGGTTAATCCTCTCGGAATTGCTTCGCCAAGAGAATACTTTTTGTTCACCTGTGTTTTCTCGAATTCTTTCTGAGCGATCGACAGGTCATTTGCGAATCCAAGTTTGCCTTCGCTGCTTACTTTTACATTTACTTTTTCAAGCTGATTATTTCTTTCAACATCTAAAACAACCTCTTGATTTTTTAACTTAGACAGCTCAGGTGCCAGTTCATCGAAAAAATTAACAGGCTTGCCATTAATCCCAACGATTCTGTCACCTTTCAGCAATCCGGCCGCCTCAGCATTGCCTTTCGGGAAAAGACTGTCGATAACCACAGGATAACGTGGCCCGAAATACATCTTAGCTTCATTCTCTGCCAGTACATCTGCGACACCATCTTCGTTTACAGGAAAAGTAACTTCTTTACCTTCTCTTAAAACGGTGACATGATTAGCGAAAAGCATGTTAATAGTTGAAGTTTCCATTCTTTCAGCCGGTTTTTCATCGATTTTCAGAATTCGGTCTCCGTTTTTCAAGCCCATTTTTTGACCTGCTGCTGACACTGAAATTCCGTTTTCAAACTTGGCATTATCGTGATAGGTTTCCCCTTTAAAATAACTTAATGAAGAATAGATGAACCATGCTAAAAAGAAATTAACCGTAACTCCGCCCATCATGATGATTAACCGCTGCCACGCAGGCTTACTGCGAAATTCCCATGGCTGAGCAGGTTGCTTCAATTGCTCGGTATCCATACTTTCGTCAACCATTCCTGCGATCTTTACATAACCCCCAAACGGCAGCCAGCCAATTCCGTACTCTGTACCCCGGAATTTTAATTTAAATAAAGAAAACCATGGATCAAAGAAAAGATAGAATTTTTCAACTCTTGTTTTGAACAGTTTAGCAGGAATAAAATGTCCCAGTTCATGGAGGATTACAAGAATTGAGATGCTCAATATAAATTGAAATAACTGTATTAATGTCATTGAATATTTTTAAATTATTTTAAAGATTTGCGAAGATACAAATTATCAAAGTATGCCAAACAAAAAAGGCTCTCAAAATGAGAACCTTTTGTCTTATGTGCCTGAATTTCTTACAAGTTGAAAGAAACCCCGATGCTTCCGTTATTCCCTGCTTCAAGGAAAATACCGACATTATTGTTGAAGAAATATCTTACTCCTAAATGCGCTCCGAAGTAGGTACCGCTTTTACCCAAAAGTCCTAAATCAACACCTGGATAAATGTCCCACTGTGAAGGCAATCCCAAAGGCTCCTGTAGGTGAAAATTCAATCTACCGAATACTCCGAAGTCATCATCTTTGTATTTGTCGTTACTATGATCAAAAAAGAAATTAGCACCTGCGCCGATTGATATCAATTTGGATAAACCGTAATCATATGTTGCTGTAATACCTGTTCCGTAACCCCAACCGTTAAGACCTACCTGAATTTTTTGGTCTCCTTTACCTTGCCATGCTTGTGCAAATGCCATTTGTCCTAAAAAGAAAAATGAGCAAACTACTAATAACTTTTTCATAATGTTAAAATTTTAATGTTAATTTATAATAATGTATTTCACCATTCAAAAATGAGACCACTTTATGATTTTATTAACTTTTTTAAGAAAAAATATGTATATTGAAGTTCATTTTATAAAATAATAATCATGAATGATTTAATAATTAGTGGGTTAAATTTAAATATCGCCTGGAAAAACAAAAGTGAAAATTTTAAGCAAATTGAATTGGCCTTCAAACAAACCTCGGCGGATCTGCTTATTCTACCCGAAATGTTTTCCACTGGTTTTTATATGAAGCCGGAGGAAATAGCAGACCGAAATGAAGAAACACTGCAATGGATGAAAAATTTCGCAAAACAAAAAAACACAGCAGTCTGCGGGAGCGCTTCTGTTTTTGAAGGCGACCAATATCTCAACCGGTTTTATTTTGTGAAACCCGATGGCGAATATTTTTTCTATGATAAAAGGCATCTCTTTTCTTACTCCGGTGAAGATAAAAAATACAGTTCCGGACAGGAACGGGTGATCGTTCAATATAAAGGATGGAGAATTTTGCTGCAGGTTTGCTACGATTTGCGGTTTCCTGTTTTTTCCAGAAACAATAATGATTATGACGCCATCTTATATGTTGCCAATTGGCCGAAAAGCAGAATTGACGCCTGGCAGACTTTATTAAAAGCAAGAGCAATTGAAAACCAAGCGTATGTTTTTGGCTTGAACAGAATCGGAACTGATGGCAATGATTTAGAATATCCGGAAAGCTCTTATTGCTATTTTGCTGACGGAAGTGAAACCTCATCAACAAAAAACAATATCATATCCACTATTTTTGAAGCAGAAAAGCTGGACAAATTCAGAACGAAATTTCCTTTTCTATCGGATCGTGATGAATTTGAATTAAAGTAATTCTTATCACATTTTCAACATTAAGGCCCTGTTTAAGAATTTACGAAAATAAAGATTCCTCCAGAATTGACTGCATTACAACACAAACTGCACAAATTATTTTCACCAATAACACAAATGTTTAATGAAATTTGTGAAAAAGATTCGTGCGATTTCTGTTAAAAATTACGAAGCAAATCCTTTCAACAGATCTGTCAGTGTATTAACATCGTGTACGCCGCTTTGCTTATAAAGCATTTCGCCTTTTTTGAAAACCGCCAAAGTGGGAACACCACGAACGCCATATTCGGCGGCAATTGCCGGGAACTGATCAATATCTATCTTTACAATTCTGGCCAGATCACCTATGTTTTCTTTAACAGTCGTCAGGACCGAAGACTGTACTTTGCAGGGACCGCACCAGGTGGCAAAAAAATCAATCAATACTGGACGTTCTGAATCTATAAGTTCTTTAAATTTTTGTGACATCACTTTTAAATAAAATAGTTACTGAAATTGCTCAACTAAAACTTTAGTTTAAATATTATTTTCCTCTTTTCTTGGCACTTCACAAGCTCCGGCTACACAACCCAATTTGAAAATTGCCATCGCCATGAAATACAGCCCGAAAGGAATCATCAACCAAACCCGGTCATTTGCTGCGATGAGTACAAAAAATATTCCACCAGCTAAATATAAGAATCTACTTAAGGTCCAATTCTGAAATATATTTTTCACCGATTTAATTTATTCTGAAGGGAGCTCCAACCGCCTCCGTTATATGCTTCAAAACCATTTTGCTGAAGAATTGCTTTGGCAGAAGCGCTTCTCATTCCGCTTGCACAACAGGTGATGATTGGTTTTTTCAAGTCGAGTTTTTTCATTTCACTTTGCAGCTGCTGCAAGGGAATATTCGCCGACTGTTTAATATGACCGTTGCTGAATTCAGCAGGAGTCCGCACATCAATTATTTGTGCACCGGCGATAAAAAGCTGTTTAAAATCAACATTTTTTACACCAAAAATATTTTTAATAAAATTAAACATGTTCTTTTTTTGTTTTAGATTTCTGAAATACCGAAAACATTAAATAGCCCATCACCATTCCGTAAACGGTCGAATTAAACGGTTTGGATGTTATCGCACAGGTTCCTGTTGTGCAGCCAATAAAGTGATAATATGCATAACCCAGAATTCCGCCGACCAGAATTCCGGTCAATGCAATTTTATATTGTTTTAAAATAGATATCATATTATTTTCTTCTTTTTTAGGTTGATGAAAACTTCGCTTCCTTTTCTGGGTTCGATGCTGTTATAGCATTCTTCCATTTTTTGAATATTAAAATATTGGCTGAAAAGAGTCTGATATTCCTCAACGCTTCCACCAAAAGGCGGTCCGTTTTTATCAAAAACTTTATTAAACAACACTCCGATTATCCGACCGTTTTCGTTTAATAATGAATGCATTTTTTCTGCATACCGAGTTCTTAACAAAGGAGAAACTGCACAGAAAAAAGTCTGTTCAATAATGAGATCGTAAATTCCTGTATGGTCAAAGAAATCTTCACAAATTACCTTCACACCTTCCCTATCTTTGTATTTCTCTTTTAAAATATCAACTGCTGTTGGCGAAATATCAACAACGGTAATGTTTTTAAAGCCAAGATTATAAAGCGATTCAACTTCGTAAGCATTCCCACAACCGGGAATCAAAATAGCCGCCTTTCTATCTGGATATTGCAACAAATATTCTACAATTGCCGGTGAGGAAAAACCAATATCCCAACCGGTTTCCCTTTTCGCCCATTTACTTTCCCAAAAATTTTTATCGGGAACATTTGGGTCAGGAGATTTATCGCAATGGAATTCGTTCATCATATTATTGAGTGAATGAAAATAGATTTTCTTCTGCAAGAACTACGCTGTTTTTCACTTCTTTTCTTTTTTAACTGCGGTTACATTTTGAAGCGTTTTGGCATCATAAACATTTTGAATTCCGTTCTTTTTCAAAATTTCAACTGCCTGAGCGGCTTGCTTTCCACTATTGCAGAAAACGACGGTTTGTTTTTGTTTTCTGAAAAAATCGAGATGATCTTCAATTTTGGCTAAAGGAATATTAATAGCTCCTGGAGAAGTCTTCTCAGAAAACTGTTCCGGAATTCTAACATCCACCAAAGTGGTTTCCGGACTGGTAATCATTTCTTTGACTTCTGCACGGGAGACTTCTGAAACTGGCGTTGCTGTTTTACAGGACCATGAAATCATTGAAATCACCGCTACAATAAAAATCTTTTTTAAACTCATCACTTTAAAGTTTTTGATTGACAAACGAAATTACTTTTGGGAACATCCGTTTCTTTAATTTTATTGAAACCACCTTCGATTTCTGTAAAATTTCTAATCCCTCTGGAATTTAAAATACTTGCAGCGATCATACTTCTGTAACCACCGGCACAATGCAAAAAGAAATGTGCCTCTTTATCCAAAGTTGATGCCCATTCATTGATATCAACCAAAGGTCTGCTATACGCTTCATTCACATGTTCTGCGGCATATTCGGTTTCGTTCCTCACATCGATAACTTTTGAATCTTCTTTGAACTGCTCTGAAAAAGTATGGGCAGAAATCCTGTTAACATTGTCAGTTTCCTTTCCGGAATTTCTCCATGATTGAAAACCACCTTCCAAATAACCAATCACATTATCAAAACCAACTCTTGACAAACGGGTAATTGCTTCTTTTTCGAGTCCCGAATCAGTCACCAATAAAAGCGGTTGTTTCACATCATAAATCATGGCTCCAACCCAGGGTGCAAAATCTCCCTGTAAACCTATATTGATTGAATTAGGCACAAATCCTTTATGAAAATCGGCAGCATTTCTGGTGTCTAGAATCAAAGCTCCGCTATCTTCTGCAACCGCTTCAAAATCCTGGGCAGAAACTGGATGCGATCCTTTTTTAAGAATCACATCGAAATCTTCGTAACCGCCTTTGTTTAGAGCGACATTCATTCCGAAATATTTTGGCGGCGCAGATAAACCATCCAGAACTTCTCTGACGAAGGATTCCTTGTTTGGCTGGTTCAGTGCATAATTTGTTTTCTTTTGATTCCCCAAAGTATCTACTGTTTCTTTCTGCATATTTTTGCCACAGGCAGAACCGGCGCCATGCGCAGGATAAACTGTGATATCATCAGACAAAGGCATGATCTTATTTTGCAAACTGTCATATAGAATCCCGGCCAATTCTTCCTGAGTCATGCTTGCTGCTTTTTGCGCCAGATCAGGTCTCCCGACATCACCTAAAAAAAGCGTATCTCCACTGAAAATCGCAGTTTCTTTTCCGTTTTCATCAATCAAAAGATAGGTAGAACTTTCCATGGTATGACCCGGAGTATGCAAAACTTTAATCTTAATTTTTCCGATCTCAAAAATCTGTCCGTCTTCGGCAATGATGGCATCAAAATCTGGATTTGCTGTCGGTCCGTAAACAATTGGCGCACCCGTTTTCCTGGATAAATCAACATGTCCTGAAACAAAATCTGCATGGAAATGGGTTTCAAAAATATATTTCAACTGTACCTTATCTTTTTCTAAACGGTCGGTATAAGGTTTTGTTTCCCGTAACGGATCGATAATTACGGCCTCATTCTCTGAGACAATATAGTAGGCTCCCTGGGCGAGACATCCTGTATAAATCTGCTCTATTTTCATCATATTCAATTTTTTCACCTTTAAATTTCAATTTAAAAAATAAAGGAATTTCATCTTAATAAATTTAGGAAAAATACTTACTTACTTTCTCCGATTTCAGTGTATTGAGTTGCGTTACCCTGGTCGTCCGTCAGTTTTCCTCCGGCTCCGAGAGCACCTTCCCACATCATTTTTTCATTGGCGAAAACAGGCTCACCTTTGGTGTTGATTTTTTTCGCAATCAGTATTTCTTCTTTTTTACCGTCCTGCTCCAACTTCACGGCAATATCATCTCCCTGCGCAAAATAAGTGACGTTCATCTCTTCCCCTTTGTCATTTTTCAACTTTGTGGTTTCCTGCACCAAACTCACTTCTTTCGGATCTTTTGCAGAAACCTCAGTAGTGTTCAGGGTTTTTGCCTGTTCTTTGTCACACGCGGTCACTAAAAACAATCCTAAGGTAAAAATCAATAACTTCTTCATATTGCTATTTGTTGTTTAATAAATATTTCTTTAATAATGATAAATAATCCCATAAACAGGACGACCCAACCAAAAAGGGGTTTCAATTTCCGCCCGTCCATTTTTTTCGCCAATACGATTCCTATGAAAATTCCGGCTACGGATAACGAGGAAAAAACAATGAGGAAAGTCCAGTCGTGTGCAACCATCTTCATGGTGCTGAGAAAACCAAGAATCGAATTCAGTGCGATAATAAAAAGCGAAGTTGCTACTGCTCTTTTCATCGGCAGACCGATTAACATGACCAAGGCCGGCACGATCAGAAATCCGCCGCCCGCACCGATTAAACCCGTGATGATGCCGACTAAAAGCCCCTGCGATATTAGAATGGTGTAATTATTTTCGGTTTGTTTTCTTCCCGAAGGTCTTTCGGTTTTCCTGATCATTTTGGCAGAAGCGATCAACATCAGTATTGCGAATAAAAAAAGCAGAAACATATCTCTGGTCATGGTAATCCCCCAACGGCTGATAATGTATTCAGGCAAATGGGGCAAAACCAGTCTTCTCGAAAACAACACGCCCAAAACGGAAGGAATACCGAAAATTAAGGCGGTTTGAAAATCAATCATTTTTTCTTTTACAAAACCGGCAGAGCCTACCAAACTGGTAACACCGACCACGAAAAGCGAAAGCGTTGTTGCGGTTACCGGATCAAAGCCAAAAACATAAACAAAAACCGGGACACTGAGAATACTTCCGCCACCGCCGATCAATCCCATCACGAGACCAATAACGACTGCTGAAAAATATCCTAATAACTCCATTGAAATAATTTCAGCAAAAATACTCTTTAATTTTTTCATAAAATGTAACCCAGGTTACAGAAGGCAAATCATTCATTTAACAGAAATCAATAATCTGAAGTGATTTTGAGCCAACCTCAATGCTCTCGCCCTTATTCTTTCTTTTTATATTTTGGAAAACAGGAGCATGGTCTGAAAAGGTAACCACTTCCTTACTTTCAAATATAAAAACAGGCACAGAAATCCCAACGAATAAAAAACTCTGATCAGTTTCTATCAGGGCTCCCCTTTCAATTTTATCGTGTGAAGTCTTAAGCTCCCCTTCCAGAAAGGCAAGATTTTGTTCCGCTTCTTTCAACGTTTTCTCGTAACGGAGCTGCATATCCTTTGCTTGCGTCTGCTGCGAAAAATCTTCCGGATCATGCGTGCTCTCTTCATCCATATCAGAGGCTGTTTTATAACGCTCAACCGTTTGTTTTAAACTGTCGATAACTCCTTTTTGTTTTTCAATAATAATGGTGATGATATCTGCTCTTTTCATGATTTCCGATTTTGTGATCTAACAAATTTACAGAAATTTTCCCGGAACTTCTTTTGTAAAACAGCCAACATTTAGCAGGTTTAAATCCTTCTTTTCCTACCAACTAAAAGTGAGATTGATAAAGAAATTCCTCCCGGGTTGTGGGATTTTGTTCCAATCGGAATAAGTGGTGTAGTACCAGTCAAAAACATTCTCCACGCCAATTTTCGCATACGTTTTAGCGTGTCCAAGCGGGAATGAATAGCCTAAATTTGCATTTACAACCGCATAACCCGGCGTTTCAGATTCGCCATATTGGGGTGCAAAATCCCGATATTCCGTATTTCCAAAAACCGAAATTTCCGAAGAAAATTTATTTCTTTCATACCGCAATACGGTTTGGTAACTGAACGGACTCATAAATGGCAAATTGCCTTGTTCATTATCTTTTCCACGCGTGTAAACGAATTGAGTTGTCCATTTCAACGGTTCTGTAATCCGTAACTCTGTCGATAAACTGACATTAAATAAAGTCGCGTAATCTAAAGCCGTATAACTTTTCACCCCATTTGCACCAATAGTCATGGGAACAAGATGAGGAATGATTTTCCCTACGATGTAATTGGAAATATGAAAATAAGACGATGAAATTTTAGCACTGTATTTTTCTTTTTTCAAACCGATAAAGGCATTGGCTTCAAGTGATGACTCATTTTTCAAATAGGGATTTCCAATATAATCGTATTTCTCAAAACTGTTGAACAAATAAAATCCGTAGCCTTCTGACACCGAGGGCGCACGGTCACCATATCCCAAACCGAAACCGGCCTGAGATCCATTTTTATCAAACTGATAATTGGCCGCGAAACTTTTCAGAATTCTGTTTTTTTCAGCTTTCATTTCAGGGTAAAAAATCTGTAAACTGTTTAAGCCGAATTCACTTTCCACTTTATTTTGATGCATCGTGACAGAAGCAGACAATCTCACACTTGAACTTTGATTAAAATTGAGCTGATCTTCCAGATAAAGTGACTGTGCCAAAGTTCTCAAATCCGGCCAAGTCAGCATAAACATCAGCTTCTCATTTTTATCTTCAGGATACATCGTCATTTCTGCTGATGACTTATTGTAAAACCCATTGATATTTAATAAAAAATGATGCTGATCAACCACCGATTTCAAGTGAGAATAATATCCGAAAGTTTTACTCCAGCCGGGCATATCCATGTGAATCGGAACATTGGGTCTTTTGGTATCATCCATTCTGTGCATGATCGTATTAAAATAAACTTTGGTTTCCCAGCTTTTCAGGAAATCACTTTTGGGCAACATCTGAAATTTCAAGGAAGCAATTAAAGCTTCTGCAATTGAAACATCCATTGGCAAGGCAGGATAACCTACATCATTGGCTTTGTCGTAAATAACAGCTGCTTCTAGTAATTTGTTTTCCCCCAGTTTCACTCCGGAAATTCCTGAAATATTTATTTTTTGAAATTGAGAATAAGGAACTTCGATATTTTGGCCGGCTTTATAATTCTCCGCATCACGCGTCATAAAATTAACGTCGGTGTAGAATTTCTCTGTTTTAAAACGGGTTCCGGCACCAAAGATTTTTTGCTGATTAACCGTTTCGTACCCGCTGTTGACATTAAAGTTCCATTTCTTCTGACCAAACATCATTTTATTTCTTTTCAAATCAATAGCGCCACCGATGGTATTCCCGTGACAGGAACCTTCCTGCCCTGAACTGATGCTGGCTTCCATTAAATTGGAAACTTCAATATAAGAAGTAATCGGATCCATTTTATCGGTACATGCGCCGAAAATTCTCATTCCATCAATGGTGATCAAAGTTCTTTCCGTCGGCATGCCATTAATAAGCGGTTCCCACGCATAAGCTCCCCGTTTAATCATATCTACTTTTGCAGATTTTTGCAGGTATTCGTCAATCGAACCCAATGGCTTGTTTTCTTTGCTCGAAATTTTGGTTGTTCCAATCACGATAACTTCCTGAATATGTTGTGATTTGGTAGAATCTGATGAATATTGTTGCGCAAAACTATTGGTAAACAGAAGGACAGAAATAGTTGGAAGTAGGATTCGTTTCATAATAAAGCATTTTGGTTAACAGAATAGCTCTAACCTTTTTAATAAAAGATTCAGCATCTGAGAAAAAGAGAAAATCAAGACTAACCCATATTATTTCAATCAATCAGTCCTGATGTTTTTTGTAATAAAAAATTAGAAATCGATTTCGAAAAAGAGGTTGCTCGCCAAATTGGTTTCTGTAACTTCCTGTCCCGCCAAAACGGTTCCGTCTGCTTTCGCCAGCTGTAAATTGATTTTCCAGTAACCCGTCATAGTCAATGAAAGTTTACCTTTATACAATTGTCCGGCAGCAGTTTGAGTTGCGTGAACATTATTTGGAGAACCGTGATTTCCCATTCCCGGCATTCTTGGATCTACTTTTACGGTAAAACCATCTACCACAGGAAAATTCATCATATCCTGCATTTTCCAGACTCCCACAACCATATCATTAATGGCAACTTTTGGAGATTTCGGTTCAATATATGCCACCACATATTTTACATTATCGCTTCCCGTAAAAGAGTTGACTGTTTTTTTGGTTTCAACAGGAACGTTTACCACAGTAGTTGCAGTATAAGCAGTTGCGCCAATGGTATAATCAATTTTCAGATCCCAATATTCACTTTCATTTCCCGGCATTTGAAAAACAATATAACCGGAATAAAGAGATCCTTCGGGAGTTACTTTTTGAACTGCAGAATTAGGGCAGGAATGCGTCATCATGGTCATATGCATCAGCGGTTTCCAGGTAATGACTGCGTTTTTTTCGTACTGATTGGTTGCTTTATTTTTAAGCCGAAGTTTAATATCATTATACCCTAAACTGGTCGCTCCCGACTTAGAATACAATTCGATAATATGAGTATCATTGGTTATTTCTTTTATTTTTAATAAACCTTCGATTTCAGTATTTGGATTTGCGGGATCCACCGGATCATCGTCAGAAGTTCTACAGGAGATTACAAGAAATGCCACTGCCAAAAGGGCAAGTATCGTTTTGAATGAAAATTTCATTTTTTTTAATTTAGTGATAATTTGACTGAATATTTTTTTCTCTTTTTAAGAGACGGTCAAACCGCTTCAGTTTCTGTTGAAAAAGAAGAGTTTAACACTGGAAATCAAATCACACTTGCGGCGGATGGGGAGGAATACTGAGCAAAATTTCGGGAATGAAAAGCTCTTGGTAGCTGAAATCCGCAGATCTGGAAGGAGCGGAGTTTTGTTTTTTAATAAAAAAATCAACCGGTGCTGTCGGCAAAATATTAAATTCAAAAGCGTATTTTACCAGATTAAAAGGGTTCGTGCTTTTATCACTTTCTTTTTTCATCTGGCATTTTCCGTGACAACTAAGCTCCGGTTTCGCTTTATTGATACAGTGAATTTCGTAGAAATCCTGATTGATCTTATAATCAATCATAAAAAGCGAGTTCTGAAAACTTGCTCCAAAAATGATAAATGAAAATATGACCGTTATTAAGGATTTCATAACAGGTCAAAATTAAGACTTTTTAATCTTAATTAAAAAATGATTTTCATCATCTAAATCAGGGAATTTTTCGCCTAACGCATTTCCTAATCTCTATTATTTTTTATCTTTAACCTCTCAAAGAATATTAAAGATGGCAGATAAAGCAAAATTCGTTCAGGAACTTTCTTCAAGATACGCCCCAAAAGGCGAATTCATCACTTTAGGAAAAGCCATGCTCGACGGCGAAGTAGTGAGCGAAGTGGATATAACCATTCCATTAAAAACGATCAACCGCCACGGATTAATCGCGGGTGCCACAGGAACCGGAAAAACAAAAACAGTTCAGGTTTTTGCAGAACAACTTTCCCACGCCGGAATCCCCTCTTTGGTTCTGGATATTAAAGGTGATTTCTCTGGTATCGCAGAACCGGGAACCGAAAACGCCATTATTAATGAAAGATACGCCAAGACAAAACTTCCTTATCAACCACAGGCTTTTCCTGTAGAACTCATGTCGATTTCGGGAGAAAAAGGAATTAAACTAAGAGCAACCGTTACCGAATTCGGCCCGCTTTTATTATCGAAAATCCTTAATCTTAATGATACGCAACAAAGCATTATTTCGATCGTTTTCAAATATTGTGACGACAAAGGCTTACCGCTTGTCGATTTAGATGATTTGAAAAAAGTCTTACAATATGTGACCGATAATGCGCAGGGAAAGGCTGATTTGAGCAATAACTACGGTTCGATTTCTACCGCTTCTCTGGGCGCGATTCTTCGTTCAATCGTGGCATTGGAACAGCAAGGCGCCACCTCATTTTTCGGAGAACCAAGTTTTGATGTAGAAGACCTGCTTCAAAAAAGAGATGGAAAAGGCGTTGTGAACATTTTGAGAGTCGCCAATATCCAAAGCAAACCACAACTTTTTTCTACCTTCATGCTTTCTTTGTTTGCTGAAATTTATATGATGTTTCCGGAAGAAGGAGATTCCGGCAAACCGAAACTGGTGCTTTTCATCGATGAAGCCCATTTGATTTTCAATGAAGCCTCGAAAGTTTTATTAAGTCAAATTGAAACCATGGTAAAACTGATTCGTTCCAAAGGAGTCGGAATTTATTTCATCACGCAGATTCCTGGAGATGTCCCCGAAAATGTTTTATCTCAGTTAGGCTTAAAAATACAGCACGCCCTTCGCGGATTTACCGCCAAAGACAAAAAAGAAATTTCGAAAGCGGTTGAAAATTATCCGACCACAGAATATTACAATGCGAAAGACCTGATTCAAAACCTGGGAATTGGCGAAGCATTCATTACGGCATTGGATGAAAAGGGAATCCCGACACCGTTAGTTCAAACTTTCTTAATTTCACCAGAATCAAGAATGGATATCCTAAGTGACGCAGAAGTTGCGGATTTAACAGGCAAATCGGCAATGGTTGCGAAATACGAACAGACCGTCAATAAAGATTCTGCCTACGAAATGCTGACCAGCAGAATGGAACAGGCAGTTCAGCAAGCAGAACCAACATTGAAAACGCGCCCTGTAAAACAGGAGCCCGGCATGTTTGAAAGTGTAATGAAATCTCCTGCAGGGAGAACATTTGCCACGACTTTGGCTAGAGAAGGCGCAAAATTTGTTTTGGGAATGTTTGGTTTAGGCGGAAGAAAGAAATAATAAAAAAATAAATTTTGTACTCAGTAATAGATATAGAAAGTAACGGTGCCCCTTTCCGGAAGGAGAGTATCATCGAAATCGCCGTATATAAATATGACGGCCACCGGATTATAGATCAGTTTATTTCTTTGGTCAATCCGGAGCGAGACATCACCCCGTTTGTTCAGAAATTAACCCAAATTTCACCGAAAATGGTGAGAACTGCGCCGAAGTTCCATGAGATCGCAAAAAGAATTGTAGAAATCACCGAACACACCACTTTGGTTGGACACAATATCGAATTTGATTACCGGATGCTCCGACAGGAATTCAAGCGGTTAGGTTACGAGTTCAAAATCAATACGATAGACACCATTCCTTTAGCCAAAAAATTAATTCCTGAGGCCGAAAGTTATAATTTGGGGAAACTGGTAAAGTCGCTGGGAATTCCGCTGGTTGACCAACACCGTGCGTCGGGGGACGCCAAGGCGACGTTGGAACTGTTCAAATTATTGATGATTAAAGACAAGGATTCCGAAATCATTCAACAACATCATGACGAAGTTAATTCGAAATCTTATTTGAATAAAATCCGGGATCTAACACAGGATCTGCCTGCAGAAAAAGGAATTCTCTATTTTCAGAACAGAGAGGGGGAAATCATTTATTCAGAATTTGTGGACGATCTTAATAAATCTTCCAAAAACATTTTCCACTCGAAATCAAAGCGTTGGGTTACCGTTCAGGAGGACGTAGAACAGATTCAGTATGAATTAACCGGAAGCGATATTCTGGCAAAACTGATGATGAGAACCAAAGGCCTGAAAAAGAAAGAATCGTTACCGTTTGGGCTTTACCACAAAAGTGAAAAATATTTCGTCGATAAAATCACCAATCAAAAAGTAGACAAACCACTGTTGAAATTTAAATCCTTTACGCAGGGAATAAAAGCGGTGAGTTTCATCAACGGAAGACCCGAATTAAAGGAAATAAAAAATCTTGAACAATTAATTACCATTAATAAAACCGATGAACTATGGTTGTCACCCGGAAGGATTTTAGGAGAAAAATCATTCTTACAATTTGAAAAAGGAAAACTCATTGCGTACGGCTTTTACGAATTATATACCCAAATCGAATCTTTGAAAAAATTATCGGGTTTAAAAATTAACATCGATTTCCCAACCGAAGATTTGAAAAATGATTTGAAAATGGGGCTTTTACGGGGTGATTTTGAAATAATTCCAACTCCTTTAAAATAAATAGCGCAGAATTAAATTAAAAATTTTAATTTTGACGGGAATTTAACAAAACAAAATAATGAAAGTTCAAAAATCTATAAAAAAGGGTGCTTCTAAAGGGAAAAAGTTTTTCTCTAAAGCAAACTCCGTGGATTAAGAGCAGATATTTTAATAATATTGTAAAGCAGGCTCTTTGGGGTCTGCTTTTTTTAATGTAAAAAATAAAATAATATGACAGATAAAAATTTAATTAAAATCGCCGAGGAATTCGGAACGCCCACCTACGTTTATGACGCAGAAAGCATCAAAAATCATTATGAAAAACTCACCTCATCGTTTCATAAAAGCACCCGCTTTTTTTATGCTGCAAAAGCACTGACGAATATTAATATTTTAAAATACATTAAAAACTTAGGTGCCGGTTTAGACTGCGTTTCAATCAATGAGGTAAAACTGGGTCTGAAAGCAGGATTCACGCACAACAATATTCTCTTCACGCCCAACTGTGTCGATTTATTGGAAATCGAAGAAGCGATGAAATTAAAAGTTCATATCAATATCGATAATATTTCAATACTGGAGCAGTTTGGCACCAAATACGGCAATACCTATCCGATTTTTGTCAGAATCAATCCGCATATTTATGCAGGTGGAAATCACAAAATATCGACCGGTCATATCGATTCTAAATTCGGAATTTCTATCCATCAGCTTCGTCACATTACCCGGGTAATGAAATCGACAAACCTTTTAATAGAAGGTCTTCACATGCATACCGGAAGTGAAATTAAAGATCCGGAAGTATTTATTCAGGGACTCGAAATTATGTTTGAACTGGCCGAGCATTTCCCCGATTTAAAATATATCGATATGGGAAGCGGCTTCAAAGTCCCTTATCAGGAAGGCGACATCGAAACCGACGTGAAAACTTTGGGCAAAAAAGTAGAAAAAGTTCTGGCGGAATACCATAAAGAAAGCGGAATAAAATTCGAATTATGGTTTGAACCGGGAAAATATCTGGTGAGCACAAGTGGACATTTTTTGGTAAAATCAAACGTGATCAAACAAACAACCGCCACCGTTTTCGTGGGAATTAATTCCGGTTTCAATCATTTAATCCGCCCGATGTTTTACGATTCTCACCACATTATCGACAACTTGTCAAATCCAAAAGGAGCGGAAAGAATTTACACCGTCGTGGGAAACATCTGTGAAACTGACACTTTTGCCTGGGACAGAAAATTAAATGAAGTCCGTGAAAATGATATTTTAGTTTTCAGAAACGCCGGCGCTTACGGTTTTGAAATGAGTTCTAATTTTAACTCACGCTTAAAGCCTGCAGAAGTTCTGTTCCTTGATGGAAAAGCACATTTAATAAGAAGGCGCGAGGAATTCGATGATTTGCTGAAAAATCAAATCGAAGTTTTGTAAAAAACATTCAAAACGAAATGACGGAAATTTCCCTAATTTCCGTTATTCTACTTTATACAAAAATCCGGCACTCTGTCGGATTTTTTTGCTGTGGATTCAATCTTGGATCGAAGCTAATTTTAATCAGTTTAAACAACAAGGTCTTTTTTGTTTTGTTTTAATTTTAAAAATGAAGTAACTTTCAATATTAAAATTTCAAACCATGAAAAAAATATTTTTGCTATTAATTTTTGCTTCCGTTTTTTCTTACGCCCAAGAAGTAGAAGATTTGCAGGAAGGTTATTTTTTCTCTGAAAACAGTAAAAATTTCTTCAGAGTTGATATTAAAAAACCTTACGATTACTATAAAGTAACCTCTTGTTCGGATGATTCCCAGTTTACAAGAGCACAATTCGACGGCGGTGATGCCGCTTTTAACAGAGAACTGTTCAAATATATTTCGGCTTATGTAGATAAAGAAATTTATGTGGTAAACGGAACTTTCTTTCTTCACCTCAATATCGATAAAGATGGAAAAGTCACCAATCTGGAAGTCACGCCGAAAGTTGCAAACAGCGAAGGATTTTTACGTGATCTGAAATTCGCTGTCAAAAAAATCAAAAAAACCTGGACGCCCTCAAAATGCAATAATGTGCCGGTCGATTCTAGAATCCGGATTAAATTAAATTTCGTCACAGAAAGTGTTGACGCCTAAGAAAAACAAAAGTATATTTTTAAAAACTTTGTCGGTAAGCGCAAAGTTTTTAGTGTTTATATTGAGTCAGCAGGAAATTTACCTTGATTTTTTTGTAGATTGATGGCCAAATCAGCTTTAACAAAAAATGGAATCTCCTTTCTTCCGTGGAATTGCTATAAATCCAGAATATCGATTCGGATTGGTTTTCTGTTAATTACTATCCGGAACAAACCCTGCCATTCTGTCATAGAAATTTGTATCTTTGCACTCTTATTTTGAATATAAAATTCGAAATCTAAAATTTTATACCGTGCAAGAAAAATATATAGACGAAACCAAACAAGGGGAAGCCTTTGCCATAGCAGAAAAACCACAAAACTCTAAAAAATTGTTTCTGGAAAGCTACGGCTGCCAGATGAATTTTTCTGACTCGGAAATTGTTGCTTCGATTTTGAACGAGCAAGGCTACAACACGACTCTACTGCCGGAAGAAGCAGATCTTATTTTACTGAACACATGCTCGATCCGTGAAAAAGCAGAACAAACCGTCCGGATGCGACTTTCTCAGTTTAAAAATTTAAAAAAAGAAAAACCAAATTTAACCGTAGGCGTTTTAGGATGCATGGCGGAACGTTTGAAAACCAAATTTCTGGAAGAAGAACATTTGGTTGATTTGGTTGTTGGACCAGATGCTTACAGAGATTTACCCAATTTATTAAAAGAAACAGAAGGGGGCCGCGATGCCATCAATGTTATTTTATCCAAAGAAGAAACGTATGCCGATATCAGCCCGGTTCGTTTAGGTGGAAACGGTGTTACCGCTTTTGTGACGATTACCCGTGGTTGCGATAATATGTGTACGTTCTGCGTCGTTCCTTTTACACGTGGTCGTGAGCGCAGCCGTGATCCTCATTCAATCATTGAAGAATGCAAAGAATTGTGGACCAATGGTTACAAAGAAATTACGCTGCTCGGACAAAATGTAGATTCTTATCTCTGGTTTGGAGGCGGCGCTAAAAAAGACTTTAAAAAAGCGACTGAAATTCAGCAGTTGACAGCAATTAATTTCGCACAGTTAATGGAAATGGTGGCCGTAGCAGTTCCGGAAATGAGAATCAGATTCTCAACTTCTAATCCGCACGATATGAGTACGGAGGTTTTCAAGGTCATGGCGAAATATGACAATATCTGCAAATATGTTCACCTTCCCGTACAAAGTGGAAGCGACAGAATGTTGGAAAAAATGAACCGTCAACATACCCGTGCAGAATATCTGGCTTTAATTAATAAAGCAAAAGAGCTGATTCCTGAAGTTTCATTTTCACAGGATATGATTATCGGATTCTGTGGCGAAACAGAAGAAGATCACCAACTGACTTTAAGTTTAATGCGCGAAGTAGAATACGATTACGGTTATATGTTTGCGTATTCGGAACGCCCGGGAACTCCGGCAGAGAAAAAAATGGAAGACGATATTCCGGCGGATGTTAAACAAAGAAGATTGGCAGAAGTAATTGCATTGCAAGGCGAACTTTCCCGAAAAAGAATGCAGGGTTATGTGGGCCGAAATCACGAAATCCTGATTGAAGGAACTTCCAAAAAAAATCCCAACCAGTGGAAAGGCAGAAATTCTCAGAATGCAGTTTGTGTTTTCGATAAACTCGAAGGCCAGAAATTGGGCGATATTGTGACGGTTTTCGTTCATGGAAATACACAGGGAACGCTTTTGGGGGAAACGGTTTAGAGTTACCTGCTTCAAGTTTTTTAATGATGAAAAAAATTAAAATCAATAAAGCGGTATTAATTTACTTTTCAATAAGTTGGATTCTAGGAATCTTTGTTTATTTTTTTGGCTTTTATAAAGAAGATAGTTTTATTATATTCTGGTTTTTTGCTGTTGCATTTAATGCAGTAATCAATCTGACAGCTTTAATTTTTTTATTGATTTTGACCTTAGTTTTTATAGAAAATCGAAAAGAATTTGTCACATCAAGTCTTGTGTTACTTTTTAATTTTCCTTTTATAGTAACCTTTATAGTATTAGTAAATTCATTATTGGAATAAAAAATCATTTTAAAGGAAATAAGTTCCAATAAACTTGAAAAAATGTAAATTCCGCAAACAGCAGATCCAGATGTACATAAACTATTACGACAGAGAAGTAAAATTAGAGGACGGGAATAAGACCATAGGAATCATTCTTTGTCAAGATAAAAGCGAAGCCTTGGTACGCTATACATTGCCAGAAAACAATGAGCAGATATTTGCGAGTAAATGCTTAACCATTTTGCCAAGCAAAGAATCATTGAAAAAATTATTAGAGGAAAACACATTTGAAATCTGATGCCAGGCATCTAAATTTATTAAAAATGACAGACTTACAATCCATAAAGACACGCTTTGGAATTATCGGAAATTATCCGGTCCTTAATCGGGCATTGCAAAAAGCAATTCAGGTAGCACCCACAGATATTTCTGTTTTGGTAATGGGAGAAAGTGGTGTGGGAAAAGAATTTATTCCTAAAATCATTCACGGGGAATCCAGAAGGAAACACCAACCATATATCGTGGTAAACTGCGGCGCAATACCGGAAGGGACCATTGATTCCGAATTATTTGGCCACGAAAAAGGAGCTTTCACCGGTGCAACTTCTACCCGAAAAGGATATTTCGAAGTCGCAGATGGCGGAACTATTTTCCTGGATGAAGTCGGCGAACTGCCTGTTCAGACACAAGTCCGTCTTCTTCGTGTTTTGGAAAGTGGCGAATTTATGAAAGTGGGTTCTTCCCAAGTCCAAAAAACCAATGTGAGAATTGTAGCCGCAACCAATGTGAATATGCTGAACGCCATTAATGACGGAAGATTCCGCGAAGATTTATATTACAGATTAAATACCGTACAAATCGACATGCCGGCTTTGCGTGAAAGAAAAGGTGATATACACTTGCTTTTCAGGAAATTCGCCATTGATTTTGCGGAAAAATATAGAATGCCGGAATTGGTTCTTACTGACGACGCCATTAATTATTTAGAAAACTATCCTTTCCCTGGAAATATCCGTCAGCTGCGAAATCTGGTAGAACAAATGACAGTTGTGGAACAGGAAAGAACGGTCAACTCTGTGAAGTTAGCAGAATACATTCCGATACAGACCCAACTTCCAGCGGTGATTCAAAATGGAAGCGGCAGATCGTCGAACGATTTTAATTCGGAGCGCGAGATCATGTACAAGATTCTTTTCGACATGCGAAATGACCTTAATGATTTAAAATCCTTAACTTCAGAACTGATAAAAAATCGTGAAAACAGTGATTTCAGTCATCACGAAAAAAATCTGATTAACCGTGTTTTCACCCCTGAAACTCAGGTTCAGAATCCGAATTCAATGCTCTATTTTGAAAATCAAAATCAATATCAAAACCCGATAATTTCAAAAACAGAGGAGGAATACAGCGATGTAGAAGATATCGAAATCGAAGAAACAAAAGCAGATTCCTTATCGCTTCAAAACAACGAAAGAGAACTGATTGTCAAAGCATTAGAAAAACACAAAGGCAGACGAAATAAAGCGGCAGATGAACTGGGAATTTCCCAAAGAACCCTGTACCGAAAAATTAAACAATATAATTTAGAAGACTAATGAAGAGATTTCAAACAGCAAAACCTACATTGCAAGCCGAGAAAACCCGCTTCATCCGGCTCTTTTTCCTTGGCTCTTTTTCCTTGGCTCTTCTAACCAGTTGTTACAGTTTCACCGGATCATCATTAAGCCCCGAAACTAAAACGATTGAAATACGTGATTTCCCTAACAATGCACCTCTGATGAATGCCAGTTTATCGCAGGAATTTTCCACAGCGATCCAAAACAGGTTTTTGCAGCGAACAACTTTAAAAGGGACAAAAGAAAAGCCGGACATTTTAATTGAGGGAGAAATTACAGATTACTCCATTACGCCAACGACCATTTCCAGTTCAGTAAATGCACCGGGTGGAAATATTCAGGCTGCCCAAAACAAACTGACCATTACAGTGAAAGTACATTATGAAAACCACGTTCCTAATGAGGAAAACAAAAGTTTCGACCGGGTTTATTCTGACGAGGCGGTTTTCAGCAGCGACTTAGACATCAACACCATCGAAACCTCCCAGGTTAAAGTGGTGAATGAGCGAATCATCAATAAAATTTTTAATGATATTGTAGCCAACTGGTAAAATGAACAGACGAATTTTAGAATTAGCAAAAAACCCTGACCAATTTCAAATCAAAGATTTGGAACTGCTGAGCAGTGAGATCAACAAACATCCTTATATTCAAAGTTTGCGGGCGTTACACCTTTTAGGAACACACCGATTAAAGCCAGAAAATTATTCGAATGAACTTTCAATAACTGCCGCCTACACCACAGATAAAAAAATTCTTTATCAGTTGATTAATGCGGTGAAAGAAACTAAACCTTCTATTGAAAGCATTCCTGAAACCATTACCCCAAAAGAAACCGAAACCGCCCCAAAAAACAAATTCACCGAAATTGAATCCAAAGTAACCGAAACCCCAAAAGCAGTTTATGTTAATGGTGAATTGAACAGGATTTTATTTGAAGGTGAAGAAGATTTTCTCGAGAGAGAAACCGAAACCATCGATTTAGAATCCTCTCTGGAAGCCGGGCAAATTGTAACACAAAAAACCGAAAAATTAATCAATGCGGAGGAAAAAGAAGCGTTCTCCGAAATAGAGGATGCCGAAACTTTCAGCACTGAAACTATTATTAAAGAGAAAATTGTTTCCGAAGAAAAAGCGGTTATTGAAAACCCTTCTGAACTTAGTTTTCACGAAACGGCAGAATTTCTACCTGATACTAAAGTGGAACCGAAAGCCATTACCAAAGAAGTTCAGGAATTCGAAGAAAGTTCGGATTCTGAATCCTTCAGCAAAGAAACAATTATTGAGGAAGATCTTATTTTGCAGGAAAAACCCACTGTAGAAGATCCAAGTGAGCTAAGTTTTCACGCTACAGATGATTTTTTACCGAACGTTAAAATAGCTTCAAATCCGGAAAAAGCAGAAATTCAGGAAACGGCAAAACCTGCTTTGAACAAACATGAAGAAGAAATGAAACGCCTGATTGCCGAAGTGGAGGAAAAAATGAAAGCCTCGAAAAAGCAGAAAACTCCGTCACAAACAAAAGACGAATCTCCCCAAAGCGCTGAAGTTAATTTTTCTGAAACCCAAAGTTTTGAAATCGAAAAAGCAGAGCAAAAAAATAGTGAAAAACCTGAAAATATTCAAAAAACAGAACATTTAATTAAAGAAAAAACACAAATTCAACCCGTTGAAATTTCTCAAAAAACAATTGAACTTGAAACAGAATTTATTCAAGAAGAGAAACCTGTTTGGAAGCCAATGTCATTTTCCACCAACATTCCCGATGCTTTAATTTCTAAAAAAACAGAAGAAAAATCGGTAGGAAAAGAAGACATTAAATTAGCAGAAGCTCCGGTCAAAACTGAAATGTCCGGAACGAACACAGAGCAAAACGCCGTGGTTGAGCGACCGGTTTTCAATGTTTCGTTTTTTACCCAAAATGTTTCGGCGCTCGAAAAAGCAAACAGGGAAGAGGAAACTCAAACCTTTCAAGAAGAGGGAAAAACCAACGAAATCTTAGAAGACAGCAATGTTCCTGATTTCATCAACACCTGGCAAAGCTGGCTGAAAATCGACCGGACTAAAGAGGAAGCCAAAGAGAAAATAGAAATATCGATAACGGAAATTAAAAACAAAGTCATCGAAAACTTCATCGAAAAAGAACCGAGAATATCGAAACTCAAAGAGGAATCGGATTTCGTAATCAAAGAAAGAAATGACGATATTTCGCATTTGATGACCGAGACTTTAGCCAACCTTTATACCGAACAAAAACTATACACGAAAGCGATTAAAGCCTTCGGAATCTTATCCGAAAAACATCCGGAAAAGAAACCTCATTTTGATGATAAAATAAAGCAAATCAAAGAATTAAGGCAAAACAAATAAAACGATAACCCACTGAATTTAGTGGGTTATTTTATTCTATATTCCTGCGGTCAACCGCTTCTACATTGATTGTTTTCGAAGTTCGGTCTGTCTTAAAGTTTTGAAATTTCCGCCAAAGTTTTCGGCCCAAAACCAAAACAATTATAATTAAAATAATCGTCACAATAAATGCGATAATTGGTGCAGCCATAGCTAAAATTGACATTACTCCGGCGCCAGCAGTTTCGGTGGTTGCGACAACCGAATTCCCTAATCCCCCAGTAGTTGCGGTTGATGCAGCACGAGTTCCGGCAAAACCCGAACTGATTGCAGCAGCCGTTCCGCCACCGGCAATTAATGCTAAAGTCCATTGGGGAAAAGTTCCTAAATCTGCAAACTGACTCGCAAACATCACAGAACCCGCAATGGTCGCCAAGGGCACCGACATGGTATCCAAAAGATGATCTACGAAAGGAATATAATAGGCAAGAATTTCAACAACTGTTGCAATACCCGTGGTAATTAAAACAGGTAAACCGGCAAGCCATGCGAAACTCTCATTCATCGGAATCCAGCCCATGTAAGAAGCGAGACTTACGGCAAACATCGGCAGAAAAATCCTGAATCCAGTTGCTGCAGCTAAACCAACGCCCATAAAAGCACTCAGAACATAAGGCAAATAAGGAATATTATCAAACATTTGTGTGGATTTTAAGTGTATTTGTTTTCCAAATTTACAAAAAACGTGCTACGCTTTTAAATTTCACTTCACTGATTCACAAAGCTTTAAAAAATTCTTTTCTACAATCTCAAAGCGGGCAGGCATTTCGGTAGAAACCCAAAACAGCATTGACAGTGAGTTCGTTCCAAATTTTTCAATGAACAGTTCTTTGTTTAACCGATAACATTCCCGCAATAATCTTTTGATTCTGTTTCGGTCATGGGCTTTTTTAAAATGTCTTTTGGAAACAGAAACTCCGACTTTTTGATTGTTAAAAGAGAAACCTTCCTGCGGTTTTTTATCTAAATTGAGTGTTATGATTCTTACATGGTCACACGTTTTCCATTTGCCTTTCTCAAAAAGCAAACCGATTTCTTTCTTATGTTTCAGCTTTTCCTCTGTCGGAAATTTGCAATCACTCATCTCTTTTTATTAAATAATTAATGACTTCTGCCGCAGCATAAAGCCCGAAAATAGCGGGAATATAACTGATGGTTCCGTAAAAAGATCTTTTAAAATTTGTTCCGTCGGTCATTTTCAAACTTTTTTCATCCTGAATTTCAGTAGAAAAAACACACCTGATTCCTTTGTCTATATTTTCCGTTTTCAGCCGTTTGCGAACCTGTTTGGCAAGATGGCAACTTTGCGTTTTGTGAATATCCCGCACCAACACTTTTGAAGGATCCATTTTCCCGCCAGCTCCCATACAGCTTACAATTTTCACTTTCCGGCGGCGGGCATTCAGAATCAGCGTAACTTTTGGCGAAACGCTGTCAATGCAATCTAAAACATAATCATACTGTTGGTTATCGAAAATGGTATCCATGTCCTCGGGATTTAGAAACTGATTCAACTGTGTCAGTTTTAAATCGGGATTAATGTCTAAAAGCCGGTCTCCAACCACTTCAACTTTTGGTTTTCCAAGGGTAGAATTCAAGGCTGGAAGTTGGCGGTTAATATTTGTTAAATCTACAGTGTCACCATCAACAATCGTCATTTTTCCCACTCCAGCTCTGGCCAAAAACTCCGCAGCAAATGAGCCAACTCCACCCAAACCAATCACCAATAGATTGGCTTTCTGCAGTTTTTCTACACCGTTTTTTTTAATCAGCAATTCTGTTCTTTCGAGCCAGTCTTTTTTCATCTTATCAGGGAAATATTAAAAATTTTCAGATTTTCTTCGATTTGTAAAATAAGATCTTCCACATTCAAATTCTTCAATTCCGCTACTTTGTGATACAGTAACTGAAGATCAAATTCAGCGTTATCTGTTTCCAGAAAAAGTTTATCGGCCGGAAAATCCTTTACAAATTCCTGCAAATTTACATTTTGCAAAACAGATTTTCCAAAACTTAAATAAAAATCGTGCTTTTGTAACTCTTCACCAATGGTTTTTCTTTTATTAAAACCATGAATTATCATCGGAACCTTAGCAGATTTCTGAAAATGAATCATTTGTGAAAACCTTCTGACACAATGAATAATTAAAGGTTTCTGGCGTTCATTGGCCAATTCAATCTGTCTTTTAAAAAGTGATTCCTGTATCGCATCATCAATGCTGATCGATCCATCCAAACCGCACTCACCAATTGCTACGCAATTTTCATTTTTTGAGATTTCTCTGAGCCAGACAAACTGTTCTTCCGTAAATTGCAAACTTAAATCAGGATGAAATCCGGCAGAGAAAAAGCCATCGGGCGGAGATTCTCCAACACCCAAATTATAAATCCCAGCATGTTTTTTGAAATGATGATGATGGAAATCAAAATAAGCCATCCTCAAAAATAACTAAAAGTGATCGTTTGCGATTAAACATTTGTTTTAAATTTTGTTATATTTTATTTAACTTTACTAAAAACTACAACACCGATGAAAAAAAAATTTACCGAAAAACAAATCCATATTTTAAATGTGGCAGAAAAACTGATTGCAAAGAAAGGCTTTGAAGGTACTTCTGTACGGGACATTTCTACCAATGCCAATATTAATGTAGCAATGATTTCCTACTATTTTGGGTCAAAAGAAAAAATGATGTCTTACCTCTACCGTTACCGCGTGCAGAAAACAAGAGAAAGTTTTGCGGAATTTGCAGAAATCATCAGAGAGGGAAAACCTGAAATGCAGATGAAAGAACTGATTAAATATGTGGTGAATCAACTATTTAAGTTCAATTATTTTCATGGCTTTGTCACCCAGGAACTCCGTCACACAGAACATTTGAAAGAAGATTTACTGGGATTCTATACCACTTTCACATCCAAAATTGATGACGTTATTAAAAAAGGGGTTGCATCCGGAATTTTCACCAATGCTCCAAAACCAGAAGATATTTTAACACTTATCGTAGGTTCTTCTTTATTTGTTATCAGAAATAAAAACTTTTATGAATTATATGTGTCTGGCCCGGAAGAAAATTATTTCGAAGAAGCAGAGAAAAAAGTGATGGCGAACGTTTTGGTGACCGTTTTTTCACTTTTGGGCTACCATGCTGATTAAATTATTAGTTAAATTATCATAAAAAAAAATCTATTGATAAAAAAGTTATATTTTTGCACCCTAAACCGCAGAAATTAGAATTATATAATTTCTGCTATATTTTATTTATGAAAAAGTATTTGATTATTACACTTGCATTCTTTGCATTATCTGCCTGCAACAAACAACAGGATTTAGCATTGAAAAGTGCAGATAAAGATTATATCCTGAAAGTAGCGAACGAAAAATTCGAAAAGAAAAAGTGGAAAGACGCTTTGGCTTTGTACGAAAGGCTTTCGAATCTGGTAGCAGGAACCGATGACGCACCAAACGTCGTCTATAATTCTGCGTATGCCAATTATTATGATAAGAACTACAAGCTGGCCGGGCACCAGTTCAAAAACTTCTCGGTAACATTCCCGCAGGACAAGCGTGCAGAAGATGCTGCTTACATGTCGGCACTATGTTATTATGAAGGAAGCATGGATTATAACTTAGATCAAACGAGCACAGATTTAGCGATCAATGAAATGCAGAATTTCCTCAATAATTATCCGAATTCTGACCGATCCAAAAACATCAATCAACTGATTGATGAGTTAACCTACAAATTAGAGTTTAAGGCTTACGAAAATGCGAAGCAGTATTATAAAATGGCTGATTATAAAGCCGCAAGTACCGCTTTTGAAAACGTACTGGATGATTACCCAAGTACGAAACTGCGTGATAAAATCTACGATTACATGTTGAAATCGAAATATGAATTAGCCGTTAATTCAATTTACAGCTTAAAGAAAGACCGTATTGAAAGTGCTTTGGCCTTTACCAAACAAATCGAGAGAGAGGTACCGGGAACCGAAAATGCAAAGACTGCTACAGATCTTCGAAACAAATTATTAAAAGAAAAAGAAACGTTTACTGAACTTGAGAAAAAAGTAGAAGCACGAAATAAGGAACTCAAAGACAAACAACAAGCAGAGGAAGCAAAAATCAACGCGGAGAAAGACCTGCGTGAGGCAGCAAAGAAAGCTGAACAAACGCGGAGAGATAGCGCCGCCTTGGCAACTCCTGCTCCTGCGGCCACTTTCAAAATCAAAAAGTAATCCGTATATTTGCAAACTCCAATTATAACAACTAACTGAAAATGAGCGTAAAAGATTCTAAAGCCGAATTAAGTACAATAACTTACGATAGAGATAAAATCGAAGAAAACGTAGGTTCTATCTACGAAGCAATCGTAGTGATGGGTAAAAGAGCAGAGCAGATCAATGCAGAAATCCGCTCTGAACTCCATAATAAATTAGATGAATTTGCAGTGCATAATTCAACTCTTGAAGAAGTTTTTGAAAATAAAGAACAAATCGAGATTTCTAAACATTACGAAAAACTTCCGAAACCAACTTCTATAGCAATCAGAGAATGGTTGGATAACGAAATCTACTACAGAAAAACCGAAGAAAGAAACTAATTATTTATTTCTTTAATTATTTTAAAAGTCACAGAACGTCTTGTTTTTGTGGCTTTTATATTTAATATAGTCCCTGAAATCCCAGTCAGTTTGTAAAAATTTAAGTAAATTCGTTCAACTTTTAAATTCTAATTAATGAAACTTCAAGGTAAGAAAATCCTCATCTGTATTTCCGGCGGAATTGCCGCGTACAAAATCAATTACCTTATCCGGGATTTCATAAAAAAAGGAGCGGAAGTTCAGGTTTTGATGACGCCTTCTGCCGAACAGTTTGTGCCGAAACTTACGCTTTCTACCCTTTCTAAAAATCCCGTTTACAGCGATTTTTATTCTGAAAACGGCACCTGGAACAATCATGTGGAATTAGCGCTCTGGGCAGAGGTTATTTTAATCGCGCCCTGCACCGCAAATACTTTATCGAAGATGGTTCACGGCCTGTGCGATAATTTAGTTCTAGCAACTTATATGTCGGCGAAATGTCCGGTTTTTATCGCTCCTGCGATGGACCTAGACATGTATCAGCATCCTTCTACACAACAAAATTTAGCCTTGGCTGAAGATTTCGGTCATCATATTATTCCTGCGGAAGACGGCGAATTAGCCAGCGGACTTTCCGGGCTAGGGAGAATGGCAGAACCGGAAAACATCGCTCAAATCATTGAAGAGTTCTTTTCTTCAAATAAAAATCTGGCAGGTAAAACCGTACTGATCACGGCAGGACCCACTTATGAAGCTATTGATCCCGTTCGGTTTATAGGAAATCATTCTTCCGGGAAAATGGGTTTTTCATTGGCTGAGGAAGCTGCCAACCGAGGAGCAAAAGTAATTCTGATTTCCGGACCGAGTGCTGAGAAAACAAATCACCCGGATATTGAAGTTCACCGCGTAACTTCTGCAAAGGAGATGTTTGCTAAAGTATTTGAATATTACGGAAATGCCGATATCGCCATTGCAAGTGCGGCTGTCGCAGATTACGCACCGAAAGAAATCGCTCAGGAAAAAATCAAAAAAAATGATGATTCCTTAACAATTGAACTGGTGAAAAATCCGGATATTCTGAAAACAATGGGCGAAATGAAAACCAAACAATTTCTGGTAGGTTTCGCACTGGAAACTCAAAATGAAGAAGAAAACGCCAAAGGAAAACTCCACAAAAAAAACCTGGACATGATTATTTTGAATTCACTTCGGGATGAAGGCGCCGGTTTCAAAGGGACAACCAATAAAATTAAAATTATTACAGAATCATCGCTTACAGAATTTCCTTTAAAATCAAAAGAGGCGGTGGCCAGGGATATTTTAAATTTTGTGGAAGACCAGATTTTGAAATAATATCCTTAAATTTCCGTTTTCAAACTTTAATTTAATAATGAAGAAACTTTCTACGATATTCATCATTCTGCTTTCCTTTAACTTAAGTTTTTCTCAGGAACTTTTGGCAAATGTGCAAGTCAACACCCAGCAGGTCAGCGGCAGCAATATGCAGGTTTATAAAACTTTAGAGAAAAACTTACGGGATTTTATCAACAATACAAGCTGGACGGGAAAGAAATTACAGAACTTTGAAAAGATCAAATGTAATTTCGCCATCGTTATCAATGAAAAAACCGGTAGCAATAATTTCAAAGCAAGTATTGTGGTGCAGGCGGTCCGTCCGGTTTTCAACACGACTTATGAAACGCCACTTCTGAATGTTAACGACACCAACTTCAGCTTTGATTATACCGAAAACGAAAACCTTGTCTTCAACGAAAGACAGTTCTCCGGGAAGAATTTGATCGATGTGATCAGTTTTTATGTTTACACCATTTTAGGTTACGATGCCGACAGTTTTAAAGTAAGAGGCGGCCAACAGTGGTTTGAAAAAGCACAAAAAATTTCGAACAATGCGCAGAACCAAAAATTCGCCGGTTGGTCTTTGATGGAAGGTACGAAAACCCGGGCGGCCCTGATCGACAATATGCTGAAACCGGATCAGAATACCCTGCGAACCGTTTACTACACCCATCACCGTGCCGGTTTAGACAATCTCGGCAAACAGGACCAGTCGTCCGGTAAAAAAATTATTGCAGACGCGCTGATGCAGTTGAAAGCCTACGAAAATAATTTTCAGATGAATTATCCGGTGAATGTTTTTATTGATACCAAAAAACAGGAAATTTTCGATATCTTTAATAACGGAAATAATACCAACGTCAATATGGCAGATTTAAAAGCACTTTTCAGCACATTATCGCCCAAAGACATTGACAGCAAATGGAATAAGTGGAAATAATTCCCGGTTTCATTTCACCGTAATTTAAAAGCAAACGTCAGCAATTCATTGTTAAAATCTGCCAGGACCGCGATTTTAGGCTTTTGCAATTTGCTTTTGTATTTCATAATCTCTTTTAAAGTCTTAAATTTACAGTCCGAAGTTTGATTTAAAACTTCGTAATTGATTTTTCAAAATATGCTTTCAAGAATATTCATTCAAAATTTCGCCCTTATTGATTCACTTGAGATTACTTTAAACAAAGGTTTACAGGTAATTACAGGCGAAACAGGTGCAGGAAAATCGATTATTCTGGGAGCGTTGCGTTTGATTTTGGGCGAAAGAGCGGACGTGAAATCGATCCAAAGTACTGAAACCAAAAGTGTCGTTGAAGCCGAATTCATCATTAATGAAAATTTCAAAAATTTCTTTGAAGAAAATGATCTGGATTTTGAGATCAATACCGTTATCCGAAGAGAAATTTTGCCGACCGGAAAATCACGGGCATTCATAAATGACGTTCCCGTTACTTTGGAAATACTGAAAAAACTTTCTGAAAAACTCATTGACATTCATTCTCAATTTGAAACATCTAATCTTTTTGATGAAGAATATCAGTTCCGAATGATTGACGGACTTTCGAAAAACAAAACATTACTTTTAAAATATCAAAAAGAATTTACCGCTTATAAAAAACTGCTGCGGGATTTAGAAAACTTAAAAAAACAACTTTCAGAAGGCAACAAAGAAAGCGATTATAAAGGTTTTTTATTAGAAGAACTATTAGAAGTTAATCTGGATGAATTCGATCTGGAAGATGTTCAGAACCAGTTAAGCAAACAGGAAAATGCGGAAACCATTATCGAAAATCTTTCGATGATTTTTAATAAAATCGATGCGGAAGAAATCGGCGTTCTCGATTCTCTGCTTGATGTTAAAACAAAATTATCAAAAGTTGCTTCTTTATCGCACGAATATACCCAACTCAATCAGCGGTTTGAAGAAGCTTTTGTAGAGTTCAAAGACCTGCTTTTCGATCTTCAGAACGAGGCCGAGAAAATGGAAACCAATCCGGAAACGCTCGAGCATTTGAGTTCGCAGCTCAGCAAGATCAATTCTTTATTCCTGAAACATAAAGTAAATTCTGTAGAGCAATTGAAGCAGATTCGCGATCAGATTCAAAATGAACAGAGCGGTTTCGCAGATTTAGAATTTCTCATCAGCCAAACTGAGAAGGAAATAGAACTTGCGGCGGAACATTTAGAAAAATCTTCTGCGGAATTATCGCAGAACCGAAAAAAAGCAATTCCGAATTTCATTAATAAAACCGAGAAATTACTGCATCAGTTAGGTTTGGAAAAAGCCAAAATAGAAGTGCAGTTAACCGATCTTGAACACTTCACTTCTTTTGGAAAAGAAGGTATTCAGCTGTTATTTCAGGCGAATTCGGGCTTTCCTTTAAAGCCGATTCAAACTGCAATTTCCGGTGGCGAACGTTCCCGCGTTATGCTTTCCATTAAAAAACTCATGGCGGAAAATTCTGAACTTCCGACTTTAATTCTGGATGAAATCGACACCGGAGTTTCCGGAAAAGTCGCGGAAGAAATCGGAAATGTGATGAAAGAAATGTCGGAAAACATGCAGTTGATTGTCATCAGTCATCTTGCACAGGTCGCTGCCAAAGGAAATAACAATTACAAAGTCATCAAACGGGAAATTTCCGGTAAAACCCAAACGACGATTATTTCATTGAATCACGACGAGAAATTACAGGAAATCGCGCAATTACTTTCCGGCAGTAAAATTACCGATGCCGCAATTTCGCAGGCAAAGGAGTTGATGAAATAAACCTTTAAAGCAATGGACTTTCTTTATGCCGGAGCTTTACTGTTTTTCGCTATCTATCTTCTTTTATTTTTAAAAATTAAAAGAAAGACAGTTAAAGAAACTTCTAAGTTTAAAGTACAAAGTCCTGATGATCTAGGTGAACTTTTCCAATTGTACTTAACCCTTACGATTCTTGCTGGTTTCATAATTTATTTTATTTTTCGCTAATTTATCTGTAACATTTTCCTTATTTTTAGACTTATCCTAAAAAGTAAGACTATGTACTGGAGACTTCTACAACTTGAATTCAAAAATTTTATACGGAATCCACAATTCGGCGCCAATCTCGCAATGAAAATTCTGATGTTTTTCGGAATGGCCTATTTCAGCGCCATATTCGCAGCATTGCCTTTTATACTTTATTTCTTTGCCAAGAAAAAATTACATGCAGATCCGATTCTTCTCTTCAGCAAATACTTTATTTATTATTGGGCGTTTGATTTATTAATAAGGTATTTCATGCAGCAGATGCCGACGCAGAACATCAAACCTTTTCTAACTTTAGGAATTACCAAGAAAAAACTGGTAAATTATACCCTGTTGAAAATCCTATTTAATTTCTTCAACTGGGGAAATCTTTTATTTCTTCTTCCCTTCGCCGGCTTGCTGATTTTCGATGGCGGTTTCGCTGCCATTCATGTCATTCTGTTTACCATCGGAATTTTTGCGATTTTCTATTTTAATAATTTTTTAAATATTCTATTAAATGGAAAAAATGCCGTGGTGATTTCAGTTTTCGGATTAATGGCCATTTTCGGAGTTTTAGAATACTATAAAATCATTGAACTTTCTCAATATTCTCAGAAAATATTTTATAGTTTTTATCAATATCCGGGCGCTTTTTTACTTCCCGTGATTTTGGCAATTTTAGTTGCATATCTCGCTTATCAGGAAATTTATAAAAACTTTTATTTAGACAAAGGGCTTGAGTTAAAAGTCGCCGAAGGAAAAACCGAAAACATCGCTTTTCTTAACCGTTACGGCGTGATGGGAACTTTCATTAATAATGATATTCGTTTATTAAAGAGAAGCAAAGCCGCAAAATCTGCTGTAATAATGAGCATCTTCTTTTTATTTTACGGGTTATTGACTTTCTCAAAAGGCTACGAAAACAGTTTCATGCAGTTATTTACCGGAATCTTTGTAACAGGCGGATTTATGCTCATGTTCGGTCAGCGCGTGCCAAGTTGGGACAGTTCTTATTATCCGCTGATGATGACGCAAAACGTTCCTTACAAACAGTATTTAAAAGCAAAATGGGCTTTGATCGTCATGGCAATTTTCATTTCCATTATATTGTCTTCGGCTTATCTTTTGATCAGCTGGGAATTTTACCTTACCGTTCTTGCAGCAGGATTGTACAATCTGGGAGTGAATTCTTACATCACTTTATTGGCGGGAGCTTTTAATAAAAAACCAATCGACCTGAATTCTAAAGCGAAATCTTTCGGCGCCGGCGGAAATAATTTCAATATGAAAATTATGCTGCTCCTCCTTCCACAGATGATTTTACCAATGGGCGTTTTTGCGGTTGCCAAATATTTCTTCGGAATTTATCCGGCGGTTGGAAGTTTGGCCATTTTGGGAATTATCGGTTTTATTTTGAGAGATAAAGTCTTTGACATTATTGTTAAAGTGTACAAAACCGAGAAATATTCAACGCTCGAGGCTTTTAAAAAAGTTTAAATTCTACTAATTATTAATATTCATACCATGATTTCAATTCAAAATATATCTAAAGTTTACGGCAACAAAAAAGTTCTTCACATCGAAAACCTCGAAATTCCGAAAGGCGAAAGTTTTGGTTTGGTCGGTAATAACGGTGCCGGAAAAACAACGCTTTTCAGTCTTTTACTCGATTTAATTCAGCCTACGACAGGGTTTATAGAGATCGACGGCCATAAAGTCAATGAAAATGAAAACTGGAAAAAGAAAGTTTCTGCTTTTATTGACGACACTTTTTTGATCGGCTACTTAACTCCCGAAGAATATTTTTATTTTCTGGGCGAGCTTCGCGGACAAAACAAAGCCAGCGTTGATGAATTTCTAAAACAGTTTTCGGATTTTTTCAATGGTGAAATTTTAAATGCTAAAAAATACGTGCGGGATCTCTCCAAAGGAAACCAGAAAAAAGTCGGAATTATCGGTGCGCTGATTGGCACGCCGGAAATCATTGTTCTCGATGAACCTTTTGCCAATCTGGATCCTTCCACGCAAATCAAGCTTAAAAAATTAATCAAAGACTGGTCTCAGAAAGAACAGGTAACTTTTCTAATTTCCAGCCACGATTTGGCGCATACAACGGAAGTCAGCAACAGAATTGTTTTGTTAGACAAAGGTCAGATGATCAAAGATATTATCACGGCACCGGAAACTTTGCAGGAACTGGAAGATTTTTTCACCAGTCCGGTGGAAGTTTTTATCTAAATTCGCAGAGACCTCCATTTTCCCTTACCGGAAAATGGATTTTTTTTCAATTCATTATCAAGCACTTATAATTTAAACTAAGAGAAATAATTATTTTCTGTAACCTTTTCAATATTTTTTTGTCTTTAAAGTAGAAATAAAATAAGTATGAAGATTTTGTTCAATCATAAAAAAGATGATTTGTTGAGCCGCCTGAAAAAGCAGGATCCGGTTGCGCAGAAAATCTTCTATGAACAGAATGTAAAGAGATTCTTAAGCATCGGCAAAAGTTACGTAACCGATCTGTACCAAGCGGAAGATTGCGTCATCAAAGGATTTTGTAAAATCTTTAAAAGCATCGACAGTTTCCGCGGCGAAGGCAATCTTGAAGGTTGGGCCAGAAGAATTGTAGTCAACGAATGTTTAAATTTCATTAAAAGCCACAAAACGGTTTTTTATATTGATGACATCAATCCCGCTTTTCTGGAGGATTTTCAGGACGAGATCGCAGACTCTGATTTTAATGCGCAGGAACTTTTGGACCAACTTCCCGATGCGTACCGAATGGTTTTCAATCTCTATGTTTTAGAAGATTGCTCGCATCAGGGGATTTCCGAAATACTTAACATTTCTGTTTCAGTGAGCAAAACGCAACTCTTTCGGGCAAAAGAGAAACTCCGAAAAATCTACTTTCAGCAACAGAAAAACTTGAAAAATGAATACCTCGAAATATAATATCGAACAGCAGATTAAAAAACAAATCGACGAACGGGAAATTACTCCATCGAGAGATTTGTGGGCAGAAATTGAAGTTCAAAAAGCCAGTAAAAAGCCTGCCAATGCAAGAATGAACTGGTTTTTAGCGGCGGCATGTCTGGCTTTAATTTTAAGTTTGGGAATTATCCTGATCTCTAATAATGATGAAGTTCCCCAACCGCAAATGGCAGAAACAAAAACTCAACCTGAGAATATACGGGCGGAAAAAAATCTTAAAACGGAATCTTCTTTCCTTGCCGAAAAAACCGAAACGCTCTCTACAGAAAATAAGGTTGCAGTTTCTACTCCGGAAGCAAAATTTGCTAGATCAGAAATTACTGCAAAAAAAAGCGAAGCTCCATTAATAAAGGAAAAACAGGAACAGATTATTTCTGGAATCACCCAAATTCAAATTTCCAGCAGTATTGCGAAAATAGATTCTGCAAAAATTCCGGTTAAGAGAAAGAAATTTGTAGATCCGTCGACCTTACTTTTCTCTGTGGAACACAAAGACGTTATCGAAAATTCCAAAGATGGAAGCAATGTGGCGACGATTGACCTCAACTCTAAATAATTCAATATAAACTTTAAAAAAAATTAATAAGATGATCAAGAAAATTATCATGATGGGATTGCTGTGCCTTTTTTCAACCTCCCAGATGTATGCACAAAAATCATTAAAAATCAACTTGCCTTCCAAAAAAGAATCCGAGATAAGCCCTATCGTAAAGGAAAAAGTTGAAGAATATGCTTTAAAAATAAACGCCATTATTCAGGAAGAAAAAGTATTAATGGAAGCAGAACTTAAAGTTCTTCAGGATAAAAACCTCGACAAAACTGAATTTAGCCTCCAAAAAACAGCAATTGCTGACCGTTTTTCAGAAAAAATAGACCGCAGAATCGAAGCTTTAGGATTTGATCTGGATTCGGTAATCCAAAAGCAGGTGCGATTTTCACTGCTTAATTCCGACACCACTTCCGATGCTGAACTAAAAGCCAATTTGCTGAAAAAATACAGTGCAACAAGAAATGTCTCAGGATATTTTATTTACGGAGTGATGACGCTTACCAATAATTTACCCGACAATGATCTGGATAAAAACATTGGCTACAACAGTAATCTGGAAGTAGGATTAAAACTCAATCATCAGTTTAGCAGAACGAGTCCGTGGGGTTTAATTTCGGGAATAGGTTTGTCCTGGAGAACAGTTCGTCTGGAAAATAATATGATTTTTGCAAAAGACGGCAACCAGGGTGTTTATGTAGAAAATTATCCCGGAAACACAGATAAAAGTAAATTGAGAACAGCTTATCTAATGGTTCCGTTTGGCTTACAATACAATTTTTCGAAACTGAAAAATGCAGGAATGGATATTCAATACAGAAGTTATTCTGACGGTTTCAGAATTGCGGCAAATGTTTACGGCGGTGTACAGATGTCAACCAATAATATTGTACGTGGAAATCGGGATGATTATAGAAACAGATCAAATTATCAGGTGAATCCTTTTGTTTATGGTGGCCAGCTTACTTTCTCCTATAACAGCATCAGCGTTTTCGTCAAGCGGGATTTCAGCAATTATTTCAAAGACCAATATTTCAAAAACGACAAAGCTTTAATCATTGGCTTGGGCATTGGCTTATAAAATTTCATTCACATTCATATCAACAAAGAATTCCGAGCGATTTGCCCGGAATTTTTATTTTAAAATGGATGTGGAAAATTGCTTTTGCACTGGAATAAATTCGGATCAGTTTCAAAACTTGGGGACTAGGCAAAAATTTTGAATAATCTGAAAATGATACAGTCCTTAGTCAGCAATCGGATTTCTGTGCGGGAGCTAAAAAGACATTGGAACTTCGCAAACTATACCCATTTCTCCACAAAACCAAAGTGCACCCATCCCCATACCAACCCCTGGCTTATGCTGACTGTATGCTGACTCTTATCATGGTTTCAGGAGGTGAATATCGGTATTCGGAGAATAATTGAAGGTCTGGCTCCTCTTTATTGCCTGGTTGAATCAGCAGGAATTTAAAAATTAACATTCTTCAAAAATAAATATTTCTATCTTTCTCTCCAAGTTTTAGACTTGATCCATAAATTCCAGTGTTGTAATATCGGTCGTTCCTCTGGAACTCTTATCACATTTTAATCATGTTAAGAAAACTTTAATTGATCTTTTCAACCTTTTATCTATAGTCTATAATCCATCAGTCTATTATCTATCCGTCTATTTTAAACCATATCTTCCGGTTTCACCCATTCATCAAACTGTTCAGCAGTCAGAAGTCCTAAATTGATCGCTTCTTCCTTCAAAGTTGTTCCGTTTTTGTGAGCGGTTTTTGCAATTTTTGCGGCATTTTCATATCCGATATGCGTATTTAAAGCAGTGACTAGCATTAATGATTTCTCTACCAGTTCTTTGATTCTCGGTTCATTCGGTTCAATTCCAATGGCACAGTGGTCGTTGAAAGAAATACAGGCATCGCCCAACAATTGTGCGGATTGCAGAAAATTATACGCCATCACCGGTTTGAAAACATTGAGTTCGAAATTCCCCTGCGTTCCCGCAAAAGAAATCGTGGTATCATTTCCTAAAACCTGCGCGCAAACCATCGTCATTGCTTCATTCTGCGTCGGATTTACTTTCCCCGGCATAATCGACGAACCCGGTTCGTTTTCCGGAATGTGAATTTCGCCAATCCCACTTCTCGGCCCGGAAGCCAAAAACCGAATATCCTGCGCTATTTTGTAAAGTGCTACTGCAAGCTGTTTCAGCGCGCCGTGACTTTCTACAACCGCATCGTGAGCAGCCAACGCTTCAAATTTATTCGGAGCCGTCTCAAACGGAAGTCCTGTAAATTCGGAAATATATTTCGCGACCAAAATATCGTAACCTTTTGGCGTGTTCAAGCCAGTTCCAACTGCAGTTCCGCCCAAAGCAATTTCCTGCAAATGTTCGAACGTATTGGTAATCGCTTTCATCGCATAATCTAACTGCGCCACATAACCTGAAAACTCCTGACCGAGCGTCAAAGGAGTTGCGTCCATCAAATGCGTTCTGCCGATTTTTACAATGCTTTTGAAATTCTCTTCTTTTTCGTGCAGAGTATTTCTTAGTTTTTCAACTGCCGGCAAAGTATGTTCCACCACTTTCTTATACGCTGCAATATGCATCGCTGTGGGGAAAGTATCGTTTGAACTCTGGGATTTATTTACATCATCGTTGGGATGAATTTCAGATTTTTCTCCTAAAGTTCCGCCATTATTTACATGAGCTCTATTAGATATCACTTCGTTCACATTCATATTCGACTGCGTTCCGGAGCCGGTTTGCCAAATCACCAGCGGAAACTGATCGTTTAGTTGACCTTCTAGAATTTCATCACAAACCTTCGCAATCATATCTCTTTTTTCAATAGAAAGTACGCCCAATTCGGCATTCGTGTAAGCGGCAGCTTTTTTCAGATATGCAAATGCTTCAATAATTTCATGCGGCATCGAAGCTTCCGGACCGATTTTAAAATTGTTTCTGGAACGCTCGGTTTGCGCGCCCCAAAACTTATCTGCAGGCACCTGCACATCGCCCATGGTGTCTTTTTCTGTTCTGTAATTCATTGCTTTATTTTTTTAGGAGCAACAGTATTTTCTCTGTTTTTCAAGTTCAGTCCCGCTTTCCACTATATCTTTTATTCCACTGCGTTTCATAAAAGGATGCCGTTGCAATCGGGGCTATTTATTCAATTTCGCTTTTTTTCCAAAGGATTGAAAATCCGGCTCTTTAAAATTAAACAATTATAAATCATCCAACGATTTATAACCATTTTAAATATCAATCAAAAGGACAGATTAAATTTATTAAAAGGTAATATTCCTACATTTGAATAACCCCCCTACATCAATTTTGAATTTACATCGCTTTTATTTTGAATTTACATAAACTATAATCTTATTAAACAATTAGTTATAATTTATAATCACAAATTTATTTTGAATTTACATAACTTTTATTTTGAATTTACATAAAATTATTTCTCCAGGAAATAATCTCGATATTGTTTTTTTTTATCGAAGTTTCGCCTCCATAAATCAACCATTTCTCATCGATCTTCAAAGGAAAAGTTTTCGAAAAATAATGCAGTCCCGAAAACAACTTATCGCTAATTGTTTTGGTGGATTTTATTTCTGCAATTTTCAAATTGCCTTTTCCTTCACTTATCAAATCAACTTCGTTTCCATTACTGTCTCTCCAAAACCAAAAATTCTGCAGCGAATAATGGTGTGCATTTTCTTTTTGCAGATCTGCAATGATGAAATTTTCAAAAATATTTCCCATCATTCTGTTTTCGGAGAATTTCGTGGCATCTGGAATGTTCAGAAGATAACATAATAATCCCGTGTCGTAAAAATACAATTTCGGACTTTTGATAATTCTTTTATTGAAGTTTTCATAATACGGTTCCAACAAAAAAATAACAAAACTGCCTTCCAAAATCGAAAGCCAGGATTTTGCCGTTGGCTGAGAAATCCCACAGTCTTTTGCCAATGCACTCAAGTTCAAAATTTGTCCTGCTCTTCCAGCACAAAGCCGTAGAAATCTCCGAAAAGTCATTAAATCCCGAATATTCAAAAGCTCGCTCAAATCTCTTTGAATATAGGTTTCAATATAATTTTGATAAAAAATATCAGAAGGAATTTCGCGGTCGAAAAGGGCAGGATAAAACCCTTTGGTAATTAAAGTTTCAAAATGGGTTGGCAACAGATCCGCCGCAGAAAGCTCCTGATTATCAAAGGGAAAAAGTTTAAACATCGCAACTCTTCCCGCCAGACTTTGGGTAATATTCTGCAAAAGATGAAAATTCTGAGAGCCCGACAGAATATATTGTCCTTGAATTTTGTCGTTATCAACTTTGGTTTGTAAAAAAGAAAAAAGTTTCGGCGTGCGCTGCACTTCATCAAAAATTATTTTATCTGAATATTTTTCCAGAAAAGAATTAGGGTCTGCTTCCGCAATCGTTCGAATGTCAGGATTCTCAAGAGAAATATATTGATATTCAGGAAAAGCAGATTTCAAAAGAGTGGTTTTTCCCGACTGTCTGGGCCCATTTACGGCAATTATAGGAAACAGTTGAATGTATTTTCTTATCGTGTCTTCCAATGTTCTTTTTACAATCATAGCCTCATTACTTACCTACAAAGATAATCTTAATTTTGAATTTACATAGCTTCTATTTTGAATATACATAACTTTAACAACTGATTAATAATAGGTTATAATTTTTATCATCTTTTTACTTTGAATTTACATAAGTTTTAGTTTGAATAATAAATCAAAAAATATCAACCTGATAATAATCCTGAAAATGCGGTTTCGTGGCAAGTCTAAAATTCCTTAATTTTACACTTCAAAAAAAATTAAAAAATGGAATTCCACTACCAAGAACCTTATCCGATCTTAAAAGACGATACCCAATATAAAAAACTCACCTCCGAATATGTAACCGTGGAACAGCTCGGCGACAGAGACATTTTAAATATCGATCCAAAAGGATTAGAACTTCTTGCAGAAAATGCTTTGGCAGACGTTTCTTTTATGTTGCGTTCTGCACATTTACAAAAACTGAGAAACATTATTGAAGATCCTGAAGCAACTGATAACGACCGTTTTGTGGCCTACAATCTTTTACAGAATGCTGCAGTCGCGATTGAAGGAGCACTGCCTTCTTGCCAGGACACAGGGACCGCAATCTGTGTGGCGAAAAAAGGCGAAAACGTTTACACCGGAACTGATGACGCGGAATGGATTTCAAAAGGAATTTACAATACCTATCAGGAAAGAAACTTGAGATATTCCCAAATCGTTCCTTTAACAATGTTTGAGGAAAAGAATTCCGGCTCTAATCTTCCCGCTCAAATCGACATTTATGCCGAAACTGGAAACGAGTACAAGTTTTTATTTTTAGCAAAAGGCGGCGGCTCAGCAAATAAAACTTTTCTCTATCAGAAAACGAAATCTTTGCTCAATGAAAATTCTTTGGATGCTTTTGTCCGTGAAAGAATTATGGATCTGGGAACTGCGGCTTGCCCGCCATACCATTTGGCTTTGGTGATTGGCGGAACTTCTGCAGAAGCCAATTTAGCAGCAGTGAAAAAAGCGAGCGCCGGATATTACGATCATCTTCCAACTGAAGGAAATATGGGCGGACAGGCATTTCGTGATTTGGAATGGGAAAAAAGAGTTCAGAAAATCTGCCAGGAAAGTTCCATCGGAGCACAGTTTGGCGGAAAATACTTAACCCACGATGTTCGGGTGATACGACTTCCCCGTCACGCAGCATCCTGTCCCGTTGGAATGGGCGTTTCCTGTTCTGCCGACAGAAACATCAAAGGAAAAATCACCAAAGACGGAATCTTTCTGGAACAGCTGGAAACCAACCCAAAACGTTTTTTACCGGAAACAGCACCACACCTGGAAGCAGCCGTAAACATCGATCTAAACCAGCCAATGCCGGACATCTTAGCGGAACTATCAAAATATCCAATTAAAACGCGGCTAAGTCTCAACGGGACTTTAATCGTTGCCCGGGATATCGCTCATGCAAAAATCAAAGAATTGTTAGACAGCGGAAAACCGATGCCGGACTATTTCAAAAACCACCCGATTTATTACGCAGGTCCGGCAAAAACCCCAACGGGAATGGCTTCAGGAAGTTTCGGTCCCACCACCGCCGGCAGAATGGATGTTTATGTAGACGAATTCCAATCTCATGGAGGAAGTATGATTATGCTCGCCAAAGGAAACCGAAGTAAAGAAGTTACCGACGCCTGTCACAAATATGGCGGATTTTACCTGGGATCGATTGGCGGACCGGCAGCAATCTTAGCAAAAGAAAACATTACCTCCGTAGAAGTTGTTGATTTTGAAGAGCTTGGAATGGAAGCTGTGCGGAAAATTGAAATTAAGAATTTCCCGGCTTTCATTATTTCGGATGACAAAGGAAATGACTTCTTCGAATCAATCGCCCATTAAGTAAATTTATAATCAATTAAAATAACAAAAATCAGGATAAATTTTTTGTCCACATCAAAATTTATCCTATTTTTGCCTAAAATCTATTACAATGATCCTGTTATCATCATTTTGGCCTTTCTACCAGTTCCTTTGGACCATATATTTCGTATGTATGTTCTTGATTGGGTTCTGGTGTATTTTTATGTTTTTTGGATATATCATTCCACTTTGGCTTACTGTCGGATTGGCAGAATATTTTGGAAAAACAAAACCTTTTGATCCAGAAGAAGTAAGAAGAAAAATCATGACCGAGCAGGAAGGAGTAGAACTTCTTTACAGCAACCCAAAAGGGCGCGGTCCATTTCTTCACACCGACGGTCATCACTAGTTGATGTCATTGCTTTCCCTCATTAATTCTGGAAAAGCAATCACAAAGCAAAATCATATATAACAATCAGTTTCTATTTTTAGGAACTGATTTTTTTGTGCGGCTCCACTCTCGCAGAGAGCTGTCATTTGAATTATCGAAGGACGCGGTGTTTTTTTAAGGAGCTACAAAACTCCGTTGTTTTACAAGACCCCACCCGTTTTCCGCTGTATCTTTTACTCCACTTCGTTACGCAAAAGGATGCCGCTGCAACCGAGGCTACAACAACTTGCAGTTCTTATTTCCACAGGCAGAATCAACGTTGCCCTCCTCCAGAAAGGGATTTAAAATGAGAATCCCAGCTGCAAGACGATTGATTAAAAACATCCATTTCTTCAGCAGTCCTATTTAGGAAACCTGCTCTTTCTACTTGGCTCATTTTTCTTTATCTTTGCACACTACAAAAATCCCAAAATGTCAAAGTCACTTATACCGAAACTCGAAGCCATAAAACAACGCTATAACGAAGTTGCAGACCTTATCATCCAGCCGGAAATCATTTCTGACCAGAAAAAATACTCCACGCTGAATAAAGAATACAGCGACCTGGGGAAAATTGTTGCTGTTTTCGACCAATACATGCAGGCTTTGAACACGATTGAAGAATCCGACGAAATCATCGCCGACGGTTCAGATAAAGAGTTTGTCGAAATGGCAAAAGTAGAAAAATACGAAATGCTCGATAAAATCCCAGGATTGGAAGAACAGTTAAAAGTTCTTTTGATCCCAAAAGATCCGACCGATGACAAAAACGTTATCGTCGAATTAAGAGCCGGTACTGGTGGCGATGAAGCGGCAATTTTTGTAGAAGATGTCTATCGCGCCTACGCCATGTATTTCAAATCAAAAGGCTGGAAACATGAAATAACCGATTTCAGCGAAGCTTCAAAAGGCTACAAGGAATTGATTTTAAGAGTTGAAGGAAATGACGGCGTTTATGGCATCATGAAATTCGAATCCGGCGTTCACCGGGTTCAGCGCGTTCCTGAAACAGAATCGCAAGGAAGAGTTCACACCTCGGCAATTACCGTAGCCGTTTTACCGGAAGCAGAAGAAATTGACTTTGAACTAAATCCGGCAGACATCGAAATGCAGACTTCGAGATCTGGTGGTGCAGGTGGGCAAAACGTAAATAAAGTAGAAACAAAAGTTCAGTTGACGCACAAACCTTCCGGAATGGTCGTGGTTTGTCAGCAGGCACGTTCCCAGTTGGCTAACCGTGAACTGGCAATGGAAATGCTTCGAACAAAACTATACGATATCGAATTACAAAAAGCAGTTGGCGACGTTGCCGCCCAAAGAAAATCTATGGTTTCTACTGGTGACCGTTCGGCAAAAATTAAAACCTATAATTATTCCCAAGGAAGAGTTACCGATCACAGAATCAACAAGTCAATGTACAACCTTGATGCATATATGAACGGTGATATCCAGGAAATGATCGATGCCGTGATTATGGCGGAAAATGCAGAGAAAATGAAAGGCGAGGAGGATAATTATTAATATAATCCTTAAACAGGTTCAACATATTTATAAAACTTTCAGATTTTTCTGGAAGTTTTTTTTAATAAATCTTTGGTCGCTGCGTTATTGAATTCGTGAATGCACAAAAATCAACAGTTAAATTGCGATATTTTTTCTGCCATAAAAATTTCTTAAAAAACCGTAACTTTACTTCCTCTAAAGCCAAGAACAATGCGCCAAAAAATACAAAACACAAATCCAGACTTTTCCATAAAACCGGAACAAACAGTTCCCTATTTTTTCGAAAAAGACGGTTTGGAAATGAAATCCTCTTACACCGAAAAAGATTCAAAAACTTTAACAGAAAAACAATATTCTGCAGGAGTTGCACCTTATTTGAGAGGACCATATTCAACCATGTATGTTCAAAAACCTTGGACGATTCGGCAATATGCAGGATTTTCGACGGCGGAAGAATCCAATGCTTTTTATAGAAGAAATTTAAAAGCTGGACAAAAAGGTTTATCTGTTGCATTCGATTTGGCAACGCATCGTGGCTACGATTCCGATCATCCGAGAGTGGAAGGTGATGTCGGAAAAGCTGGCGTTGCGATTGATTCCATCGAAGACATGAAGATTTTATTTAATGAGATTCCTTTGGATGAAATCTCGGTTTCTATGACGATGAACGGCGCCGTTTTACCGGTATTGGCATTTTACATTGTGGCGGCAGAAGAACAGGGAGTTTCACAAGAAAAGTTATCAGGAACCATTCAGAATGACATTCTAAAAGAATTCATGGTTCGGAATACCTATATTTATCCACCGACTCCTTCCATGAAAATCATTGCTGATATTTTTGAATATACGGCTAAAAACATTCCGAAATTTAATTCCATTTCCATTTCGGGTTATCACATGCAGGAAGCTGGTGCGACGCCGGTATTGGAAATGGCGTACACTTTAGCCGACGGTTTAGAATATGTAAGAACCGGAATGAAAGCCGGAATGAAAGTCGATGATTTCGCTCCCCGTTTATCTTTTTTCTGGGCAGTTGGAATGAATCATTTTATGGAAATTGCCAAAATGCGGGCAGCGCGCTTTATCTGGGCAAATTTATTAACGCAATTCAATCCGCAGAATCCCAAATCTTTAGCCTTAAGAACCCATTCGCAAACTTCGGGTTGGAGTTTAACAGAACAGGAACCTTTCAATAATATTACCAGAACGGCTATTGAAGCTTTGTCTGCAGCACTAGGCGGAACGCAATCTTTGCATACGAATGCCTTGGATGAAGCGATCGCTTTGCCAACCGATTATTCCGCAAAAATTGCCAGAAATACCCAAATCATTCTACAACAGGAAAGTGGAATCTGCGATGTCGTCGATCCAATGGGCGGAAGTCACCTGGTAGAAAGTTTGACTCAACAAATGATTGATGAAGCTATGAAATTCATCGATGAAGTTGAATTGGAAGGCGGAATGACCAAAGCCATAGAAGCCGGAATTCCGAAAATGAGAATCGAAGAAGCTGCTGCAAAAAAACAAGCGAAAATCGACAGTGGCGAAGAATTTATCATTGGGGTAAATTCCTTTAAATCCACTCAAAAACAAATGGATTTAGAAATATTGGATATCGATAATTCCGAAGTTCGAAGAAAACAGATTGAAAGATTGCATCAAATCAAGAACGATCGAAATCCCGAAGCGGTTGCAGAAGTTTTAAATCAATTAAAAGAAGCTGCAAAATCCGGCGACGGAAATTTACTTGAAATCTGCATTGAAGCGGCAAGAAGAAGAGTAACTTTGGGAGAAATGAGCGACGCTATGGAAGAAAGTTTCGGACGTTACAAAGCCAATATCAGAACCATACAAGGAGTTTACGCCATGAATGCAAGCAAAAATGAATACTTCGGTAAAGCACTTTCTTTAGCGGAAAAGTTTGAAGAAAACGAAGGACGAAGACCGCGAATTATGGTCGTGAAAATGGGACAGGACGGTCATGACCGTGGTGCAAAAGTAGTGGCAACAGCATTCGCCGATATGGGATTCGACGTTGATGTGGCACCATTATTCCAAACACCGGAAGAAGTGGCAAAACAGGCGGTAGAAAATGACATTCATATTTTGGGCGTTTCCTCTTTGGCGGCCGGCCATAAATTTCTTGTTCCGCAGGTTGTGGCAGAATTGAAAAAGCTCGGTGCAGATGACATTACCATCGTTGTTGGAGGCGTAATTCCTAAACAGGATTATGAATTTCTTTATGAAAATGGCGCTGATTATATCTTTGGTCCGGGAACGAATTTACCGAAATCGGCGTGTGAGATTTTGGAAGGATTTTTAAAAAGTTAGAAATATGAAAACTGCATTACATCAAAATTTATCTGACAAAATAAAAGATATTCCTGATTATTTATTAGAGGAATTATCAGATTATATTGATTTTCTTTTATTTAAAAAAGAAAAAGATTGGGCCGAAAATCTTTCTGAAGAAGAAACGAACAGTATTAATAAAGGAATAGAAGATCTTAAAATGGGAAGAACTCATTCGCACGAATCCGTAATGGAGGAAATGGAACACTACATCAAGTCGTGTAAAAATGAATAAGATTGTCTGGTCCGATTCTGCCAAAATAAATTTTAGAAATACGATTGATTATCTATTTGAAAAATAGACATTTAAAGAGGTTATAAACTTTAAAAATAAAGTTGAAATACTAACAGAAAACATTTCTAAAAACAGTTCTTTTTGCCCTAAATCTAAAATTAATAATTTGAGGAAATGCAAAATAGACCGGAATAATTCTTTAATTTATTTTGCTGAAAATAAAGTAATTTATATTGTAACTATTGTCAACAGCAGATCTTTTCATCAATATTAAAGAGAATTAATTAAATTTTCAACTTCAATTTTCTTGTCGAAATATTTCTTTTGTAAATCCGAATTCTCTCCCATTCTTTTGTAATATTCCAAAGCTTTTTCGCCGAAGAATTTTTTATGAAAATCAGAAACATCGGGAACTAGTGGAAATTCTTTATGAAAGAGCATTTCGTAATACGACTGAAATTCTCTTTCGTTTTTATCTTCTACTAAAGTTTCCTGCGCTTTCTGACGAACGTGCAACATTTCATGGGCAACCATGTTTGCAACTAAATTCAGATCGAAATCAAAAAGGTTTCGGGGAATCATCACCATTTGTTTTTCGCCGAGAACTCCTTCTGTGGTCAACAACATTTTATCAGGTTCCAACTCTGGCCGGAAACCGAAACCTGCAAAGTTTTCGCTTTCTAATCCGAAGAAATTAATGAGAAATTGTGCAGCATCGAAAATCTGATCATGCTGTTTGTAAGCGTTGAGATGGTCTTTGACATGTTCTAAATTCATTTTTTCAAATCAATTGTTGTAAAACATTATTGATTATTTTGGTGATTCATTGATTGTTAGCATATCGCTTTCGGCTGAATAAACTTTGTCCAATTTTGTCCATGCTACGTAATATTTAAAGGATTTACCATCTCTGGAACAAGCTACAATATATGTGTTTCTATCAATCTCATTATAATAAAATTCTCCACAACCTGTAATGCGATCTGCAACAAGTAATTTTGATATTGATAAAAACTTTTCATCTGCAGTATCTTTCCAATGAGAAAAATACTCTTGTCCATCAAAAATTAAAGTTGGTTTCATTTTCTCTACTAATGATTTTTCACCTTTCTGTTTTTGTTCCGAGCGGAAGATATTATTGGAAATTACTATTAGCATCACAATACCAAAAGCTATCCATAAAAATTTATTTTTTTCCATAATTTATATTTAAATTCAAAACTACAAAAAGCGACTGAAATCCAGTCGCTTTTTATTTATCATATAATCAAATTTTAATTCTAAATCCCAGTTGCGACCCGACTTGAGTGGAGCTCTTTTTAATTGTTGGCTGAGCGAAGCAGAAGCCGATAATTAAAAAAGCGGGAACGGAAGGCGGAAAAGTCGCCAAAAAAAAATAAAAAATTAACTTTCGACGTAGTCAAATTTGTCGCCCTAATAAATATCTTCAAACTCCATATCCACTTCTAATTTCTCTGCCAAAAGTTTGGAAATTTTAACTCTAAGTGGTTCAATATCGATATTTTCCATTGCGTCATTCGCAAAGGCGAACAATAACATTGCCTGCGCTTCTTTTTTGGAAATTCCACGGGCACGAAGGTAAAACAAAGCGTCTTCATTCAATTGACCGACTGTACAACCGTGAGAACATTTCACATCATCTGCGAAAATTTCGAGTTGTGGTTTGGTGTCAACCGATGCTCCTTCATCCAACAGAATATTATTGTTTTGCTGATAAGCATTGGTTTTCTGCGCGATTTTATCTACAAAAACTTTACCGTTGAAAACCCCGTGAGATTTGCCTTTGTAAATTCCTTTGTAGTTTTGGTAGCTCTCGCAATGTGGCGTTTTGTGATGAACTGCGGTATGATGATCCACCAATTGCTCGCCATCGATGATCGTAATTCCGTTCATAAACGAGTTGATATTTTCACCGTTATGAATGAAATCCAAGTTGTTACGCACTAATTTTCCTCCGAAAGAGAAAGTGTTCACCGTCGTTAAACTGTCACGTTCCTGTTTGGCGAAAGTGTGATCCATCATGTACGAAGTGTCGCTGTCATTCTGCACTTTATGCCAATCTGCTTTTGCATTTTGGTACGTAAAAATTTCAGTCACAGAATTGGTAAAAACGTAAGTTTCATCGAAATTATGGTGGCTTTCGATGACTTCGATTTTAGAGCCTTCTTCAGCAATCAATAGATTCCGGGTGTTGTAAACTGTGTTTTCTTCCTGGTTCTGAGAAATATAGAAAACGTGAATCGGTTTTTCGATGACCACATTTTTTGGGACTTTTAAGAAAAATCCTTGCTTGCAATAAGCAGTATTCAAATTCGTAAACGCTAAATTTTGATCAGCGATTGTATTGAAATACTGATCGAAAACGTCTTTATGTTTTGGATCGTTGAGTGCATAATTGAACGAAAGCAACTCTACATTTTCAATGGTAATTTTGGACAGTTCTTTATGCAACTTTCCATTAATGAAGACAATCCAGTCGAAGTTTTCTTCGCCCAAATGCAGTTCCTCAATCTGTTCTTTGGAAATCGTATGTGCTTCTGTAGGGAAGAAATTATAATTTTTCTCGGTGATTTCCCGTAAGTTCGTGTATTTATATTCCTCGTCTTTTTTAGTGGGAAAACCGTAATGAAAGAACTTTTTGAGTGCTTCATTCCGGGTCTCATCCAGAAAACGGTGTTGAAGCGTTTCTAAAAAAGCAGTGTGGTTATTCTGTATATTTTCTAATAGAGCCATTATTTATATTTGATATTTGAAGTTTGATATTTGAAATTCTTATGCTCAAACATCATTCATTTTCTTTATTCCTATTAAATTTATTGCCTTTATGTTCCGAATTTTTAAGATAAGTAATAAATCCTGACAGCATTTTCGACATGTTAGCTGCTTCATCTTTAAGAGCTAAAAAAGTACTTTCATCCAGATAATTCCGATCAAATGCCCTTATTAACTGAGAACGGACTTCTCCTACAGACCCTTTCGACATGGTAAGGAAATTTACAAATTCTCTGTTTCCCTCCCTTTCGAAACCTTCAGCAATATTATCCATCACAGAAGCAGAAGACCGATCGATTTGATTTTGATCATGTTTTTGAAATTTGATATTTTTAAGACCATGCCTGTCTATATTTTGACAAAAAATCCTTGATTTTTCCAAATTTCCAGATCTTCGAAGTTTTTATCGTTCGCATAATATCAAATTTCAAACATCAAATTTCAAATTAATTAAGCAGCCAATCGTACCCTTTTTCTTCCAATTCTAAAGCAAGAGATTTATCACCGGTTTTGATGATTTTTCCGTCAGCTAAAACGTGTACAAAATCGGGTTGAATATAATCTAAAAGTCTTTGGTAATGAGTGATTAAGAGAACCGCATTTCCTTCACTTCTGAAAGAGTTTACGCCGTCTGCAACGATTCTTAAGGCATCAATATCCAATCCGGAATCGGTTTCATCCAGAATCGCTAATTTCGGATTCAACATCATCATTTGGAAGATTTCGTTTCTTTTTTTCTCGCCACCGGAAAAACCTTCGTTGAGTGAACGGGCCAGAAAATCTCTTTTGATATTTAATTTCTCAGAATTTTCTTTAACCAAAGCCAACATTTCTTTCGCCGGCATCGCTTCTAAACCTTTTGCTTTTCGGTTTTCGTTGATGGCCGCTTTGATAAAGTTGGTCACGGTAACTCCCGGAATTTCTACCGGATATTGGAACGAAAGGAAAATTCCTTCGTGCGCTCTTTCTTCAGGCGCATCTTCGATGATATCTTTACCTTCGAAAAGAATTTCACCATCGGTAACTTCATATTCCTCTTTCCCTGCAATAACTGAGGCTAAAGTAGATTTTCCTGCTCCATTGGGTCCCATAATAGCGTGTACTTCGCCGGGATTGATTTGTAGATTGATTCCTTTTAAGATTTCTGCTCCGTCCTGGATTCTCGCGTGTAAGTTGTTAATTTTTAACATAATATGAAATGAGGTAATTAGATAATTTAAAAGTTAATTACTTCCTGTTTTTTTACTGTTATGATATATAATTTCTTTAAAAAAAGTTTTGAAATGAAAGTTCAAATGGAAAGATCATTTTTACCCAACACTTCCTTCTAAAGAAATTTCTAATAATTTTTGGGCTTCAATCGCAAATTCCATCGGTAGCTTATTCAAAACTTCTTTTCCGAAACCGTTGACGATCAATGCAATTGCTTTTTCGGTGCTGATTCCTCTCTGATTGCAATAGAAAATTTGGTCTTCACCTATTTTTGAAGTCGTCGCTTCGTGCTCGAGTTGAGCGGTCGGATTTTTTACTTCGATATAAGGGAAAGTATGTGCGCCACATTCATTGCCCATTAAAAGAGAATCACATTGCGAAAAGTTACGTGCTCCTTTTGCAGAAGGCATCATTTTCACTAATCCTCTATAAGAGTTGTTTGATTTTCCTGCGGAAATTCCTTTAGAAATAATCGTTGATTTGGTATTTTTCCCGATGTGGATCATCTTGGTTCCGGTATCTGCATACTGGTGATGATTGGTTACCGCAATTGAATAAAATTCTCCAACAGAATTATCTCCTTTTAAAATACAGCTCGGATATTTCCAGGTTACAGCAGAACCGGTTTCAACCTGCGTCCAGGAAATTTTTGCGTTTTTCTCACAAATTCCCCGTTTGGTTACGAAATTGAAAACGCCACCTTTACCTTCTGAATCTCCGGGATACCAGTTTTGAACGGTAGAATATTTAATTTCTGCATCATCCATTGCGATTAACTCTACGACCGCCGCATGCAGCTGATTTTCATCTCTTGCAGGTGCAGTACAGCCTTCAAGGTAAGAAACATAGCTCCCTTCATCAGCGATTAACAAAGTTCTTTCAAACTGACCGCTTCCGGATTTATTAATTCTGAAATAAGTGGAAAGTTCCATCGGACATTTCACGCCTTTTGGAATATAGCAGAAGCTTCCGTCTGAAAATACGGCTGAGTTTAAAGCTGCATAGTAGTTATCCCCTCTTGGAACTACCTTTCCGATATATTTACGCACCAATTCCGGATAATCTCTGATGGCTTCAGAAATAGCGCAGAAAATAATTCCTTTATCTTTTAAAGTTTTTTGAAATGTAGTTTTTACAGAAACTGAGTCAATCACAATATCCATTGCAACCCCTGAAAGTCTTTTCTGTTCCTCAATATTGATTCCTAATTTTTCAAAGGTTTTCAGTAATTCCGGATCTACTTCATCTAAACTGGCTAATTCCGGTTTTACTGTTGGCGCCGCATAATAACGAATGGCTTGGAAATCTGGCTTTTCATAAGTCACATTTGCCCATTCCGGCTCCTCCATTTTCAGCCACATTCTGTAAGATTCCAGACGCCACTCGGTCATCCATTCTGGTTCTTCTTTTTTCGCAGAAATCATTCTTACGATTTCTTCAGATAAACCGGTCGGAAAATCGTCATATTCTATATCCGTGGTAAACCCGTATTCATATTTTTGATTTTCAAGATCGACCCTAAGATCGTCTTCCGTATATTTTGTTGCCATTTTTTATATGAAAATTAAATGTGTTTTACAGCGAGAAACTCTCACCGCAACCGCAAGTTCTGTTTGCATTGGGATTGTTGAATACAAATCCTTTCCCATTCAACCCTGCTGAAAATTCTAGTATTGTTCCTGCTAAATAAAGCACTGATTTTTTATCGACAATGATCTTAATCCCATTATCTTCGAAAACCTGATCTGAATCTGTTTTTACATTATCAAATTTCAGAACATATTCTAAACCGGAACAACCGCCGCTTTTTACACCGACTCTTATATAATCTTCCAAAGGATCGAAACCGTCTTCAGTCATTAACTGAAAGGCTTTTTCTTTCGCTAGATCGCTAACTTTTATCATTGTTTTTATTTAGAATCATTTTAGATTGCAAAATTACTAATAATATAATGAATATCAAATTTGCTTCGGTATATTTGTCTATCAATCTTATAGACGGTGAAATTTAACTTTTACCTTTAATTATTATCAAAAATCAAATTATTTAAGAATGAAAAAAATCGCCGTGCTTACCTTGGGCTTAGCTGCCCAAATTATTTTCGCTCAAGCGAACCGTTTTGTGTATCAAGTCACTATGAAACCAGATTCTACGGATAGAAGTGCCACAAAAACAGAATTAGCCCATCTTGACATTTCCGGAGGAAACTCTATTTTCTACGCTGAAAACAGATTGAAAAGAGATTCCATTATGGGACGGATGAGACAGACCGGAAGTTTTAATTTTGACAGAAGCCAAATGCAGAATTTGCGAACCAATATGGATTTCATTATTGAAAAAGATTACAAAACCGCGAAAAAATTATATAAAGCAAGAATTCTGCGCGATCAGTACGCTTATGAAGAAGACCGGCCAATGAACTGGAAAATCCTTCCCGAAACAACAACTATTGGCGAATACAAAACCCAGAAAGCAGAAACACAATTTGCTGGGAGAACTTGGCACGCTTGGTTTACGACCGAAGTTCCTTTTCAGGATGGCCCTTATAAATTTTCAGGATTGCCGGGTTTAATTGTAAAAGTTGAAGATGCTAAAGGCGATTACAGTTTCGATTTAAAAGAAGCAAAGAAAATTAATGAAATTGCTGCTTTCGAACAATTTGGCTCTACGATTTCGGTGAAAAGAGCTGCATTTGAAAAGCAGCAGGATCAGTTCAGAAAAGACCCAGCTGCAGCGATGGCAGCGATGACACGTGGTGGTGGATCATTTAGAATTCAGATGGATCCAAATCAGCGAAAACAAATGGAGGAACGCCAAAAAGAAGAACAGAAGAAAAATAACAATCCGATTGAGTTAAAATAAATTATAAAAAATCCCGGTTCGCAATTGTGAACCGGGATTGTTTTGTTTTAGGTTTTAAATATTCTCCTCAGCCTTCAGCCATTTCGAACTGGAAAGGTATTGATTGTCGGGATAATAAATAAAAAGACAATTTTTCCCTTTGATGGTATTGATAATCGGTTCGGCCAAAGCGCGGGGAACAGCGGGGCAACCCCAGCTTCTGCCAATGCGTTTTTGATTTTTAATAAAACCTTCGCTCACATAATCTGCACCGTGCATCACGATCGCGCGACGGAAGGCGGCATCATTGTAACCGGAATCCATTCCTTCAAGTTTCAACGAATAACCGTTGGAACCATTATAAGTACTTTCTGTAATGAAAAAACCAAGACTGCTTTGCAAAGAACTCTCGGTATTTGAAAATTTCTGAGCGAATTCTTCACCTGTGTTTTTTCCGTGTGCAACCAGCGAGTTATAAAGGACTTTTTTTTCATTCAAATCAATGACCCAAAGTCTCTTCTCTGTGGACGATAACGAAAAATCGCAAATGGTTAATAAATGAGAATCTTCATCTAATTTTCCTTCTTTTTTAAGATTGGTAAATCCTAAAAAGGCTTTGGAAAAAACTTCGGACTGCAGCCGGTTGATGTTGTCGAAACTGATCGAACTGTAAATTTCTTCCGCATATTTTGCGGTGGAGCTCGGCTCTGCTTTCAGGACTAAATTTTGTGTTTGTTTATTTAAAGGAGTTTCTGTCGGGTTTTTCTCCAAATCTTCTAATTTATAAAAAGAGGTAGCGAAAAATAAAACAGTTATTAATGGTAAAAGGACCTTCTTCATTCTATATTATGTTAAACGATTTTTCGTTGGCAAAATTACAATTAATTAATTGTCAAGCAATTGAATAGTAAATTTTTAACTTTATTTAAGAAGATTTAACGATTATCAGGTTACGTCGATTATATTTATTAATTTTGCAAAAGCATGTCACGAACTTTGAAAATATTTTTTATCGTTTTGGGATTGAGTATTTTTATTCTTCCCAAGCAGATGATTTATGCTCAAACTACTGTTCAGTGCTGTGATCAGAAACCGACCAAAGAAGAGTGTTGCAAAACAAAAAAACCAATCTCCTGTCATTCTGAAAACTCCACAGACCATTCCCAAAAAAACAAATGCGGCGACGATTGTAACAAATGTCATTCCTGCACGGTTCATTTCGTAATGAATTATCTTTCATCAGAATTTAATTCAAATTTAAAAAAGCATTTGTTTATTCAGGACCTTAATTTCGGGTATGGGAATTCTTATTTCTCTTCCAACATTCAAAACATCTGGCAACCGCCTAAAATAGGTTAACACATTAGACTACAGCCAAAAGAACGTTCTTTTGGCAACCTTTTTATGTTAATTAACTTATTTTAAAAATGAAAACTTTGTTAAAAAGTCTTTGCTTATTTTCCCTGATATTCACTTCATTCTTATACGCACAAACGGTCACAAAATCAACTTTTCTGGTTAAAGGAGAATGTGCGATGTGTAAAGAAAGAATCGAAAATACCGCAAAAAAAACAGGTGCAAAAACCGCCAACTGGAACGCCAATACTCAGCAGCTTGAAGTAGAATTTGATGCTACAAAAACTTCGGCTGATCAAATTTTAAAGAAAATCGCAGACGTTGGACATGACAACGAAAAATTCGCTGCAGCTGATGTGGTTTACGGAAACCTTCCTTCCTGCTGTCATTATGATCGAGCGCCTTCTTTTCTAAAAAAAGAAATTTCTTCGAAACCTGTGAAAAATGATCATCAGTTTTTTGTTCGCGGAAACTGCAGTTCATGCAAAGCAAGAATCGAAAAAGCAGCGGCCAGTGCTGGTGCAGATTCGGCAACCTGGGATGCAGAAACGCAGATTGTAACTTTAAACTTTAATCCTGAAAAAACTTCAGCGGATTTAATTTTAAAAAAGATCGCAGATGTTGGTCATGATAATGAGATGTACACTTCGAAAGATGATACTTACAAAAATCTTCCCGGCTGCTGCCTGTACGACCGGGAATTACCTTTGGGTGTAAAAAGCGATTTGGTTCACCATGACGAAGCGCCAGCACCTAAAAAAGATTTTTCACAACATGCTGACCATTTCGATAAATCCATCGAAGAAGTCCGGTTAATCAAACTGGCAGATGCGACCGCTTTAAGCAAGAAAGAAACGGGATTAACCTTTAATATCGGAACCAAAGAGTTATTGAAAGCAGCCTGCTGCAATTTATCGGAAAGTTTTGAAACGAATGCGACCGTTGACGTTTCTTTCACGAACGCTGTTACCGGAACCAAGCAACTTAAAATGTTAGGTTTGGATCAGAAATACACCTCATTAACAAAAGAACTTTTGCCCTCAATCCGTGGTTTAGCAGCACCTTATGGCCTGAATTTAATTCCCGGAAGATGGATTGGCGGAATCCAGTTAACAAAAGGCGGAAGTACAGTGGTTAATGGCTACGAAAGTATCACGGGTCAAATTAATACTGAACTTTTAAAAGTTAATGAAAAACCAGAAACGGCGATCAACTTTTTCGCAGATGCAAACGGTAGACTGGAAAGCAATATTACCACCACTTCCCAGCTGAACGAACATTGGAGTCAGTCGCTTTTACTTCATGGGAATGCAACTTTAGGAAAAATTGATTCTAACAATGATGGTTTTCTGGATCAACCGACGGGAAATCAAATTAACGCTGCCTATCTTCTAAACTATAATGATTTGGAGCATTCCGGCTTAGGAACTCATTTCGGAATTAGTTTTGTGAAAGATGAACGTTTTGGCGGGCAAACTGCTTTTGATAAAAAGATTGACCGTTCTCAACAAAATGCGTATGGTGTCGGAATCGACCTTTCCCGTTTTGAAATCTGGAATAAAACCGGATATATTTTTAAAGGTAAACCTTACCAAAGTATCGGCTGGATGAATCAGTTCACGACGCATCAACAGGACAGTTTTTTTGGGAACAGAAATTATTGGGGCAACCAGAATACTTTTTACTCGAATTTGGTTTTTGAAAGCATCATCGGAAATACCAATAATAAATTCAAAACGGGCGCAAGTTTTCTGTATGACCAATATGATGAGGACTATCTGACTCAAAATTATAAAAGAACGGAAACAGTGCCTGGATTATTTTTCGAATATACTTTGACAGGACTGAAATACACTTTGGTTGCCGGCGCCAGAACAGATTTTCACAATTTGGCAGGAACGCAGTTTACGCCGAGATTAAACTTTAAATATGATGTTTTGCCTAAAACCATTCTTCGCCTTTCGGCCGGAAAAGGTTTTAGAACCGCTAATATTTTTGCAGAAAGTCAGCAATATTTCGGATCGAACAGACAAATTGAAATCTTAGGAAATGGCGGAAAAATTTATGATTTACAACCAGAAATTGCCTGGAATTACGGGGCAAGTGTGCAGCAGGAATTCAAGTTGTTTAACAGAAAAGCAACTTTGGTTGCCGATTTTTTCAGAACAGATTTCCAAAATCAGGTATTGACCGATTTAGATATTTCACCACAGAAAATCGTTTTCTATAATCTCGAAGGAGAATCATTTGCGAACAGTTTTCAAACCCAGTTAGATTTTGTACCAGCGAAAAATTTAGAAATGAGACTGGCTTATAAGTACTACGATGTAAAGGCCGATTTCTTGGGAGGGAAAAGAGAAATTCCATTTATGGCAAAAAACAGAGGTTTCTTTAATGCTTCCTACGCTACCGATAAAACAGACAAAGGAGCTTTCTGGAATATCGATGCAACGCTTCAGCTGATTGGAAAACAGAAGCTTCCCAATTTAAATGCGAATCCATCAGAATACAGATTACCGGAATATTCTAAAAGTTACACGACCCTTAATGCCCAAATTTCCAGAAACTTTAATAAAAACATTCGTGCATATATAGGTGGTGAAAACCTGTTAGGTTACACCCAGAACCGTCCGATTATCGATACTGAAAACCCTTTTGGGAATTACTTTGACGCAGGAATGATTTATGCACCGGTTATGGGAGCAAATGTATATTTCGGCTTGGATTTTAAGTTCTAATTAAATTTCATACTTTTGAAAAAAATAGAAAACATGAGATTATTACCTTTATTAATAGCAGGTGCAACGCTTCTTTATTCCTGCGATAAAAAAGAGAAAACCGTTTCAGATACTGAAAATGTAACGGAAGTACAGAAAGATTCGGTTATGAAGGATGGATCTGTTACTTATACCGCTGAAGAAGGCGAAGTTGCGACCGCCGTCGCCGCAAATAATCAGGCAGAAAAACCGGCATTGAATCCGGAACATGGTCAGCCTTATCACCGTTGCGAAATCCCCGTTGGCGCACCGATTGACAGCGCGCCTTCTCAAAGTGCGGCACCTCAGGTAATGCCTCAACAAAATGCTTCAGGCAATAATTTTGACACGAGACCCATTTCGCCTTCAGTTTTGTCTTCGCCTGCACCAATGCAGGCCTCAGGACCGAAACCTGCTAATAATCCAGCACACGGCGAACCTCATCACCGATGTGATTTAGCAGTTGGTGCTCCTTTAACTTAAAAATCAAAAATTAAAAAAGCGGAAAATACAAAATATTCCGCTTTTTGAAACTTGAACTTGACTTTTAAAACCTCGGCAATGTCGGGGTTTTTTTCTATTTTAAATAAACCAGGTCGCCTTTAAAATCATCTTCTAAACTATTCAGGACTTTTGCTGTTTTGGTTTTTTCAATAAGTCCTTTCACAAAAAAACTGGTTTCGAAGAATTGGCGGTGGACACCCGGAAGCAGTTCCATGAAATAATCCATCCCGACTTGATTGTTATGCAGATCCATTTTGGTTTCGAGCGGCTTATTGGGGAAGAGTTCTTCGTGCAAGTCAGTCATTTCCTTACAATACTGCAAAGCTTTTTGTGGCGAAGAAATTTTACAGCAGTACATCAGAATCAGGCAGTTCCAAAGCGCATGTCGGAAAGCGTTTCCTTCTCCATTGGTCGCATGGGATTTGGGGAAATGTTTTTGTGCTAACGAGAAACTCCTCACGGTTGCGTAAAATCCCAGAATTGAAAATAACGGATGCGCAAGAATCAACCGCAAAAGTTTCATAATTTTGGTAAAACTTAAGGATCTTAAAGCATTAAATATTATTTTGATGTTTCTCATAAAAAGAAATCCCACCTTCAATTGAGGTGAGATTTTATTGATAATTCAAATGTGTTAAGCGTGCGCTAACAATCTAACTGTTTTCGAAACTTTATCTTTGATTTCGGTTCTTTTAACGATGAAATCTACGAATCCTTTTTCCTGCAGAAACTCTGAAGTCTGGAATCCTTCCGGTAAATCTTTACCGATTGTTTCACGGATCACGCGAGGTCCTGCGAAACCGATCAAAGCTCCCGGTTCAGCAATAATAACATCAGCAGTCATCGCAAAAGAAGCGGTAATTCCGCCGAAAGTAGGATCACATAAATAGGCAATGTACAGCAAGCCTGCTTCGGAAAGCTGAGCCAGCTTCGCCTGCACTTTTGCCAACTGCATGAGTGAATAGGTGGCTTCCTGCATTCTGGCTCCACCTGATTGGCAGATAATCATATACGGAAGTTTGTGTTCGATACAGTAATCAATTGCACGACGGATTTTCTCGCCCATCACGGAACCTAGGGATCCACCGATAAAACTAAAATCCATACAGGAAATTACCATTTTTTCACCATTAACAGTTCCTACGGCATTTCTGATCGAGTCTGTTAATTTCGTTTTGGCTTTTACTTCTTTCAACCGGTCTGTGTAAGACTTGGTATCTTTGAAACTCAACATATCTACACTTTCAACACCAGCGTCGAGTTCCGTAAATTTGTTGTCATCAAAAAGAATTGAAAAGAATTCTTTACTGCCTATTCTCACGTGGAAACCATCTTCTGGAGACACATAATTATTGGCTTTCAGTTCTTCATGTTCCACAATCTTTCCGCTTGGCGTCTGATGCCAAAGTCCTTTGGGAACGTCTTTTTTATCTTCTGTGGAAGTGGTAATGTTTTGTGTTTTCCTTTTAAACCAGTCGAATGCCATTGAGTTTAATTTTAGATTATAAATTTCAGACTGCAAATAAAAACAAATTGCTTTTAAAAACAATGTCTAAAATAATTTAATTACAAAGTATTAATATTGTTAAGGTCTTCAAATGCCTGCTCCAATCTTTTGCTAAAGGTTTCTTCGCCTTTTCTCACCCAACCTCTTGGGTCATAATATTTTTTGTTCGGTTTATCACCACCGTCAGGATTTCCGATCTGGGTTCTTAGATATTCGATGTTATTGACCATGAAATCTCTGATTCCTTCAGTGTAAGCAAACTGCAAGTCGGTATCGATATTCATTTTAATTACCCCATAATCGATTGCTTCTCTGATTTCTTCTAAAGATGAACCGGATCCTCCGTGGAAAACGAAATTAATTGGTTTTGCGCCCAGTCCGTATTTCTCTTCTACATATTTCTGAGAATTATCAAGAATTTTCGGCGTCAATTTTACATTCCCCGGTTTGTAAACTCCGTGAACATTTCCAAAAGCAGCAGCGATCGTAAAGTTCGGTGAAATCGCATTTAATCTTTCGTAAGCATAAGCAACTTCATCAGGCTGGGTATATAATTTTGAAGAATCTACCCCTGAATTATCTACGCCATCTTCTTCACCACCGGTAATTCCCAGTTCAATTTCCAGAGTCATGCCCATTTTTGCCATTCTCTCGAAATATTTGCAGGAAATATCCAGGTTTTCTTCGATTGATTCTTCAGACAAATCAAGCATGTGAGAGGAGTAAAGCGATTTGCCGGTTTGGGCAAAAAATTCTTCGTTGGCATCCATCAGTCCATCAATCCACGGCAATAATTTTTTCGCACAGTGGTCGGTATGTAAAATTACCGTTGCTCCGTAAGCTTCTGCTAAAGTATGAATATGTTTTGCTCCGGCGATTCCTCCTAGAATTGCGGCTTTCTGGCCATCGTTGTTCAATCCTTTTCCTGCATTAAAAGCGGCGCCACCATTAGAAAACTGAATAATTACTGGAGAGTTCAGTTTTGCGGCGGTTTCCATGGTTGCATTGACGTTGCTGGAACCAATAACATTCACTGCGGGAAGTGCAAATTTATTTTCCTTTGCGAATTGGAAAATGTCTGAAACCATTTGCCCTGTGGCAACTCCTGCCGGAAATTTCTTGCTCATAACTGATATTTTTATAGATTTATTATTTGCTGATTTTGAACAGTAAAGTTAAGTATTTTAAAGTTGAATATCTAATTTCTTTTGTCATTTCCCCACAGCAGTTTCTGACGGATTGTTTCGTAAAAACTGAGATTCGTGGGGTGAATCAACAGTATTTTAAAATGGGCTTTCCGCAAGATGACTTCTACATCGGTTTCCATGTGAAACAGGCGGGAATCCAGTGACAGTGAATATTGTGGAACACGGCTTTTGACCTTTAATCTGATCTCAACATCATCATTGACGATGAGTGGGCGAACATTCAAATTATGTGGCGCAATAGGTGTAATGACGAAAGTGTTGTTATTGGGCGTAATAATGGGACCGCCACAGCTTAGTGAATAAGCAGTTGATCCCGTTGGAGTCGAAATGATAATCCCATCACCCCAAAAAGTATTGAGAAACTCATTATCAATAAAAGATTCCACCGTAATCATTGCAGTAGTTTCTTTTCGTGAGATGGTTAAGTCGTTTAATGCATAAGGGAAAAACAGCGAATTATTGGGCGAAATAATTTCAATGACCGACCGTTCACTGATTTTCATATCTCCTTTGATAATCCCGTCGAGCTCCAAAAAAACTTCTTCTTTGGTGAAACTCGCCAGGAAACCGAGGCGTCCTGTATTAACACCGACCACCGGGATCAGTAAATCCTGCACAAAAAGAAGGGAATTCACAATGGTACCGTCGCCACCGAAAGTAAAAAACAAATCTACTTTCTTTTCCTTCAAATCCTGTTTCCCGGCAAAGGTTTCAAAGATTTTAGAAAACTGCATTGCATCGGCCATTTCCTCATACAGAATCGCTTGAACTCCTCTTTTTTCGAGTTCAGATACAAATTTACTCAGATACAAAAAGGTATCTAAATCATTTTTCTGGGAATAAATAGCTGCTTTCATCTTCTTATTTCATTTGTCAGATATAACACCGACAGATTTTCATTTCCTTTCAATAAGCGGTTACCGCATTTCATCTGTTTCAGATTTCCATATATTTTTGAAAAAAACCGAACCGGTCTTTCAACAGTTCTTCTTTTTGGTCATCATAGTATTTATGAACCACGCTGTATCCGTAGCGTTCAAAAGTTTCATCAATCGAGCTTAGGTTTTCGCTGTTTATTTTTAAAGTAATCTGTACGTCATCTCCTTCAAAAGCACTGATATAGCAGCCATAAATCCTACCATTGTTCGATTCTACGATTTTACAGATATCAGTCATCGAGTAGTTTCTTTTATTGTTTTGGATAACCAACAATGCCCCATTCTCTGAGAATAACGGGTATTTTGCAAACTCACAGAAAACGTCGTCACAGGTAAGATAACCCTGGTATTTTTCCAATTTGTTGATCACAGGAATGACGTTGCTGTTGAAGGTATAAAAAAGTTTAATCGAATCTAAAACGTTTCCATCCTCTAGCAATGCAAATTTTTCAAAATGATGCTCCAGGGTCTGCAATGTTCCTTTAGGACTTTCCTCCAAAAACTGCTGGCTCAGGGCTCCCTGGTAAACCCCTTTCTTCTTGATAAAAATGTGGGTATAGCCAAATTCTTTAGCTACCTCATTGGCCTGCTCTATGGAATCACTGGTATTGAACGCAGGATAATCTTTAGAAATGTAATCTTTGATAAACATTAGCCAAATTTAGCAAAATAATAAAAGAGAATGATCCTTTTTGAAATAATTTAAAATTTACAAAAAAAGATTTGGATAGTATAAATCTAATTATATATCTTTGTCGCCTTTCATTTTTACTTTTTATTAGATTTATTTAAAACCGCACCACTTTTGAGTCTTGCGGTTTTTCTTTTTTAGGGCTTTTCGCCCGCAGGAAAATGAGTCCAGCAAGGATAATAAATGCCCCTGCAAACTGCATCGCCGTTAATTTTTCACCATCCAATAATCCCCAGATCACAGCAACTACCGGCATTAACAAAGTGACCGTAGAAGCAAATAAAGGCGTAGAGATATTGAGCAGGCGATAATTCAGCATCATGGCCAGCCCGGTTCCGAAAACTGAAAGCAAACTCACAAAACCCAATCCGATGAATAAATCTTTGTCCGGACGAAGATCATTAAAGAATCCTGCAAATACAAGCGCAATGAGCGACGGGACAATTAATACAAAAGAAAACACAAATGCAGACAGGATTTTCGCCGGTATTTCATGGAGTTTGGATTTTACAGTAGTCATCGAAATGGCGTAACCCAAAGTAGCAACCAAGAGCAAAACAATGGGTATTAATTTAAGTTCACCGCCTTCTCCGCCGGAAAGCGCTAAAATACACGCACCAGAAAAACTTATTGCCACACCGATTAATTGTCTTTTCGTTGTTGAAAATTTCCAGAAAAGAAATCCAACGATGATTACAAAAATGGGCATCATCGAATTGACAATTCCTGCAATACTGCTGCTGACTTTGGTCTCAGCAATTGGAAAAAGAAACATCGGAATAAAATTCCCTGTTAAAGCCGCCAGGACTAACCATTTTAAATGTTTTCTGGGAAATTTTCTAATATTACTTATTGCCATTGGCAGCAAAAGAATTCCGGCGATTAAAACCCGTAAAGCACCCACTTCATAAGGATTAAAATGCTCGAGCGACTTTTTAATAAGAATAAATGAAGAACCCCAAATTACAGAGAGCACTATCAGCAAAACCCATCTTTCTTTTTCAGGATTCATATTTGTTGATTTTTTAAGAGATTTAAATAGTCTTTTTTAGAAATCATGGTTGCGCCCAAACTTTCCAGATGTTCGGAATAAATCTGACAATCAATCAGTTCCAAGTTTTCTTTCTGACTTTGAATAAAATGAATAAATCCTGCTTTGGAGGCGTTGCTCACTTTCGCAAACATGCTTTCGCCACAGAATATTTTCCCGATCTGCAGGCCGTAGAATCCACCGACTAACTCATCGTTTTGCCAAACTTCAATACTTTTTGCAATCCCATTTTTCTGAAGTTCCACAAAAGAATCGATTAATTCATCTGAAATCCAGGTTCCGTCCTGATCTTTTCTAAAAGTATTTTTGCATTCTTCCATGACTTCGCGGAAACATGTATTTTCGGTAAAAGTAAAAACCTCATCGCGCAAAATCTTTTTCATCGATTTAGAAATTTTTAAATCTTGGGGAAAAAGCACGAATCTTGGATCAGGACACCACCAAAGGATTTCTTCGCCCGGATTATACCACGGAAACAGCCCGAGTTGATAAGCAAAATACAACCTCTGAGGCGACAGATCGCCACCCATGGCCATGATTCCGGATTCTGACTCCAGCAAAGCGGGATCAGGAAAAGAAATTTCATTGGGATCTAGGAGAATCATCTGAAAATTAAATCCTGCCAAAAAAGCAGGATTTATAAAATTTCAATATTAAAACGGCAAATCGTCTTCGTCTTCTTCAAAAACGCCTTTTCCTTCCGCAGGTTTAGTTGCAGATGGTGTTGCCTGAGTTGGTTCAAAACCTCCGGCTGATTCTAAGTTTTCAACTTTCCAGCCTGTGATAGAGTTGAAATATTTCACTTCGCCTTGTGGTGAAGTCCACTCTCTCCCTCTAATATTGATAGAAACTTTCACTTTATCACCTTCTTTCAAGGGATTAAGCAAATCTCCTTTCTCCTGAAGAAATTCGATATTAATGGGTTGCGGATACTGTTCTTCGGTTGTTAACACCATCTCTCTTTTCTGAAATCCGCTCGCAAACGTCTGAACTTCAGTTATTTTCTTTACTGTTCCTTGTAATTCCATGATATAAATTCGTTAAAGCGGTAAAAGTAATAAAAAGGAATCTAAAAAGAAAGTTCTCGGTGTCTTTTCGAAAAAATTAAATTTTTTATAAAATAGTTTGGTTTAGAAAGAAAAAATCTTTTATATTTGCACTCACAAAAAAAGGAACAGTGTTCATTTAGCGGATGTGATGTAATTGGTAGCCATGCCAGACTTAGGATCTGGTGCTGTGAGGCGTGGGGGTTCGAGTCCCTTCATCCGCACGAAAATTTCTGAGGATTTTTTCAAGAAATTGCGAAAATAGCTCAGCTGGTAGAGCACGACCTTGCCAAGGTCGGGGTCGCGGGTTCGAATCCCGTTTTTCGCTCCACTTGCCTTGGTGGTGGAATTGGTAGACACGCAGGACTTAAAATCCTGTGTCCGTAAGGATGTACGGGTTCAAGTCCCGTCCGAGGTACTTTAAACGCTGTTAATCATTGATTAGCAGCGTTTTTTTGTTTCTTTTTTAAGTCTTGAGAAACATTGGATCAGTAAGGATGGATCAGTATCAAAACTTGGGGGTTAATTAAAAATTTTGGATAATCTGAAAAATGATATAGTCCTTAATCAGCAATCGGATTTCTGTGCGGCGCTAAAAAGATATTGGAACTTCGCAAACCATGTCCATTTCTCCACATAACCAAAGTACACTCATCCCCATACCAACCCCTGGCTTATGCTGACCTTATGCTGACTGTATGCTGACTCCTATCATTGCTTCAGGATATTCGGAGAATAATTGAAGGCTGGCTCCTCTTTACTGCCTGTTTAGATCAGCAGTAATTTAAGAAGTTACATTCTTCAAAATTAAATATTTTTATCATTCTCTCCAAGTTTTAGACTTGATCCAAAACATCTTCTTTTTTTTTCTTTCTTTCTGAACCTGAAAACCTTCCCAAGTCCTGCTTTTAAAATTGATGGTACTTTTTTTGTTACGTTAAATTTAAATACCATACCATGTCAGATCACAATTTAAAAACACTTTCCGAAGTGCTCAATATTCTCAGACAACGGGGAATCACCAAAGAAATCACAATGAATTCACAAAAACAAATGGTTTTGGGAAAAGACGAAAAACTTTATCAACCTGAAGATCTGTGCATCGTGAAGTCTTATCGGTTTGAAGGAGACAGCAGCGCAGATGACAACGCAGTGTTATATCTACTCGAAGACAAAGAAGGTGAATCATCTACGATACTGGACTCCTACGGTGGCGAAAGCAATTATAGCGGTGAGGAATTCGCCGATTTTTTACGAAAAGTTCCCGTTCAGGAAAAAGAGATACATAATATTGACTGACAGGAGATCCGTCGCAGTTTAATGAGAAGAGGAATTTTTTTTGAATAAATTTTTGAAACCCTTCTGCTTTAACGCTTCTTTTTTTTCCTGAACCTTCCCATTAACGGTGTTAAGTTTTTCCTTCACCTCTGCTTTCGTTTCTTTCAGTTCGATATTATTTTGTTCCAAAGCAGATTTAGTATTGCCAACTGTATTTTTTATCGACTGTTCTGTTTTAGGCGCATTTTTTCCGATTAAGGTTTTCTTTAAGCCCTGTTCGATCCCGCGCCATAACATATTGAAAAAAGATTTCGTTTTATCCCTTTCTACCCCTTCGACTTCTACTGACGCAGGGTAATTTCCGGAATCTGATTTTACAAAAACATTGGCCATCGCCGAAAGAAGTTTATTTTTCTCTCCGGTCGGTTTCAGGATAGATACTTTTAAATTCTGATGAACCATTTTCAAAGTTCCCCGGATGCCTTGCTTCGTTCCTTTAAAATCAAAAATCAGATCAGAAATCAAACCGGTTGCCTGGATTTTCAGATAAGGTTCGATAAACGGATTAATTCTGGATGCCGGCAGATCCGCAATATTCCCCGAAATTACAAAAGCATCAGTGGTGTTTGCCGTATCAAAACTCCACTTTATATTCATCGGAGAAGCATTCATAAACCTGCAGTTGACCGAAATCGGAATCTGCGTAGATTTCCCTGCCATCTTCGCTGAATTCAGGTTTTTCACATTCATATTGAAATCACTGAAAATCAGTTTTCCGGGCCCGTCACTTTTTTTGGTATCTTCTTCATACACCAAAAGTGAGTTTGTAATATCTAAATTATCAATGAAAAGAGGAAACTTAATTGATCTCAATAATTCAGAATACATCGGCTTTTCCGTTAAATCATCTTTGGGAATTTTACTCCGGAAAACATTGGCATTTACATTATTAAGAGCAACATTTCCCAGATTGAGATATTGGTTTTCCGAAATCAAATCCCACTTTCCATTTGCGCTGATTTTACTGACTGTAATATCATACAAATCCTTTTCAGCCGGAATCATTCGGATAAATTGTTCCCGTGAAACGGTAGGCTTCACCGCAAAATTAGAAATCTGAACCGAACTTTTATTCAGTTTTAAAAGCGAAGCCGTGAGATTATAGAATTTAGTTTTATAATTAAAGTCCCGGGTCGTCAAATTGTAATTCCCGGTTTTAAAAGGAATGGTCTCTTTGATGGTTTGCGCATTCATTTCGATATTTTGAAAATTGGCGTTCAAATCTTTAAAAACCAAAGGCTGATTTTTACGGTCCACAACCACATTTGAATTCTTTAAAACCACATTTTTCACTTTCAATGGAAACTGAATTCCCTCGAAAGTAGGTTTCTTTTTCTTTGAATTATTGGCAGTTCGAACAGTTCCGTTTAATTGATCGACTAAAATATTCTGAACATTTAATTTCAGTTTATTATTGATGAATTGCCAGTCATTAATTTGAAAACTGAGTTGATTTGCGGTAAGATTCAGACTTGTTTTATCAGCATTCACCGTGGTTGGCTTTACCGAAATATTCTGGAAATCCGCAGACTTTGGCTGTACCGATAAATGGGCAACTTTCACGTTTTCATGGCCCGAAACAAAACTGATGTTTTTTCCTTTGATATCAAAATTCTCATATTTAAAAGGAATGTTTCCCTTTGCCGTTTCGTCATTCATCTGCAAATGACTGATCTGCATTGTTAAATTTTCAGCAACAAATAAAGGATTATCTCCGGGTTTGAGAATCTTGATTTTTGCGTTATTTAAAAGTACATTTCCCAGATTAAGCTCACTGGTAAAACTTCTCTTCTTCTCCTTCGGTTTTACAGGGGTCGTAAACACCGTTATTTCCAAATTATCAAATTTCGCATTGCTGAGAGACCATTTATTATCTTTAATAATGAAATCTTTAAAACTCATCTCCGCTGCTTTTACATCAAAGAGATTTCGCTTTTCAGGAAAATATTTCAGAAAATTCTGATAGGATAAAAGCGGAACCACGGCGAACTTTTTCACGTTCATTTGCCCATTTTCAGTCGAAATCGATTCTGCGGTAAACGCGTACAAATCATCAGGACGGAAAAAGAAGTTGTTCCCTGTAAGATGGTACTTTTCAAAAGCAATGGGTAATTGATCGCCGAGGGATTTTTCGGTCATTTGAAGATTTTGAACCATCAAAGTCAAATCTTTTACGGACAGCAATTTCTGTTTGCTATGCCGGAAAATCTGAATATTTCCGCGACTGATATTGATATTTTTAAACTGAACAGGATTTGCTTTTTTACCCGTTTTTTCATCAATCGGTTTTGGGAGGTTGATATTGAGTCTTGGATTTTTAAGTGTTAAATTATCGGTAGAAACACTTTTGTTAAAAATCAGATCAAAAATCCCTAATCTGGAAACCGATAATGTATCTATCCTCCCCTGCAATCCAACTTTGTCGGTACGATCCGGATTTTGATTATTGATGGTAATTCCGGTGGCAAAAATATTTCCGGTTTCTAACTCAACATCCAGTGTCTTATAAGTAATAATATATTCAGAATTTTTTTTGATGTAACCTGGCAGGTTGTTTCTGAGCCACAAGTTCAACCCAAAATTGATGGAAAGAAAAAGCAAAAGCAGAATCCCCAGGACGATTGAAAAAATTCTAAATTTTTTATTCTTCATGGAACCGAAGATACAATTATAGAACCATTTTCACTTCTTTAAAATCACTAATTACCTGCCAGAATTTAGATTTCCATCTCAATCACATACCCTTCATGACCTCGAACATTCATGAACTTCCCACCTTCGAAAGCAAGATATTGCCCTTTAATTCCTTTTAGAACCCCTTCAAATTCCGGATTTTTATCTAAAGTAAAAGACGTAATTTTTTCTGGTGCTTCATACGGAAAATCGAGTTTTACAATTTCTTCATCACCGGAATAGAAATTTTTGAAATCCTCCGGGAAATGGTTTTTTATTTTCTCGCGGAAGTCGGCTAAATCCAAATCATCTTCATAATCATCTTCGAGCATTTTGCGCCAGTTGGTTTTATCGGCAAGATGTTCTTTCATCGCCACTTCAATCATCCCGGCTTCATAGCGGTTTTCTGTTTTTGCGATGGGAAGCGCGAAAGTTGCGCCCTGATCGATCCATCTTGTGGGAATTTGAGATTCCCGCGTAACGCCAACTTTCACATCGCCGGTATAAGCAAGATAAACGATATGCGGTTTTAATTGAATCGACTGCTCCACTTCTAAATCCCGTTCGCCAATTCCCAAATGCGCCGTAGAGAGTTCCGGGCGTATAATCGATTCGCTGGCAAAAGGACTTTCGAAAAAACATTTTTTACAGAAACCCATGCGGTAGATTTTCTCATCACTGTCGCAACTTACACATTCGTAACCAATATGGTTCAATTTAATATTCCTGCCGATCAACTGATTCATATTGATTAAATCATTCGACAGGTTAAGAAAGTACTGAATTGGACGGCCATTTTGAGTGGCCATTTTAAGAATCTGTCCGGAGAATTTCATGAGTAAATATTTAGAGCCAAATATAGAAAAAACATCCTGGATTAGGATGTCTTTTAAGTTTATAAAAGAGAAAAACTACTTTTCGTGTTGTTCGTCTTTTTTCAGTTTTTCGGCATCTTCTTTTTCATCTTTTACCGCATTTTGCTCCTCATCCTTAACGCCAACTGCCGTTTTCACGGTGGCAGAATCATAACTCAAATCAGTAGAATCATTATGCAACAATGAATCTGAAGTAGGCATTACCACTTCAGGATTTTCAGTCGCTGTACTTTCGGTTTCTTTCTTTTTGCATGAGACAACAAGCAGAAATGCCGCCATCATCGCTAATGGATACTTAACAATCATTGGTTTCATAAACTTTAATTTTTATTACACAATATTACGTAAAACACCACTAAAATACTATGCGTTAAATCATACAAAATGAACCACTTAATCCGTTTTTATCAGCAGCAATGAAGTGCAGTTTGACTGTTAAAAAAAATACGGAAATCCCTACGTTTCAGGATTGAAATTTTTTATTAAATCCCTATCTTAGCGTTTTAAAAACACACCATGAATTACATCGTAACAGGCGGATCGGGATTTATAGGTTCTCATTTGGTCGAGCACTTATTAAAAAATGGACATTCTGTCATTAATATTGACAACTTTGATGATTTTTATGATTACAAGATTAAAATCAAAAATACGCTGGAATCCGTTGGCGAAATGCTGGAGTTTACCTTCCATGAAAAAGAACTCGACATTCAGAAATTAATTTTTGAAACTTCATCAAAAAACTATCAACTTTATTATCAGGACATTAGAGATAAAGAAGGTTTAGAGAAAATTTTCCAAAAGCATAAAATTGATATGGTGATTCATCTTGCAGCTCTAGCAGGAGTTCGGCCTTCGATTGAGCGGCCGCTTGAGTATGAGGAAGTGAATATCAAAGGAACCATGAATCTTTGGGAATTGTGCAAAGATTTTAAAATTAAAAAATTCATCAACGCTTCAAGTTCGAGTGTTTACGGGAATAATGAAAAAACGCCTTTTTCAGAAGAAGATGCCGTAGAGAAACCTATTTCGCCTTATGCTGCCACGAAGAAATGTGTGGAGATTTTAGGACACGTTTATCATCATCTTTATGGAATTGACATCATCCATTTGCGGTTTTTTACCGTTTACGGCCCCCGGCAAAGGCCTGATCTTGCGATTCATAAATTCACCAAACTCATATCCGGAGACAAAGAAATCCCTTTTTATGGAGATGGTTCTACCGCAAGAGATTATACTTTCATTGAAGACATCATTGAAGGAATTCAGAAATCAATCGTGTATATTGAAACCCACGATCATGTGCACGAAATCATTAATTTGGGTGAAAGTGAAGTGATTTCCCTAGACGAAATGGTGACTGCAATTGAAAATGAATTAGAAAAGAAATCGCTGAAAAAAAATCTGCCAATGCAAGCCGGCGATGTGATAAAAACCAGTGCGGATATTGAAAAAGCCAAAACTTTAATCGGTTATCAGCCAAGAACTCACTTCCAAAATGGCATAAAAAAGTTTGTGGAATGGTTTTTGAGAAATGGTTCTTGAAAAAAAATAAATATTAATCAAAGTTTGTTGAAAATCAGAGACAAAAATATTTTTATGTCAATGATTTTTATACTTTTGCAAAAAATTATATTATATGTATTGGACATTAGAATTAGCTTCTTATTTAAGCGACGCACCTTGGCCTATGACAAAGGCGGAACTTATTGATTATGCAATTAGAACAGGTGCACCAATGGAAGTGGTAGAAAATCTTCAGGCCATCGAAGATGAAGGGGAAATCTATGACTCGATTGAAGAGGTATGGAGCGATTATCCTACCGATGATGATTATCTTTGGAATGAAGATGAATATTAAAAAACACAGTCGATCGTCGTTTTCGGCAATCGACTTTTATATTTTAGAAAAATTCTAAAAACTAAAATTTTTAAAATGGCCGCGTGTTCCCACGCATTGAGCCGAAAGCAAATACTATGGGATTTATAGACAATGTTCTTAAAGGTTTTCTTGGTGACAAAAATGTGACCGACCTCAAGGAAGTAAAAAAAGTTTTAAATAAAATAAAAGCAGCAGAACCAAAAATTCAGGAATTAACCGATGATGGTTTACGAGCGAAAACTGCCGAATTTAAAGAAAAATTAAAAACTGCAACTGCTGGTTTTACCACGCAGATTGAGGAAACCAAAGAACAGATCAAGAATTCTACTAACGTTGATGAGAAAGAATCGCTTTTTTCCAAAATCGAAACTTTAAAGAAAGATTCTTATCAAGTCGAAGAAAAAATTCTTAACGAAATTCTTCCTGAAGCTTTTGCTCTTATCAAAGAAACTGCCCGCAGATTGGCCCAGAACGGAGAAATCCGCGTTACGGCAACCGATCTGGACCGGGAATTTGCAGCAACGAAAGATTTCGTTGATTTAGACGGCGACACCGCAGTCTGGAAAAACCATTGGGATGCCGCAGGAACTCCTATCGTTTGGGATATGGTTCACTACGATGTACAGTTCATCGGTGGAGTGGTACTGCACAGCGGTAAAATTGCGGAGATGGCCACCGGTGAAGGTAAAACCCTGGTGGGAACATTACCGATTTACCTGAATGCACTTCCCGGAAGAGGTGTTCACGTCGTTACCGTAAATGATTATTTGGCCAAACGTGACTCCCTTTGGATGGGTCCACTTTATCAGTTCCATGGAATGACCATCGACTGTATTGACAATCACCAGCCGAACTCAGACGCCAGAAGAAAAGCCTACCAATCAAGCATTACTTACGGAACCAATAACGAATTCGGTTTTGATTATCTGAGAGACAACATGGTAACTTCCCCTTCTGAACTGGTTCAGGGAGAATTAAACTTTGCCATTGTCGATGAGGTAGATTCAGTATTAGTAGATGATGCGAGAACACCATTAATTATTTCCGGTCCGGTTCCACAGGGAGACCGACAGGAATTTGATACTTTGAAACCGTCCGTTGACCGGATTGTTGAAATTCAGAAAAAAACGGTAAGCGCCATTTTCCATGAAGCGAAAAAGCTGATCGCTAACGGAAATACCAAAGAAGGAGGATTCAAACTTCTTCAGGCATACAGAGGTTTACCTAAAAACCGACAGTTGATTAAATATCTTTCGGAAAGCGGGCATAAAGCGCTTCTTCAAAAAGTTGAAGGACAATATATGCAGGACAATAACAAGGATATGCCGATTGTCGATAAAGATTTATACTTCGTCATCGACGAAAAAAACAATCAGATTGATCTTACTGATAAAGGCGTAGAATATATGTCTGCCGGAAATGAAGATAAAGATTTCTTCGTTTTGAATGATATCGGAACCGAGATTGCTGAAATCGAAGCAAAAAATTTAAGCAAAGAAGAAGAATTTGAGGCCAAAGAAAAAGTATTCAGTGAATTTGCGGTAAAATCAGAAAGAGTTCACACCTTAAGCCAGTTGCTGAAAGCGTATACCTTATTTGAAAAAGATGATGAATATGTGGTTATCGACGGTGAGGTGAAAATCGTAGATGAGCAAACCGGCCGTATTATGGAAGGAAGACGATATTCTGACGGACTTCACCAGGCGATTGAAGCGAAAGAAAATGTGAAAATTGAAGCCGCAACACAAACCTTCGCAACCATTACGCTACAGAATTATTTCCGTATGTACAATAAACTCGCAGGGATGACGGGTACAGCAGAAACTGAAGCAGGCGAACTTTGGGAAATTTACAAACTGGATGTAGTGGTAATCCCTACCAACAGACCCATTCAAAGAGATGACAGACAGGATTTGGTTTATAAAACAAACCGCGAAAAATACAACGCCGTAATTGAAGAAGTTGAAAAATTAACTGCCGCCGGAAGACCGGTTTTGGTGGGAACAACGTCCGTAGAAATTTCTCAGTTATTATCGAAAGCTTTACAGTTGAGAAAAATTCAGCATAATGTTTTGAATGCAAAACTTCACGCCAGAGAAGCAGAAATCGTTGCAATGGCAGGTGGTCCTGGTGTCGTAACTATCGCAACCAACATGGCAGGTAGAGGAACGGATATTAAATTGCAGGGCGAAGTCAAGAAAAATGGCGGTCTGGCAATTATCGGTACCGAAAGACATGACTCCAGACGTGTTGACAGACAGCTAAGAGGTCGTGCCGGAAGACAGGGAGATCCGGGAAGTTCCCAGTTCTATGTTTCACTGGAAGACAATTTGATGCGTCTTTTCGGTTCAGAAAGAATCGCGAAAATGATGGACAGAATGGGTCATAAAGAAGGGGAAGTAATTCAGCACGGAATGATTTCTAAATCCATCGAAAGAGCACAGAAAAAAGTAGAAGAAAATAACTTCGGTATCCGAAAAAAACTTCTGGAATATGACGACGTAATGAACAAACAGCGTGACGTCATCTACAAAAGAAGAAAGAACGCCTTATTCGGTGATCACCTGAAATATGACATTTCAAACATGATCTATGACGTATCGCAATCGATCGTTACCCAAGGAAAACTGGAAGGAGATTATAAAGAATTCGAATACGAAATCATTAAATATTTCACAATGGAAACTCCGGTTACCGAAAGTGAATTCAAAACGAAACAGGTTCCGGAATTGACCAATATTCTTTTCAAAGCGGCAACCGAAGATTACCAAATGAAGTTGAATCTGTTGAAAGAAAAATCATTCCCAATTATCGAGAATGTGTTCCAAAACCAGGGTTCAATGTTCAAAATGATTCAGGTTCCTTTCACCGATGGAATTAAAACAATGACCATTGTTACCGATTTGAAAGAAGCACATGATACCCATTGTGATTCTTTGATCAATGATTTCGAGAAGAATATTTCTCTAGCAATTATCGATGAAAACTGGAAATTACACTTGCGTGAAATGGATGATTTAAGACGTTCCTCACAAGGTGCGGTTTACGAACAGAAAGATCCTTTGGTGATTTACAAACAGGAATCTTTTTATCTTTTCACCGAAATGGTTGAAAGAGTCAACAAAGAAATCGTATCATTCTTATACAAAGGAGAAATCCCAGCTTAGGAAAATAATACTATTCAATAAAAAATCCCAAAGTAAGTTTTGCTTTGGGATTTTCTTTTTTAAAGCAAAGTTCAACCTGAAAAAAATCCCATAAACCCATCAATCAAAAAGATGAGTTTATAGAATATTTTTTTTGAAAAGTTTACATCAAAAATTCATGACAAATATCAAGTGAAACAAACACTCAATCAATAACTCCATATCCATCAACAATATAAGCATGTAGTCAGGTCTGCCATTCATTTAAATTCATTTCCAGGCGGTGCATCATTAGCGTTCTTTTTTAGCAACAGTTCTAATATTTTTTGTAATTTTAATGATTAAATAATTTCATTAATGGCATTAATAGATCTATCCAAGCAAGTCGCACTCGGCGTTGATATTGGCGGAACCAATACAAAATACGGACTCGTCAATCACCGGGGCGAAATTTTAGAAAAAGGAAGCCTTAAAACGGAGGAATATCCCGATGTAGAGGATTTTATAAATGCCTTATATGATAAAGTTTCCCCTTTAATAATGAAGCATTGCGGACAAAGACAATTCGATGGAATCGGAGTGGGCGCGCCCAATGCCAATTATTACACCGGAACCATCGAACAGGCTCCAAATCTGCACTGGAAAGGAATTGTCCCTTTTGCAAAGATGATGACCGATAAATTTGACGTTCCCTGTAAAATGACCAATGATGCCAATGCTGCCGCCTTAGGTGAAATGATGTTTGGTGCGGCTCGGGGAATGAAAGATTTTATCATGATGACCTTGGGAACGGGTGTGGGAAGCGGAATTATTTCGAACGGGAAATTAATTTACGGACACGACGGTTTCGCCGGAGAACTGGGCCATACCATTGTAAAACCAGGTGGCAGAAAACACTGGAGCACTGGTTCCGAAGGTTCACTGGAAGCGTATGCTTCTGCAACCGGAATCACCATTACCGCTAAAAAAATGCGCGCAGAATTCCCTAATTCGATGCTCAACGATTATCCGGAAGAAGAAGTGAATTCTAAAGTTGTTTTTGAATGCGCCACAAAAGGAGATCCGGTAGCCATTGAAGTTTTCCGTTATACCGGGCAGAAACTAGGCGAAGCGCTGGCTAATTTCGTGATGTTTTCTTCACCTGAAGCGATTTTACTTTTTGGCGGCGTCATCAAAGCTGGTGATTTTATTATGAAACCTACAAAACTGCACATGGAAAGGAATCTGTTCCCCATTTTCAGAAATAAAGTAAAATTGGTTTTCAGTGAGTTGGATGAAGCCGATGCTGCCATTTTGGGCGCAAGTGCATTGGTTTGGGAGAAGTGACTTGCATGGTTTTCGTGAAAAACAAAACTAATAATTGTTTTTTATCGTATATGATTAAAAATATAATTTAGTTTAATTACAATGAAAAAATTATTAATTCTTATTATCAGTATTTTTTTAATTTCCTGCAATGGTCAGGAAAATAAAAAGTTGGTTACAAATAACAAAAAAATGGACAAACAAAATTTAGAATACCTCACTTTTGGTGGTGGATGCTTTTGGTGCGTTGAAAGTTGTTTCAATTTACTAAAAGGCGTAGATAAAGTAATTTCCGGTTACTCCGGCGGTCACAAAGAAAACCCGACCTATGAAGAAGTTTGTACCGGAGAAACCGGCCATGCAGAAGTAGTGCAGATTGCTTATGATCCAAAAATAATCTCTTATGAACAGTTAATGGACGTTTTCTTTTTCCTGCACGATCCCACTACTTTGAACAGACAGGGAAATGATATAGGAACCCAGTACCGCTCCGTGATTTTCTATAAAGACGACGCCGAGAAAGCTAAAGCCGAACAAGCCCTGAAAAAATCTGAAGCTTCCGGAAAATACAGCGGAAAATACGTAACAGAGATCACGAAACTTGAAAAATTCTGGCCTGCGGAACAATACCATCAGGGCTATTATGAAGCGAATCCTACGCAACCTTATTGCAGCGCGGTCGTAGGACCGAAGATTGCCAAATTCAAAAAACATTATGGCGATCTGGGAATGCTGAGACCCGAAGTTGACTAATACAAAAAGCGAAGATTAATTCTTCGCTTTGTTTTTTCTGAAAATATAGTAACCCGCTTCCGAAGGATGATCCTGAACATAATCATCGGGACTTTCTTTTCTGATAAGAAAGTAAATCATAAGATCTCCTGCTGCTGCCGACGAAAAAAATATTCCTAAAATTAAGAGAAAACCATTTCCGATTGCTAAACCAATGATGGAGGGAATGATTCCTAAAATCAACAATGGAGCAAGCAATGCAATGATGTAGTGTTTTATTTTCAAAGGTTCTTTGCAGTGACAATACGGAGTCAGCGACTTCCACAGAATCCCGAACTTAATCGATTTAATTCCTTTGGAAGCATATAGTGCGAAAAATAGCCCGTGGATTAATTCGTGCACTACAATACCAAGAAGCAGAACGATTAAAGGAGTTAAAGCCTTAATTATTAAATAGTCTGTGTTTATTTTTGGCAGTTGGAAACCCCAGATGAAATAAAAAGGAATGGCAAATACCGCCATAAAAAAAAGAAGATATTTTATTGCTTCTAAGTTTGCTTTTGCTAAATCTATTGTTTTTTTCTCTTTTACAAAATGATCAAAATCCATCGTTATTTTTTAAATTTTTTATCGTAAGAAACGCTGTTCTCAATATTCATCCTATTTCAAAACATAAAAAAGACCGCTGAAAAGTCCAGCGGTCTTTAAAAATTCTAAGTAGAATTATTTTACCAAAGTCATTTCACTGATTAAGTGACCTGCATTACCGTATTTTTCAATAGTCCAAAGAACCATTCTCACATCTACGTTAATTGTTTTCTGCAATTTTGGGTCGAAAATAATATCTCCACTTAATGCTTCGCTGTTTCCGTCGAATGCTAAACCAAGAAGATTTCCTTCACCATCAAGTACAGGTGATCCAGAGTTTCCTCCAGTAATATCATTATCTGTTAAGAAATTAACAGGCATGAATCCTTTTTTATCTTTATACCGACCGAAGTCTTTTTTCTTCACTAAGTCAAGGAATCTTTGAGGTAATTCAAATTCCTCATCTCCTTTTTTATGCTTTGCAACCATCCCGTTAATTTCGGTATAGTAATTATTTTTCTGTTTGATACCTGCGTAATTTCTGTCTGCTCTTTCTGGCAGAGTGGTAACCTTACCGGTAGTTAATCTCATGGTAGAGTTCGCATCCGGATAGAAAGCGGTTTCTGGCTGGGATTTTCTAAGACCATCTAAAAACAGTCTGCTGTTTTTTGCAAAAGCATCATCAACTTTAGCAAATTTCTCTCCGTTTAATTTTTGGTCTGTGATGAATCCGTTGGCTAATTTCAATAAAGGATCCGCGTCGATTTTTAAACGGTCTGGATTATTTACAAAATTCAGGGCTGATTCTTTTGTTGCAAAAATTGAAGAGAATGCCATGTTGGAAAGATTTTTAGCATCAGCTGCAAATAAGGTAGCAGAGCCTACTCCTTTGTTCACTCTCTGTTGGTAAAGACTTACCATAGCGCCCAACATATCGCCTTCCAGCTGCACATTAAATTTATCATAAGCTCTGTCAATCGCATCCGTTACTTTGGTTTTCATGGCTGCTTTTCCGGCTGCGTCCTGATCGGCATACGTATTCATAAGTGAGCCTAACTGGTAAGCAATTCTGATATATTTTGCATTTCTCTGCAATTGTGAAGAATAGTTTCCTTCGACATTACGGTCAGAAAGCTGTGCATAGTTTGATTTAATATCCTGTAAAATCCCACCGTACAATTCGATGTTTTCCGGCATCAATGCCCAAGTCTGGAATTTTTGTTCTAAAGCCTGTTTCTCTGCAACCGTTCCGTTTTTGATTACCGCATCGATTGTTCCCTGTCTGTTTTTCCAGTAATTGGCTACGGACGCATATTGAGAAGCATAATCAATTTTGGTTGCCTGATCTTTGTCCATATATTTTTTCATGACATCCATGGCAACTTTAGACGCTTCTACCCAAGCCGGATAATCTTTGGTAACCATTTGCTCGATACCGTAGGAAGTTAAAAACCTGTTGGTTCTCCCAGGATATCCTAAAATCATCGCAAAATCTCCAGGCTTATAGCCTTTCATTGAAATAGGAAGCGCATGTTTTGGTTTCATTGGAACGTTGCTCGGGGAATATTCTGCCGGATTACCGTTGGCGTCAGCATATACTCTGAATACTGAAAAATCTACAGTATGTCTTGGCCACTCCCAGTTATCGGTATCGCCACCGAATTTTCCCAACGCATTTGGAGGAGTTCCTACCAAACGAACATCTTTGAAGTCCTGATAAACAAAATAATAGAATTCATTTCCGTTATAGAAATCTCTTACCACAACAGTGTATTTCCCGTTTTCTGAGTTTTCTGCCTGGATCAATTTATATTCTGAATCGATGATATTTTTTCTTTCTTCAGCAGACATACTGTTATTAAGTTTGGCATTGATTCTTTTAGAAACATCATCCATTCTTACCATAAATCTTACCGAAAGCCCTTTTGAAGGAAGTTCTTCACTTTTTTTCATCGCCCAGAAACCATTGGTTAAATGGTCTTTTTCCGGAGTAGAAAGCGCCGCAATATTTCCGTAACCACAGTGGTGATTGGTAAACAGCAAACCTTCTTTAGAAACCATTTCGGCAGTACAGCCGCCACCGAACTGAACGATAGCATCTTTCAGACTGGAATTGTTTACCGAGTAGATTTCGTCGGGTGTTAATTTTAAACCGTCTTTTTTAAGATCGACTCCATTCAGTCTTTTGATCATGCTCAAAAGCCACATCCCCTCATCTGCTTTTAACTGCAGGAAACTCAACATAAACGTGAGTAATAAAAAAATTCTTTTCATTTAATAATTTATTTAAGGTGCTAATTTAAGAAATTCATTTTACTTGACAGATAACAAAAAAATGCGTGATAAAATCTTCAATCTTTCAATATTAAATAAAAGATTGCGCTTGTTTGCATATTGAAATTTTATCGGAAAACGGATAATAAATACTACCTTTCTTTAAGCTCTCAGCATTTCAGAATGGGGAATATCATCTTCTAAATAGCTTTTACCTGTGTGAACAAAGCCAAATTCCCGATAAAAATCGAGAAGATAATCCTGGGCGGATATCCGCACCGAACTTTTTCTAAATCTCGCTTCAACAGTATTCGTTGCATACCTCATCAGCGTTTTCCCCAGATTCATTTTGCGGTATTTATAACTTGTTAAAACCCTGCCTATGGAACTTTCGGGATATTTTATTCCTGGCGGAAAAATCCTGCAGTAGGCCGCAACTTCCCCTTTATTTTCTACCCAAAGATGAATGGCCTGCGGATCATAACCGTCAACTTCAGGATAAGGACAATTTTGTTCTACCACAAATACATCGATTCTGGCCTTTAAAATCCGATGTAATTCCTCCGTTGAAAGTTGATCAAAAGTCTTAATGTTCCAAATGAAATCTTCCATTTTTAGATAATCAATAAATTAAACGCTAGAATTTAACGTGATTATGCATAAGGAACTCATTTGTTTTTGTAATAAAGTCCAGTATTCCTTCACCACCCGTTTTTTTCTCGGCAGAGGTCACATAAACTTCCGGCAGATCTTCCCATGTTTTCAAAAGTTCTGCTTTATAATGCTCTACGTTTTTATCGATTACGGTAGGTTTCAACTTATCTGCTTTGGTGAAAACAATTGAAAAAGGGATTGAGTTTTCTCCACACCATTCAATAAATTCAATGTCGATAGCCTGTGGCGTGTGTCGGGAATCAATTAAAATAAAAAGATTAACTAAATTTTTCCGATTCAGGATATAATTGGTAATCAGTTTTTCAAAATCGCGCCGCATGCTTTTGGAAACCCGTGCGTAACCATAACCCGGGAGATCGGTAAGAAACCAGCTTTCATTGATAACAAAATGATTAATAAGCTGCGTTTTCCCCGGCGTGCCCGAAGTTTTTGCCAGATATTTATGATTCATCAGCGCATTGATCAGCGATGATTTGCCCACATTTGATCTTCCAATAAATGCATATTCCGGCATGGTCGGCTCTGGACAATCCTGCCATTTATCACTACTTTTTACAAATTCTGCTGTTTTGATAACCATAATTAGTTCTTTTAAAATGTAACTAAATAAAAAATGGAAGAATAAACTTCCATTCAACTACTTTTTTTGTTTCTGTAACCATGAATATAACAGATCATTAAATTCTTTTGGTCTTTCCATCATTGCGGCGTGACCACACTGATCAATCCAATATAAATCTGAATTGGGCAATGCATTATGCATATCTATTGCCACATCCGGCGGGGTTACATTATCTTGTTTTCCCCAAATCAAACACACCGGTATTTTAATTTTCGGCAAATCGTTTAACATATTATGTTTAATGGCGCTTCTTGCCAACATCACCGTTTTAATTCCTTTCATTCTGTCGTTCACAACAGAGAAAACTTCTTCTACCAAATCATTTGTGGCAACTTTTGGATCAAAAAAAACTTCTTCAGTTTTCTTTCTGATATAATCTTTGTCGCTTTTTCTGGGGAAACTGTCTCCGAAAGATTTTTCGTATAAACCGGAACTGCCGGTAAGAACAAGATTCTCAACCAGATCAGGTCTTGCCAAAGCAAGGATTAATCCGACGTGGCCACCCATTGAGTTTCCTACTATTGTTGCTGCTCTTCCCACTTTTTCTTCAATGAATTTCGCCACATATTTCGCGATGGTTGTAAGATTGGTATTAAGAACCGGTAAATCATATATTGGAAGTACAGGAACAAAAACGGTATACCCTCTCTCTGAAAAGTAATTAACAGTATCATCGAAATTACTTAATCCACCCATTAAACCATGTAATAAAATTACAGGGTCACCATCTCCAGCTTCTATAAAAGCGAACTTCTTGTCCTTTTTAGTTTTAAATATCATAAATATTACGCTATAAGCGTTTGCAAAAATACAAATTAAACGCCAAAACCAACTTATTTAGCATTATTTATAAATTAAATTTAAGATTTTTTCACCGAACCACCAAGTTCTGCGAAAAAAAATCAAAACAAGTTATTAACTTCTTTTTAATCAATACGTTAATCATAAAGTCAAAACTTATTAACATTAAGTCAAAAAGTGGGAAAAAGTGGGAGCCTTTGGAAATTTTTATATAAATTTGTCCCAAATGAAGAATTTCATCGGAACATATGAATGCAGAATAGACGACAAAGGTCGGCTGAAACTTCCTTCTTCTCTGGTAAAACAGATGGGGGACTTTGGCGGCGATTCCTTTGTGGTCAAACGCGCTGTATTTCAACCCTGTCTGGAAGTTTACCCGATGCAAGGCTGGGAACAACTGATGAACAAACTCAACCAACTCAACCGTTTCATTAAGAAAAACGCAGATTTTATCCGAATGTTTACAGCGGGAGTGAAAATCGTGGAGCCCGATAATGCGGGACGCTTACAAATTTCAAAAGACCTTACGCTCTTTGCGAACCTTCGGAAAGAAATCGTAATTACCAGTGCTGGCGAACTTTTTGAAATCTGGGATAAAGAAGCCTATGAAAAAGTAATCACCACTTCAGAAGAAGATTTCGCAAAATTGGCTGAAGACGTGATGGGAACGATCAGTTTCGACGGCGAAGAACCGTAAAAAGTTCAAATAAATTTAAATTAAAACACCTAGAAGAAAAAAATGTATCACAATCCTGTTTTGCTGAAAAAAAGTGTCGATGATTTGGTAACGAATCCAGACGGCATCTACGTGGACTGCACTTTCGGAGGCGGAGGACACTCGAGTGAAATCCTGAGCAGACTTTCTGCAAAAGGCAAACTTTACGCTTTCGACCAGGACTTAGATGCCCTCAAAAATACGATAGACGATCCACGGTTTACGCTTATTAACCAAAATTTCAGGTTTTTGGAAAATGCTTTGATGATGTACGGTGTTTCTAAAGTGGATGGAGTTCTCGCGGATTTCGGCGTTTCTTCTCATCAGTTCGACGAAGCCGAAAGAGGTTTTTCAACCAGAAGCAATGCGCCGCTGGATATGAGAATGAATGTGATGCAACTTCTGGATGCTAAAAAAGTCATTAATGAATATGAGGAAGAGCATCTCGCAGATATTTTATACCAATACGGTGAAATTCGGGAATCCAGAAAGTTAGCACGGGAAATTGTGAATCACCGAAAACTGAAACCTATTGAAACCACCGAAGATTTGAAGAAACTCTTCAGTTATATTCCGCAGTTTAAGCAGAACAAAGTTTTTGCCCAGATTTTCCAGGCCATCAGAATTGAAGTCAACCAGGAACTGGAAGTCATTAAAGAATTACTGGTTCAGGCGCACAGAATGCTGAAACCCGGTGGCAGATTAGTCGCCATTTCTTACCATTCTCTGGAAGACCGGCTGGTCAAGAGATTTTTGAAAAACGGAATGTTCGAAGGTGAACCAGCCAGAGACATCTACGGAAATTACGACAAGACTTTTGATCTTTTGCAGACCAAAGCAGTCGTGCCGGATAGCGAAGAAATCAAGGAAAACTCGCGGTCGAGAAGTGCAAAATTAAGAACAGGTATTAAATTAAAATAAAAAGGAAGCTCGACTCAATCAACCTCAAGTCATGGCAAAAAGACCAGCAAACCGCCCACAGAAAAAACTCACTTTTATTGATATTATAAAAGGGAATTTTTTGAACCGTGATGAAGTCACTATTCATTACAGATATTTTTTGTTGGTGTTCTTCTTATTGATGTCTATGATTTACAGCAATCACTTAGTGAGCAAGAAAATCGAACATGTTAATATTTTAAAAGAACAGACAGAAGAGTTTAAATCGAGAAACGCGTTTGCCCAAAGCAGACTCATTAAAGTAAAATTAGAATCAGAATTAGGAAAAGAAATGGTACAGGATTCTTTGCTATCCTTAGAGAATCATCCCCATAAAATCCTGATAAAAATAGACAGTTTAGATGGCAGTACAAAATGAATTTGAAAAAAAACGCTCAAACACATTGAGATGGGGCTACCTTTTTGCGGGGTTTGCCTTTATTTTGTTTGTGGTGTTTCTTGGAAGAATTCTGTTTTTACAAAACACTAATGTTCAGGAAATTAAAGATGACTACATCAATAAAAATTATCGCGAAGCCACTTTAAAAGCAGCCCGTGGAAATCTATATGCTTCCGATGGTTCAATCCTCGCCACTACCGTTATGCGGTATGACGTTTATATCGATTTTAAAATAATTAAAGACACGGTTTATTCTAACAACATCGGAGCTTTGACCGACTCATTATCTAAAATGTTCGGAAAACCAAGAAGCTATTTCAGAGACCGGTTTGACCAGCAGAAGAAAACCAGAAATCAATATTATTCTTTGGTTAAAGGACTTGATTTTGATGACTACGACCGCATTCGCCAGTTTCCTATTTTCAAAAAAGGTAAAAACAGAGGCGGATTTATCGTTGACAGAAATTACAAACGGGAATTGGCAACCACACAAATTGGAGCGGGAACCATCGGTATGGATAATGCCATTTCCAAATCCGGGCTGGAAGGTGCTTTTTCTAAATTTCTGACCGGAACCGACGGAACGCGACTCGAACAGCGCGTTAACTCCAGCCAATGGAAACCTATTGATTACTGGAAAGTGAATGAACCCATCGATGGTCAGGATGTTTATACCACTATTGATATCCGGATTCAGGATATTGTTCATTCCGCTTTGGAAAAACAACTGGTGAAATTTGATGGGGAACACGGTACCGTTTTGGTCATGGAAGTCGCCACCGGAAAAATTAAAGCCATGGTGAATCTTCGCCGGACAGAACCGGGAATTTACGTCGATGCTTACAACTATGCAATAAAAGACAATATTGAACCGGGATCTACCTTCAAAACAATTTCACTATTGGCGGCTATGGATGACGGATTCATCAATGAAAAAACAACCGTGAATGTTGGAAACGGCGTCTGGACCTATGCTAAACAAAGAATTTCTGATGGTCACGGTGGAGGAATTTATGAGATTTCCGATGTATTGGCAAAATCAAGCAACGTAGGAACAGCAAAGTTGATTACGCAATATTATGCAGATAAACCTCAGGTTTTCTTAGATCACCTGCGCCGCTGGAAACTATTCGATAAAATGGACATCGAACTTCCGGGAATTACAAAACCAAGAATTTTAACGCCGAAAAGCACCACCTGGAATGCTGCGACACTGGCGTCGATTTCTTATGGCTACGCTACCAACATTAACCTTTTGCAGTTAACTACTTTTTACAATGGTATTGCTAATAAAGGAAAAATGCTTGAACCTCTTTTTATTGAAAAAATAGCAAAAGACGGCAGAATCCTTTATGAAGCAAAACCCAAGGTAATGGTAAATAAAATGGCTTCTGAAAACGCAATCAGGATGATGACAGGCGCTTTAACGCAAGCGGTGGAAAAAGGAACAGCGAAAAGTATTTTTACACCGAACCTGAAAATGGCCGGAAAAACCGGAACCGCAAGATTTGAATACTGGAAACCGGGTCCCATGAAATACAGAGCCTCATTTGCAGGATTCTATCCGGCGGACAATCCTAAATATACCTGTTACGTAATGATCAGTGAGCCGGACAATTCAAAAAGCTTTTATGGTTCAACAGTTGCAGCACCTGTATTTAAAGAAATTGCCGGAAAAACATTCCTGAAAACACCACAAAACATCGAGAAAGAAATGTTGGTAGATAAAAAAGTGGATCTCAGCAAAATGATTGAGCAACCGGTAAAAGTGGCGGTAACCAATAAAATAATGCCCAACGTAACCGGTTTAATCGGAAAAAATATTATTCCGCAATTAGAAAACCAGGGTTACCGCGTCGATTATAAAGGAGTCGGAAAAATAAAAGAACAGTTTCCTCTGGAAGGAACTGTCATCAACAAAAACCAAAGAATTTATCTGCAGTTGCAGAATTAAAATAACACCGTTCCCGAAAAGGACGATTAACAGAGGATAGAAAAAATTCCTGTCATATATAAATAAAATGAAATTAGAAGAAATCTTAAGCAGAATCCCGGTTCTGGAAATCATCGGAAATCAAGACCGTGAAGTTTCAGCATTAATTTTCGACAGCCGGAAAGCAGTTGAGGATTCCCTTTATGTGGCGATCAAAGGAACGGAATCTGACGGCCATGATTTCATCAGTTCTTCTGTTGAAAAAGGAGCGGCTGTAATTGTCTGCGAAAATGTTCCAACTGAAATCAAAGCAGAAATTACTTATATAAAAGTAAAAGATGCCGCAAAAACTTTGGGTCTTCTTGCTTCTAATTTTTACGGAAATCCTTCTTCGAAACTGAACCTCATCGGGATTACAGGAACGAACGGAAAAACTTCCACCACTACCCTTTTATTTGATATTTTTAAAATTTTAGGTTTTAAATCAGCGCTGATTTCTACTGTAGAATACAGAATCGGTGACGAAATGATTCCTTCCACGCACACCACTCCGGATGTGGTCCGTTTGAACCAAATTCTGGCAAAAGCGGTTGAAGAAGGCTGTGAATATGCTATCATGGAAGTTTCTTCGCACGGAATCCATCAGTACAGAACCGAAGGTCTACATTTTAAAATCGCAGGATTTACGAATATAACGCATGATCATCTTGATTATCACAAAACGTTTGAAGAATATCTAAAAACGAAAAAAAGATTTTTTGATGAATTGAGTTCAGATGCCATTGCCATTACCAACGCTGATGATAAAAACGGGAACGTAATGTTGCAAAACACCAAAGCGAAAAAGAAAACTTACGCTTTGAAAACCATGGCAGATTTCCACGGAAAAATCACAGAAATTGATTTTAATGGAATGCTTCTCAACTTTAATGGAAAAGAATTCTGGACCACTTTGACCGGGAAATTCAACGCTTACAATTTGCTTCTTGCGTATGCAGTTGCGATTGAATGCGGTTTTCATGAAGATGACATTTTACCGGCTATTTCACAATTAAAGAGAGTGAACGGCAGATTTGAAACTTTAAAATCTGACGGCGGAATTTTCTTCGTTGTCGATTATGCACATACTCCCGATGCTTTAGAAAATGTATTGGATTCCATCAACGATATCCGGACAAAAAACGAAAGGCTGATCACCGTATTTGGTTGTGGCGGAGACAGAGATCACGCGAAACGTCCTGAAATGGGAAAAATCGCAACGAGAAAATCTACGCTGGCCATCATCACTTCCGATAATCCAAGAACAGAAGATCCTGCAGAAATCATTAAACAAATTGAAGCAGGCGTAGAACCTCAAAATTTCAGCAAATACACATCAATTCCTGACCGTAGAGAAGCGATTAAAATGGCAATTAAATTTGCAGAACCGAAAGATATTGTCGTAGTAGCCGGCAAAGGACACGAAACTTATCAGGAAATCAATGGCGTGAAAAACCATTTTGATGATAAGGAAACCATTATTGAGCTGGCAAGGCTCATGTCTAAATAATTATCAACTGAAAGATTAAATAAACCGCTATGTTATATTACCTCTTCGAATATCTAAGCAGCCACGGAATTCACGTTCCTGGAATGGGAATGTTTAAATTCATCTCTTTCCGTGCAGGAATGGCCGTTTTGTTTTCCCTGCTTATTGCATTGGTTTTCGGTAAAAAAATCATCAACTATCTGCGAAATAAACAGATGGGAGAATTGGTACGCGATCTAGGTTTAGAAGGTCAGAAGCAAAAAGAAGGCACACCCACCATGGGTGGTTTGATTATCATTTTGGCGACTTTAATTCCGGTCTTACTTTTTACCAGAATTATGAACATTTATATTGTTTTACTGATTGTATCTGTGGTTTGGATGGGCGCGATCGGATTTATTGACGACTATTTAAAGAAAATCAAAAAAAACAAAGACGGGCTCAGCGGTAAATTCAAGGTGATCGGCCAGGTTGGTTTAGGTTTAATTGTAGGAGTTACCATGTATTTTCATCCGGATATTACGGTGAAAAGAAAATATGCAGACGCCAAAGAAGTCAACCGGAATAATGTAGAAGCCAACTTTATGAAAACGGAAAAATCGACCGTTTCCACTGTTCCGTTTGTGAAAAATAACGAGTTCGATTACAGCGGTCTTTTATTTTGGATGACTCCAGAAAAAGCACACGAATGGGCCTGGATTGTTTTCATCCCAATTGTAATTTTTATCGTTACCGCAGTTTCCAACGGCGCCAATATTGCCGACGGAATCGATGGTCTAGCGGCCGGCACGAGTGTCGTCATTTTGCTCACCCTTTCACTTTTTGCCTACCTGTCCGGGAATATTATTTTCGCGGATTATCTCAATATTATGTTCCTGCCGAATATGGGTGAGACGACCATTTTCGCCCTCGCTCTGGTGGGTGCTGTTATCGGTTTTTTCTGGTACAACACCTATCCGGCTCAAGTATTCATGGGCGATACCGGAAGTTTAATGCTCGGCGGAGTTATTGCCGTTTTAGCAATTATTCTCAGAAAAGAATTATTGATTCCTGTACTGTGCGGAATTTTCTTAATTGAAAACCTTTCAGTCGTACTGCAGGTAGGAGTCTTTAAATACAGAAAAAGAAAATACGGATTGGAGTACGCGCAAAACAACAGACTGTTCAAAATGTCTCCTCTCCATCATCATTATCAAAAAGAAGGATATCACGAAAGCAAAATCGTCAACCGAATGATCATCATCGGGGTTTTGTTTGCCATTATTTGTTTAATCACTTTAAAAGTCAGATAACACAAGATTGTTCCATAGGGACGACCGATATTTTAGACAGGAAATTGTTCCTGTTAAATTAAAAAACAGAATATGAAAATAGTTGTTTTAGGTGGCGGAGAAAGCGGAGTAGGTGCAGCTTATTTAGCGAAGAAGAAAGGCTTGAATGTTTTTCTTTCGGATAAAGGTGCGATAAAAGACGATTATAAAAAACAGCTGATCGAAGCCGGAATAGAGTTTGAAGAAGGACAGCACGACGAAGCCAGAATTCTTGAAGCAGACTGGGTGATCAAATCTCCAGGAATCCCGAAGAAAGCTGATATTATTTTTAAAATCAACCAAAAGGGAATTCGCCTCTCTTCTGAAATTGAATTTGCCGCTGAATTTACCCAGGCCAAAATTATAGCCATTACCGGAAGTAACGGAAAAACAACAACGACTTCGTTGATCTATCATATTTTAAAGAATGATCATCTGAAAGTGGGTTTAGCCGGAAATATCGGAAAAAGCTTCGCAAGACAGGTCGCAGACGAAAATTTCGACTACTATGTCTTAGAAGTGAGCTCTTTCCAGCTGGATGATATTCAAAGTTTCCGGCCTTATATTTCTTTATTATTGAATTTAAGTCAGGATCATCTTGATCAGTACAATTACAATTATGAAGATTATGCGCTGGCAAAGTTCAGAATTGCAGAAAATCAGGAGAACGACAATTTCTTTATCTATAACAAAGATGATGAAATGAGCATGAACCTTCTGGAACAGCTGGCCATCCGAGCGAAGAAGATTCCGTTTTCCACAAAAGGCAATTTAAATGAGGGCGGTTTTATTAATAATGATAAAATAGTGGTGAAGATCGAAGATGAGTTTTCAATGAAAATTGCAGAACTTTCTTTAGTTGGAAATCATAATATCGCCAACAGTCTGGCCGCCTCAATCGCCAGTAAAATATTGAAAATAAGCAATGAAAGCATTCGGAATTCATTGATGACTTTTCAGGCAGTTGAACACAGGCTGGAACCGGTTGCTCAAATTAACGGAGTTACTTTTATTAATGACAGCAAAGCCACCAACGTGAATGCAACTTACTTCGCTTTGGAAAGCATGAACCAGCCAACCATCTGGATTGTAGGCGGTGTTGACAAAGGAAATGATTATAGCGAAATCGAAAATTTGGTCAAAAGAAAAGTAAAAGCAATTGTCTGCCTGGGACTTGATAATCAGAAAATCATCGATTTTTTCAAAGATAAAAAAGAATCTATTTACAGCACCTCAAGTATGGAGGAAGCAGTAAGAGTCTCCAAATCACTGGCTGAAAAAGGCGATACTGTTTTGCTTTCGCCATGCTGCGCAAGTTTCGATTTATTCGATAATTATGAAGACCGCGGACATCAGTTTAAAAATCAGGTATTAAAAAAAGCCATCGACTAACCGTAGATTAAAATGCAGGAAAGAGAAAACAAATTCGAGTTGTTAAAAGGCGACAAAGTGCTGTGGAGCGTAATCTTACTGATTTCGTTCTTCTCGGTATTCCCCGTCTATTCTGCAAGTTCTAATTTGGAATATATCGTAAACAGCGGAACCACCACTTCGCACCTCATCAAGCATTCTTTCTTCGTAGTGCTTGGTCTTGCAATCATGCGTGGTGTCGGCTATTTTAAATATGAACATATCGGCAAACTGAGCAGTTACCTTTTGGTATTTACCATTGTTCTCTTAGGCTTAACCATGTTTTCCGGACAAACCATCGATGGTGCTTCTGCCTCGCGCTGGTTAAAAATCCCGGGAACACCCATTTCCTTCCAACCTTCTTCTTTTGCTTATTTGATGTTGATTATTTATCTCTGCAGGTATTTAACAAAGAAAATCAAAAGAGAACGTCTTCCGATTGAAAACATCTTTTACATCTTCGGCCCGGTTTTACTGGTCTTTGGTCTGGTCGCAAAAGATAATGGGTCGACGGCTTTAATGATATTAATGGTTTCATTAATTGTAATGCTCATCGGTCAGTTAGATAAAAAATACATCTTTGGATTCGTAGGTCTTTCATCAGTAATGATTGGGATTTTCATGTTTCTTGCTTTAAAGACCGACCTCATCGGAAGCAACCGGGTTCATACCTGGATGAGCCGCGTAGAAACTTTTACCAAAAAAGAAAATCAAATTGAAGACGAAGCAGATAAAGCAAAAAATTATCAGGTCATGCAGGCAAAAGCCGCAATCGTTCATGGTGGAATCACCGGAATGGGTCCTGGTAAAAGCGCCTTGAAACAAATGCTTCCTCAGTCTGCCTCGGATTTTATTTTCGCCATTATTGTGGAGGAATATGGTTTTATAGGAGCAACAGTTTTAATTGCACTTTACCTCATCATGATTATCCGGATCGTAATGATTGCCAGTAAAATGCCGGCCTTCTTTGGGAGTTTACTGGTCTTAAGTCTCGGGACCATGATTTTTATACAGCTGACCGTGAATATTGCGGTCGCCATCAATCTGATTCCGGTTACCGGTCAACCGCTGCCACTAATAAGTTATGGTGGAACTTCCATGCTGGTAACTTATATTCAATTAGGAATTATCTTAAATGTAAGTTCGAGAATTCAGGTTTATGATGAAGAAGGAATGGGCAAAAAACAAAGCATCGAAGAAATAAATGACATTGCATAAAATCCCGAAGAAACGGTTTAATTAATCATAGGTTAAAACCTATGGAAATCAAAAAAAAATGAACAGAAAAATAAAAATTCTAATGAGCGGCGGCGGAACCGGAGGACATATCTTCCCGGCGATTGCGATTGCACAGGAAATCCAAAAGAGATTTCCGCAGGCAGAATTTTTGTTCATCGGAGCCAACGGTAAAATGGAAATGGAAAAAGTTCCACAAGCCGGATTCAAAATTATCGGTTTAAATATCGCAGGATTCGACCGTGGAAACATATTGAAAAATTTAAGATTACCATTTAAACTGCTTTCGAGTATTACAACAGCCAGAAAAGCAATTAAAGAATTCCAGCCGGATTTCGCCATCGGGACCGGAGGATTCGCAAGCGGACCTGCGCTTTTTATGGCAAGCAATTTAAACGTTCCGATTTTTGTTCAGGAGCAAAATTCATTGCCCGGAAAAACCAATACGTTTCTGGCGAAAAAAGCAAAAGCAGTTTTCACCGCTTACCCGAATATGGATCATTTCTTCCCGAAAACAAAAACGTTCTTTTTAGGAAATCCTGTCCGGAAAAATATCATCACCGATTTAATTACGAAAGATGTAGCGAAAGAGAAATTAGGGTTAGACAAAAACAAACTCACCATTCTTTCAGTGGGTGGATCTTTAGGATCAAGAACCTTGAACAATGGTTGGAAACAGAATATAGAAAAATTAATAGAAAAAGATTTCCAGCTGATCTGGCAAACCGGAAAACTGGATTACAAAAGTTTGAACGAAGATTCGAAAATTTCATATCCACCTCAAATTCAGTTGAAAGAATTTATTTCCGATATGGCTTTAGCCTATTCCGCAGCCGATGTTATTGTTTCGCGCGCCGGTGCAATCGCAATTTCGGAATTGGCAATGGCACAGAAACCGGTGCTTTTGGTTCCGTTTCCTTTTGCGGCAGAAGATCATCAAACCAAAAACGCGATGACCTTAGTTGAAAAAAATGCAGCAAGAATGGTGAAAGATACCGAAATGAAAGAAAAATTCTGGACGACTTTAATGGAAATCTGTGAAAACGAAAATCTAAGAAATGAGATGAGCGAAAATTTAAAATTCTTCGCAAAACCTTTGGCCACAGAACGAATTGTAGATGAAATTTTATCATCATTAAATATCAAAGCATAAAATGAAAGCTTTAACAACATATCAGAACTTCTACTTTGTAGGAATCGGCGGCATCGGAATGAGTGCCTTGGCGCGGTATTTCAACGCCTCAGGGAAAAACGTTTTGGGCTATGATAAAATGCACACCAAGCTGACAAAAGCTTTGGTGGAAGAAGGAATTGGTATTGAGTTCGAAGATCTTGTTAATGATAAAGTAAAAAATTTAACCCCGGAAAACACTTTGGTGATTTTTACACCGGCCATTAAAAAACTGGATATTCTCACTTATTTTAATGATCAAAAATTCGATGTTTTAAAAAGAGCGAAAGTCCTCGGAATGATTACCGAAAACACCGACTGCATCGCAATTGCAGGAACCCACGGAAAAACGACAACCTCTTCTTTGGTCGCTCATTTATGCGAAGAAGCAAATCTTCCTTTCTCGTGCTTTTTAGGAGGAATTGCTGAAAATTTTAAATCTAATTTTCATTTTAATGGAAAAGACATTTCCGTTGTTGAGGCCGATGAATACGACAGAAGTTTCCTAACGCTCTCTCCGGATTGGGCCGTGATTACTTCCACAGATGCCGATCATTTGGATATTTACGGTGACAATGCCACCATTCAAAAAGGATTTCAGGATTTTGCAGATTTGATTCCGGAAGGGCAGCAACTTTTTGTCCGGAAAGGAATTCAGATTGGGCGTGACGCAAAAACGTACGCCGTGAATGAAGAAGCTGATTATTACTCCGATAACATCAGAGAAATCGGCGATAAAATACATTTTGATTTCCACACTCCGACTGAGGAATTTGATGATTTTGTTTGGGAAATTCCGGGAATTCACAATGTTGAAAATGCAACGGCCGCCATTGCTTTGTTAAATAATTTCGGTGTTGATTTCGAAACTTTGAAAAGAGGAATCGCCAGTTTTAAAGGAATTAAAAGGCGTTACACCAAACATAATTTTGAAAGCGGAAAAATTTATATCGACGATTATGCGCATCATCCAACGGAATTAAATGCGGTAATCGGTTCTATTAAAACTTTTTATCCGAAGAAGAAATTATTGGTGGTTTTTCAGCCGCATCTTTTCAGCAGAACAAGAGATTTCGCTGATGGATTCGCAGAAAGTTTAGATAAAGCTGACGAATTAATCCTGCTCGATATCTATCCGGCAAGAGAATTACAGGAAAACTTTGAAGGCATCACTTCAAAATGGTTATTAGAAAAAGTAAAAACAGACAAAAAGGAAGTTTCCACGTTGGACGACGCCTTTAATAAAATAAAAGAAAAAGACTTCGACGTATTGTTAACCGTAGGTGCCGGGAATATCGACACTTTGTATGACGGAATTGTAGAATGGCTCTCAGATAAATAATGAAAAACAAATTCAGAATATTAAAGATTTTTGTTACCGTAATCCTGTTTGGGTTTCTGCTGAGTTTTTCGTTGAAAAGATTCAACGGAAAACCGATGGAAAAAGTCACCGTAAAATTGACAACAACCAAAGATCCGGTTTATTTCATCGATGAAAAAGACATCAAGGAATTGGTGAAAAAATCGAATCCAACAAAAAAAATCGGCGACATTAATATTCCTGATTTAGAAAAAAAATTAAACCAACTCCCGGAGGTTGACAGCGCAAATGTTTACCTGAATCTGAATGGAAATTTGAATCTGGATATCAAGCAACGGGTGCCCGCTTTCCGTCTGACCAAAGCTGACCGCGATTTTTATGTCGATGAAAAAGGGGTCGAATTCCCGATTTCAAAAAATTATTCGTTCCCATGTATGTTGGTTACAGGAAATGTAAAACAGTCGGAATATGTAAAGCTCGCCGAACTCATTGCAAAAATTAACCGTGATGATTTCAGCAGAAAATATTTCATCGGAATTTCTAAAAAGAAAGGAAATTATGAATTATTGACCAGCGAAGGGAATTTCAAAGTTGAAATTGGCGATTTAGAAAAAATAGATCTGAAGGTAAAAGGATTTAAAGCTTTTGTAGAAAAATATCTGATTCATCAGCAGCCAGAAAAATACACGAAAGTTTCTTTGAAATACGATAACCAAATTGTAACAACACTGAATCCCAAGTTTAAAGAAAATGACAGCATAATTGCCGTTGGCAAAAAGGAACTGGCAAATTTGCCGGTCATTAATCAGAAAAAAATCGAGGCTCAAAAAACAGCAGCTAAAACAAATTCTAATTAATGGCAAGAATGAACAGTACAACAGAAAGTCACGGAATGACAATCTGAAGATTAAAAAATAAGAAAACAGAGGATGCAAATCCTTGAACGATAAAAAATCAAATCGACATATAATGGAAAATCACGAGTATTCAGTAGGCCTCGACATCGGTACCACCAAGATTGTGGCCATTGTCGGACGACGAAACGCCCACGGAAAAATTGAAGTTCTCGGCGTAGGAACGGCAAAAAGTTTAGGCGTTCACAAAGGTATTGTCAACAATATCTCCCAAACTATTCAGTCCATCAAAGCAGCGGTAGCGCAGGCCCAATCAAGTTCTGGCGTACCGATTCAAAAAGTAACCGTCGGGATTGCAGGCAAACATATCCGTTCGCTGCAGCATTCAGATTATATTATGCGGGAAAACCCGGATCAATATATCACGGATGACGATATCGATAAATTAAAAGACCAGGTAAAACAGTTGGTGATGTTGCCTGGTGAAGAAATCATTCATGTACTTCCTCAGGAATATAAAGTCGATTCTCAGGGAGAAATCCAGGAACCGGTCGGAATGCACGGAACCCGTCTTGAGGCGAACTTCCATGTAGTAGTCGGTCAGATGGGAAGCATCAGGAATATCGCCAGATGCGTTCGTGAGGCAGGTTTAGAAATGGAAGCACTGACTCTTGAACCATTAGCATCGTCAGAAGCTGTTTTAACCAAAGAAGAAAAAGAAGCCGGAGTTGCGATCGTAGATATCGGTGGCGGGACAACGGATATCGCTATTTTCAAAGACAATATTATTCGCCACACCTGCGTCATTCCTTATGGCGGCGGGATTATTACCGATGATATTAAAGAAGGCTGCTCTATTATTGAAAAACATGCGGAAAAACTGAAAGTGAATTTCGGTTCTGCAGTTCCGGAGTTAGAAAAAGATACCACTTTCGTTACCATCCCGGGCTTACACGGCAGACCCGATAAAGAAATTTCATTAAAAACTTTAGCACAAATCGTGAGTGCCAGAGTAGAAGAAATTTTGGAAATGGTGAATACAGAATTAAAAGCATATGGCGCGTTTGAACAAAAGAAAAAATTAATCGCGGGTATCGTTTTAACCGGAGGCGGCTCTAATCTTCGTCACCTGAGACAGTTGGCCAATTACACCACTGGTTTCGACAGCAGAATCGGTTTTGCCAATGAATATGTGACCAACGATAAAAGCCAACATTTAAAAGGGCCGGAATATGCAACTGCCATTGGTCTGTTAATGGAAAGTCTCAAAATCCGCGACAAGAAAACTACTCCCGAAAATGTTGAAGAGAAAGTTGAAGTTACAGCAACACCAAGCGCCAAGCTCACCGCAGATGAAATCTTAAATCAGGACGAATTTATTATTAAAGAGGCTTTTGTGGAACAGGCAGCAGAAAAACGACGGAACAAACTGACTATCGGACAAAAAATAATGGAAAGCGTAAAAAAATTCTTTGAAGAAGTTGAATAATTAAAAAACCAAGACTATGGAAAATATAAACACCCCGGGATTTTCATTTGATCTACCAAAAGGAAATTCATCAATAATTAAAGTAATCGGCGTAGGCGGCGGCGGAAACAATGCACTGAAACACATGTACGAACGTGGAATCTATGGTGTAGATTTCGTGATCTGTAATACCGATTCACAAACCTTAGATAATAATCCAGTTGCAAACAAAGTGCAGTTGGGATTAACCATCACCGAAGGACTGGGCGCAGGAGCTGACCCCGAAGTTGGGGAAAAAGCTGCGATTGAAAGTATCGAAGATATCAAAGCGGCTATGGGCCAAAACACCAAAATGGTTTTCATCACTGCCGGAATGGGTGGTGGTACCGGTACCGGCGCTGCTCCTGTTATTGCAAAAGTGGCCAAAGACATGGGAATTCTTACCGTGGGAATCGTTACCGTACCTTTTAGTTTTGAAGGAAAAAGAAGACTGGATCAGGCAGAATTAGGTTTGGACAAACTAAGAAACAATGTGGATTCACTGATTGTCATTAATAATGATAAATTACGTCAGCAGTTTGGTAATCTGGGTTTTAAATCAGGATTCTCCAAAGCGGATGAAGTGTTAACCAACGCTGCAAAAGGAATGGCAGAAGTTATTACCGGATATTTCGATGTAAATATCGACTTCCGTGATGCGAAATCGGTGTTGGCAAATTCCGGAACGGCCCTAATGTCAAACGGTGTTGCCTCCGGTGAAAACAAAGCGGAAGAAGCCGTGAAAAAAGCATTGGACTCCCCATTATTAAATGACAATAAAATTACCGGAGCGAAAAATGTACTGTTGCTCATCAGAAGTGGCTCGGAAGAAGTAACCATGGACGAAATCGGAGTAATTATGGACCACATCCAGCAGGAAGCCGGCCATACCGCAGACATTATTTTCGGAGTTGGAACCGATGAAGAATTAGGTGATGCTGTCAGCGTACTGGTTATTGCAACAGGATTTTCCAAAGATCATCAAAAAAAATCAGGCGTAACGGAAAAGGTAAAGTTTACTTTGGCAGATTCGATGGAACCGGCGAAGAAAAGAGAAACCGCTTTTAAAGCTACCCAGGAAAATCAGCAGGCACCCACAGGTTATCCGTCTTCAAAAAATCTATTTATTTTAGATGACGAAGATGATTTTCCTACCAATGAATTTCAGGTAAAAACAGTGGAGCAAAGCAGAGTGATTGAAAAAGAAACTCCAACTGAAATCAATCGTTTTGTGGAGGAAAATCATGTGGCATCACCAGGCTTTCATCAGGAACAGGAAATACCGGAATTTGATCTTTTCACATACGATGATGATCTCAGCGACGAGCCAGTTTCCCACTCTTTCAGTTTTGAAACTGAAGATAAAAAACCGGAAAAACCAGTTGAAAGACGAAATCCGTTTGACGAAGAAAAGCCAATGGAATTCAGTTTTTTCGTAAACGAACCGATTGAAGAGCCCAAAGTTGAAACACCGCAACCCAAAGCAATCATCAAGGAAGAACCGGTTCAAAGATCAGAACCTAAGGTGGAAGAAAAACCAATAGAGAAAGTAGCAGAGAAAACGATTTTCGAAGTTCAGGAAGATTTTACTTTCATTAATAAAACGACAAACAGTGATAAAGTTTTAGAAAGAAGAAATAAGCTGAAAGAATTTAATTCAAGATATCAGAACTTCGAACCGGAAAATGATTTTGAGAGCATCCCTGCTTTCCGTAGAAAAAACATTTCGATCGGACAGGAAAATGCTTCGGCACAAAAAATCAGTAATTTCCTGACCGAAAGTGACGGAAAAATGCAGGTTAGAGAAAACCGTTTTTTAAATAAAGACGTAGATTAATAATTTAATGCAATAATGTACTGGTTCACCAATATGACAAATTGCAAAAGGCGTCACCAATTGGTAAATTGATATATTGTTTCATTGTTACACTATAAAAAATATGAGTTTAGAAATCATCATCAGCGACGCGATCAAAGACGCGATGCGCGCAAAAGATAAAGTTGCTCTGGATGCTTTGCGTGCAGTAAAATCCCAAATCCTGTTGTTGAAAACAGAAGCAAAAGGAGCGGAAGTTTCTGCCGAACAGGAAATCGCAATTTTACAAAGAATGATAAAGCAGCGCAAAGATTCTTATGACCAGTTTATGGCACAAAACAGAGGCGATCTTGCCGAAGTTGAAGAAGCACAAAGCAAAGTCATTGAGAAGTACTTACCGCAGCAAATGACCAGCGATGAACTGGAAGCAGCGATGAAAGAAATCATCGCAGAAACCGGCGCCACCAGCGCCAAAGATTTAGGAAAAGTAATGGGAACGGCAAGTAAATCTCTTGCAGGAAAGAGCGACGGAAAAAGTATTTCCGAGATGGCTAAAAAATTACTTTCTTAAGGATCAGTTAGGATATTCAACCTTTGCATATCGATTTGATTAAACCCGGAGCATTTTTGTTCCGGGTTTTTTGCGGACAAAAAGTCGTACTTTAGAAGATGGAATGGTTTTGATGAAAATACAATTGAAGCAGTCTGATTAATAATACTTAAATTTGCAAATCAGAACAGTTCTAAATAAAAGTACAATTTAAAAAAAATACAATATGTATCCAGAAGATTTAGTAATGCCAATGAAGCATGAGCTAACCGATAAAGGGTTCCAAGACTTAACCTCTGCTGAAGCAGTAAATCAAGCGATTAAAAAAGAAGGTACAACGTTATTAATGATCAACTCCGTTTGTGGTTGTGCAGCAGGTGCAGCAAGACCAGGCGCGGTTTTCTCTCTTACAGGAGATAAAAAACCTGACCACCTTGTCACCGTGTTCGCAGGTTACGACAAAGAAGCAGTTGACGAAGCGCGCAAGTTTTTGGCACCATTCCCGCCAAGTTCTCCATGTATTGCTCTTTTCAAAGACGGCGAACTGGTTCACATGTTGGAAAGACACCACATCGAAGGAAATCCTGCCGGAGCTATCGCTGCAAACCTGCAGGGAGCCTACCAGGAATACTGCTAAACTAAACCTTTAGTTAAAAAAAAATCCGCTTGTAATAAAGCGGATTTTTTTTGTCATTCTCTGCATAATATCATTTAGCAGAAATATATTATATTTGTCGTTATGGCGACGAAAGCACTTTTCAATACCGTGGTTAATTGGTTTATCCGGCAGCGGATTGACCAGATTCAGAAATTCATGGATAATCCCATCGAAACCCAAAACGGAGTGCTCTTCTCCCAGTTGTATTATGCCGAAAATACCGATTACGGAAAAATTCATGGCTTCAGTTCCATTTCAACGTATCGGGACTTTACGGCCAACGTTCCCATCGTTACTTACGAAGATTTCGAACCGTATATTGAGCAGGCAAGACAAGGCAAAAAGGATGTTTTCTGGCCGGGTTTGGTGAAAAACTTCGCCAAATCTTCGGGAACAACCAATGCGAAAAGCAAATTCATTCCCATTACCGATGAGAGTTTAGAATTATGCCACATGAAAGCAGGCAAAGACCTCATCTCTATTTACGCCAACAATCACCCCGACAATCAACTCTTTACCAATAAAAATCTCCGTTTAGGCGGAAGCGCGGATTTCTACGAAAACTTCAACACCAAATTCGGAGATCTTTCTGCCATTTTAATAGACAATCTTCCTTTTTGGGTAGAGATTACGACCACACCGAGCAAAAAGGTGTCGCTGATGTCGGAATGGGAAACCAAATTAAACGCCATCGTTTCTGAAGTGACCAATGAAGAAGTCGGAAGTTTAACCGGCGTGCCCAGTTGGATGATGGTTTTGTTGCAAAGGATTTTAAAAGAAACCGGTAAAGAAAACATTTCAGCATTATGGCCGAATCTGGAAGTTTTTTTCCATGGTGGAATCAGTTTCAAACCTTACCGCGAACAGTACAAAAAGATCATCGGAAAAGACATTAATTACTACGAAATTTATAATGCTTCAGAAGGATTCTTTGCCATTCAGGATCAGTACGGAAGTGACGAAATGCTGCTCATGCTGGATTACGGGATTTTCTACGAATTTATTCCGATGGATCAGTTCGACCCGGACAACTTACAGGCAATTCCTTTAGAGGAGGTAGAAATCGGCAAAAATTACGCGATGGTTATTACCACGAACAGCGGACTTTGGCGCTATTTAATTGGCGATACCGTTCGGTTCACCTCATTGCAGCCTTACAGGATCAAAGTTTCCGGAAGAACGAAACATTACATCAATGCTTTTGGGGAAGAACTGATGATCGACAATGTAGAAACGGCACTTTCAAAAGCATGTGAAGCAACAGATTCCTCCATTCTTGATTTTACCGGTGCCCCGGTTTTTATGCAGCAGGGCGAAAGTGGCGCCCACGAATGGATTTTCGAATTCACCCAACAGCCTGCTGATTTAGAAAGATTCAGCGAAGTTTTCGACAATCATTTAAAATCGGTAAACTCCGATTATGAAGCGAAAAGGTATAACAATATAACGTTGAAAAAACCGATCATTCACGTTGCCAAACCTCATCTTTTCTACAACTGGATGTCTGAAAGAGGAAAACTCGGCGGCCAGAACAAAGTCCCGCGTCTGAGCAATGACCGCGAATATATCGAGCCGTTATTAAAGATGAATGAATAAAAAAAATCTGCTGAATCAACAGCAGATTTTCCTATTTTTTCTTCAGATCTTCTTTTACCTTTTCGGCGCCTTTTTCTACTTTCTCAGCACCTTTCGCTGCGGCGTCTTTTACCTCTTCACCCGCTTTTTTCAGTTGATGAAGGCCTTTGTCTGCCGCAGCATCAATTTTATGTCCGGCTTCATCCAGTTTTTCCTTTGCCTGATCAACGGTCGCATTAATTTTTGCAGAATCAACGGTGGTAGAATGTTCACTTTCTGTCGTTGTAGTAGTTACCGTGCCGTCAGGATTTTCTGTGGTTTCAACTTTTGTTTCTGACTTTTTACAGCTCATTAATCCTAAAGAAAGAACTGCTGCAATTAAAAAATAATTTTTCATAATGTATGTATTTAAGTGAAATTCAAATGTAAAACAAAATTACGGATTAACCGTCTCCTGCGTAACCTGAGGTTTTTCTTTAGATTTACCAAGGTCTGTTTTCTTTATCGCTTCTGCCACTTTTTTCTCAGCATTCAACTTTTCTTCCTTCGCTGTTTTCAGCAGTTGCTCCTCTTCGTTCTTCATTTTAATCTGTTTTAAAGAATCCTGATATTTTAGCGAAGATATTTTAATCTTCCTTGCAATATCAACAGATGTCGCCCCCTGCGAGAAAGAATCGATGGCGATGGTATCATACGGCGGAACAGAGTTGGTTTCCTGCGGAATCACCTTTTGTTTAGCAGTTTCCTTTCCACAGGAAATAAAGAGTAAAAGAATAATTATAATGGACGTACTTCTCATTTTTAATCAATTTTAAATTCAGCAATAACCGGAAAATGGTCCGAAAGTTTAACCGACCGATCGACGCGGTAGCTGATGGGTTTTATTTCTTTCGAAGTAAAGATATAATCAATTCTGATCGGGAATTTATAATCATGAAAACTGGTTGAGCTTCCTCTTCCCACTTCTACAAAAGCATCTTTCAAACCACGGCCCAATGTATAATATTCATACGAATTAGGAACCGAATTAAAATCGCCCGCAAGAATGACCGGATACGGAGAATCATCGATGGCTTTACGGATATCCGCAATTTCCTGCTGATGTATTTTAAAAGTCGGCACCAATTTTCTGATAATGCCTTTTAGTTTAGTTGTATTTTTCTCCAGATCTTCTACCGGTTTTACCATCTGTTTATCAAAAGAAAAAGGATTCAGATACACATTGACCACCCTGATTATTTTACCTTTAAACTTGATATCTGCGAAAAAAGCGTTGCCGTTTCCGGTGGTGGTTAATTTTCCCTGATTGACGATTTCAGTCTTTGAATTAAGAGCAACAATCTCGTATTTATCGGTTCGGTAAGGATAAGTGGGAATGTTAAACTCACCTCCATATTCCTGCCCAAAGATAAGATCTGCATCGGTTTTTTCTAAATATTCATTTATTTTGTTATTTCCGCCTATTGATCCGGCTTTAATGTTCATGGTCACAATCTTAAGATTTGGTTTTTCTGCAACTTTTTCGGTCCAGTTCACCCATCTTCGGATCGGCATAATCATCATTAAGGTGATGGCGATAAAAAACAACGCCCGTTTCTTCCACAGAATTATCCAGAAAATACAAAGGATGATATTCAAAATCATCAATACCGGAAATGCTAGCGAAAGCAGATTTAAGTAGGGAAATACATTGGGAGAAACGTAATCGTTCAATACCGTTCCGCTGTGCGAGACAATAGTGAAGAGATGAATAAGAACTAAACCAGATCTGAATATTTTCACCAGTTCAGTTTTAATTAATTCTGTACTGATTGTCTTTCCATCTCTTTGCCAGAAGATACCCGACGACGGCGCCACCAATATGAGCAAAATGGGCAACTCCTGCCATCGATCCACTAAATCCTAAATAGAGTGAAATCACGATGATTGCGGGTAAAAGATATTTGGCTTTAATCCCAAAAGGAACAAACATAAAGAATAATTTGGAATCCGGGAACATGGTCGAAAATGCAGCAACAACACCGAAAATCGCACCCGAGGCGCCCATCATAGGAATGGCATAAATATCCGCTGGATTTGCGCCCTGGCTGAGTTCAAAATAATTCCAGCCACAGTTCAAAGCATACGCTCCGATACCGCTGGCAAAATAAAGAATGATATATTTTCTATCACCAACAACCTGCTCCAGAACCGGACCGAAACTCATTAATGTCAACATATTAAAAAGAATATGCGTAATCCCCATCCCGCTTTCCAACGGTGCATGCATAAACATGTGCGTGATGACCTGCCAAACCTTGAAATAAGGAGAAGCAATATAATACACCGAAAACATTTCATACAGTTTTGGAAACATAATGAAATTCGAAGCCAAATAAAATATGACATTCAGGATGATGATGTTTTTGGTGATCGGCGTGAGTCTTGGAAACATAATTTAAAATTTATTTTTTAATTCATCTAATGGGACTTCGATAAAACATCTTTTCCCCGATGGTAAATATTCTGGAAAACCCAATGCAGTGAAATCTTTAATCACCTGTTCAGCATCCATTTTATATAAGAAATCAAAACGCGATTTGCTCTGGATTTTATTCCATTGGCTGTTATAAAAATCCAGAAATTCCTCTTCCGTACGGTATTCTAATATTTCAAAAATATTTTCGAGGAATTTCATCACCTGGGTTTCTTTTAATCCTTGCGGCACCGCATCGATCCGCAGCACATTGTCGTTTGCAATAATCATTTCAAAACCCAGTTCCGGTAGATACTTTTTAATGGAGCGGAACTTATTTTTCTCCGTTTCATTCATGTGGTATTCGAGCGAAAAAAGAAGCGTATGTTTTTCATTACTGCGTTTCTTTTTTGCATTTCTTTCACTCACGATCAGGCGGTGCATTCTGCCCAAGTCGAGCATTAATGTTTTTCCGTTTTTATTAAAAAGCCAATATCCGTTTGGAAGACGCATTAAATCCTCATCGAAATCTTCTTCTTCAAATAAATTAATTTTCGAAGGTTCTGCCTGTATATTTTGCTGATACATTTCAGCCATCGCCACTTTTTCACCCGGCGAAACGGTTTCTTCACGGAAAGGATTGTAATCACGGTCGACCACGATTTCAGGTGCTTTAAAACTTCCACCGGTTTTTGGTTGGTTTAAAAAAGCATCCATTCCTGAATCGCGTTCAAAATCCAGACTTGGCGAAACATTATAGATGCCCAAAGACCGCTTGATCGTGGATCGGATCAAAGCGAAAATCAAATTATCATCTTCAAATTTAACTTCCGTTTTTTGAGGATGAATGTTGACATCCACTTTCTGCGGATCCAATTCCAGAAACAGGAAAAATGTCGGAATATATCCCGGCAAAAGCAAGCCTTCGAATGCTTCCTGAACGGCTTTATTAAAGTAAGGACTTCTGAAATATCTCCCATTAACAAAGAAAAACTGTTCGCCCCTGTTTTTTTTAGCGCCTTCCGGTTTTGCGACAAATCCGTTGAGTTGAATCCAGCCCAAATCTTCTTTAATAGGAATAAGAAGCGGCTGTAATTTTCGGCCAAAAACATCTACAATTCTCTGCAACAAACTGCCTTTCCGCAATCTGAAAACAATATCGTCATTGTGGAAAAGCTCGAAATCCAGATTTTCGTGAGCCAAAGCAACCCTTTGAAATTCGTCAATAATATGACGGAATTCAATATTGTTGTTTTTCAGAAATTTTCTTCTGGCCGGAACATTATAGAACAGATTCTTCACTGAAAAATTGGAACCTTCCGCTGTTTGAATCGGTTCCTGAAATTGGAATCCTCCGCCTTCAATATAAATATTGGTACCGATTTTGGCATCTTTCGTTTTGGTTTTCAACTCCACTTCTGCTACCGCGGCAATCGAAGCCAAAGCTTCACCACGAAAGCCTTTGGTTGAAATCCGAAAGATATCTTCGGTGGTACTGATCTTTGAAGTTGCGTGTCTTTCGAACGCCAGCCTCGCATCAGTTTCACTCATGCCGTTTCCGTTATCTACGACCTGAATCAAGTTACGCCCGGCATCCCGAATAATCAGTTCGATTTTTGTGGCACCAGCGTCGATAGAATTTTCGACTAATTCTTTTACGATAGAAGCAGGCCGCTGCACCACTTCTCCGGCGGCGATTTGGTTGGCAACATGATCTGGTAAAAGTTTTATAATATCCGACATTTTAATAAAAGGGTCTAATCTGTTTTTGGCAGTTATTCATTATTGCAACTGCGTCATTTTTCATTAAATGAATTGCGGAGAAAGTCCGATGTTAAAAGAAATTTCCGCTCATTTTTTCAACGGGTAAAAATAGCGATTTATTTTTTGCTTCAAACAAAAATAACCTCTGGAAATTCCAGAGGTTTTATGGCGAATTAAATTGAATTAAGGTTTACTCGCCAGGAAATATTCCGCTTCGCCTTTCCCCCAAGTCGGATGTAATGCTGATTTTGACTGGTACACTTTGAACTGGTCCAGCGATTTTTGAAATAATTCCAAACCTTTTGTTTTACTGCCACCAAACTGTTCCGGCGTATAATACGTATCTTCTGCTTTCAATAAAGTAATTCTGGGGTTTCCGGAATCCAGTTTTTCTGCCTTTCCTAAAGCATCTGCGCCCAACATTCCTTCGCTCATAAATCTCGATTGCGGGTCGACCATCATTTTTAAACCGTGAATCATTTTCTGTAAAATCAGGATTTCTGCATTATCTTTACTCAGTGAATATGCTTTGTCTAAAGAAGTTTGTGCTTCTGCCGCAACAGCGTCCAGTTCTGAAAGTTTTCCGGCACGCATTAAACTTCTGCCTTTTTCAATCATGGCATGAGCAGCGTAATAATAAGGCAGCCACTCTGTTTTTTCTTTATCACCGATTCTTACAAAATCATTTGAAACCGCAGTAAAATCTTCCGCCGTTTTAGACTGTTCTAATTTTTCGATTTTTTCAGTCATCACTTTTTCAAAGGCCGTTTGGGCAAAAATGCTTACTGAGCAAAGGACAAACATTATTAATACTAATTTTTTCATTGTTTTAAATTTTTGATGATTATGGTTTTGATAAGTCAAAGGTAATTGAGGTAAAAGCCGGATGAAATTCTTTCTCTCCGAAGGGTTAATTTTCTTTTCTGAACCGTATTAAAGATTGTTATTTATTGCATCCTGCGTTCTGTCAATACCAAAATTGATGAAAGCTCCGATAAAAACAAAAGTGCTGGCAGACGGTAAAACCGGTTTACTTCTTAAGCCGTCATTTGAAAACTGGTAGCCGTAAATATTCTTTTGTCCCAAAATATTGTTCACAGACAATACCAATACTGTAAATGCTTTGGAGTCTTTTTTACCCAGATTTGGCAGATAATTTAAACTGAAATTCAAAGCATTAAAATCTTTTAATTTCCCTTGACTGTTCAAATAGTACTCTCCATTTTCTTCTGTTCGAAAATTATAAAACGGTCTTCCGGAAGCGTAAGAATAAGAAAGATTAAAACCGGTTTTCCAGTCGGTGACAAATTTTTTAGCCACGACAGAAAGCGTGTGTTTTGCCGCGAAATTGGGAAATAAACTTTGGTCATAATTCAGGAAATTACGCCTGGAATCCAGATAAGAATATGAAATCCAGTAGTCGATATTTTTGATTGACTTTTTATCCCGCCAGAAAATTTCGAAACCTTTGGCAAAACCATTTCCGTTATTATTAATGGCGATGGGACGATAATTCAGGACTTTTGTTTTAATTAAATCGCTGTAATTTTTGTAGAAAGCTTCCAGGCGAAAACTTCTGCCCTCTTCCGATTTCTGAACCTGCAAAATATAATGTTCGGCTTTTTGATCATTCAACGGATTGTTTCCGAAATATTTCTGTTCCGGGTTTTGATAGAAAATTCCATACGCCAGAGAACTGGTCCAGCTTTTTGAAATCCGGTACGCCATCGCCAATCTTGGCGACAGATTCCATTGATTAACTGCTGATGAATATTCAGTTCTTACACCAACTTTCGCTGACAAATGGTTGCTGAAACCTAAATCTGTTTCGGCAAAAAAAGAGGTAATTTGATGATGGGACTGAAAAGGAACGGGCGATATTTCAATATCCGTTATTTCGCGGGCCTGATTAAATTCAGTACCGCCTCTAACCGCTGAAATCCGATTGATTTTTCTTTCTACCACGCCTTTCACATTGAAATAATTTCCTTTAATCTCTATTGAATTTGGATTAATTTCTGCGTTTTCATACGTATTGCTAAGGTGAATAAAATTGGAATTAAAAGTATAAGAACTTCCTAAATTCATCACATATTCGCCCCATTTCTGCCTGAAAGATAAGTTATGAAAAGTGTTTTTCCCTTTTAAAAAAGTCTGATCAAAATCGATATTCGGCTCTAAACTTTCTGTCTGCAATCCGATTGTATTGGTGTCAAAACTTCCGTAATATTTCAGGATTCCTCCTTTTTTATTTTTTAATCTAAAGTTAAAGTTGGTCCCAAAACTTTCGGGAGCTTTGGTAAAATCATTATTGAATTTAATTAATTTCGTCATTAATCCCAGATTAGAATACGAACCAAAAACACCAAAAGACTTCGATTTTTCTCCGTTTACATTTTGAAATCCCGCAGTTACAAATAGAGGCGAAATCCCTAACTCTACAGAATTCTTTTCCGGGAAACCGATACTTTCCAAGACCAAAACTGAAGATAATGCCTGTCCGTAAACAGCAGAATATCCGCCGCTGGAAAATACATTCCCTTTAAATAAAGACGTATTTAACCGATCCATCGCTTTGATCCCGGGAACTGAATTTCCGAAAAAATTGTTGACTAAATTTCCATCCATAAAAAATTTAGTTTCCTCGCCGGTTCCGCCGCGGACAAATAATCCTTCGGTCTCACCGATTTTCTGAACTCCGGGAAGCGTTTCCAAAGCGGAAGAAATTTGTCCGTTTGCACCCGCAGTGGTGTAAATATCAATTGGAGTTAACAGTGCCGTCGCTCTTTTTTTATCACTCGCTTCAATGGAACCGGCAGAAATAACTACGGCATCAATTTCAGAAATCTGTTCTTCAAGATCAGAATTAACGCTAAGATTTTCCGTTCCGATCAAAATTGGTTTCTCAACTTCGACAAATTTAGAATTTGAAAAAACCAAGACCTGCGCTTCTTTTTCAGTGGTTTCAAAAGAATAGTTTCCATTTTCGTCAGTTGTTGCACCGTCGTAAGTATCTTTTAAAGTGACCGAAATATCTTTGATCCCTTTATTTTTGAAATTAACTTTCCCCGACACCGTAATCTGTGCATTGGAAAAAATGCCTGCCAAAAAAAACACAAAAAGGAGAACTTTAGAAATAATGAAAGGCTGCATGATGAGAATTTTATACCGCAAATCTATTACGGAATGGCTTTTGATGAAAATATAATCTACCGAATGGTTAAATTTGTAAACCGAATGGTATTTTAAATTATCTTTTAGCTTATTCAAAAACAATTATTTACATTAACCTCAAAATAAATATTATGAAAATCTCTTCATTTTCTATGTTGCTATGCAGCGCAATTGTTGCTGTATCCTGCACCACCACAAAGTCTTATGTCATCAATTCTAAAAGCGGAACCGCCACTCAGGGAACGGCTGCATTTTCTCAAACGGGTAAAAATGTCGAAATGGACCTGAATGTTTACAAATTAACTCCGGGGATCCACGCCGTACATATTCATGAAAAAGGAGACTGCTCGGCGGCTGACGGAAGTTCTGCAGGCGGACATTGGAATCCCACGGCAGAAAAACACGGAAAATGGGAACATGGCGAATTTCACATGGGCGACATCGGGAATCTGGTTGCCGACAAAGATGGAACTGCGAGACTGGTTTTCAAAACCGACAACTGGTGTTTGGGGTGTAAGGATGACTCCAAAAATATTATCGGAAAATCAATTATCATTCATGCAGGTGAAGATGATTTCCATACCCAGCCCACCGGAAATGCAGGTGGCAGAGTTGGATGTATAGAAATTAAATAAAACATCCTGCTTTTATTAAAATAAAAAACCGTCCTGTCAACATACTGACAGGACGGTTTTTTTTATAGGTTAATTGAAAAGTTATTTTGCCGTTGCTTTAGTTTTAACAGGCTCACCTTCTAAACCGTCTTTGGCTTCATTCAGTTTCAAGACTACCGTTCCGCCTTCGGTCAGCAGTTTGTTCACCAACATTTCTGCCAAAAGATCTTCGATATATTTCTGGATGGCACGTTTCAGAGGTCTGGCTCCAAAGTCTTTGTCCCAACCTTTTTCAGCGATAAATTCTTTAGCATCGTCTGTCAGTTCAACTTTGTAGTTTAATTTTTCGAGACGGCTGTAGAGTTTAGCCAATTCCAGATCGATAATTTTAGAAATATCTTCTTTTTCTAGGTTATTAAAGATCACGATGTCGTCAATTCTATTTAAGAATTCAGGAGCAAAAGCTTTCTTCAGGGCATTTTCAATGGTACTTCTGGCTCTTGCATCGGTATTTGATTTCTTCGCATTGGTGCCAAAACCGACTCCGTCGCCGAAATCTTTTAAATCTCTGGTTCCAATATTAGAGGTTAAAATGATGATTGTATTTCTAAAGTCTATTTTTCTGCCTAAAGAATCGGTTACAAAACCTTCATCTAAAATCTGCAGCAAGATATTGAATACATCGGGATGGGCTTTTTCAATTTCATCTAAAAGCACCACCGCATAAGGTTTTCTGCGAACCGCTTCGGTCAGCTGGCCGCCTTCTTCATAACCCACATATCCCGGAGGCGCACCGACCAAGCGGGAAACCGCGAATTTTTCCATGTATTCACTCATGTCGATTCTGATTAAAGCTTCATCAGAGTCAAAGAGTTCACGAGCCATTACTTTTGCAAGTTCTGTTTTACCAACACCGGTTGTTCCCAGAAAAATGAAAGTTCCGATCGGACGGTTTGGATCTTTCAGACCGGCTCTGTTTCTTTGGATGGCTTTCACCACTTTTTTCACCGCATCCGCCTGTCCAATTACTTTTCCGCTAAGTATCGTTTCCATCTGTGCCAGTTTATCGAGTTCGTTTTTACCGACTTTGGTTACCGGAATTCCACTCATCATAGAAACCACTTCCGCGACACTTTCCTCGTCTACGATTTCTTTTTTCTCTTTGACATCTTTATCCCACTGTTCCTGCGCTGCATTTAGTTCCATCTGCAAGCGCTCTTCTTCATCTTTTAGTTTTCGTGCTTCAAGGTAATCCTGCTTTTTAACTGCTGCCTGTTTCAGTTCCTTAATTTCTTCGATGCTTTTTTCGTGTTCGATGATTTCGGTAGGAACTTTCATATTTTTAATATACACTCTGGAACCTGCTTCATCCATTGCATCGATCGCTTTATCCGGCAAAAACCGGTCGGTAATATACCGTGCGGTTAAATTCACACAAGCCAGAATCGCCTCATCGGTATAAGTCACATTGTGGTGGTCTTCGTATTTGTCTTTAATTTGATTTAAAATCTGTACGGTTTCCTCCACGGTAGTTGGCTCTACCATTACCTTTTGAAAACGTCTTTCTAAAGCACCGTCTTTCTCGATATACTGTCGGTATTCGTCAAGAGTCGTGGCACCAATACATTGAATTTCGCCCCTTGCGAGCGCAGGTTTAAACATATTGGAAGCATCTAAACTTCCGGTTGAACTTCCTGCTCCAACAATCGTGTGCAATTCATCGATGAACAAAATGACATCGCGGTTTTTTTCCAGTTCGGTCATGATGGCTTTCATTCTCTCTTCGAACTGACCACGGTATTTTGTTCCAGCCACTAAACTTGCCAGATCTAAAGTAATCACGCGTTTTCCATAAAGAACCCGGGAAACTTTTTTCTGTTGAATCCGTAAAGCTAAACCTTCTGCTATTGCCGATTTACCAACACCAGGCTCCCCGATTAAAAGAGGGTTATTCTTTTTCCTTCTGGATAAAATCTGTGAAACCCTTTCGATTTCTTTTTCACGACCGATTACCGGATCCAGTTTTCCTTCCCGGGCAAGCGTGGTAAGATCTCTTCCGAAGTTGTCCAAAGTGGGTGTTTTGCTTTTACCGGTGCCAATATTGCCGGTAGGTCTTCTCATTTGTCCGAATTCCTCCCGTTCTTCGTCATCATCGTATGCACTCATTTTAGGACTTTGTCCTGAGTTTTTCAACATCGTCTGATATTCCTTGGTTACTCTTTCATAATCGATATCGTACGAACTTAAAATACTGGTCGTAGGATCCTCTGATTTATAAAGAATACCGAGTAACAAATGAACGGTATTCACTTCTGAACTTTGGTACTGTCTGCATTCCAATTCCGACCTTTTCACGGCTTGGTCAGCCATTTTGGTAAAAGATATCTTTTCACTTTCTGCAGAAAATGGGTTTAAACTGGCCACGGCCATGGTTTCGATTTTTCTTTTGATTTGGGTTAAATCGGCTCCCAAATTATGCATGATCTCCTTGGCAGAGTTGTCTGTTTTAATCATTCCTAAGATGAAATGCTCTGTATTAAGAAACTCGCTGTGCAAGCGTCTTGCTTCGTCTTTACTGTGTTTGAAAACTTGATTCAAACCGTTTGAAAATTGACTATCCATATTATTGTTTCTCGTCTGTTAATTGAAGATAGATAAAAATCTTTAAATTCTCTATGTAAGTTACAAATTCTTTACCAAAATCAATTCAAGACTAAATGGCAGAAATGATTTTCTTATTTCAGTGAAAATCATTACGTTTGTCTCTCAAAAAAGAATACTATGACTCCCGAAATTACCAACTACATCGGTTACGCTGCATCTTTTTTCATCGTTTTGAGTTTTGCGCTGAAGGACATCAAGAAAATCAGAATTATCAATCTTATCGGTTGTGTCCTGTTTGTGTTATATGGTATTTACAGCAATTATCTTTGGCCGATTATTATTCCCAACGCTGTGCTTTGCGGTATTCAGGTTTATCATCTGGTGAAAAAATCGTAAATACGCATTATGAAAGTTATTGTTTCAGCATTTAGCAGTTTGTATACCGACCAAAGAATTGAAAAGGTGTGCGAAACTTTGCATAAAAATGGATATGAAGTACTTTTAATAGGAAATGATTGGGGAGGCGCGGGAGCAATGCACCGTCCTTATAAATTCCTTCGGATAAAACATTTTTCATCTTCGTTAAAAACTGCCTACGCAGAATTCAACTGGAAACTTTATAAAGAACTTAAAAAGAATGCCGATAAAAACACCATCCTCCTTGCGAATGATTTGGATGCGCTGTTGCCCAATACACTCATTTCTAAAAAATTAAATATCCCACTTCTATTTGACAGTCATGAAATCTTTACTGAAATGCCTGCCATCCAAGGTAAAATTTCGCAAAAAATATGGAGATTTTTAGAACAAAAACTGGTGCCCAACATCAAATATATGATGACGGAAAGTTACAGCTACGCAGAATGGTTCGCTGATCAATATGGCGTAAATCCTGTGGTTGTAAGAAATATCCCAAGGCGAATTTCAGAGCCAATTGATATACCGAAAAATAATCCAAAAATCCTGCTCTATCAAGGAATTATTAACCAGTCGAGGGGAATTTCTCAAGCCATTTTAGCCACCAGACATTTAGACAATGTTATTTTTAAAATTGCCGGCGACGGCCCCAAAAGAACGGAATACGAGGCGCTTGTAAAAAAAGAAGGATTGGAAAACAAAGTTGTGTTTTTAGGAAAGTTAATTCCAACAGAACTTAGAAAACTAACGAAAACGGCGGATGTCGCTTTAAGCATTGAAGAAAACGGTGGTGTCAGCTATCTTTATTCCTTACCTAATAAGGTTTCAGACTGTATTCAGGCAAGGGTTCCCTTGGTTTTAATCAATTTCCCTGAAATGATGCGGGTTTACAACCAGTTTAAAGTGGGAGAAATTGTTGAAAATCACGATCCGCTTAATCTTGCAGAAAAAATAAAAACAGTTATTGCAAAAGGACGCGAATTCTATCAGCCTGAATTGGAAAGAGCTTCACAGGAGCTGTGCTGGGAAAAGGAAGAACCCAAAATCCTCGCCTTATTCAAACAGGTTGTTGAAGAAAATTTCTAACACCGAATTTCTTATCTTTGCACAAATTGAACTGAGCAATGACCATCAAAGAAAAACAGCAGGAAACCGTAGATGCATTCGCATTTATGGAAGATTGGGAACAGAAATACGAATACATTATCGATCTTGGGAAAGAACTGAAAGGATTACCTGAAGACCGGAAAACCGATGACAATTTAATTAAAGGCTGCCAGTCAAAAGTATGGATTGATGCAGAATTCAAAGAGGGAAAACTATACTTCAATGCTGATTCTGACGGGATTTTACCCAAAGGAATCATCTCACTTTTAGTCTCTATTTACAGCGGTCATACAACCCAGGAAATTTTAGATTCTGATTTTAAATTCATTGAAGAAATCGGATTGCAGGAGTTCCTTTCGCCGTCACGAGCCAATGGTTTGATGGCAATGACCAAGCAAATTAAGTTTTACGCAGTCGCCTTTCAATTAAAGTCTTGATCAGAATATTAGCATATCGTTTTTCCGCTTTCGGAGACGTCGCGATGACCGTTCCCGTTTTCACCGAGTTTCTTCAGCAGAATCCCGATGTACAGGTGGTCATGGTTTCCCGGGATAACTTCAAAGATTTATTTGAAGGCATTCCTAATCTTATTTTCAGGGGAATTGATGTCGACGATTACAAAGGTTTCTGGGGGCTGCGAAAATTAGGCAGAACTTTATTAAAAGAATACAGACCCGATTATATTGCTGATTTACACGATGTGATCCGAACAAAGACCCTCGATTTATTTTTTATTAAAAATGGGTTCAAAGTCTTTAAAATCAACAAAGGAAAAGAGGAAAAGGAAGCCCTTACAGATGTCTGGAATCTGGATAAAAAAAAGCTAAAACCGACCAGCGAACGGTACGCAGATGTCTTCCGTGCGATGAATTTCAACCTCGAACTTTCTCATCAATATCCACAGAAAAACATCACCAAAAAAGGAATCGGAATTGCACCTTTCGCGCAGCACAAAGGAAAAATGCTTCCTTTAGAAAAAACCTTTGAGGTCGTTAAAATCCTGGCACAAAACCATAAAGTCTATTTTTTTGGCGGCGGCAAAAATGAAATCACCGTTCTCGGCGACTGGCAACGGCAAATCCCCAATACCGAAAATTTAGCAGGAAAACTGAATTTAAAAGAAGAATTACAAAAAATCGCAGAACTGGAAGTAATGATTTCGATGGATTCTGCCAATATGCATTTGGCAAGTCTGGTGGGAACCCGATGCATTTCCGTTTGGGGATCTACCCATCCTTACGCCGGATTTTTAGGCTACGGACAAAGTGAAAACGACATCGTTCAGGTCAAGGATTTAACCTGCCGACCTTGCTCTGTTTTTGGTGATAAAGAATGTTATCGCGGCGACTGGGCCTGTTTAGAAGAAATTAATATTCAAAGGATTATCGATTTGGTATAAAAAAAATTCCTTTCAACTCAATGAAAGGAATTTTTTTTTATGACCTTTTTTTACATAAATTTCTCACCTTTTTTCAATGTTTTCAGGTCATGCACATAATCTTTGATGAGCTGGTCATTTTCTCTCGGGCAAATTAAAAGTGCTTTTTCGGTATCCACCACAATGAAATTTTCTAATCCATCGATCACAACGGCTTTATTCACATTTTTCAACTTAATTAAATTCCCTTTTGAGTTGTAGGTGACCACATGTTTCGTATTGACCGAGTTTTCATGCTCCCCTTTTTCGGCATTTTCATAAATTGAAGTCCAGGTTCCTAAATCGCTCCAACCCAGATCTGCAGGAATAACGTACACGTTTTTTGCTTTTTCCAAAATCCCGTTGTCAATCGAAACTTTATTTACTTTAGGATAAATCAAGTCAATACACCGCTCTTCATCTTTCGAATTGTACTCGCAGCTTTCAAAATTCTGGGTCATTTCCGGCAAATAACGGTCAAACGCAGAAAGAATCGATTTTACATTCCAGACAAAAATCCCGGCATTCCACAGGAAGTCACCGCTTTCCAGAAAGGTTTTGGCAATTTCCAAATCGGGTTTTTCGGTAAAGGTTTTAACTTTAAAATAGTCAGAATTGTTGTTTTCAACGAACTGAATGTAGCCGTAACCGGTATCAGGACGTGTTGGGTTAATTCCCAAAGTGATCAGATAATCATTTTCCTCTGCCAAACTAAAAGCGAGTTCTACTTTTTGCAGAAAAGTCTCTTCCTTTAAAATTAAATGATCTGCGGGAAGCACAATGATATTGGCATCTGCGTCTTTATCGGCGATCTTTTTGGCCATATAAATATTACAGGCTGCCGTATTTTTCATCATCGGTTCACCTACAATATTTTCCGGATTAATTTCGGGCAATTGTTCGGCCGTGAGCGAGATATATTCCTTATTGGTGATAACATAGATGTTTTCAACTGGTACAATTTTTTTAATTCTATCGTAGGTTTGCTGAATCATCGTTCGGCCTGTTCCTAAAATATCCTGAAACTGTTTTGGGTATTTTTGAGTGCTCATTGGCCAGAACCGACTTCCGATTCCTCCTGCCATTATCACACAGTAATTATTTGACATAGACATATTTAACTTATTTTTTCTACTCGTGCCAAAGGTTTAAAAATATATTTTTTATCGGTATCGAGCTGTGTACAAAGATAGTTTTTTTTACGTTTTTCTTCAATGATATAAATCTGCTTTCTGTAAATGAACCGGTCTTTTACATCCAGATCTTCAATATACGAAGTTTCATCTTCATAATCCTCGATGTGGAAGTATCTTACCAGATCCGGACTCGACATAAAATTGGCTTTGGGAGACTTTAAAAATTTAAAAATAATGGGTTTTAAATCTTCAGCATACACCGAAATACTTTCTAAAAGCATTGTTCTGAAGGTATGTTTCCACTCCGCTCCGTGTGGTGAAATCCGGTGACCGAAATTTTCGAATGCTAATAAGTGCGCCAGCTCATGAGTCAGAACAAAGAAAAAAAGCTGCGGCTGTAAGGTTGAATTGATGGTGATCTGATGCGATTTGTCCGGCATTTTGCGATAATCGCCCAGTTTGGAATTTCTACCTCTGGTGATTTTGATATGGATGGGATAACCGCCAAACCATTTCTTGAGATGCGGTAAACATTGGTCCGGTAAATATTTTTCTAAAAGCGAAATCGACATTTTTTATCTTCCGTTTAAAAGTAAGAAATTCTTTTTTCCCACTTTTTTAAAGGATTAAGAATTTCTCCAAAAATTTCTATAAAGATAAAGGAATTCCGGCATAGAAGTTCAACAGTTTTAAACTAAACAGATAATTAAACTTCGATTGCTCGACACTTCCCTGGGCATTTGCGTAATTATTCCGGGCAATGTTTAAGTCGTAAATCGTCGTTTTTCCGGCGTTATAGCTTTTCTCTGCAAAATCCAGTGCAAGCTTCGCGCTTTTCACGGCTTGTGAAGCTGCGAGATAGGCCTGGTAATTACTTTCTGCGTCAAACTGGGCTTGCTGCACATTCTGTAAAACCTGCTGCTTTTGTTGAAGCAAAGCATTTTTTGCAATATCTTCATTAATTTTCGATTGCTCAACATTTAATCGGGTAATCCCTTTATTGAAAATAGGAATGTTGGCAGAAAGGCCGAGCTGTTGTCCGAAATTATCTTTGTACTGTTTGAAAAAACCACTTTCTTTAATCGGGTTTCCGTTGATATCACGCCCGGCATAATTGGTCACAAGAGAATTAAAATAGGAAGTTCCAATTCCTGCGCTTGCGGTTACCGTCGGCCAAAAAGCAGTTTCTGTAATTTCGGTTTGTGCTTCTGCGGATTTTATTCTTACTTCTGCGGATTTTATTTGAGGCTGATTTTCAAATGCCTTTTCAATAATTTGGTCAGCGGAAAATAATGGAGCCTCGATCTCACTTTGAATATTGACATTCTGAATATCGAAATTTTTATAATCAGGAAGTTGCAAAAGCATCGCTAACGCAAACAAACTCCGCTCCGTGTTGATCTGTGCGGTTTTTACATTTTGTTTTTCCCGGGCCAGAGCCGCTTCCGCTTCTGCCAAAATCGTTTGTGGCGTGGTGCCGACTTCCGTAGTGATCTTTGCTCTTTTGTAGAGTTTGTCTGCATTATCCAGAGCACTTTCCGAAATTTTGGTAATTTCCCGGTTCAGTAAGATGGAAAGATATTGCTGTGCAATTTGAAGTGAAATATCATTTTTGATCTTTTCGATATCAAATTTGCTGGCCTCAACATCAAACTCAGTTTTTCTGATATTCTTTTCTAATCTGCCATTATTATAAATCAAAATATCGGCGCCAACGCTCGCTCTATTGCTAAAATTATCATTCCGGTTGGTGGTTCCAAAAACATCAATACCCTGTCCGAAACTGACATTATTGTTGATGGTTCCGGAAACTCCCGGCAAATATTGCCGTTTGGCAATTTGTAAAGAATTATCCTGAAGTTTCTTGTTATAAGTGTTCTGAATAACTTGTAAATTGTTTTCTACAGCGTAATTCACACATTCCTGCAACGTCCATACTTTTTGAGAAAACACAAAAGCGGACAGCAAACTCAGAAAAAAAACAGCAGATTTCTTCATTGATCATTTTAGAGAATAAGACGGAATTTTTGGTGATTTGTTACAAATTACTTTAGCACTTATTTAAATTAAACTCAGCATTAAAATCTTAAAACTTCCGGTTACTTTTATTTTAAATATATAAGTCACAACTTATAAGTTAAAATTTAAATAACGTTACTCAATAATCCCGAATTTCTTCATCAGATAAATCGCATTCATGCTTTTGGTAACGCCGTTTCGAAGTTTATAATCGGTTTCCAATTCCCCATTTTTTTGCTCTAATTCAAAACAATAGTTTTTAATCTCAGCAGGAAATTTCTGTTCGATTTTGGTGAGTTCCAAATCGTGGGTGGCAATGAGGCAGGAAAAAAGGGTTTTGCTTTTCATTAATTTTTCCAAGAATAATTCGGAACCAGTGAGTTTATCCTGGGAATTGGTGCCTTTTAAAATCTCATCTAAAATAATGAACTGCGGGATTCCTTTCTCTAAATTTTCGACCAGACTTCGGAGACGAAGAATCTCTGCATTAAAATAAGAAGTTCCATCGTTTAAAGAGTCACTCGTTCGCATCGACGTAAAAAGTTTCATCGGAATAAATCGAAATTCTCTTGCAGCAACGGGACAACCGTTCATTGCCAGCACTAAATTAATTCCCACCGTTCGCAGAAACGTAGATTTTCCCGTCATATTTGCACCGGTAATGATTGAGATTTCTGTATTTTGAGAGATCTGAAAATCATTGGAAACCACTTCTGGCTGATATAAAAGAGGATGAATTATTTTTTCTGCGCTCAACTTTTCGCCGGAATCAGAAATTTTCGGATATTGATATTCCGGATTTTTAAATTTGAAAATTCCCAAAGAAATCAACGCTTCAAACTCTGAAAAAGCATCAAACCATTGCGGTAAATCCTGTTCAATATTTTTAATCTGATTTTCAATTTTCAGGGCAAAGTTCAGTTTCCAAAGGAAGAAATTATTCAGAATGACGCCGATATTACTTTGTCCGTTTTCGTAATTTCTAAGGAGACGCGCCAGTTTTTCGATTTCTTTGCGCGACGATTTGCTTTTCCCCGAAACAAATTTCTTCTGCAGCTTTTGATTCAGTTCTTCTTTGAACTGTTCTTTTTCGATGTGAGAAAATACCGCTAAAAACTGCTCATACTGTTCAGAATTAAAAGATAAAGTCCCGGAAATGGATTCGATTTTTTTACCATAAAACATTAAAATAACTCGGGAACAGGCAAAAATACCCGCGAAAATTAAAGTCAGATATAAAGAGGGAATACTGATGAAAGCCAAAGAAAGCAAAACACCGAAAGTTAAAACAGGAATTACAACGACCGCAATTTTTGCTAAAACGGCATTTTTAAAAACAGGTTCTTTAGGTTCAGGATGATTGATTTCACCATTGATATCCAGCGATTTCGCTAAAGTGAGAAAATGAATGTACCATTCAGTCTTTTGAGAAAGTTCGGTGATTGATTTTTGCTTAGCGACTATTTTTGCTTTTTCTAAACTTAAATTTAAAAGAAAATCTTTGAGTTTATTTTTACCTAAAACCGTTTGGCAGTAGTTAATAGAACTGAAGAGCGAGTTTTTGCCCAGAATATCCAGATCTTTGGCATAAGGATGATTGTCAATATTTTCCTCAAAAGCAAGACCTGTATCGAATTCTGTTTTGGTGATGATCTGATTTCCAATATGAAGATAATCTTTATAAAATTGCAGTTGCTGTTTTACCTTTAAAAGGAAATATCCCAAAATGAAAAATAAAACCGTGAAGAAAATCCCCAAATACAAATGACTTTGCAAACCACTTTCAAAAATGAAATATTTTAATAAAAAATAAGCAATAGAAAGAAATACTGCCACTCTGATCCAGCCTAAAACGGTCAGCTTTTTCTGGAATTTCTGTAAGGTTTTCTTTTTTTCAGCAAGAAGCTCATATAATTCTTCCATTCCGTTTTATCCTTTTTTCAACTCCCCGATTCTACTTACAACCGGCATCGAAAAAACACCGCTGGTCTGTAAATATTTTTCGTAGAAAACGATGGCTTTTGCCGCAAAATCGGGATTCGGATTTTCTTTATTTTTAAAGTAGAATAGGTTTCCCAACAATTCAAAATATGGAATATGATGGCTTTTGTCTTTGTCATTGATTAACTGAACAATTTCGTCAGCAGATTTTGAAGCCAATGTTTCAAAATCCATTTTAAACGTATCGTTCATATTGGTATCAAAAATCCTTTGAAGTTCTAAAAGGTCGCCGTTGCTTCCTCCCAAAATCATTTTAGAAAGGAATTCTGAAAACTGTTTTACTATTCTGATGATGTAGTCTTTGTCGTGGATCATATTTATTTATTTTGGTGCAAGTTTCAGGTTGCATGGTTCAGGGTTATGCGCGCCAATTATTTTTGACGTATTCTATATAATTATGGAGTTTTCCTCCTAAAAGTTTATATTTTTCAAGTATCTCATTAAATTCTGTAATATCAGGATATAGACGAATAATCTTTAATATATGATTGGTGGTTTCATCACAACTGCTATGCGAAAATACAAGAAATCTAATGTAGTCGGCTTTATACATTCGTCTTCCATAACCTTCGACAATATTAGAATTAACAGAATCTGATGAACGTCTTAACTGACTTCCGAGTTCATATAATTCATATTTTGGCAGTTGAAAAGAGAGTCGATGGGTTTCGATAAACAACTCAAAAGAAAGGTTATAAATGTCAAGTTTATGGTAACTCATATCTCAAATTTTTAAATATATAACCTCTTTCCCTGTACCTTGCATCCTGAATCTTGCACCCGATTATGCAAAGAAAATATACGCCAAAATAACCGAAGTGATAATCCCCACCAAATCTGCCAAAAGCATTGCTGTAACGGTATAACGAGTGTTTTTAATTCCTACGGCACCGAAATAAATGGCAATTACATAAAAAGTGGTATCTGAACTTCCCTGTAAAACCGCGGCTAATCTTCCCTGAAAACTGTCTGCGCCGAAAGTCTGCATCGTGTCGACCATCATTCCGCGCGCTCCCGAACCTGAAAGCGGTTTAATTAAAGCAGTCGGCAAACCATCCACAAATCTTGTGTCAAAACCGACAACTTGTGCGACCCATTTCATTCCATCAATTAAAACATCGAAAACGCCGGAAGTTCTTAACAAAGAAATTGCGATGAGCATTCCGACCAGATAAGGAATGATTTTCACACAAGTCCAGAATCCTTCTTTAGCGCCATCAATAAAAGCATCGAAAACATCTATCTTTTTGTAAAGTGCACCCAAAACGATCGCGAAGAAAATGAGAAGAATAATTCCGTTGCTCAACAGCATGCTGAAATTATCGAGTCCTTCTTTGCTTAAACTCACCAAATAAACAACCAATAAGCCGATAATTGCAGAAATTCCACCAACATACGCAATGACAATCGGCTGTAACAAATTGATTTTCTGATAAATAGAAACCACAATCATCGCTGCCAAAGTTGCCGCAAATGTCGCTATCATACAAGGCAGAAAAATGTCGGTTGGCGTATGAGAGCCCATCGAAGCACGGATTGCAATAATAGAAACCGGAATTAAAGTTAATCCGCCGGCATGCAGACAGAGAAACATAATTTGGGAATTACTTGCGTTGTCTTTGTCGGGGTTTAAGGTTTGTAAACTTTCCATCGCCTTCAGGCCAAAAGGTGTTGCGGCATTATCTAAACCCAAAAGGTTGGCCGAAAAATTCAGTAACATGTGCCCAAAAGACGGATGGTTTTTCGGAATTTCCGGAAATAATTTGGAGAAAAAAGGCTGAATCATTCGGGACAGCAGATTGATTCCACCAGCTTTTTCGGCAATACTCATGAATCCCATGAAGAGCGTCATAATCCCGATTAAACCCAAACAGATTTTCACCGCAGTTTCAGAAGTTCCGATAACGCCATCAGTTTGCTGAACACGATAAACGGCAACTTTTGATTTTGCAGAATCCGTTTTATAATGAATTCTATTTTGTTCAAAAACGGGTTTCAGCAATAAGGCATTTTTAATTTCAGGACTTAATTCATCGATATTATGAGTGGCTATCTGCACGGTATCGCCACTTTTACCAACGACCATATCGTTATAAATCGCTTTGTAGGAATCGGAAAAAAAATATTTTATACTTCCGACAATGATGGCGACAATAATAAACGCGCTCCAAATTCTGCTTAAAACCATGAATTAAAAATTTGAGTAAAAGTAACTAAAAAGTTTATTTTTAACGGAATTAGGGACGGCAAATTATCGCGACAAAGTCTTTATGCATGACAAAAGCCACAAATGCACTAATTTTTTCTCCTGGATTAAAAAAAAAATTCAGTCAAATATGTAGATATTCATTCATAAAAAAAGAGGTATTCTCTTTGAGTTAATTGAATTCGTGCATTAGTGGCACTTATCCATGCCACAAATGCACTAATTTTTCTCCTGGATTAAAAAAAAATTCAGTCAAATATGTAGATGTTCATTCATAAAAAAAGAGGTATTCTCTTTGAGTTAATTGAATTCGTGCATTAGTGGCACTTATCCATGCCACAAATGCACTAATTTTTCTCCTGGATTAAAAAAAATTCAGTCAAATATGTAGATGTTCATTCATAAAAAAAGAGGTATTCTCTTTGAGTTAATTGAATTCGTGCATTACTGGCACTTATCCATGCCACAAATGCACTAATTTTTTCTCCTGGATTAAAAAAAAAAATTCAGTCAAATATGTAGATATTCATTCATAAAAAAGAGGTATTCTCTTTGAGTTAATTGAATTCGTGCATTAGTGGCACATATCCATGCCACAAATGCACGAATTTTTCTGTCTGGATTATAACAAAAACTCAGTCAAATATACAGATTTTCATTCCTAATAAAATGTTCTCATTCAATTCGTGCATTAGTGGCAAAATAATTCTAAGCACGAAATTATTTATCAGAAATGTTATGGAAGGACTTCAAAAACAGGCATAAAAAAATTCTGCTTTCAATGAAAACAGAATTTTTTACACTTTTAAATAACTTACCGTACGGCTAAAAACTCAACACCGTCGTTTGCTTCGTCTTTGTTTTTACGTTCAAAATGGCGATGAAAATCTGCATAATATTCATCATATTCTTTACTTTTTTTTAATAAAAATTTTCTGACACCAAATAAGGTAAGGCCAATAAGAACGCCTACACTTCCCGCTAATATAATTCCTGTTTCTTTTCGCATATCTTTAATTATGAGTATAAAATTAAGCAAATTGTATTCCTTTCAGATCATGAATTGTTTTAAAGTTTGTTAAAGTTGGGGGCACGAATATTAAAAAAGTTTAACAATCACTAAACGAGCCTTTTATTTCGCAGCTATTTATTGGGGATTCCTGTCTATAAAAATACATTTGTGTATTAAAAACCAAAAAGGATTAAAGATTAAACAGGTAATAAAAAAACAGGCTTTTCATTGCCAAAATGAGCATCGGATATAGGTTTTTCGTGTTTCCTGTTTTTTTTCTTCCGGTAAAAAATCTTATTTTTGAGAAAATTCTTAATATATGAATGTAAAAACATTGGCTCTTGGTGCAGCTGGATTAATGATTGCCTCTTGCGCACCGCAGAAAATGACCAAAAATTTGAACTATCCGGAAACGAAAAAAGTAGAACATACCGATGAATATTTCGGGACCAAAGTCCAGGATCCATACCGCTGGTTAGAAGATGACCGCGCCGAAGATACCAAAGACTGGGTTCAGAGAGAAGTCGCTTTTACAAATGATTATCTGGCAAAAATTCCTTTCCGTGAAGAGATCCGTGCACAGCTGAAAGATATCTGGAATTATGAGAAAATCGGCGCACCGTTTAAAGAAGGAGATTTTACTTATTTTTATAAAAATGACGGACTTCAAGCGCAATCCATTTTGTACCGGACTGATAAAAACGGCAAGACCGAAGTTTTTCTGGATCCTAATAAATTCTCGGAAAAAGGAACCACTTCTTTAGCAGGCGTTTCCTTTAATAAAAAAGGAAATCTGGTTGCCTACTCTATTTCCGAAGGCGGAAGTGACTGGAATAAAATAATCATTATCAATGCTTTAACTAAAGAAAAGATTGATGAAACGATTATTGATGTTAAATTTTCCGGAGCTTCCTGGCGGGGCGATGAAGGTTTCTTTTATTCAAGTTACGACAAACCGAAAGGGAGTGAACTCTCTGCTAAAACCGATACGCACAAAGTTTATTTCCATCAATTAGGAACGAAACAAAGTGCCGATCAATTAATTATCGGCGGCGAAAATTTCAAAAGGCGCTATATGAGCGTTGGGGTTTCTGATGATGAACGCTTTGAATTTTTAAGAGCATCTGAAGCAACAAACGGCAATGAACTGTATATTAAAGACTTAAAAAATAAAACCGATTTTATTCCTGTTCAGAAGGGCTATGATTTTAATACCAATGTGGTCGATTCGAAAGGCGATTTCATTTACGCCTTGACCGATAAAAATGCACCGAATATGCGTTTGGTGAAATTCAACATCAATCAGCCGACCGTTTGGACTGATGTGATTCCTGAAACCCAAAACGTGCTCAGCGTTTCAACAGGCGGAGGATTTATCTTCGCAAAATATATGCTGGATGCGGTAACTTCGGTGAAGCAATTTGATTACAACGGTAAATTAATCCGCACCATCGACTTACCAGGAATCGGAACAGCAGGAGGTTTCAGCGGAAAAGAAAAAGAGAAAGATCTGTATTTTTCTTTCACCAACTATATTACGCCGCCAACCATTTACAAATTCAATGCGGATAGCGGAAAATCTGAAGTTTATCAAAAACCAAAGGTGAAATTTAACCCGGAAGATTACATTTCAGAACAAATATTTTATACTTCAAAAGACGGAACGAAAATTCCGATGATGATCAATTATAAAAAAGGATTGAAACGCGACGGAAAAAATCCGACCATTCTTTATTCTTACGGCGGATTCAACATCAGTTTGCAACCTTCCTTCTCGGTAGTGAATGCGATCTGGATGGAAAACGGCGGAATTTACGCGGTTCCGAATATCCGTGGTGGCGGCGAGTACGGCAAAAAATGGCACGATGCAGGAACGAAAATGCAGAAGAAAAATGTATTCGAAGATTTCATCGCAGCCGGCGAATATTTGCAGAAAAACGGATATACTTCCAAAGATCACATGGCACTTTCCGGCCGTTCAAACGGTGGACTTCTCGTTGGTGCCACCATGACCATGAGACCTGATCTGGCGAAAGTAGCTTTCCCTGGTGTTGGTGTACTGGACATGTTGCGTTATAACAAATTTACAGCTGGAGCGGGCTGGAGTTACGATTACGGAACTGCCGAAGACAGCAAAGAAATGTTCGATTATTTAAAATCTTATTCACCGGTTCATCAGGTTAAAAAAGGAGTTTGCTACCCGTCAACCATGATTATCACAAGCGATCACGATGACCGCGTTGTGCCGGCACACTCGTTTAAATTCGGTGCGGAATTGCAGGAAAAACAATCGTGCAGTAATCCTGTTTTGGTGAGAATCGAAACCAATGCGGGACACGGCGCAGGAAGAAGTACAGAACAGGTTATTGGCGAAAACGCTGATATTTTGAGTTTTGCACTTTATGAAATGGGCTTTAAGACTTTGAAGAAATAAATTAAACTTATTGTAATAAAAACTTCCCGGGAAATGATTTTCCGGGAAGTTTTGTTTTTAGTGATTTGTACGAGAACATACGGATAGAAATATTAAATATGCGCCCGCTGATTTAACAGATTATGCAGATTTATTTCATTTTTAAAATCTGCTCAGAGGTTGTAAAAACATTCAAGTATCATTTAAAAATAGTTATTTTATTTTTCAAAATATCTTCTGTGAATTTTTCAAAATATACATTTCATCTCTTTTTTGGTAGAATCCTTGTCATGAACTCCTCATGAACTATCCATGAAGTATCCATGAAGCATCCATGAAGCATCTACGGAGTATCTCAGATTATTTATAACTACAAGCCGAAAACAACTCCGATACTTGGAATAAATCCGCTTCCGAAAACGGATTTGTCTTCTTTGTATAAAACGTTATACATCCCGCCAATCTGCATATAGGCGCGGTCGCCAATTTTCTGCATATAGCCGCCACCAAGGTAAAGGGCAGCTTCGTCACCCGAATATTTCACATTTGTCAGTTTATTTTTCTGGTTGAAAAAATATTCCTGAAACATTCCGCTTAAAAAGAAATTTCTGCCAATGTAGTAATTCACAAAAGGACCGACACCGACGGTGCTGGACGAATAATATTTCGCGTTAGTCCAGGTAAAGTTAGAAGCGAGACCCGTTTCTAAACTTTCGGTAAGCATATACCCGATTCTGGGAGAAATATATACAGATGTTCCACCATTATTGCTGCCAAAACTTCCGCCTAATCCCGCCGAACCGCCGAAAGTCCATTTGGAATCGTGTTCACCGAAATTTTTAGTTGATCCTATTTGCGCCTTTACGGAAAAGGCGACGGACAACAGCGAAAGAAGAAGGAGTTTTTTCATTGAACAATTTTAAAGAATTAATAATCAAAAATAAGTCTTTTTTTACAATCGAAAATTTCTATAATTACTTTGTTGGTGAAGAATTGATCCCTTGAAAATTTCAAAATAATGAAAAGACTTTCTCTTAGCCCCGATGGAAGCGGCATCCTTTATCTTTTTCGTTAGAAAAGATAAAGATACAGCGGACAGCGGGACGGGCTTCCCGAACGATTACGAGTCTTGTAGCTCCTGAGAAATTGTGTAATTATTGTCGTAAATTTGCAAAACTTTTGATGCCTATCATCAAAAATTTATTTCCTTAAAATATGAAAATTGTAGTTGGCCTTTCCGGAGGTGTAGATTCGAGTGTTGCAGCCTATCTGTTGCAAAAACAAGGTCATGAAGTGGTGGCGCTTTTTATGCGGAACTGGAATGACGCTTCAGTCACTTTGGAAGATGAATGTCCGTGGATTGAGGACAGTAATGATGCTCTGATGGTGGCGCAAAAACTTGGGATTCCTTATCAGGTCATCGATATGAGCGAACTGTATAAGGAGAAAATCGTGGATTATATGTTCGATGAATACAAAATGGGCCGAACGCCGAATCCCGATGTTCTGTGTAACCGAGAAGTGAAGTTTGATGTGTTCATGAAAACAGCCTTATCGCTTGGTGCTGAGAAAGTTGCAACGGGACATTACGCACAGGTGAACTCTACCTTTGATGAAAACGGCAAGGAGATTTTTCATCTTTTAGCCGGAGCAGATAACAACAAGGATCAGTCGTATTTCCTGTGTCAATTGAGTCAGGATCAGCTGTCGAAATCGCTGTTTCCGATCGGTGGATTGACGAAACCTGAAGTCCGGGAAATCGCCAGAGAAATGGGTTTGGTGACGGCAGATAAGAAAGATTCACAAGGATTGTGCTTCATCGGAAAAGTGAGTTTACCCATATTTCTACAACAGCAACTGGAACCAAAACAAGGTGAAATTGTAGAAATTTTTAAAAATTTCGGTGATTTTCATCAAGAAACACCCGCATTTTCATCAAAATTAGCGGAATTACAGTTTCTTTCCAAGAAAATAAAATACGAAAAATCAGACGGAAAAGTGATTGGCAAACACCAGGGTGCACATTATTTCACGATCGGGCAAAGCAAAGGTCTGGGCATCGGCGGCCATGTGGAATCCTGTTTCATCATTTCCCGCGATATGGAAACCAACACGATTTTTGTGGGCGAAGGGAAAAATTTCCCGGGATTATTCCGCAAAGCTTTAAAAATCGAAAACTCTGAAGTTCACTGGGTTCGTGACGATCTGCGTTTGCAAAATGGAGAATCCATGAAAGTACAGGCCAGAATCCGGTACCGACAGCCTTTGGAAGAAGCGACGCTTTACCAGTTTGAAGATGGATTTTATATTGAATTTGAACACCCACAATCTGCCATTGCAGAGGGGCAGTTTGCAGCGTGGTATCTGGACGATGAATTGGTGGGAAGCGGTGTAATCGCTTAGTAAGCTTAGTGCAGGATTTTCAAATTCGTTTATTTATAGATTGTAGAAAGTTTACAAATTTCGAGCCCCCGCACAAATCCTCAATGAAATTACCGGCTTAAATCAGCCGATTTCTGCTGATTTTTTAATTGTTTTCTGCCAGATAATTTGAAAGCACTTTATCCATCAATTCTTCTTTTGTCAAATGATGAAAAATGGTTTTAACCTGCTGTCTTACCTCATCAGGAATCTCGCGGTTGGGTTTTGTTTTGAAGACTTTTTTCGCCCAAACCAAAGTATTGTTCCATTCGATCGCTTCGGCATCGGCTTTTTTTATCTCTTTGAATTTAATACCCAATTCTTGTTCAAAACCGGCAATTTCTTTCACTTCCTCCTGCTGAATAATCGTCATCGAAAGTCCGTTTGCTCCTGCTCTGCCCGTTCTTCCGCTGCGGTGCACATAAGCTTCATGCGTGTCCGGCAAATGATAATTCACCACATAGGCTAATTCTTTGACATCGATACCTCTTGCGACCAAATCGGTAGCCACCAAAATATCGATATATCCTTCGCGGAACTGATCCATAATACGGTCCCGGATTCCCTGCGTTAAACTTCCGTGCAAAGCGCCAGAGGAGATTTTACGGATCGCAAGATTTTTCGCCAGTTTATTAACGGCTGCTTTGGTTTTACAGAAAATAATTCCTCTGCCTCCTTCCTGCGAGTTTAAAAAGTGTAAAAGCACATCTAATTTCTCAATCGGCTCTACGACAATATACTGGTGATCAATACCTTGATGTCCGACGGTCGCCATTTCAGAGTTAATGGAAACCGCATTTTTCGACATATAATTATGAACGATATCTTTCAGTTCACCTGGCATTGTCGCACTGAATAAATAAGTGCGGCGGTTTTTAGGCATCGCTTTCAAAATCGGCATCAAATCATCTTTTAAAGCCTGAAACATTTCATCAGCTTCGTCCAAAACCAAGTTTTTCAGGGATTTAATGTCCAGTGCTCCTTTTTCCAACAGATCTAAAAAACGGCCCGGGGTTGCCACGATGATATGCGTCGGAGATTTCAACTCTTCTATTTGTGATTTCACCGTATTTCCTCCTGTCAGCAAGACGATTGAAACCTCAGGAATATATTTGGCAAAATCTTTAAGATTATTAAAAATCTGCTGGCTCAGTTCTCTGGTAGGCGATAAAATAACCGTTTGAATATTCTTATTATCAACATCGACCAACTGTATCAGCGGCAGTCCGAAAGCGGCAGTTTTACCTGTTCCGGTTTTTGCCAGTGCAACCAAATCTTCATTCTGACCAAGAATCACCGGAATAACCTGATCCTGAATATCAGTCGCAACCGTTATTTCTAAATCGGTTAAGGCTTTTTGAAGTGGATGAATAATTCCTAAGTCGGATATCAGTGTGGACATGCTTATTTTTTTACAAAGATAACCACAGTTTTCGTGAATTCGCTGATCTTGTGTTATTATTAGACTATTTATTTAGATTTTTTCTAAAGAAGTGACATTATATGAAAGCCCTACTATACTAAACATCCCAATCAGAATAATTCCAAATAACAATGAAAAAGATGCGAATGGTAAAAAGAACTCAAAAATAATTACTAAATTCGATTTATACAAGATGATTTCATAACTTAATAACTATCAGTTATTTACAACAAAAAAATCAGTAAGAATATTAAAAAATAGTGATACATAAACTAAAAAATAATTTATATGAAAAAAAATCTCATTCCATCCATTATTATTGTAAGTATATTTATTTTATTAACTAATTCGTGTAGACAAGAAACTGAAACTCAAAAAACTACAACTACAGTAAATTTAACTGCTAAAAATTTAACCACTAAAGAATACCAAAAAAAATTACCGTTTAAGACAGATACTACCTTAATTAAGATTATACAGAAAACATTTTTAAGCAACACAGACCTTTCTTATTTCGAAACAAAATATGGAAAGCTTTATTGGGACTATGCAATTTCATTAGAAAATAAGGAACATCACTCTGTAATTATACCCATATTAAAAGAAAATAATGTCGTATCAACGATGCATGCTATTTTAAAGGACAATAAGATTTTCTTCATTGAAAGGAAAGACAAAAAATTAATATCTTTTTTGGAAAAATTAATCTTTTATAACATTACAAGTTTTAAAGAATCGGGTAATTTAGCAGGTGAAAATTCAAGAATTATTGCAATCAATTGTAAAACTATGACATTTACTGTAGGATGTCCTCCTGGATATGGCGATTGTCAAGATATTTCATATAGTATGACAAGTTGTGACTATATAAACGATGGGACGGGTTTTCCCGGTTCCGGAAATCCAGATCAAATGGAGATTTGTCATCCCGAAATTTGTGGTGACGGTGGCGGTGGTTTTGATCCCGAATTTGAATCTTTACTTACACCACCTCCTCCTAAAAATCCTATTGCTGACATTAAGAAATTTCTGAGTTGTTTGAATATTAACCAATCTGCAACTTTGACCGTATATGCTTAAAAAATGTTTATAACTAATAATGGAGTAGGCCATGCATTTATTTCAATTTCCCAAGGAAATAATACAATGACATTTGGATTTTATCCTAAGCTTGGCGCACCATATAATTACACTGGACCTAGTGTATTTAATAATGATAGCGGTCATCCATACACCTATGCTTGGAACGCAGGCACAATTACCCCAACACAGCTCCAGCAAATTATTGGTATTACTATTGCATTTTCAGAAAGTGATTATCAGTTATTATTAAATAACTGTAGTGACTTCGCAACATATGCCTTAATGATTGCGGGAGTTAATTGTGATACTAGCGGAATTGACACTCCTAATACTGTCGCTAGTTTGATAGAAAACATGGCTCAAAGTTCCAATAGCAATGCTGCCCAAACCCAAAGAAACTGTCCTTAAAATCTGCGTCTATGAAATTTCTTAAAATAATTTGCATAATTTCATTCTTACTAATTGAAGGAATGCAGATGCATACATCAATCAATTTTGGAATTATAGTGGTATATCTTTATCAGTTTTTACATGATATTATTAGTTTTCAAAATTTCAATAACATTTTTTGGCAAGGCGGATTACTTTCTGTTTTTACATTAGGAAATTTAATCCTTTTATACAGAAGTAGAAGTTATTTAGATCGATATACTGTTGTTTTTTGCATTATATCTTTATTTTTTTGCTCTATATACCTGGATGGAATTGATAGATTTTCTAATTTTAATATAGGTTTTGTAATTCCTTTTGCAATTTTTCTCTTATCCTCAATATTATTAATAATTCTTAACTTTAAAAAAAAAGTTAAAATCAATGTGTCCAATAATAAACTAGGAACTAAAGCTCATTAAATCCTTCAACTTTACAGCTATAACTTCGGCAACATTTGGTAGACCGCCGAGTTTTAATTTTTAAAATTAAAAAAGCAGTTTTTTTAAAAACTGCTTTTTTTTTAAATCTTTAATAGAGCGACAGTTTACGTGTTTTTCTGAGGCTTAAAAATTATTTAAAAAATAAAACTCCTTCATATTCCCCCACTCTAATTAGACAACCAATCTTTAAAATCCTTTACCCGATCGCGGCTCACCGTGATTTCTTCTTCCGGCTGAAACTCCATTTCCACTTTATAATAAGGCGAAATATGAATATTTTTAATGAAATTGGAATTGATGATGAACTGTCGGTTTACTCTGAAAAATTTCTTTTCCTCCAAAACTTCCTGTAACTCATCTAAAGTAAAATCGGTGGGATAAGTTCTCTCTTTGGTCTGAAGGTAAACGATTTTGTTTTCGCTGTAAAAACAGGAAACCTCATCGGTTTGAACAATCTTTAAATTATAACCGATCTTGACTAAAACACGGGATAATTTCTGTTTCTCTTCTTTAATTAAAGATTTGATTTCCAATGAATTATTAGACGATTCTGATGGTAGGAAACTTTTAAATTTATTGATGGCTTTTTCCAGATCTTCTTCCATAATCGGTTTCAAAAGGTAATCAATGGAATTCAGCTTGAAAGCTTTCAGAGTATATTGGTCAAAAGCCGTTGTGTAAATCATAAAACTTCTGGTGGGAACTCTTTCAAAAATATCAAAAGATAATCCGTCGCCTAAAACAATGTCTGAAAATATCAAATCCGGATGTTGATTATTCTGAAACCAATCCAAACCTTCTTCCACAGAATTAAGCGTTGCAACTAATTCTAAATCAGTGAATAAACTGATTAATCTTTCAAGTTTTCGGGCAGCAGGTTTTTCATCTTCAATGATGACGGTTTTTATCATATTTTAAAATTAATAAATAAAAGGAATAAGTTTTTTAGTTTTCTTCATATAATCGGTATACTCTTTCCCAAACCGTTCTGTCAAAACCCTTTCTTCGATTTTTATCCGGTAGAGAAACATTAGAAATACAGGAACCACCAGAATAACTGCAGAAATATAATTGTTTAAAACGATCGCCAAACCCACAAAAGTGAGCAGGGAAAAAAATACGAAGGATGCCTCACATATTTATAAAAGCCGTTGGTTATTAACTGATGGTCTTCTCTGATCGTGACATCTACCGTGAAATATTTCCCCAAATTATTAATGACCATTAACCTAAATACAACGCCCAGGAAAAGAAAAACCACACCGACCAACTGTATTCCTTCCCTTTGATAAAAAGGAAAACCCGTTGCCTTAGCAACAAAAATCCCGAAAAAAATACTGAAACCGATGACCAGCCATAAACGTGAAAGCGACTTTTGGTCTTTCCCTTTTGCATCAGCACTTCCTGATCTCATTCTCAGGAGAAGATAAATTTCTGAAAGCCCCCACAGAACCATAATGATATTTATTATTGTATTCATGCTATTTGAATTGATCCATTAATTCTTTAATTTTTTTTTCTTCCCAATCTTTGCCGAGAAAGATATTGGGAAGAAAAACCGTGATTCCATGAGCGGCGAGGACGATTCCCCAGATGATCGCTGTCCAGTAATTATCCATATCAGTAAGCGTTTCACCAGACTGCCTGTTGCCGGCGATGATAAATAAATTCACCAATACAAAAACAGTAGCGTGGATATAAAATCCCTTAATCTTTTTCACACGTTCTTTCGCTCTGATATACCGAAGGTCGTTTTCGTTATAATTTTCCATGGTATTATCTATTAAATTGTTTGTCCATCATTTTCTTCTCCCAGCTTGAATTAAAGAGGAATATCTTCACTGCCCGAATCGCTAAAATAAGTCCCCAAATCCAAAAAATACCCGAAAATTTATTAAAACTTAAAAATGTAATTTCTCCTGTTAAATAATAATTCCTAAAACTATGGATCGCCAACACAATGGCAAAAACAGTAAAACTTACATAGAATTTTTTGAGTTGACTGACTCGTTCTTTGGCGATAGAATAATCTATTTCTTGCTTGGTTAAATTTTCCATTATTTTGAATTTTCTTTATCTAAAATTTTCTGGATCTGTTTTTCTTCCCAGTTGCTGCTAATTCCAAACACTTTGACTGCGTTTAAACTCAAACCAAGCCCCCAACCGAACATCGGCCACCAAAACCAGTGGTAGTCCGGCGAAGTCCGCACGTTTATAAAAATCAGGAAAGGAATGACCAAACAATACGAGAGGAGATTTCCGTAGAATCCTTTCAGTTCTTTTACTCTTTTCGATGCTCTCTGATAGGCAATCGACTCTTGCGAAAGCGGTATATTCATTGCTGTTTTTTTTTGGGTAAGAATTGGAATTTTCACTCTGAAGAAATCACTTGATTTTTCGATGAAAACATTTTGTTTTGTAAGTAAAGCGTAACGCTGAACAATATTTGAAAGCCCAATTCCAGCGCTTTCTTTCATCTGCTCTCTTTGCTGTAAATTATTTTCGATAAAAAGATAACCGTTCTCAGAATAGATTTCAATGTTCAATGGTTTGCCGGAGGTGGCAAAATTATGTTTGATGCTGTTTTCTAAAAGCAGCTGCAGCGATAATGGAACGACGTACGATTTCAGATCTTTTTCATTAACATTAAAGTCGAAAGTTACGCTGTCTTCGAACCTCGTTTTTAATAAATCACAATAGGTTCCTGCAAATTCTATTTCTTCTTCTACGGTCACTAACTCTTTGTCTTTCTGTTCCAAAACGTAGCGGTAAATCTTCGACATCGACGAGGTAAATCTTTGTGCTTGATTTGGGTTTTCGTCGATTAAAGCACTTAAAACATTTAATGAATTAAAGAGAAAATGCGGATCGAGTTGGTTCTTTAAACTTTCAAATTGTGCGTTGGCAGATTTTGCGATGAGTTTCTGCTGTACGACTTCCTGTCTGGTCGAACTTTTCCAGGCTTCTATAAATCCTTTTGCATGTAAAACGGCAGAAATCAGCAAGGAGATATTAATGGTAAACCAATTCACAAAACCCATCGTGCCGGAAAAGAATTCAGCGAAGTCCTGTTTCTGATAAATAATAAAATTGACGTAATTACAGAAAAGAACCAAAACAATATTCACAAGCAGCGTTCCTATAATCCCCAAAACCGTTCTCGTGCGGGTATCTTCCACCCAGGAGTATTTTCTGTTCAGAAAATCATTAACCAAGCCGTTTCCGATGGAGATTGTAAAGCTGTACAAACCTGCAATCACCATGTTTAAAAGATAGAGCTCCGGTGTTTTTTCATCGGTAAAAAACACAAAAGTGAGCGTTCCGATAAAAAACGTTATCCATGATATCGTGATTAAACTCTTTCTGTTCATAATCTATTGATTGGTACAAATGTATGCGTGATTAAAGGTAAATAAAATATTTTTTTACTGAACGGTAAATTTTGGTCACTGAAGGGCAAAAAAAAACAACCACCGGATAATCCGATGGTTGCTCTATCATTAAGTTCAGCAATCTATTTCATTTCTGAAATCACGTTGATGGCTTCCTGAAGGTATAAATCCCGTTGAAGATTCTTAGTCCAGTTCTCTGTTTTTTTGGTGAAAGCTTCATCCGTTTTTTCCCGGATTGCTTCATCTGGGTTCAAGGTAAATTTCAAACCGTTATTGAATTTTTCCAGACCTTTAAATTTCTTGATCTGTGATTTTCTGGTCTGCATAACTTCATTGAATTTCTTTTGATTGAGTGAAATCGTTTCCTCTTTATCCAGATTTTCTTTCCACTGCGCTGATTCCTGTATCAGTTGGTAGGTTTTGTTGTTTTTCAATCTTCCTTCCACTCCTTTTTGTAAAGCTGCTGCTGAGAAATAATTGACAGGCTGGTATTCTGCGGCCGGAATTTTATCCCAAGCCAACGCATATTCGTCGTAGCGCTCACCAATCTCGGCATACGTATAGAAGTCTTTCATTTGAATATCAGAAACGATCCCTTTTCTCTGGTTGGATTCTCCAGAAATTCTATAGAATTTTTGAATGGTCAGCTTTAAAGATCCGAAATCATCGGTCGAATTCAGGAATCTGTTCAGATCAACAAAAGTCTGAACCGTTCCTTTTCCGAAAGACTGCGGCGAACCGAGGATCAGTCCACGGCCGTAATCCTGCATTGCTCCCGCCAAAATCTCCGATGCTGACGCAGAAAGTTCATTTTGCATAATCACCAGTGGACCGGTCCAAACCGGGGCATTCGTTTTATTTTTAAGCGTTTGAATTTTTCCGTTACCGTCTTTCACCTGAACATAAGCTCCGGCATTCATAAACAAGCCCATGATATCACCGACTTCCGTTAAACTTCCGCCGCCGTTATTTCTAAGGTCAAGCACGATTCCCTGAACGTTTTGGGCTTTTAATTTAACAAGTTCATTTTTAATGTCATCAGAAGCATTTCTCCCTTTCGGGTCTTCAAAATCGGCATTGAAACTTGGCAGACTTATAAAGCCATATTTTTTACCATCCGGCGCATCCACGACAATACTTCTGGCAAAAGTATCCTCAATGGCTACTTCTTCGCGGGTCATGGTTACTTCCTTGATTGATTTATCTTTCTTTTCCACGGTCAAAACCACCTTCGTTCCTTCTTTACCGCGAATCAGCCTTACCGCTTCATCTACCAGCATTCCTACGACACTCACGGCATCCTGATCCGGGCTGGATCTCACTTTTAAGATTTTATCACCCGCTGAAAGCTGTTTCGATTTCCAGGCTGGTGCACCGATGGTCAGTTCACCCAAATAAAGATAGCCTTTTCTCTCCTGGATCACCGCACCGATTCCGATGATTTTTCCTTTAAACTGGGTATCGAAATCTTCTTTGTTTTTCGGCGAATAATAATTGGTGTGCGGATCAAAAACTTCGGTGTACGCGTTCATATAAACGGTAAACCAATCCATTTTATTTCTTTTCTTGAACCTGCGGAAAGTGTCTGTTACCAGATCTTTCACCTCTTCTGTTGCTTTAATTCTTTTAGCTTCGGGAGTTAGAATTTCAAGTTTGATGGTATCTTTTAAATTAAATTTCTGTACAGAATCTTTTTTCTCTTTCTGCATTTCTTCTTTCGCCGTCAAAGATTCCATTTCCTGCAGAATATTATACTTGATATATTTCTTCCACTCTGCGGCAAGTTCGGCCTGATTGGCGGGATTATTCTTTTTCTTCGGTTCTAAAACAAGCGTTTCATCTTCATCTAAATTGATCGGTTTGTTTAAAATATCCTGGGTGATTTTATCTATTTCATCAACTCTCTGATACAGCCTATCAACGGTTAATTTATAAAATCTTAAATCCCCCTGATTAAGATAATCATCGAGTTTACTGTAATGCTGCGCAAATTCTGCCATATCGGACTGCAGAAAGTATCTTTTTGAGTTATCTACCATTTCAAAATAATGCTTGTAAACTTCCTGTGAATAAGCATCGTTAATAGGTTTTGGCGAATAGTGCAAATAACTGAGCGTATTTTTCACGCTGATCATGATGGTCGACATTTTCTCGTCGTCATTTTTTGGGGTGTTAAAACAAAACACCAAACTCGTCAACGGAATGAAAAGCAATAATCTATTGAGGTTAAATTTTTTGAACATATAGTTGTTAAATAATGTAATATATAATTTGTTGAAACTAATCCATAAATGTTACAGAATTTTTCAATGTATCAAAATTAGTACCTTATTTAGAATAAAGTAAGATTTTTAAAAAATTTTACAGAATTCATTTCAATTTTATACAAAATCATCTTCTTAGAAATAAAACTGGAAGCCAAACTTAATTCCGAATTTTTTAGCGTTGGGATTTTCAAGATAGTTTCCCCGCCAGTTGAAATCTACTCTAAGAATTCTCACATTGCCAAAGCCGATATTTTCGATTCCAAAACCATATTCATAATACGGTTTCTTTTCCGGCGCCGAGAGATTCTGATTTCCCGCATTCATTAAAGCAGAACGTTCCATTAAGCTTCCCATCGCAGTTCTGTAAAAAGCGACTTCTCTTAATTTTAATTTTTTAATCAAAGGAATATAAGACAGGATTTTTCCGTTAAAATGATGTTCTGCCTGAAAAGTTACATACTGATCCGCCACAAACTCGTAGTAATTCAGCAAAGCAAAAGTATTGGGCATAAGGTTATAAGACTGATTTCCCGGAATAATATTTTGAAGAGCCAACGGCAGTTTATTGAAGTTTTTACCGGCCTCCACATTCAGCATCAGTCGTCCGAAGCTTTTTAAAAGAATCGGCTGATAATAATAAAGCTGCAGTTTACTGTAATTAAAATCTGACCCGAAAACGCCCTCTAATCCCTGGGTATATTTCAACATAACCGTTGGTGCCAAAGTGCTGTGTTCATAACGGTCTACGCCATATTGCGAAAAAACGGCTCCTGGTCTCGCCGTAAGACTTAGCACCAACTTCGAATCATTCAGCTCAGAATACCGCTGATTGTTTTTATAAAAATCTAGAGAAAACTTTTCCGGAAGTGCCGATTTAGTGGTTTGGTTCGTGGCATCTAATCGCACCGTAAAATTTTTAAAAGGATCGATTGACGCAAATGCACTTACCTGATTCACAGAACTCAAATAAAAATTAGTACCGGAACTCAAAACTCCCGACGAAGCGAAAGAGCGCGTCATGATTCCTTCGTCACCGGTCAGTTGCGCTCCCAACTGTAAAATATCCCGCCTCGTTCCGATGCCTAAAGTAAATCTATTGTCACGGTTAAACATTTTCCGGAATTCGAGGCCATATTTCAGCTGATGATCTTTGAATCCATACGCGGTATAAAAAGCCGCCCGCCAAGTGTCATTCGCAGAAAAATAAGTTCTTGCACCTACCCGTAACCGGAAACCTTCCACTTCATTGAATCCGATGACGGAATAAAGGTCCCCAAAATCGATGGCTTTAAAAGCATTGTAATAACCGGATGAAACAACTTCGTATATTTTGACTGCTTTTTTAAACTGAGGAACCTCCTGAAGTTCATCCATCATCGCATAAACATTCGCTTCAGACTTTGATAATTCTTCTTTCCTGTTTTCCTTCCAATAAGCTTCGTCTTTGATATATTCCGCATCCGTTAAAGAAGTTACTTTAGTTTCAAAAACCGTGTCGCTTAATTTTTGATCAAAAAGGTAATCAGAGAAAATCACGGTTTTCTTAGCAGTAATACTTTTCGAATTTTCTTTCTTGCCGAAAACCGACATTTGAATTTCCTGGTACTTTTTCTTTGGTAAAAAAACAGCATCATTCGGATTGTCAAATTCTAAATCGTAATAAAAACTATTTACAAAGTTTACATTAATGCTTTTTGTTGATTTTAAAGTCGCTTTTACGACCGCATAATTTTCTTTTGAAATATATAGTACGCCGTACATCGACAATACATCTTTTCTTTTTGGTGAATAGGTAATTCGGTAACAATCATTACCATTGATACTTTCTTCGCCTAAAAGCTGATAATCGTACGCCGAAAAACCATCTGTGGCAATGGGGCTGGTAAATCCGATGTTGAAGAAATTGAGGACATTATCATAAATATCGATTTCTTTATAAAGATTTTTCGCCGTATTGGCCATCGCATCACTGCTCGAAAGTCCCGATGTTTTATTGGCCAAAATTTCCCGCTTCTCTTTTCTGTCAGGTTCGTTTCTTCCGTAATTTTTATAAAGGGTTTCATTAAAGTAAACCGGCAGTGACAAATGATTGGCCTGGTCTAAAGTATCTGCGTATTTAAATATAAAACCCACCTTGTTGAAAATCTTTTTCCGGGTAAAAGTAGAATCCAGATTGGCGAGATCCAGCTCGATTTTCTCGTATTCTTCGTACTGATAATCATGGAACTGAGACAGCCCGTTGCTTTTCTTCCGTTTCCAGACTTCCTGTAAAATAGCATATGCCGGATTATCTTTCTTTTTAGTTTTCTTAGAAACTTTAATTTGCACTTCATCGATATTGGTTTCTCTCACCTGAGAAAATGCAAATACAGAAGTTAAAATAAGAAGCAGAAAAATAATTCTAAAATATTTCATAAATAAATGCGGTCAAAAATCGTTTAAAATTTACGTCTCAGACAACTGGCAAAAGTAATATAAAAATTCACGTCGTCCTGTAATCTCCAGCTTCTTAATAAAAAAAGTAGTATTCAAAGCTTTACTTCTATTACAGTGCCAAAAAACATTAAACTTTATTAAGAATGCCCGGATTGTCTTTTTAAAGAATTATTTTTGTGAAAAATCATTTTACATTCATGGAAAAACCATTAATATTAGTCACCAATGACGACGGAATTACCGCTCCCGGAATTAGAAATCTTGTGAAATTTATGAACGAAATTGGCGAGGTCATCGTGGTTGCTCCCAATTCGCCACAATCCGGAAAAGGTCATGCCATCACCATTGATTCCACTTTAACTTTTGAAGAAATCAATTTAGAAGGTCCGCAGAAAGATTATTCCCTTAGCGGAACACCGGTGGACTGTGTAAAGTTTGCCCTGGATAAAATTTTGACCAGAAGACCCGATCTGGTGGTCTCAGGAATTAATCACGGCGCGAACTCTTCCATCAATGTGATCTATTCCGGGACGATGAGTGCCGCGGTAGAAGCAGGTGTAGAAGGTTTGCAGGCCATCGGTTTCTCTCTCCTGGATTTTTCCTGGGATGCAGATTTCTCCCATGCCAAAGAACACATTCAGAATATTGTGAAAAAAGTATTAGAAAATCCTTTGCCGAAAGGAATTGTTCTCAACGTCAATATTCCTAAATTAGCAGAACAAGAAATAAAAGGCGTAAAAGTCTGCCGGCAGGCCAATGCCAAATGGGAAGAAAATTTCGATGAAAGAATTAATCCACACGGTAAAAAATATTTCTGGCTCACCGGTTATTTCAATAATATGGATGATGGTCACGATGCTGATGAAACAGCACTTGCTGATGGTTATATCTCGATCGTTCCGGTAAAATTTGATATGACGGCTCACGAACATTTACTCCATCTTCGGACTATATTGGAATAATAACAGCCCTACTGATTCTTAAACTCTTATCCTTTCTTTAATTTTTAAAATTTAAAAAATGCGCATAGAAAACGAACTCAAATTAGGATTCAAAGACGTGATGATCCGTCCGAAAAGGTCGACTCTTAAATCGCGTTCACAAGTAAGTTTAGAAAGAACATTCACTTTCAGAAACTCCCAGAAAATATGGACCGGTGTTCCCATAATTGCAGCCAATATGGATACCGTGGGAACTTTTGAGATGGCAGAAGCTTTGGCAAAAGATCAAATTATCACTGCCATTCACAAACATTATACTTTAAGTGAATGGTCGGATTTTCTTAAAAATCAAGAAGATTCCATTTACGATTATATCGCTTTGAGTACAGGAATTAGCAAAGCGGATGAGGAAAAAATTCAGCAAATAGTGCATGCACATCCAAAGATTAATTTTCTATGCATTGATGTTGCCAATGGCTATTCTGAATATTTCGTGGGCTTTGTAAAAAAAATGCGTCAGATTTTTCCTGATAAAACGATTATCGCAGGAAATGTAGTGACCGGCGAAATGGTAGAAGAATTAATTCTGGCGGGTGCCGATATCATCAAAGTCGGGATCGGGCCCGGTTCGGTTTGTACGACGAGAATAAAAACCGGTGTCGGCTATCCGCAACTTTCTGCGATTGTAGAATGTGCAGATGCCGCGCATGGACTTGGCGGCCATATCATTTCGGATGGCGGCTGTAAAGTTCCGGGCGATGTGGCAAAAGCCTTTGGCGGCGGCGCAGATTTCGTGATGTTGGGTGGAATGTTCGCCGGACACGACGAAAGTGGCGGAGAAATCGTAGAAGAAAACGGCAGAAAATACCGGCTTTTTTACGGGATGAGTTCGCAAACTGCCATGGAAAAACATTCGGGCGGCGTTGCAGAATACCGCGCTTCAGAAGGAAAAACCGTGAGAGTGGTTTACAAAGGCGCCGTTGCTGAAACCGTGAAAGATATTTTGGGCGGCGTGCGATCAACCTGTACTTATGTTGGCGCTTCTCAATTGCGGGAACTTTCAAAAAGAACGACTTTTATTCGGGTAGCGGAACAGGAAAACCAGGTTTTTGGAAGTTAAAATCTTCATCCGAATATCATCAATAATGCTCTGATTTTTCGGAGCATTATTTTTTTTCCGAAAGAAGAACGGTTTTTATTCCAACCATTTTTCAATCTGCAGTTCAGCCATATCGATGCAAGCTTTTTCATTTTTTAAAGCAAAAATGGATAGCTCTGTACATGCGATTACAACAGGATTTTGTACCGAATATTTTTTAATTAAATTTTTAAAAAATGATTGCTGTGCAGAAGATGCTGTATTTTGGTAAACTTCTTTTCTGAAATTATCCACCCAAATTTGATCTTCTGAGGCCGGTTTTAAAATAACAATTCCTTTTTCAGAAAATTTCTTTGCTAAATATTCAGAATTCATGGTATATAAGGTTCCAAAAAGGAAAATCTTCGAAATTCGGTTTTGCGTTAAATAATCCAAAGTTAACTGCACAGGATGACAGATTTCAAAAGGGCTTTTTATCTGATCCAGGGTTTCGTGCAGCGTGATATTGGGAATAAGTAATTTTGTAATTCCAAGATTTGCCATCTCTTCGAGAATAATTTTCAGTTTCGGAATCAGGACTTTAAAATCATTGGGTAAAAATGGGTTTATCTCCTGAAAATCAATTTGGTATAACAGCAACGGACATGTTGAAAACTCAGAATGACATTCTTGGTATTTCCGGTGTATTTGGTTAAGATAATATTTGGTGGAAGCTGAACCTAATCCTAAAATTCCACGACGGGCCAGATCTGCTTTCATTTTTTAGTAAGTATATAATCCGCAAAAAAATTCTTTGAATCCAAAAATTTGCGGGTGATTTCCAACTGGGAATCCTTGAGTAAATTCTGTAAAATTTCATCGGTGTATTTTCTGGAAATCTCGGTGTGAATTGTTTCATTTTCTTCAAAGTCAAAATACTCCTCCAATTCTTTGATGAAGACGGAATGCTTTTTTTTGCTTCTCAAATAGCTTTTTGCAATGCCTTCTTTTTCAGTATATTCGGGTGCATGTTCAAAATTTTCAAGGTCAAAATCGGCACCCAGTTCTCTATTAATTCTTCTTAATAGATTTAAATTAAAGGCACTGGTAATTCCGGAAGCGTCATTATATGCCGGGAGAACGATGTCTTTTGATTTTAAAAGATCTAATCCCAGAAGCAGTTTTTCATTCTTTTTTAAATGAGCTGCAATCTTATGTAAAAATTGAGCTGCAATTCCGTCCGGCATATTCCCTAAACTGGAGCCGATGAATAAAATAACTTTCGGTTTATCCGAAGAAAAAAGCTGGTCTAAAACCTGAAAATAATCTCCCTGTTTCGGATCACATTTTAAGTTGGGAAATAAGTTCTGCATTCTTTCGGTAATTACAGAAAGGCTGTTTTTTGAAATATCGACCGGAATATATTTAAATTTAAAGTTCTTTTCCAGTAAAGTTTGCAACAGGTATTGCGTTTTCTTTCCGTCGCCGGCTCCCAGTTCGATCAATTCAAATTCTTCAGTATTGCTGATCTCAAAAGACTGGATGATGGCTTCGCTTTGTTGGCTGAAAATCTCCAGTTCGGCATTGGTCAGATAATATTCGGGCATTTCCATAATTTGCTGGAAAAGCTCATCTCCTGCTTTATCGTAGAAATAATGCGATGAAATACATTTGGGGTTTTGGCTGAGGCCAGCCTTAACATCTCTTAAAAATGGGTCGTTTTCTGTCATCTTGCTAATCTTATGCCGGTGACTTGCCAGCGGTGTTTTGGGTGAAAAAAGTTTCTGTAGGTTTTTCTTTCATTGCCTTTGGGTGTTGCAGTTGAAGCTCCCCGCAAAACCATTTGACTGACCATAAATTTTCCGTTGTATTCTCCGGCCGCTCCTTCTGCAATCCGAAAACCAGGATAAGGAAGGTAGGCAGAGTACGTCCATTCCCAGCGTTTTCCCCAATCCAGTTGGTCTTCGGCGGCTTCCCATTCAAATTCGGTCGGTAATCTGAGGCCTTTCCAGGTTGCGAAAGCCTGAGCTTCGTAGAAAGAAATATGGGTTAAAATATGATTGGGCTCAATGGGTTTTAGTCCTTCTAACGTGTACGAAAACCATTTTCCTTCGATTTGTTTCCAGTAAAGCGGCGATTTTACTTGATTTTCATTTATCCAAGACCAACCTTCATCGAGCCAGAATCTAAAGTTTTCATAGCCGCCGGCTTCCATGAATTCAAGAAATTCTGCGTTGGTAACGAAAGCTTTTGAAATTTGAAATTCATGTAAAAAGACTTTGTGTCTTCCTTTTTCATTATCGAAATGAAAACCATCTCCTTTATAACCAATTTCGTAGATTCCTTCAGGAATTTTGATCCAACCGGTATCGCTATTTTCCTGAGCGGTAAGGTTGAACTTCTCTTTATACACAGGGAAAACAGGATTGTAAGAAAAGGTATGTTTCAGATCCGTAATCAGGAGTTCCTGATGTTGCTGCTCATGATTAATTCCTAAAATAAGAAGTTCCTCTAATTCGGAACTGGAATTGGTCTGTAACAATTTTCCGATATGGGCATCGACATATTTCCGGTATTCGTAAACTTCTTTCACCGTCGGGCGCGTGATTGTTCCCCGTTCGGTGCGAATGGCTCGATCGCCCAAAGTGTGGTAATAACTGTTGAACAAAAAACCAAAATGAGGATTGAAAACCCTGTAACCGGCTAGAAATTTTTTAAGAATTAGCTCCTCAAAAAACCACGTGGTGTGACTGAGATGCCACTTTGGAGGACTTGCAAAATCAACAGGCTGAGGAATGTAATCCTCAATTTCAAGAGGCTCACAAAGGGAAACGGTTTGTGCCCGCGTGTTTTGAAATATTTGAAATAGAACACTCATAAATTTTGACTAAAAATTATAAGTGTTTGAAATACAAAAAATATTCCGCAACGAAAAATAATCAACTGATTACTAATAAATAACAAAAAAATTCTTACTAAAAATCTAAAGTGGCGTACGATAAATTTTTAGTAAGAAAAACATCATTGGAATCTAGCCCAGATCGAAGCGGCATCCTTTTTCTTTTTTCCCGAAAAAGAAAAAGATATAGCGGAGAGCTGGACTGCATTTTATAAGAAGCGAAAATTTTGTAGCTCCTTTAAAAGAAATTTACAGAATTAAGTCAACATTCCACCATCAACATTTAAAACCTGTCCTGTGATATAATTGGACCTATCGCTCGCCAGGAAAACACAGGCATTCGCCACATCTTCCGGCTGACCGCCTCGTTTCAAAGGAATTGCATCTCTCCATCCCTGCACGGTTTTTTCGTCTAAAGCAGCCGTCATTTCAGTTTCAATAAATCCTGGAGCCACCGCATTGCAACGGATATTCCGGGAACCCAGTTCTAGTGCGATCGATTTTGAAAAACCAATTACACCGGCTTTTGACGCCGCATAATTGGCCTGTCCAGCGTTACCTTTTACTCCAACGACCGACGTCATATTGATAATTGACCCCGATTTTGCTTTCATCATCGGCTTGATTACCGCTTTGGTCAGGTTGAATACCGAATCCAAATTCACTTTTATGATGGTGTCCCAATCGTCTTTTGACATTCTGAGCATTAAATTATCGCGCGTAATTCCGGCATTATTGATCAAAATATCGATTTTACCAAAATCTGCAAGCACATCCGCAGCTAACTGCTGAGCCGCATCGTAATCGGAAGCATCTGACTGATAAGACTTTACCTTGGTTATCTTTCCTAATTCTTGCTCCAAAGCTTTTGCTTTATCGACAGAACCGGCGTAGGTAAAAGCAACCTCTGCTCCTTCTTTCGCAAAAACTTCTGCGATTCCTTTTCCGATTCCACGTGTTGCTCCTGTGATGAGGGCAACTTTTCCTTCTAATAATCCCATATTCTTTCGTTTATTTTTCTAGGTTTTTGTATTTATTTTTAGACAAAGGTTTCTCGTCTTCATCTTCTTTCGTATCAACATTATTGATAATTAAAACGATTTCGCCTTTTAAAGTTTTACTTTTAGAAAAGTCAATTAACTCATTGATTGTCCCTCTTTTAGTTTCTTCAAATTTCTTTGATATTTCGCGGCTTAAACTCACTTTTGTCTCTTCACCAAAGAATTCTCTGATCTGTTCTAAAGTGGTATTTATCTTATGTGGACTTTCATAAAGAATGATGGTTTTTTTCTCTTCTGCCAACTGTTTAAGTTTGGTTTGCCTTCCTTTTTTCTGGGGTAAAAATCCTGCAAATAAAAACTCATTATTCGGTAATCCCGAAACCACCAAAGCCGGAACAAAAGCTGTTGCTCCCGGTAAACACTGCATTTCTAATTTTTCATCGGAAACTGCTTTTGCCAACAAATAACCTGGATCTGAAATTCCCGGTGTTCCTGCATCGGTAATAATGGCAATGTTTTGTCCGTTTTTTAAATCGTCAATTACTTTCTGCGTCGTCTGATGCTCGTTATGTAAATGATACGATTTCAATGGTTTGGATATTGCATAATGCTTCAAAAGAAAACCCGAAGTCCGGGTATCTTCACATAAAATATAATCGACTTCTTTCAGAATTTTTACCGCTCTGAAAGTCATGTCTTCTAAATTCCCAATCGGTGTTGGAACAAAATATAGGAGTCCGCTCATTTTTTATTTTTTTCTATGGGAATGAATTCCAACATATTATATTGATTTGCGTTGGAATAAATTCCAACGCTCATTTTCATTGGGATAAATTGCAACGCATTACAGATGATCATACAGTTCTTTGCAAAAATGCTCTAAACCAGGATCTCTCGCACCCATTAACAATAAAACTGTTCCGGGTTTTAATTCCGGTTTTAGAGCTTCCAGCAGTTGGTTTCTGTCTTCTATAAAATGGGCGTTTTTGCCTTTTGCTTTAATTCCTTCGATTAAATCATTGGCTGAAATATCTTTCACAGTGGTTCCTCCTGCGTAGAAAATTTCGCTCATCCAAATTTCATCCTGTGGTCTTAATGCCTCGGAAATTTCCTGAATGAAATCGTCTTTCAAAAACCGTGTCGGTCCGTAACCATGAGGCTGAAACCACGCAATCACTTTCTCCGCCAAAGGTTGACAGGCTTTAATCGAAGCGGCACATTTCGCAGGATTGTGGGCATAATCATCAATGACCCAAACTCCATTTTTCTGTCCGAGGATTTGATGGCGCCGGTAAATTCCCTCATATTTTGCTAAACTTTCGGCACAGGTTCTCAAATCAATGCCGATCTGATGAGCCACAGCAATTGCAGCCGCTGCATTTTCCACGGAATGTTGTCCTATAGAATTCATCTGAAATTTCTGGGTCAGAACTTCAAAGGTTAAAGAAAAACCCTCCTGGTTAAAATTCTCAGCAGAATAACCAGCCTCTTTATTTTGAAATCCAAAGTCATTTTCCGAATTCGCCGACAATGATTTACCCAATGTATTGGATTGATTTACAACGAATAAACCTTTTGTGTTTCTTTTAAAAATGGTAAATAATTCAATCAATTCACCGATTTCCTGATGATCTTTATCAATATTTAAAAGCAGTCCGATTTCCGGTTTATACTGAACGACTGAACCGTCGCTTTCATCGGCTTCGATGATTAACCATTCTCCTTTTCCAACCGCAGCATTTCCTATTTTTCCTTCTTTGATAATGCTTGTCAATCCTGCACCGGAAATAATACTCGGTTCAAAATCAGCATCTAATAAGATTTGGTATAACATCGCCGAAGTGGTCGATTTCCCTGAAGTTCCGGCAACAGCAATTGTTTTTTTACTTTCAGCTATAACCGATAACAGTTCGCTTCTTTTAATAATTTGAATTCCGAGTTCTCTGGCTTTCTGAACTTCGTAAACGGTATCTTCAATGGCGGTGGAAACTACGATTAAATCGGTTTTTTCAGTGATTCCGGTTCCGTCCTGAAAATAACATCTTATTCCTTCGGCTTCTAACTGTTCCTTGGTTTTGTTGTATTCGCCGGGATGAAAATAGCGGTCGCTTCCGGAAACTTCTTTTCCAATTCCTTTTAGATATTGAGCAATGGCGCTCATTCCGACTCCCGCAACGCCTATGAAAAAGACATTTTGGAAATCTGCTATATTTCTTATCATATTCAAAGTTTCAGGGCTTACATAAATTTATTTTCTACCAGATTCCAAAGTCGTTGTGCGTATTCGTCAACTTTACTCCAGTCTTTTCGGTAATAAATTTCGCTCAGATATTGTTTAGCTTCTTCCAAAGTATTGAAGCTGTTTAGTTTTTCGATGGTTTCCTTTAGTTCCTCCTCATTTCCGGCAAATAAACTCTTGGCGAATGCTACTTTATCATTAAGGTCGAGTTTGAATTCCGTTTTTTTTCTTTCCGCCTGCATAAAATCTGTTTTAATATTAGATTTCAATAAACTGCCTTCATCCTTGCGCTCTTTCGCTGGCATTTGCTCTTCCAAAGAATCGATATCAAATAATTGCTGCACCATTTTCAGGCCTTTGATATTTGCGAGCTTAAATTTTTTCTCAGCTTGTTGGTGTGCACTTTCTCCTTTATCTTCAGGAATTTCAGTGGTGTTTTCAACCAAAGATTCGTGTTTACTGAACTGCACGATTTTTCTTCTTCGCTCCTCCAATTCTTCCAACTCTCTTTCTTTCTGCGCAACTCTCTCTGCATAATGAGCTTCCTGCTGTTCAATAATTAAAGGGATTTCTTCATCATTTCCTAAATCCAGTTCTGAAATAAAATCTGTTTGAATTCCATCATTTGGTTTTTCCCAACCTTCAGTATCCCAAGAATTATGGACCGTTTTTTCTTCGGTCTCAATTTCATCTTCAAAATCATTCAACTCATTGGTGAATTTTACTTCTTCTTCAATATGATCGTCTGCAAAATCATTTTCATTAAATCCGGTGTGTTCAGGTGATTCATCGATCGTTACATGATCATTAATAAATTGATTATCGGTATTTTCACCAGATAAAATGCGGGCAAAGCTGTCTTCATTTTTTTCTAAAATTCTTAAAAAAGCAATTCTGTCTGTCACTTCGGTAAATAAATCCTGTTTTGCCAGAAGTTCATCTTTTGAATTAATTTTACAGAGTGTTTCGAGGATTGTTTTGGTTTCAAAAAAAATTTTATCGTATATATCTTGGAGACTTTGCATATCAGAATCTTATTAAATTTCCGTAATTTTGGGCTTTTAAATCTTACGGCTAAATTAACAAATGTTTTTAGAAAATACAATAAATCACGCAAAACAAAGCGGCTGGATGGAAGTTATCTGCGGCTCGATGTTTTCGGGAAAAACTGAAGAGTTAATCCGGCGGTTGCGACGTGCAGAAATGGCAGGACAAAACGTGGAAATCTTTAAACCAAAGCTGGACACAAGATATGCAGATGAAGACGTGGTTTCTCATAATCAGAATAAAATCCGCAGCACTCCTGTAGAAAGTCCGAGCGAGATTTTATTACTAGGTTCTAACTGCGATGTGGTGGGAATTGATGAAGCACAATTCTTCGATGAAAGTATTGTAGAAGTTGCCAACAAACTGGCGAACAGCGGAATACGGGTAGTTATCGCCGGTTTGGATATGGATTTTATGGGCAGACCATTTGGTCCTATACCGAACTTAATGGCGACCGCAGAATATGTTACGAAAGTACACGCCATCTGTAAACGAACCGGAAATCTCGCCAACCATTCTATGAGAACCTCCACCAATACAGATCTGGTGCAGTTGGGTGAAACTGAAAGTTATGAAGCCGTCAGCAGAAAAGTTTTCAATGAAGAGTTTCTGAACAACGAAAAAAAATGAATTACACGACCAGACAAATTGCAGAAATTACAGGATCCCAATTAATTGGTGATGAAAATCTACACCTCAAAAATATAGCCTACGACAGCAGAACATTATTTTCCGTGAATGATACTGCTTTTCTTGCGATCAATACTTCAAAAAATTCCGGCGAAAAATATATTCAGTCAGCCATTGAAAAAGGAATCGACATCATCATCTCTGAACATTATTATTCCGACTATAAAAATATCACCTGGATCATTGTTGATAACTCCATACAATTTCTCCAAAAAATTGCGAAATATCATCTGAAACAATTTTACCTAAAAACAGTCGGAATTACGGGTAGTAACGGTAAAACTATTGTTAAAGAATGGCTATATCAATCGTTATTTCATGATTATGCGACCGTAAAAAGTCCGAAGAGTTTCAATTCACAGCTGGGTCTTCCGCTCTCTTTGCTTGAAATTAATAAAAAACATCAGTTAGGAATTTTCGAAGTTGGAATTTCAAAACATGCGGAGATGAAAATTCTTGAAGATATTTTCCCGCCACAAATCGGCGTTCTTACCCATATCGGTTCTGCACATTCTTCAAATTTTGACTCTGCTGAAGATCTTATTGATGAAAAAATTAGATTATTTGAAAATTCAGAAACGATCATTTTTAATGGAGATAATGAATTGGTTTATAATAAAATAACTGAGCGGTATTCAAGTAAAAAATTAATATCATTTGGTTTTAAAAACCGCAATAAGGTCTTTATCAAAAATGATTGGAAAAACAGATCGCAAGAGGTCTTCATTCAATATTTTGAAGAAGAATTTTCTGTTCCTGTTAACCAAAGAGATGAAGCTACGATAAGCAATGTGTTGTGTGTGATTTCAGTTTTGAAAGAGTTTGGTTTTGATAACTCCAAAATTGTAGAGAAACTGAATTCTTTGAAATCGGTTGAAATGCGCCTGGAAAGCGTGAATGGAATTAGGAATAATCTCATTATCAATGATTCATTCAATCTTGATTTAGATTCTTTAAAAATTGCATTTCAGCATATTAACGAATATAATAAACCGAATAAAGTTTTAATCCTGACCGATTTTGTGGAAGGTAAAAATGCAGACCAGCTATATCAGGAAGTCGCTGCTCTAACCAATGAGCAACATTTTAAGTCCGTCTTTCTCATCGGAAACGAAATCACTAAACTGGAAAGATTGTTTGATGCTAAAACTTTTACTTTCAGTAACACGGCAGAACTTATTGACAACGTATATCTTAACCAAATAGAAAATCATTTAATTTTACTGAAAGGTGCACGGAAGTTTGAAATCGATAAAGTAAAATCTTATCTTGAGTTACAGAAACACGATACCGTGTTAGAAGTAAATTTAAATTCGATCCTCCATAACATTAATGTTCATAAAGCATTACTGAAACCTGAAACCAAAATGATGGCGATGGTAAAAGCGTATTCTTACGGTTTAGGCGGTTACGAAATTGCGGAATTTCTGCAGCACCATCACATTGATTATTTAGGCGTGGCTTATGCAGATGAAGGCGTAGATTTACGAAAAAACGGTATTACAACGCCGATTATGGTAATGAATCCGGAACAGCACAGTTACAATATCATCATCGATTATAATCTGGAACCGGAAATTTATAGTTTTCGGGTGCTCGAACTGTTTAATGAAAAGCTTATTCAGAAAGGAATTCAACATCGATATCCTATTCATATCAAGTTAGAAACTGGAATGCACCGTCTTGGTTTTAAGAAAGATGAACTGAGTATGCTCATTGAAAAGTTGAACTCTATGAACGTTAAAGTAAAATCTATTTTCAGTCATTTATCTTCATCTGATGATGATCAGGAAAAGGAATATACTTTAGCACAAATTCATATCTTTAATGAAAATTCACTGGCACTTATTCAAGGGATTAATGATCAGCCAATTAGACATATTCTTAACACTTCAGGAATCGTCAATTTCTCTGATTATCAATTTGATATGGTTAGGATTGGTATTGGAATGGTGGGAGTTTCCGCCCATCCTGAAATTAAAAAACAACTGAAAAGTGCAGTTACCTTTAAGACGGTAATTTCACAAATATCAACTGTAAATAAAGGTGAATCGGTCGGTTATAACCGAAAATTTAAAGCATTGGAGAATACCAATATCGCAACAATTCCCGTTGGTTATGCAGATGGAATCCCAAGATTGGTAGGAAATAATGCCGGTTTTGTAGGAATTAGAAAGAATCTTTTCCCGATTGTCGGGAATGTCTGTATGGATATGATGATGATTGATTTAGGAGATTTTGTAGCGAAAGAAGGTGAAGAAGTTATTATCTTTAACTCCAGTCCATCGCTTGAAGAGTTTGCCTCCTATTGTAAAACAATTTCTTATGAAGTATTAACGTCTATATCCCGACGAGTTAAACGTATTTATATCAAAGATTAAATGAAAAAATGTAGTATCTGTTTTCTGTTTTTATTACTCGCTATTACTTTAAATGCACAGATTAAGGAAGGTTTTACCATCCCTAAGCACCCCAAGATTGGCTTATCTCTTTCTGGAGGAGGAGCTAAAGGATTTGCACACATCGGTGTTTTAAAGGTTCTTGATTCTTTAGGCGTGAAGGTCGATTACATCTCCGGAACGAGTATGGGCGCAATTGTTGGGGGATTATACGCTTCCGGCTATACCGGAAAAGAAATCGAAAAAATCGTGATGGACACAGACTTTTACTCGATTCTTGCTAACGAAAAGACGAGACAGGAAACTACCTTTTTTAATAAATCGGTTGATAATTACATTCTTACGGTACCTATAAAAAATGGGAAAATCAACGTTTTGCCAAAAGCGATCTCTACCGGTCAAAAGAATATCTATTTGTTAAAAGAACTCTTTAAAAACGTTTCTACCATCACCGATTTCTCTAAGTTACCTATTCCTTTTATGTGTGTGGCCACGAATCTTGAAAGTGGGGATATGAAACTCTTTGAAAGTGGCGATCTGGTAAGTGCTATTATGGCAAGTTCTGCTTTTCCGTCTTTAATGGATCCGGTAAAAATTGGCGACTCGCTCTACATCGATGGAGCAATGACCATAAATTATCCATCTCAACCATTAAAAGAGAAAGGGATTGATATCGTCATTGGAGTAGATTTGAGCCAAGGTTTAGCCAGTAGAAAAGATTTACAGTCGGCAATATCCATTTTAAACCAAGTGATTGATTTTGGAATTCAGAAAGAAACAAAAATACAGTACAATTATACAGACATCAATATCCATCCAAATTTGGAAGGGATGGGAGCAACAAGTTACGATGCCAAAAAAGCCATTCTTGATTCCGGTTACGTAGAGGCCCAGAAATACATGCAGACCCTTTCATTACTGCCAAAAAAAGATCAAAAATTGCTGCGCGCACCCATGAGTACCGTCTATTCTAATGTCTATAAAATCGATAGTCTCATTCTTTTTAACGGTTATATTTTTAAAGAGAACTATGTCTTAGGTAAAATGAATCTGAAGGTCCCTTCTCTTCAAACCTACGGCGGAATCAACAAAATGATTGATAAATTATATGCGACAAATAACTACCGTTTAATCAATTATGATATCGTTGAGCAGGATAATAAAAATTTCCTGAAATTAAATGTTACAGAAGATGACACACGCTTCTTTTTACGTTTTGGACTGCATTACGATGAAATTTTCAAAACCGGATTAATGCTTAATGCTACAGCCAAAAGACTTCTATTTCGCAATTCAACCGTTTCCCTGGATGTTGTAGTGGGTGACCGGCCGCGGTATTATTTTAATTATTTTATTGACAATGGTTACATTCCGGGATTGGGTGTTTATGCATCAGGGATATCAATGGATCTAAACGATGAAACTGGTAATGTTTATGACAAGTGGAACTGGTTTCGGAACGAAATATTTCTTCAATCGATTTGGCGCGATAAATACGCTGTGGGTGCAGGTCTAAGTAATGATTATTTTGAATCTAAACCCTTTGGAAGTTCAACCTTTACCGCATCTGAAAATTACATCAATGCCTACGCTTTCATTAAAAGTGATACTCAGGATGACCGAAATTTTCCTACTAAAGGTTTTTTATTGAATGTAGAAGGGAAAGTTTTAGATATCCTGCACAAATATGATGATGGGAAGACGTTACAGGCAAAAATAACTACCCAGCTGAATTTTCCCATCAATTCCTGGCTTACTTACCGTCTTGGGTTAGTTGGTGGATTTACAATTGGTGATAATTTAAGTCCCTATTACAATTATCGTTTAGGAGGTATTTTTGAACAAAATTTAGGTAATCTAGTAAGCTTTCAGGGCTATCAATTCGGTGAGGTTATTGGCAGAAACATCCTAAGTTCATCAAATACACTTCAATTCAGAGTGGCAAAAAGCTATTTTATAGACACCAATATTTCATTTGCTAACCTTTTTGATGACCACAAGGTTGATAATATTTTACATATATCAGAATCCTCGGCAGGACTTACGGCAGGTTATAGATCACCTTTCGGACAGATAAAAATTAATTACAGTCAACCATTAAAAAATAAAAACGGGATTCTCAGTATAATTCTGGGACATTGGTTTTAAAATATGATACAGTATTTCTTTGAAGACGTCGATCCAATAGAAATCACCACCAAAACGAGTGAGTGGTTAACAAAACTTATTACTTTAGAAGAAAAGAAAGTGGGTAAAATAAACTACATTTTTTTATCGGATGAAGGACTGCTTAAAATAAACCGTGATTTCCTCCAACACGATTATTATACAGACATCATCACCTTCGACTATGTGAAAGGGAAAATTATTTCGGCAGATATTTTTGTATCTTTGCCCCGCATTTCCGACAATGCGATATCGCATGCAAAAGATTTCAATTCAGAATTACACAGAGTTTTAGCCCACGGCCTTCTTCATCTGTGTGGGTATAAAGATAAAACAGACGAAGAAAAATCTGAAATGCGGAATAAAGAAGATTTCTATCTAAATATTTTAGGATTTTAATCCCGCTGTCAAATATCTTATCGTCCCTCTTTTGCCTGTTTCAGGCATCTCAGGAAAACAATAGATACCACTTCTATCGGGGCTAAAGTTTAGAAATTTTAACCTAATTTTTAGTAATGTTTCACGTGGAACATATCAATACATCAAAATGATAAACGAAATATACGACGTTATTGTAGTAGGCGCTGGCCACGCTGGTTCAGAAGCTGCTGCTGCTGCTGCCAACCTTGGTTCCAAAACCTTGTTGATAACAATGAACATGCAGACCATCGGGCAAATGTCCTGTAATCCTGCAATGGGCGGAATTGCAAAAGGACAGATTGTACGGGAAATAGATGCGATGGGTGGTTATTCTGGGATCATTGCAGATAAATCTGCAATCCAGTTCAAAATGCTCAACCTTTCTAAAGGTCCGGCAATGTGGTCTCCGAGAACACAAAATGACCGGATGTTATTTGCAGAAGAATGGAGAATTGCCCTTGAAAAGACCCCTAATCTGGATTTTTTCCAGGACATGGTAAAAAGCTTAATCATCGAAAACAACAGAGTTGCAGGAGTAATCACTTCTTTAGGACTTGAAATAAGAGGAAAATCTGTTGTCTTAACCAACGGAACATTTCTAAACGGATTAATTCATGTTGGCGATAAGCAATTGGGTGGTGGCAGAATGGGAGAACCTCGCGCCTTCGGCATCACAGAACAGTTGGTTACTCTCGGTTTTGAATCAGGCCGTATGAAAACAGGAACTCCTCCCAGAGTAGACGGAAGATCACTGGATTATTCAAAGATGGAAGAACAAAAAGGAGACGAAAATCCTAAAAACTTCTCTTATCTGGAAAGTCCAAAACTAACCAAACAGATAAGCTGCCATATCGTTTACACCAATGAAACCGTTCATGAAATACTACGCGAAGGATTCGACAGAAGTCCCATGTTCAACGGTACCATTCAAAGTATAGGTCCAAGATACTGTCCCAGTATTGAAGATAAAATCAATCGCTTTGCTGAACGGGAACGCCATCAGTTATTTGTAGAACCGGAAGGATGGAGAACAGTTGAAATTTACGTGAACGGTTTCAGTTCTTCACTCCCCGAAGACGTTCAAATTAAAGCAATGCGGCACATTCCCGGCTTTGCAAATGCAAAAGTATTTCGCCCAGGCTATGCTATTGAATACGATTACTTCCCTCCTACTCAATTAAACCATACTTTAGAAACAAAGCTCATCGAAAATCTTTATTTCGCTGGTCAGATTAATGGAACAACGGGCTACGAAGAAGCAGCTGGACAAGGATTAATTGCAGGAATCAACGCTCATAATAAAGTTCATGAAAAAGAAGCTTTTACTTTAAGCAGAGACGAGGCCTATATCGGTGTCTTAATCGACGATCTCATCACAAAAGGTACTGATGAACCCTACCGCATGTTCACTTCAAGAGCAGAATACAGACTGCTGCTACGACAAGATAATGCTGATATCCGACTCACCGAAAAATCTTATCATTTAGGTTTAGCAAAAGAAGAAAGACTTATAAAAGTACAAGACAAAATTGCAAAAAGCAATCAGTTAGAGAGCTTTTTAAGAGATACTTCTTTAAAACCTGGAATCATTAATCCAATCCTTGAAAGTATTTCTTCCGCAGCAGTTGATCAGGCTTACCGTTCAGCTCAGATTTTAACGAGACCGAATATGACTTTAGCAAAATTAGAAGAAATTGATTTTATTAAAGAAGCGACTCAGCATTACTCTACCGAAGTAAAGGAACAGGCTGAAATCAACATTAAATATAGAGGATATATTGAGAAAGAAAGAGATAACGTTGCAAAATTATCGCGCCTGGAAACTATCAAAATTGCAGATGATTTCAATTATGATAATCTAAAATCACTCTCTGCAGAAGCGAAACAAAAGTTCAATAAAATAAGGCCAAAAACGATTGCACAGGCAGCAAGAATTAGCGGTGTTTCCCCTGCTGATATTAATATTTTATTAATCTATTTAAAGTAATGTTTCACGTGAAACATTTTATAAATTATACTTGCTCTGTTATCTATGAAAGTTAAAGACCTTTTTCTAACTCAAGAACAGTTTGAAATTAAAGAAACTGCCATTCCCGGAGTTCTGAAAACATCGCCCGTACCTCAAAATATTTCTGACTATTATGACAGTGCAGAATATATTTCCCACCATCAGGATTCCGGATCTCTCAAAGAAACCGCTTATAAATTTCTACAGAATTTCAATCTAAATTACAAACGTAACCTTATGATTGACTTTGTAGGAAAATATAAAAAAGTTTTGGATTACGGCTGCGGTGCCGGCGAATTCCTCAAATATATTGAAGATGATTTCGAAACATTTGGTTTTGAACCCAGCGAATCCGCCAGTGAATATGCGATTCAAAAGGTACGTAAAACTAAGATTATCAATAATATTGATTTTATTAAAGAAGAATCTTTAGATGCAATTACGCTTTGGCATGTATTCGAACATATTGAAAATCAAGACGAAATACTAAAAGCATTTTACAGCAAATTAAAAGAAAACGGCGTCTTGATTATTGCAGTTCCTAATGTAGCTTCTTATGATGCTTTGAAATATAAAGAATTTTGGGCCGCCTATGATGTACCCAGACATCTTTATCATTTTTCAAAATCGGGCATGCAAAAATTGATGAACAACAAATACTGGAAAATCAAAAAAATAAAACCTCTCCTACTCGACTCCTTCTATATTTCAATGTTAAGTGAAAAATATAAAAAATCTCCACTTTACTGGTTAAAAGGAATGATCCATGGACTGATTTCTAACATAAAAGCATCAAAAACCGGCGAATATTCGAGTTTGATATATATTATCGAAAAAAAATAGTTATTCGATTTTTGATGTATTTATGAAAGTCAATTTTGAGCTGATTTGAACAAAAAACTTAATTTTACTGTTTTCTCTTCCCATTTATAAATTTAACAAGTCTATTTTTTAAAATTTAAAAGTCAAAAAATATTGAGAAAGGAACATTTAAAAATTATTATAAATTAAAATATCGCAGTAATTTGAATCGATAAAAAAAATAAACTCTAACAAAAAAAGTTTCCTTTTTACAGGAAACTTTTTTTATGGTAACTTTAAATTTGAAAACTAACTGTTGATTGCTTTTACTCCAGGGAGTTCCATACCCTCTAAACTTTCAAGCATCGCTCCTCCTCCGGTCGAAACATAACTTACCTGATCATCATAGCCGAACTGCTTAACGAAAGCCACACTGTCACCACCACCGACAAGTGAAAATGCACCGAGTTTCGTCGCTTCCGCGATACTGTCACCTAAAGCAACCGTTCCTGCAGCAAAATGAGCCATTTCAAAAACGCCGATTGGGCCATTCCATAAAATAGTTCTGGAATTCATAATGACATCATGAAATATTTTTCTTGATCTAACTCCTGCATCCAAGCCCATCCAGCCATCTGGAATTTCAAAAATATCAACTTCTTTTCTTTCTGCATCATTATTAAATTCATCAGCAATAACCGAATCAACCGGCAAATAAACAGCTACATTCTCCGTTTTGGCTTTCTCCAGTATTTCTAAAGCCAACGTCTGTTTATCTACTTCTACGAGGGAATTCCCAATTTCGCCTCCTAATGCTCTAATGAACGTAAAAGCCATTCCTCCACCAATAATTAAATTATCAATTGCTGGCAAAATATTTTCTATAATCGTAATTTTACTGGAAACTTTAGAACCTCCCAAAATCGCAGTAACAGGTTTTTCACCACTTTTCAATACTTTTTCAATCGCTTCCAATTCTTTCGCCATCAATAAACCGAAAAACTTAGTTGAAGAAAAAAACTGAGCAATAACTGCAGTCGAAGCATGCGCTCGATGCGCAGTTCCAAAAGCATCATTTACATACGCATCTCCCAGCTCAGATAATTGTTTGGCAAAGTCAATATCACCCTCTTCTTCTTCTTTATGAAAACGAAGATTTTCTAACAAAAGAATCTCTCCCGGTTGTAAGTCAGCACTCATCTTTATTGCTTCGTCACCGATACAGTCTGCACAGAATTTCACCGGTTTTCCTAAAACTTTTTCAATTTCGGGAAGGATATTTTTTAAAGAAAATTCTCCTGATACTTTACCTTTTGGCCGCCCCAAATGCGTCATTAGAATTACCGATCCTCCATCATTCAAAATCTTTTCTACCGTAGGTTTTACCGCCTGAATTCTTGTGCTGTCGGTTACCTTCAAATCAGCATCCTGCGGAACATTGAAATCTACTCGCACCAGTGCTTTTTTGTCTTTGAAGTTAAAATCGTTAATTGTTTTCATAAAATTTTCTCCGTTTTAAGTTTCACAAATTTACTATTTATTCCCCCGATTAAAAATTAATTTCGATTTAAAATTCCACAATTCACAAATACTCATCTTATCTACATTATCTTTTTTTTATAAATAAAGAAATTGAGTAGTGTTGTTGTAGTTCGGTAGTATGTGGAGAAATAAACTTTATTAATTGACCACATTTATCAGTTAAATTAATCAGGTTTTGTTAACATTTTAATTAGTTGATTAATAGGTGTTTTAACGACTTATCCATATTTGTGAGTAATTATAATTTGGGAGATATATTTATAACCCAAATCTTAATAACTTCGGAATTGAAGTCCGACAATTTTATAAAAGATTATTTGGGCTTAACCGAAAATATAGTCCATTATGAATTTATATCTGAATGTGAAAGACAATGTTCTAGGAACTTATCCACATGCATTCTGTAAGTTCTCCCCAAGTTATTCCAAAACCTTATTTTACTTAAAAACCACCGGAATCAGCTTTTGTTTTATGTTAATATAGATGGAATACAAAGATTTAATCACTAATCGAATGCTTTTTATATTAATAATCTTAAATTTGTATGAACTGAAAATTGAGGTTTAAAAAATAGTCATGAAAAAAATAGCAATAGCATGCGATCATGCAGGTTTCGAATACAAAGAAATCATAAAAAAACATTTGGAAGGCCGGTTTGAAGTGGAAGATTTCGGCACTTATTCCCCAGACTCTGTGGATTATCCCGATTTTGTGCATCCTGCGGCGGATTCTATCGAGCAGGGAAGAAATGAATTAGGAATTCTTATTTGCGGAAGTGGTCAGGGAGTTTCTATCACCGCCAATAAACATCAGAAAATTAGATGTGCCTTGTGTTGGATGCCCGAACTTGCCGCTCTTGCCCGTCAACATAATAATGCGAACATGATTGCGCTTCCCTCCCGCTTTATCGGAAGTCATTTGGCTATAGACATTGTAGATACCTTCCTCAATACTCCTTTCGAAGGAGGCAGACATCAGAACAGAGTTGAAAAGATTTCGACCTGCTAAAACTTTCTTATATATAAATACAACCCATACTTTATGGCAAAAGGAAAATATTTCTCAGATAAAAATAATCATAAATTGCAGGAAATCGGGCGACTGATTTTGCGTTTTATGAACGAAAAATCTGGAAAAATCTATAACTACAAGCAGATTGCAGACGGTATTGATTATAAAAATCCCAGACAGCGCGAACTGGTAATTCAGTCGTTGCATAAACTACTTTCAGATCAAAGAATTAAGGAAGTCGAAAAAGGAAAATTCATCATCAATATTAAGATTGAAGGAACTTTAACCGGTACCATCGATTTTAACCAAACCGGAAACGCTTATGTAAAAGTTGCTGGGTTAGAGGATGATATTTTCGTACATTCTAAAAACGTAAAAGACGCACTACAGGGAGATACCGTTCTTATTGTCACCTATCATTTTAAAGGGAAAAAAGTAGAAGGTTCTGTGTTGGAAGTTATTGAAAGAAAACGCGATCAGTTCGTGGGAACGTTTCAATTTATTAAATATAAAGATTTCGGTTTTGTAGTAGGCGATAAAAAACACATCAATACTGATATTTTTGTTCCGCAGGGTAAAATTGGTGGTGCAAAAGATGGTGATAAAGTCATTGTTAAAATGATTGCCTGGAAAGCCGGAGAAAAAAATCCAGAAGGTGAAATTATCAAAGTACTCGGTGCTCCGGGTGAACATGAAACAGAAATTTACTCTATTTTAGCTGAATACGGATTGCCTTATGAATTTCCGGAAGATGTTGAAAAAGAAGCCCAGGATATCGACCGTAGAATTCATGATCATGAAGTTGCAAAACGCCGCGATATGCGTGGAATCTGTACTTTTACCATTGACCCCAAAGATGCAAAAGACTTCGATGACGCACTTTCTATACAAAAATTAGATAACGGAAACTGGGAAATTGGAGTTCATATCGCCGATGTTTCGCATTATGTAGTTCCGGGAACAGTTCTGGATGCAGAAGCGTATAAACGCGCTACTTCGGTATATTTAGTTGACCGTGTGGTTCCGATGTTACCAGAGGTTTTAAGCAACGATGTTTGCTCCCTTCGCCCGAATGAAGAAAAATACACTTTTTCTGCCGTCTTTGAATTAAATGACAAAGCAGAAATTCAAAACCAATGGTTTGGAAGAACCATCATATATTCTGACCGTAAATTTGCTTACGAAGAAGCGCAGGAAAGAATTGAAACCGAGGAAGGAGATTTAGCAGAAGAAATTTTAACCTTGGACCGGCTTGCAAAAATCATGAGAAAAGCCCGTATTGAAAACGGTGCCATTACCTTTGACCGTAGCGAAGTCCGGTTTAATTTAGATGAAAAAGGCGAACCTATAGGGGTTTATTTTAAAGTAAGTAAAGATTCAAATCACTTGATTGAAGAATTTATGTTGCTTGCTAATAAAAAAGTTTCGGAATATATCTCTTTAAATAAAAAAGGCGTCCCAACCAATAATACATTTATCTACAGAATTCACGACGATCCGGATCCGGCTAAATTGGAAGCATTACGTGATTTTGTAGGAACTTTTGGTTATACCATGAATCTGGCGAATACTAAAAAAGTAGCGGAATCTCTCAATAAATTATTAAGTGATATCAGAGGAAAAGGCGAAGAAAATATGATCGAAACCCTGGCGATGCGCTCGATGAGTAAAGCGATTTATTCTACCGATCCTATCGGACATTATGGTTTGGGCTTCGACTATTATTCCCACTTCACCTCTCCTATCCGCCGTTATCCCGATTTAATTGCGCACCGGTTATTACAGCATTATTTAGACGGTGGTAAATCACCACAAAAACAGGAATACGACGATAAATGCAAACACTGCAGTTCAATGGAAAAACTGGCTTCTGATGCCGAACGCGATTCCATTAAATTCATGCAGGTTAAGTTTATGGAAAAACATTTGGGCGAAGATTTCACCGGTGTTATTTCCGGAGTTGCCGATTTTGGATTCTGGGTGCAGATTCCTGAAAACGGTGCGGAAGGTCTTATTAAATTACGCGATTTAATGGATGATTCTTATTCTTATGATGCGAAAAATCACGCCGTCTACGGAAGCCGCACAGGCAATAAATATCAATTGGGTGACGAAGTTACCATTAGGGTAATGAAAGCGAATTTAATCCAAAAACAGCTGGATTTTAAAATCATTGAATCGTAAACCGTATTTTTGCACCTCACTGTAAAATGAATTTGAGTAAAATTTAATTCTTTTTCAAAACATTATTAATGATAGAACTTATACTTTCAGCCGTCGGGTTAGGAATTATGTTGAGTATTGTCTTCATCGGGCCGATTTTTTTTCTGCTGATCGAAACAAGTTTTTCACGTGGTCCCAAACATGCGTTCACCTTGGATTGTGGCGTCGTATTGGCTGATATTTTATGCATTACAGCTGCATATTTTGCCAGTGGCGATTTGGTAGAAATTATCGATAAACATCCGGGATTTTATAGAATTACCGCCTTTATTGTCTTTATTTATGCTCTTTATATGGTCGTTTCGAAAACGAAAATGCATTTACCGGGTGAAGATAAACTGATCAATCAGAATTATATTAAAACTTTTCTGAATGGTTTTTTCTTTAATATTTTAAATATTGGTGTTGTTCTTTTTTGGTTGGTGACGGTAATTTCAGTTAGAAATGCATATCCTAAAACTGAGGATTTTCTTTTATACATGGGACTTGTCGTAGGAACTTATCTTGTAATTGATTTCTTTAAAATTTATTTGGCTAAAATATTTCATGATAAACTTACCCAAACGGTGGCCAACAGAATCAGAAAAGGAGTTGGTTATATTCTGGTTGCTTTCAGTATTTTTATTTTCTTACAAAGCTTCAAAAAATTCAATCAATTTGATAAAAAATTAGAGGAGGCTGAAAAAACCGGTCAAAAACACATTCAGAAATGGACGAAATGATATTCCCAAAATCCTTGAAAAAGGGTGATCAGATTGCCATTATTTCTCCTGCAGGCGCGGTAGAAGAAAAGCAATTGCAAAAGGGTTTGGAAATAATCAGGCAAAAAGGCTTTGAACCGGTTTTAGGGAAACATCTTTATACTGAATTTTCGAACGGTTATTCCTACGCCGGAACTGAAAAAGAGAGAATTTCTGATCTGAACTGGGCTTTTAATAATGATGGAATTTCTGCTGTCTGGGCTTCCAGAGGAGGTTACGGTTGCCAGCATTTATTAGGACATCTGCAGCTTTCAAAATTGAAGAAAAACCCGAAATGGTACATTGGATATTCAGATAACACTGTGATTCAGAGTTTTTTGTTGAAAAACAATTTTGTCTCTATTCACGGACAAACCATTAAAACCTCAAATTTTGGAGTTTCCGATGAAAGCTATGATTTGATTTTTGATATTTTAAAAGGTGAAAAACCGGATTATAAAGTAGAAAGTAATCCATTAAATAAAAAAGGAACGGCTGAAGGTCAATTAATTGGCGGAAATCTAGCCCTGATTTATGCACTTTTAGGAACGCCCTACTCTTTTAATTTTAAAGATAAAATCCTTTTTATAGAAGATATTGGCGAGAATTATTATGCATTAGACCGCATGATGATAAGTTTGGAACTGGCAGGAGTTTTCAGGAAAATTAAAGGTTTAATTATCGGTGGAATGACCTATATGGGCGACGAAAAAGATAATAAAAACTACGCAGAAAGTTTTGACGGTTTTGCTTATCAGCTCATTTCAGACCGGTTAAAAAAATACGGCTTCCCTACTCTGTTTGGTTTTCCAAACGGTCATATTTTTGACAATAAACCTTTGATTATCGGTGCAGATATAAAAATGCAAATTGAAGATCAGGTAAAAGTTCAGTTTAAATAATAAAGCCAATCATTATGGCAGAACACAACGAATTTGGAAATCTGGCCGAAGAATTGGCCACCTCTTTTTTAGAAGAAAAAGGATATAAGATTTTGGTTAAAAATTTCCGCTATCAAAAAGCAGAAATCGACATTATTGCAGAGTTTCAGATGCAAATAATCATTGTGGAAGTGAAAGCCAGAGGAAGCGATATTTTCATGGAACCGCAGGAAGCGGTGACGAAAAAGAAAATAAAATCATTGGTGATGGTTGCCGATTTCTTCATGAAAGACAGAAACCTTGATCAGGAAGTTCGGTTTGATATCATCGCTGTGTTGCCCGACGATAGAGGAAGATTACAGATTACACATCTCGAAGATGCTTTTCAGAGTTTCGATGCCAATTAAGAGCAATGTATTAATATTAATGTACCAATTTAAAGGAATATCAAATAAGCTATCAATGACAGTTACATTGTTTTATTGATAGATTGTTACATTTTAAAAATTTTAATTTTTATGAAAACAGCACTCATTACTGGAGCAACTTCCGGAATCGGAAAAGCTACCGCGCAACTTCTGGCAAAACAGGGATTTAGATTGATTCTTTGTGGCCGCAGAACTGAAGTTTTAGACCAATTGGAAAAAGAACTTTCAGCTCATACCGAAATTTTTAGTTTAAACTTTGATCAGCGCAATTATAATGAAGTGGAAACCGCCTTTGATTCCGTTCCTGTTGATTGGAAAAATATTGATATTCTCATTAACAATGCGGGAAACGCACATGGTTTAGAATCACTGATTGAGGCCGATATTAATGATTGGGACATGATGATCGATGGTAATGTTAAAGGATTATTATACGTGTCGAAAATGGTGATGCCGGGCATGAAAGAAAGAAATGCCGGACATATTGTGAATATTTCTTCTGTTGCGGCGAGACAGACTTATGCGAACGGGGTCGTTTACTGCGCTTCGAAAAAAGCCGTCGATGTCATTTCTGAAGGAATGCGTTTGGAATTGACCGAATTTGGAATTAAAGTAACCAATATTCAGCCTGGCGCTGTAGAAACTGACTTTTCAAAAGTGAGATTTAAGGGCGACGAGGACCGCGCAAAAACAGTTTATCAGGGTTACGAAGCTTTAAAAGCTGAGGACATTGCCGACGCTATTTCGTATTGTATCAACGCACCGAAACACGTTATGATTTCAGATTTAACAATTTATCCGAGTGCGCAAAGTGAGCCACGAACCATTCACCGAAAATAACTGTATTTTTTCTTAAATTGCGATATTCCTAAATTTTAGATTTAAAATATGAAAATTCTCCACCTTGAAACTTCCTCTAAAAACTGTTCTGTTGCTATTTCTGACGGCGAAGAATTGCTGTGTCTGTGTGAAGAAGTTTCCGAAAATTATAAACAGTCTGAAAGTTTACACACCTTTGTTGAATGGGCTTTAGAAGGAGCCAAACTTTCTTTGAAAGATATTGATGCTGTTTCCCTGGGAAAAGGTCCAGGTTCTTATACGGGTTTGCGGATTGGCGCTTCTTCCGCAAAAGGTTTTTGTTTTGGATTAAACATTCCTTTGATTGCCGTCAATTCTTTAGAAACGATGATAGAGCCGTTTTTAAACGGGAATTATGAGGTGATCATTCCAGTGATCGACGCCAGAAGAATGGAGGTTTATTCCGCCGTTTTTGACGGAAAATCCGGCAAGATGATTGCCGGGACGGAAGCGAAGGTTTTAGATGAAAACTCTTATCAGGAATATCAGGATAAAAAGATTTTGTTCGCAGGAGACGGCGCTAAGAAACTCAAAGAACTGCTCTCTTTATTTGGTGGACGGCTGCCAAACGCCGATTTTAATGAAGCCGTTTATCCGTCAGCGAAATATTTAGTTAAAAAAGCAGTCGATAAATTTAACCGGAAAGATTTTGAAGATGTCGCTTATTTCGAACCCTTTTATCTGAAAGATTTTCAAGGAGTTAAAAAGAAAAAAAGCGAAGAATAATCTTCGCTTTTTGTTTATTTTAATTGTAGTTTTTCAACTGCAGTTGCTTGTACCGCATTTGTTTCAGGTGAATTTTTAGATCTTGGTTTAGCATTTCTACCGTTGAAGCTTGGTACACTTGGGGGATCATCGCTTTCGATTGCAGGTATGCCCTTCTGGCTTTCCACGGGAGCGGCCGGCTGTTTAGGATTAATTACATTTCCTGAGTCATCTGTCGCTTCTACTTCTAAATCACTTTTCAGATACTTCAGCATTTCTTTGGCTTTTTCGCCTTCAGAAGTTTTGGCGTAGTTCAGCGCAATTTGTTCTAACTGTAAAATCATGATTTCTTTGCCGGCAGTTTTTCCGCTGTTGAACGCATTTAACAAAGAAAACTTTGGAACCAGAGCATCTTTCGGATATTTCTCCAAGGCAGCATCAATCAAAGTTCTGCTTTCGTTATACTTTTCTTTATCATAAAGATCGAATGCCTGAGCGTATAACTTTTCTACTTCTTCTGCCGATTGTGAGAACGAATTATTTTTAGGATTCCGAACAAATTCCGCATAAGAAGTATAAGGATATTCATCTAAAATCATCTGCTTTGCCCGTTCTGCAGCAGGCGGATTTTTCTCGTAATTAAAGGCGAAAATCTGATACAGGGCCTGAAGTTTAAGATCTTCTTCCGGCCGGGTATCGACCAGATCATAGAGGGTTTTTGTCGCAAGAGGCGTATCAGAAAAGTAAGTTTCATACATTCTTCCTATTCCTAAACTGGCAGTGTCTCTGGCTTTTTTCAAGGCCAAAATATCTGCCGTTTTTGTCGGGATTTTCTCGATATAAAAACCGGGTTCCAGTCTTCTGGGATCAGGTGCAGCCGTAATTCCCATCGCTTCATTTTTCAGATCTTCTATGGAAGCACTTCTGGCTGAAGTTCGCCAGTTATCATTCAGAGAACGGTTTCCCCAGATTTGTTTAAAGGAAGATTCTCCTTTTGCAACCGTACCGAGATTGGCAAAATAAAATCCGCCTTTGTTTGAACCAAAGTCTTCAAAGCCGCCTGTCTTTCCAGCGAAAAGTGAGTTGGCAGAATAATCGCCGGTATCAAAACCTTTGCCTCTTTCCTCTTTCTTTCGCTCTAATTCTTCGTGCGCTTCCTTCGTTTTTATGCCTTCGATATATTTGTTAAAGTATGCAATTCTTTCTTCATCAGGCATTTTAGTTAAAGCTAAAATACTGTCGTTTCTTTTGATTAAATAATAATTCGCAGAAACTTTTTTAATGTTCCCCGATTGTTCTTCCAAAAGAATTTTTGCAGGCTGATAAGTCATTACCGCCAATGAAGAATCGAAAAAAGCACCTGCAGAAAGATAGTCGGAGTCTTCAAAATAGGCTTTTCCTATTTCGTAATAAGTCAGACCGCGAATTTGCGGATCAGAAACTTTCTCTTTGAGAGACTGGGTGAAAAATTCTTTGGCTTCTTCTTTTTTTCCGGCTTTTTTTGCCATTAAACCCAACGCGTAATAGAACTCATTTTTACGGGAAGCGTAGGTTCCTTTTTTACTTATTTTTTCCAAATAAGATCTGGCGCCTTGGTAATCATCATCCTTTCCGTTAAAGGTCTTTGCGGTTTCAATTTGCGATTTCACTTCAAATTCGAAGTCATTGGCGTTTTTGTAAGCCAATGCGAAGCTTTCTCTGGCTTCTTCATTTCTGCCAAGTTCTGATAAAATCTGTCCGCGCAAAAAAGCGATTCTGCTTCGTAATTTTCGGTTTTTATTAACAGCGAATGCATCATCAAGTTCATTCACAGCATCCTGTTTTTTACCGGATTGCAATAACATTTCAGAATAATATATCTCTAAAAGTTTACGGTATTCTTTTTTGATTTTGCTTTTTTTCAAATCCGCGAAAACCTCTTCTGCACGGTGATAATCTTCCATTTTAGAATAGGCCTGTGCCTGATAAATCCGGGCTAGCGGAATTCTTTTATCTTTTCTCATATTGGCAAAAACAAAGTTCAGCCCGTCTAAAGCTTCCAATGGTTTATTTCTGTATAATCTCGATTGAGCCAACAGCATATAAGCATCGAACATTTTTTTGTTTTTCTCCTCACCGCCTTTCATCACGGAATAGTTGGCGATAGCTTTCAGTGCTTTTGCTTCCGAGATTTCCAGAATAGAAGCACCTTTTCTCGCTCCCGAATTATGGCCATTCATGGCGTAAGATCCTGGCGAACCCAATGATGACGAACCTCCCGGAGGAGAAGGTGGACCTACTGAATTTCGGTTTCTGCTTACTGCTGATAATTCTGAACTCATTGGATCATTCCCAAACATTCCACCTGAATTCGACTGGAAATTGGTTCCCAGAGGTTGCTCATCATAAGTCAATAACTGAATATACGGCGCATAGAAATTGTCTTTATGGGCTTTGTCTCTGTTTTTCAATTCCGTTTCCAGCGCATCTTTACTGTTAAAGAGCGTATTGTAATAAGAGAAAAATCCTTTCATAAATACAGAATCGTTCGTCTTCTTTCGGGTGGAACACGAATTAAAAACCGTGACTGTTAAAAGGAAAAGTATCGTTTTTTTCATTATCAGATAATAACTTTCAAATCAGTATTTTATTATTAAAATACCCGTTAAGTTTGTAAAAATAATGATTTTTGTTTTAGGAAGAGGCTTGTTGGAAATTTTTTAAAAGAGAATAGATCAAATGGGTTGGCAGTCCCATAATGGTGTAGAAACTTCCCTGGATGTTTTTGATTTTTGTCATCCCCAACCATTCCTGGATTCCATAACTTCCTGCCTTGTCAAATGGCTTGTATTTTTCAATATAAAAATCTAACTCTTCATTACTAATGTTATCAAATTCTACATGAGCAACATCGGTTCTGGTAACTGTTTTCGTTAAAGTTTTCAACGTTATTCCGGTATAAACCTGATGCGTTTTCCCGGAAAGCTTCTGCAACATTTCTTTGGCGTGAAATTCATCTTTTGGTTTCCCCAAAATTTCTTCATCGAGCGCAACAATGGTGTCTGCGGTGATTAATAACTCGCCTTCTTTTAAAGACCGAAATGCATCTGATTTTAATTCTGAAAGATAAGCAGCGATTTTATCGACTGCTAAACCGGGAGGATAAATTTCGTCGCAATCCACAGAAACGGTTTCAAAACCGAAACCTAATTCTTTTAATAATTCTTTTCTGCGCGGTGAATTTGAGGCTAATAATATTTTCATATAAAATTTAAAATCAATTAATTAAGTACTTCTTGTATCGTCTTCCAGCCATTTTCCCTGAACTTTCATGACCTGCTCGATGACATCTCTTACTGCTCCTTTTCCACCCTGAACCGGCGATATATAATGGGACATCAATTTTATTTCAGCCACCGAATTTTCGGGACACGCTGAAATTCCGGAAATTTTCATCATTTCGAGATCGGGTAAATCGTCGCCCATGGTCAGAATTTCATGGTTTTGTAAATTATATTTCTTTTTGAATTCTTCAAATTTTTCCAGTTTATCGCCAATCTTTGCATAATAGTCGGTAATTCCCAAATAGTTAATTCTGTTTCTCACCATGGGATCATCACCACCGGTAATTACACAAATCGGATAATTGTATTTTCTGGCTTTCACTACGGCATAACCATCGAGTACATTCATCACGCGGCACATGCTTCCATCGGGCATCAGATAAACGCTTCCATCCGTAAAAACGCCGTCAACATCAAATACAAAGGCTTTTATATTTTTTAAATTCGATTTATAACTCATACATTTTCTTTATCGATTCATTCATTATTTTATAAATTTTCAACTGCTCTTCATTGGTGATCAGTTCTTCATGAAGTTTCAAAACCCGTTGGTCATTTCTCACCGCCGGCCCTGTTTGTGCCAGTTTAGGTTCTAAGATTTCTATTTTCTCCGTCGTTTCTTTAATTAAAGGTAAAAAATAGTCAAACGGAATTTCCTGTGAATCCGAAATTTCCTTAGCTCTTGCAAAAAGATGATTCACAAAATTACAGGCAAAAACCGCAGTCAGGTGGATATATTTTCTCTTTTCATAAGTTGAAGCCATTACTTTTTTTGAAATATTTAAGGCAAGGTTTTTCAAAAGTTCTAAATCCTGATTATTTTGCGCTTCAACAAAAAAGGGAATTTCAGAATAGGTGATATTCTTCGATTTGGAAAAAGTCTGCAGCGGATAAAAACTGGCTTTCCGGTAATTTCCTTCTAAAATTTCTTTGGGTAAAGATCCTGAAGTATGCGCTACCAAGCACTTTTCATTCGTTATTAATTTTGAAACTTCTCCGATAGCAGCATCGCTTACGCAGATAAAGTATAAATCGGCATCTGCTAAATAGTCGGTAGAAAAGGGAATTTGTAATTGGTGGGAAATAGATTTTAAATCGCTTTCGTTTCGTCCAAAAATCTGGGAAACCGGAATTTTATTTTCTTGAAATGCTCTGGCCAAATGGCAGGCGACATTTCCAGAACCGATGATGACAATCTTCATAAAAAGGAATATGAACAAAGATACTTATTTTGGTTTGGACTAAAAATTGAAGTGTTATTTAACTTTTAAATATATTTACCATCCAAACCACGTAAGCATCTCCATGAAGATCCAGGAAACCGAAATTATCCAGTTGATGTCCAGCGACAAATCCCGTGAAAAAGGAGTTCGCCTGATGATGGATGCTTATCAGAGCAGGTTGTATTGGCATATCCGGAGGTTTGTAGTGGATCACGATTTGGCACAGGATATTTTGCAGGACACTTTTATTAAAGCCTATCAGAATTTTCACCAGTTCAAGCAGGAAAGTCAGTTATACACCTGGCTTTATCGGATTGCAACCAATGAATCTTTGCAGCAACTGAACAAAATAAAAAAAATGCAGAAATCCGATGAGGATTCTACGAATCATTTGCAAAATTTAGTAGCAGAAAATGTACAGCCTGATGCAGATGAAATTCAGGTTTTGCTGCAAAAGGCGATTAATACCCTGCCCGAAAAGCAAAAATTAGTTTTCAATATGAGGTATTACGACGATTTGCCCTACGAAGAAATATCTCAGATTTTGGAGATGTCGGTGGGCACATTGAAAACCAATTATCACTACGCCAAGCAGAAAGTAGAAGACTTTATAAAACAGAATTACACAGAATAAGAGCCTTTAGAAATGAAAGAATTTGATATCGAAAAATTAAAACGGGAAAATGTTTTCAGAACACCTGATGGTTTTTTTGAAGACATGCAAAACAAAGTGTTGCAGGAAACTGTTCCTGTTTCACGCAGTAGGATTATAAGTTTAGATTGGGCATACGGAGCGGCGGCTGCAGTTGCACTTTTAGTTGGAGTAACTGTTTTTATCAATTCAGAGACTGGAGGAGAATCTCAGTTGATCAGCCAAAATGCTTCGAAAGGAAGTAATTCTGTAACTTTAACATTATCAGAGAATAAGCCTCAAACTGAAGAAGCAGTTGCATTGCATATTTTGGAAAAAGATTTAACTTCTGTGGCGCAGGCTCATCAAAAAGAAAATAAAGAGCAGCAAATCACTATTTCAGCAAAAGGAAATGCAGGTTTTGCCAATCAAAGTAGACAGAAGACCTCACAAAATCCTGAAGTTCAGGTAGATCAGATACTTGCAAGTTTCACTTCTGCAGAATTGGCAGATGTAGGGAGAAATACAGAACAAGACATTTATCTGGATTTGTATAATTAAAATAACAGCATGAAAAAAATAGCAGCAGCGTTAATTCTCATTTTAGCAATACAGTTTAGTTTTGCACAACAATTAAACTACGACTGGAAAAGTATGAAGCCCGAACAAAGAAAAGAAGTGATTCAGAAGATGAATCCCAGTGAAAGGATGTCGCTTTTGAAAGAGTTTCGCGAGAAAATGATTGTCGCCGAATTAGCAGTTCCACAAAATAATCAGCCGGAATTTATCCATCTGTATACCCAATATCAGGACAGACAAAACGATATAAAATCGAAGTTTACCCCCAGTGAAGATTACGAAAATATGACTGATGAGGAAGCAACCAGGCAACTTAATCAAAGTTTTGAGGTTGGTCAGCAACTTCTCGATAACAGAAAAAATTACGCGCAAAAATTCATGAAAGTAATTTCCCCGCAACAGGTTTTAAAAATGTATCAAACTGAAGGGAAAATGCGCAATAAAATATTAGATAAAAAACAAGCCGGACCCAACAATCCGAGTCCGCAGCGCAGGCGATAGTAATAGTTTATTTTTTTAATGTTTGAGCGACCTCTATAAATTTTTTGTAGAGGTCGTTCTTTTTGTGTGATCCCTTCCACTGCGAAGCCAATCCGCAGATGTTGTTTTCACCGCAATTCTTTTTGTCTTAATTTCCCTTCGCGAACTGCAGGGTTTTCCCGTTCAATCCCTGACGCGACAGCAACCTTACGAAACTATTATAAAATCCACCAAAAAAGATTAAATTTGCACCTTACGATAATTATAGATGAAGAACATAAGGAACTTTTGCATCATTGCACATATTGACCACGGTAAATCCACTTTGGCAGACCGACTTTTGGAATATACCCATACGGTAACCCAAAGAGAACTCCAGTCCCAAACACTGGATGATATGGATATTGAAAAAGAGCGTGGAATTACCATTAAATCACACGCCATTCAAATGGATTATGAATTAAATGGTGAGAAATATATTCTTAATTTGATTGACACTCCGGGACACGTAGATTTTTCTTACGAAGTTTCCCGTTCCATTGCGGCCTGTGAAGGTGCGCTTCTGATCGTTGATGCTGCACAAAGTATTCAGGCACAGACGATAAGTAATTTGTATCTGGCGTTGGAAAATGATTTGACGATCATTCCTATTTTGAATAAAATCGATTTACCTTCTGCAAATCCGGAAGAAGTAACCGATGAAATTATGAACCTGATTGGTTGCGAGTACGAAGACGTTTTGCGCGTTTCCGGAAAAACAGGCGAAGGTGTTCACGAACTGTTGGAGCATATTGTCAAAAGAATTCCTGCACCGGTAGGTAATGAAGACGGGCCGCTTCAAGCATTGATTTTTGATTCCGTTTACAATCCTTTCCGGGGAATTGAAGCTTATTTCAAAGTCGTTAACGGAAGCATTAAAAAAGGTCAGCGAATTAAATTCATGGCGACCAACAAAATGTACGAAGCGGATGAAGTTGGAACGTTAAAACTAAAACAAACACCGAAAGCTGAAATTAAAACGGGCGACGTAGGTTATATTATTTCTGGGATAAAAGATGCCCGTGAAGTAAAAGTGGGAGATACCATCACCACTTTTGAAAAAGGTGCCACAGAACCTATCGATGGTTTTGAAGAAGTGAAACCAATGGTTTTCGCCGGAATTTATCCAATAGAATCCGAGGATTTCGAAGAACTGCGTTTCTCCTTAGAAAAGCTCCGTTTGAATGATGCGTCTTTGGTTTTCGAACCGGAAAGTTCTGCAGCACTAGGTTTTGGTTTCCGTTGTGGATTCCTCGGAATGCTTCACATGGAGATTGTTCAGGAAAGATTAGACCGCGAATTCAACATGGACGTTATTACAACTGTTCCCAACGTTTCGTACCACGGTTATACCAAAAGAGATCCGGACACCATGATCTTGATCAACAACCCATCTGAGATGACGGATCCTATGACCATGGATCGTGTGGAGGAGCCGTTTATCAAAGCTTCCATCATTACCAAATCTGATTATGTGGGCGCGGTGATGACCTTGTGTATTGAAAAAAGAGGCGAAATTGTGAACCAAAGTTATTTGACTTCGGATCGGGTAGAACTGGTCTTCAATATGCCATTGGCAGAAGTTGTTTTCGACTTTTATGACCGTTTAAAATCGGTTTCCAAAGGGTACGCCTCCTTCGATTATCATCCGATCGGTTTCCGCGCTTCCAAATTGGTGAAGATGGATATTCTGATCAATGGCGATATGGTCGACGCACTTTCTTCTTTGATCCACGACAGCAACGCATATTATATCGGAAAAAGAATGTGTGAGAAATTGCGCGAACTGATTCCGAGACAACAGTTTGATATTGCGATTCAGGCAGCTTTGGGAGCGAAAGTGATCGCCAGAGAAACCATCAAAGCATTAAGAAAAGATGTTACCGCAAAATGTTATGGTGGAGATATTTCCCGAAAACGAAAATTGTTGGAAAAACAAAAAGAAGGGAAAAAGAAAATGAAGCAAATCGGTAGAGTAGAGGTTCCACAATCGGCATTTATGGCGGTTTTGAAACTGAATGATTAAAATTATTTGGGCGCCTTAATCCGCCTTCCACTCCCGCTTTTTTCTTCCTCATTCTTCGTCAGAAAAAGAGCTCCGTTCAAGTCGGTGCGCAGATTTTCACTCGATCAAAATTTTGATTAATATATATATAATTCCTGAATCCGTTCAGGAATTTTTTATTTAAATTCGTACCACCTATTTTAAATTTGTTTCTATGAAATTTTTACCAACTCTTTTCCTTTTTATTTCTGCCTCATTTTTCTCCCAAATAAAGTATTTAGCGCCTTACGAAAAAGGAAACGGAAACCAAACCACCACTTATGATGAAATGGTGAAATTCTATGATGATTTGGCCCAAAATTTCAAAACCATTTCCGTAGAGTCTTTCGGAACGGATGATAATGGCGAACCGATAAAAGTGGTAATATTTAATCCGTCAAAAAATAAAGAGGTCCCCACAATCCTTATCAACAACGGAATCCATCCCGGCGAACCCGACGGAATTGATGCCGCCATGATGATGATGAGGGATTTCGCCACCGGGAAAATTTCGGTCAAAGATTTAAAAATTGTCGTGATTCAAGCGTATAATATTTCGGGGATGTTGCGACGAGGAAAATTCAGCCGCGCCAACCAAAACGGGCCGGAAGAATATGGGTTTCGTGGGAATGCGAGAAATTATGATTTAAACCGCGATTTCATTAAAAATGATACCGAAAATGCCAAAGCTTTTCAACAAATTTTTCAGTATTTTAAACCGATTTATTTTATTGATAATCATGTAAGTAACGGCGCAGATTATCAGTATTTATTCACCTATATTTCTACGAATAAAGAGCGTTTGGGAAAAACTTTGGGAAATTATTTCAATGAAAAAATGCAGCCGGAGATTATCAAGACTTTAGAAAAAAAAGGGATTTTATCCACGCCTTACGTCAATATTCATGGCGATTCTCCGGATGAAGGTTTTCCAACTTTTATGGATTCGCCGAGATATGTGACAGGTTATACCACGCTTTTTAACACGATGGGAACGGTTGCCGAAACGCACATGTTGAAACCTTATAAAGATCGTGTTCGTACGACTTATGAAAATATGTTGAGTTCCATTGATTATACTTCAAAAAACGCCCGGGAAATTCAAAAATTAATGGTTGAAAGTTTGAAAAATTATCAGCCAAAAATGAAATATCCCATTCAGTGGAAAGTGGATAGCACGAAATTTAAAATGATCGATTTTAAAGGTTTTGAAGCCGGAAAAAAAATGAGCGAAGTTTCCGGGAAACCCAGACTTTTCTATGACAGAAACAAACCATTTACCAGAAAAGTAAAGTTTTACGACCAATATATCGCGACAAAAGAAATTGCGGTTCCCAACTATTACGTAATTCCAAAATCGGAGAAAAAAGTGGTCGAATATTTGAAAAGAAATAATATTGCGATGAAAGAACTGAAGCAAGATTCTACCATTTTCGCGCAACAATACAGGGTTTCGGATTTCAAAACGGTGAAAAATCCGTACGAAGGACATTATCTTCATTACGACACGCAAGTGAAATCTGACACGAAAAATTTTAAATTCAGAAAAGGCGATTTATTGGTTTCTACCAGGCAAAATGGCGTAAAATATTTACTCGAAACTTTAGAACCGGAAGCGACTGATTCTTTCTTCAACTGGAATTTCTTTGATGGAATTCTGGGACAGAAAGAATATTACTCCGATTACGTTTTCGAAGATACCGCCGCAGATTTGTTGAAAAACAATCAGGTTTTAAGAACAGCTTTTGAAATGGAAAAAATAGCAAATCCCGACTTTGCAAAAGATGGAAAAGCCCAATTAGAATGGGTTTACAAACATTCTGAATATTACGAAGGAAGTGTTGGAACTTATCCGATCTACAGAATTCAATAGAAACAAAAAAGCCATTTTCGATATTTCTTAACCACAAAAGTCACAAAAGTTTACAATTAAAGTATTTTTAATAACAGCTTAAAGGAAAAATAAGATTAAGCATTATTCTTATTTTTTCTTTAAAACGCTAATTTTAGATTATTGAAAATCAATATTTTTGTGACTTAGAAACTACTTATTTCGGTAAACCTTTTTTCAAGGCGTAATTCGCCCGTTCGATGGCTTTTTTCTCTTTCCAGTCCATGTATTTTTTCTTGAATCTGCTTTTCATAAAATTGTCGAAATTCCTTTGTATGGTAAGATTCCACAACGAATGCGCTTTTACCGCCCAGGATTTGTCCCAGGCTCTTTGGGAGATCGAAAAACTGCCGTCGAGGTATTTCATATAATGCCACCAGCCGGTCGGCATAAACAGCGTGTCGCCGTGCTCCAGAAAACATTCGATTCCTTCTACGCCATTTAAAGCCGGAAATTTTTCGAAATCAGGATGGGCAATATCGTAATCTTCTAATGCGTAAGTCGCATACGGAATTTTATAAAGCCGGTCTTTCCATTTGTAATCGAAAAGCAAAATATGTTTTCTGCCATTAAAATGGGTGTGGAAAATATGCGCCAAATCAATATCGAAGTGGAGGAACGTTTCGGATCCCTTGCCGCCGAAAAACATGTTGGGGTATTTGTCGAGAAAACCACCCATTAAATCTTTTGGAGAAATATAATCCTCTAAAAGTTTCGGAGCCTCTTTTATGGGATCGAAAAGAAAAATGCGCAAATCGGTTGGTTTTTCATTAATTAAATCGATATAATCTGTAAACTTCATCTTCTGTGCCGATGAATTAATGGGCGCGGCCGGATCAGCTTTCGAAGAATCATAAAGCGGAACTTCAACATCTCCCACCTTTTCTTTCATATATTCCATGGTCCATTTTTCGTACGCAGGCCAGTTTTTCGCCATATTCTTAATAACCACCGGTTTTCTTGGCAGCAGATATTTTTCGCGAAATTCTTCTTTGGTGATCGATTCCAGAATATCAATCGGTTGTAAGTGAAGTCCCATATTGAGCAATGTTAGAGGGCAAAATTACTAAAAAAAAGATTTCGCCATCAATTTATGTTAAAACTGTAAATAAGAACATTCTTTAACTTTCTGCTGAATCTGGCATCTTATCACTTGTGTGTAACAAACAGTGTGATTAAAGTACTTATTAATAAATGTTTTCATGAAAAAAATTTCGACTCTTTTTATTTTGTTTATTTCTGTATTGACCTGGGCGCAGTCTTCCATCAGTGGAAAAATTTTAGATACTGACGGTCAGCCGATTCCCAGTGCAAGCGTCACTGTAGAAGAACCGGGGAAAGATGCAATTATCGCTTATTCGATTACCAATTCTAAAGGGGAGTTTAAGGTAACTTTTACTTCGGCAGAGCAAAATGTGGATGTGAAGGTCAAAGCCTTTAATCAAAAACCTTTGCAGAAAGTGGTTAAAAATGAAAATCAAACGCAGAATTTTACTTTGCAAGACGACGCTACGGAAATCAAAGAGGTGAAGTTGAAGGCGAAAATGATTACCAAAAGAGGAGACACTATTTCTTATGATATTAAAGCTTTTGAAAGCAAGTCGGACCGTACGCTTTCCGATGTTTTGAAAAAAATCCCGGGAATCGACGTGAATAAAGATGGAACCGTTCTTTATCAGGGCGAACCGATCAATAAATTCTATGTCAACGGAAAAGATTTGATGGAAGGCGGTTACGGAACCATTAACAATTCTTTGCCAACCGGAGCGGTATCAAAAGTGGAGGTGATGGAAAATCATCAGCCGGTAAAAATTCTACAGGATAAAGTACCTTCTGAAAGCGCTGCCATTAATATAAAATTAAAGAAATCTGTAACCATGACCGGCCGCGGAGAAGTGGGAGCAGGACTGGATCCTTTGTTGTGGAATGTGAAATTAACTCCCATGTTTTTCGGTCAGAAGAACCAGTGGGTGGTGAATTACAAAGCGAATAATAACGGCGAAAGTGTGGAGAAGGAAGGGAATATGTTGGCTTTCGGAAATCGTTGGGAAGGCAGAAGAGGACAATCTGCCGGAAATTATTGGTTAAGTGTTGATAAAGCAAGCACTCCAAATATTCCTGAAAAAAGATATTTGATGAATAATGTGCATTTTTTCTCTGCCAATGTTTTGACCAATCCTTTTAAAAGTAAAGAGTGGGAATTAAAAGCAAGTACGAGTTATACCAACAATGCAATTAGCAGGGATTCTAAGCGGGAAACTGTTTATGAACAGGACACGGGTTTCTTTAAAGCCGGAAAAATTACGAATGAAGAATCCAATAATCTTTATAGCAACGCTGCTAAAGGTGAAATCATTTTTACTAAAAATGCAAAAAAAGGATTTTTTAAGAATACCACCACCTGGAATGGTTTCTGGAATGAAGATCGTGGATTTTCAGGAACGAGATATGATATGGCTGTTGCGGATCCTTCATTAAAAAACATTTCTCTGGATGAAGCGCTGAGTGCGCCAACGGGCGTTTTTAAGAACTCACTCAGTACGATTATTCCATGGAAAGAAAAACTGGTGAATTTCATGAGTTATATTTCTTATCAGACCGACCGTCAGAATTTGTCTGCTACCAATGAAAATTTCTTTGACCTTGACAAACAGTTTGGTCGCGATTCTGAGAGTGTTCATTATGGCAGATTAGATCAAAGTATTGCTTTGAAAACATTTATGGCAAATCATTCGGCCTCGGTTGGGTTTTCTCATAAAAAATGGACCATCACTCCAGAGGTTGGTTTGAATTTATCTTTTAATGACATGAATTCGCAATTGTATGGTGACCGGAATTTATTAGATGACCGTTTCCAAAACCGTATGATCTGGAATGAAATCAATCCTTATACCCAGGTCGGGCTGAACTATAAAGGATCTGCCTTTAACCTGAATTTAACCTTGCCTTTGAACATGTATAACATGGATTACAAAGATGAACTTAGAGCCAAAGATTCTGAAATCAGTAAAACTGTTTTCGAACCAACTTTTTATGGGAGTTATGATTTTGCGTCCTTTTATAAAGTTTCTGCTTTTGGTGGAATCAACTACAGTTACGGAAATTTCGGATCGGTTTATGACGGCTCGATTTTAACGGGTCCTAAATCTTTAAATGTTAGAAACAGTAATCTTTTACCGGAAAACAGAAATATCAATTCTTCAGCCCGGTTGGAGTATAGAAATCCATTGAATAATTTATTTTTCAATGTTCGGTACAGCTATAATGATATGAAGAAAAATATTATTACCAAATCAACACCTTTCCTTTCCGGAGCGTCTGCTGTGACTTTAGCATATAATGATAACAGTTCTTATTCACAAAGTGAAAGCGCTGAAGTGGGTAAATATTTCCCGAAATTCAAAACCAATGCATCAGTAAACTTTAGCAACAGAGATTCTAATTCTTACAGTATTTTGGTGGATGAGAATAATGTTGATAATTATATTGAAAACAAAAGCAATGGGCAGAGTTTAGCGCTTAAATTCAATAACACATACTTTTCATGGATGAGCCTGGATTATAATGTTTCATTGAACTGGAATAAAAACAGCGATGATTACCGAAATAATGTGAACAGAAATTCTGGCTGGAATCATAATATGAACCTATTCTTTTATCCAATAGAAAACCACACCGTCGGTTTTGTTTGGGACGATGTTACGACTTCGCAGGGTGCGACCAATCTTCGGAATTCTTTCTACGACCTTTCTTACCAATATACTTGGGCAAAGAAGAAAATTGATTTCGAAATCAAGTGGTTGAATATCGCTAACAGAAAACTGTATGAAACCATAAGCTACAACACAACTTATTTCTCAACAACACGAAATAGCATTGAAATTCGCCCAAGTCAGGTAATGTTTACCGTTAAATTTAATTTTAAATAAAATCAACCATGAAAAAATTAGCAGCTTTATTTCTTTTATTGGGTTTAATGGTTTCAGCACAAAACAACCGGGTGATTTATGAATATAAATTCCGTCCGGATTCTACCAAAACCGACAGTTTGAAAACCGAATGGATGTATCTGGATATCAATAAAAATGGATCCAAATACTATAGTAAAAAAACATTTGATAACGATTCTATCATAAACGAAAGTATCAAGAAACAGATGGCTTCAGGAATGAAGAGTATTTCAGTTTCAAGACAAAGTTTTGGCGGTGAAGTAAATGGCGAAGTAGAGAAAATCTATCCGGAATACAAAACCTATCTGATCGTGAATGTAGGCAACGATTCCTATAAAGTATTAGAGGACCGAAAACCCATCTGGCAAATTTCATCCGCAAAAAAACAGCTGGGAACCTTCAGCGTTCAAAAAGCAACCACCGATTTTGCCGGAAGAAAGTGGACGGCATGGTTCACAACCGATGTCCCGGTTCAGGACGGACCGTATAAGTTTTCCGGCCTTCCGGGATTAATTGTCGAAATGTCCGACCAAACTGGAAGCCACCAGATGGAACTGAAAGGAATTAAAAAAATCCCTGAAATCGCACCGGAAGAACTCAATACCCAGGGAAAAGATATTCCGTTTACCAGGAAAAAGCCGATTGAAGTTAATCGCAAACAATATGTGAAACAGCTGAGTCAGCATGAAAATGATCCCGTTCAGGGAATGCGGGAAATTCTTTCCAGGCCTAATTCGAAAGTGATGATCAAAGTGAATGGCAAAGAAATATCGGAGCCGAAAGAAGTCCTCCGCGAACTCGAGAAAAACGCAAAAGAGGAAATGAAAAGAAACAACAATAAAATCGAACTGATTCCCTAATTAAAATTGAAAACCCGCTTTATACCTAAGGCGGGTTTTATTATTTATCATTTCAACACTAAGAAGTTTTTTCGTCAGCAGTCGGCCCATAACTTCCCGGCACCGGAATATCGTTCAACCTGTAATAAATACCCAATTGCGCACGGTGATGGGTGATTTGGTTCAGTGCATGCCGAATTGCTTCATATTTGTTATAATCCGCCAGCACCTGGTCTCCCATATTCATCGTCCATCTTCCGTCGAGCGCTTCTTCTGTTAAATTCTCTAACGCATTTTTCGAAGTAGTATAATCGTCATTCAGTTTTTGTTGCAGTTCAGCTTTTGTGTTGAGAACGGTTGGTTGATAATCACCTGCAGCAAAATCAAGTTTGTCGGTTTTCAGGATATAATCCGGCCAGCCAAAAACTTCTACAATATGCGTGGCCAGCGGCATCATTTTCATGCTTTTTTCGTGAGGAGCAAAATCATTTTTTCCTTCCGGGAAACGGTCGATAAATTTTTTGGTCGTTTCGTATTCCTGCTGCAGTTCTTTTTTTAAAATCGGTAAAGTGTTCATAGGTTATTCATTTTTAGAGAATAAAGTTAAACTGAAATTCTGACCTGCAAGTCACAATGAATTATAAATTAATCTTAAAATTTTGTAACAAATCTTTTAAAAAGTTTACTAACTAATTAAATAGTAAACATGAAAAAGATATTCACAGTATTTGCATTCACGGCATTTTTTGCTTTAAATGCACAAGAAACAGCCAACCGGTTCTTTTACGAACTCACCTTTAAACCGAAGAAAGATTCAGCGAAATTAGATAAAGTGATGACTGTTTTAGATGTTGTAAAAGACAGATCTATTTACAGAGATTATACTTTACTGGCACAGGATTCAATTCTGAAAATTCAGGTTGAAGCAATGCAGAAAGCGGGAACATTCAAAGACATTTCCAAAAGTGTAACCATGCCGAAGTTTTCAGAGAAAGTTTACAAATTTTATCCGGGAATGAAAGTACAGTACAGCGATCGTGTTGCCAATGGTTTTACACCAATGAATATCGGATATAATGAAGAGCTGAAATTCAACTGGAAAATTGAAAATCAAAAAGAAAAAATCGGTGCCTATAATGCGCAGAAAGCAACCACAGAATATGGAGGAAGAAAATGGACGGCATGGTTCACCACCGATATTCCATTGCAGGATGGACCTTATAAATTCTATGGTTTACCGGGCTTGATTGTTAAAGTTAACGATGATGGAAATAACTATTCCTGGGAATTGAAAGGAAATAAGAAAGTTCCGGATTTTAAAGAAGCTACCTATTTGGAAACTGTTTCTCCAGGTGGGGATGGTGGAAAAGTAGTCGAGGTTTCCCGGGATAAATTTGAGAGAACATTTGGTGATTTCAAGAAAGACCCGATGGCAACTGCAAGGCCGTATTTAACTTCTGAAGTGATGTCGCAAAAGATTCCGGGAAGTGATTTAACTATTGGACAAATGGTGAAGCAACAGGAAAAAATGTTAAATGATTTCTTCAATGCCAATGATAATCCTATCGAAATTCCTGCTGCAAAAGCTAAAAAATAAGCACTTTTATCACTAAATTATATTTTTTAACCTCAAAACATATTTTGTTTTGAGGTTTTTTATGATTGTGGTCATTTCTACGATAATTCCTTATTTAGATTAAATTTAAATAACGTATATTTGCGCATCAAAATTTTAGTGTTGAAAGGAGATAAATCAAATAAATTATGCTGTTTTCCCAGAAATAAATCGGGGAAAATTCTGGGCTATGAAAACGACGACCTCAGAATGCCCAATAAAATTATTGAAATGGGTCTGCTCCCCGAAACCGTTTTCAAAATCCTGTATCAGGCGCCGTTCAAAGGACCACTGTATATAGAGTTTGGTGACGAAAAAAGCAGAATTGCACTTCGCGAAGAAGAAGCGCAGTTTATCATCGTGGAAACTTTATCTTAAACAATCACGGTAAATCTCAAATTAGATCGAGCGGAGAATGAACACTTCAAACAAAAAACAAATCCTTTTGGTGGGAAATCCCAATGTGGGAAAATCTACCGTTTTTAATTTACTTTGTAACAAAAAGCAAAAAACAGGAAACTACGCCGGAGTTACCGTGGCCAGCCATTCTGGAGATTACGATTATCAGGGCGAAAATGTAGAAGTCATCGATTTACCCGGTTCCTACAGCATTTATCCGAGCTCTGAAGATGAAGCCATTTTATCAAAATTTCTGGTCGAGGAACAAAAGAATTATTCGGGCGTCGTTTATATTTTAGAAGCCTTAAGTATCAAAAGAGGATTGCTTCTTTTCCAGCAGATTCAGGATTTGGGAATTCCCGTTTTATTGGTGGTTAACCAAATCGACCAGGCTGAAAGACGCGGGATCAATATCGATGTCGACCAACTTTCCAAAGAATTAAACGTTACTGTTTTACAGGCCAACGCCAAAGAAAATCAGGGAATTGAAGAATTAAGAACCGAAATTCACAAAGGAAATTTTACCAAATCCGATACTGTTTCTTTCGATATTCCAACCGAACATAAAGGATTGGTTTTTAAAATATTAGCAGAAACAAAAGAAGAAAATCAATATAAAGTCTGGACTTTGCTTTCGTCCGACACCTATTTGGGAAAGCTAGAAACCGTTCATGATCAGTTGAATAATGATGAGGTTAAATGTTTGATTCCGAAAAGATTACAAACGCAGGAAACCATCAGACGGTATCAGGAAATCGATAAGATCATTTCTAAAGTACTCTCCAAAAAACCACAGTTCAAAGAATTATTGACCGAAAAATTAGACAGGGTTTTGGTTCACAAATTCTGGGGATATGTGATTTTCGGACTGATTTTATTGGTTATTTTTCAAAGCGTTTTCTTTTTGGCAGAATATCCGATGAACTGGATTTCAGATTTTTTCCTTTGGCTGTCCGGTTTTGCTAATGAACATCTGCCTGCTGGACCTATTAATTCGCTCATCGCAAACGGAATTATTCCGGGAGTGGGCGGCATTATGGTTTTTGCACCACAGATTGGGATTCTGCTTTATTTCCTTTATTTGCTGGAAGATTCGGGTTATATGGCAAGAGTTATTTTCCTGATGGATCGGTTTCTGCGGCCGTTTGGTTTGAATGGGAAAAGTATTGTACCGTTGGTTTCAGGAACCGCCTGCGCCATTCCGGCAATTATGTCTACACGGAATATCGAGAATGTGAAAGAACGGTTGATTACTATTTTGGTAACTCCTTTTATGACGTGTTCGGCACGACTTCCGGTGTACAGTATCATCATCGGACTGATTATTCCCAGCAAATTCTTTATCGGAATCAGTTATAAAGCTATTGCCTTGATGGCGATGTATTTTCTTGGATTTTTCACCTCATTAATGGCCTCTTTAATTCTAAAGAAAATTATTAAAAGCAACGCGAAATCTTTTTTAGTGATGGATTTGCCTTCCTATAAAATGCCGCTTTTCGGTTATGATTTTAAAATTGTCCTGGGTAAAGTTTGGGAATTTATTACCGGTGCAGGAAAGATTATTTTCTTATTCAGTATCGTAATTTGGTTTTTCTCTTATATCGGACCAACGCAAAATAAGAAAGATTTTGTCGCTACCGATGTAAGATTAGAACAGTCTTACCTCGCCAAAATGGGGAAATCAATAGAACCGGTCATCGCACCGCTTGGTTATGACTGGAAAATGGGCGTAGGAATTTTAACAAGTTTCGTGGCGAGAGAAGTATTTGTAGGAACTATGTCGACGCTCTACAGTTTAGATGATGAAGCACCGGAAGGAAAAATCATCGATAAAATGCGGGCAGACGTGAAACCAAACGGAGAGAAAATTTATAGCTTTGCAACAGGAATTTCGATTCTTTTCTTTTACGCTTTTGCGATGCAGTGTGTTTCAACTTTGGCCGTGGTATATCGAGAAACCAAATCCTGGAAATGGACGGTGGCGCAGCTTTTCGGCATGTCGGGTCTGGCTTATATTGCCTCGCTGATTGTTTATCAAATTTTTAAATAATGGACAATTCTCTTGTTTTTCAATATGTCATTATCGCTGTAATTGTTTTGGCAGCGGGTTATTCTTTGTTTAAAATCGTTGCTAAAAATTTCAGTTCCAGGAAATTCAAAAACAAAGGAAAACCGGGTTGTGATTCGGATTGTGGTTGTTGATAAATTTCCCCGCTGCCTACTCGTGATTGATTTTCAGTAACTTATAAAACTAGGAAAAATTAACTGATAGGCCAATAAAATTAATTCTAATTTAAGCACCAAAAATTCAAAGTTCCGGGTGTTTTGTATTACTATATAAAATATTCAATTTAGAGATTTGACAACTATAAAGTCCGATGAAGTCATAGCATGCATTCGTTTGGGGATTTTAGAGATGAGCTTTAATCCACTAAAAAATGATTCTTATACCTTTACAGGAACGGCAATTTTTCCGTTCTTTTTTATTTAAAGGACTCTTACTATGTTATTTATCATCTCTTCAAAAATTAAGTTTCAATACAATCAATCCAAATCTTTCGTAACTTTATCTCCCTAAAAATCAAGTGCTGGACATTTCCTTTTTAGTATTATCCTTAAATTATTAAAATCAAATATTATGAGTGCTAATACCAAAAATCTACGAAATGTGGTCTTGCTCGGACATTCCGACAGTGGCAAAACTACATTGATTGAAACCATGTTGTACGAAGGCGGGGCGATTAAGCGCCGTGGTAGTGTAGAAGGGCAAAACACGGTGAGCGACAATACTGATTTGGAACATGAAAAAGGGAAAACACTTTTTTCTCATCAAATGTTCGTCAACTGGCGGAATAATAAAATCAATATGATTGATACGCCGGGATTCGATGATTTTATCGGCGAAGTAGTATCTTCTTTAAAAGTTGCAGACACCGCGATTATCGTGCTGAATGCAGCCAACGGCGTAGAAGTGGGAACCGAACTCGTTTGGGAATATGTCGAGAAATATCAGACTCCCGCGATCTTCGTCATCAACCAAATGGACCATCCGAAAGCCGATTTCGAGAAAACTTTAGAACAGGCAAAAGAAAGATTTGGAAACAAACTTTTACCCATTCAATATCCTTATAACGCCGGCTCTAATTTCAATTCAATTATTGATGCCTTAAGAATGGTGATGTACGAATTTCCTGCAGACGGCGGAAAACCAGAGAAAAAACCAATTCCCGACAGTGAAATCGGCCGGGTCAACGAAATGCACAATGCTTTGGTTGAAATCGCAGCTGAAAATGAAGAAGGTTTAATGGAAAAATATTTCGAAGAAGGTTATCTTTCTGAAGAAGAATTAGCAAAAGGGATTACGTTGGCTTTAGCAAAACAGCAGTTCTTTCCGGTATTTGTAACGAGCGGTTTAAAAGATATGGGAAGTGGCCGGCTGATGGGATTCTTAGATGACATCGCTCCTTCACCCGCTGAAAGACCTGCCAGAAAACTGGAAAATGGCGACGAAGTTTCTTATAACTCTGATGATAAAACAACGGTTTTTATTTATAAAACGATTTCTGAACCACAAGTTGGGATGATTTCTTATTTTAAAGTATTAAGTGGCAGATTAAAACCCGGCGATGAATTGGTTAATGCGGAGAATGGCGAAACAGAACGGATCTCGCAATTATTTGTCGCTGAAGGAAAAGACCGGATTCCTGTTGATGAGTTGGTAGCGGGCGATTTAGGCGTGACCGTGAAATTAAAATTCGCGCGTTCTAACCATACTTTAAATACAAAAGGTTTAAACCGAAAAGTCCGTCCGATGGAATTTCCGGAAAGCCGGATCAGAAAAGCAATATACACCGATGCCGCAGCCGATATGGAAAAACTGGTGACGGCTTTGCATAAAATTCAGGAAGAAGATCCAACTTTGAAAGTAGAACAGTCCGCTGAACTGAAACAGACGATTCTTCACGGTCAGGGCCAATTGCATCTCGATTTGGTGAAAGAACGGCTACAGGATGATTTCGGCGTGAAGATGAATTTTGCAGAACCTAAAATTTCCTACCGGGAAACCATTACCGGAAAAGCAGATGCCGACTATCGCCACAAAAAGCAATCTGGCGGTAACGGTCAGTTCGGTGAAATCCACATGAGAGTTGAAAATTTCTATGACGGAATGGATGAACCAACCGGCTTTAATATCCGACAAAAAGAAATTGAAGATTTACCCTGGGGCGGAAAACTGGCTTTTTATTGGTGTATCGTCGGCGGTACCATCGATAACCGATATATCGGAGCCATTAAAAAAGGAATTATGCAGCAGATGAGCGAAGGACCCTTGACAGGATCCCGTTCTCAAAACATTCGGGTCATTGTTTATGACGGAAAAATGCACAGCGTAGATTCCAATGATATTTCTTTCCAACTGGCCGCTGCGGGTGCTTTTAAAAAGGCGTTTCATCAGGCGAATCCTCAACTTCTGGAACCCATGTATTCTGTAGAAATCCTTTGTCCGGATGAAGATACCGGCGATGTCATGGGAGATTTGCAAACCAGACGCGCCATTATCTCAGGAATGGATTCGGAAGGTCATTATCAAAAAATATTAGCAGAAGTACCTCTGGCAGAACTTCATGATTACGGTTCTACCTTGCGCTCCATTACAGGAGGAAGAGCGAAATTCACCATGAAGTTTTCAGAATACCAATTGGTTCCACCAAATGTTCAGCAGAATTTAATTAAAAAACATTCTCAACTGGAAGAAGCCTAAGTTAAGAACCAAGGCAAAAAGTAAAAAGAGCCAAGTGAACTGATGAATAAAATTATTTTTAAAGAAAAACCTCGACGAAAGCCGAGGTTTTTGCAATATCAGTCTTCCGATATTATTTTTTTGAAAGATCAAAAGATACTCCAACATTCATTTGAAACTGGTTGTTCAAATTTTTATACACTTTATCATTGTCGTTGTATTTAGCAAAAGGAACCTGCGCTTCTGCGAAAAGGCCAAAACCTTTATCAAAGAAAACTCTCGCTCCTAAATGACCTCCAAAGTTTTTTAGACCTAAATTAAGCCCCGGATAAACATCTATATTTTGCGGCAATCCTAAAACACCGCCAAGATTGGCGTTGAATCTGGCTTTAATGTCGAAGCGGTCGCCAAAAGAAGGTTTGCTAAAACCGTCAGCTACTTTAGCTCCCAATAAATATCCTGCCTGTGCACCAATCGAGAAACTTTCGCCTAAACCATAATCCAGCGATGTCATCACTCCTGTTCCTCCATCCTGAATATTCATCCCAATTTGGTAACGCGTGTCACCTGCTCCTCTGAACGCATCCGTTTGTGCATTTGCCATTCCAAAAACTGCTGTCATTACAGCCAAAAATATTTTTTTCATAATTTCTCTGTTAGATTTTAACGGGTGCAAAGGTAGGCTTTTCCGTTTTTATTTTATTTCTTTGAAATCCTGTACAGTTTCCCGCTGTCAGTAATGGAATAGAGGTTTCCGTCCTGTCCGTTAAGCACATCGCGAAAACGCTCATTCTGATCTTCCAACAGCCATTCTTCGCCCACAACTTTATTATTTTTTATAACTAAACGTATAATTTTCTCACCACCCAAACAGCCGAGCATCATATCATTTTTCCACTCACCGATATTTCCCGTATAGAAGGTAATTCCACTCATGGATACCGATGGATCCCAATAATAAACGGGCTGTTCCGTTCCCGGTTTCTGCTGAATTCCGGCGCCCACTTTTTTGCCGCTGTATTCGATTCCGTAGGTTACATCTCCCCAACCGTAATTTTTTCCGGGTCCAATCAGATTGACTTCGTCACCTCCTTTCGGTCCCATTTCTGATTCCCAAAGCTGTCCATTTTGATCCAAAGCTAAACCTTGCGGATTCCGGTGGCCATAAGAATAGATTTCAGGTTGATATTTTGGATTTCCAACAAATGGATTTCCCGGTGCGGGTTTTCCGTCTTTTGTGATTTTTAAAATTTTGCCTAAATAAGCCATGGTATTTTGGGCTAAAGGTCTTGTTGCCAAATCTGAACGTTCGCCGGTGCTCACGAAAAGATTCCCGTCTTTATCAAAAACCAGGCGGCTGCCGTAATGCAGTTTTCCATCGTAGGTTGGGGTTGCTCTAAAAATAACATCTGCTTTTTCGATCATTTTTTCATCAGCAGAAAGTTTTCCTTTTGCGACAGCAGTGTGATTTCCTCCGGCAGCCGGTTCAGAAAACGTCCAGTAAATCATTCTGTTAATTTTAAAATCGGGATCAAGAGCGACATCCAATAATCCGCCTTGCCCTCTTGAGTCAACAGCAGGAAAACCTTCAACTTTAGCAGTAGTTTTTCCATCTGCGGAAACAATATTCATAAAACCTGATTTTTCTGTAATTAAGAATCTGCCGTCTGGAAGATTAGTTATTCCCCAGGGCTTTCCTAAATCTTTATTAATGATTTCGACCTGGAAGGGAGTTGAAGTTTTCACGCCTGCAGTTCTGGTTTGTCCCGCAAAAGCCGGTCGATATCCCGGAGAATTCTTTTTTGCCGTTTCGGGATTTTGGAGTGTTCTATTTTGAGTTATTGTATCATTTACAATAGAATTCCTTTTCGAATTTCCATTGCAGGATGTTATTTGTAAAAGCATTAAAACTGCATAACTTTTAATGATTAGATGTTTCATAATAAAGCGTATTTAATTGTTTTTTAAAGTTACAAAAAATGTTCTAGGTTAATAATCATTAAATTATTTGGAAAAAGTTTGATGAATTAAAATATTATTCTACATTTGTAGAAGAGAATATAAACTTGTAGAAATGAAACAGAAGTTAACGGAAGCAGAAAAGCAGATCATGGATATATTATGGGAGCAGAAAACGGCATTCATGAAAGATATTTTAGAAATATATCCTGAACCAAAACCCGCATCTACAACCATTGCAACACTTTTAAAAAGAATGCAAACTAAAAATTTAGTGGGTTACAAAATCTTTGGTAATTCTAGAGAGTATTTCCCGAAAGTAGATAAGGAAACCTATTTCAATCACGAGATGAATGTTATGATTGATCGTTTTTTCAACAGTTCAGTTTCCCAGTTTGCCTCTTTTTTCGCCAGTAGTAAAAAACTTTCCCAAGACCAACTGAAAGACCTTCGGGATATTATCGATCATCAAATAAAAGATTAAAAAATGGAGACCCTAATTTTTAAAATATTGATTTCTTCTGGTTTGCTAATTGTTTTCTATCACTTGTTTTTAGAAAAAGAGCGAACATTTAAATTCAACCGAATTTTTCTTCTGTCAACTTTAATCTTCGCCTATATTATTCCGTTTATACCATTCAACTCTCCTTTTAAAACTATCGGAAAACCAAATTTATTAATCGGTGATGCTGTTTTAGAATTTCAGCCATCTACAGTAAATAATCCTGCAACGGAAGTTAATTGGATTCAATTTTTGCTGATTGGTTACTTGGTTATTTCCCTTTTCTTTTTGATGAAATTCATTTACTCAATCTTTCGACTTTTATTGTTAAAAGGTGAAAAGCGAAACTATAAAAATCAGAAAATGCTCATTATCAATCAAAATTATGCGCCTTTCAGTTTTCTTGAAACTATTTATTTAAGCAGAAAATATCTAGTTGATCAGCAAATTGATGAAAGAATATTTTTACATGAAAAATGCCATGTGATTGAAAAGCACAGCATTGATATTCTGTTTGTGGAGTTTTTAAAAATATGCTCATGGTTCAATCCCGCATTGTTCTTTTACAAAAAAGCGATGATGACCAACCATGAATTTTTAGCCGACCAATATGTTTTACAAAACAATTATGATCTTCAAAATTATCAGCATTTAATTTTAAAAGAAATCACAGTTTCACAAAATTATAATCTAACACAGCAATTTAATTTTAATAACACCAAAAAACGATTTATTATGATGACTTCTAAAAATTCCAAATTTACAGGCATAAAGAAATTTGCTTTGCTGCCAATACTTGCAATTTTATTTGTGTTTTTTACCGAAAAAATTGATGCACAGACTGAAACATCTGCTAAACCCGACCTGACTTCTCCTGAAAATGAAAAACAAGATGTTATATCATTTGAGAAAAAGAAGGTTACGAAATCTGAGAAAGAAATTATTAGATTTTCAAAACGAACAAGCGATGAGTCTGCATTTAAAAACGATACCATTAAGAAAAAACAATCTCAAGATGCAGCCGCTCCAGTTTCGGCACCAAGTAAATTTAAAGGAATTCTACCACAATTTCCGAATGGCATTAATGCTTTTAGAACCTTAATTCAGAGTAATTTTGATACTTCTATATTCAAAGGAGAAATCGGCATACAGAAAACAACAATTTATACGAATATCGATGAAAATGGAAAAATGACTGACATTGTTGCAGAAGGACCAAACGAGTTATTCAATCGCGAAGCAGAAAGAGTGGTAAAATTAATTAGTGCGGAACATATCTGGACTCCAGCGACAGAAGACGGGAAGGCGGTAAAATACAGATTTAAACTTCCTTTAACAATGCAGTTTGCAAAATAAATAATTGAAAAAGGAGCGAAGTTAATTTGCTCCTTTTTTTATGTGAAAAATTTGGTTAGTGTTTTTATGTATTACAATTCAAATACATAAAAATACAATTATGATAAAAGAAAAGAAATTAACATCGATAAGATTAAGTAAGAATTTATACGCCCATTTGCAAAATAAAGCAAAAGAAGAAAACCGCAGTGTAAATAATTATATCGAAACTCTTTTGTTCGAAAGTTCAGAATATTTCGAACCGAATGAATAAACCGTCGCGGCGATAGAAGAAACGGGAGAAATGATAAAAAATAGTTCTGGAAAAGCATATTCTGATGTTGATGATTTAATGAAAGATTTACTGAATGAGTAAGTTCAAAATAAAATTTTAAGACGCAGTTCAAAAAGGTTTAAAAAAAATAAAAAGAGATCCAAAAAATTGGATGAAACCCCAAAAATTTTCCAATATTTAATGAATGACGGGACGAACGGGATGCCAGAAAGAATGAAACCACATCCATTGAAAGGCAATTATAAAAATCACTGGGAATGTCATATTCTTCCAGATTTGCTTTGATTTGGCTGCAGTTTGATGAGGAAATAAGCAAATTCATCTCATCAGAATTAGCTCACATGCCGAAATTCTAAAAATGTAAAATAAGTATTGCTTCCTTTCTTTTCCGTATTTTTGCACCATGGAATTTAAACTTCAATCGGAATATAAACCTACAGGCGATCAGCCAACTGCCATCAAAAAACTGACTGAAGGTCTGGAAATCGGTGAGAAATACCAAACCCTTCTGGGAGTTACCGGTTCCGGGAAAACCTTCACCATTGCCAATGTAGTAAACAATACGCAGAAACCCACATTGGTGCTTGCGCATAACAAAACGTTGGCTGCTCAATTATTTGTAGAATTCAAAGAGTTTTTCCCGGATAATGCCGTGGAATATTTTGTTTCCTATTACGATTATTACCAGCCGGAAGCATTTATTGCTTCCACCAATACCTATATTGAAAAAGATTTATCCATCAATGAAGAAGTAGAAAAACTACGGCTTTCTGCGACAGCGAGTTTGCTTTCCGGTAGAAGAGACGTTATCATTGTCGCTTCCGTCTCCTGTATTTACGGTATTGGAAACCCGGCTGAATTTCATAAATCGCTTATTTCAATTGAGAAAAATCAGAAAATTACAAGAACCAATCTTCTGCATTCTTTAGTTAATGCATTATACGCCAGAACCCTAAATGAATTTACACGCGGAACATTCCGGGTGAAAGGTGACGTTGTCGATGTATTTCCGGCGTATGCGGATAATGCAATACGGATTCAGTTTTTCGGTGACGAGATCGAGACTATTCAAAGTTTTGATCCCCTGTCCGGAAATGTAATGGACAATTTCGATGAGATCCAAATCTATCCTGCAAACCTTTTTGTAACCTCGAAAGAAACGCAAGTAAGTGCCATTCGGGAAATCCAGGATGACATGGTAAAACAGGTGGATTTCTTTAATGATATCGAAAAACCGTACGAAGCAAAACGCCTGCAGGAGCGCACAGAACTCGATTTAGAAATGATGAAGGAATTAGGTTACTGCAGCGGAATCGAGAATTATTCCCGCTATTTTGACGGCAGATTACCGGGGTCCAGACCATTCTGCCTGTTGGATTATTTTCCTAAAGATTATTTAATGGTAATCGATGAAAGCCACGTTACGATTCCGCAGGTTCATGCGATGTATGGCGGCGACCGGAGTCGAAAAGAAGTTTTGGTGGAGCACGGCTTCCGTCTTCCGGCGGCGATGGATAACCGTCCGTTGAAATTTGAAGAATTTGAAGCAATTCAGAATCAGGTGATTTACGTTTCTGCAACGCCTGCCGATTATGAACTTGAAAAAAGTGGCGGAGAATATATAGAGCAGCTTATTCGTCCGACAGGCTTGCTGGATCCTGTGATTGAAATCCGACCTTCTTTAAATCAAATTGATGATTTGATGGAAGAAATTCAAAAACGGGCGGAAGTTGACGAGCGGACTTTGGTTACAACGTTGACCAAAAAAATGGCAGAAGAATTAACCAAGTATTTCACCAAGTTCGGCATCAGAACGCGGTATATTCACTCAGATGTTGAAACCTTGGACCGTATTCAGATTATGCAGGATTTGCGTGTTGGTTTGTTTGATGTTTTGGTCGGCGTCAATTTATTGAGAGAAGGTTTAGATTTACCGGAAGTTTCTCTGGTCGCTATTTTAGATGCCGATAAAGAAGGCATGCTTCGTTCCAGAAGATCAATGACGCAAACCGTCGGAAGAGCCGCCAGAAATCTAAACGGAAAGGCGATTCTGTACGCCGATAAGATGACGAAATCAATGCAGGCAACCATCGACGAAACGCTTTATAGAAGGCGCAAACAAATTGAATACAATGAAAAGCACGGCCAGGTTCCGACTGCTTTGAATAAAAAAATATCCGAGATTTTGGTGGGAAGAAGTAAAGATTTTCCCGATGAAAAATATACCCAAAAACAAATTTTGCAGGAGGTTGCTGAACAGAAAGCGAAATACGGCAGCGATGACATCGGAAAATTAGTGGCGGAAAAACAAAAAGCCATGGAAGCCGCCGCCAAGAATTTGGACTTTATCAAAGCGGCCAAATTGAGAGATGAGATCAATGCGCTGAAAGCTTAATGAAAAAAAAAGGAGTGAACCAATTAAATTCACTCCTTTTTTATCTGTTAATTTACCGGTTAGATCGGTACAATAATAACGGCCACAATCGCAGCTACCGCAAGCGCTATCGAAGAAAATAAATCCAATTTTTTAGCTTCGCGAACATCGCTCTTTTTTATAATAACATCTTCGCCGGATTTTAATTTTCCGTAGATATTTTCATCGTCTAATTTTAAAACTTCAAGCTTAATCACTTTAGCGTCATTCGTTTGAACGGTATATTTCTGGTAGAGTTCCAGCGAGTTGTTTTTCAGCGGCTTCTGCATACTTACCACGCGGGTTTGGCAGGAAGTCAACATGATAAGAAATAAGACAAAAGCAAATATGTTTTTCATTCTATATTTTAATTTGTTCAAATTTAATAAAATTAATGTTTACAGACACCTGATTTTATCCGATTTTAAAATGGCTGGGAGTTTAAATCTTGGGCGATCAGCCAAGCCTCACTCCAGCACGCCTGAAAGTTAAATCCGCCGGTAACTGCATCGATATTTAAGACTTCTCCGGCGATATAAAAGTGAGGAAGCAGTTTAGATTTCATGGTTTTAAAATCGATTTCTTTTAAATCAATTCCACCTGCTGTCACGAATTCATCTTTGTATGTTGACTTTCCATTGACTTTCATTTTATTCTCACAAAGATTTTGCAGGATTTTCAGCAGTTCCTGACCAGAAATGTTAGAAATATTTTTATCTAAATCTACTTTCGACAACCAAAGAATACGATGCCAAAAACGGGTGCTAATATCAAATATTTTCGAACTTCCAACGGTTTTTTTAGGATGTTCCTGGCGAAAGTTTTTAAAAGTTTCCCCGGCAGATTCTAAATCGATTCCTAAAAAATTGACAACGATTTCAAACTGATATTTTAAATTGGCAAGTTCTCGCGCCTTCCACGCCGAAAGTTTTAAAATGGCCGGACCGGAAAGTCCCCAATGAGTAATTAACATCGGGCCGGATTCATCCATTTTTAACTGGGGAATAGCGACTTCTGCATGAGGAAAACTCGTTCCCATTAAATCTTTCAATGTTTCATTTTTAATATTAAAAGTAAATAAAGACGGAACCGGCTCTACAATTTTATGACCGAGATTTTGAATCATTTTTAAAGACTTCGGAGAACTTCCGGTTGTATAAATAACAAAATCAGCAAGATAGCTATTGGTGCTGGTTGTGATTAAATATTGATTTTCTTTCTGTGCAATTTCCAAAACCACCGATTTCGAATGAATCTGAAAATTTTTATGGGAAATTTCGTCCACTAAGGTATCGATAACCGTTTGCGATGAATTGCTTTCAGGAAAAATTCTGTTGTCATTTTCAATCTTTAACGAAACATTTCGTTTTTCAAACCATTCCATCGTATCGCCTGGTTGAAATTTATGAAAGACACTTAACAGTTCTTTATTTCCTCTCGGGTAAAACTGTACCAGTTCTTTTGGATCGAAACAGGCATGCGAAACATTGCATCTTCCGCCACCGGAAATCTTCACCTTTTGCAAAACATCAGAATTTTGTTCGAGGATGATTACATCAAACTGGGTTTCGTCGAGATTCGCTGCACAGAAAAATCCTGCTGCGCCGCCGCCGATAATGATGATTTTCTTTTTTGTCATAATGGAAGGAATAAGTCGAATTTGGGGGTAAGAAACGTTTTTTACCGGCTTTTACTGATGAGTTGCAAAAATACCATTTTTCTAAACCATCATTAATGCTTATTTTTGTTAATTATAAATTATGCTTCAATGGAGGCGAATCTGCGCCCTCTCTCTCGCCTTTTAAGGACGGGATCCCAAATTAAAAAAAAGTAAAAATGTCTGATTATCATTATAAATTCGAAGTTCGCTGGAGCGATATCGACGCGAACCGACACCTGGCAAATTCTTCTTACGTCATGTATTGTGCGCAAACCAGAATGGCGTTCATGAATTCGCATAAAATGGGCTTGAAAGAATTGACCCGATGGGGAATTGGACCTGTAATTTTGCATGAGCGGTATTCTTTTTTTAAAGAAATCTATGCGGATCAAACGGTGTTTGTTTCCTTGGAAATCGCCGGAATGTCTGACGATGCAAGTATTTACCAGTTTGTTCACAAGTTTTATCTACCCGACGGAACGCATTGTGCAACAGCTGAAGCCACAGGAGTCTGGATTGATACGATGTTGAGAAAATCGACAGCGCCACCCGATGACGTGCTGGAAGTGATGAATGAATTCAAAAGCGAACACGTAAAAACTTTGACAAGACAGGACTTAAAAGATTTGCCTTTCAAACCGGAAAATGTAGAGCCTTTTCATAAAAGAAATACCTTTATCTGGAAAAAAGATAAAGAGCAACAGAACGAGCAATAATTTCTAAAACCTCTTTAAATCTATGAATATAATGTTAGAAGATAAAAACCCTGAATTAACTCCGATTTCCAAATATGGAGAATTTGGGCTCATAAAACATCTTACCGAAAACTTTAGTTTTGAAAATCCTTCCACAGAAGTTTCTGTAGGGGACGATTGCGCAGTCATCAATCCTGACGGTAAAAAAGTAGTCGTAACCACTGATGTTTTGGCCGAAGGCGTTCATTTCAACTTGGGCTATGTTCCGTTGAAACATTTGGGCTACAAAGCGGTTGTCGTTAATTTGAGTGATGTTGCCGCAATGAATGCTACACCCACTCAAATCTTGGTTTCTCTGGCGGTTTCGAGCCGCTTTCCCGTGGAAGCATTGGAAGAAATCTATGCCGGAATTTATATGGCCTGCAAACATTACAAGGTCGATTTGGTCGGCGGCGACACCACGAGTTCTACATCCGGACTGGTGATTACAATTACAGCAATTGGGCTGGAAAATTCTGAAAACTTAATAAAAAGAAGCGGCGCAAAACCTAATGATCTGTTGGTCGTAACAGGCGATCTGGGCGGCGCTTATATGGGATTGCAGATTTTGGAAAGAGAACATTCTGTATTTCTGGCCAATCCAAATATGCAGCCCGAAATGGAAGGATATGATTATATTCTCGAAAGACAACTCAAGCCGGAAGCGCGGATGGACATTAAGAAAGCACTGAAAGAACTGGATATCCATCCCACTTCTATGATTGATGTTTCTGATGGTTTGTCTTCTGAAACATTACATTTATCGGATCAGAGTAAAGTGGGCTTCCGAATCTACGAAGAAAAAATCCCGATGGATTCTTTAACGGTTTCTACGGCAGAAGAATTAAACTTAAATCCTGTAATGTGTGCATTGAACGGCGGCGAAGATTACGAATTGTTATTTACAATCGCGCCGGCTGATTTCGAAAAAATAAGAAACCATCCGGACTTTACGATTATCGGTCACGCAGTAGATTTAGAGCAGGGAAATTATTTGGTAGCGAGAGGAAGTGGCGAACTGGTTGCTTTGAACGCGCAAGGTTGGGATGCTTTCCTGAATAAAGGACAGTAAATCGCAGATAAAACTTAAATGAAAGGATTTGAAAATCCATTTTTACCATTAAGTTTTTAGTTAAGGAATTAAGAATGTTCAGGTTTTTCTGCGGAAATTGAAGTGTGAAAAAAAAGCCTATTTGTTTAAAAGCATTTAGGCTTTTTAAGTTGTATAATCTATTCCGAAAATAATTTCTAAATAACAGATCACAAAAAAGTCCCAATCTTCTGACTGGGACTTTTTATATTTTAAAACACTTTATAATTAAGCGTTTGGTTCAATAGATACGAATGATCTGTTGTTTTGTTTCTTTCTGAAAACTACTTTTCCTGCTACCAAAGCGTGCAAAGTATGGTCTTTACCCATTCCTACGTTTTCACCTGGGTGGTGAGTAGTACCTCTTTGTCTTACGATGATGTTACCGGCGATAGCTTCTTGTCCTCCGAAAATCTTAACTCCCAATCTCTTGGAATGCGATTCTCTACCATTCTTGGAACTACCAACTCCTTTCTTATGTGCCATTTTATTTTAAGGTTTTTTGGTTAAAATTATTCAGCGGTTTCGCTGTCTGATTTTTTCGTTGTTTTTTTAGCAACGGGAGCTTCTTCTGAAACTGCTGCTTCTTTTTTAGCTTTCGGTGCAGCTTTTTTCTCTTCTTTCTTACTGTCGAAACCAGTGATTCCAGTAATTTGAATTTGAGTTAAAGACTGTCTGTGACCGTTTTTCTTTTCGTATCCTTTTCTTCTTTTCTTTTTGAAGATGATTACTTTATCAGCTTTTAAGTGGTCCAGGATTACAGCATCAACAGTGATACCGCTTACAGCTGGGGCGCCGATTGTTGTAGAACCGTTTACAGTTAAAAGAACTTTATCGAAAGAAACTTTTCCTCCTTTATCGCCTTTCAAACGGTTTACAAACAACTTCTGGTCTTGCTCAACTTTATATTGAAGCCCTGCTATTTCTACAATTGCAAACATTGTTTATAAATTTTGTTAGTTAATTCGAGGTGCAAAAGTAATAAATATTTCTGAGTTATACTACAAATATGTAAATAAATTTACTTGTTTGTATGAATATAAGTTGCTGAACATTAGTCTTCAGATTTAAAAAATTTACTGATACTATAACCAAGTATTTTGTATTTATGGCTTATAAAGTGTTTGTCCATTTTTATAATTTTCACCATAATTTGAAATTTCTTTTATTTCCCCTGTTTGTTTATTTATTAAAAGAAGAGCTTCAGTTGCACGCATTCCTGACTCTTGACTGAAAATATATTTTAGTTCATATTTATCTTGGTTTAAATAACTTCCAATTAGTAAACCTGCTATCAAGGCAAGTAAAACAATTATAACAACAAGTTGTTTATTCATGGTATTAATTTTCAATAAAAATATGATTTTTTTTTTAAATCTATTCTTTACTGTTTATAATCATTATCCCAACCAACGAAAATTAGAAAACCAATTCAAGAAATTTTTATTTAAATTTGATTTTCAAATAAACTATGAAAAGAGATTTATACATTGATTTTGCGAAAGGTTTCGCCACGCTCGCCATCATTTTCATCCATACCGTATTTTGGTCCGGTCAATACTATGTCCCTACAGAAGTGCGTGTTCTGTCTTTGCTCATAGATGTTCCTTTATTTTACGCATTAAGTGGTTTAACTTCCGGGGCGAATATCGAAAAAACGCTGTATCGGTTGCTGAAACTGCAGATCACCTATATGATTTTCGTGACTTTTCTTTTCTTTCTCGACTATTTATTTAAAGTTTTTGGTTTAAATGTCTTCGGTTTAGATTGGATGAAAGATTTTTATTCCACATTCGGCTCCAAATATGTTCCGCAAAGTATTTCTGATGTTCCGCAATGGCAAAATCTTGGCAACTGGTATCTTCATCAATATACCAATGCGGATACTTTTCCGGTGGTGATGGGCAGTTTTTGGTATTTAAAAGTATATTTTATTTTAACGGTACTTGGTGTTTTAATTCTGAGATTTTTTCCAAAACATATCAATTGGTTTATTGGAATTTGTTTGGGCTTAACTTTAATTTTTAATGTATTTCCGCACTATTATCCATCGGGACAAGTTGGCTATGTGGCATTATATTTAGGAATATTCTTAATTGCTCATCAATCCAAAGGAAAGAAAATCCCATCCAAAGTGTTTCCTTTTTTATATGGAATTTTACTTTTTATTTTGGCTTTTCTATTTTGGAATTATGGTGAAGAATTATTTTTGAAAATGAATAAAGCGAAATTTCCACCGAAATTACTGTATGTTTTCTGGGCCAGTTTTTCGTTATTAACCCTGTTTGTTTTATACAACCGACTGAAAATTGAAAAAAACAACTTCCTGACTTATATCGGACAAAACGCTATTTTCTTTTATTTCGCACAGGGAATGAGCTCCTCACTTATTTATTTTCTGGTTGTTCCGCTGAAAGAATATTTGCCATGGTGGATTTTGGCAGCTGTCATATTTGGGGTCAATATTTTGTTGGCCGTTGTTATTGCCAAAGGATTAAAAAAACTGGACACTGTTGGCTGGAGAATTCTTGAATTTTTACGAAAAAAAACTGCTTCGGTCTAACACCGAAACAGTCAATTGATTTTACAGATAAGGAAAACTAATCTCTTCTACCGTTGCCTCTTGCAATGATCGCTATAAGGATAATAACGAACAGTCCTCCGATAATCCAATAGATCGGATTGGTATACCATTGTTCAGTCGTGGTTGTTTTAGTGGTAGTGACATTCACGTCCATATTAGGCGTTTTTGTAGCTTCCTGCGCAAAAGCTAATGCACTAAAGAAGAAAGTAAGCATCAGAATTCCGAATTTGTTGAGTTGGTTTTTTAAAGATACGGTGTTCATAATAGTTTGTTTTTTAATGTTATTGTTGATAATTCAACATTTGTGCCATATTTAAGAATTAACTTCAGTTAAAATTTAATTAAGTTTATTTTTTAATAATTATAAATAATTTAATGCACTATTTTTTATTCATTAAATTTACGCAAAAATTCAATCCATGTTTAAACTGAGGGGCAAATATTGCAGAAGGAAATTTAGAGGAGATCCTTACCGATCATGCCTGGTGTGAGCAGAAAGCCACTACGAATGCGATTACAATCATCACCATGTGCCCGGAATACCCTGAAATCGTTACGGAGCTTTTGAAAATTGCACAGGAAGAATTGGAACATTTCCAAATGGTTCATGAGATTATTAAAAAGCGCGGTTATGAATTCGGCCGGGAACGCAAAGATGATTATGTAGGACAGCTGTTCAAATTCATTGTGCAGGGAACCCGAAAGGAATATATTATCGACAGAATGCTTTTTGCTGCCATGATTGAAGCCAGAAGTTGTGAACGGTTTAGGGTTTTGACAGAGAATATTAAAGATGAAGAACTCAAAACATTCTATAAAGATCTGATGATTTCTGAAGCCGGACATTATACTACCTTTATTGGTTTTGCAAGACAGTTGGGGGACGTTGAAAAGGTAAATCAGCGTTGGGAAGAATGGCTCGATTATGAAGCAGAAATCATTAAATCTTATGGTAAAAAAGAAACCATTCACGGTTAATATTTTTAGGAAAACCCATTAAAAATTTACCTATTTTTACATCATAATTTTCTAATGATTACCAGCACCGCGCATGATACCCAAACAACGATTTGAACAGATACTGAATACTTTCGCAAAATCCTTTTTTCAGGGTTTATTAATTATAGGACCGTTTGCCTTAACGATTTGGATCATTTGGTATATCGTTTCAAGTATTGATAATATCATCCCGGCAATATCCCAACAGTTTTATCCGGGAATCACTTTTCTGATCGTTATTTTCTCGACCACTTTAATCGGTTATCTGGGAAGCAAATTTATAATCGGTCGTGTTGTGGTCGATACATTCGATTATATCCTGGAACATACGCCCGGAATTAAATTCATCTACACTTCGCTGAAAGACGTGATGACTTCTTTCGTAGGCGATAAAAAAAAATTCAATCAACCCGTGCTCATCAAAACCTCAGATAATCCTGATGTTTGGCGCATCGGTTTTTTGACCCAAAGTGATCTTTCATCCGTAGGTTTTCCTAATTATGTATCGGTGTATCTGCCTCATTCTTACGCAGTTTCTGGCTGGGTAGTTTTCGTTTTGGCAAGCAATATTGTTACTTTAGAAAATGTAACTGCCGCGCAGGCAATGAAGTTTGCCGTGAGTGGGGGAGTGGCCGGTTTCCATTCTGATGATAATGTTTTTAAAGCGCCGGAATGATTGGTAATCAGTAATAATCAATGAACCGACTTTTCGTTCTTTGATTAAATTTATTTTAAATTACTCATTACCAATTGTTTACAACTTTATGAAACTTCCTTACGCAGAACCCTTTAGAATAAAAATGGTTGAAGAAATTCGCCAATCAACAAAAGAAGAAAGAGAAGAATGGCTAAAGAAAGCCAACTTCAATTTATTTAATTTAAAATCTTCCCAAGTTTTTATCGACCTGTTAACCGACTCCGGAACTGGCGCAATGAGCGACCAGCAATGGGGAGCAATGATGACCGGTGACGAAAGTTATGCAGGCTCCCGAAGTTTTGACAAACTGCACGAAACCGTTCAGAATATCACAGGTTATCAATATTTACTTCCGACACACCAGGGACGCGCCGCAGAAAATGTTTTGTTTTCTGTTTTGGTAAAAGATGGTGATATTGTCCCAGGAAATTCCCATTTCGACACCACAAAAGGGCATATTGAAATCAGAAAAGCGCACGCTGTTGATTGTACCATTGACGAAGCTTTTGACATTGAAAATCCTCATCCTTTCAAAGGAAATATTGATTTGCAGAAATTAGAAAACGTTTATAAAAGGTATCCAAAAGAAAAAATTCCATTTTGTTTAATTACCATTACGTGTAATTCTTCAGGCGGACAACCGGTTTCCTTAGAAAACATGAAAGCCGTAAAAGAACTTTCAGACCGTTATGGAATTCCAATCTATTTCGATTCTGCGAGATTTGCGGAGAATGCTTATTTCATTAAAATGAGAGAAAAAGGGCAGGAAAACAGAACCATTAAAGAAATTGCAAAAGAAGCATTTTCTTACGGAGTGGGAATGACCATGAGCTCTAAAAAAGATGGCCTGGTAAACATTGGTGGATTTATCGCTTTGAATGATGCTGAGATTTTCAAGAAAGCATCGAATTTCACCATTATTTTTGAAGGGTTTATTACCTATGGCGGAATGGCAGGAAGAGACATGGCCGCTCTGGCCGTTGGTTTGAATGAAGCCACTGAATTTGAATATCTGGAAAGCCGTATTTCGCAAGTAGAATATCTGGGAAATAAATTAATAGAATTCGGGATTCCGGTGCAGAAACCAATTGGCGGCCATGCAGTTTTCATCGATGCTCTCGGATTTTTACCTGATGTTCCGAGAGAAGAATATCCGGCACAAACATTAGCGAACGAAATTTACAAAGAAGCCGGAATCAGAACCGTAGAAATCGGGACTTTATTGGCCGACCGCGATCCGGAAACACGTGAAAACCGTTATCCAAAATTAGAGTTGGTTCGGCTGGCAATTCCTCGTAGAACATATACTAATAACCATATGGATTATATTGCGGTGGCGATCAAAAACGTTTACGACCGAAGAGATGAAATTAAAAAAGGATACAACATTGTTTGGGAATCTGAAATCCTAAGACATTTTACCGTAGAATTAGAAAAAGCTTAAATTTTCGCTTTTTTCTTTAAATAAAAAACCTCGGCTTTCGTCGGGGTTTTTGCTTTCTAAGATTTATTTCTTTTCAGAATAGATCATATCAATTCATGCTTTTTGCTCAGAATTTACTGCTCAATATTCACAGCATCAAAGCCTACCAATTCCTCGTTTTCAAAACGCACGTGCAATTCTATCGGATTACAGCAAACTTCACAATCTTCGATATAGGTTTGATTGGAAACCGAGGGATCCAAAAGCGCAGAAATTTCTTCCCAACAGTATGGGCAAGTATAAAAATATTCTAACATGATCTGTGGTAAATAACGTGATTCCTACTTTGCGGCTTTTTCACTATCTCCCACAAATTCCAAACTGACAGAATTCATGCAATACCGCGTTCCTGTCGGGGCTGGGCCGTCATTGAAAACATGACCTAAATGAGAATCGCACCTTTTGCATAAAACTTCAATTCTTTCCATTCCGTAGCTGGAATCTCTTTTGTAAGCCGTGCCTTCTTTATCGGCTTCGAAGAAACTTGGCCAGCCGCAAGTAGAGGCAAATTTGGCATCTGAACGAAACAGATGATTTCCGCAAACTGCGCAGTAATAGTCGCCTTTTTCATCATACACATTATATTTTCCTGTGCCGGGTCTTTCGGTCGCAGCTTCGCGGGCAACAGCATATACATCAGCCGGCAGTATTTTTTTCCACTCAGAATTGGGGACGTTCAGTTTGGTACGGTCTGTCCGGGAATAGTATGGATTATTTTTTGTAGTTGAATTTTCCATTGAGGTAGATTTTTCGGGTTGTTTAACTTGAGAACACATTTGCAGCGAAAGGCAAACTAATATCGACAATATAATTTTCATAAATTTTACAATAAATTTTTTGTGAAACTGAATCAATTTAAGTTTTGCGAGTCAAATTTAGTACATTTGAAACAATGAATGATACAGAAAAAAAGATACAGCTAAGAAAGTACAAAATGTTTGCCACCGGACTCTTCGTTTTGATGGCCATTGTTTTTGTGATGATGACGATTTTGGAAAAGAAAAATCCTGCCCATTGGATCGGCTATATCCGTGCGTTCTCAGAAGCGGCAATGGTGGGGGCTTTGGCTGATTGGTTCGCGGTTACCGCACTTTTTAACTATCCACTTGGGATTAAAATTCCGCACACCAATTTAATTGAAAACAGCAAAGAAAGAATTGGCGATAATCTCGGAAATTTCGTGGTTGATAATTTTCTTTCACCCCAAAATATCCGTCCTTATATTCAGAAAATCAAGGTTTCACATTTTGTGGGAGACTGGCTTTCCAAGGAGCGCAATCAGGAAAATTTAATGAAGGAAGTTTCGGGTATCATTCTGAATATTTTAAATAAACTCGACGATACCGAAGTCGTCAATTTCATTGGCAAAAAGGCGAAAGAAATGGCTGAGGATTTAAAGATCAATGAAATCATCGGCAACGGACTTGAATATATTCTCGACAAAAAAGACCATCAAAGATTCATCACCAATTTATCCAAACAAATCAAAGAATATGTCCTGAATAACCAGGAAATGGTGAAAGAACGGGTAAAAAGTGAGAGTTATTTTTTGATTCCGAAGTTTGTTGATAATAATATTGCCGACAAAATTACCAGTGGACTTTCAAAATTTTTCGAAGAAGTTGAACTCGACCAAAATCATTCTCTACGACACGAAATCACGCAGAAACTCTATTCTTTTTCCAAAGAAATTAAAACGGAAGACAAATGGGTTTCAGAATTCCGAAACGTTAAAAATGACTTTCTAAAAGATGAAAAAATCTTGCAGTATTCCACCGACATTTGGAATTCCATCAAAAAATCTTTAATGAAAGAGCTGGAAGAAGAAAATTCGGCTTTGAAAAATTACATCAGAAAAAACCTGAATGAACTTTCCCAAAATCTACAGACCGATGAAGTTTTTCAAAATAAAATTGACCATTGGATTCGCGTGACCGCTTACAAATACATCCTGAAAAATACGCATCAGTTCGGCGCATTAATCAGTTCTACCGTCGGAAAATGGGAAGGAAAAGACCTGAGTAAAAAACTGGAACTGGAAGTGGGAAAAGATCTGCAGTTTATCCGCGTAAATGGAACTTTAGTCGGCGGTTTAGTCGGTTTGATTATTTATACGGTGGTGAATTTTTTCATTTGATGGAGAGCGCTGTTAGAGCTTAAAGCTCTAACAGCGCTTACATTTTCTCCAAAATCTTTTGATTAATTTCATGAATCAATTCCGGTCCTTCATAAATAAATCCTGTATACAATTGCACCAAACTGGCGCCGGCTTCTAATTTCTCTAAAGCATCTTCCGCAGAATGAATTCCTCCAACTCCGATAATGGGAAAAGCTTTTCCGCTTTTTTCGGAAAGAAATCTGATGACTTCTGTAGAACGTTTTGCTAAAGGTTTTCCGGAAAGGCCCCCGTTTTCTTTCTTATTTTCTGAAATTAAATTCTCGCGCGAAAGGGTCGTGTTCGTCGCAATGACTCCGGCGATCTGAGTTTCTTTCACGATATCGATAATATCTAAAAGTTGGTCATCGCTTAAATCCGGTGCGATTTTCAAAAGAATCGGTTTCGGTTTTTCCTTTTTTGAATTTAATGCCTGCAGCGTGCCGAGTAACTTTGTTAAAGGTTCTTTATCCTGAAGTTCCCGAAGATTGGGCGTATTCGGCGAACTCACATTCACCACGAAATAATCGACAACCGGAAATAATTTTTCGAAACAAATGATATAATCATTTGCGGCATCTTCATTGGGCGTAACTTTATTTTTACCGATATTTCCGCCGATGAGCACGTTTTTATTTTTTTTTAAACGTTCCACCGCTGCATCTACTCCGCCGTTATTAAAACCCATCCGGTTGATGATCGCAGAATCTTCTTTCAGTCGGAACAGTCTTTTTTTTGGATTTCCCTCCTGTGGTTTCGGCGTTAATGTTCCGATTTCTACAAAACCAAATCCAAGATCGGAAAGTTCGTTGAACATTTTCGCATCCTTATCAAAACCAGCGGCCAACCCAACTGGATTTTTAAACTTCAAACCGAAAACTTCCCGTTCAAGTCTTTTGTCCTCGATAGGTTTTGGAAGAAATATTTTGGTGAGAAAAGGGAAATTCTTTAATAATGAAAAAGTAAAATAATGAACTTCTTCAGGATCGAATTGGAATAGAACCGGACGGATAAAAGATTTGTACATGGAGAAAAGTTTGACAAATTTAATCAAATTAAAAGGATTGAAAGTAATTGACCACAATGAAAATAATTTCTATTTTAGCAAAAAAATTTCATGAAAAAAATTCTATTGTTGGGTTTATCAATTTGTTTTCAAACTGCATTTTCTCAGGTAAGTATGGAGAAAAACCGATTAGTCAAAGACGGAACAAAATACAAGTTCTCTCAGTATGAGCAGGTTTTTCAAAATTCTGAAGCAAGAGATTATTTCAAAAAAGCACGAACCAATAAAACGGCCGGTGAAATTTTTGCTTACACAGGAGGATTTTCACTCGGCTTGGGTATCGCTGAGATGATTGCGCAGGCAAATACAAAAACAGTTTATAATATGTTTGGCGATCCTTACAAGGTAAAGCCGGACTATTCAACCGCCTGGAGTCTCATTGGTACGGGAGTTGGGTTAATTGGGATAGGAATCCCGTTCGCTCTTGCAGCGGATAAAAATGCTAAAAAAGCAATTGAACTTGAAAACGGCGGAACAACGGCTTTTCAACCATATTTCAAATTAGAAAGTGCCGGAAATGGTTTGGCTCTGAGCTATAATTTCTAAAAAAAATCACTTAAAAAATAGATAGAGAGACAGATTTAACTTCTGTCTCTTTTGTCATTTATAATCCGTATTAAATTCCCTATTTTTGCATAAATTCTAAAAACGATGGCAAAACAAGAAGATGTTTTCAAAAAATTGATTTCGCACGCGAAAGAATATGGTTTTATTTTTCCTTCCAGTGAAATTTATGACGGTCTTTCGGCGATTTACGATTACGGACAAAATGGAGTGGAACTGAAAAACAACATCAAACAGTACTGGTGGAAAGCGATGGTGCAGTTAAATGATAATATTGTGGGCATTGATACCGCGATTTTTATGCATCCCACGATTTGGAAAGCTTCTGGCCACGTTGATGCTTTTAATGATCCTTTGATTGACAATAAAGATTCGAAAAAACGTTTCAGAGCCGATGTTTTAATAGAGGATTACTGTGCAAAACTGGAAGATAAAGCACAAAAAGAAATCGATAAAGCGGCCAAAAGATTTGGTGAAGCTTTTGATAAAAATGAATTTGAAAGCACGAATCCGCGCGTTTTAGAATATCGGGAAAAACAAAAAACTATTCTTTCGAGAATGGCACAATCTCTTGAAAAAGAAGATCTTGCCGACGTAAAATCTTTAATCGAAGAATTAGAAATTGCTGATCCTGATACCGGTTCAAAAAACTGGACGGATGTTCGGCAATTCAACTTAATGTTCGGAACAAAATTAGGCGCTTCTGCGGATTCTGCGACCGATTTATATTTGAGACCGGAAACGGCACAGGGGATTTTCGTCAACTTCCTAAATGTTCAGAAAACGTCGCGACACAAATTGCCTTTCGGAATTGCCCAAATCGGGAAAGCCTTTAGAAATGAAATCGTTGCGAGACAGTTTATTTTCAGAATGAGGGAATTCGAACAGATGGAGATGCAGTTTTTTGTGCCGCCGGGAACCGAACTGGGTTACTATGAAGAATGGAAGCAGAAACGTTTGAACTGGCATTTGGCATTAGGTTTAGGCGCTGAGAATTATAAATTTCACGATCACGAAAAACTGGCACATTACGCAAATGCTGCTTCAGATATCGAATTTAAATTTCCGTTTGGATTTAAAGAACTGGAAGGAATTCACTCCAGAACCGATTTCGATTTGAGTGCGCACGAAAAACATTCTGGCCGTAAATTACAGTATTTCGATGCGGAAAGAAATGAAAATTACGTTCCTTATGTGGTAGAAACTTCGGTAGGTTTAGACCGTTTGTTCCTGGCAATTTTCTCCAACTGTCTGAAAGATGAGGTTTTAGAAGATGGTTCAGAAAGAACAGTTCTTTCACTTCCTCCGGCTTTGGCTCCGGTAAAAGCAGCGATCTTACCTTTAATGAAAAAAGACGGTTTAGGCGAATACGGTGAGAAAATCTTCAATGATCTGAAATATGATTTCAACATGATCTACGAAGATAAAGACAGCATCGGAAAAAGATACAGACGCCAGGATGCAATCGGAACGCCTTTCTGTATTACAATCGACCACGATTCTTTAACCGACAATACCGTGACTTTGCGGGATAGAGATACCATGAAACAGGAAAGAGTTGCTGTTGCTGATTTGCGAAGAATCATTGACGAGAAAACGAATTTCAGAAATTTACTTTCTAAGATTTAAGTCTTTAAAAATATTTTTAATGAGAAGTTCCGGAGCAATCCGGGACTTTTTTATTTTAAAGATAATTAACATTAAATTTGTCATTAAACTCCCGATATGTTACAAAAAATCCTGAAAGGTATTCTTATCTTTTTTGCAGTTTTGATTGCGCTTGCCTATACTTTTGGATATGATTATTTATTCAAAGGTATCCGTGAAACTTATCTGCGCGGTGAAACCGGTTCTTCCATTGATGATGGAGCTTATTTCAAGTCTCACACGATTGCAAAAGGAAATTCAGCTCCCTGGGTGAAAGATTCGCTCTACAATAAAAAGACTTTACCGAAAAGTCTCGTTGAAGATTTAAAACAATCAAAAACAGCTTCTTTTCTCATCATTAAAAACGGGAAATTAGTTCACGAAGAATATTGGGACGGTTATAATCAAAACTCACACACTAATTCTTTTTCTATGGCGAAAGGTATAACGGTGATGCTTGTGGGTAAAGCCATCGAACAGAAAAAGATCAAAAGTTTTGATGAAAAATTCTCCAATTTTTTTCAGAAATATAATAATATAAAATTCGGGAAATCGTTAACGCTCGCTAATTTAGCTGAAATGGAAGCCGGTTTGAACTGGAAAGAAGATTATAACAATCCATTTCTGCCCAACGCAAAAGCCTATTATGGAAAGTCTTTGGAAGAAGCCGTTTTTCTTCGCGACTTTAAAAATCAACCCGGAACACAATTCGAATATCAGTCCGGTGCAACGCAACTTCTGGGTTTTGCCCTGAGAAAATCGATCGATAAAACTGTTGCGCAATATGCTTCGGAAAATTTATGGCAACCGCTCGGAATGGAACACAACGCCACCTGGAATACCGATGATTTCGGTATGGAAAAAACGTTCTGCTGCATCAATTCCAATGCGAGAGACTTTGCAAAACTTGGACAGTTATTTTTAAATGATGGTGAATTTGGTGGGAAACAAATCCTTAATTCAGACTTTATTGAAAAGATGCGGACGCCGACCAAATTATCCGGTGAAGCTTATGGCTCAGGACTTTGGATCAACAATGACGCTGTGGTTAAGCATTATTATTTCCGCGGATTATATGGCCAGTATATCATTGTGATTCCGGAAAAGCAAATGGTAATTGTACGCACAGGAATGGATAAAAGGGAAACTTTTGATGAAAAAGGAAGACCAGTACAAGTTGAGTTTTATGTGAATGAAGTGGTAAAAAACTTTGATTGATAACTTTTATGCTGGGAGAATATTTTAACGCAAAGACGCAAAGTTTTATCAAGCATTCTGTTTAATAAATTAAGATCGCAAAGGCGTTTGACTTCGTCGAATCTTCGATTTCACTTAGCAAAGGGGAATATCAAAACTATCGATCGCATTTTTTTAAAGCGATTTGCAGATCATTTATTTAAAAAGTTGCGTTTTTAAGCGGCAGAAATTTTAGGATTTTGCTATCGTCTTTATTCTTTTTTCTATTCTCTTTACTCTTAAATATAAAGATTATTCAAATTAAATTTCCGTAAATTTGAAGCATTCTAAATAAGCATCATGTTCGACATCCAAAATATTCGCAGTCAGTTTCCTATTCTCACTCAAACCGTTAACGGCAAACCTTTGGTTTATCTCGATAACGGCGCTACTTCTCAGAAGCCGGTTTCCGTTATTCAAAGTTGGGAAAAGTATTATTCTACCATTAACGCGAATGTACATCGCGGAATTCATACTTTGAGCCAGTTAGCGACGGAAGAGATGGAGGTTTCCCGAAGAAAAGTTCAGAAATTCATTAATGCTAAACATGATTTTGAAGTTATTTTTACCAAAGGAACTACCGAAGGAATCAACCTTATCGCCTATGCTTTAACGAATTTGGTTAAGAAAGATGACGAGATCATTATCTCTTATCTTGAACACCACTCGAATATCGTTCCGTGGCAAATGTTGTGTGAAAGAACCGGCGCGAAACTGAAAGTAATTCCAATGGACGAAAACGGAATTCTTCAGCTCGATTTTTTAGATAAAAATTTGAGTGAAAGAACGAAGATTGTTTCTCTTAACCAGGTTTCCAATGCTTTGGGCGTGATCAATCCTATCGAAGAAATTATCGCAAAAACCAGAGCAAATTCAAACGCGATGGTTGTGATTGATGGCGCCCAATCTGTTCCGCATTTCAAAATCGATGTCCAGAAAATGGACTGTGATTTTTTTGTGTTCTCCGGACATAAAATGTATGCGCCGATGGGAACGGGAATTCTGTACGGAAAAGAAGAAATCCTTAGAAAAATTCAACCTTTTCATGGTGGCGGTGAAATGATTGCAACGTGTTCTTTTGAAGAAACGACTTACGCCGATCTGCCTTTTAAATTTGAAGCCGGAACCCCGAATGTTGGCGGGAATATCGCTTTAGGCGCGGCCATTGACTTCATGGAAACTCTCGGTCATGAACATATTCAGACCCATGAAAATGCGTTGCTGGATTACGCTCAGAAAAAATTACTGGAAATTGAAGGTTTAAAAATTTACGGCGAAAAAGCCAATAGAACCGGCGTGGTTTCTTTTAATCTGGAAGGAATCGGTATTGCTTCCGACGTCGGAATGATTCTGGACAAACTCGGCATCGCGGTGAGAACCGGTCACCACTGTACACAACCGATTATGAAATTTTTCAATATTGCCGGTACAGTTCGTGCGAGTTTCGCGGTTTATAATACTTTTGAAGAAATCGATATTTTGGCAGAAGGCGTGAAAAAAGCACAGCGAATGTTGATGTAAAAATTGCCACGAATGCACGGATAAAGAGACTTCGTGCATTCGTGGCGAAAGTTTTGTTTTAATTTAAACGGTTTCGAGAATCTGTTTCGCAGCTTCCTTGGTTTTTACCTTTTCGATAACGCGCGTGCAGCTTCCTTTTTCATCAAAAATAAATGTGGTACGAACGATTCCCATGAATTCTTTGCCCATGAATTTCTTCAGTTGCCAAACACCAAATTTCTCGATGACTTCCTTATTTTCATCGGCGAGTAATGGATACTGGAATCCAAATTTTTCATGGAATTTCTTTTGGGCTTTTACAGGATCTGCAGAAACGCCTAATAATTGGTATCCTTCTTTTTTAAGTTGTGAAAAATTATCGTTTAAATCACACGCTTCTGCGGTACAGCCAGGCGTATTTGCTTTTGGGTAAAAAAATAGGATAAGTTTTTTTCCGGAAAAATCGGATGACTTTACCGTTTCACCGTCCTGATTGATACTTTCGAATTCTGGTAATTGATCGCCTACTTTCAACATAATGTTTAATTTTGTTCAAATTTAGAATTAAAATGACGAAAAAGCAAAGAGCAGAAATAGTGATGACAGAACTGGAAAAATTATATCCCATCGTTCCCATTCCGCTCGACCATAGTGATCCGTTTACTTTATTGGTTGCAGTCGCGCTTTCCGCTCAGACAACGGATAAAAAAGTGAATCAGATCTCGCCAAAACTTTTCGAAGTTGCGGGCAATCCCTTTAAAATGATGGAATTAGAAGTTGATGAAATTAGATATTTAATTAAAGAAATCGGTTTAGCCAATACGAAAGCTAAAAATTTAAAAAGAATGGCTGAACTTCTGGTCGAAAGACATGATGGAATTGTTCCGCAGACTTTTGAAGAACTCGAAAATCTTCCCGGTGTTGGCCATAAAACCGCTTCTGTGGTGATGAGTCAGGCTTTTGGTGTTCCGGCTTTCCCGGTTGATACCCATATTCACCGGTTGATGATTCAGTGGAAATTAACTTCCGGTAAAAACGTGGTAGAAACGGAGAAAGATGCGAAAAAATTATTCCCCCGCGAAATCTGGAATAAATTGCACCTGCAAATCATTTTCTACGGCCGGGAATATTCACCGGCAAGAGGAAATAAGGAAAATGATTTTATTACGAAAATGTTATTTGAATAAATTTTGTCAGCGTGAGATTCTAAAATTCAGGGAGTGGTTTTAATTTAAAAGGCGCTCTACTTTATCGACCAAATCGTCTATCTCAAAAGGTTTAGCCAGAAAATCATCAGCGCCGATCTCGTTGGAGATCTGCGCTGCATCCGGATGAGCAGACATTAACATCACTTTTATGTCTGCAGTTTCGGAATTGTTTTTTATGTCTTTGGTTAAAGTTCGCCCATCAAAACCAGACATGAGCATGTCGGTAATAATTAGTTCAGGCTTAGCATGTTTTAATTTTTCATGGAACTCTGAAGGATTGCAGCATGATTGAATATCGTAACCATCAGCAAGCAAAATGCTTTCGATAAGCTGGCATATATCCTTATTGTCATCAACTATTAATATCTTCATAATTTATTTAATTTTTGAAAAGAGGCAATGAGAAGTAAAATTTACTGCCTTTGTTTTTTTCACTTTCGACCCAGATTTTTCCGTGGTGGCGATCCAAAATATCTTTTACAATGAATAATCCGATGCCAAAACCCGGGAAAGTAACTTCATCCTTACCGGAAACGCGATAAAAACGCTCGAAGATTTTACTTAATTCCTCTTCGTTCATGCCGATTCCAAAGTCTTCGACAGAAACTACCGCACACTTTCCATCAATGAAAAGTTTCACATGTACCTCTTTTTTATTAGGGGAATATTTGATTGCGTTGGTCAGAAGATTATTTAAAACCTGTGTAATCCGGTCTTTATCTGCAAATACTTCGACATCTGACGTATGGCTCAGTTCAAAATTAATCTGATGACTTTGGTCGGCAGCCTTGATGTCTTCTATGGTTTCTGTCACCAGTTTTACCAGCGAAAAATCGCCTTTATGTAAAGGAAGCTGCCCGGATTCGATACGGGAAATATCCAAAAGCTCGCCCATTAACTGATTAAGCTTGTTGATTTGATTTTCGATGGTATTTAAAGAGTTGACCAGAAATTTATCTTCGGAATCGCCGCGCATTTTCTTGAGCAGTTGCACGTAGCCTTTTATGGTGGTGACCGGCGTTTTCAATTCGTGATTGGCAATTTTAATGAAATCATTTTTATGCTGATCAAGCCGCTTCATTTCATCAATATCGGTGCTGGTTCCCACCCATTTCTTTACATTTCCCATTTCATCCAGCTGCGGTGTTGCCCTGCTCAAAAACCACCGGTATTCACCGTTTTTACCTAGAAATCGGTGCTCATAGGTAAAGGGCGTTTTTGTAGTGACACTTTTCATCCAAAGTCTCTGATTTTCAGCTCTTTCATCGGGATGTACAATGCTTAGCCAACCGTCTTCTTCCAGAAAGGTATTGTAGTTTTTGCCGGAATAATCCATGGTGGCCTGGTTAAAATAAGTGAGCCGGCCATCGCTTTCGCCAATCCAGACAATTTGGGGAATGGCATCTGCGAGGAAACGGTATTTTTTCTCGCTTTCTTTAATGCTGCTTTCAAACTCCTTAAGGTCTGTAATGTCCCGCATGGTGCCCGAAATATAAGGTTTACTGCCTTTGTAACTTTCTAAAAGCCTGCCGTATATTTCGATCCATTTCACCTGTCCTTCCCGCAGAATTATTTTTGTTTGATAAAAAAGGTCGCCGGTTTCTTTTGCCTGCTTTAAAGCTGCGGCACGAATTTTCAGATATTTTGGGTGAATATGACTTTCAAAAACTTTAGAATCAATTGTTTCTGTATCGGCATCATATCCTAAAATGGATAAAAACCGGGGAGAAAAATTATATTTTTGCTGCGTTTCATAATCCATATCGAATTTGCCTAATTTGGTAGCATCCAGAGCCGTATTTAATTGATGATGGCTTTCCTGTAGCAGTATTTCATTGTTTTTTCTTTCGGTAATATCCTGCATTACGCCAAGCATTCTGGCCGGTTGGCCTTTTTCGTCCGGGAATATTTTACCGTTGGTAAAAACCCATTTTAAATTTCCTTTTTTATCGATTATTCTGGCTTCATATTGATATTTACCCGTTTTCAAAGCACGTTGAAAAGCTTTATCTACAATATTTATCCGGTCATATTCTACAAGATGTGTTCTTAATTTAAGATGACTGATTTCATCATCATTTTCATATCCGAAAATTTGAGAGAGGTAAGATGAATGAATAATTTCGGAATTTTTCAAGTTTAAATCCCAGGTCGCTGTATGTGAGCTTTCGGTTGCCAATCGCAGCCTTTCTTCCTCGTCCTTTATTTTGTTCCGGATGCCTACCAAACCTGTTACTTCTATCGCCACTATTGCAAAGCACTGCAATTCACCGCACTCGCTGTAAATAGGTTGATAGACAAAATTGAAAAAAACATCCTGTAAAACGCCCGCACGCTTTAGTTTTATACTGTGCTCAGGGGAGTAAAACGGCTCTTTGTTTTTTTTTACATGATCAAAGATGGAAAGCAGCTGAATTTCAGTTTCGGGAAAAATATCGAACATTTTCTTTCCCAATACTTCCTGCCTCGTTTTCTGAACAATATTAAGCCATTCATCATTTGCAAATTCGAAGACATAATGCTCATTTACCAATGAAAATCCAAAAGGTGTTTTTTGCAGAACATTCTCCAGAACATTCTCTTTCAACGAGATTGGAATTTGAGGAAAATTGGCTTTCATATAAGTTGAATTTTAACTGGTAAAAATACTCATTTATTTACTATTGCCTTAAACTATTTTAACTTTCTTTATAGAATAAAACCCTTTCTGTTTCGATTTCAGAATTCACTTAAAACACTGTGCTAATTGCAGATACTGTCAGCATAAAAACAAATCCGTTGAACAATTCAACGGATTTAATCTGATTATGTAATGAAAATTTTTACTGTTTTTTTGCCCAGTTTTGCATTTTCCGATCGAGTACATCCAAAGGCAGACAACCTTGATTTAAAACCTCGTCATGAAATTTGGCTAAACTGAATTTACTTCCCAATTTATCCTGATATAAATCCCGCAGTTCACGGATTTTCAGCGAGCCAATTTTATAGCCTAAAGCCTGTCCCGGCATGGCCATATATCGCTCTACTTCTGCGGTTGCACCTGCTTCGTCGTAGGAGATGTTCGTCAGAAAATATTTAATAGCTTCTTCACGGTTCATGGTTCCGCTATGGATTCCTGTATCGACTACCAGCCGCACAGCGCGCAACATCTGATCGCTCAAATATCCCATTTTCTGATAAGGATCGGTGTAGAGCCCAAATTCTGGTCCCAGTGTTTCACAATAATGCGCCCAACCTTCGCCATAAGCACCGAACCAACCAAACCGCATGAATTTTGGAAGATGGGTGTTTTCCTGCTGTAACGAAATCTGGTAATGATGTCCCGGAATTGCTTCGTGAAGAAATAAGGATTCCATCCCGGAAGTCACATTGAATTTTGTAGGATCGGGGATCGGGATATAAAAAATTCCCGGCCGTTTTCCGTCTGGGGTTCCCTGAATATATTCTGCACTTGCAGTAGCTTCCCTGAATTTTTCGGTTTGGCGAATTTCAAATGGCGTTACTGGTGTTACCCCAAACATGTTTTTTAATTTTGGAGTAATCTTAGCTAAAATGTGGTTGAACGCAGCGATGACTTCTTTTTCGGTTTTGTAAGGCATTGCTTTGGGATCAGATTTTACGTGAGTGATGAATTCCTCCAACGTTCCGGTAAAACCCAGTTCCTGTTTTACTTTCTCCATTTCTGTGCGGAGCATTGCCACTTGTTCTAAACCGATTTTATTGATTTCCTCCGGTGTTTTTGTTGTGGTAGTCCAACTCTTGGTGTAGTAGGTGTAAATCTCATTTCCTTTTGGCAACGCATTTATCCCATCGGTATTTCTTGCTTTGGGCAAATATTCGGTTTCCAGAAAAGCTGCCATTTTGGTATAGGCCGGAATTATTTTTTTAGAGATTACGTCTTTGTACAGTGCAGTTAGTTTTTGTTTTTGCGCAGTGCTGAATTTTTTCGGGAAATTTTTTACAGGTCCGAAGAAAATATTTTTATCGAAATCAGAACTTGTCAATTCTTCGGCTTTCATTTGGGGAATCATTTTCACGACAAGTTTTTTCGGTAAAACGAAACTGTTTTTAATGCCTTCGCGGAAATTTCCTTCTGCAGTGTCCATCCATTCGGGGAATTTTTCCATTCTCTTCAGCCAGTCCTCATAATCTTTTTCTGTTTTAAAGGGTTGACTTCCTTCGCCACTTCCTAATAATGGAAAGTCGAGGGGTAATCCGCCAAACTGAGTAAAAGGAATGTATTCCGGATGATAGGCATACCGCTCGATTTTGTCTTTTAAAGTATAATCGAGTACATCATAAACCGTTTTATCATCATCACTCAGCGACTTGTAATCCAGTTTTTTTAATTGATTCTGTACCGAATTGTAGAAAGAAATTTCACCAGAAATAAAGTCTTTGTCAATATTGATCGGCAGCTGGTCGTTATAACGCAAATCTCCTTGGGAAGTAGCTTCTAAAGGGTAAAGTTTTAAATATTGTTCATAATAATCGGCCGCAATAGAATCAACTTCCATTGGAGTGACTTTGGTTAACGGAGAGTCTGATTTCTTGCAACCTGTAAATCCGGTCAGGAAAACTGCGCCAAAAAAAGCAGTGTATAGTAAGTTTTTCATTTTTTATATTTTGAAGATGCTAAATTAAGTTTTTTGTTTAAAGTTTAGCTATTATAAATTTAACTCAAGACCAAATGAAATGAAATTAATGACGTGAATAAAAGCCACCAATTCACGAAAAGCGTGGTTCAAAGCATTCCCTTTTATTTTTAAAAATTAGAAATCCAAGATTTATTTAAAAATGCGTGGCAAAAGTTCAATTCATTTACCCGGACAGGATTCCTCTGATTTCAACCGCAAACCGAAAAATGAAATTTACAATAAATAATTTTGCGCAATCAATCTATTTTTTATCTTTGCTCTGTCAGTTTCGCTGATCAATTATTTAACTCAATTTTTTCCTTATAGAAATGAAAGGGATTTTAAAAATCTATCATCCGGATGAAACCCTTAAATACCACATCCAGAACACCTATTGCAAAGCGGTTTACAGCAATACTCAACATTTTTTGGAAGTAGAAATCATTACCGATGATTCGTTGGATCATGTAGACGATGATTCTTTGCAGTATAATTTCCCGCAAGTTTCAATGAATGTTTTCGACTTCCCGATAGAAGATGCAGAACTCGTTGAAAAATATTTCGAAATTAGTGATTCAGACGCAGATAATTTCACAGCGGTAGATCTCTTCGACGATGAAGATGCTTTCCTTGGAGACAGTAAACTCACCTTTAAAAATAATTCATCTGACGAACTTGAGCTTTTCTGGGAAGGAAAAATTACCGATTTCTACACCGGTTCCCAGCAGCCAATTCCGTTTAAATTGAAATGCAATTTCAAGCAGGACGAAATCGTTGTAGAAGAAGATTAGTTCTTTTTTTGTTTCACAATAATAAAATAATTACCTTAAATCCTGTAATATTAAGGTAATTTTGACGTTCAATTTTAAAATCAAAACAAACATATGTTTTTACAAACTCCAACGCCAATCATCAATACCACGACAGAAACACATGTTTTTTCACTTTGGGAAATTCTTTTCGGAGGAGGATTCATCGGGAATATTATTATGATTTCTATTTTTCTGTTGGGAATTTTGGCGCTTTATATCTTCCTTGAAAGATATTTTTTCATTAAAAGAGCGTCCAAGCAAACGCCTAACTTTTTAGAAAATATTAAAGATTTCGTGCAGGAAGGCAAAATCACAACCGCGATTGATTACTGTAAAACCATCGATTCTCCGGAAGCAAGAATGATTGAAAAAGGGTTAGCCAGAATCGGGAGACCTATTTCCGATATTTCAAATGCGATGCAAAACCAAGGTCAGTTAGAAGTTTCGAAACTGGAAAAAAACCTCAATATTTTAGCCTCCGCTTCCGGTGCAGCTCCGATGTTGGGATTCCTGGGAACGGTAGTCGGGATGATAATGGCGTTTTTTGAAATCTCAAATGTAACCGGCGCGGTAAGTCCAAAACTGCTGGCATCCGGGATTTATACAGCAATGGCAACTACAGCTGTCGGTTTGTTTGTCGGTATTCCTGCTTACTTTTTCTATAACATCTTAGTAACCAATGTCGACCGTTTGGTTTTAAAAATTCAAACCCATGTGAATGACTTTCTGGATACTTTAAATACCCCGCTGTAATGGAGTTGAAAAGAAGAAACAGAGTCAATGCCGAGTTCAGCATGGCGTCGATGACAGATATTATTTTCCTGTTGTTGATTTTCTTTATGATTACCAGTTCTGCTATCAGCCAAAGCGCTATTGAAGTAAAACTGCCAACAGCCGATACCAGCAATCCGAGCACTCAGGATCCATCAGTCGTGACGATTAAAGAAGACGGCAGGTATTTTGTAAATGATAAGGAAATCCCAAAAGAACAGTTGGAAGAATATTTGGTCAACACTTTGAAAGGGGAAGAGAAACCATCTTTCACCATCCGGGCAGATGAAAACACCAAACACAAAGATGTTGTTTTCGTAATGGGAATTGCAGAAAACCATCAGTTTAATTTAGCAATCGCAACCACTCAGGAAAAATAAGCGGTTCATTCTTTCGAAAAGAATTCCTTAAAAAATGGATTATATCATTCAGCATAAAAAAAACGAAGAAAAAGACAGAAGAAGAAGCGCAGTCATTACGGTTCTTATTTCGCTGTTGCTTTTCTTGGGAATGTTCTTCTATAAGTTTACTAAAATTACCGAAAAACCGGAACAAATCATGACAATGCTCATCAATTTTGGTGACAATAAAGAAGGAGCTCAGGTAGAGGAACCTGCAAACCAGGAAGGAAGCCTGGCAGCGAATACCGAAGTTACTCCCGAAGTAAAACCAGAACCGGTGAAAGAAGTGGCAAAGCCCATTGTTAAAGAAAAAATAATTACCGGAACCAATACGAAAATCTCAACTCCAAAAGTAGAGAAAGTGGTAAAAGTGGAAGCAAAAATGCCTGCCAAAAACACTCCTGCGAAAGTGACTCCCGCAAAAACAAATCCCGCAAAGGCAACAACTCCAAATGCAAATACGGGAACCGGTGATGGCAAAGGAACTGCGGCAATTGGAAACCTTTTGAAAGGTCGCGGAACCAAAACCGGCACCCAGGGAACCTCAGCAGCTCCAGGCAATTCTGGCGATCCTTTAGGCGGCGAAGGTAACGGTGACAGTAAAATCGGCATCGACAGAAAACTGGTCGGTTTTATTCCCGGAACCATGGGACGTGGCGGTGCGCAACCTTCTCACAGCTGTTCTGCAAGTGGCAGCATCAGTATCGCTTATACGGTCGACAAAGCAGGAAATGTAAGTTCTGCAAGGCGTTCGGGCGGTATTTCTGATCCGTGCGTTGTTTCAGCTTCTGTGAGTTGGGTAAAGCAGTATGTGAAAGCAGAAAAATCCAACACCTCATCTACAGGAGTGTACAGCATTACTTTTTAATATCTTTGGGCGACAATTTAACTTTGTTGAAAGTATATTTTTCATTTTCCATTTCCTGCCTTTTTATGAAATAATGACCTGTTTTTTTCTTTTACTTTTTAAAAAGAAGAGCTCCGCAGAAGTCGGCCACAACGCCATTCTAAAATAAAGAGCAGAATCACAACAAAAATAATGAAATACCAAAAATATTCAGGATTTTTGTACCATGACAAATCAGCAATATCAAGAAGCAATCGCCTGGCTTTTCGTACAGATGCCGAGCTACCAAACCGACGGTCAAAAGGCTTACAAGCCGGGACTGGAGAATATCACAAAGCTCTGTAACCTGTTCGGTAATCCACAGGAAACACTGAAAATGATTCATATCGGTGGAACCAACGGGAAAGGTTCGACCAGCAATATGCTTGCATCGGTATTGCAGGAAGCTGGCTACAAAGTTGGACTTTACAATTCACCACACCTTATTGATTTTACCGAAAGAATAAAAATTAATGGTGAAAACTGCGACAAAGAATTCGTGTACCAATTCATTCAAAAACTGAGAAATTTACCTCAGGAAATTACGCCTTCTTTTTTTGAGTTCACTACGGTTATGGCCTTTGAATATTTTTACCGGAAAAAAGTAGATTACGCCATTATCGAAGTTGGCTTGGGCGGCAGATTAGACTCTACCAACATCATTACACCGATGATCTCTGCGATTACCAATGTCGCTCTGGATCACCAGGATTTGCTGGGAAACACTATTGAAGAAATTGCCTTCGAAAAAGCCGGAATAGTTAAACCAGACATTCCTGTTGTCTCAGGTGCCGAAAATTCAGTCGTTAAAAATATCATTGAAAATACAGCAATAGAAAAAAACGCTCAGTTCATTGATGCGACCCTTATTAGCAATAATTTTAAATCTGATTTAAAAGGAAATTATCAGCAGAAGAATATTAAGGTCGTATTGGCTTTAATTAAAGAATTAAAAAATTTGGGACTGGATATTTCAGATAAAAATACTCAAAACGGACTTTTAAACGTTTACAAAAACACCAACTTTATCGGCCGGTGGTTTGAATTTTCGACCGATCCGCTCATTATTTGCGATACTGCACACAATCGGGCTGGCTTGGAACAGGTTTTTGAACAGCTTAATTCGATCCCGAAATTCAAACATATCATTTTAGGATTTGTTTCTGAAAAGAATATTAATGAAGTTTTACAGATTCTTCCTGAGCATTCCACCTTCTATTTTGCAAAACCGACTAACAACCGGGGACGTCACCCAGAGGATTATGAAGATTTATTGAAAAAATCAAAAATAAATTATAAAATTTTTACCACGGTTCAGGAGGCTTATCTTTTTGCAAAACAAGAAGTTAAAAAAGAAGAAATGATTTTCATTGGCGGAAGCAACTTTGTGGTCGGGGAATTTTTAGAAAAAAATTTGGATGATTAGAATTTTTTTGTACATTTGCCGAACCAAAATTTGAGACATCAAAAACGGTATCGGGCTCTTAGCTCAGTTGGTTCAGAGCATCTCGTTTACACCGAGAGGGTCGGGGGTTCGAATCCCTCAGGGCCCACCCAGGAAACCTCAGTTTATTCTGAGGTTTTTTTATGTAAAGCAGTTGGTGGATCAGTATCAAAACGGATCAGTTTCAAAACTTGGGGACTAGGCAAAAAGTTTTGGATAGTCTGAAAATGATACAATCCTTAGTCAGCAATCGGATTTCTGTGCAGGCGCTAAAAAGATATTGGGACACCGCAAGCTATGTTCATTTGCACCCATTTCTCCAGATAACCAAAGTGCACTCATCCCTATACCAACCCCTGGCTTATGCTGACCTTATGCTGACTGTATGCTGACTCCTATCATTGTTTAAGGATGTGAATATCGGTATTTGGAGAATAATTGAAGGTCTGGCTCCTCTTTATTGGTTGTTTAGATCAGCAGTAATTTAAGAAGTAACATTCTTCAAAATTAAATATTTCTATCTTTCTCTCCAAGTTTTAACTTGATCATTAAATTAATCATTTTGAAGATTAGAAAAAAAGTGTATATTTGCAAAACCAAAATTTGAAAAATCATAAGATGGTATCGGGCTCTTAGCTCAGTTGGTTCAGAGCATCTCGTTTACACCGAGAGGGTCGGGGGTTCGAATCCCTCAGGGCCCACCCAATAAACCTCAGAACTATCTGAGGTTTATTTTTAATTAAGGGCGGTTAGCTCAGTTGGTTTAGAGCGTTGCGTTGACATCGCAGAGGTCGCTGGTTCGAACCCAGTACCACCCACTTCAAAAAATCTCACTATCTGTGGGATTTTTTGCTTTTAAATCGTTTCCTGTAAAAACTTAAACTTTACAAACGCAATTCTTTTTCAAAAGATTGAGATTAATTTGTTAATTTTAATCTCAAAACACAGAACATGCTAGTAAAAATTTACGGGAGTGCCATCTTCGGAGTTTCTGCGCAGACTATTACCATTGAAGTTAATGTAGATACCGGCGGCGTTGGTTACCATTTGGTCGGTCTTCCGGATAATGCGATTAAGGAAAGCAGTTACCGGATATCGGCAGCATTAAAAAATATCGGATTTAAAATTCCCGGCAAGAAAATAACGATCAATATGGCGCCCGCTGATTTACGGAAAGAAGGTTCGGCCTATGACCTGAGTATAGCTCTGGGAATACTTGCCGCCTCTGAACAAATTAACGCCGAAGAAATCAGCAAATACATCATCATGGGCGAGTTGTCGCTGGATGGGGGCCTGTTGCCCATAAAAGGAGTACTTCCGATTGCCATCAAAGCAAAAGAAGAAGGGTTTAAGGGAATCATCCTGCCCAAACTTAATATTCGGGAAGCTGCCATCGTGAGCGATCTGGAAGTTTATGGCGTTGACAATATCAAAGAGGTCGTGGATTTCTTTAATGAAGGGATTCCACTGGAGCGGACGACGATTGATATCCGGAAAGAGTTTCAGGAAAAAGCACATCATTTCCCCAATGATTTTTCAGAAGTAAAAGGCCAGGAAACCGCAAAACGCGCGATGGAGGTGGCGGCGGCAGGTGGTCACAACATTATCTTAATCGGGCCGCCCGGAAGTGGAAAAACGATGCTGGCAAAGCGGGTTCCTACCATACTTCCGCCTTTGACTTTAAGGGAAGCTCTGGAAACAACTAAAATACATTCTGTCGCGGGGAAAATCGGAGCAGAAACCTCATTAATGACGGTTCGCCCGTTTAGAAGTCCACATCACACCATTTCAGATGTCGCTTTGGTTGGAGGCGGCAGTTATCCGCAACCTGGCGAGATTTCATTAGCGCACAACGGTGTTTTGTTTCTGGATGAAATGCCGGAATTTAAAAGGACGGTCTTAGAGGTGATGCGCCAACCTTTAGAAGATCGGGAAGTCACTATTTCCCGTGCGAAGTTCACGGTGAATTATCCGGCAAGTTTTATGCTGGTAGCGAGCATGAATCCCAGTCCCAGTGGTTTTTTTCCGGATGATCCCAATAATACTTCTTCACAGTTCGAGATGCAGCGGTATATGAACAGGCTTTCCGGCCCGTTGCTCGACAGAATCGACATTCATATCGAGGTACAGAAGGTAGAATTTGAGCAACTCGCCGATAAAAGAAGAGGAGAACAGAGTGATGAAATAAGAAGGCGGGTTTTGATGGCGCGCGAAATTCAAAGCAACCGTTATAAAGAATGCGATATTCACTATAATGCGCAAATGGGGCCGCGGGAAATTGAGAAGTTTTGCGAACTCGATGAAGATTCCCAATTGCTTATTAAAACAGCGATGGAAAAACTGAATTTGTCTGCACGTGCTTTTGACAGAATTCTAAAAGTTTCCCGTACCATCGCCGATTTGGAACAGGCAGACGCATTAAATGCCGCTCATATTTCAGAAGCAATTCAGTACCGCAGTTTAGACCGTGAATTTTGGAATGTATAAAAATACCGCTCCAAATGAAGCGGTAAATTATCTTTTAATGATTTTAAATCACAGTATTCGCAGATTAATTCGCAACGAAAGGCTTGATCATTTTTTTATTCTTTTCTTTAACTTCGAAACCAAAATTATAAGAAAAGCCAACACCCAAAGTTTGTTTTAACTGAAGCTTCTTGATTTGATCATGATCGTAAAGCAGATCTAAGGCGATGGTGGTGTTGATAAATTTATTGAATTTAAAATTGAGAGAACCATTGTAGGCAATATCAACTCTCTCCGGGTGAAAGGCGTAATTGCTGAATAAATTAAGCTGATTCACTAAATTAATGTCTTTGTAAATCTTTAATCGGTAAACAATATTCACCAAAGCACCAATTTCAGCTCTCACCGACTGGCCGTCTTTCTCTAAACCATATCTGCCCGCCTGCTGCAGTAAAGGGTCGGTGACAAAAGTAAACTTACCATTTACAGGTCTGACGATCATCTGGAAATTTTCGTTTGGATTATACAAAATCCCGACCCCGGTATAGATATAGCCCGGTGACATAAAGCGGGAAATCCGGTCCCCGAAAGAAGGATTTGGCGTCACTGCATAATTATATCCTGATGAGAATTGCGATAGAAACTGAAAACCGGTGGATAAGTAGAAATTCTTTCCGATATCGTAGCCGTAATTGGTCATGATATTAATATAATCCTCTGTTTTTCTCGATGATTCTCCCTGAGAAGATACAAAACCGTACCCCAATTGTATATTGTTGTCTAAGAAATGTTTTCTGTTTTTATAACTTAATGTATAATTGATTTTCCCGATAATTCCGATATTATTGTTGCCCCCGGAATTCCAGTTGGAAAATGAAGACTGGTTGAATATCAGGTTATTCTGGCCATAATAAAACCATTTAATAGGATCTTTTAATTGTAAAATATTATAAGGAGTAACGGGGATATCGTTCTCGCTTCCGGTAATAGTGACGCGGTCGCGGATAACAATTGTATCCCTAAATACAGGAGTGAATTTTTCCAGCTTCGGATTAGCCAGACTGTCTAAATTCAGCGCAGTAGCTTTCCATCTGCTTTGTGAAATAGAATCAATCTCGATCAGGATATTTTTATCTTTCTGGGAATAAGCTGCCAATGAACCCAATGACATAATAACAGTATACAACTTTCTCATAGTTGGCAAATTTAAGACAAACAAATAAATTTAAAAAACGCACTCTCTTACTATTTCGTACTTTTTGTCTGATTTTAATTACATTTATAAAAGATTTAGCCATAATTACTTAATAATAATTTTGGTCAGCGTTTTGTCAAAAAATAAACCATGCTCAGAAACCAACTTAATTTTAAAGCCTTACTTTACGCAGCCATCGTGGTTGCGGCGATGTGGCTGGGATATTTTTTACAACACATCGGTTGGTTCAGTGGTTGTTCAGGCGCCATCATTCCGCTAAATCCTTACGGACTGAAAGGTATTTTCCTGTCGCCTTTTCTTCATGGAAACTTTGATCATATCTTTGGCAATTCCATTCCTGTTTTTGTTTTAATATTTCTGTTATTTCAATTTTATCCTTTTATTGCAAAACAAATATTATTTCTGGGTTGGGTTTTAACAGGTTTTTTAGTTTGGCTTTTACCTCCGATTGATATTTACAACGGAGAGTTCAACCATGTCTGTATCATCGGTGCAAGTGGAATTGTTTACGTACTGGCTTTTTTCTTGTTTTTCAGTGGTATATTCCGATGGAATGTGAAATTCTTAACCGTTTCGATGCTCGTTGCGTTGTATTACGGCAGTTTAATTTGGGGCGTTTTGCCAGAGGAGTTATTTTCTCAGCTGCCAGAACCGAGCAGGGTGTCTTGGCAATCCCATTTATCCGGTGCAGCTATTGGGATATTAATGGCATTTATTTTCCGGAAATCAGGTAAAAAAAAAGTAAAATACATTTGGGAATTTCCTAACTATTACAGTGAAAAAGACGATAAACTATGGCAGGAATACAAAGAAAATCATCCTGAAGATTTTATGGAGCTTCCTTATAAAAAGAAAGAAAATGTATGGGAACGTTTAGATGAACTCCGTAAAAATGAATAATTTTTGATAATTTTGGTAAAACTTCATTATGCGTCACGAAGAAACCCTTTACGCTATCGCATTGCGGCGCTGCCCTTTAATCGGAGATGTGATTTTCCGAAAATTAGTGGCAGAGGTTGGTTCGGCGAAAGAGGTTTGGGATCTTTCAAAATCAGGTTTACAAACTATTTTTGGTATCGGAAGAAAAATTGCAGTTGAAATCGGAAATCCCGACCACTTAAAATTTGCAGAGAAAGAAATTGAATTTTGCCTCAAAAACAATATTAAAATTAACCTGCGTCATCTCGGAGATTTACCGGCAATTTTAAATGAATGTGACGACGCGCCCGCTATTCTCTATCAAAAAGGAGATTTCGACTCTTCAAAAAAAGCTGTGAGCATCGTTGGTACCAGAAATATTTCAAACTACGGAAAACAATTTATTGAAGACTTTTTAAATGCGGTTAAAAATGAAAACATCACCACCGTCAGTGGTTTGGCCCTGGGAGCCGATGCTGAGGTTCACGATATTTCCATAAAAAATAAAATTCAGACTGTTGCCGTTCTGGCGCACGGTTTTCACACCCTTTATCCTTCCAGAAACCGAAAACTTTCGCAGAAAATTCTCGAAGAAAACGGCGTTTTGTTTACTGAATTCAATTCTTCTCAAAAGCCGGATCGGGAGAATTTCATACAGCGAAACCGCATCATTGCAGGATTAACGCCTGCTACGGTTGTTGTAGAAACTGCTTTTGGTGGCGGCTCGATCAGCACAGCAACTTTTGCTAATAATTACAACAGAGAAGTGTATGCGTTGCCCGGCAGAATCGACGAGAAATACAGCCAAGGTTGCAATCAGCTTATTTTTCAAAACAAGGCGGCGGTGATTTCTACGATTCCATCACTCGTCGATCAGCTTGGTTTTCAAAACGAAACGGCAAAAACCGGCGAACTTTTTCCCAGTTCTGAAATAAAGATTGTACTGCCTGAACAGCAGGAAAATATCCTTGCTATCCTGGATAAAAAAACTCCGTTTTCCTTGGACGAAATATCACAACGGTTAGAAATACCAACCTATAAAATTTTGCCTGATTTATTACAATTAGAAATTCTGGGTTTAATAAAAGCACTTTCGGGTAGACAATATCTTGCGCTTTAGCTTTTTTTCATTTTTAAAAAAATACTAAAAAACAATTAACCTTAAATTTTTAACATTATTAATGATGTTTTTATGAATTTAATAAAAATAAACATTAATATTATTGATATTTTCCTAATATTTAAATTTTTTATTGAATGTTCTGAAAAAAAAATTAAATTTGTTAGTAATAATTCTCACTAGCATATGGAACATTATAACACAGAGCAAAAAATTCAGGAATTTATCGCAAACATTGAAGCGAAAAATCCAAACGAGCCGGAATTCTTACAAGCCGTAAAAGAAGTTGCCAATACAGTGATTCCTTTCATTGCAACGCACAAAGAATATGATGGCATGAAACTTCTGGAAAGAATGGCAGAGCCAGAAAGAACCATTATTTTCCGCGTTCCATGGGTTGATGATGCTGGTGAAATTCAGGTGAATCGGGGGTTCAGAATTCAAATGAACTCTGCAATCGGTCCATACAAAGGAGGAATCCGTTTCCATCCAACCGTGAATTTATCTGTGCTTAAGTTTCTTGCTTTTGAGCAAACCTTTAAAAACTCGCTGACAACCCTGCCAATGGGCGGAGGGAAAGGCGGTTCGGACTTTGATCCACAAGGAAAATCCAATATGGAAGTGATGCGTTTTTGTCAGGCATTTATGACTGAAATGTGCAAATATATCGGCCCTGAAACTGATGTTCCCGCGGGAGATATCGGAGTGGGAGCAAGAGAAATTGGTTATTTATTTGGCCAGTACAAAAAAATCAGAAATGAGTTTACCGGTGTATTAACCGGGAAAGGACTGGCGTACGGCGGATCATTAATCCGTCCTGAAGCGACAGGATATGGTGTTGTTTATTTCTGCGAACAAATGCTCAAAACAATCGGGCAGGAAGTTAAAGGTAAGACCTTCGCTGTTTCCGGTTTTGGAAATGTTGCCTGGGGCGTGGTAAAAAAAGTAAATGAGTTAGGCGGAAAAGTAGTGACGATTTCCGGACCTGATGGTTATGTATATGATGAAGACGGCATCTCCGGAGAAAAAGTTGATTATTTACTGCAGCTTCGTGCTTCTGGAAATAACCGGGCCGAAGATTTCGCAAAGAAATTCCCGAGTGCTAAGTTCTATGCAGGAAAACGGCCATGGAGTGTAAAATGTGATGTTGCGATTCCGGCTGCAACGCAGAATGAATTATTCCTGGAAGATGCACAAACATTAGTTGCCAACGGTGTAATCTGCGTAACCGAAGCGGCGAATATGCCTTCTACCTTGGATGCAATCAACTATTTCTTGGATAACAAAGTTTTGTTCTCGCCGGGGAAAGCCTCCAATGCTGGTGGCGTAGCAACATCAGGCTTAGAAATGACTCAGAATTCAATTCGGTTGAACTGGTCTTCTGAAGAAGTTGATGCAAGATTAAAGGAAATTATGATCGGAATCCATAAAGCGTGTCGCGATTATGGTACTGAAGAAGATGGCTACGTAAATTATGTGAAAGGTGCGAACATTGCGGGCTTTGTGAAAGTTGCCGAAGCAATGCTGGCGCAAGGTGTCGTGTAAAACAGAAGCCGGAGTTATACTTCGGCTTTTTTCTTAAACCTGTCCCGGGAAAATGGGAAAAAAAGTAAAGTGAAAGGATAAAAAGCATTGATTTTTCAATGCTTTTTATTATTTTAATTAAGTGCTTTTTACAGCTGCACTCCATTATTTTATTCTATACTTTTTTTTCTGGATTTCTGCGCGATAATAATGTGCTTTTTTAAAGTTTAAGAGAATTTAATAACGATTATTTCTTTTCTAATTTTTCTTGTAACCGCTCTACAAATTCAAAAGCAGCGGGGCAAACGACGGTGTTCTGTATCGTTAAATTATTAATCTGATAGATTTTTTTGCGGTCGGTGTGTGGGAATTCCCGACAGGCTTTGGGACGGACGTCGTAGATAGAACACGTATTATCTTCATTTAAAAACCAACACGGAAGATTTTGTAAAACCTGATCGCCGTCTTCATCTGTTCTGAGGAATTTATCTTCGAAATCCGCAGTTTTCATTTTTAAATGTTTGGCGATTCTTTCAACGTCTTTTGGAGTGAAAAGGGGGCCTGTCGTTTTACAACAGTTTGCACATTGCAGGCAATCTATTTTTCCGAAAACCTCATCATGAGTTTCCTGTACGGTATAATCGAGATTTTTGGGTGGTTTTTTCTTCATCCAGTCCAGAAATTTTTTGTGTTCTTTCTGTTTTTGAATAGCCTGGGTTTTATAGAAATCTAAATTCATAATTACTAAATGGAATAGGGAGAATAAGGAGTGTAAGAATCGATTAAGTCCAGATTCAAGACTGTTGTTTTTTGTCGTTTGGATGGCGCGTACATCTTGTTGAATTTTTGAGCGAAGATAATTTCCTGATGGTGAGACGAATAAGAAGTCCGCTGCACTACGGTGTTACAAAATACTTCATCAAATGCACGAAGATGCACAAATACTTCAACATCCATCGTTTCAAAGTTTTCTTTGGTCAATTCAAAGAAGGGAGAATATTCATCGATCTTATGAACCACCGTCCAGTTTAGGGAAAGGATATTTATTTGACTGATGACCGTCTTTAAAGTAAAGAACTTGCTTTTTAATTCCCCGTGTTCATCTGTATCATCGATAGCGCAGGTGAGGATGACCTGAGCATCTGTTAAAAGATTATTTTTATAAGGTGCCATTCTGAACATTAAAGCGCTACTTCCCTCATAAGGAACAATTAATGCAATTTTACTGAATTTTAAAAACGCCTGAGGCCGGGAAAACCTTCCATAGAATAAACCGGTGGCAATGGCAAAACCCAGCAATCCTAAAAAAGCTTCGAAAGTAGCAACCATGCTTGCTAAAAATCCGACCGGCGCAATTCGACCGTATCCTACCGTGGTAAATGTTTGGGCACTGAAAAAGAAAACATCGGTAAATTCACTGAGAGGCGTACTTTCATCAATTCCGGTAAGGTGCTCGATACCAATGCTGTAATAAATCGTAGCAAAACACAGATTGGCCAGAATATATCCTGAAATCAGAAGGAGAATAAACTTCCAGGAAGGTAAATCCAGCATGGTATGGTACCAACTGTATTTCTGTAATGGGTTTGATAAACCTGCTCTTCTAACATTCGGCATTCCATTTTTATGTACGAATCTACCGCTGGCATTGGAACTGAAGCCAGTGTCGTCACGGGACTGTAAATGGGAAAACTTACTTTTTAGAGTTGCCATACTGCAAAATTAGTCGAAAATCGGGAAACTGAAGTTGATTTTGTTGCGAAATCTGCGGCCGTGATAGAAGCGGTTACCCCACAAGGAGGCGACGGAACGAAGTGGAGACGCCGACTGAGGAGTATGAGCGGATAGCACGAATTGTCCGCCCAAATCAGATACAGTGATTACAGTCATAAGATTTACCTGAAAATTTTGCCTAATTTTGGACTATGAAAAAATTGGAAACACGGCAGGATATTGAGGATTTGGTGAATCGTTTCTATGATAAAGTTCAAAATGACGATACGATAGGATTTTTCTTTAATGACGTGGCAAAAGTCGACTGGGCGCATCATTTACCCAAGATGTATTCTTTTTGGGAAACGCTTTTATTTGGACAGATTTCTTACAAAGGAAACCCCATGGCAGTGCATTTCCCCATCAATGCTGAAGTTCCCATGGAAAAATTTCATTTCGAGCATTGGATTACGTTATGGACTGCAACGGTCGAAGAAAATTTCTCCGGCGAAATGGCGGAATTGGCTGTTTACAAAGCAAAAAATATAGCAAACCTCATGGCTCACAAAATGGAAATTGCCCGAAAAACCAGATAATTAAGGTACAATTACCGTAAAAATATACGCTGCCAAATTGACCAAAAGTACGGTTCCGTACAAATGATTCGTTTTCCCCCGACTTAGCGACAGCATCACAATAAATACGGACAGCGCCAAGAGGATAATTGATTTCATGCCGAGTCCCAAAACAAAGGGAATGTCGTAAATAATACACACGACCGATACGGTAGGAATCGTTAAACCCACACTGGCCAGAGCCGAGCCTAAACTTAAATTAATGGAAGACTGAATTTGATTGTTCCGGGCAGCACGTATTGCGGCTAAACCCTCGGGAAGCAAAACGACAAATGCAATAATTACTCCCACCAATTCATGCGGTGCGCCAATACTTTCTACAAATTCTTCGATCACCGGCGAAAGTCCTTTGGCCATGAAAATAACGACTGCCAGACAGATAATCAATAAAAATAGACTGACTAAAGCTTTTGGAACTGATGGCGGATCTGCTTCGTGAGGAGTCTGATCTTCCTTTTCGACAACGAAATAATTGCGGTGCCGAACGTTTTGGAACATTAAAAACGTTCCGTAAATAGTAAGACAGGCAACGGAAACAAAAACCAACTGCGCATTACTGTAAAAAGGACCGTGTTTCGTTGAGGTATAGTTCGGTAAAATCAGTGTGAGCACCAAAATCGCCACCAAACTTACCAAATAAGTTGTTGCCGAATTAGCGATAAAAAACTGTTCTTTATACTTTCTGCTCCCCACCCAGATACAAATACCGAGAATACCATTGAGAATAATCATTACCGCTGCAAAAACGGTATCTCTGGCGTAAGTGAGCGCGCCTTCGCTACCGGAAAGCATGAAGGAAATAATTAATCCCACTTCTAAAATCGTGATGCAAATTGCGAGAATGACGGTTCCGTAAGGTTCACCTACTTTATGCGCTATAACTTCGGCATGATGCACTGCTGCCATCACACTTGAAAATAATAACAAAGCCCCTATAATATTGGTAAGAGGAGTGTTATTTAAGAAGCCCAAAAGATAGAAAGCAGCAGATAAAAGCGGTACAAGTACCGTCCAGTGAATAAACTTTTTTAATTTCATATTTCGATTTGTGATAATATAGAAAAATTAAATTTAAAATAAATAATAAAATTGAAAAAATTTTATGCTTATCCTTTTTATTTTTTCAAATTTCATATCGTAATTAGAGATATAGATAATGGAGTTCAACTTAGCCGAACTCAATTTTTCCACAGCCAATAATCCTGAAAATCGGTGAACATGTGAAAAAGCAAACCAATTGCGATGACTCTGTAATTCCCTTTAAGAAATAAACTTCCCAGAAAATACACAGCGATTGCCCAGTAAGAATGCAGCGGATGATAACCAATACTGTTTCTATTGGGATCGAAAAGGGGATCGGCGAAGACATGATCCAAATCGACAAGCATCGTTGCGAGCATCAGAAAATAGGCGTGTTTCCAATTATTTTTAAAGAAAATTTTTGCAATAAAAAGCGGCACAATAAAGTGCATCAAATAATGGATGATTTCTCTGATGTAAAAAACGTTTTCCATTATATCCTTCCTTTTAAATAATCCTGACGAAGATTTTCGTCCAGTTTTTCAATGGCATACCGAAGCGTTGTCCGTGGCATTTTTTGATAATGAAGTTGGAGGAAATCCAAAAGTTGCTCTTCATTTCTCCCGCCCATTTCCCGCAAAAGCCAGCCGTTCGCCTTGTGCATCAGGTCGTGTGGATGATTTAGATTTGTGATGACCAACTTCTTAAGCAGCTGAAAAGAATCTTTTTTCACGTGAAACATCGTTGAAACCACAGCGATTCTTTTGCTCCACAAATTATCTTCTTCAGACAAATTTATTAAAATTGAATCCTCTTGATTTTCAAAACAATATCGGCCTAAAATTTTGTAACAGGAAGTATCGACCAAATCCCAATTGTTGATATGCTCTTTATTTTTTAAATAAAAGTCGACGATTTCTTTTTTTTCTTTTGTATCCTTTGATTTTTCAAATTTAGAAACCAGCATTAATAATGAGCAGAGGCGGTGTTCATGAATTTCTGACGACAGCAGCTGTTCTAATTCATTTAATGAAATTCTGTTCCAATATTCTTTGGCAACTTTTCTTTGATCGGGCACGGTAACGCCGATAAATTGGTCTCCTTCTGCATATCCGCCTTTTCCGGCTTTGAAAAATCTGGGTAAAAACGCTTTCTTTTCGGGAATGGAAAGATCTTGTAGCGCGGATTTAATTTCTTCAATCATTTTAAAAAATACTTTCGCCGGTTAGGGTTGTAAATTCTTCCAGGAATTTCATGCCGCGGTACGAATTCCCTTTTTCATTGAGTTTCGGACTCCAGACGGTGATGCAATAATGCTGAGGATAAATTGCTATAATTCCTCCTCCAACGCCACTTTTCCCTGGCAATCCTACGAGAAAAGAAAACTCGCCTGACTCATCATAAAATCCACAAGTGAGCAAAATTGCATTAATTCTTTTGGCTTTACTCGAAGATAAAATCTGCATTCCGCCGGAAGGTTTCTTACCTTCATTTGCCAAATATAAAAAGCTTTTGCTCAGTTGTTTGCAAGTCATTTCTATCGAACAAAGATGGCAATAAAGTTCAATAACCGAATCCGGTTTATTTTTAATATTTCCAAAAGATTTCATGAAATTACACATCGCTGCATTTCTGAAACTGTTCTGCATCTCGCTCGAAGCTACTTTTTCATTAAAGAAAATTTCTTCATCTTCTGTGAGATTTCGAATAAAAGAAAGTAGTTCTTCTTTTGGATTGTTGCAAATTTCCAGTAATATATCGCAAATAACCAAAGCGCCCGCATTGATAAAAGGATTTCGGGGGATTCCGTTATCTGCTTCCAACTGAATCAAAGAATTAAATGCACTTCCTGAAGGTTCTACATCTACTCTTTCCCAAAGTTTTTCTTCCAGTTTTTCATAAACAAAAGACAATGCAAAAACTTTGGAAATACTCTGTATGGAAAATTTTTCTTCAGAATCACCGCAGCCAAAACTGTTGTGTTTTAAATCGGTAAAGTTGACGCCAAATTTATTTTCATCGATGCATGCGAGTTCAGGAATATAGTCTGGGACTTTACCATGATTTTCTTTGGCAATAATATCCGCATACACTTTTGAAGTAATTTTCTGATAATCTAATTTCATTCAATAAAAATAGGACTATTTACATTTTAAGTTTTAAAAAAATGCTTAAAACAAATTAAGCATTTTTAAAGAAACGAACTCTCACGCTCTTTTAGATTTTAGTCTTCCAATTCCATGTCATCATCATGATATTCAAACAGGAAATCATTATAAGGGAATCTGGCGGTATGAATTTTCAGAACCTCGTCGTAAATTAACTTTTTCATTTCCGGGAAGTTCTCTTTGTTCAGCGCAGAAATAAATACGGTTGGATACTGAGATTTCGACATCCAGGTTTTCATCCACTCATCAAGAGAAATATTTTTTCGGGTTTCCGGAGTCAGATCGTCTTCGTCTTTTTTCTCGTAAGCAAAAGCATCTATTTTATTAAAAACCATGATCATCGGCTTTTGATGCGCATTGATTTCCATTAAAGTTTGGTTGACGGAATTGATGTGATCTTCAAAACTTTCGTGGGAAATATCAACCACATGAATCAATAAATCGGCTTCACGGACTTCATCCAAAGTTGATTTAAAACTCTCTACCAATTGGGTTGGAAGTTTTCTGATAAACCCTACAGTATCCGTTAATAAGAAAGGTAAATTCCCAATGACCACTTTTCGTACAGTTGTATCTAAAGTTGCAAACAGCTTATTTTCCGCAAAAACGTCAGATTTAGAAATCGCGTTCATCAGCGTAGATTTCCCGACATTGGTATAGCCAACCAGCGCTACACGAACCATTTTGCCACGGTTTTGTCTTTGCGTTGCCATCTGTTTGTCGATGGTTTTCAGTTTTTCTTTTAATAATGATATTCTGTCGCGGATAATCCTTCTGTCGGTTTCAATTTCTGTTTCACCGGGACCGCGCATTCCGATTCCCCCTTTCTGTCTTTCAAGGTGAGTCCACATTCTGGTCAGTCGCGGGAGTAAATACTGATACTGAGCAAGTTCCACCTGAGTTCTTGCATAAGATGTTTGCGCTCTCTGAGCAAAAATATCGAGAATCAAATTGGTTCGGTCGAGAATTTTCACTTCCATTTCTCTTTCGAGATTTTTCAGTTGTGAAGGCGAAAGTTCGTCATCGAAAATCACCGTTCCGATTCCGTGTTCTTTTACGTATTCTTTTATTTCCTGCGCTTTTCCGCTTCCAATAAAAGTTTTGGAATCTGCTTGTGTTAATTTCTGAACGAATCTTTTGTCAATAGTCGCTCCTGCTGTCAAAGCCAGAAACTCCAGCTCATCCATATATTCTACGAGCTTTTCTTCACTTTGATTTTGTGTAACTAAGCCGACTAAAACGGCTTTTTCGTATAAATGTTCTTTTTTTTCTAGCATAAATTTCCTTTCGGCATTTGTACAAAGATAATACTTTGAGTTAACCATTAAAAAATCTCAGCTCAAATTAGCAGAGATTTTTTAGAAATATTTTATAATTCTTAATCCCAGTCAGTAGCGACAAATTTCATTTTCTTTCCCGCAGCATTGGTTAAAGTAAGGTAATGCCCGTTAACTTTATAGTTCGTCATTCTCGGAAGTTCTCTTCCAAAGGCAGATTCCAACTCCATCGCTTTATCACAAAACATCATCGTACTCCCAATTTCTGAAAATTTCACCGTCCCGTTTGCATTGAAATTTGCGGAACCAAACATATTGTTGCAACCCATATTTGCGGAGAAACGTCCCGGCTCTTTTTGATCAGTTAAATTAAGATGCGCTTTGCTGCTCACCATGAAATCTTTGCTGAAGTCCTGAAATTCCACCAACATCCAGTTTCTTTTTATATTTTCGGAAAAGTTGGTTTGAGCGGTACAATTTGCGAGGAATAAAAGGACGAAAATGGCGATGAATCCTGATACTGTTTTTTTCATTTTAAAATTTTCTTTATTTAATCCATATCTGTGCCATCAATTTTTATAAATTTGAATCTAATTTTTTAAAAATGACAGATATTATTTTGTTTAAAGGTCCTGTTTTACAAAGCGGAGAAATCAATGCGGCGTATGTTGAATTCCCTTTCCCGACCGAAGAATGCTTTGGCAAAAAAGGGTTAGTGAAAATAAAAGCGCTGTTTGATGAGAAAGTTGAATATCGCGGCAGTTTAGTAAAGATGAAAAGCGAGGGTCATATTTTGGGCTTAACTCAGGAAGTCCGGAAACAACTTGGGAAATCTTTCGGTGATGAAGTTTCGGTCAGAATTTGGGAAGACAAAGAGGAAAGAATCGTGATTGTTCCGGAAGATGTTCAAATGGTTTTTAATGAAAATGTAAAGGCTAAAGAATTGTTTGACGCTATGAGTTATACGCACCGAAAAGAATATATCCGCTGGATCGTAGAAGCGAAAAAACCGGAAACCCGCGAAAAAAGAAAAATTAAAATGATAGAAATGATTCTTGACGGAAAAAAAGGAATTTAAAAAAAACAGAAATGACAGAAACAGAAAGATTGTTGCTAAAGCCAATGTCAACAGACGATTCCGAATTTATTTTCGAACTGTATAACTCACCGAACTTTATAAAATTTATTGGAGACCGGAATATTAAATCCGTTAAAGATGCTGAAAATTACATCATCGCTAAATTTCTTCCTCAGGCCGAAAGATTAGGATACGGGAATTATCTTATCATGTTGAAATCTACAGGTCAGAAAATTGGCAGCGTCGGGATTTTTGAAAGAGAAGGTTTGGAAGTTCACGATATCGGTTTTTCATTTTTACCCGAATTTGAAGGAAAAGGATACGGTTTTGAAGCTGCGCGTCAGTTACTGGAAACTGCCTTTTCAGAATTTGGTTTAAAAAAGATTTCTGCCATTACTTCAAAAGAAAATATCGCCTCTCAAAAACTCATTGAAAAGCTGGGATTTCAATACCAATCTACTGTTCGCCTTCCTGATGATGAGGTAGAATTGCTGTATTACGAACTTGATAAATAATAAAGCCACGAATTCACAAATAAAAAATTCGTGCATTCGTGGCAAATATTTTTAAACTAAACTTCTAGTTTGGTTTCCAGTCCACAACTGCTCTGATGAATGCTTCTGCATTTTCCAGAGGAATATTCGGTAAAATCCCGTGACCGAGATTCGCGATATAACGGTCTTTTCCGAAACGGTTAATCATTTCGGTGACCATTTTTGTGATCGTTTCCGGTGACGAATGCAATCTTGTAGGATCGAAATTTCCCTGCAAAGTCATGGTGTGATTGGTCAGCGTTCGTGCCAGTTCCGGAGTAATTGTCCAGTCAACGCCCAACGCAGAAACTTTAGATAAAGTCATTTCTTCTAAAGCAAACCAGCATCCTTTGCCAAAAACAACCACGTGAGTTAACGGACTTAACGCTTCTACAATCTGGTTGATATACGGCCAGGAGAAAATCTGATAATCTTCCGGGGACAAGGCACCGCCCCAGGAATCAAAAACCTGAACAGCCGAAACACCTTTCTCTACTTTTCTTTTCAGATAAGCAATCGTAGTATCTGTAATTTTCTGTAATAATAAATGGGCGGCTTCAGGATTTCTGAAACAGAAACTCTTTGCAACATCCCATGCTTTGGAGCCTTTTCCTTCGATACAATAGCATAAAATCGTCCATGGCGAACCGGCAAAACCGATTAATGGAATATTATTATCCAATTTATGCAAAGTCAGTTCGATGGCATCAAAAACATATCCCAGAGTTTCATCAACATCAGGAACAATAACATTCTGCACATCTTCTAAAGTACGGATCGGCTTTTCAAGCCAAGGTCCAATTCCGTCCCGCATCTCGAAATTCATTCCCATTGCCTGAGGAACAACCAAGATATCTGAGAACAAAATCGCCGCATCCAATGGATATCTGCGAATCGGCATCATGGTAATTTCTGAAGCCAGTTCCGGCGTGCGACATCTGGTGAAGAAATCATATTCATCACGCATTGCACGGAATTCGGGTAAAAACCTTCCCGCCTGTCTCATCATCCAAACCGGAGGCCGCTCAACGGTTTCTCCTCTTAATGCCTTTAAATATAAATCGTTTTTAATCATAATCTTTAAATAAAATCAGAAACCGACGTTTCTTAACAGGAGCTTATCTTTTCTCCTTCTTTTTTAATTAATTTAAGCAAAGCATTCAGGTCATTGTCTTTGCCTGTAAATATTTTTTGGGTGGTATATTTTTTAACTTCTGCACCAGTAGTTTCACCAATTGCATAGATTTGCTGAAAGTCTAAACTGTTGTTTTTAATGAAACTCCGCACGCCACTTGGCGAGAAAAAAGCAATGGCATCATGACTTCCTTCATATTTAGGATACAGCAATTCTGTTTCGTACACGACTACTTTTTTATAGGCGATATTTTGCAGGGGTAATTTTTCCTGAAGAATATCCAAGGCTAAATTTCCGCAGAAATGAATGAATTTTTCTTTGGAGCAATTTTCAATAATAAAGTCTGAAAGTTCTTTTGCGTTTTTTTTCGTTTTAAATACGCCAAAACCATATTTCCGCAAGTGCATTTTGGTTTTCCTGCCGACGCAGTAAATTTTGTTATAATTTTTTGCGGCGAAATTTTCATGAGGTTTAAAACCATTTTTAAAAAATGATTCTACTCCATTTACACTGGTGAAAATCAGCGAATTATTCCCGAGAGGGAATGGCGCAAGGTGAAGAAGTTTGATTTTAATCACCTCTAAAAAATGACTTGAAAAATGGTTTCCAAGGATATCGGAAACTTCTTTTTCATCGAGCATTTTTGTAAACAGAATATTCATTACAAATAAATTATCAATAATTCCTATTATATAATACTGTTGCAGATTTTATTGAAGGTGCAGTTTAATCTCCTGCATCAATTCTCTTCCGCCGTCTTTTAAAATGATATGAGCTAATTTTTCTCCAAAATTTTCCTGATCATTCCAGGTGAAAATTTCATCGATTTCCATGCATTTTTTACCGTCTAATGAACACAGTCTGCCGACAAATCTCACTTCATCTTTGTCATTGATTTCTGCAAAAGCACCAATTGGTGCGGTACAACCTCCTTCCAGAGTTCGTAAGAAATTCCTTTCAATGTCGATACAAATCTGAGTTTCCCGATGGTTTACTTTTTCGAATAATTCTTTGATTTCATGATCATCAGCTCTTGCGGTTACAGCAACCACACCTTGTGCCGGCGCAGAAATCATCATTGGAAGAAACTCATAATCTACTGCTAAATTCATTCTTTCAATTGCTGCTAATGAAAACAAAGTCGCATCGAAATCCTGATCTTCTAATTTCTGGAGACGGGTCTGTACATTTCCGCGGATATCACAAAACTCGGTTTCCGGAAAATATTTTGCCCAGAACGCGCGGCGTCTTAAACTGCTGGTGGCAATTTTCAACTCATGCAGTTCTTTATTTTTGGAAGTCGATTTTCTTACCAGAACATCTTGTGGAAAATCGCGTTTCAATACAGCGACAATCTCTATATTATGAGGAAGCTGAGTCGGAATATCTTTCAGAGAGTGCACGGCAATGTCCACTTCATTATTTAATAAAGCAATATCCAAATCTTTAGTAAAAACTCCGGTGATCCCCATTGCATAAAGAGGTTCGGTAAGGTTTTTATCTCCGGTCGAAACAATCGGAGTGATATCGGTTTTGTAATTGTTATTTTGCAGATTTCTGGCAACTTCTCTTGCTTGCCACAATGCGAGCGGCGAGTTTCTTGTGCCTATTTTAATGCTTCTCATTGAACTCTTTATTTGGTTGTTCTACTAAAATCTCGTGCATTAATTTACTGATTTCATCGGCCTTCCAGGGATTATCGATGATGTATTTTGCGAAACGGTTGGTGATTTTCTGAATCATTTTTTCTGAAAGCTGCATATCATCTACCTCCACATAATGATGTTTTTTGTGAATTTTATGCATTTCATTCCGCTCCATATTCTTCAACATGGCTTTGAAATGATGGATGTTGGGCGCCAGTTTTCTTTTCTTTTCCCACTCCAGAAAATCCTTAGACATTTCTTTGATGATTTCTTCCGCTTTTGGAATTTCTTTTTGACGCTGAACCATGGTTTCATTAATATGAAGGGACAGCTGATCGATATCGACTAAACTTACATTTTCGTTCTCTGTAACATTTTTCTCCACATTGTTTGGGATCGAAAGGTCGATAATCAAAGTTTCTTTGCCATTGGGGAAATGCGATTTATTAATAATCGGATGCTGTGCTCCGGTGGCGACAATCAAAATGTCTGTTTTGGTCAACTCGTCCTGTAGCTGGTCGAATTCGATATGGGGGATTTTGTATTTCTCGGCAATTTTTTCTGCTTTTTCTGCAGTTCTGTTTGCAATTTTCACATTGGGTTTATAAACATGCTTTACCAGATTTTCCACGGTGTTCTGCCCAATTTCTCCCACCCCGAGAAGCAGAATGTTCTTATCGGAAATTTGGATTTGATTTTTCAGGATATAATGAACTGCAGCATAGGAAACGGAGGCTGCTCCATTAGAAATTCCTGTTTCGTTCTTAATTCTTTTGGAAATCTGGATGGCAGAATTGATCGATCTCTCTAGAAAAGGATTGGAATTTTTCTTTTCTTTTTTAAACCGGTGATAGGCATTTTTGATTTGCCCAATGATTTCGAAATCACCAATAATCTGGCTCTCTAAACCTGCTGCTACCCGAAATAGATGATTAAGGGCTTCTTCCCGTTTCAGAATATTTACATATTTCATAAAATCGGTGATGCTTACGCCTACGATTTTACAGTACAATTCTGCAATCAGAAGATAATTTTGAGTGGTCGTATAAATTTCGGTTCTGTTGCAAGTAGAAACCACAAAAGCATCTCCCAAATTCAAATCATGAATTTGGTTGACGAAATATTTTACATGCTCATCAAAGAAAGCAAATTTGCCCCGTATTTCTGCATCAGCTTTTTCGAAACTGACGCTGAGAACGGCAAAATTAGCAGTCTGGTGAATGTTATTATCCTTAGTCATAGAGCAATCGCAAATTTAAGGTTTTAAATTGAATTGGTGAAGGATATCAGATATGAAGATTATCACTAAAATCTATATCCCGATTCTTGAGACTATTTTTTTTCAGAAATGAAATATTATGGTAATTAAAAAGTTATCTATATAAAATACAGAAATTTTAATAAAATTTTAACCAAAATTAGGGGCGATCTAATTTTTAGAACGGTTCTAAATCTATATCTTTGTACACTTTAAAAATTTAGCATAAAAATGGGGTTATTTGATATGTTCACGCAAGACATTGCGATTGATTTAGGAACTGCGAACACACTAATTATACACAATAATAAAATTGTAGTAGATCAACCATCGATTGTTGCAATCGAGCGTTCGACAGGAAAACCAATTGCAGTTGGGGAGAAAGCAAAACACATGCAGGGGAAAACGCATGAAGACATCAAAACCATCAGGCCTTTGAAAGATGGCGTAATCGCTGATTTCCATGCTTCTGAGCACATGATCAAAGAATTCATCAAACAAATTCCCGGTATCAAAGGAAAACTTTTTCAGCCGACTTTAAAGATCGTAATCTGTATTCCGTCCGGAATTACCGAGGTAGAAAAACGGGCGGTAAGAGATTCTGCCCAGAAAGTAAATGCGAAAGAAGTCCGTTTGATCTATGAACCAATGGCCGCAGCAATCGGTGTAGGAATCGATGTGCAGAAACCAGAAGGGAATATGATCATCGACATAGGTGGTGGTACGACCGAAATCGCTGTTGTGGCTCTTGGAGGGATCGTTTGTGATAAATCTGTGAAAATTGCCGGAGATGTATTTACCAATGATATCGCCTATTATTTAAGAACGCATCACAATTTATATATTGGTGAAAGAACTGCCGAAAGAATAAAAATCGAAGTGGGTTCTGCCGTTGAAGATCTTGATGTTGATATTGAAGATATTCCGGTTCAAGGCCGTGATTTAATTACCGGTAAGCCAAAAGAAATCATGGTGAACTACAAAGAAATCGCGCGGGCTCTGGACAAATCGATTGTTAGAATTGAGGATGCCGTAATGGAAACCCTTTCACTGACTCCGCCGGAATTGGCCGCTGATATCTACAAAACCGGAATTTATCTTGCCGGAGGTGGTGCTTTGTTAAGAGGCCTTGCAGACAGACTTCATAAGAAAACCGGCTTGCCTGTTTTTGTTGCCGAAGATCCGTTAAGAGCTGTAGTTCGGGGAACCGGAATCGCCTTGAAAAACATGGATAAATTCAACTTCTTAATTAAGTAATTAATCGTTTTTTCACGAAACTAAACAGATGGGATTTTTGCTGAGATTATTTTCGAAGAACGGTTTATTCGTCTTCTTTATATTTCTGCAACTCATAGCTGTGGTATTGATTTTCAGTAGAAACTCAATGCAACAGTCGTGGATTGCAGGGCAATCTGCTGCCTTTAATTCCTGGGTTTCTGGATATATCGATGAAGGGGCTTCTTACCTGAAACTGAAACAAACCAATGATCAGCTGATTGCACAAAATAAAAGTTTAATGATGCAGCTTTACGGCAAAGATGCAGCAACTAATCCTGAATTCCGTAAAGTGCACGACACCGTCGGAGGTGGACAAATTTATACTTTTGTCGATGGCGAAATCGTATTTAACAGCATCAACCGAAAAGACAATTACTTTACCATTAACCGCGGAAAAAGAGATGGAGTGATGCCCAAAATGGGTGTTATGGCGCCCGGGGGAATTGCCGGAATTGTCATTAATACTACTGATTCCTTTTCTTTGGTACAATCGATTTTAAGTTTGAATAAAATTAAAATCAATGCGTCGCTCAAAAAATCTGGTTATTTCGGAACACTCACCTGGCGGGGAGATGATTCCAGAATTATGCATCTGTCGGATATACCAAAATATGTTCCGCTTCAGGTTGGCGATACGATTGTAACGGACGGTAAATCTGCTATTTTCCCGCAAGGTATTATGGTTGGTAAAATTGCCGGTTATGAAGTAGATAGTAAAACAGGCTTCTGGGATATCTCGGTGGAACTGAGTGAAAAAATGGGAAAGCTCAACAAAATATACGTAGTTAAAAACCTGAAAAAAGCAGAAGTCCGTAAAATTGAAGATACTTTGCAAGCGACAATAAAAAGAGAGAAATGATAAGTAGAACGCTTTTTACAGATATTTTGATTATTGTTTTGCTCATCGCATTACAAATTTTTGTGCTTAACCGTATCACCCTTTTTGGAAAATATACGCCTGTTATATATCCGGTGTTCGTTATGTTTTATCCTTTCTTTCGAAATAAATACCAGTTTTTGCTGTTGAGTTTTATTTTGGGATTAGGAATTGATGCCTTTTTGTACACTTGGGGAATCAATGCGTTTGCGACAACGGTCATTGCTTATTTTAGAACCCTTATTTTCAGAACTTCTACGGATACTTCTACAGATTTCTTCTCTTTCCACTCTTTGCAGTGGTCTCAGTTTTTTCTTTTTGTCTTTATGAGTATCTTTATTCATCAGGCACTTGTTCAATATATTGAAATCTTTAAATTCAGTAGATTTTTCGATATCTTCCTTAATGTTTTGGCAACGAGTGGGATTTCATTTATCTTTATCATTATTTATGCTTTAGCATTTAAAATCAAACAAAAAGTCTGAAACCGCAATTTTTAAAAATCTCCGTTGTTTTATCTTTAATTGCTATAATTTTTATAGCAAGGCTTGCTTATTTGCAGTTATTCACAGACCGATATGCGCTGAACGCTGCTAATACTTCGATAAAAACCGAATACATTATTCCCCAGCGTGGCGTCATATTTGATCGGAACGGAAAAATACTGGTAGGAAATCAGCCGGCTTATGAAATCTCTTTTACGGCGGCATTATTAAAACCGGACTTCGATACCATCGATTTTTGTAATTTGGTGAGAATCAGCAAAGCTGATTTCATCAAAAATATCAATGCTATTAAGAAGGAAAAATATTTTTCGAAATTAACGCCGATGACTTTTATGAAAAATCTAAGTCGTGAGGAAATTGCAAGAATACAGGAAATCATTTTCAAATATCCGGCATTCAGTATCGTGTCAAGGCCTCAGCGGCAATATGAAGTTTCTACGTCCGGAAACCTTTTGGGGTACACGAATGAAGTCAATGAAAGAGAGCTGAAAAAAGATTCTGTGTATTATCTTCCGGGAGATTTCATCGGGAAAACGGGAATTGAAAAATCTTATGAGAATGAACTTCGTGGCGTAAAGGGCATTCAGTATATCCAAAAAGATATCCGTTTGCGGAATATCGGTTCTTATAAAAATGGAGCCTTAGACAAAGAGGTCATTACAGGTAAAGACATCAAGCTGACGATTGATTACGATTTGCAACGTATGGCAGAAGAAATGCTCGTCAATAAGCAAGGTGCAATTGTGGCAATTGATCCCAGCAACGGCGAGATTTTGGTGCTGGCCACGGGTCCGGATATTGATCCGAATCTTTTTTCGGGTTCTGAAAAAACAAAAAACCTGTACCGTTTACAAATGGATACGGTTTATAATAACCGGCCCACCTTTGACAGGTCTCTTCAGGCAGCTTATCCGCCGGGATCTACTTTTAAATTGCTTACTGCTGCCGCTGCTATGCAAATGGGAGTGATGGATGAAAATACGGTTTTTCCGTGTGGAGGCGGGTTTAATTATAGGGGTTTACGCGTGAAAGGTCATGGTGGAGCTGATCCATTAATCCCGGCTATTCAGGTCTCAAGTAACTGTTATTTTTCGTATGCTTTTATTGCCATTATGAATAAATATCCAGGCGATCCAACGAGGGGAGTGAATGAGTGGAAAAAAATAATGAGCAGTTTCGGTGTCGGGGAATTCCTTAATAATGACTTGGCGGTAGGTTCTAAAGGAAGAATTCCGACCGGTGAATTTTACCAGAAAAGAAGTGGTGGCAAAAAAGACTGGAGTTCGGCCTACACCATGAATGGTTCTATTTTTAATGGTATGGGACAGGGTGATGTTTTGTTAACTCCACTGCAAATGGCGAATTCTGTGGCGGCAATTGTTAATCGCGGCTGGTATTTTACGCCCCATATTGTAAAGGCAATTGACGGAAAACCCAATCCGGATCCAAGATTTAAAGTAAAACATAAAACATTGGTAGATCCGAAATATTTCGATCCGATTATGAAAGGAATGGAAGCCGTGGTGCTGCACGGAACAGCCAGAAGTTTAAAATCCAATGATTTTACGATGCTGGCGAAAACAGGAACCGCACAGGTTCCTCAGGGAAAAGACAATTCAATATTTGTTTTGGCAGCTCCTGCAGATCATCCTAAAATTGTAATTGCTGCTGTTATGGAGCATGCTGGCTTCGGCGGAACATGGGCAGGTCCTGCAGCTGCAGTCATAGCAGAGAAGTATTTAACCGGAGATTTAAAACGGGAACACCTTTATAAAAAATTAGTGAATGCGAGTTTTATGCCCGAGTACAAAAGACAGTGGGATGTAGAGCTTAAAAGAAAAGGGCTTTATAAAGAACCGAATAAAGATTCCGTAAATCTGAAAAAAGTTGAGGATCGCCTGAGAATCACCAAAGATACTGAACAGAAAAAACAACTGCTTTATAAGAGGGATTCTATTGTACAGAAATTAAAAAACAGCGCAAAAAGATGAAGTGGGCACAGGGTATTGATAAATTAGGACTTTCTCTTTATTTTCTGCTGTGCGGTTTTGCTGTAGCAAATATTTACAGTGTGGAACCTGCGAGCGGAACAAGACAAGCTGTTTGGCTTGGAGTGTCTGTTTTTGTGGGGCTCATAATATTTACGACGAGAGCAAAGTTCTTCGAGAATATGTCTGGCATCATCTATATCGGCGGTATTCTTTTGCTCATTGGTCTATTCCCTTTTGGGACAGAAATTTTGGGACAGAAAAACTGGTACAAATTTGGCGCGTTGAGTTTGCAGCCTGTGGAGTTTTCAAAAATAGGTACTGCTTTAATGTTGGCCAACTATGTCTCCGGTCCTGATTTTAATTTAAAATATAAGAAATCCCTCTGGACTTCTTTAGCAATTATAGGAGTTCCGGCTGTGGTGGTTCTGGCAATCCCAGATGTGGGTTCCTTATTGGTTTTCACCGCTTTTTTCATCGCCTTATTTCGGGAAGGAATGTCGGGATGGGTTTTCGGTGTGGGACTGATTTTCGCTGCTGTTTTTCTGGTCGCGCTTGCCATTGATCCTATTTATGTGGTGGCCGCCATAGTTGTAATAACCGCCATTGTTCTCTTTTTAAATTCTTATAAAATTCATTGGAATGTATTGTCCGTAGCGGCAATCATTGGTGGCGTCGGAATTCTTTGTGGATTAGCATACGGAGCTCCCTCTATTTTAGAGAAAATGCCCAAACACCAAAGAGAAAGGATAGAAGTTTTATACAAAGGTGAAAGAGCTTTTCGGGATACGTCCGGATATAATTTACTTTATTCGAAAACTGCGATTGGTTCAGGCGGATTTTTCGGTAAAGGTTACCGTGAAGGTTCTGTAACGCAAGGGAAATTTGTTCCAGAGCAAAGCACAGATTATATTTTCTGTACCGTTGGCGAAGAGTGGGGCTTTTTTGGCAGCGCAATGCTTGTGATCGTTTATTCTGTGTTTATAGGAAGAATTTATTATCTGTCAGAGAAGCAGAAATCTACCTTTAACCGGGTTTTTGGTTATTGTTTCGCTTCTATACTGCTGATGCACTTTTCGATCAATCTGGGAATGGTGATGGGGCTTTTCCCAACGGTGGGGATTCCGCTGCCGTTTTTCAGTTATGGTGGGAGCTCTTTGCTGGCATTTTCGATGTTGACCTTTATTTTCTTTAAACTAAATTACACGGACCGAAACAGTTTGGTTTAATTGCAATTTGCAAAATTAAAGAGGTTTCTATTGCCTTTAGAAAAGGTTTAAATTTATTTTAAATTCCTGATTGATTTTTATTTTATTGCAGAAAGAAAAGACCGCTGGGGAAATATAAAATTTTCTATTCATATGACCTTTTTTAAATATTAAGATTTTAAAGAGCAGAAGAATAGTATTAAATCTGAGCAGCCGCTTAAAATCAGCCAGATACTATATCTATTTTTCTATAATTAAATATTTATTAAAAGCCTGAACTGTATATTTCTGTTATTGTTTGGAAATGAACGGTTTTGAAATTGATCGAGAACATTTTTCTTTTAATGTATATCTGTCTTAAAATCACAAATAAAATTTTTTAATCTCGTCGAAGATTTTATTTATAATATGCTTTTTCTGGTTTTTTTAAAGACCCAAAGACTTTACACTTAGAAAATAGCAGAAAAAATCTTTACTATTACTAATTACAGATACGCATTTCATTTTTTTTGCTGACGGTTGTTGCTAAAAAAATTCCCGTTCAGAAATCATTTGAATATGAGTCCCACCAGTTATTCTAGCCCCGATGGGAGCGCTATCCCATGAATTCGTGACAGCAATGGAGGATACAGCGGACTGCGGGTTGGGATGGGTAAGAAGCGACACCTCCGTTGCTCCTAAGAAATAAGAAAACCACCCTAAAAAGGTGGTTTTCTTAAAAAATCAATTATCTATTTTTAATTATTTGCGATGTTGCTGTTGAAATCGTCTTGTGATAATATTCTTTTGGCAAATCTGAATTTGGGTCCCCAATAAGAATCATCGAGCGAAGAAATCATTACTCCTTTGGACGTTGCGGCGTGAATGAATTTGACTGTGCCATTTTCTGTTACATTTTCCACGATTCCTACATGTGAAATTCTACCTCTACCATGTGAAAAGAATACCAAGTCTCCTTTCTGAAGGTTGCTTTTTTCTACTTTCTCTCCTTCCTGTGCTTGGGAGGCTGCTACTCTAGGCAAGCTCATGCCTGCAGTTGCACCGAAAACCGATAGAACGAAAGCGGAACAGTCAATTCCTTTTCTGGTCATCCCACCGTATCGATACGGAGTTCCTAAATAGGTTTCTGCTTCAGTTAGGATATCATCTATCTTTTGTGAGAACCGAACTGCTTTTGCAATTTCTTCGTTCTTCACAATAGCTTCTAAGTTTTTAGATGCTACCAATTGCTCATCCTTAAAGCTGCTTAATAATTGTTCTTTTGCTAGTGCCAGTTTCTTATTGTCTATCGCTGCTAGTTTGGCATTCGATTTGTATTCATTAGCGTAAGTCGTTGGTGTAGAAACTACATAATTGGTTACGCAAGACTGCATTGATAATGTAGTGAACACAGCAGCACAATAAAACAAAACTCTTTTCTTCATATATATTTGATTACCTGTGTTAAAACTTATTATTTGTTTTTTAAAGCATTACAAAAGTAAGTAATCGGGTAAAACCGAGGGTGAAAACACCCTACGTTGTCACCTGTTTTAACACATTTTAACATTATTTTTCCTAATGTTAAAAGAATATTCTTCGCAATCCCTTTATTTAAGGGGTTGCGTTTTTATTTATATTATGATTCATTAACATTTATGTGTTTAATCTATTGACTTTATTGTATTGCTCTATCGAATGGAAAAGGCGGTTTTGTAAACAGCAAAAAGCCCTATAAATAGGGCTTTGGAGTCAATTTAGCTATTGTTTTATCTTGTAAATAAAAGTTCTCTGTATTTGGTCAGTGGCCATAATTCGTCGTCAACCATCATTTCAAGCTCATCAGAAGAGTTTCTGATTTTAGCAAAAAATGGGATGACTTCCTCACAAAAAGACTCGGCCATTTCCCGGGAATTGCTTTTTGATTTTGCGTTTTCAATTGCTTCAAGTAGATTTTCAACCTCTACTTTAATGATGCTTACATGCCCTGAAATGTCTCTGATCAGGCTCATCTGTTCTTTAGCCAAAGTTTGATACTCGGTATCTCCGAAAATTTCTTTTAGTCCTTTCACATTTTCAATGAGGCGGTTCTGATATTTAAGGGCGCAGGGAATAATGTGGTTTCTTGCAATATCAGCGATTACTCTTGCTTCAATAGCGATTACTGTTGAGTATTTCTCTAATTTAATTTCATTTCTCGCTTCCATTTCACGGTGAGTGTAAATGCCAAGCTCCTCAAATAATGCAATAAATTTCGGATCCAACTCTCTGCTCAGTGCCTCTGGAGTTGTTTTCAAATTATTCAGTCCTCTTTTGGCGGCTTCGATGGCCCATTCTTCGGAATAACCGTCGCCTTCAAACATGATATTCTTAGAATCTTTTATGTATTCTCTTAATACGTTAAAAATTGCTTCGTCTTTTTTCAAGCCACTTTCCACCAAAGCATCGACTTCTATTTTAAAAGTTTTAAACTGTTTGGCGGCAATAGCGTTCATCACGGTCATCACTTCAGCGCAATTCGCAGAGGATCCAACCGCTCTGATTTCAAATTTGTTGCCGGTAAAGGCAAATGGGGAAGTTCTGTTTCTGTCGGTGTTGTCTAATAAAATATTTGGAATTTTACCCACCACATTTAATTTAAGGTCTGTTTTTTCTTCAGGAGATAATTTCCCGTCTTTTACTTTTTCAAGTTCTTCCAGAACGCCAAATAACTGCGAACCGATAAAGGTAGAAATAATAGCAGGCGGCGCTTCATTGGCACCTAAACGGTGATCGTTACCTGCGGAAGCAATGCTCACTCTTAATAAATCTGCGTAATCATGAACTGCTTTCAGCGTATTGACGAAGAAGGTTAAAAATTGTAGGTTTTTTTTAGGGTTTTTTCCTGGGCTTAAAAGATTTTCACCGGTATCGGTGGCCAAACTCCAGTTGTTGTGTTTTCCGCTTCCATTCACTCCTGCGAATGGTTTTTCGTGGAATAAAATATGGAAATGATGTTTGTGTGCAACTCTTGCCATTAAATCCATCAATAATGAATTGTGGTCCACGGCGACATTTACTTCTTCAAACATCGGAGCTAATTCAAACTGATTCGGGGCAACTTCGTTATGACGCGTCGTTACAGGAATTCCCAGTTGAATTGATTTGATTTCCAGCTCTTTCATGAAGTTCATTACCCGCGTAGGAATCGAGCCAAAATAGTGATCGTCTAACTGTTGGCCTTTTGCGGGAGAATGCCCCAAAAGGGTTTTTCCGGTAATGACCAAATCCGGTCTTGATTGATACAATGCAGAATCAACCAGGAAATATTCCTGCTCCCAACCTAAAGTAGGAATCACCTTGGTTACATTTTTGTCAAAATAAGAACGGCAAATATCTGTCGCAGCTTCATCTACGGCATGTAATGCTCTAAGCAAAGGCGCTTTGTAATCTAAAGTCTCGCCGGTGTAGGAAATGAAAATGGAAGGAATACATAAAGTTGTTCCCATGATGAACGCGGGCGAAGTTGGATCCCAAGCTGTATAACCACGCGCTTCAAAAGTGTTTCTAATTCCGCCGTTTGGAAAAGAGGAGGCGTCCGGTTCCTGCTGAATCAACATTCCCCCGGAAAACCGGTCAATGGCGCGGTCACTTTCGAATGGAGTAAAAAAGGAGTCGTGCTTTTCTGCGGTAGATCCAGTCAAAGGTTGAAACCAATGAGTGTAGTGGGTAGCTCCTTTGCTTATCGACCAGTCTTTCATGGCCACTGCGATTTGATCTGCGACGTCCCTTTGGATTTTCAGTCCGCTTTTAATGGCGTTCTGAATGGACATAAATGCTTCTTTGGTTAAATATTCTCTCATCGTTTCTTCTGAGAAAACGTTTTCACAAAAAAGGGAAGATAATTTTGCAGGAACTTCCACTGCATTTTCTTTTCTATAATCTTTCTGAGAAAGTAATTCTAATGCTTTAAATCTTAAATTTGACATTTGGTGTGTTTTTGATGGGGTAAAATTACAAAAAATAGATAAACAAAATAGATTTGCCTATAAATTTTATGGGGTCATTTGTGAAATATAAGTTTTAATATTGAATCCATTCTTTTTTAACTATAATGAATACGATGATTTATTGAAAAAAGTCAGCGGAAAATGTTTTGCAGATAATTACAGTCTGGCCCGGTCGGATGAAAAAGATAAAGAGCAGAATGAATCTTATCATTAACAAATGATTAAGAATGAACAGAATCCATTGGGGAGCGTAAAAAATTAGAACTATTTCCTTATATTTGTATGAAATTTTACACTATGGTAAATTCACGAGCAAGAGAAACCACTGAAGCAATCGAAAGACTTTATGTTTCTATGCGGCACTTATTCTATCGCGGTTTTTTCAAACCTGCCGGGATCTCCGGAGAAAGCCTCCGGTCACTACTTATGATCATCAACCCGGAAATTTATGGAACAATGGGAGTTCCGAACAAAATAGAGTTAGACGGACTTCTGTATGTTTTAGACCGACTTCCGGAAGGGATTGAGGAATGCTCATTCATTCATCTTACTTCTGATGAAGGTTTCGACAAAGGAAGCTTCGAAGTTATTGTTCCTAAAAAAAGAAGAAGAAACTGTTATCGGATCGACGAACATCAAATGAACATCGAAGTTCTTTTGGGCCGTTCTGAAATTTACGATATTCTCACTCACCTTACTTTCCTTTATATTGAAGCGGACAAAATCCGCAAACTAGCCTTCCTTTCTGAACGCAGCGACAAACCAAGCAGAGCCTGGAAAATTATCGAAGAAGTTGCAACAGGCGATAAAAAAATGAGCAGAAAAGAGAAAGAAGTGGCACTGATACACCTCTCTTCATTGTTAGGACGAACCTTTGATGAAACTTTGAACGCTTATAACAGTTTCGGTGATGATAAAAATCCGGATCGTCTTTTCAAAATCATTTATCATTTAGGAAACGAAAGTTTTAACGATTATAAACAAATCAGAGAAAGAGAAGTTCATTTCTCGGCAATTCTCAGAGAAAGAGTAGGCCACCATTTCTTTGGCGAAAAATGGGCGAATAAAGTAAAACAGGTTTTAGCAGAAAATAATCTGCAGATGAGACCTTTACATATTATTTCTGCCAACATGCATTCTGTGAAAAATATGCTTTTTGCAAATGATGCTATCGGAAAAAAGGTGACTAAGAATGTGGACTATAAAATGTACGAAGAAATTTCTAACAAGAAAACCTTACAGGAAAAAGTTCTCGTGCATTCCCAAGATGCCGGTTTGATTTACATTCACGATCAAAGCGGAAGCAATATCGACGTTCAGATTATCGATTTGGCAAAAACCGATTTGAAAAATACACCATTTGCAGACTTAAATTATTCGGGAGACGATGTGATTATGGTTTTCGATTATGCATTCGGTGAGCAGGCTTACGAAGTAATGGACGAACTTTTACGTCCTTATGACTATAACGGCGAAATCTATACGATGAAGGTAAAATCCATTTCGATAATGGGGAAAGCCGGAATTTTGATGGGCGGAAAAGGAGATATTATGATTCCTACTTCTCACGTATTTGAAGGAACCGCAGATAATTATCCGTTTGAAAATGCTTTGAAATTAGCAGATTTCGAAGATGACGAATTACGGGCATTCGAAGGCGGGATGGTTACCGTTTTGGGAACTTCTCTTCAGAATAAAGATATTCTCCGTTATTTCATGGACACTTCCTGGAAAGCGATTGGGCTGGAAATGGAAGGTGCACATTATCAGAAAGCCATTCAGGTAGCCTCGAAAATCCGCCACCATATTTCAGAAGATCTTTTCGTAATGTACGCGTATTATGCGTCGGATAACCCTCTGGAAACCGGTTCTACACTATCTTCTGGTGGTTTAGGATTAACAGGTGTGAAGCCGACTTATTTAATTACGTTAAGAATATTAGAGAAAATTTTAAAAAGCGGAACATCTGCTAAAAAATAATTTTTAATAAAATATAAAAACAACCCTTTCGGCGACTCAAAATGCTGAAAGGGTTTTTTCTTTTCTTAATCCTTTCCATAAAATCAAAAATTCTTATCTTTCCGTTTTAAAATAAAAATCATTATGAACAAAGGGTTTCTCATTATTCTTACTTTATTTTTCGGAATATTATCAGCGCAGAAAAACGCCTATTATCAGCAATACGCCAAATACAAAATGGATATTGATGTGGATGCGAAAAACTTCACCTACAACGGAAATCAAACGTTGACGTACACCAACAATTCCCCGGATGAATTGGATGTAGTCTATTTTCACCTTTATTGGAATGCCTTTAAGCCGGGATCCATGATGGATCAAAGAATTGCGGGTCAAGGTAAAAATGGGGATTCGAGATTACAGAATAATGGCATTTCGCGTTTAGCTTCAATTCCCAAAGATGAAGAAGGTGCGCAAAACATACACTGGATCAAGCAAAATGGAAAAAACTTGAAATTTGAAATCCAGGAAACGGTGATGAAAGTGTATCTGGATTCTCCGATAAAAGCCAATTCGTCAACCATATTTATGATGGAATGGGACGCAGTGATCCCGATGCAGATTCGCCGTGCCGGCAGAAACAACCGCGAAGGAATCGATATGACGGTCACACAGTGGTATCCGAAAATTGCAGAATACGATTATGATGGCTGGGCAACTTTTGATTATATCGGAAGAGAATTTCACGCCCCTTTTTCTGATTTTGAAGTCAACATTAAAATCGATAAAGAGTATGTGATCGGAGCGGGCGGAACTTTAGAAAACCCTTTGGAAGTAAAAGGTTATGATAAGAAAGCCACCATTAAAGCCGATAAAAATAACAAAACCACCTGGAAATGGACTGCCAAAAACATGTTGGATTTCGCCTGGGCTGCAGACCGTGATTATACCGTAGATTCATTTGTGGTTTTAGACGGACCGAAAGTTTATTTCGTTTATCAAAAATCTGAAAAGACCAAATACTGGGACGAGTCAAAACCATATGTGACCAAATTTTTCCAAATAATGAATGCTACTTTCGGCAGATACGTTTATCCTTCATACTCTTTTATTCAGGGTGGCGACGGCGGAATGGAATATGGAATGTGCACCATGATTCTGGGCGAAGCGAAAAGTTTAGACGGTCTTGTAGGTTTAATGGTTCATGAAGGCGGGCATTCCTGGAACCAGCAGATTATGGCTTACAACGAAAGTGTCCGGCCGTGGATGGATGAAGGTTTTACAAGTTATTATGATGATTCTGTGATGTACCAGTTATTTCCACCAAAAACACCACAGGCAAATCCGTTTACGGGAAGTTTGGACCGGTACAGGAATTTTGTGAAAAAAGGAATTGAAGAACCTGCCGTCTGGTTAGGAGACCATCACGATAATGGAAGCGCTTACTCTTTCGCAACTTATGTAAAAGGTGAACTCTTTTTGGTGCAGCTGGGCTATATTATGGGAGAACAAAACCTGGCTTTGGTCATGAAAGAATTTTATAATGAATGGCACTTGAAACATCCAACGGACAGAGATTTCATGCACATCGCACAGAAAGTTTCGGGAATGGATTTAAAGTGGTTCCTCAATTATTGGATCAACACCACCAAAACCATTGATTACGGAATTAAAGAGGTGAAATACAACGAAAGCTCGACCACCATTATTTTAGAAAATAAAGGAACAATTCCGATGCCTATTGACTTTTCCATTTTAACGACTGATAAAAAAGTCGTGAATTACCAGATTCCTTTAAATATGACGCACACCTGGAAAACCAAAGATATTTACGGTGATTTCAAAACTGAAGCTTACTGGCCTTGGACGCAGAAAGATTATACCTTCACGATTCCTTATAATAAATCACAGATTTCTGCCTTGGGAATTGATTTTTCTCAACGGTTGGCAGATGTGAATCTGGAAGATAATTTGGTAGAAGTAAAATAACGGCGAAGAGAAATCCGAACATTCAAAAGCAATATCCGTAAGAGAAACTTACGGGAAAATAAGAAGAAATGAATTCGATCATAATCAATATAGGAAACACCAACATCCGATTCGGACTTTTTAATGACGACAACTGCGATGTATCCTGGATTTTAAATACTAAACCGTATAGAACCAGCGATGAAATGCAGATGCAGTTTATGATGATGTATCAAACGCATAGAATTGAAGCTGAAAATATCGACAAAATAATTATTGGATCGGTAGTTCCTCAGCTCACTTACGACGTTTCAAGAGCGATTCAGAAAATTCACGGTAAAAAACCAACTGTTGTTGATCGAAATACTCCGTCAGAAGTTCAGTCAAAATCAAAACAAATGGGTACCGATATTTATGCCAACTTGGTCGCCGCACATCATCTTTATCCTGCTGGTAAAAAGAAAATTATTTTTGATTTCGGTACAGCATTAACGGCGAGCTGCATTAATGAAAGCGGAGAAACCCTCGGAGTGATTATCGCTCCGGGAATTATTACTGCTCTGAATTCTTTAATTCACGACACCGCACAACTGCCGGAAATCGAACTGGTAAAACCGAAATCCGTTTTGGGCTTAGATACCGTTTCCTGTATGCAAAGCGGGATGGTATATGGTTATCTAGGAATGGTTGAAGGATTTGTGGACCGTATTAATGATGAAGTTGAAGATGAATGTTTCGTGATCGCAACCGGCGGTGTTTCCCATGTTTACAAACCTTTAACGGACAAGATTCAGATTGCGGACCGATTGCATACTTTGAAAGGATTGTATTATTTAGGAAAAGATTTATAAATGTGAATAGCGAATCGCTTTAGGATGAGCGGTGAACAAAAGTGAATTATTCCAAAGCATCCGCGCGTGGAATCCTCTCTGTTGAAAATTCACCCGAAGAAATTGACCTGAAAGAATTCACCAGAAGCGATTCGCTATCTTCTATTTTTAAAAAACTCTTTTACAATTACGGAACATTCATGATCCATCACGCCTACAACAATTTCTGTTTTTGGATGCAGCTGTAAATGTTTATTGATAAAACCTCTTTGTTCATCTCTCGCGCCAATCACGACTTTAGAAATTTGCGACCAGCTTAACGCCCCGGAGCACATTACACAAGGCTCGAGCGTGACATACATCGTACAGTTTTGCAGATATTTGCCGCCTAGGTAATTTGCTGCAGAGGTAATCGCCTGCATCTCCGCGTGCGCAGTAACATCATTCAAAGTCTCTGTCAGGTTGTGGGTTTTGGCCAATATCCGGTCATTGGAAACGATCACACAGCCGATGGGGACCTCCTCTTTTTCAAAAGCGATCTGCGCCTGCTGTAGCGCCATTTTCATATAGTATTCGTCGGTAAACATAATTAACAGATTAGTGATGGATTTTGGTTGTAAATTTAAAAGGATACTTTTAATCAAAAAAAGGTTCAGTACAAAACTAAACCTTTTTCTAAAATATTTATCTTACTAGAAACGATAACCAATTCCCAGCATTCCTTTTCCTGTAACCGGCGTATCAGAATATTCAGATTTCATCCCAAATCTTCTGGCAATTCCTATACTTGCTTCGAAAACAATATTTCTTCTGGCAACCCATTTTCCACCAAAACCAATTCCGGCTCCTACGGTCGTATTCTTTTGATATGTATAAGAAGATGCATAATAACCGGGACCAACGTAAGGAGTGTACACCGAGTCATTTGACGTGGTAATCGGTATAAAACCTTCCACAAAAAATCCAGAAGCATATCCTTTGCCAAAATACATTCGGTAATAAGGTGAAATTTGCGATTGCAAACCATCTCCATTGTCTTTATTATCTAAAAGCAACAAGGCGTTAATACCTATACCGGAATCTTTATTCAGCAACCTTTCGTAAGATACATTCAAAGCCGGTCCTGCGATTAATTCAATCGGACTGATTATAATGTCATTTTGTCTTTGGTCAGCAGTATTTTGTGCCTGAACGCTAAATGCAAAGAGAAGAGTGCCAATCAGTAAAAAGTTTTTCATATTTTTTTCATCAAATATAAAGTTAATTCCAATACGAAATGTTTATTGCAATTAAATTTATTAAGCTATTCGAAATTCATGGACAAAGGCAGTCTGAAACGGTATCGCACCGCTGTTCCATTAATGAAAGCCGGAGCAAATTTTTCCGGGAGAAGATAAAGGGCAATTTCGGCCTGGCGGTTAAAGGTGGAATTATCTCCTTCTGCTTTTACGGAAGTTATTGACCCATCTCTTTCAACAACAAAGAGCAAGTCTGTTCTCATCATTTTATGGTCAGCTAGAACCGCATTGGTATAAAACCGCTCTGCGATTTGCTGGCGCATGCTATTGAAACCGCCGGGATAAGCTGCATTGCTGCTTACTTTAGCTTTTTCCGGATTATTGCCGGAAGATGGCACCTGCTTTTGAAGTTGGTTTAAATCTTCCCGTATTTTGACCTTTACTAAAGCGTGAATCAAAGCGTTATTCTGAAGGCTGTCGAGTTTTCGCATAAACTCGTGAAAATCCTTTTCAACCGCCATTTTATCATTGGTGGTAACTTCATTATCGAATCGCTTCCGGAATTCAGTGTTCAGCATGGAACGCTGATAATCAAAATAATTTTTCACCATTTTAAATTCTTCGTTCTGCTGAGCAGAAGAAAAAAAGAAAATCAATATAAAAAATAAACTTAGCCGTTTTGTAAGCACAACAATTTGTTTTGAAAAGTAAAAATAATTAAAATAAATGAGAAGCTTGACTACTAAAGTTAGAAACTGGCTTTTAAGTTAAGGACGGGTTTCGAAAAAATGCCTGATCCTGCAGCCCGACCTGAACGGAGCTCTTTTTCACAGAACGCAGTGGCGTGAAAAAAGCGGGAGTGGAGGGCGGATGAAGCTGCCCAAATAAAACGGCTCATCAGAATCTATAAAAAAGTCCCGCTCATTGCTGGGCGGGACTTTATATCACTGAGTGTAGATTTATTCTGCACTTGTTTCTTCCGTAGCTGGAGCGTCTCCTGCTGGAGTTTCTTCTTCTTCATCTTCGTCAACAGACATACCGCCTTTGGCTGCAGTTCTGGACATCTTAACAGCAACTACTACTGCGTTGGCAGGATGCATGAAAGAGAATCCTTCTGTTTTGATATCGCCAACATAAAGTTTGCTGCCAATTTTAAGTGGAGTAACATCTACCACGATTTCGTCTGGAAGGTTTGCAGGGATTGCTTTCACTTTCAGTTTTCTGAAAGACTGTCTCATTGCACCACCGGCAACAACACCTTTTGAACGTCCTGTAAGTTTTACCGGAACTTCCATCACCACAGGTTTATCATCTGACAACTGATAGAAATCAGCGTGTAGGATTTTGTCTGTCAGTGGGTGGAACTGAATGTCCTGAAGTACGGCAGGAATGGTTTTTCCGTCAACCTCAATAGATACCGTGTGTGCTTCAGGAGTATATACCAAACCTTTGAAAGATTTTTCTTCTGCAGAAAAATTTAAAGTTTCGGCGCCTCCGTAAACAACACAAGGAACTAATTCAGCATCACGTAAGGCTTTAGTAGACTTCTTGCCTACGCTTTCTCTTTTTGTACCTTGAATTGTAATTGATTTCATTATAATATATTAAAAAATTTTAAGGTTGCAAAGATATAAATTATTTTTTTAAATAATGAATTTATCGCTTATCGATTTGTGTTCATGAACCATTTTCATCACGTCTGCAAAGAGTTCTGCACAGGACAATACTTTTATTTTTGAAGATAATTCTGTTTTGATAGGAATTGTATCGGTGACAATCACTTCTAAAAGTTTGGAGTTCTCAATGTTTTCATACGCTTTCCCCGAAAGCACACCATGTGTTGCCATTGCCCGGACAGTTTTCGCTCCGTTAGCCATCAGAATATCTGCCGCTTTGCAGAGGGTTCCCGCCGTATCAATCATATCATCGATAAGGATTACATTTCTCCCTTCTACATGACCAATCAAAAACATTTCTTCGATAACGTTGGCTTTCTTTCTTTCTTTGTAGGCGATTACCACGTCTGCCCCAAGATGACTTGCATAATTTTTTGCTCTTTTTGCACCGCCCATATCCGGTGAAGCGATCGTAAGATCCTCTAACTTTAACTGCTGGATATACTCAATGAAAATCGTAGAGGCATAGAGATGATCTACCGGAATTTCAAAAAATCCCTGGATTTGATCTGCGTGTAAATCCATGGTCATCACACGGGTTGCACCAGCTGCGGTGAGTAGGTTTGCAACCAGTTTAGCGCCGATTGGAGCTCTGGGTTGGTCCTTTCGATCCTGTCTTGCCAGACCGTAATAAGGCAAAACTACCGTGACACTTTTTGCAGATGCTCGTTTGGCTGCATCAATCATGAGCAGTAACTCAAGAAGATTGTCTGCCGGTGGAAAAGTGGATCCAATTAAAAAAACCCGCCCACCACGAACAGATTCATCCAATACGGGTTCGAATTCCCCATCACTAAATTCCTGGAAATTAATTTTCCCCATTTCTTGCCCATAAAATTGTGCAATTTTTTCCGCCAAAACTTTGCTCGTCCTGGTAGAGAATAAATAACTTGCCTGCTCAGCCATTTTTACTTTTTTTTAGATGTGCAAATTTAAAAAAAATAAAACCACTCGAAGAATTCAAGTGGTTTTAAGTTTAATGATTTTTATTTATTTATTTCGGGAATGTTACTCCTTGATACTTATTCACCTCTACCATTGGTAAAGTGGATTTATATTTTTGGTTAATCATTTTCAAAAATTCATTGGCAACAATTGCATATCCTCTTCCTGTTAGGTGAACTCCATCCAGAGAGAAAGTTCCTCCTGTAACAAATTTTGCGGTATATTTCACACCATCGAACTGGATTCCGGACAGGCCGTTCAATTCATTCATTTTCGCATTTGCATCTACGAAAGCTAATCCATAGCTGTCTGCAAGTGATTTTATAGAAGCATTATATGCATCAACAGCTGCTTTTACTTTAGCTGCTTCTGCTTCTGTTAAAACATGTTGATTTTCCAAAGGATATGAAATACCATAAACATTGATCGAAGCTGGTGCTCCCGACACTGTAGAACCAATTACTGATTTCGTTGGCAACAGGATATAATCCCCTGGGGTGCTTTGTCTTGCCTGACCATAAATCTGACCAAAAGCAGCTGCTGTTGGTGCTCCCAATGATGGAGTTAATGCAAGGGTAAGTTCCGCAGACAGATTAGTTAAAGACACATCTTTAATTAAAACTGGGTTGGTAGCAGTAGCAGAAAGTAAATTAATTCTATTTCCAGCCCCAAAAGCGGTAAGTGCTTGTTTTAATGTGGTGTACAAACTGGCATTCAAAACACTCAGATTTGCTCCTAAAGCTGCCGGTGTTAGCGGATTGTAAGGAACAGTAGTAAAGTAAGGAATTGAAGTGACAGAAGGAATGTTTGCAATAACTCCCTTGGTGACGCCGGAATTTTTAAAAGTTTGTAAAATAGTTTGAATTGACCCTGCAACCACGGCCGGATCAGAGATGTCATTTGGACCATAAGTCGCTGGGTTGGTATTTCCTTTTTGGTCTGTACCCATTCCACCGGTTGTAGCATAACTTAAAACATCATTGTTTCCAATCCACAAAGAATAGAAAGTTGGTTTTTGAGCAATCGCATCATCCAACACTCTGGAAGTTGCACTTGATGAAAATCTTGCATAATATGGATTTGCTGTTCCTGTTGAGACGCCTGCAATATTTCCGTATCCAGGAGTGATAAGGTGAAAGGATTTCGCACCCGGTATTCCCATATTATTTAGTGAACCTGTAATTTTTGTAGCAACATTTGTAGTTGGCGTCGCATTTACATTCACAATATCAGGAGCACCGTTTGTAAATGATTTAATATATAATTTGGTAGCCTGTACTACAGTTCCGCCAAGGATCAATCCACCGTTATTATCCGCCATTAATGGTTGCACGAAAGCGCCGCCACCTGCAAGTTTCATTTGCTGGGCCATGATATTTGGGTAGGAATCATTTTGTCCGTCAATGTACAAAGCGTTGTCTCTGAATCCCGAGGTCAAAGAGTTTCCCAGTGAAACATATTTGGAAAAGTTTGCTTCTCCATTGGTAACCTGAATGCTGCTTACATCGGTATCAAAATCTGTTTCACAGCTTATTGTAAAAAATAATGCTGAAACAGCGATTGTTGAAATTAATATTTTTTTCATAATTAAATTAAATCTTAAAATACGTTATATGAGAGACCTAAACCGAAATAATACGCTTTCGCTTTCGCCTGTCCGAAGAAGTTGTTAAAAGAGTTTTTCACGTCTCTGCTTTTTGGAAGTGCAATTGCTCCTGCGACATCTACTCCAAATCCTTTAGCAATGTTAAATCCTAAACCGGCCGTAATAACATTAGAGTCGAAAGATGGTGTTTCCGCCTGGAAATTCTCATCCGTATATGGCGACTGGTCATAATAATATCCGGCACGTGCTGCAATCATATCATTGATTTTATACTGAGTTCCCACTCTCCAGGTCTGGGTGCTTTTGAAATTCTTCGGGCTAACCAAAACTGTTGGATCGTTCGGCTGATTCCCAATCGGTGCATTTGCAAAATCCAAAGTAAGCTGGCTGTATCGGTCCCAACCGCTGTAATTAAAGTCTGCAGAAACCAACCATTTCGGAGTCACCTTGTAAGTAACACCTACAGTATATTCATTTACTAAAGGCAAGGTTGCTTTGAAAGAATCTGTTCCGGCGGCATCAAGACCTAAAGAAGGATATAGAGCCGGAGAAATATCGAAGCTTACTTTTCCATTTTTCGCTTCCATATCTATCGGTGAGCGGTAAGCAATGCTTATGTCCCATTTTTCATCAGGTTGGAAATAAAAACCAATGCCAAAACCGCTACCAGACGCTTTATCATCTGTCAGGTTAAGGGTTCCTCCTAACTGAGTCACCGCTTTGTCCCAGTTTACACTTCCTTTTGCATAGATGTAACTACCACCCACAGAAGCCCAAGGCGCTAATTTAAATGAAATCATCGGTTGAAAATAAAAGGCTTTCAACTCCAGGCGCTGTACGATTTCGCGGCCAGCCCAGTCAGAAGGCCATTCAATAGTACTGCCAAACGGTGTAGATAAATTAAATCCTACAGAAACATTGTCTAAAACTTTATACGCTATCGCAGCATAAACCGGAGTTCCAAGAGGGTTATTGGTCTCATAAGATTCAAGAGTAGATAAATTTTGGTAGGTTACAATTGATTTGGCACCAAAACCACCAGCTGCAACACTTAATTTAGAAGGGATGAAAGACATTCCTGCAGGATTGAAAAATGTCACACTTGCATCCTCCGCATGCGCGCTTGTGTGAGCCATTGCTAATTGCTTTACACCTTGTAAAGAAACTCTAAAGCCTCCGGCGTGAGCAAGAACCCCAGCCAACAATGCTGTTGTTAAAACTATTTTTTTCATAAAATCATTATTAATGTTCCAAATATAAAATTAATTTCTAAACAAATGTTAATTATTCTTAATTTATTTTAAACAAATGCTATTTCATGCCTAATGTTTAATTCTAATCGTTATTTAGTAAAGCTGCAAATGCTTAATTAATAGCATTTATGAAATTGATTTACCCCAAAATATAGTTTTTGTTTAATTTAAATGAAATCAATAAAGGCAAAAAGTATTTTTATTTTTAAATTGTATTATCTGCATAGTATTTTAAAAAACATTAAATTATTCATAAAATACTGACTTATTTGTGTATAATTAAAAAATGTACACTGTTAAATTCACTCTCATTGGAATATACAAAAAAAAATATAGTAAATTTGCAACATATAATAAAAATATAAATATGAGTTGTGGATGTAAAACATCCGGCGATTCGTCCCATTCATGCGGAACAAAATCCGCGAATGGCTGTGGAAGTGTAGATACTTGCGGGAATAGCTATAAATTAAGTGTTTTCGATTGGCTTTCGAATATTAACAATCCATCTCAATCTCAAACAGATTTTGTGGAAGTAAGATTCAAGAACGATCGCAAATTTTTTTATAAAAACGTCAATAAATTACCGCTTCATATGGGAAGCGTTATCACAGTAGAATCTAGTCCGGGTCACGATATAGGTGTAGTAAGCCTTACAGGAGAATTGGTAAAAATTCAGATGAAAAAGAAAAATGTCTCTGAAGAAAACCCTCTGAAAATTTACCGTTTAGCCAACCAAAAAGATATTGAGGTATGGCAGGATGCCCGCGGAAAAGAAGAAAGCGTAAAAATTCAGGCCAGAAAGATTGCGTATGCACTCAATCTTGAAATGAAAATCACCGATGTGGAATACCAGGGTGACGGCACGAAAGTTACCTTTTTTTATACCGCAGAAACGCGGGTGGATTTCCGCCAGCTGATTAAAGAATTCGCTTCTTTATTCCGCGCTAAGATTGATATGAAACAGATCGGTTTCCGGCAGGAAGCAGCAAAAGTCGGAGGCATCGGGTCCTGCGGAAGAGAGTTGTGCTGTTCAACCTGGCTGACGGATTTCCGTTCTGTAAATACTAATGCGGCACGGTATCAGCAACTGAGCATCAATCCTCAGAAACTAGCCGGCCAATGTGGAAAGCTGAAATGTTGCCTTAACTATGAACTCGACAGTTATTTGGATGCGCTGAGCGATTTTCCACCATCGTCAACAACCATTGATACCGAAAAAGGAAAAGCGTTCTGTATTAAAATTGATGTCTTCAAAAAGAGAATGTGGTTTGCTTATGCAGATCATTCAATGGCATGGTATGATTTGGATGTTCAGGATGTGAAAAAGATGATTGCCAAAAATAAAAAAGGCGAGAAAGCACCACCTTTGGAAGACGTAAAAGTTCATGATATCCCTGTGAAATCAGTAGATTTAATTCAGGAAAATAATATGGACCGCTTCGAAAGAAGAAATAAAAACACAGGTAAAAATCAAAATAAAAGAAAGCCAAACAACCAGCAAAAGTCAGAGAACAAACCGGCGGCAAATCAAGGCGAAAAAAGAAAGAGAATTTCTGAAAAACCAGCTGAAAAGCCTGTTAATAAACCAGTCCAGTCAAATGCAAAGCCACCTCAACAAAAGCCCAAAAACTTTAAAAAGAAGCCTCAGCCAAAACGTGATGACAATGCATAAGATAATGGGTGCTTTTTTCGTTTTGCTTTTTCTTGCCAGTTGCAGCAAAGATGCTGAACAGGTGTTCGTGAATAATCTCAATGGAAAATGGGACAAAAAAGCAGAACAGAAATTTGACTTTAAAGTAACAGATGCTCAAAAAGCAAAAAATATTATATTTGTTGTAAGAAATAATAACGATTATCCGTACAGCAATATCAGGTTGATAGTTAATTTCCATGATGGGCAGACGAAAAAGAAGAGTACAGATACCCTGAATTATATTTTGGCAGAACCCAACGGCAGGTGGATAGGAAAAGGTTTCGGCGATACCAAAGAAACCCTCTTTCAGTATAAATTAGATTATAAATTTCCGGCTAACGGTGATTATTCCATCGGGATTATTCAGGCGATGAGAAATGATAACCTGCCCGGAATTGAAGATATTGGCGTAAAAATAGAAACAGCACAACCGTAAACTTATTTATGGAAAACACACAGAACAAAGGAAGTAAACCGCAACAAAAATTTCCGCTTCCTCCAAAAAAAGCCAAAAACACTGGCTGGAAAAAATGGGTGAAATTTGTTTGGACTGCACTCATTCTTCTCATCGTGGGAATCGCAGGAATATTTTTTGCCGTGTCGCAAGGTTTTCTTGGTGACATGCCCGATGTAAAAGAACTTGAAAATCCGGATATTTATGTGGCATCTGAAATTTATTCTTCAGATGGGCAGATGTTGGGCAAGTTTGAAAAAGAAAAAACGCAACCGATTACTTATAAGGAATTGCCACCCTTTTTAATTTATGCCTTGCAGGCAAAAGAAGATGAACGGTTTAAAGAGCACTCCGGGATTGATCTGCAGTCAGTTGCGCGTGCAGTTGCCTTTGGCGGAAAACGCGGTGGTGGTTCTACCATTACCCAGCAGTTGGCAAAGCTGTTGTTTACAGGAGCAGCGTCGCAAAACAGTGTACAAAGATCTTTTCAGAAGTTAAAGGAGTGGGTCGTTGCCGTAAGTTTAGAAAAGCGCTATACCAAAGAAGAAATCATCACCCTTTATTTCAACAAATTTGATTTTGTAAATAACGCCAACGGAATCGAAATGGCGTCCCGAATTTATTTTAATAAAAAAGCAAGTCAACTCACTTTGCCGGAAGCTGCCATGTTTGTAGCAATGCTTGAAGCACCGGTTGCAAATAATCCTATGCGGAATCCGGAAAGAGCAAAACGCAGAAGAGATGTGGTGCTTGATCAGATGTTGAAAACGGGTTATCTCGATCAGTCAACCTATGAAAAAGCGGTGGCAACGCCTATCGATGTTGACTTTCATCCCGTTAAATCTATTGATGAAGGCTATTCGGCTTACTACAAGTATTATCTGAGAAAAGAAATCGAGAGCTATATAAAAGATTATGAAAAGAATACCGGCAAAACTTTAAATTTATTTAAAGATGGTCTGAAAATTTACACCACGCTGGATTCGAAAATGCAAACCTATGCTGAAGAGGCGATTAAAGAACATTTAACCGATCTGCAAAGTAGATTTGATGCCGAACAGAGAGGCAGAAAACAAAGACCTTTTTATTTAATTAATGATAGTCAGATCAGCTCCATCATGCTCAGTGCGATGAAGCGGACTGGAAGATACAAGCAATTGAAAAATGCTGGTGTGCCGGAAGATTCAATTATGCTCGATTTTAAAAAACCGATCAAAACTTCGAGATTTACTTGGGCTGGTGAAGAAGAAGTAGAAATGTCGCCGTGGGATTCTATCCGGTATCATAAACAAATTGCACAGGCAGGATTGATGTCGATGGTTCCCGCAACAGGTGAGATAAAAGCCTGGGTAGGAGGAATCAACTGGGAGCATTTTCAGTACGACCACATAAAACAAGGTAAAAGACAGGTAGGGTCAACCTTTAAACCGTTTGTTTATGCCACCGCAATTATGAAATTAGGAATGACGCCTTGTTCTACCGTTTCTAATGCGACTTATGTCAAAGGAAGTTGGAAAGTGCAGGGTTCAGGCGGAAATCTAACTTTAAGAGATGCACTTGCGCATTCTAAAAACCCCGTAGCGGTTCGGTTGATAGAAATGACCGGTGTGAAAAGTGTTATACAGACTGCCCGTGATTTGGGAGTAACCGAAGAAATTCCGAATGAATATGCGGTGGCATTAGGTTCTTCAGATATTACGATATACGAAATGCTGGGCGCTTACAGTACTTTTGCCAATTACGGAAATTACATTAAGCCCGAAATGATCTGGAGAATCGAAGATGCCAACGGAAGAGTCATTAAAGAAGTAAAACCTGTATCGAGGGAAGTGATGAACGAACTGTACGCTTACACCATGATCGATTTGATGAAAGGCGTAACAGAATTCGGAACAGCTTCCGGAGAATTAGCGCGAAGAGGAGTTCCGAAAGGAATTGAAATCGCAGGTAAAACGGGAACGACCCAAAATAACTCCGATGGTTGGTTTATGGGAATTACCCCGAATCTTGCAACGGGCGTTTGGGTTGGCTGGGAAGACCGGGCGACGCATTTCCGTGGAACAGGTGAAGGACAGGGTGCGAAAATGGCCTTACCGATTTGGGCGATTTACATGAAAAAAGTTTGGGCAGATAAAGAACTGGGAATTTCACCCGAAGATAAATTTGTGAAACCATCTAACTGGACCGGAAATTGCGGCGATCTGAATGGACTTGGTGGCTATGGCGACGATGGAGGTTTGCAAACCATCGATGAAATCAAGAATCCAAAGCAGGAAGAGCCCATAAATCCAGTCAAAAAACCGTCGGCAAGAAAAGAAGATAACGTTAATGAAAATATCAATACCGGCGACGATATCGATTTTAACAAATAACAGCAATCTATACAATAAATAGAAAACATCCTTTCAATCTTTTGGAAGGATGTTTTTTTTAACGAACTTTGAATTATGAATTTAGATCATATTACCCAACAATATTTGACGCTTTTTCCCGGCGATCTTTCCGGAAATCCCATGCAAAGGCAAACACCAAAAGCCGTATTTTCTACCGTAGAAATTGCCGGTTTTGAAAACCCTGAACTGATTATATTTAATGAAAAACTTGCAATCGAAATCGGTTTAGAAAAAATGGGAAACCAGACCGATGAAGATTTTTTAAATGCAAAATCTCTTCCGAGCGGTATGAAAACTTACGCAACAGCATACGCAGGGCATCAGTTCGGCAACTGGGCGGGACAATTAGGAGATGGCCGTGCCATTTTCGCCGGAGAGATTAAAAATGCCCAAGGTGAAAACACAGAAATACAATGGAAAGGTGCCGGTGCAACTCCGTATTCCCGGCACGCAGACGGCCGAGCCGTTCTCCGGTCTTCCGTTAGGGAATATCTAATGAGTGAGGCGATGTATCATTTGGGAATTCCGACAACACGTGCGTTATCCCTTTCTGTCAGCGGAGAACAAGTTGTTCGGGACATGTTATATGATGGGAATGCCGCTTATGAAAAAGGCGCTGTCATGACCAGAACCGCACCGAGTTTTTTAAGGCTTGGACATTTTGAACTGCTTTCTGCCCAAGGTGAAAATCAAACTTTGCAACAACTCGCCGATTTTGCAATTGAAAATTACTTCCCTGAAATCCACAGCACCGGTCCGGAAAAATATGCGGAATTCTTTAAGGCAGTTGCCGATAGAACGGCCGATATGATTGTAAAATGGTACCGCGTTGGATTTGTTCACGGAGTAATGAACACCGACAATATGTCGATTCTCGGCTTAACGATTGATTACGGTCCGTTTTCTTTTCTGGATGAGTATGATCTGAATTTTACCCCAAATACGACCGATTTACCCGGCCGCAGATACGCTTTTGGGAATCAGGCAAAAATCGCGCAATGGAATCTTTGGCAACTGGCAAATGCTTTGTTTCCTTTAATTAAAGATGAAAAGAAATTAGAAAAAACCCTGAATGATTTCAATACCGACTTTTGGATCAGGCATGATGAAATGATGGCTAGAAAATTCGGTCTCGATAAACTGCAGCAAGGTGATGACGAATTATTCACCAAAGCACAACAACTCATGCAGGATTTAGAAATTGATTATACTTTATTTTTTAAACAACTGGAAGCATACTCGGAAAATGTTGATTTTAAAATCCACTTTAAAGAGGTTTTCTATTCAAAAACAACCGAAGAGCAATTTGAAAAATTTGGAGAATTTCTCAGTCTTTATCTAAGTCGGCTGGCGAAAAATTCAATTTCAAAAACGGAGTCTTTAATGATAATGAAAGAAACAAATCCTAAATTCATTCTTAGAAATTATCTGCTTTTTGAATGCATCAATGAGCTGAATGAAGGAAAAAAAGAATTGCTGAACAAACTGCTTACTGCCTTAGAAAACCCTTACCAGGAAATCTACCCGGAGTTTTCTGTAAAACGACCGCCGCAGTATGATGGACAAACCGGTTGTTCAACCCTTTCCTGCAGTTCTTAAAATTTCTTACTTTTGCGCAAAATTATTACCTTGAATCTGAAACAAAAATTAACCGGTTTTCTGAAAACTGTTTTCCCGGAAACAAAATTCGAATTGTTTTTATTTCTACTGTTCCTTACAGCGTATGGGTTCTTGGGAACCACAATTGCGTTGAATTACCGGATTGTTTTTGATGACCGAATTCCGTGGGATGCTTATTTTAGTTTTGACAACCGGGCAATTGTCATGACGGGTGGGGGATTTGAGAGACATCCTCTGGCAAACTATTTTTTCAACTGGATCCGGGAGTTTGCGTACTTGTTTTCTCATGGAAAGAAAGATGAAACCTTCCGGCTGGTTTTGGCTTGGTGCAGCAACTTTGCGGTGAGTTTAAGTTTAATTCAGATTTACAAATATTTAAAGAATATTATTGCGTTACCCCAAAAGATTTCTTTATTGATTCTTTTCTTTTTCTCTTTTTTCACCACGCCGATTTTGCTTTCCTTCACCCCGGAAACCTACACTTACACTTTGTTATTTCTGGTTTTGTTTAATTATTATGCCGCTTTAAAATTGAGAAAGGAAGAAAAAATTTCCGCTGCGGCTTTGGCTTTGGCAGGCGTTGCAATCGGTGGATTAACGGTAACGAATATTGTTAAAGTTTATATTCCGCTTCTTTTTGAAAAGATGGTTTTCCGCAACTGGCGGAAATTTGGAAATCTTGTTTTACGCGTTGCAATCTCCGTTTCTGTATTTGTCTTATTGTTTTTGTACCGTCTGGATTTTAAGTTTTTAAACTTTTTAAATAAATCCGGTGAACAATACGAAAAGTTTTCTAACCCAAAAGTTACGCCGGTTTGGGACATGATGGTGTCCTGGTTTTTTGGCGGTAATATACTGTTCAGCAGCTTTGCGACACGGGATTATCACAATAAAAAAGGATTCCAGTACAAAGCGCTTTTTATGGATGTGTATTCCTCTGCGGTTCCGTATCTGTTTGTGGCAGCGGTTTTAACACTTGTATTGTGGAGTTTTGCCAAAAACTTTAAAAATAAATTCGTTCAAATTCTGATGATTTCTTTTTTGGTGGATATTGTCATTCACTGCATTTTAAAATTCGGATTGCACACTTCTTATATTTACGGCGGTCATTTTATATTTGTAATTCCGTTGCTTCTGGGCTGGCTGTTTTATGGTTATAAAGATTCGCCGAAAACGCTGTCGTTTTTGTACGGTACTGTTTCTGTTCTGTTCTTTTACCTGATCATTAATAATATTTTCAGAATGGCTGAGTTTTTTGAGTTTCTGGAAATGTATTATCGATAATTCTATTTCAGTTCTGTTTTAATACAAAAAAAAACGCATTGAAAAATGCGTTTTAATTTTATTTAAAAAAAATTATTTCTTTTTGGTTTTTACTTTATCCACTTCTTCCTTAAGAAAAGGATATTTTTGCTGCATATCTTCGAGCAAGTGAGGATCGAGATTTAAAGCCGTTGCCAATGCTTCCCTGCCTTTCTTCTGGCTGTTCAGCTGGAAGTAACAGTTGCTTAACTGATAAAACAGTTCGGCTCTGTGATGGGATTTTGTCGCTTCTACCAGCACATTTACAGCTTCTTCAAATTCGCCAATCAACATTAATACCTCTGAATAAGCATACCAATTGTAGAAACGCCCCGGTTCGAAATCAACCAGCCTTTTCAGGCAGACTAAACTTTCTTCAAACTTCCCACCTTCGATGTACAGAAAAGCAAGTCTTTTCTGATAATCCAAATTCGATTCGTTCAAAGAAACCGCTTCTTTTGCAAAATGTAGGGCTTCCTTCATTGCGCCCATTTCTTCATAAACGTACGATTGCTCCATCATCGACAGATAAAACTGGGGATCGTCCCGCAATGATTTCTGAAAATAGTTTAAGGCTAAAACCGGCTGTTTGTTTTCTTTGTAGCACAATCCAATTTTATAGAAAGTAAATGATTTGGTATATTCCAACGCCAGCATTTCCTCGTACACAGAGATGGCTTTCAGCCATTCGCCCATCGCTTCGAAACAGGCCGCTTTGTTGGCGTAAACTCCCACGGACTGCGGATTGATTGCCAAAAGATAATCGAAACCTTTAATCGCTTCTTCGTAGTTTTTCCTGTTAAAGTAAAACTGTCCGTATTCGTACCAGGCGGTTTCTGAGAACGCAAATTTATCCAGATAACCGTTCAGAAACTCGATGGCTTCATCGCTTCTCTTCAATTGGTTATAGCAGGACATCACGTTTTCTAAGGAATACTCATCCTGGGGATCGAAATTCAGAGCCAGTTTATAATGCTTCAAAGCTTTAAACGGATCCTCCAAATTGACAAATTCATCGGCGATGAAATTATGCAGGAAGTTTTCTTCCTCTTCCAGTTCCAGCCCTTTCTCGCAATACTCAATGGAGCGTCTTGGATTTCCAAGGTTAGAATAGTATTTGGCGCAGCACACCAGAAAGTCTGTATTATCCATACAGGATTCCTTCAGTTCCGTCATCAGTTCTTTGGCTTCAGGATATTTTTCCAGTTCCAAAAGAACTTCGAACTGTTTCACTTTTAAATCAAGGGAGTTCGGGTGAATTTTCAACCCATATTTCGTTGCCATATCGGCGAAGGAGATATCCCCCATTTCGAGGTAATAAATAATGATTTCTTCGTACTCTTCGGTTTCGAAGTAGAATTCATCGTTATTCTCAACCATTGCTTCGAACTTTTCAACAAGTTCATTTTCAAAAAATTCTTCCAAAATATTTGTTATCTTTTTTCAATTGCTAAAATTACTTTGTAGTTTTTGAAAAAGTTTTTTCTTTTATTAATACTATCCTTTTTTATTTCCATAAATCTCAAGAGCACTTTTTTTGGGTTTCCCCTCTTTTATCTCTTGTCTAGATTTTTTAATTTTTTTTACAAAATCTTTACCCTAAAATTCTCCAGTCTCAACAAAATCCACTCCGACAGCTTTAAGAACAAGTACTGATTTTTGACAATTCTTTTTTATTTTCCGGATTGATTGAGATGATTGTTTTTTTAAATTTAAATAAACTTAATAATTTATATCTGAAAAATCAAAAATCTGCGGAAAACATCTGTCTTCGCACTTTATCTTTTCATTTTTAAATCAGACTTTTTATCTTTCCGATCATTTGATCTGCCAACTGATCGGCTTCTTCTTGTGTAAATGCTTCGGTATAAATCCTGATAATCGGTTCTGTATTTGACTTTCTCAAATGTACCCAATTGTTTTCAAAATCGATTTTCACGCCGTCAATGGTTGAAATTTCCTCATTTTGATACTCTTTTTCCACTTTAGTTAAAAGCTCATCAACATTAATATCGGGAGTTAACTCGATTTTCTTTTTACCCATAAAATAACTTGGATAAGTCGCCCGGAGGTCTGAAACCGTTTTGTTTTCTTTTGCCAAATGCGTCAAAAATAGAGCCACACCCACCAAAGAATCACGACCGTAATGAAGTTCAGGGTAAATAATTCCTCCATTTCCTTCGCCACCGATAACCGCATTCTTTTCTTTCATTAAAGTAACTACGTTGACTTCTCCCACAGCGCTTGCGAAATATTCGGAATCCAACGTACGCGCGACGTCTCTTAAAGCACGGCTCGAAGAAAGGTTAGAGACCGCTGCGCCTTTTTTATTTTTCAAAAGATAATCTGCAACAGCGACCAAAGTGTATTCTTCACCGAAAAGCTCACCGTTTTCATCCACCAAAGCCAAGCGGTCAACGTCTGGATCAACTACGATTCCAACATCTGCTTTCTCGGTTTTCATCAGTTCGCAAATGTCTCCTAAATGTTCTTTTAACGGTTCAGGATTGTGTGGAAAATGGCCGTTCGGTTCGCAGTATAATTTCACGACTTCGCACCCGAAATGTTCTAACAACTGAGGAATGGCAATTCCGCCGGTAGAATTTACAGCGTCTACAACGACTTTGAATTTTTTAGCTTTAATGGCTTCGGCATCAACCATCGGCAGATCCAAAATCTTTTGAATATGAATATCGAAAGCGTCGTCTCTGGTTTCGTATTTTCCTAAATCATCAACCTGGGCATACTCAAAATCCTGACTTTCTGCTAATGCTAAAACTTCGGTGCCATTTTCACCGGTAATGAATTCGCCTTTCTCATTTAATAATTTCAGCGCGTTCCATTGTTTTGGATTGTGCGAAGCGGTGAGGATAATTCCGCCATCTGCGTTGAGTTCCGGAACCATTACCTCAACAGTTGGCGTTGTAGAAAGTCCTAAATCTACCACGTGAATGCCCAAGCCCTGCAAAGTTGCACAAACTAACGAATTCACCATGGAACCGGAAATTCGGGCGTCGCGACCAACGACTAAGGTTAAATTTTTTTTGTTTTTATTATTTTGAAGCCAAGTCCCAAAAGCGGACGTGAATTTTACCACATCAAGCGGGGTTAGATTTTCATCAACTTTCCCACCGATGGTTCCGCGGATTCCTGAGATTGATTTTATTAAAGACATACGTTGAAATTATTTAATTGTGGTTCTTCATTTCAGCATTTTTGAGATGTCTGGAAAATGCTGTTTAAAACTTTGCAAAAATACGAAGATTTAACCACAGTTTTGCAAAATTTAAAATAACAGAAAACAGCGCCATTTTTGATTAAGTGTTTCAGGCTCCATTTTTATTGCACGGCTTGTGTTTGATTATTGAAGTGCCTGATCATAAAAAAAACGGACAAAATTGCCCGTTCCTTAAATTATCAAAAGATGAATTTATTTTTTGATCAAACCAAGTTCAATCAATCTCTCGTGCAGAAATTCTCCTGCCGTAGTGTCTTCATACAATTTCGGGTTGTTCTCATCCACACAGTTTTCTAATGCATTCAGCGGCATTTCGCTCACCGGATGCATGAAAAACGGAATGGAATAACGGGAAGTTCCCCACATTTCTCTCGGTGGATTTACCACCTGATGAATCGTAGATTTCAGTTTGTTATTGGTATGTCTCGACAACATATCGCCAACATTGATCATCAGTTCGTCTGGTTGTGCAATTGCATCGATCCATTCTCCATCGTGATTCATCACCTGAAGTCCTTTTCCCTGCGCGCCCATCAAAAGCGTAATCAAATTGATGTCGCCGTGCGCAGCTGCACGAACTGCATTGTCCGGCTCCTGCGTAATCGGCGGATAATGGATTGGTCTCAGAATAGAGTTTCCTTCAGCGACAAATTTGTCGAAATAAAACTCATCTAAACCAAGATACAAAGCCAAAGCACGCAAAACATAAACGCCGGTTTTTTCCAACATTTGGTAGGCTTCTTTTCCAACAACATTGAATTTGGGATTTTCTGTAACTTCCACATTATCCGGATATTCTGCTGCGTATTTTGAGCCGTTTTCCAGATACTGTCCGAAATGCCAGAATTCTTTTAAATCTCCTTTTTTGAAACCCTTTGCGGTTTCTTTTCCGAAACCTACATAACCACGCTGTCCGCCGATTCCGGGGATTTCGTATTTCTGTTTTGTTTCTACTGGAAGATCAAAGAATTGTTTTACTTCGCCATAAAGTTCATCAACCAACCGGTCGTCTAAGAAGTGACCTTTTAGCGCAACGAAGCCAATTTCTTCGTATGCTTTTCCGATTTCATTTACAAATTTTTGTTTGCGTTCCGGTTCACCCGAAAGGAAATCACGCAAATCCACACTTGGGATCTGTTTCATTTTGTTTGATTAAGAATTCGTTTGCAAATTTAAGTTTTTTTAGATTAAAATTTTAATTATCAGTAAATTTGCCACAATCCATTAGATTATGAAACAATTCTCGTCCAAACGAAGCATTCAGATTTTAGCATATTTATTAAAAGAATACGGAATTTCCGATATCGTTATTTCGCCCGGATCCCGGAATGCGCCGTTGGCCATTCACTTTTCCGAAATGGATGAATTGAACTGCTACAGTATTGTAGATGAAAGAAGTGCGGCTTTCGTTGGAATGGGAATGGCGAAAAGTGCGAAAAAACCTGTAGCAATAACCTGTACAAGCGGTTCTGCCGCCGCCAATTATTATCCGGCGATTACGGAAGCTTTTTATTCAAATACACCGCTTTTAATTTTGACGGCAGACCGACCTGTTGATTTTGTCGATATATTCGATGGACAAACCATTCGCCAGAAAGATCTATATCAGCAACATTCCTACGGAGATTTTCAGTTGTTGGAAGATTCAGAAGAAAATGCCGGGGATTATAATTTCGCATTAATTAAAAAAGCCATCGAGGTCTGTTTTGAAAAACAGGGGCCGGTTCATATCAATATTCCGCTGGAAGAACCTTTGTACAATATGGTTTCGGAACTGCCGAATTTTCCGCCGGTAGAAAAAACCATCCGAGAAACGGCTTATGATTTGCCTTCAAATATAATTGCAGAATGGAATACTTCTAAAAGAATTATGATTCTGGTCGGCACAAGAGATTATAGTGAAGAGCTGGAAATGCAGTTGTCGCAATTGGTTAAAAATCATACTGTTGTTGTTTTGAAGGAAGCCAATTCCAATTTGAAACACGATAAGTTTTTCGCACATATTGACCGCTATATTTTTAATTTTAATGAGGCGGATTTCACGACTTACGCACCGGATTTATTAATTACGGTTGGCCAAAATGTAGTTTCAAAAAAAGTAAAACAGTTCCTGCGAAAAGCGAATCCGAAATGTCACTGGCATATTGATGAGGTTTGGCACCCTGATACTTTCTTTGCCCTGACTGAAAAAATAAAAGCAACTCCTGAAAAATTCTTTGCTCAATTATTAAAGTTTGTTTCACTGGAACCTAGTCCATACTTCAACCTGTGGGATGTTCTGCGTGATAAAAGAGATTTGAAACACACGCAATATTGTGAGCAGACAAGTTTTTCAGATTTTAAACTGTTCGAACTGCTTTCTGCAAAATTACCGGAAAAAATCAATCTGCATATCAGTAATTCTTCTGCGATCCGGTATGCGCAACTTTTTGATTTTCAGAAAAATAATGTGTACTGCAACCGCGGAACCAGCGGAATCGACGGTTCCACGTCGACCGCGATGGGCTTTGCAATGAAATCGCAAGAGCAAACTGTTCTGGTAACGGGAGATATGAGTTTTTTCTATGATATCAATGGTTTGTGGAACAATTATATTCCGCCTTATACCCGGATTATTATCTTTAATAATGGCGGCGGAGATATTTTTAAAATTATTCCCGGACCGAGCTCGACCAATGCTTTGGACGAATTTATTTTGACAAAACATCATAAAAATACAGAATATTTAGCAAAACATTTTGGATTTGCTTATACCAAAGTTGATGATGAGGACACGCTTTCGCGGGTTTTAGATCACTTCTTTAAACAGGATGAGAAGCCGAAAATTCTGGAAGTTGACACTTCGGATATAGAAAATGCTGAGGTGTTAAAAGGCTATTTCGAATTTTTGAAATCGTAACGGAATTACAGTCCGATGTGTTCAGACTGTTTAGGTAAATTCTTTATTTTTTCTATCGGATAGCTGCAATTATCGTCCAGAGTATTCATTGCGTTAATGATTTGAAAATGAGAATATTCGCTCATGTTTTGCAGCGTAATTTCCGCTTCTTTAATTTTCTTCGATTGGAGTAAATGTTGTCTCTGAACTCCGTTTAATAAATAGGTTTTTGGCGTAAACCAGTCTTTCCCTTTTTTAAATAAAAGATTAGAATAGGAAGAATCGGTAATGTGATTGTTTTTTACGATGATGATTTCCGCGGCTTTCGATAAAATTTTCATCTTTTCGAGTTCTTTCCGATCCTCAAATTTGAAGGAATAATCATAGGAATTGTTTTCAACTAACTTAAAATCAGAAATTTCGGACATCGCATACGGGATCATCTGTGTTTTGTATTTCCCCGTCAGATCGTAGACGATTTTAAATTTATAAAGACCATCTTCATCATGTTCCAGGCTTTTATAAATCTCTTCTAAATTGATGGTGACTTCTTTGCCAAAATTAGAAAACGTTTCATTGACGCGTTTCTGATGTTGATCCAGTAAGAAAATCTGCTTGTCTTCTACTTTAATGCTTTCAATGAATTGGGACATAAATTTTATTTTTCATTTCTTGATATTCATCGGCAAAATTACTCAAATGAGTGATTCCACCACCACTTTTGAAATAAAGTTTTCCGTTTTCTTTTTCGATGAACCGGATCATCACGCAGGAATCCAGATTTTTACCGTCGAACCAACCGCAAACGCCAGTGTAGAATCCTCTTCTGTGATTTTCTGCTTCCAGAATGACATTTAATGTTTTTGGTTTTGGTGCACCGAGAATGGAACCGGCAGGAAGTAATTTTTTCATGATGCTTCCTGTTTTGTTTTGAAATTCGGCTTTCAGTTTGCCTGAAATTTCTGAACTCATCGCGTACAAATCTTTATTATTGGTTTGGATGAAATCGATTCGTTGAAATTCATTCACTTTCACTTCATCAGCAACCATGCTCAGGTCATTCCGGAGTAAATCGACCACTGTATAATGTTCGGCTTTTTCTTTAATGTCGTTTTTCAAAACTTCAGCTGCATTTTTGGTGGAGGCATCAATTGTTCCCTTCATCGGATGTGTAAAGATTTCATTATCAATAATTTCAACAAAAGTTTCAGGAGAAAAACAGACGAACTGATCGTGATAAAGAACTTTGTATTTTGCTTTTGACCGATGAAAAATTTCCGTTAAGGTGAGGTTGATTTCAATTTCGGTTTTGCACGTGTAATTGGTGAGGTATGAATTTCCCAGTTTCAGATTTTGCTGAACTTTATCAAATCCTTTTTTATAAATCTCTTCACTTTCTGGAAATGATTTTAATTGAATATTGGTTTGGTTCTCTTGTTGATCAGGGATATCTGTATTGTTTTGAAAATCAATATATAAGCTGTTTTTTATTAATTCGTTTTCCGTAAAAACCAGAACGTTCTCTACTAAAAAATCAACCATAAAAAAGAAGGGAACTTTCTTTTGGGAAAGTTCATCCATTTTATCAAAGTTGGGATGACTGTTTTTTAGCATTGGGCAAAAATACTCTTTTTAGGAGTTAATCTTTAGGTTTTGCTTATTTTTGCAGCATGGAAAATAATTACCCGCAAAAGGTCAGCATACAGAAGATTTTAAAAACGGCATTTACGTACTGGAACAGCACTTTATTTTATCAGTTGTCGTTTAGCTTGCTGTACTTTTCACTGTTTTTTCTGGGATATTTTTATCTCTTCAGATATTTTGGACTGTGGGATGAGGTGACCCAATACAGTGAATTGGTAAAAACCGATTTTCCGGCATTTAATAAAAAGATGGAAGAGATTGCAAAATTGCCGCAAACTCAAGGTTTCCTTTTAGGGATTTTCTTTCTTTTCGCTTTGTTAAATCCATTAAATGTGGGTTTTTATAAAATTTACAGAAAAATAGATCTTAAGGAAAAAGTAGGTTTGAATGATTTATTCGCAGGTTATCTGGGTTTTGATTTCTTCAAGTTTTTCGGATTTTACCTTTTTTGGATGATTGTCTTTTCTTATGCCAACTCATTAGTAATACTGGGGCTTGTCTGGATTATTCTCACCCTTTTCTCAATTCCTCTGATGTTTTTTATGAATGTAAATACCATTGAAGGCATTAAGTTAACTTTTAAAGGATTAAAACAGGATTTCACCACGATTCTTATTTCGGTGATGATTGCCGTATTATTTAGTCTATCCGGAATATTGCTGTTCGGATTTGGGTTTTTGCTCACCTTTCCTTTCTGGCATGCGATGATATATACTTTATATCAGCAGTTTTTTAAAGAAAATGAGTAGAATGTTTTGCGAAATTTTGACCATATAAATTTTTAATGATAAATTTGAGAACATTAAAAATAAAACTATGGATACTCTTGAAGAATTTGATCAGCCGACCGGACCCGAAAAATCGGCGGGCGCAATTATTTCCCATGCCTTCGAAATGTATAAAGGCGTATTTCTTTATGCAATAGCAGCGGTTCTTATTTCGTTTGCTGTTTCTCTCTTAGTGCAGCCAATTTCAGGCTTTAACTCTGCAGACATGATGGAAGAAATAAAATCTTCTGAAGGTAGTTTTCCAAATTTATGGTCGATACCAAGATTTGGGCTTTATTCCGGCCTTTCAGGTTTGGTAAGTTTGCTTTCTGCACCGCTGTATGTAGGGCTTATTTACATTACCAACAAATACAATTTGCAGGAATCGATAAGGTTCTCTGATCTGTTTATCGGATTCAGACAAAATTTTTTAAATATTATTTTGTATTCTTTGATAACCAGCATTTTGATGGTCATTTCAGCGATGTTGTGTTTTTTGCCGGTATTTCTTATTCTTCCTTTCTTTCTGTTAGGTTATCCAATTTTATTATTTGAAAACGCCAGTTTTTCGGAGGCATTGGGCAAGTCATTTTCTATTGCAAAAGAAAATTACGGAACATTTTTGGGATCGAGTTTTCTTGGGCTCTTAATCAGTGCTGCGGGCATTTTTCTATGTGGAATCGGAATTGTTTTCACGATGTTGTTTTATCTGGTAGTCATGTATTCCGCTTATTGTGCTTTCTGTGGTAGGCCACGACCAATCACGGTGAAAATTTAAATAAAACTTCGGTATTTTAAAGAATATCTGTACATTTGACAGCAGTGGTCTTAAACCACTGCTTTTTTTAATAATCAATTATGCCGAATAGAAAACATCAAATCAGTGAAGTAAAAATCAAGCAGTTTTTTTTGCTTGTGTTGATTGTTGTCCTTGCTGGATTAATCTGTTTTCATCTATCCTTATTCTTGCCGTCGCTTCTAGGTGCGATTACGCTTTATGTTATTACGAGAAAGTATAATCTGTATTTACAGGAAACGTTGAAGTGGAAACCCTGGGTCGCTTCAATGGTTATTATATTGGGAACGCTGGTGGTTTTGATTCTGCCTATCTATTTTATCGGAGGTTTGCTTATCGAGAAATTGGGGAATGCTTCGGTTTACATGGAAAAATTCAATATTTTCATCGATAAGATTCATGATTTTATTTATGCTAAAACCCATGTTGATATCCTGAGCAATGAAAATTTAACCAAACTTAAAGATAACGTCGCTAAATTTTCTACTGCGGCGCTAAGTGGTACATTCAATACTTTAACAGTTGTCGCTTCGATGTATTTTATCCTATATTTTATGTTGGAAAAGCCACTTCTTTTTGAAAAATTACTGAAAAGTTCAGCTCCTTTAAAGAGAGCAAACGTGAATTTATTGGGTGAGAAAATTCAAAAAATGGTTATGGCTAACGCAATTGGGATCCCGGTGGTCTCGATTGGACAAGGATTGATCGCCTTAATTGGTTATCTTATTTTTGGTGCTCCCAGTGCGATTTTATTATTTGCATTGACTTGTGTGGCCTCCATGCTTCCGATTGTTGGAGCTGCAATCGTCTATATTCCGGTTTGTATTTTCATGATTGCCGAAGGAAATGTAGGTCCGGGTTTAGGACTGGCGGTGTACTGTCTGGTCATTGTGGGATTAACGGATAATTTGCTGAGATTTACCTTGTTAAAGAAACTTGAAAATATTCATCCGCTTAACACCGTATTTGGAATTATTATGGGAATCAATCTTTTTGGTTTTATGGGTTTAATTTTCGGACCGATCTTAATTTCCATCACCATTTTATTAATTCAGGTTTACCGCGATGAATTTTCAGAAAACGACCGAGAGATTATCATGCCTGAACCGAAAGAAATTGAAAAGAAAATAGATCTAAGTATTTAATACATCTTTCCTAAAAATCATGATGATTCCTGAACTGCGCCCCGAAATATTACAAGAAATCTGTAAAACTGAAATGCCTTTTGGAAAACATAAGGGAGTTCTGTTGGTGGATTTACCCATCAATTATTTAGAATGGTTTCAACGCCAGGGAATGCCACCCGGAAAGTTAGGAATGCAACTTTCTACCATTTACGAAATAAAAATGAATGGCTTGATGGATCTTCTCACGCCGTTGCGGGGTAAGGTTCCACAAGCGCCGACCAAGAAAAAGGTTTTTAAATTTTAGTTTCTTATTTAAATAATTTCCCAACAATTTTCCCAATTTCTACAAAATCATCGGCATTAGCGATATCGCGCGTATCTTTCCTGTATTCTATTTCGTCTTCGTGAGCCGGAAATATCAACAGGAAATTCCGTTGGCGGAAATAAGTGTTCAGGTAATCCGGAACCAGCTGCATTTGCGGCTGATAAGAAACCATCGTGCGGTGTGCCATGAACAAAATTAAAGCGTCATCGTCCTTCATTTTATCAAAGAGTTTCGGCAACTCATTCCAGTCATTAAAAATAATAAAACTGGCGTCGATATTTACTTTCTTTTTAATTTTCTCAAGCATCGCAATGGTTGCATCGTTTCCGTAGAATTCTATTTTGGAACCAGAATTTCGCGCCAGATTCCAAACTTTTAATAATGCATGGAAAAAGTGAGGTTCCCTGGTGGCGTTTTCCGGCAAAATAACCACATATTTCTGAATAGTCGATGCAGGTTGTCTGGCATGATAAATCAGAATATTGGTGGCATTATTATTCAGGTATCCACTGTATAGATTATAGATAAATCCTGGTGAGAACCCTTTTTCCGCATCGATGCCGATCATTAAATCGGTGACCGAATATTCTTTAATCACATTGTTGGTTCCATCAATAACGTCAGTGTCATAACGGGTTATGGGCGTTATTTTCACATCTGCAGAAGCGCCGATTTCGACTGTTTTATTTAATAAAGTTTCTGCGTTTTTCTTTGAAGAGTCATTTTTTTCTTCATTGATAATATTTAAGACAAATAGATTTTCTGCCGTTTTTTTGGATTTAATCAGCAGGGCAAGATTGGTCATTGGATCTACGGTATTGAGATGGTTTACCGCCAATAAGATGTTTTCTCTTTCGGGATTATTGTCTGAAATGGTGTTTTCGTTATCAGCTTTTACCAACTCTTCCGCATGTTTCTGGGTTACAAAAGACGAAATTGTACACGAAATCAGGATGAGAAGAATACTTCCATTGAGAACACTTTCATCGAGTAATCTGATGGGTTCGCCTAGATATGTTTCACCGATGATGATATTGTAACCGACTGTTACTGTGGCTAAAGTAGCTGCCGCCGAAGCTGAACTCAGTCCGAAAATAATTCCGCCTTCCGGTTTGGTAAAGGAGAAGGTTTTCTGCGTCGCAATGGAAGCCAGATACTTTCCGCCAATGGAGATGGTAATCATTAGCAGGGCGACTTTGATGGTTTCCAGATCTTTGAAAAAGACGGTAACGTCAATCAGCATTCCTACACTTATCAGAAAGAAAGGAATAAAAATCGCATTTCCGACAAATTCGACGCGGTTCATTAATGAAGATGAATGCGGAATCAGTTTATTCAATGCCAATCCCGCCAGAAACGCACCAATAATCGCTTCGATCCCCGCCAGCTCAGCCAGAAGTGCTGCGAAATAAATCATGACCAATACGAAGATGTATTGCGATATTTTGTCGCTTACTTTTTTGAAAAACCATCGTCCGATGATTGGAAATCCTATTAAAACAATCAGTGCAAAAATGATGATTCCCACAGAAAGTTTGGTCCAGAATGCAGCGTTCACTTCTCCGGTTGTCATTCCCACAACGATTGCTAAAACCAAAAGGGCAAGAATATCGGTGATTACGGTACCTCCAACGGTAACATTTACTGCCCGGTTTTTAACAACTCCCAGCTTGCTGACCAAGGGATACGATATAAGCGTGTGCGAAGAAAATATACTGGCAAACAGAAAGGAGGTGAGCCAGTTATAATCCATAATAAAATGTGCCGCGGCGATTCCAATGATAAAAGGAATGATAAAAGTATAAGCACCAAAGCCCATGCTTTTGTATTTGTTTTTCTTAAACTCTGCCAAATCAATTTCTAATCCGGCGAGAAACATAATGTACAATAATCCGGTGGTTCCTGTGACGACAATACTGCTGTCCCGCGTGAGTATATTGAAACCGTTCGGGCCAACAACTGCTCCTGCGATGATGAGCCCCAACAGGTGTGGGACCTTAATTTTATTCAGTAAAAGAGGGGCCGAAAGAATGATGATTAAAACAACCAAAAACTTAAGAACCGGATCTTCTAACGGAAGATCGAATTGAGACACTTTTAAGAGAGTGAGCATATTTTAGTTTTTGATTTTTTCTAATTCTACAGAGAATTTCGAGATGCAGTTGTTGCCGGTAAATTCACGGCTGCCTTTTATTCTGCCCGTCGTCTGGTCAGACAGCTGTAAAGTAATGACGGACTGGTTGGTGGCCGGAGAATTGTTTTCTGAAGTTAATTTTAATTCGGAGCCGTTGTATTTCCCGGTATATATTTTTTCACCGCCGCTTTTATTCGTAATTTTCAAATGATCTCCGGTAAATTCCCAAAGGTCATTTCTCAGGTCGCCGATGACGTGTTCTGAGCAGTTAGACTCGGTGCAAATCATTTTGCCGTTCCACTTTCCGAGGATTTTTTCGGGAATTTTTACGGCATTTATCGTATCGGTTGGAAGGTGTTTTAAACTGTCGCGCAGCATTTTCAAAGCTTCATAATCCTGTTCTTTCTCAGCAAATTTCTCCTCCTTGATAAGAAGCGCTGCTTCCCGCTCTTTTATTTGGTTTTCCTGTCCCTGTTTATTACAGGAAGTCAGCATTAAAGTGAACGTAAACAAAAATAATATAAGGGATTTCATTCAGAAAAAATTTATGATTGACTTTAAAAGTATAAAAAAAATCCCGGAATTAAAAATTCCGGGATGGTAGGTTGTATATTTTCTCAGAAATTATTCTTTCATTTTGGCGATAACATCAATTCCCCCTTTTGTTTTGTCGCCGATTTTGCAGGTGATTTCTGTATCGATCGGTAAGAAGATATCCATGCGGGAACCGAATTTGATAAAACCGAATTCGTGACCGGCTTTTGCCTGATCCCCTTCATTACAATAAAATACAATGCGCCTTGCCACATAACCTGCAATCTGGCGGAAAACCACTGTATGATTGGTTAAACTTTTTATAGCTATGGTTGTTCTCTCGTTTTCTGTGGAGGATTTTTCATGCCAGGCGACTAAGTATTTTCCGGGATGGTATTTCTTATAAATAACCTCACCAGAAACGGGGTAGCGGCAAATATGAACATTCAAAGGTGACATAAAAATCGAGATCTGGATGGCTTTTCCTTGGATGAATTCATCTTCATCCACTTCCTTGATCATCACAACTTTCCCGTCCACCGGAGCGATTACGTTTTCTTTGTGATTCAGGATATCCCGATGGGGAACGCGGAAAAACCAGAAGATCAATCCATAAATAATCAGTAAAGGAATGATGATGGCCAAACTCCACATCTCTAAGAAATAAATTGACAGTAAACCAATGACTGCAAAAAGTAGACTCGCTACGATTATGGTTCCTTTGGATTCTTTGTGTAGTTTCATGTTATATTAATTTTTCTAAAATAAAGTACAAATATACGACAGGTACGCAGATAATAAAACTGTCTAACCGATCTAAAATACCGCCGTGTCCCGGAATGACATTTCCGGAATCTTTAACGCCGAAAGTTCGCTTTAACTGGCTTTCGACCAAATCGCCTAAAGGACCAAAAACGGAAACTAAAAATCCAACGATGATATAATTCCCTCTTAAATCAGGGTAGTTTAATTCGATAAAATAGCCAAGAATGATGGTGAAGAAAACGCCGCCAGCGAATCCTTCCCAGGTTTTTTTAGGTGAAATTTTCGGAGCCATTTTATGTTTTCCCAAAAATTTTCCTGTGAAATAGGCAAATGAATCACTGCTCCAAATTAAAACGAACAGGAAAAACACTTCTAAAGTAAAGGTGTGTTCTATGGTAGAAAACTTGGGTAAACCTAGCGCAAATCCGAACGGAAGTGCAGTGTAGATAACGGTAAAAATAAGTTTCCCGCTGTCATAATAAAGTTCTTTAGGAAAACGAAACAAGGTTACTACCGCAATGATTATCAGTACAATGGCCAAAATTTCGGATAAATTAAAATTGAAATAAAAACCGTGATTGAAATACCTTTTGGAAAATAACTGATAAAACACAAAAAGAATCAACGGGAAAACCACCCATTTTTCCCAGCCTTTCGGATCGAACTTCATCATCCTCACGCATTCCCATGCGCCCATGAAAAGGAAAAAAGTGATTAAGCCGTAATAAAGATTTTGTTGCTGAACAAGACCCGGCGAGAAACCATTAATGAATTCTGCCCCCAATGAGGTAGTACAGAGAACAACGACCAAACCGTATAGAAGACCACCGAAAAGTCGCAGCACTAAATTTTTATCCAAAATTGATATGATTAAATATTGATGAAAATATGCATTGTAAAAGATCCTTTATCCGAAGAGCTTAATCTTCGAGCAAAAGTAAGAAAAGTTTTGTATTGTCTTTGTTCGGAGTGTCTAATTTAGAATTACTTCCACTGATTGAAGTAAGGTTTCTAATATTTCCGTTGCGTTTGATTTTGCTCATCGCGTCATTCAGGTTCGTCACAATTTGGGACACGTTTGCCATGATGATTACTTTTTCCGGTAACCGTGACGAGTGATAATGCAGAATGTTATTGTGCGAAAGCATGATCCGGCCATCATAAGCGATTAAATATTCGCAAGTGATAAAAGCGCAGTCATTAAACAATTCGAGTTCGGTAGTATAAGGGACATTAATTACATCAAGGAAATTTTTTAAATCATTGTCCCAGCAGAAAACAGATTTTACGCTTTCTATTTTGAGAATGTGGTTCAAAGTCTGCAGCGCTTCTGCTTCGTCTGCACAATAGTTGAAAAAACCTCCGGAATGGGTAAATAATTGAGCAAACTTATAGTCGAGGTCAGCGTTTTTCAACTGATCTCCAAGTTTAATCAAATCCTGCTCGTCATCCTCTTCAGGTTGATTCAGTATTTTTCCGACCAATTTTTTAAATAGACTCAATTCCTCTTAATTATGCGATTGTTCTACAAAAATAGAAAATATTTGTTTACTTAATCAATTAAATACAAAAATCCTGATTATTTATATGAATTTAAATAATCAGGATTTAATTTTATTAAAGTTGCGTATTGGATTCCGGTGCGATAACCTCTGCTTCCTCCACTGGAGTTTTCGCCTTGTGGCTATTGGAAACAGGATGTTCAGTTAATTCCGGATCCCATGCTCTGTCGCCGAATACCTCTTCTAAGTCTTCGCGGAAGATTACTTCTTTCTCGAGAAGTTTTGTGGCAAGCGCATCCAGCTTATCTTTATTATCTCTTAAAATTTGCAATGCTCTTTGGTACTGGGTCTCAATGATTTTAGAAATTTCTTCATCAATCATTTTGGCAGTCTGCTCTGAGTAAGGTTTTCCGAAACTGTATTCAGATTGGCCGGTGCTGTCATAGTAGGAGATATTTCCGACTTTCTCATTCAGACCATAAATGGTTACCATTGCCTGTGCCTGCTTGGTTACTCTTTCCAAATCAGAAAGCGCGCCTGTAGAAATATTTCCGAAGATGGTCTGCTCTGCAGCTCTACCACCCAATGTAGCGCACAGTTCATCGTTCATTTGTTCAGTGGTCGTCAATTGCCTTTCATCCGGCAGGTACCAGGCTGCGCCTAATGAACGGCCTCTCGGTACGATGGTGACTTTCAGTAATGGTGCTGCGTGTTCTACCAGCCAGGAAATTGTTGCGTGTCCTGCTTCATGATAAGCGACCCTTCTTTTTTCAGATGGCTTAATCGCTTTGTTTTTCTTTTCCAGTCCACCGATGATTCTGTCAACAGCGTCTAAGAAATCTTGCTTTGTAACGGCTTCGTGTGAATTTCTTGCTGCAATTAGTGCGGCTTCATTACAAAGGTTTGCGATATCGGCACCACTAAATCCGGGAGTTTGTTTTGCTAAAAACTCTCTGTCGATATTGGGTTCCAATTTTATTTTCGCCAAATGCACATCGAAGATTTCTCTTCTTTCGTGTAATTCCGGTAGGTCCACATAAATCGAACGGTCAAAACGACCTGCTCTCATCAATGCTTTATCCAGAATATCGGCTCTGTTGGTTGCCGCCATGATGATTACGTTGGTGTCGGTTCCAAAACCGTCCATTTCGGTAAGCAATTGGTTTAATGTGTTTTCTCTTTCATCATTTCCACCAGTCATGTTTCCTTTTCCTCTGGCTCTACCAATGGCATCAATCTCATCAATAAAAATAATTGCCGGTGATTTCGCTTTTGCCTGAGCAAATAAATCTCTTACTCTGGACGCTCCAACTCCTACAAACATCTCCACAAAATCAGAACCTGAAAGGGAGAAGAAGGGAACTTTCGCTTCCCCTGCAACAGCTTTTGCTAAAAGGGTTTTACCTGTTCCCGGAGGACCGACTAACAATACTCCTTTTGGAATCTTTCCACCTAATTTGGTGTATTTTTCAGAGTTTTTCAAGAAGTCTACCACTTCCTGAACTTCTTCTTTCGCGCCTTCTAAGCCTGCGACATCTTTAAAGGAAACCTGCACTTTATCTTTTTCGTCGAAAAGTTTAGCTTTGGATTTTCCGATGGAGAAAATTTGGCCACCGCCACCGCCGCCACCGCCGCCCATCATTTTGCGGAAAATCACAAAATAGAAAAGCGCCATGATTGCGATCCAGAATATTGCAGTAAACAGTAACTCGGTCATCGGATTTTTGCCAATGCCGTAGTCTTTTTTAGTAACTATCGCGGGGTTATCCTGTTTGATTTTATCAAATTTCTCCAGGAAAAGCTGTAAATCTCCGAAACTGATTGTATAGTCTGGTTTTGGAGAAAAGTCAAATGCCGAAAAAGGACTTCTTTCTTTTGCAACCTGCTTCGAATCTAATGCTTTTTTAGCTGCTGGTGTAAGAAAAACATCAGCCTTTTCGGTATCTTTATAAATGAGTACATTCTGAACTTTCCCCTCTGTCATTAAGGTATAGAACCCTTCTTCGTCTAATGAATTTGCTGAGGAATCCCCATTCATATTCGAAAAGAAAAAGAGTAAAATGGCTATAATCGCGATTGGGAAAAACCAGTTAAATCCTTTATTGTTGTTCATATCTTTTTATAAAAGTTTTGGCGAAAAATTGTTTTCGTCAACTATCAGTAATTAATTTTCGATTTTGGTTATTTTTGCATCTCCCCAGAGTTCCTCTATATCATAGTATTCTCTGGTTTCCCGCTGGAATACATGCACCACGACGGAGACATAATCCAGTAAAACCCACAGTGAGTTTTCACTTCCTTCTACATGCCAAGGGCGATCCTGCAAGTCATTCCGAACCTTTTTTTGGATATTTCCTGAAATAGCTGAAACTTGGGTATTAGAGTTTCCGGTGCAGATGACGAATGTTTGTGCTACCGAATTTTCGATGTTTGATAAGTCGAAGATCATAATGTCTTCCCCTTTTGTATCTTGTATTGCTTCTACAATTTTGTCGATTAGTAGCTGCTTTTCTGTGATTTTGTTCATTAAAAATTTTGTATAATCTGCAAATTTATTGTTTTTTTATTTAAATAGTCTCAAATTTACCAAATCTAACTCTTAAAGTTTTCATAAATGATGTGCTTGTTGTACCTTAAAGAATGTTCTTCCACCCACGATGAAATTGAGAAATTTATTTCTTATGACACTCTTGATATACAAGCCGTTTACACTTTTAATCAAACCAAAGGCAAAGGGCAGTATGGTAATTCCTGGGAATCCGGCCACAATTTAAGTCTTGCTTATTCTGTTGCAGTTCCCGATGAACTCATTAAATTACCCAATCATTTATTCAATTTTCATACCGCTGAAGTATTGGCTGATTTTCTTGCCATTCTGACAAAACATGCCGTTGAAATTAAATGGCCAAATGATATTATCATTAAAAACAAAAAGGTTTCCGGTATTTTAATTGAAAAGAAAATGATGAAAGGGAAACCCTATTTTCTGATCGGATTTGGGCTGAATGTTTTGGAAGAAAACTTTAAACATCTTCCGAAAGCAGGATCACTCCTTACTCAAACGGGAATTCGATTCAATCTTGAAATTTTAACGGAAGCACTTCATGAGTATTTGGTTGAAAATTTGACAAAGGAAGTTTCTGAGGAATCGGTGCTTGAAAAACTGAATGACAGGTTATTCCGAAAGGATTTGATCTCTGTTTTTGAAATGGGTCAATCAAGACAAAATGGCATTATTCGAACGGTCGATAAAGAGGGGTTTCTTTGGGTGGAGTTAGAACATGATGGATTGCAGAAATTCTTTCATAAAGAAATTGCGCTTCTTTACTGATTGGCTCTTTTGAAATAAAGATATAAAGCCAGCGGTCCGAAGATCAAATTGGGCAGCCACATCGCAACCAATGGTGACAGTGTTTTATTGGCTGAAACCACTTTCAGTACTTCAAATGAAAATACAAACACAAAAGCCAGGGCAATTCCTATGGCGAGATTCATTCCCAGTCCTCCGCGTTTTTTCTGGGAGGCAAGTGCCAATCCCAAAACGGTGAGAATAATGACCGAAAATGGCATCGAGGTGCGCTGGTACAGTTCATTCAGATAATTATTCAGATTCGCATTTCCTTTTTCTTTTTCCCGATTGATGAATTTGATTAGTTCCGGCGTTGTTTTGTTTTGGCCTAATAAAACATCAGGGAAAAGTTCTTCCGGTGTCTGCCCGAAATTTTTGGTCATTGAGTTTCCCTGGGCTAATTTTTCGGTGTCGTTTTTAAGGAAAGTTTTTTCAAGATAATTGCTCATTAAGAATTGCTTTTTATCTTTTTCCCAATAGAAATCTGCCGCATTCAGCTGATAAATTAACTTTCTGTTTTTATCGAATTTCTGGTAGAAAAAGCCAGAACCGCGTTTCTCTTTTTTATTGTAACTTTTAATAAAAATATATTCTGTCTTCGAAAGTTGGGTGGCAACTTCAGCATTTCCTGTGAATTCTTCTCGGTTTTTCGCGCTGTAAGTATAAGGTTCTAATTCATTCTTTTTAATGTTGGCTAGTGGTAATATAAAATGATTGATCAGCAAAGCGGCAACCGCAATAACACCTGAGGTTATAAAATAAGGTCGGGCAAACCGGTGAAAACTCGCTCCCGAACTGATGATGGCAACGATTTCTGTATTATTGGCAATCTTAGAAGTAAAGAAAATAACGGAAATAAAAACCAGGATCGACATGAATGTAATGATGAGATTGACAATCCAATAAGGGTAAAAGTCAATCAGGAATTCAGTTACGGTAAATCCGTTTGACTCAATTCTTGGTGCTTTTGCCTGAACGTCGATGACCAAAATAATAATCGTCAATAACCCCAACATGAACCCAAAAGTGCCGAGGTATTTCTTGATGATATAAAGGTCGATTATTTTCATAAATCCGGTGCGTATTTTTTTTAAAGTCTTTGTCTGAGGATAGGATCGATTGAAGTTTTCCATTCATAGAAGTCTCCGGCGATGATGTGCTGGCGCGCAACGCGAACCAGATCTAAATAAAAAGCCAGATTATGAATCGATGCAATTTGTTTTCCCAAATATTCTTTTGCCACAAATAAATGACGGACATACGCTTTCGAATAGTGTGAATCTACATAGCTTGTTCCGAATTCGTCTAAAGGTGAAAAATCACTTTCCCACTTTTTGTTTTTCATGTTCATCACGCCTTGCCAGGTGAATAACATTGCGTTTCGGGCGTTTCTGGTAGGCATTACGCAATCCATCATGTCGATTCCCAAACCAATTGATTCTAAAATATTCCACGGTGTTCCGACGCCCATTAAATATCTCGGTTTTTCTACCGGCAAAATATCGGTGACAATGTCGGTGATTCGGTACATTTCTTCTTCGGGTTCTCCTACAGAAAGTCCGCCAATTGCGTTTCCTACAGCGTTTTGTTCCGAAATAAATTCTGCGGATTTTTTTCTTAAATCAGCGTAAGTGGAGCCTTGTACGATTGGAAAAAGGTGTTGTTTGTGTCCATAAATTTCAGGATTTTCATCCGTCCATTTGATACATCTTTTTAGCCAGCGGTGCGTCATTTCCATTGACTTTTTCGCTAAATTATATTCGCAGGGATAAGGCGTGCATTCATCAAAAGCCATGAAAATATCTGCGCCGATCTGTCGCTGGATTTCCATTGAAATTTCGGGCGAGATAAAATGAGCGCTTCCATCGATATGGGATTTAAATTTCACACCGGCCTCATTTAATTTTCTTGATTTTGATAAAGAAAATACCTGATAGCCGCCAGAATCGGTGAGGATGGGCAATTCCCAGTTCATGAATTTATGCAAACCGCCTGCCTGCTGCATGATGTCCATTTTCGGGCGAAGATTGAGGTGATAGGTATTTCCTAAAATAATCTGCGCTTTGATGTCATCTTTTAGTTCCCGCTGGTGAACGGTTTTTACAGAGGCGACTGTTCCTACCGGCATGAAAATCGGTGTTTCTATCGTGCCGTGGTCTGTAATGATGGTGCCGGCTCTTGCTTTACCGGTCGTGGTATTGTTGATTTCGAAAAATGGGGACTTCATATTATCTTGCAAATGCAGGTAAGTTTTTATTTTCTTTTAATTTCTTTTCGATATAGATTTTCGCGGCAGGATCTTTGTTTAAAACGATATCCTGAGCGTTGTCTACTATTTTTTCTATTTCTCCGGTGGCGGTGTAGTATTTATAGCTTTCAACAAAATCGTTTCCTTTGATTTTCTTTTGTTGAAGCGCATACCGGGTTGCGTTATCTAAATTAACATTTTCTACAACCACAGTCAATTGCTCATTCATTGCAAATTCGGCCAGCAATTCGGCCATGGTGTCTTTGGGTACAAGGTTTTTCGGTTTGTCGATGAGTTCTGAACAAGCCAACATTAAAAATGAAAAAATCACCACTATTCCTTTTCTCATAATTTACCGATCATCGATTTCCACTTTAAATTTAAAACACCGAAAACGGCTTCATGAATAATTCCGCCATTCATCTTGCTTACGCCCAATTCTCTGTTGGTGAATATGATAGGGACTTCTGCGACTTTAAATCCTTTTTTAACCGCACGGAATTTCATTTCAATCTGAAAGCCATAGCCTTTTAATTTGATTTTATCCAGACCTATTTCTTCCAAGACTTTTCGTGAGAAACAAACGAATCCAGCGGTGGTGTCATGAATGGGAATTCCCAAAATCATCCGAACATATTTTGAAGCAAAATAGGAGAGCAGTACTCTTCCCATCGGCCAGTTGACGACATTTACTCCCTTTGAATATCTGGAGCCGATGCTCATGTCCGCATTTTTGCAGGCTTCAAACAGTTTTTTTAAATCAGCTGGATTATGCGAGAAATCGGCATCCATTTCGAAAATGTAATCGTAGTTGTTTTGCAAAGCCCATTTGAATCCATGGATATAAGCTTTTCCCAGACCATCTTTTATTTTTCTTATGATTAAATGGAGTTGGTCGGGATAGGTGCTCTGCAGTTTTTTTACAATATCTGCTGTTCCGTCGGGTGATGAATCATCTACAATCAAGACATGAAAATCCTCCTTCAGCGCAAAAACTGTAGAAATTATATTTTCAATATTTTCCTTCTCATTATAAGTTGGAATGATGACGAGTTTTTTCATCTTAAATTTTAAGGTGCAAAGATAAACTTTTCCGCCGTTATTATTAAAGGCTGATTTAGAGCATCAAGATTAATTCCAAATTAAATAGGCTTAATTTTTCTGAACATCTCCTTTAATATTCTTAATTTTGCAAAAAATTACTTTTGGTAAGAATTGTGCAGCAAAACGATTGGGTGGTATTTATCATCGTCGGTTGTATATTGCTTTATGTTTTCATGCTTTTGTATCTTCACCGTGATTCTTCGGTGAGGGTCTTTTTGATGCAGAAATTCGAGGATTCTTCTAATAATTTTTTGAGCTGGCTGATTATTGGAGTGGTTTTTACGCTTTTGTTTGCTGCGCTGATTTCGAGGTCGGTTCCCATTGTTCCGAAAAAAATCAGTGATATTCATTTCTTTGGATATGAGCTGAACAAGTTTGGCTTCACTCTTTTTTCACTCTCTGCATTTTATGGTCTTAAAAGTACCTTGTCCTATGTTTTTTATGCAGGTACCGGAAGTATGAAAAGATGGGCGCTTTTTCAGTTCACTGCCTCGAAGTTTTATTTTATGCTTTCATTTGTGTTAATGGCTTTGTGTGTTTATCAGTATTTTTATGAAGTAAGTGATTTACAGTTGTTTGATTATTATTTTATAGGTTTTATCGGTGTTTTTATATTTAAAATTTTCTTTTATCTGCTCTCTCCCGGTCATCTGTTACCGGAAAAGTGGTATTATAAATTTTTGTATATTTGCACCCTCCAATTCGCGCCTATTTTGGTTCTATGGAAAGTATTATATCTTTAAGAAATTTTAATGATGAAAATTAAATCTATATTGGTTTCACAGCCCGCACCAAATGAATCTTCTCCATATCTGGAAATTGCCCGAAAGGAAAAAATCAGAATAGATTTCAAGCCTTTTATTCATGTGGAAGGAGTAGATGCGAAAGAACTCAGAACGCAGAAAATTGATCTGTCGCAATATACCGGTATAATTTTTACCAGTAAAAATGCGATCGACCACTATTTCCGTCTTGCCGAAGAAATGCGCTTTGCGGTGCCTGATTCTATGCGGTATATTTGCCAGTCAGAGGCCATTGCCAACTATTTGCAAAAGCATATTGTTTATAGAAAAAGAAAAATTGCGTTTGGTGAGCGGACTTTTGCCGACCTGCTTCCGCTTTTCAAGAAATTCCCGTCTGAGAAATATCTATTGCCGGCTTCAGATATCCTTAGCCCCGACATTCAGAAAGTTTTGGAATCTTCCGGAATTGACTGGACCAAAGCCACCATGTACAAAACAGTAAGCAGTGATCTGAGTGAAACTAATATTGCCGATTACGACATGTTGGTCTTCTTCAGCCGCCAGGGAATCAAATCTTTAGGAGAAAACTTTAAAGATTTTAAACAAGATCAGACAAAAATTGCTGTTTTCGGTGCAACGACAGAGCAGGCAGCAAAAGATGCAGGATTAAGAGTTGATGTAATGGCACCCAGCAAAGAAACGCCATCAATGACCATGGCAATTGAAAAATATATCAGAAATTTGGAGAAATAATTTCTTCGGATTTAAATAACATAATCAAAAAACCGCCTTTTTCTAAGATTAAGTCGGTTTTTTATATTTTAATGAAAACTTTAGATGAGCAATCCTGATTCTATCAATAAAGAACAAATCTCCGAAAGCAGGCTTCCTCCAAAAGCTAAAAAAATACCGAAAACTCTGGAAATCCATAATGACCGGAGAGACGATTCTTATTTTTGGCTGAACGAAAGGGAGAATCCAGAAGTGATGCACTATCTGGAAGAAGAGAATGCATATGCCGATGCGGTAATGAAAGACACCGAAGATTTTCAGCAGCAGCTTTTTGATGAAATGAAAGCCCGGTATAAAAAAGATGATGAATCGCTTCCTTATTTTTTTAATGAATACTGGTATATCGTTCGGTATGAGAAAGGCAAAGAACATCCTTTATTTACCAGAAAATTTCAGACTTTAGAAAATAAAGAAGAATTATTGCTGGATGTGAATATTCTAGCAGAAGGTCAGAAGTTTTTCGAAGTGGGCAGTGTAGCAGTTTCACCGGACAATCAATTAATGAGTTATTCTTCTGACAATATGGGTCGAAGAATTTATACTATTAATTTCAAAAATCTTGAAACTGGCGAAATCCTACAGGATCAGATTCCTAATACGACAGGAAAGGCAGTTTGGGCCAATGATAACAAGCATATTTTCTACATCAGAAAAGATGAGAGTTTGCGTGCCTTCCAGGTTTTTCTGCATCAGTTGGGAACCGATTCTTCACAGGATGTGTTGATTTTTCATGAAGAAGACGACACTTTTGATGTGAATGTTTTTAAAACCAAATCTTTAAAATATATTTTCATTTCCAGTTCGAGCACGATTTCTGATGAGCAGCGTTTTATTCCTGCAGATGATGTCATGGCAGATTGGCAGATTATTCAGCCGAGAATTGATGATCTGGAATATTCGGTAGAACATTTTGAAGATGAGTTTTATATTATTACCAATGCAGATGAAGCGACGAATTTTAAAATTGTAAAAACTAAAGTTGCTCATCCCGGAATTGAAAACTGGGTTGAAGTGATTGCGCATCGGGAAGAAGTTTTGCTGGAAGGTTTCGAGATTTTCAAAAAATATTTGGTTCTGGAGGAAAGGATCGAGGGACTTTTGCAGCTGAAAATTATCGACACCCAAAATAATGATTTCCATTATCTGCCTTTTTCAGATCCTACTTATACGGCTTATATTGGGTTAAATTTGGAATTCGATACCGAGAAACTTCGTTTTGGTTATACCTCTTTAACTCAGCCAAGTTCTACTTTCGAATACGATATGAAAGAAAAAACCACCAAACTCCTGAAACAGCAGGAAGTATTGGGCGGTGATTTTTTACCGGAAAATTATATTTCAGAAAGAATTTGGGCGCCTGCCAGAGATGGAAAAAAAGTTCCGATTTCTGTGGTTTATCATAAAGACACCGTGAAATCTGCAGAAACTCCCTTATTGCTTTACGGCTACGGAAGTTATGGGCTTACCATCGATGCCAGTTTTTCTAATGTACGGCTTTCACTTCTGAACCGTGGTTTTATCTATGCGATTGCCCACATCCGAGGCGGAGAATATATGGGCAGAGAATGGTATGAAGACGGAAAAATGCTTCAAAAGAAAAATACATTTTATGATTTCATCGATGCTGCAAAGTTTCTGGTGGAAGAACATTACACTTCCCCAAAACATCTTTATGCGATGGGTGGCAGTGCGGGCGGACTTTTAATGGGTGCAGTGATCAATATGGAGCCGGAACTTTTCAACGGAATTGTGGCGCAGGTACCTTTTGTGGATGTGGTAACCACCATGTTAGACGAAACAATTCCTTTGACCACCGGCGAATTTGATGAATGGGGAAATCCGACAGAGAAGGAATATTACCATTATATGAAATCGTATTCTCCTTATGATAATATTGAGGCCAAGAAATATCCCCATATTTTGATCACAACGGGTCTGCACGATTCACAGGTTCAGTATTGGGAACCTGCAAAATGGACGGCCAGACTTCGGGAACTGAAAACCGATGACAATATGCTGGTTTTCAAAACCGATATGAGTTCCGGTCACGGCGGAGCCAGCGGAAGGTTTGAATCTTTAAAAGAAGATGCTTTTGAATATGCGTTTTTAATGAAATTAGAAAATAAAATTGATGGAAAGTAAATCAGAAAGCCAGCTATGGGCAGAAGTCGAAGAGTTTTTCGTAAAAACCTTCGATACCGATAAACATCCGCAGATCGACACGATTTTATTTTTGATCGGGGTGCAGGAATTAGGCAGCGGCCAACAGAAATATACGAAAGATGATAAACTGAATATTCTGCATATCGCAGTTTGCCGTTTACTCGAACCTTTTGGATATTACAAATTTTCGCATTACGACGATGACGGATATCCGCATTTCGATGAAGTGACTGCTCTCCCGGAGCTGAAACCGAATGAGCAGCAGATTCTCATGAAGAAAGCGATTATTCAATATTTTATTGATGAAGAACTTTTTTAAAACAAATAAAAGACTGGTTTTTTGAAATCAGTCTTTTTTATTCAGTAAATCTTCCAGCTGATGAAGTCCCATTTTGAAACCGTCTTCAAAGCCCATTTCTAAAAGGGTTGCCATGTCTTCCGTTGTTTTAAAATGAATGTTTACCGTTAATTTCGTTCCTTCTTCCACGCCGGTGAAGCCGATTAACCAATTGCTTGGCGCGAATTTGCTGTCTAGAGATCCGTTTTCATCAGTAAAAAACGCAGAATAGTCGAAACAGCGGTGGAAATTTATTTCATGAAACTGCACTCCGCTGAAACTTTTCTCATTTTCCGGACCGATCATCGTGTAATTCCAAATTCCTTCCGGCTGAAAATTCATTTTCAAAGTTTTGCATTTCCAGGGTTTTGGCGCCCACCATTGATCAAGTAATTCGGCCTGCGTAAAGTGATTCCAGACTTTATCAACGGAAGTGTGAAAAATCGTCATGATATAAATGGAAGCAGAATTGTCATCTTTATTAAAAATTATTTTCGTTTTCATTATTTGATTTTTATCAAATATATCGTTTTTTAATAGAAAAGCCGTGAAATGGAATAAAAAACAGAGGATTCAGTATATTTTGTTAAATAAAAGTGTTTTGTGAAATTAAACACAATATTTTGGCCTTTCTTTTGTTATTATATTCTTAAAATGACTAATTTTAACAATTCATTTTTAAAAAGAAATAATGAACAATAAGTTTATTCCGTTCATATCTGTATTGATGACCATTTCGATGATCGTCTTCGTCACTTTGCAATTGTATTGGATCAAGGAATTATACAGCGCGCTCAATCAGGATTTTTCCAATAAGGTATATTCTTCTTTGGAATCTTCTGCCTTAAAAGTTTCGCAGCTTGAAGTAGATAAATATCTGAACCAGGATTTTAAAAATTTCGGTAAAAATGTTGTTGACAGCAGCAATCAGCCTACCCAAACCTATATTCAGCAGAACTCTGATTCTGCCAATACGTCAACTCTTACGTTTCAGAAAAGCATTGTAGAAAATCAAAACTTTCCCATTTCGCAGAAAGGCGACAGTTTGAAATTGACGAAACTGTACACCGATGAAGGGATTCTGAAAATCAATAAAGGGCCGAACAGCTCAGAGCCGCTCACGGCGCAGATGAGCAAGGATATTAATAATAATACGTACGCTTTACGGGAATTTGCAAAACTGAGTGCCTCGAATCTGCCGATTGATAAAAGGGTTGATGCAAAAACCTTAGACTCTGTTTTGGCCAAAGAGTTGAAATTAAATGGTCTCGATACGAGTTTTGGATTTGCGGTGATGGATCGAAACAATAAAATGACAAAAGTTGTCAATGCTACTTTCGCTGATCAAAAAGAAAAAAACAATTATACCTATCCACTTTTTACCGATAGTAAGGAAAGGCCCTTATACACTTTGGCAGTAGTTTTCCCGCGGAAAGACTATTCCCTGGCGAAAAATAATTTACCCATGCTGTTGGGGACCTTTATGTCTTTGCTGACGATTTTGGGGATTTATATTATCTCTATTAATTATATGATGCGTCAGAAAAAAATTGCAGATATCAAAACTGACTTTATTAATAATATGTCGCATGAGTTCAAAACTCCTTTGGCAACAATCTCTGTGGCGACTGATTCTTTGGCGAACGATAAAATTGCGACCAATCCCGATAAAGTAAAATACTATTCCGGTCTGATCAAGCAGGAAAATCTGCGGATGAAAAAGCAGGTCGAGAACGTTTTGAATATGTCGAAACTGGAACGGAATGAAGTCAATTTATTTTTAAAGGAGACTGATGTCCGGGCCTTAATCAAGAGAACAACAGAGTCTTTTGGTTTGATCGTGGCTCAGAGACACGGAACCTTAACCCAGGAATTTAATGCCGAACGGTACAAGTTCAGAATTGATGAGTTTCATATCTCCAATGCGCTGGTCAATTTATTAGATAATGCCAATAAATATTCGCCTGATGCTCCTGAGATTAAAGTAATGACCAGAAATGAGGGCAACTGGTACGTGATTGAAATTTCTGATAAAGGAATGGGAATGGAAACGGAGAATAAGTTGCGGATTTTCGAAAAATTCTTTCGGGAAGAAACCGGCAATATTCATAATGTGAAAGGGCAGGGGCTTGGCCTCTCCTACGTGAAAAAAATAGTGGAATTACACAAAGGCCTTGTTATCGTAGATTCTCAAAAAGATAAGGGAAGTACCTTTACGATAAAACTGCCGATGAATGTTTAAAATACATATAAACTCAGCAGGATATTCTTAAAAAAAAAATTGAGGTGAGAACCTTAGAACAGTAAATACAAAAAATTATGAGCAACAGAATCTTATTAGTAGAAGACGACCAAAGTTTTGGTGCGGTTTTAAAAGATTATTTATCGATAAATAATTTTGAAGTAACCTTGGCTACAGATGGCGAACAGGGTCTAAAGGAATTTACGGAAAACGAATTCGATATTTGTATTTTCGATGTGATGATGCCGAAGAAAGATGGATTTAGTTTGGCAGAAGATGTCAAAAGAATCGATAAAAACATACCGATTATTTTCCTTACCGCAAGAAATATGCGTGAAGATATTTTGAAAGGATATCAGTTGGGCGCTGATGATTATATCACGAAGCCATTTGATACGGAGCTTTTATTATATAAAATCAAAGCGATTCTGCAGAGAAGTGCTACGACAGAAAATGATGAGCAGGAACAGTTTAAGATCAGTAATATTTTCTTCGATTCGATGTTGCGTCAGTTAAGAGTGAATGATAACGAGTACAAGCTTTCACCAAAAGAAAATGAACTGCTGAAATTGCTGTGTCAGCACAGAAACGATTTTATGCCGAGAGATTTGGCTTTAAGAAAGATCTGGAAGAAAGAAAATTATTTCACCGCCAGAAGTATGGATGTTTATATTGCCAAACTTAGGAAGTTGCTGAAAGAAGACGATGGTTTGGAAATCATCAACGTACACGGAGAAGGATTCCGTTTGTTGGTAAAGAACTAAATGCAAACAACGGACTGGTGTGAAAACCTTTCCGCATAAAAAAGCCGCTTTCCATATTGGAGGCGGCTTTTATTTATTATAATAATGTTATTTTGCTTCTACACAGAAAACGCGGTATTGAACCGCCACTGCGTCTTTGAAAAACTTTTTGATCTGTGCTAAATCACCGGCGGCACTTTGTCTGGTGAAATAACTTCCGGCCAGTACCTTATAGTTTGGTCGTAAAGAAGCATCTGTTTCCACTTTCATATTCGGGAATCTTCTTCTGAAAAACATTCCGACTTCTCTGGCTTCTTCATTGCTTTTCACGACTGCGAGTTGAATTTTGAAACCCATGATTCTCGGATTTTTACGGCAAATTTCTGCGTTGGTAAGTTCCTTTTCGGGTACCGTTATTTTAGGAATTGTTGTTTTTCCAGAATTATCGGAATATTCGTTTTCCGAATTTGTCGGGGATGCGCTTGTATTGGTGGTGCACTTATCTTCAACACTTCGCAATAAATCACTTACTTTTTGGTCCATCATGATGGAAAGGGGGGTTCCGGAGATGGTATCTTTGGTCACAACTTGCTGTGCTTCAAAGATGTTTGAGGACAATAAGGTAAAGAGCGCAATTATTTTAAAAAATGATTTCATTAAATATTATTTTCAGCAAATTTAAAACAAATAAAAATTATACCAACATTTGTTATTTAGAAGCATTACAAATTAGGCAAAATGACATAATGGCAATTACAACGGCTGTTAAATTTATCTTAAAAACCTTATTTTTGCCAAGTTGAAAGTAAACTCAATATAATTTACTAACCCAAGATTTTATAAATGATTAGTTGGAGAAAGCATTACAAAAGAGGTCTCATCGCAATAGGTCTATTGCTGTCGACCAGTGCTTCTATTTACGCTCAAGGAGATGCTAAGAATGGTGAAAAGCTTTTTAAAGCAAATTGTACCGCCTGTCACGCACTGGATAAACAGCTTGTTGGTCCGGCTTTAGGAGGCATAGTAGACTTGATTAAAAAGGAGCAGAATTTAGACACTGATTGGCTTCATAAGTGGATTAAAGACAATAAAGCTTTAAGAGCATCAGGCGATAAGTACGCAAACGAAATTTTCGAAAAATTCAATAAAACTGAAATGACAGCATTTCCTAATCTAACGGATCAGGAAATTGATGATATTTTAGCGTATACTTCAAATCCACCGGCGCCGGAACCTGCAGCAGAAGCAACTGGAGCAGGAGCGGCAGATACCAATTCGGTTGCTGCTTTAGAGGCGGCAAAAATGCAGTCGATGAATTCAAAAATTATTCTGCTTTCCCTTTTGGCGATTGGCGGTCTTTTGATTTGGCTGCTTTTGAAATTAAAGCAATTGGTTAAGCTGCAGCAAACAGACGAATTAACAGGATTGAATGCTACCCGAGCGGTTTCTTTTGGAGATCTCTATAGAAAATATGATTACATCGGTAAAGGAATCTTAGTGCTTTTAGGCATATTTGCTGCGTACGGATTGTGGAACTGGTTGATGTGGATTGGGGTTTACAAAGGGTATAAACCGGAACAGCCGATTTATTTCTCTCACAAAATCCATGCAGGTGAAAACAAAATCGACTGTCAGCTTTGTCATTCTTCAGCGAAATACGGTAAGGTTTCCGAAATTCCATCTATGAATGTGTGTATGAACTGTCACCGAACGATTTCCGAATATAACGGGAAGTATATGGAGCCAGGAAAAGACAAAGCGTTCTATGACGGTGAAATACAGAAGATATATGCTGCCACCGGATGGGATCCTTCTTCGCAGAAATATACGGGTAAAACACAACCTGTAGAATGGACGAGAATTCACAATATGCCGGATTTTGTTTACTTTAACCACGCACAGCACGTTGTGGCAGGAGAACAGGCCATTCTTAATTCTTACAATCAGAAAAACCCTAATGCGAAAATCGATGTCGTTTGTAAAGCTTGTCACGGACAGGTGGATACCATGAATGTGGTACAAATGGCCAATGATTTCACGATGGGCTGGTGTATCGAATGTCACAGAACTACTGAGGTAGATATGAACAATGGTTATAATAAAGAGTACTTCAAAAATCTACATGACAAACTGAAAAAACAGTATGGGTCAGGTGCGAAAATCACTGTAGATGCAATTGGAGGTCTTGAGTGTGGTAAATGTCATTATTAATAACAAAAATTAGAAGTATCAATGGCTTCAAATAAAATACAATTCAGAAGTATTCAAGAACTGAAGGACCCGAGCTTAAACGGTAAGTTGGCTCGAAAAGAATTTCAGACTGAAATTCCGGTGGGTGAAAAGCCGGACGGAAATCAATCAACTGAATCAGGACCTTCAAGACGGGATTTCTTAAAACTTTTAGGATTTTCTACGGCGGCGGTAACATTAGCAGCTTGTGAAGCGCCGGTAATCAAAACAATTCCTTATGTGGTAAAGCCACACGAAATTATTCCGGGGGTTCCTAACTATTATGCCTCCACTTATTTCGACGGTTTCGATTTTGCAAGTGTTTTAGTTAAAACCAGAGAAGGCCGGCCAATTAAAATTGAACCGAATCCGTCTGCAAAAGATTTAGGTAAAACAAGTGCAAGAGCTCAGGCTGCAGTTCTTTCATTATATGATAACGATAAAGTTAAACAGCCAAAACTAGACGGGCAAGATGAAACTTTCGATAAAGTAGACGGTTTTGTTTTAAAAGGTTTAACTGAGGCGCAAGCTGGAGGAAAGAAAATCGTTGTTTTATCGCATTCATTCCCTTCACCGACTTTCAAAAAGTTATTTGGTGATTTCAAAGCAAAATATCCAACAGCAGAACTCGTAACGTACGACGCGATTCCACACAGTGCGGCTTTAGATGCAGCGCAGGAAGTATTCGGGCAGAGATCTTTGCCGGTATATGATTTATCGAAAACCCAATTGGTGGTTTCTTTCCAGGCTGATTTCTTAGGGGAATTTAACGGAGGTTCTTTAGAAACTTCTTACGCCGCAGCAAGAAAACCAGGTCCGGATATGTTGAGACACATTCAGGTAGAATCCAACATGACTTTGACCGGAGCCAATGCTGATACAAGAGTTAGACTTAAGCCTAGTGCTGTAAATAAAGTTTTAGTAGAAGTTTATAACGGACTTAACGGAGGAAGCGTAAGCAAAGAAGCAGGCGAGATTGTAAAAGAATTACAGGCAAAAGGAAGCAACGCTGTTGTTTTCGCTGACGGTTCTAAAGCAGCTCATGTTTTAGCCAATTTAATTAATCAGAAATTAGCCTCCAATGCTTTCACCGGAAAAGCGAACTTCTTAAAAGAGTTTGACGGTGCAAGATATCAGGAGTTTTTAGGATGGATGAATTCGGGACAGGTCGGTGTATTGATCGCCAATAATGTCAACCCGATTTATTCTAATAATAAAGGTGAAGAATTCAGAAAATCTCTGGAAAAAGTACCTTATGTTATCGCAGTAGCAGATAAGAAAAACGAAATGTATAAGGCAGCGAAAGCTGTTATTCCGGTGGCGAACTGGTTAGAAAGCTGGGGAGATATGGCGCCGCAAACTGGTGTTTATACTTTGATGCAGCCGACCATTCAAAAGATATTTAAATCAAGACAGATTGAAGAATCGCTGTTGGTTTGGATGAATGGAAAAGACAGCCCGAACAATAATTATTATGATTATCTGAAAGCAAATGCTGCTACTTTAATTGGTGGTACTCCTTTCAATAAAGCGCTTTATAGCGGAGTTGTCGATGGCGGCAATACGACTACGCTTTCATATGCCGGCGGAGATGCTGCAAAGGCCATTTCTGAATTGACAGGTTTCAAAGCCTCTGATCTGGAATTGGTATTGTACACCAAAACAGCCATAGGAGACGGAACTCAGGCGAATAATCCATGGTTACAGGAATTGCCAGACCCGATTACCCGAATGACCTGGGATAATTATTTAACCATTTCGCCAAAAGACGCTGCAAGATTAGGAATCAAAAATGATCTGAACGGAAGAATGCAGTTGGATGGTTCGGTAGTTAACCTTACGGTGAACGGTGTTAGTATTAAAGATGTTCCTGTATATATCCAACCAGGTCAGGCTGATGGAGCAGTAGGACTGGCATTAGGATACGGTAAAAAGAATTCAGGAAAAGTTGCCGAAACCGGTGTGAATGCTTATCCTATTTTTGACGGTTCAAACTTAATTTTATCAGATGTTAAAATTGAGAACACTGGCAAAGAGCACGAATTTGCAGGAATGCAGTTGCAAAATACCCTGATGGGTCGTTATGAAATCGCGAGAGAAGTTCTTTTGGATACTTTCTTAAACGTAAAATTTGATGACGAAAAACTAGGATGGAACAAACCGTTGGAATATCATACAATCGGAGGAGAAGCTACGGCTGCAGGAAAAATTGACCTTTGGGATGCATTTGATGATACCGATGGGCCTCACTTTAACTTATCAGTCGACTTAAACTCTTGTACGGGTTGTGGTGCATGTATTATCGCCTGTCAGGCAGAAAATAACGTACCTGTCGTTGGTAAAGATGAAGTAAGAATGTCGAGAGATATGTTCTGGTTAAGAATTGACCGGTATTATACTACAGATATTCCCGCTCATATTGATTTAAATAAAGACGGTAAACTTTCTCAGGAAGAAGCTGTTACGGCAGATCTAAATGTACCTGGAATGTATGGTCATTTCCTGGATAAAGAAAGTGGAATATTAAACCATCCTGCGACGAATCCAGATGTGATTTTCCAGCCGGTAATGTGTCAGCACTGTAACCATGCTCCATGTGAAACGGTATGTCCTGTGGCAGCAACTTCCCACGGTAAGCAGGGGCAGAATCAAATGGCTTATAACAGATGTATCGGTACCAGGTATTGTGCCAACAACTGTCCTTATAAAGTAAGAAGATTCAACTGGTTTACTTATAACCTTAACGATAAATTCGACTTTAACCAAAATAATGATCTTGGCAGAATGGTCTTGAATCCTGATGTTGTAACAAGAACGAGAGGGGTTATGGAAAAATGTTCGATGTGTATTCAAATGACACAGAATGTTATTCTGGAAGCTAAGAAAGAAGGAAGAGTCATCAGAGATGGGGAATTCTCTACCGCTTGTGTGGATGCATGTTCTACAGGGGCAATGAAATTTGGTGATATGAATGATAAGAGTTCTGAAGTAAGAGCGCTTTTCGGCACCAACAGAAGATATACTTTGCTGGAGGAAATTGGTACAAAACCAAACGTATTCTACCATACCAAAGTGAGAAATAGAAAAGAAAATATTGTTTAAATAATAAATAGGTAAAAAATGTCAGGACATTACGAAGCTCCGATAAGGGAACCTTTAATAATTGGTCACAAGACTTATCATGATATCTCAAACGATATCGCGCGACCTATAGAAGAAAGAGCAGGAAAACTATGGTGGGTTTCTTTCTGGATCGCACTTGCTCTATTCATCTATGGATTCGGCTGTATCGCGTACACCATCGGTACCGGTATTGGTGCCTGGGGTCTTAACAGAACTAACAACTGGGGTTGGGATATCACCAATTTCGTTTGGTGGGTAGGGATCGGTCATGCCGGTACTCTTATTTCTGCGGTACTCTTATTATTTAGACAAAGATGGAGAATGTCTGTTAACCGTTCTGCGGAGGCGATGACTATTTTCGCGGTGGTTCAGGCGGCTATCTTCCCGGTCATTCACATGGGTAGAGTTTGGGTAGGATATTGGGTATTCCCTTTACCGAACCAGTTCGGTTCACTTTGGACCAACTTTAACTCGCCGCTTCTTTGGGACGTATTTGCAATTTCTACGTATTTCTCAGTATCCAGTGTATTCTGGTTCATGGGATTGATTCCGGATTTTGCGATGATCAGAGACCGTGCAAAAACACCCTGGACCAAAAGAATCTATACCTTCCTTTCATTCGGTTGGGGTGGAAAAGCAAAACACTGGCAGCGATTTGAAGAATTATCTTTGGTTTTGGCAGGTTTGGCAACACCACTAGTATTCTCGGTACACACCACGGTATCTTTTGACTTTGCTACTTCGGTAATTAAAGGATGGCACTCCACTATTTATCCGCCGTACTTCGTTGCAGGAGCAATTTTCTCAGGATTTGCAATGGTGCAGACGCTCTTATTGGTCGCAAGAAAAGTGGCTCACCTAGAAGATTATATTACCATGTACCATATCGAAATTATGAACATTGTAATTATCGTAACAGGAGGTATGGTAACGGTAGCTTATGCAACTGAATATTTCATCGCATGGTACTCCGGTTCAAGATATGAAGACTTTACGTATCTATCTCCGGGAGCTGCAACCGGTCCGTACTGGTGGGCATTCTGGGCGTTGATTATTTGTAATCTGGTCGTACCGGCATTATTCTGGTTCAAAAAAGTGAGAACCAATATTATGGCAACTTTTATCATTGCATTAATTATTAATATCGGAATGTGGTTTGAACGATTTGATATTATCGTTATCAACATCGCGAGAGATTACCTGCCAAGTTCCTGGACGATGTTTAAACCGAGCATCATTGATGTAGGGGTTTATTTAGGAACAATTGGTTTCTTCGGAGTACTGTTCTTATTATACGCAAGAACCTTCCCTGTCATTGCGCAGGCTGAACTGAAGACGATCTTGAAAATATCAGGTGAAACCTATAAAGCAAAAGAAGAAGAAGATGAGCACCACTAAAATAATATACGGTATTTATGCCGATGACGATGATTTGTTAGATGGCGTAAAAGCGTTCAATGATAAAGGAATTGCAATAAACGAAGTTTACACGCCGTTTCCTGTACATGGTCTTGACAAAGCTTTAGGTCTTAGAAAAACAAGAATTTCTGATGCTGCTTTTATTTATGCAGTATATGGTCTAACGATTGGGATTCTCGTTACCTGGTATACCATGAATCATGACTGGCCGATGAATATCGGTGGTAAACCCGCTTTTAAATGGGGAACCAATATGCCGGCATTTGTTGTACCGATGTTTGAGTTAATGGTATTCTGTGCGGCGCACATGATGTCCCTTACTTTCCTGGCGAGAAATAAAATGTATCCCGGCTGTCCTCCTCAGAATCCTGATCCGAGAACAACCGATGATAAATTTATGATGGAATTTGTTACCGATAATGTAGATGCAGTAAAACAAATTCTGATTGATACCGGAGTTGAAGAAATAACTGTAAAAGATGCTTAAAATGACAAAGAATATATTTAAAATTACAGCTATCTTAGGATGTGCCGCAATTGCTTTAAGTTCTTGCAGCAAGGGAAATCCACCTTTGGTCTATTTCCCCGACATGTATTTTCCGGTTGCTTATGACCCCCTGATGAAAGCTGACATTGCCTATTCTGACCATGAGAACGAAATTCCGGCATTTGTTAAACAAGGAGGCGGAACGGGCTTAGGACCCGTAGACGGAACAGTAGCACAAAATCCAGAAGGACTTACAGATGCAGCCGCAAATACTGCAATGACTGTGCTTGAATATAATGAAGGATATGATGCTTCTAAATTAATAACAGCTTCTCCACTAGATCCTGCAAATCAGGCAAAAGATTTGGAAAGGGGGAAAGACCTTTTCAACAAGACCTGTTCGGCTTGTCACGGAACCGGCGGTGACGGACAGGGATCGATCGTGCAAAGCGGTGCTTATTCAGGAGTTCCTAAATATGCAGACCGCGAAATTACCATTGGTTCAGTTCATTATGTTTTGACCCACGGCAGAAACTCAATGGGATCTTATGCGGGACAATTAAAACCTGGTGATCAATGGAGAGTCGCTTTGTATATTATGAATGAATTTAAAGGAGGGCTTACTGCTGCTCCAACCCCAGCGGTTGCAAATGCTACCCCAATGGCGAAAACAGCAGAATCTAGTACGAGTCCTAAAAAATAAAAAAGAGTAAAAAAAATGTATAGTTTTTCACCTAAATTAAGATTATATTCAATCGTATTCATTCTCCTGGGAGCAGTTCTTTTTGGAGCAGGTTACTTTATGAACCATGGAGTTGATGATGCCCAGATTGAACATATGATGGAGGCAGTTCACGCCGGCGGAAATAATACTCCTTCCAATTCCAGCGAACTGTTGGGGCCACAAGATCACGCAGCCCATTTGGAGCATGCAACAATGCAGTTTAAAAATCAGCCTTTGGCAGCAGTTCATACGGTTGCAGTTTTTCTTTTTGCTTTAAGTTGCTGTGCATTATTTTTCTACAGTATTCAAAACGCATCGCACGCAGGATGGTCCATTATTATCCTTAGAGTGATGGAAGCGGTAGCATCATTTATCCCTTGGGCAGGTGCAGTTATTATTATTATAATGCTGTTGAACGTCAGTCATATCGGACATCTTTTCCATTGGATGGATCCTGAGTTGACCGATCCGAAAAGCGTTAATTTTGATCCGATTCTTTTTGAAAAGAAGACCTTTTTAAATATTCCTTTTTATGTTGTAAGAACGCTGATCTATGTGTTGGGAGCATCATTCTTTGCCTGGAAACTGAAGTCTCTTTCTAAAAAAGTAGATGAAACAAAAAGCAGAAAAGTATATGCAAGCTACTACAGCTGGAGCGTTGGCTACATTGCATTCTTCGGGTTCGCTTCAGCAGCCTGGGCGTGGGACTGGCTGATGTCTATTGACCCGCACTGGTATTCTACAATGTATATCTGGTATGCGATGGTAAGTGCATTGGCAACGTCGATTGCTGTAATTATGGTGATCAGTGTTTATCTGAAGAAAGCAGGATTTTTGCCTCAGTTCAATGATAACCACCTGCACGATTTAGGAGTTTTCCTTTTTGCATCTACAATGTTATGGACTTATACCTGGTTTGCGCAGTTTATGTTGTATTGGTACGCCAATATTCCTGAAGAAGTAAATTATTTCTACGGTAGATTTGAATATTATTCATGGGCGTTCTGGTCCATCTTATTATTCAATTTTGCAGTTCCTTTAGCGGTAATGGTAAGTTCAAGCATCAAGAGAAATTACACCGTGATGACCACGATGGCAGTAATAGTTATTACCGGACACTGGTTGGTGTATTATAATATGGTAATGCCCGGAACAGTTGGACCTTTCTGGCAAAACATCACCGGTTTATTAACCAATCTTGGGGCTGTATTGTTTGGTTTAGGATCTTTCATCTTTGTTGTAATGACCACCTTGGCTAAACTGAAATTAATTCCGGAAGGAAACCCTTTCTTACACGAATCTAAAATTTACGAATACCCTTTCTAAAGTTCTAATGGTTTTAATCAATAGTAATAATCCTGATAATATTTAATTGTCAGGATTTTTTTTGTGTTATTTTCTGTAAACGAATGGCTTTCGGAATGAGCGCCTGTTTTTGGGTAAATGTAAAGTCAAACCATTGTATTGTACGATAGATCCCAGAATTAATTGATGTAAAAGGTCGAATTCATTTTATGCATATCCGTTTTAAGGATCATGAATATTTTTAATCCTGTCGTGGACGAGGCCAAGATTTCATCTACCAACGGGCTTTTTTCTTGCTTTTTACGGCGTAAAGACTTTACAATTGGCGCCTGTTTAAAAATTATTCAAAAATGAAACTTTCAAAGAATTTTTCTTTTTCCCAACCCTAAAAGGTGGAAAAATTCTCTGAAAATTTCATCAAAATTACTCCCTTTTTTATGCTGAGCGAAGCCGAAGTAAGGGTAGGGGAAATTTTGATGAAATTTAAACAGGCTGTTAGCCAAAGTAGATTTCTTTAAACAGTAATGCTACACGAAGTTGGTAATGCTGTGGAAGTAAGATATCGTTTTAAATACAGAAGTTATTATATTTTTGTATTGTTTGTGACTTTGTCATGTGTTTGGCTTTATAAGTGTTTGATTTGCTGTGTAATTGAAAATAATTTACTAATTTAGTCTGGATATATAAGCGGTTTTATTCTTCATGTGAATGATTTGGATTAAATGTTCAGGGAACCTCAACAGGGTTCGGATGATAGAGAATTGTCTGCTTATTGTAAGGTTTATATGAGGAGTCAGGTCAGCATACAGTCAGCATACAGTCAGCATACACTGCGGGTTGCTATGGAGATGACCAGAGGAAGCGATCACTATAACAATGTTAAATATAAATTACAATGGCAAAGCAGATCGGGGGTATTTTACTTAAAGGCACGATAGGAGAGGTGAACTTTTATGTGCAGGACGGAGAACCACTGGCGCGTATGTCGGGTGGCGGTTTTAACGGTGATGCGATCAGGAACGGTAAAAATATGGCGAGGGTACGTGAAACCTGCAGCGAGTTTACGGCCTGTTCTAAGGTGAATAAGGAATTCAAAAAATCCATAGCACCTTTTCTTGCCGGTCATAAAGACGGCAAATTACACCAGAGGCTTATGAAGTTGTTTTTAACAATCAGAGATTGTGATCACAGTTCAGAAAAAGGAAAGCGGTCGGTTTTTCATGGGATTTCTTCAACATCGGGGAAACAGCTTTTAGAGGATTTTATTTTCACCCCTCAGCGGCCTGCTATTTTACCGTGTCCCTATATATTTGACTGGGAAAGCCGGAGTTTAAAAGTGCATGACTTTAGAGCGGATGAAACCGGATTTCCTGAGGAAGCAGACGCTATGGAAGTACGTGTCGGTTTGATCCGTTTTGATTTTGAGGCGCTTGCTTACCAACAGGTATTTGCGGCCCCAATGATTATCGCCCCTGATTTCAAAGAAGATTCTTTTGAGATTCTTTTCGATACAATACCGGAAGGCAACGGGATTTTGTTTTCGGTAGCTAGGGTTTCATTTTATCCGACGGTTCATGGGAAAGGATGTTTATTGACCGGGGGAGATGCTTTTGGGATGGAGGTGTTGTCGGTGTGGGATACAGTTGAAGCCAGAAATCCGGCGTGATTGGATGGTTGAAAGTTTTCGAAAAGCAACCGAAAGTCAGTGCACGAATAAAAATTGTCAATTTTTGAAATATTGAAAACACGCGGAAGAAATTTATACCTTATCTTTTGTATGGGATCAACTGAATTATACCTCTCTTAATCCCATGAGCGGAGGCTGGTTTAAAAAAGTAGCGCAGTATATTTATTGTGTAGCAAGCAACTGCTTTTCTGGAAAAGTATTGCTGAATATAACAATGGCAGATTCTTCGATTATAAACATCACTGAAACTAATGAGTTTTGGAAATATAGTAATGGTGAGGAGTGAGATCGAAGAGGCTCAAAGTCGGAGACTTTGCGCAGCGGGGGTTTATTGGCTGGAGGAGATGTTTTTGGGCTGGAGGTGTTGTCGGTGTGGGATACAGTTGAAGCCAGAAATCCGGCGTGATTGGATGGTTCAAAGTTTTCGAAAATCAACCGAAACTCACGGCACAAATAAAAATTGTCAGTTTTTGAAATATAGAAATAACGCAGAAGAAATTTATACGCTATCTTTCCTATGGGATCAACTGAATTATATCCCTCGTAATCCCATTGAAGCAGGTTTGGTTGAAAAAGCACCACATTATATTTATTCTTAAGCAAGCAACTATGTTTCGGAAAAGGATTGTAAAATATAAAATTGGCAGATTCTTCGATTATAAACATCACTGAAACTAATGAGTTTTGGAAATATAATAATGGTGAGGAGTGAGATCGAAGAGGCTCAAAGTCGGAGACTTTGCCTTTACTTTGAATTCTAATAAAAATCTTAAATTTATTCAAAGGAAAGCAGAGGTGAACTTTAGACTTTGCTGGTTAAGAACCATGCTGCGCATTAGTCCTCTGCCTTCTCCTTGAATCCCGTTGAACAGCTTCAAATAGAATGATAGACATTGTGGTCTAATAAAGGCTCTAAAGAAGTTCAACATTTTGTTTATCCTAAATCCAAAGTTATGAAAAATTATTGCTTCCACATTGGGATTGATGTTTCAAAATTGAAATTGGATGTAAATCTATTGAACAGTCAAACCCTTGAATCCGAACATTTTGTATTGGATAACGATGCAAAGTCCATCAAACTTTTCATCAAAGCTCTTATTAAACGAAAAATTGACATTCGCGAAGTCTTATTCTGTTGTGAAAACACAGGTATTTATACCAATCATTTAATTAATGTTTCAACAGATTTGAAATTTGATCTATGGGTCGTTCCCGCCATTGAAATTAAACGATCCAAAGGAATTTCTAGAGGAAAAACGGATAAAACGGACGCCAAAGATATTGCGTTTTATAGCTTTAGGAATCTAGATAAGTTGAAAATTTTCAATGTATCTGATATTAATATTCAAAAATTAAAAATTCTTTTCACCGAAAGAGAAAAAGTTTTAAAAGCATTATTACTTCTAGAAACGACCAAAGAAAATGAAAATTTTGTTGATAAAAAGGTGTTTGCAGAAGTAGTAGGGATCAATAAATCTCTGATCAACGTGATAAAAAAAACGCTTCAAAAAATAGAAATTAAAATTAAAGAAATCATTAAAGCTGATGAACAATTGGATCAGCAAAATCGGCTCATTCAATCAATCCCTGGATTAGGAGAGAAAACCAGTACCTATTTAATTATTGCAACAAAAGGATTTACGATGTTTGCTAATTGGCGAAAATTTGCTTGCTATTCTGGTATAGCTCCTTTTGAATATAGTTCTGGAACAAGCATAAAAGGCAGAACCAAAGTAAATCATATGGCAGATAAAAAAATGAAATCTTTGCTCCAAATGTGTGCAATGACCGCAATTAAATACGACCCTCAATTAAAAGAATATTACCAGAAGAAAAAGCTTGAAGGAAAAAACTCCATGCTGGTTTTAAATAACATAAGATGCAAACTAATCAGCAGAGTTTTTGCAGTAATAAGTCGAGAAACTCCTTACATCAACACTTACAAATTTGCATCTTAATTTTAACGATTTTTATTTGGATTTTATCATAGAATGCGCAGCGGGTAACGGGATTTTGTTTTCGGTAGCTAGGGTTTCATTTTATCCGACGGTTCATGGGAAAAGATGTTTATTGACCGGGGGAGATGCTTTTGGGCTGGAGGTGTTGTCAGTGTGGGATACAGTTTGAAGCCAGAAATCCGGCGTGATTGGATGGTTGAAAGCTTTTAAAAAGCAGGAAAGTAACGAAGTGATTCGGCGTAGCCAATGGCTGCTCTGGATGTTTGGACAAGCAGGAAAAAGAAATTCAAATGTCAAAAAACATCAATTTTGGCAACAGCAGATCAAACCAGTTGAGATTGGTCTTTAAAAGTTGTGCGATAGCCACACTAAAGGATTCGTGCGGCAGCGGTGGGGCAATATTGCAGAAGTTGATTGGGCAACTGCTAATGACGGTATTTTACGGAGATATGGTTACGTATATGATGACTCGAACCGTCTTAGGGCAGGCTATTATCAGAATTCTCAAAATCCATCTGCCAAAACAGCATCAGTATGACTATGAGATAGAGAATGCATTCGATGGAAAATATTCTGACAGACAAACAGCAAGAGATCCAAATGAACAAAGAGCTGTTCAAACAGAAAAGCGAGCAAGAGAAATAGAAGGGATACCGAAACGGACGACTTATGATTGAGACAAAGTAAATCCTAATCCATCAAACTACATTTTACCAGGTCAAAAAATTAGGGAAGAAAGAAAAAAAACTGGTTTACCTGAAAGCAACAGAATACAATAAAAATGAAATCGACTGTGAAATTTAAATTTAAACCAGCTTTCTTATCGATAGTATTTATTTTAATTTCTTGTTCCAAATCAGAAATTCATATAAATGATAAGTTAATTAGAGAAATATCAATCATTGATAATGGGAACAACGATAGTGTTATATCTTATATCGCAGAAAAGGCGACAAACTTATTATATTTGAAATTAGATAATAACAAAATGATATCTATTAATGCTTTGGAGTTACAGGATATTTATAGCAGTTATTATAAAAATAATTACAAAACATTTTATAATTTTTTAAATAAAGCCTTAAAACAAGAAGTTAGTTTAAAAACAAACCAAGTGCAAAAATATGAAGTGATAATGTTTAGTTTGGATAATAATATAATACAAACTTCTGCCAACCAAATAGAAAAAAAATATTTGAAAAAAATAAATAATGAAACTTTTTATTTTTATCCAAAAGATATCGATTTAAACCAAAATCAAACAATCTTGTACAAAATGTTTATAAATAATTATTTAATTTCATTTGATGATTATGGAGGTAAATATATAATTACGAAGTATAAATAAAGTAACAAAGCCCCCGCTGCTGCGAGCGTCACGCTCGTACCCATAAAACTAAAAGAACAAAAAAAAGCCACCACTGATCACAGTGATGGCTTTAATAAGAATTGTTCCGGTTTATCTCTTCTTGATGGCTTTCGCAATGTTCACAATTACCTTCACCGCTTTTTCCATTGATTCCAGGCAAACATATTCGTAAGGTCCGTGAAAGTTTAATCCGCCCGCAAAAATGTTCGGACACGGCAATCCCATATAAGAAAGCTGTGCGCCGTCTGTGCCGCCGCGGATGGCCTTTATTTTCGGTTCGATGTTGGCGTCTTTCATGGCCTGTTCTGCAATGTCTACAATATGCATTTTTCCCTCAAACTGCTGTTTCATATTGAGATACTGTTCTTTGATTTCAATTTCGGCAGTTCCGGCTCCAAATTTTTTGTTGAATTCTGCGACCACATCCGTCATGAATTTTTTTCTTGCTTCAAACTTCTCATGATCATGATCGCGAATGATATACTGAATTTTTGCCTCTGAAACTTCAGATTTTAAATCGGTTAAATGATAAAAACCTTCAAATCCTTTTGTGGTAGAAGGCGTTTCGTTTTCAGGAAGCATTTTAATGAATTCTGCTGCCAGTAAAGAAGCATTTACCATTTTCCCGAAGGCATAACCGGGATGCACACTCAAACCGTGGATTTTCACCACGGCTCCGGCGGCATTGAAATTTTCATATTCCAGTTCTCCAACTTCGCTGCCGTCCATGGTGTACGCCCATTCTGCGCCGAATTTTTTCACATCAAATTTATGTGCACCTCTTCCGATTTCTTCATCGGGGGTAAATCCGATGGCGATTCGGCCGTGTTTAATTTCCGGGTGTGCCAATAAATATTCTGCCGCGGTAACGATTTCTGCAATACCTGCTTTATCGTCAGCGCCCAGTAAAGTTGTCCCGTCGGTCGTAATCAATGTTTTGCCAACGTAATCTTTTAATCTTTCAAATTTTGAAGGAGAAAGGGTAAATCCGGTTTCATTATTCAAAACCAGGTCGCCACCGTCGTAATCATCCCAAATTTGTGGTTTTACATTTTCTCCGTTAAAGTCAGGAGAGGTGTCGTAATGCGATATAAATCCGACTACCGGCTCATCGTCGTTTTCCAGATTTGAAGGCACGTAAGCGTAAATATAGCCGTGCTCATCCATGGAAACATCACTCAGACCCAAGGTTTTCAGTTCTTCAAAAATATATTTGGCAATATCCCACTGTTGCGGCGTTGAAGGCGTTGCTTCACTTTCGGGATCGCTGGTTGAATATATTTTTACATAATTAATAAAACGGTTTTGTAATTTCAGTTTCCAGTCGAGGTTAAAATCTATGGTTATCATAATTGCATATTTTAAACAAAGTTAAAATTTTAGGCGAAGGTTAAGGCAAATATGTTGTAATTATTTTTATTGTTTCTGTAATTGAATTTTATTTAAATTACTGATAGTCAACTTTTTAAAAGTATTTAAATTTTAATCAGACCTTTTTTAAAGTTTTGGTATATTTGAGAACATCAAAAAATAGAAATGTTTCTAACTGAATGTCCACGAGATGCAATGCAGGGTTGGGGTGAATTTATCCCGACGCAAAAGAAGATTGATTACATTAATTCGTTAATGGAAGTAGGGTTTGATGTGCTGGATTGCGGCAGTTTTGTTTCCCCGAAAGCAATTCCGCAGATGGCCGATTCCGGAACCGTGGTCGATGAGATTGATAAAGGGGTTTCGAATACCAAACTTTCCGTAATTGTTGCCAACTATCGCGGGGCTGAGAAAGCGCTTGCACATCCATCGGTAGATATCTTAGGGTTTCCTTTTTCTATTTCCGAAACTTTTCAATACCGAAATACCAATAAGAATCAGGAAGAAGCCTTTAAAGATATTAAGAAAATCACAGAACTTTTAGAATCAGATGGCCGGGTGTTGAACGTTTATTTTTCGATGGCCTTCGGGAATCCTTACGGTGAAATCTGGAAAGCGGCTGATGTTGATTATTGGGCGCAAAGATTTAATGATATTGGTATTAAAAATATTTTACTTTCCGATACGACCGGAACAGGTACATTAGAACAAATCGAACTGCTTTTTAAAACCATTCCGGCAAAATATCCTGAAATTGATTTTGGAGCGCATTTTCATAACCGCCATGAAGATTCTTACAAAAAATTAAAAGCTGCGTACGATAATGGTTGCCGCAGATTCGATTCTGCAATTAAAGGAATCGGCGGCTGTCCGATGGCTAAAGATGATCTGGTCGGAAATATGCCCACTGAGCAGGTGATTAATTTTATGGCCTTAGAAAAAATCGAGCATTCATTAAATTTACTCCATTTCGAAAGTGCTTATAATAAAGCAAAAGATATTTTTCATTTTTAATTTTTATCACCATTAAAACCTGCAATTTATGGCAACTTCAAAAGTAACTTACCTTACTGATTTGCGGTGCGAATCCGAGCATCTGCAGTCAGGATCGAAAATTTTCACCGATGCTCCTACCGACAATCACGGCAAAGGAGAAGCTTTTTCACCTACGGATCTTTGTGCAACTTCTCTAGTGCAGTGCATGCTGACGACGATTGCGATTTTGGGAAAAGACAAGGGAATTATTATTGACGGTTCTTATGGAGAAATCCAAAAAAATATGAATCCAAAACCGAGAAAAATTGCGGAAATTGTTTGTGACCTGCATTTTAAAGGAAACTTTTCGGATAGTGAAAAGGAGTTCATCAAAGAAACTGCGATGAACTGTCCGGTTGCATTGTCACTGAGTTCTGAGGTAAAAAAAACAGTCAGTTTTAATTACTCAGCATAGTCTGTTTCTGGATTTTGTCATTTCGAAAAAGACAGAATATATAAAAAAGTATTTGTTTTTAATATCTGATTAATAGCAGGTTATAAATTATAGTTTGTGATAAAACTTTTGTTATCTTTATATCAAAATAACACAAATTATGACTTCAACAATTACCTATTTGGGCGACTTTAAAATAGTTTCGCAACATGAGAAATCGGGTGCTACCATTGAAACCTGCGCTCCATTAAGAGAAGGCGGTACTTCAGAATTATTTTCCCCTTCTGATATTTTCGGAATATCTTACGGCCAGTCGATGTTAATGGCGGTGGCGGTTTTGGGCGAGCCCAGAGGGATCTTCATCACCGGAGCCACCTGTGAGTTGAAAAAATCAACCCATCCCGAACCGAAGAGAATAGGGACGATTTTCTGTATCGTGAGAATTCCTGGAAAGTTTACGGATAAAGAAAAGAAATTTATAGAAGAAACAGCACTGAACTGTCCTGTAGCACTATCCATACATCCCAATGTTCAGAAAACAGTGATGTTTGAGTTTGAAGGATAAACCCTTAAATAACGAATGCCGGAAATTTCCGGCATTTATTTTAAATCATTCCCAATTCGAACCGGGCTTCTTCGCTCATCATGTCTTTGTTCCAGGAAGGTTCAAAGGTGAGTTCCAAATCAACTTCTGTCACATCTTCCACTTCGGTGACGCGCTCTCTGACCTCTGCAGGTAAGCTTTCTGCCACCGGGCAATTGGGTGTTGTCAAAGTCATAATTACTTTTACTTTACCTTCATCAGAAATTTGTACATCATAAATTAATCCTAATTCATAAATGTCGACAGGGATTTCTGGATCGTAAACTGTTTTTAGGGCTGTAATAATATTTTCACCGATTTCGGCAATTTTGTCGTCTGTATATTTCATTTATTTTGGGAACATTTAATTTTCACTCTTTTCTAAAAGGTCTTCCTGGCGCATGCGCCGAAAAACATTTGCCAAAGTTAAGACATCTTTCTCACAATATGTAACGATTCTAAATAAGTCTTTCTCTATATGGTAAATTGATGCTACCATTGAACCGTCGATATCGTCTTTCGGTGTTGGGATTCCGAAGAGATGCGCCAATAATTCCAGTGAGATAAATGATTTATAGTCGCCGAATTTCCAAAGTTCCATGGTGTCGAGATGAGGGATTTCCCACGGTTTTTTCCCGAACATCTGAAAGGGAACCGGCGGTTGCATTCCATTGATCAAAAACCTTCTGGCAATCCATGGAAAGTCAAACTCTTTTCCGTTGTGCGCACAGAGAATGACGTCGCGCAGTTTTGGTCTGTTAAAAATTTCGCCGAATTCTTCCAGTAATTTTTTTTCATCATCACCGTAAAAGCTCTTTACCATCAGCTTGCCGGATTTTTCTACGATCCCCACAGAAATACAGATTATTTTACCGAATTCTGCCATAATTCCGCCCCTTTCGCGGTAATATTCTTCTGCGGTAAATTCTTCTTTCCGCTGGAATTTTGTTTTTTTATCCCAAAGATATTGGTTGGTTTCATCTAAATCTTCCCAGTTTCCAAATTGCGGAACGGTCTCAATATCCAGAAATAATACTTTTTCTAACGGGATGTTTTGGATCATAATTTTAGTTTTTAAGCTTTCAGCCAATTTGCAAACCGTTTTTCACGGGTAATGTGGAGGTGAGAACCGTCACTTCTTTATTGTCGCCATAAACTCCCAGGACCAAACATTCGCTGAAAAAGTTGGCAATTTGCTTTTTAGGAAAATTGACCACGGCGATAATTTGCTTTCCGAGGAGGTCTTCTTTTGTATATAATTCTGTGATCTGAGCTGAAGATTTTTTAATTCCTAAATTGCCAAAATCGATTTCCAATTGATAGGCAGGATTTTTTGCACCTGGAAAATCCAAAACGGAAACGATTGTTCCAGTTCTTAAATCAATTTTTTCAAAGTCGGTCCAGCTGATTTCAGGTTTAATCATTCAAAAATTATTTCTATTTTACAGATACGATATAGTCGTACACCATTTGATGTTGTTTGTCATTCAGCTTTGCTTTTGGAGCCATCGAATTCATAATTCCTACCCAGTTCTGGGCAGAATGATCTGTTGGGTTGGGCAAGTCATGGCATTTTCCGCAAGAATTATCGAAAATAACTTTGCCTTGTGAGAGATATTCCGCGGTCATCACTTTTGTTCCTTTAACTGCGGATTTTGGACTACAGGAGGCCATTAATCCTGCCGCACCAAATACAGCGATTAATAAGTTTTGAGCGGTCTGGTTTCTGCTTCGTTTTTGGTTTTTCATTTTATTAATTTAATATTAATTCATTTCAAAAATAAGTAAATTTCTTCTTAGATTTGTTTTAGTCGTAGAAAATTAAGGCAATGGCAATAAATGATAACTTTTATCTGAAATCGGATATGCGTTATTACAACGCATGTTTTCTTATTGGTATTCACATTTAATTAAAATAGTTCCCGGCTGCTTCTTTTGGGCATTACAGAATTTATTTCGTAAAAGTATTGTATTTTTGACTCAATGAAAACCCCTTCTAACCAAGACCTGATAAAAGGAATACAGTCCGGCGACAAACGATTGCTCGGAAAAGCAATCACGTTGGTGGAAAGTAAAAAAGAGGAACACCGCGCGCAAGCAGAGGAACTTTTAAAAGAAATATTGCCTTTTACTGGAAAATCAGTCAGAATCGGAATTACAGGAGTTCCCGGTGCGGGAAAATCGACCTTCATTGAAAGTTTTGGGAAGTTGGCCATTCAACACGGGAAAAAAGTAGCGGTCTTAGCGATTGATCCGAGTTCGTCATTAAACAAAGGATCTATTTTGGGTGACAAAACCAGAATGGAAGAGTTGGCCAGAGAAAGGAATGCCTTCATCCGGCCGAGTCCCACTTCGGGATTTTTGGGTGGAGTAGCCAATGCGACTTTTGAAAGCATGTTGATTTGTGAAGCTGCAGGTTATGATTTTATTTTAATTGAAACTGTAGGCGTTGGACAAAGTGAAGTTTTGGTTTCTGATATTACCGATGTTTTTTTATTTTTAAAAATTATTGGCGGTGGCGATGAACTCCAGGGAATCAAACGTGGAATTATGGAAATGGTCGATCTTATTTTCATTAATAAAGTTGAGGAAGATAACCGTCTTAAAGCTAAAAATACAAAAGTAGAATTAATGCGCGCGCTCCATTTCTTGCCGTCAAAAGAAAAAAACTGGAAAGTTCCGGTTCTGCTCGGTTCTGCTTTGAATAATACAGGTTTGGAAGAAGTTTATGAAAAGATTCAGGAGTTTATTGATTTGAAAATTTCAAATCATTCTTTTGAGGAGACCCGAAAAAAACAAGCGGAGAAACGCTTTGACTACTGGGTGCAGGAATATATTCTGCAAAAAACAAAATCGGATAAACCGACAGAAAACTTTTACGAAGAGCATAAAAAAAATGCTTCTGAATTGAAATCAAATCCAAGTACAGAAGCGAAAATTTTTGTCGAGAAATTAATAGGCCGGTAAATTAATTTTTTGTGGTCGAATTCGCAGTAATATATCCATCATAGGAAATCGGTTGTCTGTCATTGGAGTCTACAGATACATAAGTTTTCCCATTCTTGAATACTTCCATATTAAATGTAATAATGTTTTGTTGATCCTTGGCGATGATGTTGAAAACAGAACTTCCTTTTTTACCTTCTTTTTTAGTAATTGTAAAATCCTTTGACGTAAACCTGTAGGAATTTTTACTGGGATCTATGTTTGGAGTGTACATTCGTCCGAAGTAAGGCAGGGTCACATCTATTTTATCTTTTCTGATTTCAATGGTGTAACCGGAATCTAAATTGAGCATTTGGGAGGAACCATTGGGAAGCGAATTTAAAACATTAATAACGTCTGCGTTATTAGGGTTTGCATGCTCAGCTACAAAAGTAAACTCATTGGATTGTAACAGAGCGCTTGTGTTTGCCGATGGGATATTATTCTGGGAACTGCATGATAATACTAAAGTAATCGTCAAAAGAGCAATCAGTATTTTGGGTAGATTTTTCATGTGATTTTTTTATAAATGTACAAAAATTATGCAATATTAACTACTAACTCATGATTTGGAATAAAAATTGTTTAATCCTTTAAAATCAATTTAGACTACTATGAAAAATATTAACAAAATACTAGGAATAGGTGTTGTATCTGCCATGATGATTGCGTGTACCACCAACCCAATCACGGGGCGTAAATCTTTGCAATTGGCCAATAATCAGGAGATTTCTGCGATGGCTCTGCAGCAATACAAACAGGCGCTGTCTCAGGCAAAAGTTATTTCGGGAACGACTCAGGCGAAGAGCGTACAGAATGTCGGCTTAAGGATTAAGAACGCCGCAAACAATTATTACCGGGGAATTGGCAGAGAAGCAGATCTTGCGAATTACCAATGGGAATTTAATTTACTCGACGATAAACAAGTTAACGCCTGGTGTATGCCTGGTGGTAAAGTAGCAGTATATACGGGTATTTTACCTATTACTAAAACTGATACTGGTTTAGCGGTGGTCTTAGGTCATGAAATTTCTCACGCACTTGCTGGCCACGGAAATGAAAGAATTTCACAAGCCATGATCGCAGAATATGGCGGCGCCATTTTAGGAAGTACTATTTCCAATGGGCAGCTAGCGTCAATTTTCCAACAGGCTTATCCGCTCGGTGCTCAGGTTGCTTTATTGAAATACGGAAGAAGCCAGGAGCTAGAAGCTGATGAAATGGGACTTTATTTAATGAGTATGGCTGGCTATGATCCGAGAGAAGCGCAACCTTTCTGGCAAAGAATGGAGGCGGCTTCTACAGGAAACAGACCTCCGGAGTTTTTGTCAACTCACCCTAATCCAGATACCAGAAGAGCAGATTTAGAAAAACACATGTCAAAAGCCCTGCAATATTATGCAGCTGCTGGCGGCAAAATCTAACACTTAATTAAATTTATAGTAAACCTTTCCGAAAATTTCTTAAATTTGGAAAGGTTTTTTAATTTATACCGACATGAAAAATTTAACATTTATAGGATTTCTTTTACTGGGTTTAGCTTTTTTGCTGTATTATATTACGCCGCAGTTTTCTGCGGTTAAGCTTTTTGAGCCCACTAATTTAATGGGTATTCTTGCAGGAATTGGAATTGGTTTAATAATCGGAGGAATTGTCGGTTATATCAGCAAGGGAACCGCATTAAAACAGGAAGAAAAGCGGAGAGAATTAAAACAGCTACGGAAAGAAAAAGAAGACCTTGAAAAGCAGGCGGCTGAATTGGCAAGGCAACAGACCGTAACTTATACCACGACAGAAGAAAACCAAAATCCTCCGAATTATTAATTCAGAGGATTCTTTTTTTTCTTAAAGTTTGGTTTTTCTTAAAACTCATACCCTAAACCTACCATAAACAAACTTGGTCGGCTGTCATAACGAATCGTTTCGTTGGTATTGTTATTAATGAAATTTCTTTGATCGCTGCTGAAAGCACCTTCATATCTTGCATTCACAATCAGTTTTTGAAGTTGAACCTGTGCTCCAAACTGATATCCTACTGTGAAATCTTTGGTGGCATTTTCTTTAAAGTCTTTGAACTGATTATCTGTAGAAAGATTATAAGATGCAACCGGACCAATAAATACTCCTAAGTTGTCTCCTAAAAGCTTATATCCCAAAAGGACAGGTACATCCACACGATTGCTTTTTGCTTCTATAGTAGTAGCGGTAGTACCATTAGGGCTCGGCACATCGATTTCTGATTTAAAAGTAGTGTAATAAATTTCCGGCATTAAAAATAGTGACGCTGGTAAATTAACTTTCGCGGAAAGACCAACATTGAAGCCTGCACTGTTCTTTTTGGAATCATTGTATGTTTTTACGGCACTTTCCCAACTAGGACTGTCGGTTTTGAAAAGTAAGTTGGCTTTTGCTGCAAATTTAATCTGTGCAGAACCCAGAACACTTGCACCAATTAGAACGAAACTGAATAATTTATTCATTAGAATGGGGTTTTGTTATTATATTATCTATTGAGGTTTTTTTGGTCTCTAAGAAATACTCGCGTAATTCCTTAAATAACTCTGATGAATAAACGAAATCGATAAGGTTTTTATTGCCTGCATTGATCAGGATGTCTTTGTTACCTTCCCATTCTTTTATCCCAAGACGGAGATATACAATTTTCTCGCCAATCGTCATCACAGAGTTCATGTCGTGGGAATTAATGATGGTTGTAGTGTTATATTCTTTAGTGATTTCCAAAAGTAGATCATCAATAATATTTGAAGTATAGGGATCCAAACCAGAGTTTGGTTCATCGCAAAAAAGATATTTCGGGTTGTTGACAATTGCTCTTGCGATGGCAACTCTTTTTTGCATTCCTCCGGAAATCTCCGATGGATATTTACGATTGGCTTTTTCCAGATGGACACGGCCAATAACGTCGAAGACTCTTCTTTTCTTTTCTCTGAAAGTCAAATTGGTAAACATATCCAAAGGGAAAGTAATATTCTCTTCCACTGTCATCGAATCGAAAAGTGCGCTTCCCTGAAAGACGGTTCCTATTTCAGAGCGAAGCTGCTGTTTTTCGTCCCGTGACATATTATTGATGTTTCTGCCGTCAAATAATATTTCACCGGAAGTTGGTTGGTAAACATTCAGCAGACTCTTTAGAAATACTGTTTTTCCAGAGCCACTCTGACCGATGATGAGGTTCACTTTGCCTGTTTCAAAGGTTGTCGTAATTCCTTTTAATACTTCTACCTGATCAAAACGTTTCTTTAAATCTTTTACTTCTATCATCAGCTGAGGAACATTTGAGTTAATATTAAGTTCATAATAATAATGGCGACAATGGTCCAAACTACAGCCTGTGTACTTGCGCGGCCAACTTCCAGCGAGCCGCCTTTTACATTATAACCAAAATAAGCAGGAATTGTTGCAATTAAAAAAGCAAATACGGCTGTTTTGAAAAAGGCATACCATATAAAATGTTGTGGCATATACATTTGGATTCCGGTGATATAATCTGCTTTACTCCAGCTTCCTGTAGCAGTTCCCGCCAGATATCCGCCCCAAATTCCAAAAACAATACTGATTGCAATGAGTAAAGGATTAAAAATGACACTGGCTAAAACTTTAGGTAAAATCAGAAAGTTAGGAGAATTAACTCCCATAATATCTAAAGCATCAATTTGCTCGGTAACACGCATTGTTCCGATACTTGATGCAATGTAGGACCCTACTTTACCGGCAAGAATAACAGATATAATAGTTGGTGCAAATTCTAATATCAGAACAACTTTGGTTGCATAACCAATAAAAGAGTTGGGGATCGGAAATGACGATGCATTGAAGTTATTGAACATTTGAATAGCTACAACTGCTCCCACGAAAGTGGAAGTAAAGAGTACTAAGCCGAACGAATTAACTCCCAGATCATAAATCTCACGCATGAATAATTTACCAAATATCGAAGCCTTTTGTGGCTTTTTTAATGTTTTCGATAAGAGAAAGAAATATGCGCCAACTTGGCTCAACAGATTTTTTAACATGTTGCAAAATTAGTGTTTTTTATTTTTTAATAGGGTTTTAATTGGCATTCTTATCTCCGCCGACGACTAAAAAAATCGTTTTCAAAATAATAACCAAGTCTAAACTTAACGTCCAGTTTTTTACGTAAAACGCATCTGCTAGAATTCTTTTTTGCATTTTAAGATCCATATTTCCCGTGTCGCCGCGCAACCCGTTTACCTGAGCCATGCCGGTAACACCTGGTCTCACCAAACTTCTTATGGAGTAACGGCCAATTTTTAATTTGTAAAAATCATCGATCAAAAGCATGTGCGGTCTCGGCCCTACGACTGACATTTCACCTTTTAAAACATTCAGAAATTGCGGCATTTCATCTAAACTGGTCTTTCGGAGAAATTTGCCGATTCTTGTGATCCGGCGATCATTTTCTTCCGTTGTTTTAGTCGTGCATTCACTGTTGATATGCATGGTACGGAACTTTATACAATTAAAAACTTCATCATGAAAGCCATATCTTTTTTGGACAAAAAAGACGGGGCCTTCACCATCCAGTTTAATTAATATCGCGATAATCGGAAACAGCCAGGAGCCTATAAATACCAGTACTAAAACTGAAAACAGGAGATCGAATGTCCGCTTCAAAACAACATTCGTTAAATAATCCAAAGGAAATTTAGACCGTACCAATATAGGCTGGGTTTCCGTATATTCCAAATCATATTGAAAGAAGTTGTTTTCTATGATGCTGGGAATTAGCGAGATCCGTACTTTGTGGCTTTCTGCTAAACCATGAACTTCTGCTTCCTGTTTTTTATTGTACTTTTTGAATTCAGTAGAAATATACATGGTGTGTATTCCATTTTCTTTCCAGAATGCTGCGAGTTTTTCAAAATTAAACCGGTCATCTGCCGGATAATCATAAATTTTGAATCCATAATCTTTTCGTTCTGTTAAAATATTTTTTAATATTTCTGACGATGAATCACTTGACAGAAACATTATATTCCGATAGTTAAGACCTAAAGTTCTAATGTATTTTAAAGCAAAAAACAGGGTAGATTTGATGATGAGCAGAATAAGAAACAGACATAACCCCAGTAAAAACCGGTCTTGCTTCAGAAATTCATTATTGCTAACTTTTGCCAATAAAATAACGCCGAAAATGAAAATAAAGATATGGGTAACAAATCTTTCCAAATAAAGAGTGTAGGTAATATTTCTGGCAACGGAGTATAATTTTGTTCTGCTGCTGAGTAAAATCCAGTAAAAAATCAGCAGGATAATCGATAATATATTTTGCTCCGAAGTTTCTTCTGAAAAAAGGTGATCATTATTCCGCAGAAAAAAATAGACAAAAACTGCCGCTATCACCAAGACGTCAAGAAGAATAAAGCCGGTTCTGAAGTATCTGGAGTATCGGATTCTTTGCATATAGCCTTTTAATTAGAAGTAAATCTAATGTAATTTATGGAATATTCAAATATTTATGTGTTTGTACCGATGCCTGCCATCTTGGATTTGCCAGGATAAAATCGGTAATTTTCGGATATATTTCATCTCTTTTGCTCCATTCACTTTGAAGATAGAGAACGCAGTTTGCCGAAACTTTCGCTGCCTGTTCTTCCGCAAATTTTAAATCATTATTATTGAAAATAATCATCTTCAACTCATTGGCTTTAGCATAAATTGCTGGTTTTGGTAAGCCTGTTTTCTTTGGTGAAAGGGTAATCCAATCAAGCGTCCCACTCATTTCATACGCCCCGGAAGTTTCGATATGAATTTCACAACCAAGTTCTTTCAGTCTGTTGGTTAAGATTTCCAGATTCCACATTAAAGGCTCGCCACCGGTTAAAACGATGGTTTTACAAAAACCCGCTGCAGTTTCTGCAATTTCTACAGTATCCATCAAAGGGTGCAAATTGGGATCCCAGCTTTCTTTCACGTCACACCAGTGACAGCCGACATCGCAGCCTCCCAGTCTGATGAAATAGGCGGCTTTTCCGGTATGGGCACCTTCGCCCTGTAAAGTGTAAAAATGCTCCATCACGGGGAGCATTTTACCTTGTTCCAATAAAATATTTTCTTCTTTCTTAATCATTATATACTGAGGTTTTATAAGCCAAAATTGTGTTTTTCATCAACATGGCCCGTGTCATAGGACCCACTCCGCCTGGCACGGGAGTGATCCAACTTGCTTTTTCTTTGCAACTTTCAAAATCTACATCGCCCACCAGTTTGTATCCTTTTTCAGATTGATCTTCAACGCGGGTAATTCCTACATCGATGATGATTGCGCCTTCTTTAATCATATCTGCTTTTAAGAAATTGGGATCGCCCAAAGCGGTAATGATAATGTCTGCTTTTTTGGTGAATTCTTCGATATGAGGAGTGTAAGAATGCGTAAGGGTGACCGTAGAATTTCCGGGGAAATCTTTTCTTCCCATCAGGATACTCATCGGTTTTCCTACGATCCTGCTTCTGCCGATTACCACGCAGTGTTTGCCTTTGGTGTCGATATGATATCTTTCTAATAAAGTCAAAATTCCAAATGGAGTTGCGGGTAAAAAGGTGTCCATTTCCAAAGCCATTTTTCCGAAATTTTCCGGGTGGAAACCATCTACATCTTTCCTTGGATCGATTGCCATGATGATTTTTTCCTGATCAATTTGTTTTGGTAAAGGGAGCTGAACAATAAATCCATCTACCTCTTTCGACTTATTGAGTTCATCGATTTTTTCCAAAAGTTCCGCTTCGGACACCGTGCTTGGAAAATCGATTAGGGAAGATTTGAAACCAACTTCTTTGCAATCTTTGATTTTATTATTCACATAAGTCATGCTTGCGCCGTTTTTCCCAACCAGAATCGCTACCAAATGTGGCGGACGTCTATTGTGTTGAACAATTTTGTCAACATCGATGCGTATTTCTTCTTTTATTTCTTTGGAGACTTTCAGTCCATCGAGAATTTGTGCCATTTCGTTTTTACTTTAGATTTATTTTAGATTTACTTTTTCTCGTTGAAATATTTGATCAAACCATTTGTAGAGGAATCATGAGTGGTAACAGGTTCATTATTCTTTAATTCAGATAAAATTTTCCCTGCCAAAACTTTCCCTAATTCTACGCCGAACTGGTCAAAACTAAAGATATTCCAAATCACGCCCTGAACAAATATTTTATGTTCATATAAGGCGATCAGCTGTCCCAGTGAAAATGGGGTTAGTTCATTGATAATTAATGAGTTGGTTGGCGTGTTTCCGTGGAAGACTTTGTAGTTGACCAACCTGTGAATTTCTTCTTCCGAAATGCCTGATTTTTCTAATTCTGTTCTTGCTTCTTCTTCGGTTTTTCCGAAAGCTAATGCTTCTGTCTGGGCAAAAAAGTTTGCTAATAATTTTTCCTGATGGTCAGAAACCACATTGCATGATTTTGCATAAGCAATAAAATCAGCCGGAATCAATTCTGTTCCCTGATGAATCAACTGGTAAAAAGCGTGTTGACCGTTGGTGCCTGGTTCTCCCCAAATAATCGGGCCGGTTTCATATTCTACAAATTCACCATTTCTGTCTACACATTTTCCATTACTTTCCATATCTCCCTGTTGAAGATATGCTGCAAAACGATCTAAATATTGAGAGTATGGCAGTATCGCATACGTTCCGGCATCAAAGAAATTACGGTACCAAATTCCGAGAAGTCCCATTAATACCGGAACATTTTCTTTAAAATCTGCGGTTTGAAAATGAATGTCGGTTTCATTCGCTCCCATTAATAGCTGTTCGAAATTTTCGTAACCTACCGAAAGTACGATGCTTAAGCCAATCGCACTCCAGAGTGAATATCTTCCGCCAACCCAGTCCCAGAATTCGAAAATGTTTTCTTCGGCGATCCCGAAATTTTTCACGGCTTCGATATTGGTAGAAAGTGCCACGAAATGTTTCGCAACCTCGTCCTGTTTTCCCGATTTCAAAAACCATGATTTCGCAGATTCTGCATTGGTCATCGTTTCCTGAGTCGTAAAAGTTTTAGAAGCGATGATGAAAAGCGTGGTTTCCGGATCTAAATTTTTCAAAACTTCTGCGATGTGATTTCCATCAACATTCGAAACAAAATGAACATTCAATCTTGTTTTAAAATGCTTTAATGCTGAACAAACCATCACCGGTCCCAAATCTGAGCCGCCGATTCCGATATTCACGACATCGGTAATTTCTTTTCCTGAAAAACCTTTGTGTTCGCCGGAAATAACGTTACCGGAGAAGTTTTTCATCTGGTCTAAAACTCTTTTGATCGCCGGTTTTATATTTTCTCCATCCACTAAAATCTCTTTGTCTGAAAAATCCCGTAATGCGGTGTGAAGAACTGCCCGTCCTTCGGTCTCATTTATTTTTTCACCGGAAAACATGGCTTCGATTGCGGATTTTAAATCACATTCTGCTGCCAGACTTTGTAAAAGATCAAAGGTCTTCTGATCGATTAAATTTTTAGAAAAATCAAAAAGGTAATCTTCTCTTTTAACCGAAAACTGCTGAAAACGTTCAGGATTATGTAGAAAAAGAGTGCGCAGATCGAAATCGTTTTGAGCAAAATGTTCGTGGAGGTTTTTCCAGGCTGTGGTGTGGGTAGGATTTATTTTGGGTAACATTTGAGAGATTTTAAATTAGAGATTTTAAACTTTGATGTTTTAAAAATAATCGCAAATTTACGGAAAAATAAAACCTCCAAGAAATATAAGGAGAGTAAGGCTTGTGGGTTTCAAAAACTTATTTTGTCTGTAATTAATCTTTTTATAGAAGTAGGTTCTGTCAATCTTTCGCCGCAATCACCGCTTTTTAAAATTTGGATTTAAATCAAGCAAAACTGAGATTTTTGAATTATTTTCCTGGAGTTACAAATAATCAATTTTAAAATACAATAGCTTAATAAACAGATTTTTAGACTATTCCTTTTCTTCCAAAGTAATATTTTTAGTGATTTTGTATTTTTTACGCGCTTTTTTTACTTTCGTTTCTTCCCCTAAAACTCTGCCCCAAGGTTCTAAGCCTTCAACTCTTTCGAAAATAATTTTCAGAATTGCTAAAAAAGGAATACTCAAAAACATACCGGAAATCCCCCACAATTCCTCACCGATTAAAAGGCCGATAAAAGTAAAAAGGGGATTGATTTTTACTTTTGAACCTACCACCAAAGGCAGGGTTATATTCCCGTCTATCAAATGGATGACTACGTAACCGATCAGGACAAAAAGGATATGAGTTCCACCGGTTGCAAAAGAGATCACACATGCGATTAAACAGGAGAATAGGATGCCGATGTAAGGTATTACATTCAGCAAGCCGGTTAAAACGCCTAAAAGGATGGCATATTTTACTCCTAAAACGGAAAGCAAAATACTCGTTAAACTGCTGACTATAATAATCTGAATAAATAATCCGGAAATATAATTTTTGATGATTTTCTGAATTTCAACAATTCCTTCATTTACTTTCTCAAAATGTTGGCTTTGAAAGATAGATATAATGAACTGGTATAAAACACGCCGGTAATTCAGGATGAAGATGAAAAATAAGGCACTGAAAAGAAAAAACGCCATCGTCGATGAAAACATCGAAACGGTGAAGCCTAAAATGAGTCCTGTAGAAGAAAGTAATTTATCTAATGCCTGATTGATATAGCTCATTTGTTTGGCAAAATTGAGATGGAAAGTTTGGGAAACCCAGATTTGAAATTCATTAAATGACCTTGTAACCTGCTCTTTCAAAATGGGAAAATCATTGACAAAATCGCTTAATTGCGTGGAGAAAAAATAGATTAATCCTGTCAAAAAAAGCAACATGATCAAAAGCGATGAAAAGGTAGAAACTGTTCTTGAGAACCTCAGTTTTCTCTCCAGAAAATTGGCAAAAGGAAGAAATAACAATGCCATTAAAATAGCGAAAAAGAGGGGTGCTAAAACGCCTTTGCCGATTTTGGCCAAATATCCTAAAGCCAAAATACTGATGAGTACCAAGGCTAATTTAGCAATAAAAGGGAGTTTAATATCTTTCATATCACAAAATAACGACAAATTTTCTTTTTTTAATAAAAAAACGCTTCAAAATAAATTGAAGCGTTTTCTGTTTTTCTATTTTTCAATGGCCAGATCAATGACTTCGCTCATTCGCTGTACATAATTGATTTTCAGATTTTTAAGGTAATCTTTTTTGATTTCCTCTACATCCTTTCTATTGGCTTCACAAAGAATGATTTCTTTGATGCCGGCTCTTGCCGCGGCGAGAAGTTTCTCCTTGATTCCGCCCACAGGAAGTACTTTTCCACGCAAGGTAATTTCGCCGGTCATCGCCAAATGTGATTTGACTTTCTTATTCTTAAAACTCGACACAATCGAAGTCAGCATTGCGATTCCGGCAGACGGTCCGTCTTTTGGTGTTGCGCCTTCCGGGACGTGAACGTGAATGTTGTTTTTCTGGATATCTTCTGAAGAAATTCCCAATTCGTCGTGTTTTGCTTTAATATATTCAAGCGCGATCGTGGCAGATTCTTTCATCACATTTCCAAGATTTCCGGTCATGGTCAGGTTTCCTTTTCCTTCACTCAGAATACTTTCGATGAAGAGGATGTCGCCACCAACCTGAGTCCAGGCTAAACCGGTGACAACACCCGGAACTCCGGTAATTTCTGACAGACTTTTAGGACGGGGAACCCCTAAGATTTCGTCCACTTTTTCTATGGTTATTTTCGGATCATATTCTTTTTCCATCGCAGTTTGCAAAGCGACCCATCTCGCAATGGAAGCGATTTGTTTTTCTAAACCACGAACGCCGCTTTCTGAAGTGTGCGCATCGATAATATGTTTCAGTTCCGCGTTGCCAAGTTTGAATGATTTTGCATTTAGACCATTTTCTTCCTGCTGTTTTTTAATGAGATGTCGTTTGGCGATTTCTACTTTTTCTTCTAAAGTATAACCCGCGATTTCGATAATTTCCATTCGGTCAAGAAGTGGTCTTTGAACGGTGGAAAGAGAGTTTGCAGTCGCAATAAACATCACTTTCGATAAGTCGTAACCCATTTCTAGAAAATTATCATAGAACGAATTGTTTTGTTCCGGATCCAAAACTTCTAATAATGCAGAACTTGGATCGCCATGAATTCCCTGTCCGATTTTATCGATTTCATCCAAAACAATTACAGGATTGGAGGTTCCTGCTTTTTTAATGGATTGAAGAATTCGCCCTGCCATCGCACCGATATAGGTTTTGCGGTGGCCACGGATTTCAGATTCGTCATGCAGTCCGCCCAGGGAAACCCGCACATATTTTCTGCCCAAAGCATCTGCAATCGATTTTCCCAATGACGTTTTCCCAACTCCCGGAGGGCCAACTAAACAGAGAATCGGCGATTTCATATTGTTTTTGAGTTTCAGAACCGCCATGTGTTCTAAAATTCTCTTTTTAATATCTTCTAAACCATAATGGGCTTTGTCTAAAACTTTTTCGGCCTTAATAATGTCAAAAACGTCTTTTGAGTATTTTTCCCAAGGTAATTCTGTGAAGAAATCCAGGTAGTTCCTTTGAACGTTATAATCCGGAGAATTCGGATTTTGTCTTTGCAGCCGGTTGATTTCTTTTTTGAAATGTTCCTCAACTTCATCGTTCCATCTTACTTTTTTGGCTTTTTCCAAAAGTTCATCAACATCAGATTCGGGACCGCCGCCCAATTCATCCTGAATGGTTCTGATTTGTTGATTCAGGAAATACTCCCGTTGCTGTTTGTCGAGGTCTTTGGAAGTTTTATTGTGAATCTGGCTTCGCAGTTCAAGTTTTCGATATTCATCATGCATCAGAGTGTAGCACTTTTCAGCACGGATCATCAGGCTTTTTTCTTCCAGCAATTTCTGCTTTTGATCTGGTGAAAAATTAGCGTTGGAACAAACGAAGTTCAGAAGATCTTCATTATTGGAAATGTTTTTAATCGCGAAATTGGCGCCGTTCGGAATGTTTGGATCGATGTCGATTATTTTGAGTGCCAAGTCTTTTATGTTATCCAATAACGCTTCATACTCTTCTTTTTTCTTGCTGGAAGTGTCTTTGAGTTTGGTTATTTCTGCGGTAAAATACGGTTTTGTTCCGGTGAATTCTTTTATTTTAAATCTTTGGAAACCTCTCGTTATGGCGGTGATATTGCCTTCCGGAAGTTTAATGATCTTAAGGATTTTCGCCAATGTTCCCACTTGAAATAAATCACCGGTGGTAGGATTTTCAATACCGGAATTGTTTTGAGTGAGAATACCTATGAACTCATTGTTTCGCTGTGCTTCTTCTAACAGTTTAATGGACATTTCTCTCCCTGCGGTAATGGGAATAATTACTTTAGGAAACATCACCATGTTCCTTACCGGAAGGATTGGAAATACGGTTTGTTCACTGTTTTCTTCTGTATCCAACATATCGGTAATGTTAATTCCTTCTGATATAATACCGAAAGCGTCGTCTAAAATTTCATCAAAGTTGATGTCTTCAAATTCTGTCATAATATTATGGAATGACAAATTGTCATTTTTTATAAATAATTAAAGGTGATTACCCGTATTTGTCTTATATGTGCGGGTATTAAAAAGGTTTGCATAAATTGACAAGCATTATGCCAAGCAAAAATTTAGACAAAATTACCGCCACTTTACAGACAGTTTTAAATAAGTGTGCAATTTTTTTTCTAATCTGTTAAAAATGTGTATTTTCGCAAACTGATAAAATTATACAAAAAAGATGGCAATTTTAGGACAAATAAGAAACAGACCCTGGCTTTTGATGGGAATTATTGCAGTAGCAATGTTGGCTTTCGTGGTTAATCCGGATAGTCTTGAAAAGTTATTTGGCGCAGAGCCAGGTGTTTACGGTAAAGTAAACGGTGAAGAGATTTCTAAAGAAGATTTCGATGATCAACTTTTTATGCTTCAGCAGCAAGCACAACAGCAAGGCCAGCCTACAAAAGGTTTGGAAGAGCAGGCTTGGCAATTGCTGGTACAGTCTAAACTCATCAAGCAACAGTTTGAAAAAATGGGTTTGACTTTAACAGAAGATATGTTCTGGAATCAACTGCAGTTTGATCCTATGTTTGCACAGAATAAAGAATTGTTTGACGAGAAAGGTAATTTCAAGGTTCAGGAGATCAAAGGTCAGGTAGAGCAAATGAAAGGAACCAACCTTGAAGCATATAATAACTGGTTGAAAACGAGAAAATCGATCGAGTACAGAATGATGGCGAGACAACTTTTCGCTAACGTTACTACCGGGATTACCGCAAGCAAAAAAGAAGCAGAAGAAATCATGAAGCAAAGAGATCAACTTGCAGACATCGATTTTGTAAAAGTGGACTATGCGGAATATGCTAAAAAAAATCCGGTTAAAGTAACGACCAATGATCTGGCTGATTATATCAAGAAACATCCGATCCTGTTCAAGAGAGAGGCGAGTAGAAATTTAGGTCTTGTATATTTTCCGGCTGCACCCAGTGCGCAGGATGATGCAGCTACCGAGGCAGATATCAATAAATTATTTACGGAAGGAAATGACCTGAGCGGAAAAGAAAGTTTTCAAAACACAAAAAACGATTCCATGTTTATTGCTTTGAATTCTGATTTGCCATTTAACCCAAGCTACTTCTCGAAAGATCAGTTGCCGATGCCGATTAGAGACAAGGTTGCAACTGCGAGTGTTGGTGCAACTTTCGGACCTTACAAAGAACAGAATTTCTATGTGGTTTCTAAACTGTTAGATAAAAAACCATCAGATTCTACATTGTCCCGTCATATTTTGGTTAGCTATAAAGGAAATCAGGCAGGCGGAGATGCAACGAGAACCAAAGAGCAGGCTAAGAAATTGGCCGATTCAATTGGTGCTGTTGTGAAAGCGGATCCATCCAAGTTTACAGAATTCTTAAAATATTCTTCCGATCCGGGTTCTGCAGCACAGGGAGGTAGCGTAGGCTGGACTACACCTGCTACACCATTCGTTCCAGAATATTTACATTTCCTGGCGACCAACGGAAAAGGCGCAACTTCGGTTGTAGAAACGCAGTATGGTTACCATATCATCAATATCGAAGATAAGAAATCAGGTGCCATGACTTATAAAGTGGCTAACTTAGTAAAAGCGATTAAAGCTTCTGACAAAACGGAAAATGAAGTCTATACGAAAGCCACCAAGTTTATCCAGCAGGTTCAGGGAAAAAGCTTCAATGATTTTGCAAACATTGCGAAGAAAAACAATTATAACTTCTCTAATCCGACAGAAGTTGGAAGATTCCAGGGGCAACTTCCTGGCTTAGGAACAGACAAAGATGAGGAAATCATCGCTTGGGCGTTTAATAAGAAAAGAGAAAAAGGAGATACCGATATTTTTACGGTTGATGGAACAGGCGATAAGGTTATTGCTTATGTAAATGGAATCCAGGATGCGGGAACAGCAAATCCGGAAGCGGTAAGAGAGCAAATCGAACCGATTGTGAAAAACAAATTGATGGCCAAGCAGATTTCTGATAAAATCAATGCAGCCAAAGCGACAAACTTAGATCAAATCGCGAAACAGTTTGGAGTAGCCAAACAATCTGCACAGGTAAATATGCTGAACCCACAGGTTAATGGAGCAATGGAGCCTAAGGTTGCCGGAGCCGCATTTGGAGTTGCGAAAAACAAACTTTCTAATCCTGTTGAAGGAATGACTGGAGTATATGTCGTTTTGAAAAAATCCGAAACCACCAATAAACAACCGGGAGACCTAAAGCAAATGACTGAAGCTATTGCAAGACAAAGTTCGCAGCAGTTCGGTCAGGCATTATTGAAAAGCTTACAAGACAACGCAAAAATTAAAGATTATAGAATCGAAATTTATAATAAAGTTTCACAATAGTGATTTTATAAATAAAATAATTGATGAAAGCGACTGTAAAAGGTCGCTTTTTTTTGTTTTCAGTTTTCTTGCTTCTGTCGGCGGTTTATTTAAAATGTATTATATTTGTTCCCTAAAATTTAAAGAAAAGTGAAATTCACAAAAGAAATAAAAGCAGGCCTTATCGCTATTTTAGCAATTATTGGATTCGTATTTTTATTCCAATTTATGAAGGGAAAAAGTCTCTTCACTACCGATAATATCTTTTATGCCAAGTTCGACAATGTTGAGGGGTTAGCGGCTTCTAATCCAGTGTCTATAAACGGTTTGAAAGTTGGTCAGGTTGACAAGATCATTCCTGTTACCGAAAAAGACGGCCGAATTCATTTTGTGGTAAAGGTAATAATTGATGATAATTTTGAGTTTTCCAAAAAATCGACTTTAGAGATTTTTGAACCCGGTTTGATGTCTGGAAAAGAAATGCGGCTGAATCTGCAGTACGGCAGACCTATGGCAAAAGATGGTGATACCCTTTCCGGAAGCTTCCAATTATCGATGATGAACAATATTTCGTCTCAGGTAGGTCCCGTAAAAGACCAGTTACAAACCGTTTTGAAAAGAGTGGATTCATTAACGAATAATGCCAATAAAATTTTTGATGAACAGAACCGTGCAGAAATCCGGGAATTGCTCAATAACTTAAATAGAACCGTTGCGGCATTCGAAGTAACATCCAGACAGACCAATTCACTACTTGCAAACAGCGATCCGCGCATACAAAAAGTGTTGGACAACGCCAATCTTGCCACTTTAAGTGCGAAAGCTGCAATCGATAAATATGGTCGGGTAGCTGATGAAGTTGATGTGAAAAAATTAAATAATACCATTGATAAATTAAGTCTTACTGCAGATAAAATGAACGGTATTATTTCTGGCATACAAAACGGTGAAGGAAGTCTTGGTAAACTCACAAAAGATGAGCAACTTTACGATAACCTAAATCAAACTGCCGAAAACATGAATAAATTGGTAGAAGATTTAAAAGCAAATCCAAAAAGATATTTGAATTTCTCGGTTTTCGGGAAAAATAACAAAGACTAAAACCCTTCAATATGCAGTATATTGACAATATTATTTTCTTCATCGCCCTGGTTGTAGGGTTTGGCCTTTTTTTTAAAAGTTTGAAGGAAATCTACCGCAACATTCAACTCGGTAAAGAAAGCAACCGCTCTGACCAGAAATCGAAACGGTGGGAAACCATGGCAAAAGTAGCTCTCGGTCAAAGTAAAATGGGAAAAAGACCTATTGCCGGATTTTTTCACGTGATCGTTTATGTGGGATTTGTTATTATCAATATCGAGCTGCTCGAAATAATTGTCGATGGGATTTTCGGAACCCACCGGTTTTTAGCAATTATTTTTGGTGATTCTCTATACGGTGCTTTTACGGCGACTTTAGAAATTTTAGCTTTTCTTGTTATCATTGCGGTGGTCGTTTTTTTTATCAGAAGAAATTTCTACGGGGTCAAAAGATTGACGATGAAGGAGCTTTTTGGTTGGCCGAAACATGATGCAAACTGGATTTTGATTATTGAGTTTGCCTTAATGGTTGCCTTCTTAACCATGAATTCTTCTGACTGGGTTTTGCAGCAAAGACAGGTTCTCGCTGCTAATGGTAGTTTTCCGGTTTCCTCAACTTTATTAGGCCCAATTTTTCAGAACTTTGGTGACGGAGCTTTAATTTTTACAGAAAGAGGAGCGTGGTGGTTTCACTTTATAGGGATTCTATTCTTCATGAATTACCTGTATTATTCGAAACACCTTCATATTATTTTGGCTTTCCCGAATACGTGGTACGCCAATTTGGAACCGAAAGGGAAATTTAATAATTTAGATTCTGTTACCGCAGAAATTAAGTTAATGATGGATCCCAATGCTGATCCCTACGCCGCAACACCGGATGCAGATCCAAACGCAGTTCCCGAAAAATTTGGCGCCAGCGATATCTTCGATTTAAAACAGGTTCAGCTTCTCAACGCCTATTCCTGTACAGAATGTGGAAGATGTACGGCCGTTTGTCCGGCAAATATTACGGGCAAGAAATTGTCTCCACGTAAAATTATGATGGATACCCGTGACCGGATCGAAGAGGTGGGCAGAAACATCAACAAAAATGGAAAATTCGTAGATGACGGTAAGAAGTTATTAGACGACCATATTCAACGAGAAGAAGTTTGGGCGTGTACCACTTGTAACGCTTGTGTAGAAGCCTGTCCGATTCTGATCGATCCGCTTTCTATTATTATCGAGATGCGGAGATTCCTAGTCATGGAGCAATCTGCAGCACCGCAGGAGCTCAATCAGATGATGTCCAATATAGAAAACAACGCCGCTCCATGGCAGTACAATCAGGCTGACCGACTGAAGTGGGCAAGCGAATAACAATGTAATAATGTAGCAGCATAGCAATTTATCGGTAAATTGTTATATTGATAAATGGGTAAACTAATTATGGATTTCACTATAAAAACAATGGCAGATTATGCTGCCGAAGGAAAAATGCCAGAGGTTCTATTTTTTGTAGGCTGTATGGGAAGTTTTGATGACCGCGCAAAGAAAGTTACCAAATCATTATGTAAAATTTTGCATAAAGTCGGGGTAGAATTTGCCGTATTGGGTCAGGAAGAATCCTGTAACGGAGATCCTGCCAAGCGTGCCGGTAACGAGTTTATCTTTCAGATGATGGCGCACACCAATATCGAAATCATGAACGGGTATGGCGTAAAGAAAATTGTTACCGCCTGTCCGCACTGTTTTAATATCATTAAAAATGAATATCCGGGATTGGGCGGGAATTATGAAGTTCTTCATCACACTCAATTCTTAAGAAAATTAATGGAAGAAGGTCGCCTGAAAATTGAAGGCGGTATTTTTAAAGGAAAGAAAATCATCTTCCACGATCCGTGTTATCTTGGACGGGGAAACGGCGAATATGAAGCACCAAGACAGCTTTTGCAAAAATTAGATGCAGAACTGGTGGAAATGAAACGGTGTAAATCCAACGGTTTGTGCTGCGGCGCAGGCGGCGCTCAAATGTTTAAAGAACCCGAAAAAGGAAATAAAGATATCAACGTTGAAAGAACAGAAGAAGCGTTAGGGGAAAGCCCGAATATTATTGCAACCGGTTGTCCGTTCTGTAATACGATGATGACTGATGGTGTGAAACATTTTAATAATACGGAAGTTTCCGTAAAAGATATCGCCGAGCTTTTAGCAGAAGCCGACGATTTATAATGAGAAAGAACATTCCTTATTTTTTGATGATTGCAGGTGCATTTTTATTGGTGCTTAACCTTTGGTCAGCAGATTTCGATACCGACAAAATTAATTTATGGAGTGCGGGAGCAAGTCTTATGATGATCGTTCTGGGATTTATTGAATTAAAAAAGAAGCAGAAAAATGAAAATTGAAGAATCAACCATCGTAGAAACCAATGATTACCGGGTAATTATTTATCCGGCTTCCAGACCTTTTACAGCGAAAGAAAGTAAAGTGATTACCGAGCAATTATATGATTTTTTGGCAACATGGGCAGCACATGGGAAACCATTGTCATCTTCCTTTAAAATTGAGAAAAACCAATTCATCATTATTTGTGTTGACGAAGAGATAGAAGTGGCCTCGGGCTGTTCAATTGACGCTTTAGGCGTTGTGATGAAAAGGATTGATCAGGAATTTCAACTCGGTTTATTTGACCGCATGAAAGCAACTTTTGTGGAAAACGAAGAAATTAAAACCATGAAATTACAGGATTTCCGAAGTGGTTTGAAGAATGGCGAAATCTCAACGGACATCGAAGTATTCGATTTTTCTAAAAATACTTATGTTGCTTTTTTAAGCGATTTCCTATTGCCCCTGAGGAGAAGTTGGGCTGGGACATTCACCGATCTCACGTAAATCTACTCTCAATATTCCTTGGTTTTAAAATAGGTTCCGGATAGGCTAAATATTGGATTTTTCTTATATACATGGCAAAAATACTTTTTTTAACTACGGCCCATAATTATGATGATGACCGAATTTTTTATCATCAGGCAAAGGAATTAAAGTCCCAAGGCCATGAGGTTATGGTAAGTAGTCTGTGCTCTGATTTTCAAGGCGTTATTGAAGGTGTCCTCATTCAGTCATTTGGAATATTGACGCTTTCTAGTAAAGAGAAGACTGAAAAATTCAGGAATATATGCACTAGTTTTTCGCCAGATTGTATTATCTGTTCGGAACCTTTAGCAGTGATTGCTACAAAAGAGTATACGAAATACCGGAAAGCGCCTGTTTTGTATGACATTACCGAGTGGTACCCGTCTAAAAGGATGCTTAAAAATTACTTTTTTTTTGGTAAATTATTTCATTTTATAAAATTCGGCCTCATTCAGTTATATGCTGGTTTTATAAGTTCGGCATTTATTTTCGGCGAACACACGAAGAAGTTTCCTTTGGCCTATCTTTTTCCCCGCAAATTAAAGTTGGTTTTGCCCTATTTTCCGAGCGAAATTTATATTCAAAAAAACATTAAAAAATTAAAAGCCAATGAAATTACACTTTGTTATACTGGCGAAATTTCCAAGGAAAAAGGAATAGATAACTTCTTTAATGCTAGTAGAGCATTACGAAAAAAAAGACCCCTTCTTCAAATTAAAATTCTTATTATTGGCGGAGCAAGATCGGAAGGAGAACAGTTCCATTTTGAAAATTTAGTAAAAATGTATAAATGGGCAAATGTTTCAATTCAGAAACCTACTCCATTTGCAAAGTTTACAGAATCATTTTCGGAAGCAGATATTTGTTTTGACTTACGAACCAGCAATATTGAAAATAATCACTGTTTACCGATAAAGATTTTCTATTACGCCGCTGCCGGTAAACCTGTCATTTACACTGATCTCAAAGCGACGAGAGAATTTGTAAATGTTTCTAAATTCGGGTATTTAGTCAATCCGGAAAATTCAAATTTAATTGCAGATTATATCATTCAGTATATCGAGAATACGGATTTATATGATAAACACGCCGTGGCTGCGCGAAAAGAATATGAAGGGAAATATAATTGGGAAATTATTCGACGTTCTTTTACGGATTTCGTAACGCTTTTTATTCATAAGGATTAAGATGAAACAACTTACAATCGTTCAAACCTTTATTTCCCGATTTTTAATTTTAGTATTAAGTTTTGGTTTGGTTATTTTTTCCACGAACATGTGGGGAACCGAGGGAAAAGGTGTAATTGCAATTCTTATTGCCAATGCGGCAATTGTAGGCTTTTTCAGCAGCGTGTTTTCGGGCAGCAGTATTTCTTATTTTTCCTCGAAATTTAAAACGGAGCAGGTTTTACTCTACGCCTATCTTTGGTCAATCATTGTAGGAGTTGTCGTGCCATTGACCTTTTCTTTAGTTTTTCGGCAGGATGACTATCTTTTGTACTTAATACCTATATCAATATTGTTTTCGCTGCTCTCGGCCAATATCAATTTATTTATTGGCAGAAAAGATATCCGTCGCTTTAATTTATATACGATTTTACAACAGTTGGTCCATTTTTTATTTCTTATAGTTTTGATCTATGTTGTAGGTTTTGAAGATGTTGCAACTTACTTTATTGCCCAGATTTTCTGTTATACGATATTGTTTTTTTTGAGCAGCTTTCAAATATTAAGTAAATCTAAACTTTCAAATTTTACATTTTCTATTGTAATAATTGTAGCAATGTTCAGTTATGGTTGGAAAACACAATTAAGTGCGTTTATTCAATTTTTAAACTACCGGCTTTCATTCTATTTTTTAGAATATTTCCAAGGAATCGCTACCGTTGGAGTGTTCTCTATTGGAGTAGCGTTTTCCGAAGCGATATGGACCCTTAGTAGAAGTCTCGCAGTTATTTTATATGCAGACGTAATTAACAGTAAAAATGAACAGGATTCCATTACAAAAACAAAGTCGTCTCTGAAAATTACGTTATTTGTAACTGTGTTTTTTCTCGCAATCATGCTTTTGGTTCCGGAAAAGGTATATACAGTTATTTTCAGTAAAGATTTTTATCAAACCAAAAAGATTATATTATTGCTGTCACCTGGAATTGTCGCCATCGCAGTAAGCAATATTATAGGGTATTATTTTGCGGGAACCAATCGGTTAGGAATATTAAATGTTAAATCAGTTATAGGATTTTTAATTACTATTTGTTTGTCATTTTATGCTATTCCTAAATGGGGGATATTTGGCGCTTGTTTAGTTACTACAGTTTCTTATTGTGTTTCATCAGGGGTGCTTTTTTGGAAATTTTTTTCGATAACCAATTTTAAAATTCAAGATTATCTCATTTCCAAATCAGATCTCAATCTTTACCTAAGAAAGATAGTAAGAAAGTTATCTTAAATTAAAAATTATCATTTTATGATGACGCTTTTACGAACTTAAAAATAGACTTAAAAACAGGGTTTTGTAAATATAATCTTTGGGAATCTTAGCATTATAATTTTTTTTAGTAAAAGCGAACATACATATTTATTTATCTTTGTATCAATGAAAAATTTGTTTTTTATAACTTTGTTGGTGTTTTTTGCTTTCCTTTCCTGTAGAAATGAGGAGGAACCGGTGCAGAAAATAGATCAGGTCATCAATTTGTACATCGATTCTTTGGGACAGGATATGCTGAATGCGAAAATACCGGGATCTTATATTTCTTCTTCAATGAATGATGTTTATGGACTGACAGATAATGCTCCGGTTTCAGTTTCAATGAAGAAGGATGCAGATACCATTAATTATATTGAATATCTCGCTGGGGCAAAACGAATTGGGATTGATTCCTCTGGAAATTCCAAAACGTATGAGTCCAAAATTGCGTTACAGCTTACGAAGAAAATTAATAATTCAAACCGGATTACCAATGATACCATGACAGTTCAATATCAATCAACACCGGAACTTTTTCAGGTTTCGAAAATCTGGTATAACGGCGTGCTTCAGTTTACTAAAGTTGACGGGCAGCCAAATACCGTAAAAATCGTCAAATAATCACTAAATTTGCAGTTCATTCTTCTACTGTCAGGAAGAAATTCACAGAAATATACATCAATTAGGATATGTTACAAGTTCAGTTTTTGCGCGATAATAAAGAACGCGTTTTAGAAGGTTTACATAAAAGAAATTTCAAACAAACGGAATTGGTCGGTGAGGCGGTTTCTGTAGATGACGAAAGAAAAAAATTGCAGTTCCAACTGGATCAGAATTTAGCAGAAATGAATACCATTTCCAAAGAAATCGGTCTGTTAATGAGGGAAGGTAAAAAAGAGGAGGCCGAAGCTGCCAAATCGAAAACTTCGGAATTTAAAGAAAATGCACAAGATCTTCAACAAAAACTGAAAGCTGCTGAAGCACGTCTTTTAGAAATTCTTTATTTAATTCCTAATATTCCTTACGAAAAAGTAGTGGCCGGAAATGGCGCGGATGATAATGAAATTATTTATCAGTCTCATGATGTTGAAGGTTTGGGCGAAGGCGCGATTCCGCATTGGGAATTGGCGAAAAAATATAATATCATCGATTTTGAACTGGGCGTGAAAATCGCAGGTGCAGGTTTCCCTGTTTACTTGGGGAAAGGGGCAAGATTACAGCGGGCTTTGGTTCAGTATTTTTTAGATAAAAATGTAGATGCCGGGTATATGGAAGTGAATCCGCCACACGTGGTGAATGAAGCGTCAGGATACGGAACCGGGCAGTTGCCGGACAAAGAAGGGCAGATGTATTTCATCAATGAAGATAATTTGTACCTGATTCCTACAGCAGAAGTTCCGGTGACGAATATTTACCGTGATGTGATTTTGGATGAAAAGGATCTGCCGATAAAAAACACGGCCTTTTCACAATGTTACCGGAGAGAAGCCGGAAGTTACGGCGCTCATGTTCGCGGTTTGAACAGATTGCATCAATTTGAAAAAGTAGAGATTGTCCGCATTGAAAAACCAGAGAACTCGTATGCTGCTTTAGAAGGAATGGTAGAACATGTGAAATCAATTTTGGTCGATTTAGAATTGCCTTTCAGGATTTTGAGATTGTGCGGAGGCGATACCGGTTTTGCTGCAGCGATGACTTACGATTTTGAAGTCTGGAGTGCTGCTCAGGAAATGTGGTTAGAAGTTTCATCGGTTTCTAATTTTGAAACTTTTCAGGCAAACCGATTGAAATGCAGATATAAAGGTGACGGCAAAACACAGCTGGTTCATACTTTAAATGGTTCTGCGATGGCTTTACCAAGGATTATGGCAGCATTGTTAGAAAATAATCAAACAGAAAACGGAATTAAACTTCCGGCGAAAGTTGCAGAATATGCCAAATTTGATTTAATAAATTAGAAGTCTTAAAATCTTTACAATAACTAAAAACCATCGGAATTCCGATGGTTTTTTATTTTTTAAAATCGGCTGTAAGTGTTATTTTAAACTTTATAGAGTTTCTCAAAAATATTAATGACAGCTTTCATGGTTTCCTTTCAAATGGTCAGGAGAATCATTGTGGATGACCTGCATTGCTTCTTTTTTTGGAGAAAGATAAGGAATGCCGACTTCCATACCGCGAAGAATAAAAAGACCTCCTAAAACAATCATCATCACAGGAACGAATTTTAGAATTTTAATTCGGAAAGCGGTAGTCATCAAATTCCCCAGCAGTACTACCATAAACATAAATGGCAATGTTCCTAATCCGAAAAGTCCCATAAATAATGCACTTTGCCAAATTCCACCTGAGACCAAACTCGCAGTTAATGCCATATAAACCATACCGCAAGGCAGAAGTCCATTGAGAAGTCCGGTTGCAAATCTTGAGCGGTAGTCCGCTTTTTGAAGGAGTTTAGATAAATTTAATTTAACTTTTAATAATGAAGTAGTCAGAAAAGGAATTTTTGAGGCGAAATCTTTCCCTCCGAAAGAAAATACCGCCATCAGGATTAACAGGATCCCGACACCAATAGTCAGGTATTGTTGAAATCCGGCCATTTCAAAACCTTGCCCGATAATTCCTAAAATCGCTCCTAAAATAGAGTAGGTGATGATCCTTCCAAACTGATACGTTAAATTTTGGAGATAGAAATTAGTTGCCTGTTTTTTGGTAAGTCCCAGCGATAAAGCAATGGGACCACACATTCCAATACAGTGAAAGCCCGACGCAAATCCCAACCCAAGTGCAGAAATGATAAGTGCTATTTCCATAAAACGTCGTAGTCTACCTGATAAGGTTTTTTATCATGAGACCATTTTATTTTTAGAGTGTATGAACCTTTTGATATGACCTGTTTTGGGACAAGAATTTCATTGTTGGTATCTAAATTAATTTCTTTTTTCACGTCCAGATTGGCATCGTCGGTGCGGAAAAGTTCAAATTTTACATTTTTATTTTCCGGCACGATTTCGGTTGGGAAAGTGATTTTCATTCCTGCCGCCATTTCCTGGTATTTTGGAATTTCAGCCAGATGTTCTGCATTTCTTTTAGCATCGATTACTTCCTGATAAAGCAGTTCGTCACCGTAGTAGTCATTTGAAACTAACTCGGAGGTTTGCTGGCCATAGGTAAACCCAAAAACCATAAACAAAATAAATGCTATAAATGAACCTAATGCGATAATTACGCCGTGTGCCCACGTTAACTTTTTAAACATATTTTTAATTAGAATTGAATTTTAAATGGTCCTTCGAAACTGGTTTCGAAAGAGTCGAGTAATTTTCCTGATGGATCGTAAACGCCGATTTTCACTTTTTGTTTCGACAGTTTTATTTCATTTTCAGGAAAACTTAAGTTCACTGTACCTTTTGTTATTTGATCTTTTTTAAGAAGAATTTTCTCCTCACCACTCAGTGTAATTTTACCGTGTTGCGGTTCGATTACTTTGATGGTCACCATTTGATCTTTTGTAGATTTATTCAGGAAAGTATAATTGTAGATGTTGGTAATATTACCGTCTCTGACAAAGAATGTAGATCCTGCAGGTTTGATGAACTTAGCTTCCAGTGAACCTCTGTTACTTAACAGAAACCCTAAGAAACCCACCATTAATAATAAAACAGCCGTATACGCTTTCATTCTGTTGGTGAATTTGAAAGGAACTTCTTTTTCGATCTCATCTTCAGTTGCATACCGGATAAGACCTTTTGGAAGACCCACTTTTACCATTACCTCGTCGCAGGCATCGATGCAGGCAGTACAGTTGACGCATTCTAATTGCTGACCATCTCTGATGTCGATGCCGGTTGGGCAAACTACGACACATTGGTTACAGTCGATACAGTCTCCTTTTCCTTCTGCGGAACGGTCTTCGCCTTTTCTCCATTTTGAGCGGTTTTCTCCTCTTTTGAAATCGTAGTAAACATTAATGGTTTGTTTATCGATTAATACCCCCTGCAATCTTCCATATGGACAAACCAATGTACACACCTGCTCTCTGAACCAGGCAAAGGTAAAGTAGAACGCGGCGGTAAAGATGATCATTACTAAAAAGCTTGAGAAGTTCGCGAAAGGGCCTTGCTGCATGATGTTGAAAACTTCTTTATAACCAACGATGTACATGTACATCCAGTGGGTGATAATTAAAGATATTATCAGAAATATAAAATATTTCAATGCACGTTTACCGATTTTTTCGGCATTCCATTCCTGCCGGTCTAATTTCATCTGCTTGTTGCGGTCACCCTCGACAAGATAATCTATTTTACGGAAAATCATTTCCAGGAAAATGGTTTGCGGACAAACCCAGCCACAAAAAATTCTTCCGAAAACTACCGTAAAAAGAATAATAAATACTATCGAGGTAATTGCTCCGAGGGCAAGAATGAAAAAATCCTGCAGGAAAAAGGGTTGACCGAGAATAAAAAATTTACGGTCGAGAATATTTAAAAGTAAAAAAGGATTTCCATTAATTTTAATGAACGGAAGCGCAAAAAAAAGGGCAAGTAAAAAATAGGCCACCAGTGTTCTGTAGTTGGTGTATCTGCCCTGTGGTTTTCTGGGAAAGACCCATTTCCGTTTTCCAGACTGTTCCATGGTACCCACGGAATCTCTGAAAGTTTCGGCTTCAACTACCTGTCCTTGTCCGCCTTTGAAATTGTTATCTTCTGACATTTCTTTCTTAAATTAAAAAAACATAATCCGTTACCTTCTTTTGTTAAAGATAACGAATTATGTTTTCATAGTAATTTTGTTTTTAGTTCTTATTTTTCCCAGTTAGCAGGAGTTCCCTGCGGAGCTGCCCCACCTTCTGATGCCGTAATAGGAGGTTGTTCCTGGTTGATATGGTAAACATAGGCTGCAACATTTTGAATGTCGAAACCGGTAAGTACACCATTTTTGCCCCATGCCTGCATCGCAGTTCCGGCAACTCCGTTTTCTACAACGTGGAAGACATTTTTAAACAATGTTTTTTCCGGTTGGTTGATCCAGGTATTATCTGTTAAGTTCGGACCAATTCCTCCTCTTCCTCCTTCGTTGTGACAGGACACGCAGTTTGTTTTGAAAACTTCTTCACCTGCTGCGATATTGTCTGGAGAATATACTGCATTTTCTATGGTCGGCGGCGGTGTGTTTTTAACATATTCTGCGATGCTCGCGGTCTGCGCTTTATATTCCGCATCATATTCTACATATTGATGTGCAAAATCTGTGGTGAAATAGGAAATCATATAAACCGCACAGTATGCAACTCCAAAATAGAAAAGACCTAACCACCATTTTGGCAACTGATTGTCTAACTCCATAATCCCGTCGAAACCGTGGTCGATAAGGATGTCTTTTTCTTCGGTGGTAGACTGCTTTTTAAAAGCACTTGCATATAATCCTTTGAAATAAGGTACTTTTTTAGCAGTGATGTATTCGCTTTTCTCTGCATCAGTTAATTTTTTGAATTGATCATTTTCGATCAGGTCGCCAATTGCATGCTGAATCATTGCAAGAATTATACTGATTACCACTGTGCCCCAAAAATAGGGAGAAGATAGGAATGCTGATTCCTGCACAAACATATAATACACGACCAATAAAATCGTAAGTATTACGGCAATGTTTACATATACGGGCGTTCTTTGTCTCATAATAGTTTAATTTTTTAAATTAAAGATTTTGATCTTCAATATCATCATCTAAAGGGGCATTTGCTTCTTTATCGTAATGTTTTTTCGGTCGCGAGAAAACATAAAAGATAATACCTAAAAAGAAAATTAAAAATAGGATCATCGATAATGTCTGGTAAAAACCTACATTTTCGCCGTTTGATAAAATGTCTTTTACGCTTTGAGGTATCATTATTTTAGCTCCTTTTTAGATGAATTACTTTATACTTGCGGTTTGAATTTCAGTTGTTTTGATATCAGTTCCAAGTCTCTGCAAATAAGCGATCAATGCAATAATCTCTTTTTTCTCTAATGGAACAAAGTTCGCACCGTCTGCTTTTTTCTTAGCTTCGTAAGCGTTTTTCACGTCTGCTGCTTCCGAGAAGATCTGCTTAACGATGAAACTTGCCTGATTGTCTGCCCATGAATCTGCAGAATCGATTTGTGCTTTGGTATAAGGTACATCGAATGTATTCTTCATCAGCTCGATTTTAGCAACCATTTGGCTTCTGTCTAAATCTCTTGCGATTAACCATGGGTAACGCGGCATAATCGATCCGGCTGAAGTTACTCTTGGGTTCAGCATGTGTTTGTAATGCCACGAACTTGGGTTTTTACCGCCTTCTCTGTGCAAATCCGGTCCGGTTCTTTTTGATCCCCAAAGGAAAGGTCTGTCGTAGATAAATTCACCCGCTTTTGAATACTGACCATTTTTACCGTTGAAGCGTACAACTTCATCACGGAATGGTCGGATCATTTGGGTGTGACAGGAGTTACATCCTTCTCTGATATATAAATCTCTACCTTCTAATTCAAGCGGTGAATAAGGTTTTACCGCTGCGATCGTCGGCACATTTTCTTTAATTAATAAAGTAGGTACAATTTCTACAAAACCACCGATAGCTACCGCAACAAAAGATAATATGGTAAGTAGTGTCGGCATACGCTCTATCCAAAGGTGAAGACCTTCTCCTTCTTTTCTCTGATTTGAAATTTTTGCTAAAGCGGGAGCTTCCGCAGGAACGTTCTTTTGGAATGAACCGTTTCTAACCGTTGCAACAACGTTCACACACATCAGGATAGCTCCGGCAATATAAAGCAAACCACCAACGAATCTCATTTGATAATAAGGGATGATTGCGGTTACAGTATCCAGCCAGTTTTTGTATAGTAATGTTCCGTCCGGATTAAATTGTTTCCACATTAATCCTTGGGTAAATCCTGCAATATATAAAGGAACAGCGTAGAAAATAATTCCTAAAGTTCCCAGCCAGAAATGCCAGTTAGCTAATTTTACAGACCATATTTTTGTTCTCCACATAATTGGAATCAAATAATAGATCATACCGAAAGTCATGAAACCATTCCATCCCAGTGCACCAATGTGCACGTGACCAATTACCCAGTCAGTGTAGTGTCCAATTTTATTTAAAGTTTTTGTTGCTAAAATTGGTCCTTCGAAAGTTGCCATCCCATAACAGGTAATTGCAACGACAAAGAATTTAAGAATTGGGTTTTCCCGAACTTTATCCCACGCTCCACGAAGGGTTAACAAACCGTTCAGCATTCCACCCCAAGATGGTGCGATCAGCATAATCGAGAATCCCGTCGCTAAAGCTTGTGCCCAGCCAGGAATTGCGGTGTACTGCAAGTGGTGAGGACCTGCCCAGATATAAACGAAGATCAATGACCAGAAGTGAATAATCGACAGTTTATAAGAGAAGATCGGTCTGTCGGCAGCTTTTGGCAAGAAATAATACATTAATCCTAAAACCGGCGTGGTCAATACGAACGCTACTGCATTGTGACCATACCACCACTGTACAAGAGCATCTTTAACTCCAGCATAAGCGGAGTAAGATTTCCAGCCTGTAAATGATAAAGGAACTTCTAAGTTGTTGAAAATATGAAGCATCGCAATCGCAACCCATGTCCCCAAATAAAACCAGATGGCAACATACAGGTGACGGACTCTTCTTTTTATAATCGTTGCGAACATGTTGAATCCGAAAACCAACCAGATTACTAAAATCAAAATATCGATTGGCCACTCGTGTTCTGCGTATTCTTTTGAAGTATTGATACCCATTAAAAAAGTAATAACAACGGATACAATCATCAGCTGCCAGCCCCAGAAATGGATCCAGGAAAGGGTGTCGCTGTACATTCTTGTTTTAAGGAGTCGCTGCATAGAGTAGTACGCTCCCGCGAAAAAACCATTACAAACGAATGCAAAAATTACCGCACTGGTATGCAGCATTCTGATACGGCCAAAACCAAGAGCACCGTGGCTGTTGATAAGACCTTGTAGATTTCCACTTCGCAAACTTACAATCGTTGCATCATCTGTTCCGAAAAAGAATTCCGGAAGTTCTGGGTAGAATAACATTAATGCTGCCGTAAGGCCTAATAAAAATCCAACAATACCAAATACTATTGTTGCATAAAGGAAGGCTCGCACAATGTTATTGTCATAACTAAACTTCTGTGTTTCCATATATACTAATCACTTTTTTCTTCTGTTCTTTTATCTAACTTCTCTGTTGATTCTGCTTCTTTAGAAACGGGTGAATCTTCTTTAATAATTTCTGAATCCAACAATATGCGGACTGCGGGGGATTCATCATCTTCAAACTGGCCATTTCTTGCACTTATTATAAAAATGATCAAGAAAATTACAGCTAAAGAGACACTGCAAAGAATCATTAAATATAATATATCCATATCTTTTGCAAATTTAGTTTTTAACCGGTTCAAATTTACTTAAAAATTATGATATTCATCATTAAATGTTAAATGTCGTTAATTTAAAATATTTCTAAATAATTGGTCAAAGTGGGTTTATTGGTTGATTTTAAAATATTTAGCCGATCGGATCCAGGTAGCCAGGGATGTAAAGATGACGACGCTGATAGAGCTGATGGGCATCAAAATCGCAGCTACTAACGGAGATAAATGCCCCGTAACAGCGAAGGAGAGCCCGATTACATTGTAAAATAAACTGATTCCAAAAGTGAATTTCACAATTTTTACTGCATCTTTCGATAAATCAAAATATTTTTTCAGCTCATTTATTTGATCACCGCCCATAATGACATCAGATGATGGCGTGAAAGAATGGGTGTCATCTGCCACAGCGATTCCTACATTACTTTGTTTTAAAGCTCCTGCGTCATTCAGTCCGTCACCAAGCATCGCTACTTTTTTGTGGTCATCCTGCAGGGCTTTTATGAAATTCAGTTTATCTTCCGGACTTTGGTTAAATTTCATTTTATCTACATTCGGGACCAAATGCTTTAATGAACTTTCTTCCGAAGAATTATCACCACTTAAAATATGAATTTGATAATCATTTAATTCTGAAAACATTTCCGACATATTTTCCCGATACTCATTGGTGAAAATATATTTGCCTAAAAACTGACCGTCTCTTGAAATATAAACAGCAGTCTCAAGGTTTTTAGACGGTTGCCCGATAAAAGTGGCCGATCCTATTTTATAGTTTTTTCCTCTGACGGTACCGATGTATCCTTTCCCCGGGGTTTCCGCGAAATTCTCCGTTGGGAAGTATTCTTCCTGAGTTTCCAGAAAATGATATAAACTTTTTGATAAAGGATGATTTGAATTTTTTAATAAACTTTTTAAATTCTTTAAATCAAATTCAGAAATTTCTTCACCTTCGAAAACGACATTCGCTTTTTTATTGTGTGTAATCGTTCCTGTTTTGTCGAAAACCAGTGTGTCGATTTTTGCTAATTTCTCAATTGTTAAAGTGTCTTTTACATAAAATTTATTGCGTCCCATGATCCGCATAATATGCCCCAAAGTAAAGGGAGCAGAAAGTGCCAAAGCACACGGGCAAGCCACAATCAATATCGCTGCAACCACCTGAAACATTTTTTCGAAATCGTGTTGTCCCCAATAAATTCCTGCAATAAGCGTGATTCCCAAAATGATAAAAGTAAAATATTTACTGAGGTCATTGGTCATCGTGTCGAGACCGGTTTCGAATTTCTTGAAGGCTTCTTTATTCCAGAGTTGCGTCAGATAACTTTGATTAACGTTTTTAATGACTTCCAGTTCCAATACAGAACCAACCTGTTTTCCGCCGGCGAAGATTTTGTCGCCCGGTTTTTTCGGTATCGAAGCACTTTCTCCAGTAATAAAACTATTGTCGATATTTCCTTCACCCTGAATTAAAATCGCATCAACCGGAATGATTTCCTGATTGCGGACCATAATCCGGTCACCGATTTTTAACTCATTCAATAAAATATTTTGCTGTTTCCCCTCGAAATCTACTTTTGTAACGGCGATAGGATAAAAGGATTTATAGTCGCGGTCGTAGGATAAAGCACTGTAAGTTCTCTTCTGAAAGAGTTTTCCCATCAGCATGAAAAATAAAAGACCGCATAGAGTATCGAAATATCCGGGACCGTAATCGGTTAAAACTTCATAAATACTTCGGCCATAAAGCATCAGAACTCCCAAAACAATTGGCACATCGATGTTTACAATCTTGTTTTTCAGTCCAAACCAGGCAGATTTAAAATAATCGGAAGCAGAATAAAAAACGACTGGAGTCGCCAGAAGGAACATGATAAACCGGAACAGATTTTTATAAGTATCCATCCAGAAATCGGTGGTACCCATTACTTGTTCGGCATATTCCGGATAACTTAAAAACATTCCGTTTCCAAATGCAAATCCGGCAATGGCTAATTTTACAATTAAAGTTTTATCGAAAGTTTCTTCTTTTTTGTCGGCAGTTTCCAGATTGATGACCGGCTTATATCCGAGATTCGTGAGGAACTTGGCGAGTTCGCTAAGTTTTAATTCCTGATGATTAAAGGAAATCTGAACATTTTTTCTGGTGAAATTGACCTGAGAATAATTGATGTTCCCATTCAGAGTCTGTAAGCTTTCTAAAAGCCAGATGCATGACGAACAGTGAATTACAGGAATTTTAAAAGTAACTAAAGAAGTATTGCCTTCTGAGAAATCGGTTACTTTTGCAAATACTTCCGGGGTGTCTAAATAATCGAATTGCGAAGTGTTATCATCATTTGGCCTGATTCCGGAACTTTTATTAAGTTCATAGAAATTCCCCAAATTATTCATATTCAGGATTTCGTACACCGATTTGCATCCATTACAGCAAAAGGATTTTTCATCGAAGTTGATAAGCTCTTTGTCTGTGGTTTGCCCACAGTGAAAACAGTTTTCTGACAATTTATTTAAAGTTGAAGTGGCAAAATTATGATAAATATATTTGTGTTAGGGTTTTAAATATCCTATTTTTGCTGATAAATGTCATGCAATTATGTCGTTAGCGAAACAAACCCAAATCGAGGAGAATTTACAGAAACTATTTAATGATGAATCTTTCAAAGAAATGCTCCCGGCAGAAGATTATGAAAAATACATTGCTGCCAAGCAAATTTTAAAATTTAATAAAGGTGGAATTATTTTCGAAGATGGTGAAATCCCAAACGGAGTTTATTTTTTAAATAAAGGAACTGCAAAGCTTTCTAAACAGGGAGTTTACGGTAAAGATCAAATTCTTAGATTTATTAAAGAGGGCGATTTAATCGGATACCGTTCCTTACTTTGCGGTGAGGATTTTCAGGCGAAAGCGGAGGCAATGACCGAAGTGGAAGCGACTTTTTTACCGTCTGATTTATTTCTTCAAATGTTGGAAGTAGCGCCAAAGTTTTCATTTGTAATGCTGCAGAAAATCGCTTTCGAATTGGGCGAATCCTCCAATACCGTTACTTTCTTAGCACAAAAGACCGTGCGTGAAAGACTGGCAGAAATCCTGCTTTTATTAGAACAGAAATTAGGAACAGATCCTGAAGGATTTATCAAGATTTCTTTAACAAGAGAAGAAATTGCCAACATCATCGGAACCGCGACTGAAAGTGCAATCCGTTTGATTTCTGAGTTCAAACAGGACAAACTCATCGAAGTGGAAGGCAGAAACATCAAAATCCTGAACCACGAAAAACTAATTAGGTTGGGGCACGTGATCATTTAATCCTGTTTTGATTTGCTGATGAGTTACTTCAGGAACTGCTTTTAATATTATTAATTGACTTATTTTTAATATTTTAAATCGATCTGTAAGTATCGGTCAACCCATCAATCACATTTTCACATCATCCACATCAGCATATCATCACAAACATCAACCCATTATCACATTAAATTATGTCTGTACATTCAGAAATAAAAAAAATCACCACCGAAACTTTGCGAAAAATGAAATTCGACAAAGAGAAAATCACCATGCTTACCGCATACGATTTCACAACTGCTAAAATGGTGGATGCCGGTGGAATTGATGCCATCCTCATCGGAGATTCTGCAGCCAACGTTATGGCCGGACATGAAACAACACTTCCCATTACTTTGGATCAGATGATTTACCACACCCAATGTGTGGTTCGTGGTGTAGACCGTGCTTTGATCGTAGCAGATCTGCCTTTTGGTTCTTACCAGAGTAATTCTGAGAAAGCCCTGGAATCTGCCGTAAGAATGATGAAAGAAGGAGGTGCGCATTCAGTGAAAATTGAAGGTGGAAAAGAAATTGAAGAATCGATTACCAAAATTATTAACGCCGGAATTCCTGTGATGGGACATTTGGGTCTTACGCCGCAGTCGATTTACCAGTTCGGAACATATAAGGTAAGAGCAAAAGAAGATGAAGAAGCTGAGAAATTAATGAGTGATGCAAAATTGCTTGAAGAATTAGGATGCTTTGCTTTAGTTCTGGAAAAAATTCCGGCTGATCTTGCAAAAAGAGTTTCAGAAAGCATTTCAATTCCAACCATTGGGATTGGAGCAGGCGCAGGATGTGATGGGCAGGTTCTTGTTTATCACGATATGGTCGGCATGAACAAAGGTTTTTCGCCAAAGTTTTTAAGAAGATATCTTGATTTATATACCGAAATTACGGGCGCAGTTTCCAGTTTTGTGAAAGATGTTAAAACCGGGGATTTTCCTAATGAAAACGAAAGTTATTAAGTTCTTTTCTTTACTTATTTTATTCTGTCTTTTTCAATCCTGTATTTCTCAAAAAACAGAGTTTGGAAAAAAGACAGAAATCCACGGTTCGAAAGATTCAGCCCGAAGTATTGCCAAAATTTCCTTTATTAAAAGTTTAGATGATTCTGAATTTGAAGAAGGCCAGTTCAGCAATGGAAAAGAATCCTTAAAATACCGAATGCTAAGCCCGGAAAAAATAAAGTTGGAGAGAAAATATCCGCTGATCGTGGTGTTTCATGGCTCCGGCGCAGTTGGCACTGACAACAAATCTCAAATGGGAGTTTTGTCTAAAATGTGGCTGCTGCCGGAAAACAGAAAGAAATATCCGTCGTTTGTTTTGTCACCGCAATTTCCTGTGCGTTCTTCCAATTATCATCTGGATGAAAAACGCAGAGTTTCTGCTTCGGAGTCGAATGAATATTTGGATCTGCTTTTAAAATCTATCGATTCATTAGCAAATTCAAAACATATCGACCGGTCCCGAATTTACGTGATGGGATTTTCGATGGGCGGAGCAACTGTTTCTAATGCGATTTCCACAAGACCGGATCTGTTTGCAGCAGCAATTAATATTTCGGGAATTTCACAATTTGACCATAACGAAAAACTTCTTAAAACACCGATATGGCTTGTTCATGGAAGTTTAGACACGGATAATTTCCCCCAAAGTAATTTAAAGTTTTAGGAAGAGATGAAGGAAAAAGGACAGGTTCTTTTTTGGGAATTTAAAGATAAATACCATAACAATATATTATCTGCGAAACTCGCAGATGCAGTGCCTCAATGGCTTTTTAATCAAAAAAAATAAACAATGAAAACAAATACAGCAACTATTCAGGGAATTTTATCGATCGGTGCTTTACTGTGCATCCTGGTTGGATTTTTCAATCTTCTTTCACCGGAAATCAATGACTTTCTGTACCAGAAATTATTTTACATTTTAATTGGTGCCAGTTTCTTTGTACAGGCTCCGACATTAACCAATAAAAATTTTCTCTATCCGATGTACGCAGCGGCGGGACTTTGCATCATTGGAGCTTTTATCCCGGTTGATTCGCAGGTCGCAGCGATGAAAACGGTTGGTCTTTTTGCAGGAGTTTTAATGTCAATTTTCAGCAGACCAAGAGCACCGAGACAACAGTAAGCTGATTTTATTAAAAATGGAATAGAAAAAAGGACTGATGCAATCGCGTTAGTCCTTTTTTAGCGTAAAGAAAATCTAGTAATTCTCTGTGTTTAAAATGTTTTCGAAGTAATGGATGAGCAGTGTTCTTTCCTCTTTATTTAGATTTGCTTCCGGATGTTGGGCGATATAACCCGGCATTGGCATGCTGTACACTTTCAGTGCATTAACTGTTTTTTTAAGCATGTCTTTTTTCAAGTCCCGGTTGAAGTTTCCCCATTCAGAAAGATTCAGATAGGTTCTCCCTTCATTCACATGATGTTTTACAGACCAGGAAATCGGTGCGACATATGCATATTTCGGATAAACAGTTTCGTTGCTGTGGCAATCGTAACAAGCTGTTTTCAGGAGTTGCTGTACGTTTTTCGGCGTGTTGTAAACCTTTACAAAATCTACTTTTGAATCCACGGGTTTATTGGTTCTGTCAATCGGAATAAACTGTATCAACGCGATCGCAATCAGAAACCAATAAAGGATGTTTAAAAAAGTTTTCATTTCGGGCTTGCTATAATTAGAGGTTCTTTGGCATTAATACTCTTTGGCTTTTCAACTTCTTTTGTGGTTTCTTTTAAAGCATCTTTGCCGTTTTCTTTTAAAAGATCCCAGGTTTCACGAATTTCCCAAAGTGGCCTTACCTCTATTTTTTTATCGAAAATATAAACAGGTTCTGCAAAAATGTCTTTTGCGAAATCTGCAGGATCCCAAAGACCATTTTCGTTTTCGTCAACTAAAATGCGGAGTTCATATTTCCCAGGTTTCAGCGATTTGAAATTAATCTGCTTTTCAGTTCCGTATTTTGAATAGGTGACTGCTCCGCTTTCGTTGATCAGTTGAATCCAGAATTTATGTTCAGGTGCGTTTTCTAAAGTCAACAATAGATCACCAAAGTTTTCTGTTTTATCGGCTTCAAATTCAAAACGGTATGTTTTTTTAATGGTTTCATAGAATGAAGACAGGGTCTCCTTTGGAATGGTAAGCGCGTATTTTTTCCCTTCTTTAAAATTCGATTTAATATGAATTTCAAAAGGGTTCTTTTCGGAAACTTCTGCCGTAAAATCCTGTTTAATACTATCAGAAACCAACGACCATTTTTCGGGTTGAATTTTATCTACGAAATAATTAGAAGTGATCACGAAGTCCTGTTGTGGTGCCAGTAAATTTCCGCGGTTATTGGATACCGACATTTCGTTCTTTGTATTATAACGGTAGAAAAGCGAAACGCTGTCTTTTTTAACGCCGTTGTCATAACTGAATTTTAGATTTTCATTGCTGGTAATTCCAACATTTTGTTCCGTTGCATTAAACCAGATCATTGCAGAATCTGATTTTGGCAAATGGGTCACTTTATAATCTTTCAGTTTTTCGTTTAATGAAATGATTTTCACCTCATCCGGCTGTCCTTCGAAAGTCATTAAAACTCCACCCGGAACCTCTTTCATTTCCATATATTTCAATGGTTTTTTTGAGGGATAAAGATTAATTTTTAAACCGGAAATACTTTTATCTAAAGTAATTTTGTCTTTTAAGAAACCTACCTTTTCTTTTCCGCTATCATATACCGAATTGGAGTTGCTGTCTTCAAAAGCTAAAAGCTGGTAATTTCCTGGCGCTAAATAGTTGAGTTCAAAGTAGCCGTCAGTATCTGCTTTCGTAATATAATAAGGCTTTTGGCGGTAATCCATCGAATCTTTTTCCTGATAAAGTCCGACGACCAAATTTTCTTCTTCTGTTTTTTTATCTTTATCATTAAAGATGGTTTTCAACTCACCACTGATGTAAAGACTGTCTATTTTAGAACCCGTAGAAAATGCAAAATTATAATATCCGAGAGGATTCCCTTCATTATTATCTACAATCGCGTTTCCGAAATTAAAGTTATAAGTGGTGTTTTCTTTTAAAGTATCTGCCCATTTAATCAGCAGAAATTTATTGGCCATTCCGGAAGGCAGCATTTTGGTAATCTGTTTTAACGGCGGCGAAATAATCAGCTGTTTGTTGATGTCTTTCAGGGTGATATATTCATCAAAATCGATTCTGAGTTCCTTGATATCGCGCGGAACATTCACTCTCGGACTGTCGATATTGCTTCCGGTAACTTTTGGCGGGATGCTGTCTTTCGCGCCTCCAACCGGCGAGCCGACTCTTGCGCAGGAGGTTAATAGAAGACTGATGAAAACCAGAAAGAATAATCTTTTCATGAAAGGAATTTGTACAAAATTAAGAAATTTATTCACTGTAGCTGTCATTCGCTTGATTCTGTTTCAGCGTATCGGTTTCATTCAGCATTTTCTTGATTTTTTCCTTTTCATAAGGCAGGTTTTCAAACAACCCCGACAGCGCCAATGCCGAATAAACCCGCGTAGAATATTTGTTGCCGATTGCGATAATGGTCACTTTGGATTTTAATAAATGGGCAAATACAGAATTGGTTCCGTGCCACCAGCCGTTGTGATAGGTGAGTTTTTCATTATTATTAAATATTTTCATCCGGAAACCTAAGCCGTAATTATTGATTCCTGGACGTTCGTTGCTGTAAGGTTCGAAAATTTTTTCTTTTAAATCGGCGCGCAGGAATTCTTTTGAATAAAGGGCTTTTGAAAAATTCAACAAATCTCGTGGTGTTGTGTAGACATTTTTGTCACCATAAATCAAATCAAGTTGATCGTATGGATAAACTTTTGGACCTCTTTGATAAAAAGATTTCGCAGCGGTTAATGTATCTTTTTCCTGAAAGATATATGAGTTTTTCATTTTTAAAGGACGAAATACCATTTGTTTCATCGCCTCGGGGAATGTTTTTCCGGTCACCTTTTCGATGAGCAAAGCCAAGAGAGCGTAATTGGTATTGCAATACATAAAACCCGTGTCTGTATTCCGGGCAAGTTCCGGCTGGTATTGAATCAGCATATTTAAAATATCCTGATTGGTCAGGAATTTTTTTGAAAGTTCTGCCGGTGCCGGTTTTATTTTATCAACGAAGTGCTCGTATTTCGGTAAACCACTTCTTTGACTTAAAAGCGTGAAGACCGTCACTTTCGGATAAGGAAATTTTGGGAAATATTTGGTTAAAGGATCCTCCAGTTTAATTTTACCGGCTTCTACTAATTTCAACGTTGCCATTGCGGTAAGCGTTTTCGAAACCGAGGCAACATGTAGGGCAACGGTATCGTTAATAGGTTCCTGCTGTTTGTCCTGAGCAAAACCGCGGTAATTTTCGTACAGAATTTCGTCACCTTTGGCAACGATAAATCCGCCCCACAAATCTCCTTTTTCCCAAACGTTTTTATAGTAACGGTGTAGTACAGCAGTAATGGAATCTTTGTTCTCCAGCTTATTGTCTTTGCGGGTAAAAACATCGTCTAAATCGACATTTCCGTAATTGGGTAAAGTTGTTTTGATTTGCGCTTCTTCAGAACTTTCTTTTTTACAGGAGAGTAAAACCAGTGTAATTAAAAGAAGGAAAAGGAAGGATTTGGAAAGTTTCATTAAAAAAGTTTTGGCTTAAAAATCTCCGCAATATAGGGGATTTTCGTAAAAACAAATAAGACCGAAGTCATAAAAATTTGTTAATGCCCGGAAAACTGAGCCAAAATCTTATCTACAATAACCTGTGCCAGTTTTTGTTTGCTTTGAACCGTCCAACCTGCAATATGCGGCGTCACAATTACTTTTTCGGATTGGAGCAGAAACTGTAAATCGTCGTTTTCAGTATCCAGATTTTCGAAAGATGCTTTTTCAAACTCCAGAACATCCAGCGCGGCTCCTTTAACTTTACCGGATTTTAAGGCTTTTACTAAATCGTTCGTTTTTACATTTTTTCCTCTTGCCGTATTGATGAAATAGAAATCTTTTGCCATTTCCGCAATGAATTTCTCATCAATGATGTAATGAGTTTCTTTCGTAATCGGAAGGTGAATACTGAGAATATCTGCTTCTTTTTTTAAGGTGTCTAAGGAAACCTGCGTGGCAAATTCGTCGCCGATGTCGGGTAAAATATCATGGAAAATAACTTTGCACCCAAATCCTGAAAACCTTTTTGCGACGGCTTTTCCCATGTTTCCATAACCGATAAGGCCGACTGTTTTTCCAAGGATTTCATCGCCGCGGTTTTCTTCTCTTTTCCAGATTCCATTCTTTACTTCCTGAGAAGAAATAAATAATCTGTGCATTAAAATCAAAAGCATTCCCAAAACGTGTTCCGCAACCGAATCGCGGTTTCCTTCCGGCGAACTGATCAGTTGAATTCCTGATTTCTTCGCAAATTCCACATCGATGTTTTCCATTCCGGCGCCTACTCTGGCAATGAATTTCAGGTTTTTTGCATGTTCCAGAAAGTTTTGATCAATGGGAATTCTGCTTCGGATAATAATTCCGTCGTAATGCCCGATTTTTTTTAAAACATCTTCATAAGCCGATGTAAAATCTTCTTCAAACAAAAATCCTTTTGCAGAAAGCTGTTCTGTAATTAAAGGATGGTTTTTATCGAGGAGCAGGATTTTCATTTTCTTGTGTTTTAAAAAGAAATTTCACAAATTATTTACACGAAAGACACTATTTAAATTTGCACTATTGTGCGTATCTATCAGTGTTAAAGTATTCTTGTTTATGAACCAAAAAGTTTCCGAAGTTCCACAGAATCTGCAGCTTTCATTCTTCCGGACAGAATGAGGGAAAGTTCCTTTCTGCGCAATGCCGCTTCAAATCTTTGAATTTCTTCTTCGGTTTCCGGGGTCATTTTCGGAATGGGAATAGGGCGGTTGAATTCATCTACCGCGACAAAAGTGTAAATTCCGGAATTGGTATGAACTTTCTTCTGATTGATCGGATCATCCAGCCAAACATCCACATAAATCTCCATGGAAGTTGAAAAAGCACGGGAAACTTTCGATTCCAAAACCACGATTCCACCTTCCGGAATGGGTTTGTCAAAGGAGACGTGATTTACCGAAGCTGTTACCACACGTCTTTCGCAGTGTCTTGCCGCAGAGATGGACGCACACCGGTCCATTTTTGCTAAAAGTTCGCCGCCGAAAAGATTCCGCAGGGAATTCGTTTCATTTGGCAAAACGATATTGGTCATTATGGTCAGCGATTCTGATGCTGTTTTGGTTTTTTCCATTGAGAGTTTGAATAGGTTTTTGAACTCCATTTTTTAGCTGGAGTTTTTACAGGGGCGATTGCTTTTTGCAAAGAATCATTTTTTATAGAATCCGCAGCCAGTTGAACTGCTTTGAGCGAATCTCTTTTTACGGTATCTGTTTTAATGGGCTTTACTTCTTTTTTTGGCGTTTCTTTATAAAAAGATTTCCTGCCGAAAATCATTTCCGGTTGGGTAACTCCGAAATAGGTCAGTGCTATAATTCCGATGAGTAAAGGTGTAATCCATAAAAAAGAAGTCTTTAATGTGTAGGAATTGCCTGTTTTCTTCGTGCTGTTTTTAATGTCCGAAAGGTTTATTTCTTCTAATCCATAAAAATCGGCGGAAAGGTTTTCAGCTCTGTTTCCTTGAAAAAAAATTTTGCTGTCTTCCAGGAAGAAAGTTCCTAAATGATCTACTTCTACTTTTTGGTCTTTGAGAAGTGTTGCGTTCCAATAATTAAGTTGCTTTTTAATTTCGATTTCAGCATCGATGAGCGGAATGTTTCTTTGCTTTGAAAGATATTGCGCAAAGTCATTTGTGTTTTCTGAAATATCTGTTTTGAATGCTGTTTCTGTTCCCGGTGGCAAAATGTTTTTTCCCTCTTTATCCAGCACAGCGTTAATAGTGTGCAGATAAAAAGTGCCAAAACCAGGAATGGAAACATTACCTTGTTTTTTTAGATATTCGAGAAGATGTAAGGAAAAATTCATACTCGGCAAATTTATGTTTTTTGATTCATTTAATCAAAAATAAAAAAGACTGCCCAAAAAGCAGTCTTCAATCAGATCATTGCGAAAAAACATGAGTAGTGTTTCGTTAATTTTTAATTATTGAAATTTAATACTCATGCCGAATAAGAAATTCGTTCCCGCTTGTGAAAAGTAGAAAGGATTCTGATCATAAACAAAACCGTTATTCACATATTTCTTATTGAAAATATTGTTGACTAATAATTTGAGATCAACTTCAGTTCTTTTTAGATTTAAAGTATATTTCGCATTAAAATCGGTTAGAAAATAATTATTCAGTTTTAAGTTTTCGTTGTTCGTGTTGTCTAAAAACTGGCTTCCAACATATTGGTTTTGAAGTCCTAAGGCGAATTTTGATGTTGGTGAATAATTAACTGAAATATTCCCCAGGAAATCTGGTGAAAAAGAAATGGGAGTATTTCCTAAACTTTCAAATCCGGTATCAGTTTCATTTTTAAAGTCTTTGTTTTCATTTTTACTTAAAGTGAAATTCCCGGAAATAGTCCACTGTTGTGAAAGTTTTGCCCAAGCGCCGACCTCGATTCCCATCCGGTAACTTTTCCCTGAATTCACGCGGATGAATTCGCCGATGTCATTAATCTGACCGTTCAAAACCAATTGATTCACATAATTCATATAATATAAATTGGTGGTGAAAGAAACCGCACCAAATGATTTCTCCAGACCTGCTTCGAAATCGTGAAGTTTTTCAGGTTTGATTTCCGGATTGGCGAAAATGTCGTCACGGTTCGGTTCCCGGTGTGCGTGGGCATAAGAAAAGAATAATTTCCCGGAATTGATTTTATAATTCACGCCCATTTTTGGATTAAAAAATAACCAGTTTTTACTTAATCCGACCCCTTCATTATCACCTTGCTGAATGATTTCAGTGTTATAATTAATGTTTCTCACCTGCAGATCTCCGTAGAGTTCGAACGTGTTTAATTTCACGATTGCTTTTGCGAAGCCTGAGAATTCGGTTTTTGTTCCGTTGTTTCTATAATATTCATGTTCGAAGATTTCTGGAAAATAAACGCCGGTAACATTTCCGAAATGCTTTCCAAAATATTGGTTTCCAACGATTCCGAAATTTAAGTCGAGGTTTTCAAACTTTCCATAAAGGGTAGAAACGCCTCCGTAAAAATCATTGTCGAGCCATTTTTTACGGATGAAATCTGTTCTTTTAATGGTTTGATTATCAATGGTTAAGTCCGGTAAATTATACTTAGAAAACTTTGCGTCCTGTTTGTAGTTTTCATAATATCCTTTTCCTTTGGTATAATGAAAAGTCGTCTCTAGATTCCAGTGATTGTTAAAGTTTTGCTCCCATAATAACTGATAATGGTTTTGGCGGTAATTATCGGTTTCGTTGGCGTAGAAACCAACAATATTTTCCCAGTCTGCATCATAAATTGCTCCGGAATAATTGAGTTTCGGGTTGGTTTCCCAGATGGCTTTGTCGATTCCGTTCCAGGCTTGGTAGGTTTTTTCTTTTCCACCAAAAGCCATCAGTCTGATTTTGGTTTTCTTCTCTTCAAAAAGCGCAGTGAAATTATAAGAATTTAAATCTGAGAAAGCACGGTCGATATAACCATCAGAGTGAATGGTGGTATATCTTCCCATTAATGATAATCGGTCCTTCCAGAATTTGCCACTTCCTACTTCTGCCGAATATTTATAGGTATTAAAAGATCCGTATGAATCATCAGATTTTACATAAAACTGTTCTTCGGGACTTCTGGTAATCACGTTGACGCTCGCCCCAAAAGCAGAAACCCCATTTGAAGAAGTCCCGACGCCACGCTGAATCACGATTTGAGACGCAGAACTCGTTAAATCTCCAACATTTACAAAAAAGGTTCCCTGAGATTCCGAATCGTTGTACGGAACGCCGTTCAGCATTACATTGATTGCTGTTCCGCCAACACCACGAATTCTAAATCCGGTATAACCAATGCCGTTTCCGGCGTCGGAAGTCGAAATCACAGACATTTGGTTTTTCAGTAAAATCGGTAAATCCTGACCGAGATTTTTTGAACCTAAATCTTTTTCAACGTTGATGATTTCTTTGGTGACGGGCAGTCGTTTCAGAAAATTGATGCTTTCAATTTCCTTGGTTTTGAGGGAATCCTGCACGGTGTTTTGTGCAAAGTAGAATGGACCTGCGAGAAGTCCTAAAAAAATAAATCCTTTCATTCTTTTAATTTTTAAGATTAATTGAATAAAAGGGGCGATTATCATGAGCAATAAGTAATTGGTTCTAAGTAATATTGCTAATTAATCATTACTTATTGCTTATGTTTTCCCTAAACAGCATTACCTGTTCCAGGTTCATTGGGTCTAATCTCAGCTTTTCACAGCACCCCTTTAATTTCTGGGTGTAAACTTACAACTATTTTCTCAATATGCCTTGTTGGCAATGTCAATAAAGAAGTAATTTTCGCCGTCTTTCGTCACTTCAAACAAACGGCCGATTTTCCAGCTGTAATTTCTTTTGATGTCTTCGTATTCAAATGGAATAATGACTTTTCCGGTAACGTCGATGATTCCGAACTGATCATTTTTCACGGCGATGATCATCGGGTTTTTCAGATCATCTCCTTCCAGAATATGAAGGTATTGGAATTGGGGATAAATGGTGAAGTGCCGGTAATCTGAAGCATCGTGGAATTTTGAATCTTCGATAATTCCGTAGGCTTTATTTAAAATATAGGCATGAAATAACTGTGATTTAAACTGAAAAGGACATTGTCCTAAATCGCTCTCATTAAAATGATAGACCCGTTTTCCGGTCATATCAATTCTGTAATCTTTACCATCGAGCCGCACGGAGGCGTACTCTTTTGAACCGAATTTCTGAACTTTACTGTTGAGAGAATTCAAGAGGTTGCAGTCTTCAGTGAAAAAGCCCACATTGCTGTAAATTGCTGGAATGATGATTTTACCTTTCTGATTGATAAAGCCGGATTGCCCTTCTTTTTTATAAGGAATAAGCGCCGGAATAGAATCGTTGATTTTTATGAGATCTGAATTAACTTTTGGAACTGTCTTTTTTTCAGCAGCTGTTTTTTTAAGGTTTACTTTTGTGTTAACCGTTTTTTTCTGTGCAAAAAGAACCGTTGAAAAACTTAATAAAAGTACAGTGAAAATATTTTTCATTAATTGGAAATAATTTGCAAAAATAGGAATTTATAAATTCCGGAAAATGAAGAACAGCATTATCATTAATAAAACAATTAAAATTGCTTTTTGACCGTACAAAAACTGCTTGGTTTTGGGGAAGCGCTCTTTTAATTTGGTTTGGTACAATAATAGTCCCGCTAAGGCGTACGGCAAAGAAACGACGAGCAAAGGATTGTAGGCAAAAGCATTTTTGAAGTTCAGGTGCAGTAATTCGTGAGTCGCTCTTTGTCCGCCACAACCGGGACAGCTTAATCCCGTCAAGCTTTTGAAAATACAGTTCGGGAATAGCTGATAATACGCAGGATTGTAAAAATAGTAGAGCAACCCCAGCAAGATTGCGAAGGTGAAATAAATACTGATTTGAAGGTTTCTTCTGACCACTGCAATTTCTTAAATCAATTATGAACGGAAAAATACGTTCTTTTTTTGACAGTTGATTTTATTTTTTAAAATAATAAGAGCGGTTGAAATTTATTAAATATCAATTTTGTACCCGAAAAGTGAAACCAGATAATTCCCGGATCATATTTTATTCTGCAAATTTTTCGTTTCTAAATCTATTTGTAATTTTATGTAAACAGGCTTTAAGTTTTTTTGTATCTTTACAACTGATTGACAGAAAGGATATTGTGTTTTTTTTTACTTTTTGTTAAGTGTCTCTTTTTTACTTATTAATTTCTTCCAAAGTCTTTGCTGCAAGTGATCCGCGTAGGTTAACCCGTAGTTAACGCGTACTTTCGCCATAGACTCCAGTGGGACTGTTCAGGGTAGCTTTTACCTTCCTTTGGAACAGATCCCGTTATGATGTAATATTGTGATCAGTACACGAAAAAAAATCTATCGCCTATTCAAGATTCAACGAAGTTGGAAGTGATAAAATAAAACTGTTCAAAAGCAATATGGATAAGGATTACGCTACTGTTGCTCACTATTTGTTTTTAACTTTTTTTGAATTGGACTTTTTAGTTCTTTTACGGTTTAAAATATGTTTTTTGAATTTTTGTTATGTGGGTCATGATACCGTATTAAAACATCAGGATGCTTTTGGAAATAGAAATAAAACATCATATTTATTTTTATTCTAAATGACATTAGGGACTTAAACTTAAAATAATTCGTATTTTTGACTTTCTAAAAAAGATAATAAAAAACCAACAGATATGACTTTTGACATTGATATGATTAAGGAGGTGTATGCGCGTTATCCGGAAAGGATCGAAGCGGCTCGTAAAGCTGTGGGAAAACCGCTTACCCTTGCAGAGAAAATTCTTTATACCCATCTTTGGGAAGGCAGCGCAACGCAGGCGTACGAGCGTGGAAATTCTTACGTAGATTTCGCACCGGATCGGGTAGCAATGCAGGATGCGACCGCACAGATGGCGTTATTGCAATTTATGCAGGCCGGAAAATCAAAAGTTGCTGTTCCTTCTACCGCACACGCTGATCACCTTATTCAGGCAAGAGTCGGTGCTGAAGCCGATTTACAGGATGGTATCAACAAAAACTCAGAAGTATTTAATTTCCTGAGTTCTGTTTGCGACAAATATGGTATTGGTTTTTGGAAACCGGGCGCAGGAATTATTCACCAGGTGGTTTTAGAAAACTATGCATTCCCGGGTGGAATGATGATCGGAACCGACTCCCACACGGTAAATGCCGGTGGTTTGGGAATGGTGGCAATTGGCGTTGGTGGCGCAGATGCTGTTGATGTAATGGCTGGAATGGCTTGGGAACTGAAGATGCCGAAATTAATCGGTATCAAATTGACAGGAAAACTAAGCGGTTGGGCTTCCGCAAAAGATATTATTCTTAAAGTGGCCGGGATTCTTACCGTGAAAGGAGGAACAGGCTGTATCGTAGAATATTTCGGTGAAGGTGCGAACTCGCTTTCTGCCACCGGAAAAGGAACGATCTGTAATATGGGTGCTGAAATTGGAGCAACCACTTCTACTTTCGGATATGATGATTCCATGAGAAGATATTTAGCGGCAACCGGAAGACAGGATGTCGTAGATGCTGCTGATGTCATCGCGGATCACTTAACCGGTGATGCTGAAGTTTACGCTAATCCTGAATTATATTTTGATCAGGTTATTGAGATCAACTTAGATGAATTAACGCCACATTTAAACGGACCTTTCACACCAGACTTAGCAACTCCTGTTGCTGAATTCCATGAAAAAGCGGTGGCAAACGGATGGCCAATTGAAGTGGAATGGGCGCTGATCGGTTCCTGTACCAACTCTTCTTATGAAGATTTATCAAGAGCCGCTTCTATCGTTGAAGATGCTGTTGCAAAAGGCGTTAAGCCAAAAGCGATTTTGGGAATTAACCCAGGTTCTGAGCAAGTTAAATTCACTGCTGAAAGAGATGGTTTCTTAGATTCATTCAGAAAATTCGAAAACGCAAGAATCTTTACCAATGCCTGTGGACCTTGTATCGGTCAGTGGGACAGAGAAGGCTCTGATAAAGGAGAGAAAAACTCAATCATCCATTCTTTCAACAGAAACTTTGCGAAAAGAGCAGATGGAAATCCAAATACGCACGCATTTGTGGCTTCACCGGAAATGGTAGCTGCCGTTGCGATTGCAGGAAGACTGGATTTTAATCCGATCACAGATACTTTAACCAACCAGGCAGGTGAACAGATTAAATTAGACGAGCCGAAAGGTTTTGAATTACCTGAAAAAGGATTTGCCGTTGATGACAATGGATATCAAGCGCCTTCTGAAGACGGTTCTACCGTTCAGATTGCGGTAAGCCCAACTTCAGACAGGTTGCAGTTATTAGAGCCTTTCCAGCCTTGGGACGGAAAAAATATTACCGGTGCCAAAGTTTTAATTAAAGCTTTCGGAAAATGTACCACCGACCATATTTCTATGGCAGGACCGTGGTTAAAATACCGTGGACATTTAGATAATATTTCCAATAATATGTTGATCGGAGCAGTTAATGCTTACAATATGGAAACCAACACCGTGAAAAACAGTCTTACAGGCGAGTACGGTGAAGTTCCTGCTGTAGCAAGGGCTTATAAAGCTGCCGGCGTTTCAACCATTGTCGTTGGTGACGAAAACTATGGTGAAGGTTCTTCCAGAGAACACGCTGCCATGGAGCCGAGACATCTTGGTGTAAAAGCCGTCATGGTAAAATCTTTCGCGCGTATCCACGAAACGAATTTGAAAAAACAAGGAATGCTTGGTCTAACGTTTGCTGACAAAGCAGACTATGATAAATTCCAGGAAGATGATACGATTAACTTCTTAGATTTAGAGCAGTTCGCGCCAGGAAAACCGTTGACTTTGGAATTGGTTCACGCTGACGGAACTAAAGATGTGGTCATCACCAACCATACTTATAACGCTCAGCAAATCGATTGGTATAAAGCAGGATCTGCCTTGAATCTGATCGCTGCTGAAGCTGCAAGAAATGCTTAATTAGTTAAGATTAATTATAATAAACCGCTCAAGAAATTGGGCGGTTTTTTTATTTCGTATTTTAAAATATATATGATTGTAACTTTTCTGATATATCGTTGTCTAATTGAATAGAAACCTATTTATGACCAAAAAAATTACCGTTGCAGTTATTGCTTTATTGTTTTCTCAATTCTATTTTTCACAGGAAAAACCTCAGAAGGAAACCAAAGAAAAGGAAATAGAAGGCGTTGTTATCACCAAAACTAAAAAAGCCGTTGAACAAAAAGCGGACCGTACTATTTTTGATTTTTCAGAACAGGAAAGTCTCAATACCGGGAGCGCGATGGAAGGAATTAAAAAACTTCCGGGATTGGTCGCTACCGATATTGCCGGAATGATGTATCAGGGGAAAATGCTTGCGGTTTATCTGAACGGTCGGCCTTTAAATATTTCAAGCAACGATCTGACTTCTTTTCTGGAAGGAATGCCCGCAAACTCCATCGAAAGAATTGAAGTGATTACGCAGCCCGGCGCAGAGTTTCCTGCTTCTTCCGGTGGTGCGATCATGAATATCATTACCAATAAAAACGCTAATAAATATTTAACTGCGACTTACTCCGGGAATTATGCCTTTACGAATGAGGAAAAATTCCGCAGCAGAACCAATAATTCTTTAAGTTTAAATGCCAGAAATAAATATTTCGGCTGGCAGTTGAGAGTGGGTCAAAGCTACCGTGAAAGTGAAATGAACAGCAATCAGGATAATCTGGTTTTGTCAAATACGGATAGAATTGCCCGCGGAACTTTTGCAAAAGCCGGACTTACTTTTGATTTGGGTGCTGATAAATTATTATTGAATTATGACGTTTATAACAACAATAATGATAATCTTACTTTAAGTGATGGTTCCTATTTGCTGTCGGATAAGGTTTTAAATAAATATACGGCACTGGATGCGGCAAAAACGAATTCACTTCGTCAGGAAGCCGTTATCAGTTATCAAAAAAGATTTGATGATAAGAATAAAAAGTTAGATTTCCAGGCAGGATATACGCGGTCAAACAATGATTTCTATCAGGATAATATTTACAATAATTCAACTTTTTATGGCAACCAAAGTTATGGAAGGGTTCTGGATAATACTTCTTTAATGCAGGTTTCCAACTTCAAAGTAGATTTTTCGCAGCCGGTAAAAATTTTAGATGAAGGGAAAGTGAGTTTTGGGGGTTTGTATGAAAACCAGATTTTCGATACCGAGAGTAAAGGAATTACCAACCTTGAATATCAGAGAAATACCGCTTCTACTTATCTGGAATTTCAGGCAAAATTGAAGAAATTTGATTTTACGCTCGGAACCAGAGCGGAAAATTACGACATTTCGGGAACGACAAGACTGACCGATTCAGATGGGGTTTTGCAGGAAGAAGCATTGATTCCTTTTAATAAATTCAAGCTGTTTCCGAATGCAAGTATCCAATACAATCTGATGAATCAGGTTTATCTGGCTTTGAATTATAACAAGAAAATCACTCTGCCAAGTATTTCCGCACTAAATCCAAATAACAATACATTTGAAGGCCCCAATTCTTCGATCACGGGAAATCCTTATTTGCAGCCAACGGTTTTTGATAATTTCGAAATTAAACTTTCGGCGTTTGATTACGCTTTTATCGGTTATAATGTTTCTTCGATTGACAATCAAGTAGCGCAATTGCTTTCCCGAAAAGGAGACGTTATCGAAAATAAGCAGGTGAATATTCCGAACATGAGAATTCATAATTTTAATGTCGGTATGCCAATTCCGTTTATGATTTTCACTAAGCCTTTCGGTGAAATAATGAAGATGAATTTCAATCCTGATAAAATCAATTTTCTGTATGTTTATGCGGGTTATGTGAAGCATGAAATTAAAGAAATCGATCCGAAGGGAATGTGGGTTGTGAACCTGATGGCGCAAGTAGTACTTCCTTCTCAGATAAAAATGACTGCGAATTATAATGTGTTATCGAAAAAAGCAGGCTACTATTATTTCGAGTCAGAAAAGCCGTTTAATCAAAAATTTGATTTGACCTTCACGAAGAAATTCCTGAATGATAAACTAACTCTTTCGGTTTACGGAAATGATCTTTTCAATACGCAAGTAACTCAACTTCATTCCAGACCATTAGAAGGAGAAAGTGTTTTTCTTTATAATAAAACCGATACGAGAAACTTTGGTTTTTCTGTGAATTATAAAATTCCGACCAAAAATAAACTGGCAAAAGAAGATGCCAATATTTTAAAACAAAATAATCCGAATGATAGTAATGGTGGAGTTGTTGCACCAGCTCAGTAAAGGTTTTTTTACCGCAAAAAAAACAAAAGTTTTGATTTAATAAGGTTAGCCTAAAGATGGTAGAAATTATATAGAATAATATTTTTGCAACCTTTTAAAGTTCTTTTTCATCACGATTCGAAGCTGATCAATTAGCGTCTTTTGTCTCTTTTGCGGTTAAAAGATTCAATGTTTTTTTAGACAAATTATCAATCTACACACGCTTTCCAAACCGGATCATTCTGAGGAACGGGCGCCGTGACGGATAGTTTTTCTAAAGTGACAGGATGGATAAACTCCAGCTTTCTCGCATGCAGATGAATGCCGCCGTCGGGATTAGAGCGTGGCGAACCGTATTTCAAATCGCCTTTAATCGGAGCGCCAATTTTCGATAATTGTGCCCGGATCTGATGATGGCGACCGGTTTCCAAATCAACTTCCAGCAGCAGGAAATTATCCAGCGTTTTAATGATTTCGTAATTCAGAACCGCTTGTTTTGCGCCTTCGGTGGCTTTCGGGAAAACAGTTGTTTTATTGTTTTTCTCGTTTTTCAGAAGATAATGCACCAGTCTTTGCTTTTGTGGAATTTCAGCTTTGGAAACGACTGCCCAATATGTCTTTTTGATTTCGCGGTTTTTCACCATTTGCGTTAAACGGGAAAGTGCTTTGGAAGTTTTGGCATAAATGACCAGTCCGGAAGTAGGCCGGTCGATACGGTGAACCAATCCCAGGAAAACATTTCCAGGTTTGTGATCTCTTTTTTTAATGAAATCTTTAATTAAATCAAGCAAAGATAAATCGCCGGTTTTGTCTCCCTGAACGAGTTGCCCAGCTTTTTTATTGATAACTAAAAGATGATTGTCTTCGAAAACGATTTGTTCTTGCATAATGGGAATTTACGAACTGCAAATTTACGCTAAAAAAAACATCGGAACCGCGAAGAAAGCAGAACAGTTATTTAGGGAGATTGTATTGTATGAAAAATGTTTTCTGAGAATCAAAAGCGATGTCTTCGATATCAATCTCGTTTTTTTTAATCCAGACTGTTTCAGAAATTTCAGATAATTCAAGCTTTGCTTCTACTTTTTCCGGGACTTCATATTCGTAAAATAAGTCGATGGTATTGTATAGAATGTTTTTGTATTCGTAAGTGTTTGGTAAGCTTGCCAGATATTTTAATTGAGAAATGTCCACTTTCATTTTCATTTCCTCGAAAAGTTCACGAACGCAGGTTTCTTCGGCGCTTTCTCTTGGATCTACAAATCCGCCGGCCAAATCGAGTTTCCCTTTTTTCGGTTCCTGATTTCTTCGGGTAAAAAGAATGTCTTCGCCATGTTTGATGATGACGGCCACTGCTCCTGCAACATTGTGATAGAGTACATAATCGCAGCTGGAACAACTCCATTTTTTTTCGCCGTCCCACATTAAAGTGGGTTTCCCGCATTTCGGACAGTATTTTAAATCACTCATTCTCCTTTGTTTCTTGGATGATAGTTAAGAATGACATCGCGTAATTCTTCGTTTTTCAAATGGGTGTAGATCTCGGTTGTTGTAATACTGGAGTGGCCCAGCATTTCCTGGATGTAGCGCAGATCTGCGCCGTTCTGTAAAAGGTGAGTTGCAAAAGAATGACGGAAAGTGTGTGGTGAAATCCTTTTTCTAATGCCTGCTTTTTCGGTTAATTCCTTGATGATGATGAAAACAATCACCCTGGACATCGCCGATCCGCGGCTGTTCAGGAAAACAATGTCTTCATGTTTTTTATTGATTTTACCCTTAGAACGAACCGTGTTCAGATACGTTTTAATTAAGTTGGAGGTAAATTTTGCTAAAGGAACGAACCGCGATTTGTCTCCTTTTCCATCAACTTTTAAATAAGATTCTTTAAAATTAATATTGGAGATTTTCAAATCGATGAGTTCAGAAACGCGTAATCCGCAACCGTAGAGAACTTCGATCATGCATTTATTTCTTTGTCCCAAATCGGTGTCTGTATTGATGGCTCGAATAATTTTGTCTATATCGTCAAAACTCAGAGTATCGGGGAGGTAAATTCCCAGTTTCGGCCCTTCCAGTAAAGTGGCGGGATTGTCGTCGCGAACTTCATCTTCGACCAGATATTTAAAGAAAGATTTAATGGACGAGATCCACCTTGCCTGACTTCTTTCGCTGAATTTCTTTTTGGAAAGCTGATAAAGGTATTCCTGAATATTTTCGTAGGTAATGGTTAAAGGACCGGTGTTTTCAAGATCGAATTCTGCGTAATCCTGGAGTTTTCTGATGTCCCGTATATAAGCGTCTATGGTATTGTCTGAAAAGTTTCTTTCAAATTTTAAAAAAGTTTCGAAGTCTTTAATTTTTTCATCCCAAGTCATTGTAATCTGTGTTTTTGTATTTTTATTTTAAGTCATCATAGGGTACCTGTAAAATTTCAATTCCGTGATTTTTTAGGAATTCAATTCCATCATTATCCTTATAATGATCCACATAGACCAGTTTTTTTATCCCTGCCTGCAAAATGAGTTTGCTGCATTCTTTACAGGGCGATAAGGTAAGGTAGAGTGTGGCGTCTTTTGCAGACTGGGTAGAGCGGGCCAATTTCAGTATGGCATTCGCTTCGGCATGCAAAACAAACCAGTGGGTTTCGCCGGCGTCATTTTCACAGCAGTTTTCAAAGCCGGAAGGAGTTCCGTTATAACCGTCTGAAATAATCATGCGGTCTTTTACGATGAGCGCTCCCACCTGCTTGCGTTTGCAGTAGGAGAGTTTGGCCCATTCACTTGCCATTTTTAAATAAGCAATGTCAAATTTGGTTACTATCAAAAATTTATTGTTTTTAAGATTCAGGGGAATTATTTTTTTAAAAAGATGGTTTTCTTTTTTCTAAAAAAGCAGCAACTCCTTCTTTTTTATCCTCCATTTCAAAGAGTTCACCAAACGATTTTATTTCGGTCTCGAAACCGTGGCCACTGTCATACTGATTGACGGCGGCAATTGCTTTGGAAATTCCCATAGGTGAATTCTGAGCGATGGTATTTGCAAGTTCTTTGGTCTTTGGTAAAAGTTCTTCTAAACTAAAAACTTCGTTAACCAAACCGATTTCTTTTGCCCGTTGTGCGGGAATCATCTTTGCGGAGAAAATCAATTCATTGGCCAGGCCTTTTCCGACTAATTTTGGCAACCGCTGTGTTCCACCATAACCCGGGATTAATCCTAAAGTAACTTCCGGCAATCCCAATCTTGCGTTTTCTGAAGCATACCGAATGTGGCAGGCCATGGCTAATTCTAAACCGCCACCCAAGGCGAAACCATTTACGGCAGCAATAACAGGTTTGTTGAGGTTTTCAATTTTATTAAAAAGAATGTTTTGTCCGTTTCTGGCTAAGTCTTCAGCAGCGGCAGTTCCGAAATCGGAAAATTCTTTGATATCTGCTCCTGCAACGAAAGATTTTTCACCGCTGCCGGTGATAATGACTGCTCTGTATTGCGGATCTGCAGAAACTTCGTCTAAAGCCCGGCTCAGTTCCAAAATGGTTTTTGCATTAAGTGCATTTAAACTTTGCGGACGGTTAATTGTAATTACTGCTGTTTTTTGGTCCGTTTCTAAAATTATATTTTCGTACGACATTGTAATACCTTGTTAAGTGTTTTAGTACTGTGCAAATTAATGAATTTTTCCCACTTTGACGGGCTGAGGGCAATACTGGTTTTTTTAAGACAATTTCTTTGGAAATGATGTTCTATTTTGTAGAATGACTCATCATGTTCGAATCGATATTGACCTGTAAGGCCATGGCGATTTTCATTCCCAGTTCGATGTTTGCCCGGAAGAAATGGCACAACTGACGATTGATAATCTCGTCTCTTTTCGGTCCGGTAATTCCTTTCATCGACGCTACAATGTTTGAGACCAAATTTTGGCGGTCGGTTTCATTCATTGCTTTGGTGTATAATAATCCTGGCTGGGTGTAATGATCATCATCATTTTCATTCCGGTTAAAGTTCGCAACATGATTGCTGTCCAGATCTTCTTCGAAATTTTTGTACGCAGACTGCGGTTTGATTTCATCAAAGCTGTTGGGGTAGTAGTTGGGAGCGTCTTTATATTGGCTGGAATCTGCCATCGCGCCGTCTCTTTGGTAATTATTCACTGTAAACGGGCAGCGGTTTACTTTAAGCAAATGGGAGTTTGCGCCCACTCTGTATCGGTGTGCATCTGGGTAAGAAAAAAGCCGGCCCTGCAGCATTTTGTCAGGTGAAAAACTGATTCCGTTAACTAAATTGCTCGGTGAAAAGGTAGCCTGTTCTACATGCGCAAAATAATTGACTGGAATTTCATTCAGTTCCATTTCGCCCACTTCAATTAAAGGGAATTCGTCGTGGAACCATACTTTAGTGACATCAAAAGGATTCCAGCGGAATTCTTTCGCTTGCTCACCGGTCATTACCTGAATATATAAGGTCCATTTTGGGAAGTTGCCTTCTTCAATGGCGGTCATTAAATCTTCCTGTGCAAAATCCGGATTTTCTCCCTTCATTTTCACGGCATCGTCATGACTGAAATTTTTTATTTCCTGTTTTGTTTTAAAGTGGAGCTTCACCCAAACTCTTTCATTCGAAGCATTAATCATTGAAAAAGTGTGAGACCCAAAACCATGCATGTGCCGGTAGCCATATGGGGTTCCCCGATCCGACATTAATATGAGAACCTGATGCAGTGATTCCGGATTAAAACTCCAGAAATCCCACATCATCGTTGCGCTTTTAAGATTTGTTTTTGGAAGGCGTTTTTGAGTATGAATAAAATCCGGGAATTTTTTAGCGTCTTTAATGAAAAATACCGGCGTATTGTTTCCGACCAAATCCCAATTTCCGTCTTCGGTATAAAATTTTACGGCAAAACCTCTCGGGTCTCTTTCTGTATCTGCACTTCCTTTTTCGCCGCCTACGGTAGAAAATCTTGTGAAGATCCGGCAGGAATTTCCCACTTTAGAAAAGAGTTGGGCTTTGGTGAACTGTGAAATATCATGGGTTACGGTGAATTTCCCGTACGCGCCAGTACCTTTTGCGTGTACGACTCTCTCGGGAATCCTCTCCCGAACGAAATGAGCCAAATTTTCCTGTAAGATGAAGTCCTGTAATAAAACCGGTCCTTTTGGGCCTGCTGTCTGAGAATCTTCGTGGTCATAATAAGCAATTCCGGACGAGTTGGTTAGTTTGCGATCGCTCATATTGTTGATTTTAATAAACCTCAAATTTATTTAAAAATAATTACAATTTGGCAAAATCTAAGTATATTTGACCTTGACTAAATTAACCTCATGAATATTCAGCAACTGGAATACCTTATCGCAGTAGATAAATATAAGCACTTTGGCAATGCCGCTCAGGCCTGTTTCATTACCCAACCAACATTGAGTGCAATGATTCAGAAGTTTGAGGACGAAATGGATGTTAAAATTTTTGACCGCACCACCCATCCCATCAGAACAACGGATGTAGGAATACAAATTATTTTAGAGGCAAAAAAAGTGGTGGACGCAATTAATGAATTAAGAAGTAAAGCGAATCTGCTCAATAATGTTTTGGCGGGCAAACTTAATTTGGGCGTGCTTCCTACGATTTCTGGATTTATTTTACCCACGGAAATTTTTGACTTTCTAAAAACCCATCCTAAAATCGAACTCAATCTTAAGGAGATGACCACCGAGAATATCATCAAAGCATTGAAAACCGGTGAGCTCGATGCAGGAATTATTTCTACGCCTTACGCCGCTGCCAATGAATTTTATCACGATTTTTTATTTAATGAAGAACTCATGATTTATGCGGCAGAGGACAGTACGGTAGAAAAGAAGGACAGCTTCGTGGTTCCGGAAGATATCGATGTGCAGAAAGTGTGGCTTCTGGAAGAAGGAAACTGTCTGAGAACCCAGTTTGAAAACATTTGTGAATTAAAGGAAAATACGGTAAAGCCGAAGAATCTTGAGTTCGTTGCTTCCAATATTAATACCTTGGTTCAGCTGGTCGATAAATTAGGTGGCATCAGTATTCTGCCGGAACTCGCTGTAGAACAGTTAACCGATCAGCAGAAAAAGAAAGTCAAAAGATTCAGGGCTCCTTTTCCTTACCGCGAGATTTCGGTAATCTATTATAAACCAACATACAAGCAGAAAATTTTAGACGAACTGATTGAGTTTATTGCGGGCTCGTTGAACAGCAAACTTAATTACAATAAAAGCCCGAATGAATTTGTCGGAATAAAACCGCAATAATTTTTAACTTCAAAATAAATTTTGTGCTTTAATAAATAGTGGCTAAATTTGCACCAATAATTTACCGGAGGAAAAATTTGTACTGATTGCAACCTCATTAAAAAATGCTAAAACCGATTTTCTCTTTTAGTTTCTCTTGCAATCACCTTATTTTCTTCTATTTTTTTAATTAAAAAAACAATAGAAATATGTCTTATTTATTTACCTCTGAGTCGGTATCCGAAGGGCACCCAGATAAAGTGGCTGATCAAATATCAGATGCCTTAATCGATAACTTCCTCGCCAATGACCCCCAATCCAAAGTGGCTTGTGAAACACTGGTCACCACAGGGCAGGTCGTTTTGGCAGGTGAAGTAAAGTCGACTGCTTATCTTGATGTACAGGATATTGCCAGAAGAGTAATTAACGGAATTGGCTATACAAAAGGAGAATACATGTTCGCGGGGGATTCCTGTGGAGTTATTTCCTGTATTCACGAGCAGTCTTCCAATATTAATCAGGGAGTAGACCGGGCTCAGGAAAGTGATGATTTCGATACCAAAGCCAATTTACAGGGAGCCGGAGATCAGGGAATGATGTTTGGTTACGCGACCAACGAAACCGATAACTATATGCCGCTGGCCCTTGATCTGGCTCACACCATCCTTAAAGAATTAGCTGTTTTAAGAAGAGAAAACGATGCTGTAAAGTATCTTCGGCCTGATGCCAAGTCACAGGTAACCATCGAATATTCGGATGACCATAAACCGGTTAGGATAGACTCTATCGTGGTTTCCACCCAGCACGATGATTTTGGAAGCGACGAAGCGATGTCGGCAAAAATCGAGAAAGACATGATCGAAATTTTGATTCCGAAAGTGAAAGCAAAACAAAAGAAAGAAATTCAGGATTTATTCAACGATAAGATCAAATACCACATTAATCCGACCGGAAAATTTGTAATCGGTGGTCCACACGGTGATACAGGTTTGACGGGACGAAAAATCATCGTAGATACTTATGGTGGAAAAGGCGCGCACGGTGGTGGTGCTTTCTCCGGAAAAGACCCGTCAAAAGTAGATAGAAGTGCGGCTTACGCTGTGCGTCATATTGCGAAAAACTTAGTTGCAGCAGGAGTTGCAGATGAGATTTTGGTACAGGTTTCCTACGCGATTGGTGTTGCTGAACCCTGTGGTCTGTACGTTAATACTTACGGAACTTCAAAACTAGGTTTGCATGATGGCGACATTTCAGAAAGAATTCAGAAAATATTTGATTTAAGACCTTATGCAATTGAGCAGAATCTAAAATTGAGAAATCCGATTTATCAGGAAACCGCTTCTTATGGCCACATGGGAAGAGAACCTTATGTTGCTGATAAAACCTTTAGAAAAGCAACCGGCGAAGAATTCACCATTAAAGATTTAGAATTCTTTACTTGGGAGAAACTCGACAAAGTTGATGAAATAAAAAAAGAATTTAATCTTTAAAAAATATAAGAACTGCTTTTACAGAAATGTTAAAGCAGTTTTTTTTAACTTTATCCCCAATAAATATTCAATGATGGCAAAGAGATCTGTTTTTTCAATACTGTTATTTTTTATGTTTTTCGGAATTTCGAAAGCCCAATTCACTGTTCACAAAATGGTTCACGTGGGATATGTTTATCAAAATCAAAGTTTTGCAGAGCTGGGCGGAAGATTGCTTTTTCTGAAAAATGACGATATGATTTACCGCTTAGGAGTTGCCGGAATGATTGGCAGCGTCAATGGCCAATTTGCTGTCGTGCCCAAAATTCAGGGTGATATCTTGCTCAATTTTGAAAGGAATGTAGATTTATACCATTCCATTTATTTTTTGGCAGGAGCCGAAGCAACTACGAAATATGTCGCACCAAAAGCAGGAGTCACTTTATTTGGGTTGATTGACTTCACCGGAGGGTACGCTTTCCCGATTGATCGGGCGGGGATTAATGGAAAAGAACTGAAAGGACTTAATTTTAATTTTACGATAAATCTCCCATTAGTCATGCTTCATGATTTATTAAAATGATTTTTTTGTATTTTTTTATTAATTAGTTAACAGAGTATTCACTTTTTTACTATTTTAGCCATTCACAATAAAGTACATTTTATAGATCATAAACCTCTATTAGTTTTTTAATATCTGAATTTTAAAAGCCCGATTATAATGGGCTGTAAATTCCTGAATAAATACAGAATAGAGTTATGGATAATCATACAGACAGTTGGCTGATCTCGAATTTCAAAAACGGCAACGAAAAAGCGCTCGCCGTACTTATTGAAAGACACCAAAAAGAAATTTTCACCTTCATTTTTTATAAAATAATGGACGAGACCCTGGCAAATGATGTTTTCCAGGATACGTTCATGAAAATTATTGTTAAGCTGAAAGAAGGCAAATATAACGAAGAAGGCAAATTTGTCTTATGGGCAAAACGAATCGCACACAATCTGGTTATCGATCATTTCCGGCTGAAAGCCAAGCATAACAAAGTCTCGGAAACAAGTTATGATAATGAAGAGTTTTCTATTTTTGATCTCATCGCCGGGAAGGAAGAAAACATTGAAGACCAATTGATCAGCAGGCAAATTCAGGAAGATTTGATGAGGATGCTTGATTATCTGCCGGAAAATCAGCAGGAAGTCGTACGGCTGCGGTTTTTCGACGGGCTGTCTTTTAAAGAGATTGCAGATCAGACTGGTGCCAGCATCAATACCACATTGGGTAGGGTTCGTTACGCCCTCATCAACTTGAGAAAAATTATGGATGAACATCAAATTGTCTTAACCAGATAATAATATTCAAATTTTTTCGTTTTTAAGTTAAACTTTTCGCGTATGAAAAAAATTGACACTTTAAACGAAAAACGATTGATACCCAAGAAACAGACCATTGATTTTTTGCTCCGCTATTCTCAGAGCATTCAGGTAATAAAATTGAAATCAAAAAACCTTATTGTTTCTAAAAACTGATCTTATTTTCTTAAATTTGTGCCGTATGAAAATTCAGCACATTTTTTTTGACCTTGACAATACCCTTTGGGATCACCGCGGAAACGCCTTTTTAACTTTAAAGGAAATTTTTAAAAGACAACAGGTCCGTGATAAATATAATTTAGAGTTCGATGATTTTCATCGGGAATATTTCACCATCAATGAGCGGCTTTGGGAACAGATCCGCGACGGAGAAATAGATAAAGATTATTTGAGAAAACACCGTTTCTATGATTCTTTCCTCTTTTTTGGGATTGATGATTTCGAGTTGGCTCAAACCTTTGAGAATAATTTCTTAGATGAAATCATTAATTATAATGATCTGGTCGAAGGAGCTTTCGAAATTTTGGAATACCTTTATGATAAAGGCTATAAACTGCATATTCTGTCCAATGGTTTTAAAGAAGTTACGCATAAGAAATGTGAACTTTCGGGAATTCAGAATTATTTTCAGACCATAACAAGTGCAGATGAAATCAACATCAGAAAACCTCAGCCTGAGATTTACGATTACGCTTTGAAAAAAGCCGGTGCTTCGGCTGAGGAATCCATCATGATTGGTGACGACTGGATTGCCGATGTAGAAGGCGGGAAATCGTTTGGCTTGGAGGTTATTTATTTCGACGTCTTCGATGATAAATTTGAAGCAGATGACGTGAAAGTTATCAGGAAATTAATGGAGTTAAAACAACTTTTATAAAAAGAAAAACCTTTCCAAAATCGGAAAGGTTTTTTTCTTAGTCTGAACTGAATTAAACGCCAACGCTTTTTCGGACCCGCGCTAATGTTTCCAGAGCAATTACTTTCGTTTTTGCTGCTCCTTCCTGTAATTTTTCCTCGAGCTCCGGCAAGTTGTTCATATAGTAAGTGAACAATTCTCTTTCCTTTGCAAATCGCGTTAAAATCAAATTCAGCAATTCTGTTTTGGCGTGGCCGTACCCGAAATTTCCGGCTAAATATTTTTGTCTTAAAGTTTCAGTTTCTTCAGGGGTTGCAATCAATTCGTACAAGGCAAAAACTTTGTCTGTTGCAGGATCTTTCGGATCTTCAAGAGATTTTGAATCGGTTTCAATTCCCATTACCTGTTTTTTCAACTCCTTTTCCGGCAGGAAAATATTAATAATATTCCCTCTCGATTTCGACATTTTCTGGCCGTCGGTTCCCGGAACGTATTTCGTATCTTCCTGTAATTTTGCCTGAGGTAAAACGAATACTTCGCCCATTTGATGGTTAAATCTCGCTCCCATATCTCGCGCCATTTCCAGGTGCTGCAGCTGATCTTTTCCGACCGGAACAATTTCGGCATCGTACAGCAGAATATCTGCGGCCATTAAAACAGGATAGGTAAATAACCCGGCATTCACATCATCCAGACGGTCGGCTTTGTCTTTAAAAGAATGCGCCAGCGTTAATCTCTGGTAAGGAAAAAAACAGGATAAATACCAGGTCAATTCACAGGTTTCCGGGATATCACTTTGTCTGTAAAAAAAAGTTTTTTCGGTATCTAAACCACAGGCAAGCCATGCTGCTGCGATTTCGTAGGTATTTTGTTTCAGTTCTGCTGCATTTTTGATCTGTGTTAAAGAGTGCAGATTGGCGATAAACAAAAAAGATTCGTTTTCCGGCTTTTTAGATAATTCGATGGCGGGAATAATCGCTCCTAAAAGATTTCCCAAATGCGGTGTTCCTGTTGCCTGTATTCCTGTAAGTATTCTGGACATGTATGTTGATCTAATTTAGGAGCAAAAATACAAAACAAAACCTCTTTTGGCAAACGTGGATTTTTGCAGTTTATTAGGCTTGTTTTGATCGGGTAAGTTATTCAATCATATGACTTCCCCCGGAAGGTAATAAAAATTCCCAATACCGTGAGTATCAGGAATGCTGTGACTGTATTTTAGTAGGTCTCATTTAATCATTTTAAAAATCCAACCCATTTGGCAGCGCTTTTTTTCTGAAAATCAATAATAATACAGCGCCTACTGTAATGGCAGAATCTGCAACATTAAAAATATATTTAAAGAATTCAATATGTTTCCCGCCAATCAAGGGAAAAGTTGGTGGAACATGCCAATCGACCAATGGGAAATGAAGCATATCAACGACACAGCCTTTCATAAAAGTAGAATAGCCCTGGCCGAAAGGAACGGTTTTCGAAATCCCGCCGTATTCAATCCATCGTCCGATACTTTCGTCATAAAGGGTTCCGCTGTCGAAGATCATTCCGTAGAACATCCCGTCGATTAAGTTACCAATTGCGCCGGCGAAAATCATCGCCATCGGAATTAATAAATAATTGCTCGCGCCTTCTTTCAGCCATTTGCTGAACAGGTAAACCATCCCGCCAATTAAAAATACGCGGACGATGACCAGAAAGTATTTTCCGATCAATCCGCCGAAATGAAAGCCATAAGCCATCCCCGGATTTTCTACAAAAGTCAGTTTAAAACCTGGAAATACAGGAACGCTTTCTCCAAGATTGAAATGCGTTTTAATATAAAATTTTGAAACCTGATCGATCAAAAGAATGATAAAAGTAATTAATGCTATTTTCTTCATTACAAGTCATTCTTTGGTTTACCTTTGAAAGTTCTGGCAGGTTTCGCGGATTTATCTGACGGTGTTTTTGGTTCAAATTTCGGAGCAGCGTTGTGATTTCTGGTGTGAAATTTTTCATATTTAATGCCCATATCTTTCATCACGCTTTTCAGTGCATTGAGTTCCATTTGATTTTTTGGGTGAACTATAAGTGATTCCATTTTTATTTTATTTTTTTTGAAAGTTCGTCGAGTCTTTTTCTGTCTTCCGATGACAGATCATTCAATCCGTTTTTTCCTATTTTGCTTAGGATTTTGTCAATTTCCTTTTCACGGTCTTTTTTATCAGCATTATACTGATCATCGATGGTGTAGTTTTTCTTCGGATTTGGGCTGATTTTTTCTTTAATCTCTTTTCGGAAGAAATAGATTAAAATCACGGCCACGGCAAGTAAGATGAGTAGGGTATTCATGAATGTAAAAGATAAATGCACAAAGTATTCTGTATAGGGAAATACAGCGTACTTTGTACATTATTCATGGTACACGGTCAAATTTATCGCTGCATATTTTTTGCCTCGATGCTCAAAGTAGCATGTGGAACTGCCATCAGCCTTTCTTTGGGAATTAATTTCCCGGTAACTCTACAAATTCCGTAGGTTTTGTTTTCAATACGAATCAACGCGTTTTTCAAATCACGCACGAATTTTTCCTGTCTTCCGGCCAGGATCGAGTTTTGCTCTTTGCTCAGCGTTTCAGCACCTTCTTCAAAAGCCTTGAAGGTTGGCGAGGTATCATCAGTTCCATTATTTTGGTCATTGATGAAACTTTCTCTGATCAGCATTAAATCTTTTTCTGCTTTATCTATTTTTGCCTGAATAATCACTTTGAATTCCTGTAAGTCAGCATCGCTGTACTTTTGTCTGTCTTCTGCCATAGTTGTATTTTTTTAAATAAACCCGTTTCAACGGGTCATCGTGTTTTGTTATTTTTTTTGAACATCTACCTTAAATTTGAGCTCATCAATCTCGATCTCCTCAAAATTTGAGAGTGAATTTACAATTTCTATTCTATCTGACAATACTTCTGCTGAAATATATGCCTCATTATTGATAATTTCTTTTTCGAAAGGATTATTTTCTTCCAGACGTATTGTAATTCTGTCCGTTAAGTCGAATTCTTTATCTTTTCTTAAATTCTGAACTCTGTTGATGAATTCGCGGGCGATTCCTTCAGCTTTTAATTCATCGGTCAAGGTCAAATCCAGTGCCACGGTTAGTTTTCCTTCACTTGTTACCGTCCAGCCCGGGATGTCTTTGGTGAAAATTTCCACGTCGTCTAATGAAATTTCATAACCGTGAATATCCATTTTTCCTTCTTTTTCCAAAGTTGAAATTTGGTCGGCTGTAAAACTGGTGATCTCTCCTGCAACGGTTTTCATGTCTTTTCCAAGCCTCGCACCTAAAGTCTTGAAGTTGGGTTTAATCTGTTTTACAATTAAATCTGCAGCTTCATCCGCATTAATTAATTGAAGTTCTTTCACGTTTACTTCCTGCTTTACCAAGTCGGAAACGGCTAAAATCTGCGCTTCTGTTTTTTGATCCAAAACCGGAATCATCACTTTCTGAAGCGGCTGTCTTACTTTGATGTTTTCTTTCTTTCTTAGTGAAAATACCATCGACGTAATTTGTTGCGCCAGGTGCGTTTTCTCTACCAGATCCTGATCGATTAAACCTTCATCCGCTTTCGGGAAATCGGTTAAGTGAATCGATTCTGCATTATTCTTTCCAGTGATTTTATTTAAATCCTGATACAATTGATCCATAAAAAACGGGGCAATCGGAGCTGCAATTTTAGCAACTGTTTCTAAACAAATATACAGCGTTTGATACGCGGAAATTTTATCTTCAGAATAATCGCCTTTCCAGAATCTTCTGCGGCAAAGTCTTACGTACCAGTTGCTTAAGTTGTCATTAACAAAATTATTAATGGCTCTTGCGACTTTCGTTGGTTCGTAATCTTCATAGAAAGCAGTGACTTCTTTGACTAATAAATTCAATTCAGATAAAATCCAGCGGTCGATTTCCGGGCGGTTTTCTACGTCTTTTTCAGCATAAGTAAATCCGTCAACATTCGCATAAAGAGCGAAGAATGAATACGTATTATATAAAGTTCCGAAGAATTTTCTTCTGACTTCATCAATTCCTTCTAAATCGAATTTAAGATTTTCCCAAGGATTTGCATTTGCAATCATATACCAACGCGTGGCATCGGGACCGTATTTTTGTAAAGTGGTGAATGGATCAACAGCATTGCCTAAACGTTTCGACATTTTCTGGCCGTTTTTGTCCAGAACCAAACCGTTTGACATTACGTTTTTGTACGCTACAGAATCAAAAACTGCTGTTGCAATCGCATGCAAAGTGTAAAACCAACCTCTGGTCTGGTCAACTCCTTCAGCGATAAAATCTGCCGGGAAAGCTTTTCTTTCGTCAATCATTTCCTTATTTTCAAAAGGATAATGCAGTTGCGCATAAGGCATTGAACCTGAATCAAACCAAACATCGATCAAATCAGATTCACGATTCATCGGTTTTCCTGAAGCTGAAACCAGAATGATTTCATCCACAATATTTTTATGCAAATCGATATTCGCATAATTTTCTTTAGACATATTGCCAACCTCAAAATTGGCAAACGGATTTTGGGTCATGAATCCGGCATCCATCGATTTCTTGATTTCTGCCATCAATTCTTCTACAGATCCGATGATGATTTCTTCCTTTAAATCTTCGGTTCTCCAGATTGGCAAAGGAATTCCCCAGTATCTTGAACGGGAAAGATTCCAATCGTTTACATTGACCAGCCAGTTTGCAAATCTACCTTCACCGGTTGATTTCGGTTTCCAGTTGATGGTTTCGTTCAATGCAACCAAACGGTCTTTCACCGCGGTCATTTTTACAAACCAGGAATCCAGAGGGTAATATAAAACCGGTTTGTCAGTTCTCCAGCAGTGTGGATAACTGTGAACGTATTTTTCTACTTTAAAGGCTTTGTTTTCGGTTTTTAAAAGAATCGCCAGCTCTACATCCCAGGATTTTTCGGGAGCAGTGCCGTCATCGTAATATTCATTTTTAATGAATTTTCCTGCAAATAGTTCCGGAGTATTTCCTCCTTTTACAAAACGGCCCTGTAAATCTACCAAAGGAACGAGATTTTCGTTTTCATCCTTGATCAACATTGGCGGAATTCCGTTTTCTTTGGCAACACGCGCATCATCTGCACCGAACGTGGGCGCGATATGTACGATTCCTGTACCATCTTCAGTGGTTACGAAATCGCCAATGATCACACGGAAAGCTTTGTCAGCATCTTCGGCAGGTAAAAACCATGGAATCAATTGTTCGTATTCTGTTCCGGCTAATTTTTTACCGGTAAATTCCTTCAAAACCTGATAAGGAATGGTTTTGTTTTCTGGACTGTAATTATTAAAATCTTCGTCGGTTCCTTCAAAATATTTTTTACCGAAATTCTTTTGTAACAGTACACTCGCTAAAACAACAGTAACGGGTTCAAAAGTATATTGGTTAAAGGTTTTCACCAAAACATATTCAATGTCTCTTCCTACTGCCAAAGCGGTGTTGGAGGGTAAAGTCCAGGGAGTGGTTGTCCAGGCAAGAATTGAAATATCTTCTTTAATATCTTCAAACAAAGAAGAATTCTTCACTTTGAACTGTGCCACAACAGTCGTGTCTGAAACATCGCGGTACGTTCCCGGCTGATTTAATTCGTGGGAAGACAAACCTGTTCCTGCTGCCGGAGAATACGGCTGGATGGTGTATCCTTTGTACATTAATTTTTTATCGTAAAGTTGCTTCAGAAGCCACCAAACGGTTTCCATGTATTTCGGTTCGTAGGTGATATAGGGATCATTTAAATCTACCCAATAACCGATTTTTTCTGTAAGGTCATTCCACACATCGGTGTAGCGCATTACTGCATTTCTACAGGCCTGGTTATAATCTTCAACAGAAATTTTCTTGCCGATATCTTCTTTCGTAATTCCCAGTTCTTTTTCTACGCCAAGTTCAATAGGTAAACCGTGCGTATCCCAACCCGCTTTCCGGAAAACCTGTTTCCCGTTTTGGGTTTGGTAGCGGCAGAAAATATCTTTCAGTGCTCTCGCCATCACGTGGTGAATTCCCGGCATTCCGTTAGCCGAAGGGGGACCTTCGTAAAATACATACTCTGGCTTGCCATCGCGGATTTCGACAGATTTTTTAAAAGTCTGGTTCTCTTGCCAAAATTGGGAAATATTCTCGGCAATGGTGGTTAAATCTAGATTTTTATATTCGGTAAACTTCTTCATTTTCAAACAGTTCAATAAGAATTATTCTAATTAATTAAGGTTGCGAATATAATGATTTTCTCGGAATTATGAGGTACAGAATGTGCTAAAGATTATGGAATGGGAATTTCTAAAACCACCATGGTTCCTGTGGGTTGATCATTTTTGTGCAAATCGTAGTATTTGATTTTATATGATTCAGGTCCGAAATAGTTTTTCAGCATTTCATCGGCTATTTTAGTTCCTAATGATTTACTCGAATTGTTACGGCGGCTTCGGTTTTTTGCCGCTTCTTTTCTGCCAACTCCGTTATCACTGATTCGGATTTCGAGATGTTGGTTTTTGCGCAAAACATCGATAGTGATTTTTTTATGGTCCAGCGTGGCAACACCATGTAAAATCGCGTTTTCAATGAACGTCTGCAAAACCATTGGCGGAAGTTTTATTTTTTCCGAATTTATTTGTTCATCAATGACGATATTGAAGTCAATTTTTTTGGTAAATCTTAAATTTTCAATATCTACATACACTTTAATCGTGTGCAACTCCTGATCTAAAGTAAACTCTTTCACGGTGGAAGAAACCAAAATCGTCCGGATGATTTGCGAAAACTTGGTGAGGTAATTCACTGCATTTTCGGTGTCATGCTCTAAAATGTAATATTTTATTGAATTAAGAGCATTGAAAATAAAGTGAGGGTTCATCTGATTTTGCAGAATAGAAAGTTTCAGGGCAGAAATTTCCTGCTGGTATTTGATGCGGTCATTTTCTGCTAAAAGTCTCTTCTGATGCTGCAGATTTATTTTATCCTTCAGCTCTTCATTTTTCTTCATTTCCGAAATCAGGTTTCTGTTATAAGCAACTTTCTCGTGATAGTTCATTCTTTGCCTGTGTCCCAAGGCAAATGAAAAAGCAATATTTTCAACAACCAACCCGGCAAAATAAATGAAGTCACCCATTCTTACCGTTAAATTTAAAAAAGGGAATTCCCGAACCGAACGTTCTCCCAAAATAGAGCAGATGAATAGCATAATTCCACCAAAAATAATATAATATTTAAGTTTATTTTTAACCTTGGTGAGAATATAAAAGGAAATTATTGTGTGAACGGCTATTAAATAAGGAAATATTCCTTTAAAAGAATCAAAATAAAAATCTGAAATGCCAAACTTCAGGATAAGAAAAGTAACCGTCGCGATCGTTATTAAAATAAAAACAGGATAAACAATGATGTTATGCCATTTTTTACTCCGCTTTTTCACCCTCAAAAACTGAACGAAAAACAAAAAATAAAGACAGTTGAAAATGATGGTGAAAAACTGTTTCGACCGGAAATCAAGATTGAAATATTTGGAAAGGTCAAACAGAAAGCCACCTTCGGCAACCGGAATATAAGCTAAAAATGAAAAAAAAGTGTAGAAACTGTAAAGAAGATAAGATTTATCCCGGTTTTGAAAAAAAAGCACCAAATGATAAATAGATAGTAAAAGCAATCCGCCGAGAACAGCATATAATATGCTGCCATAAGTATCTCGCTCAATAATAGTGTTGAATACTTGTGACATATTTGTTTACCAAGGTTGCTGCAAAAGTATGTATTTTAAATTTCTGGTTATCAATTGGATTAAGAATTTTTAAGTTTTTTTTACGTCATTTTTTGACTGCGGATTAAATCTTTCAAGAATGAAATAAGACAGAAAGCCGAGAATCACAGCACAGCCTACCGATAAAATAAAGCTCCCTATAATATATTGTGTTAAATTATTTTTGATGAATTCAAAATCGAAACTTTGATTTTCTAAACTCGTGGTATTGCTCACAAAAGGACCGCCCGCCATCATTGATAAAAATATGATTAACGGAATCAAAGGAGGAAAGGTAACCTGTGCGGACATAAAAGTCAAAAGCTTGTTCAGTTTAAAATACACAGATAAAGTAACTGCCAGAAAAGAATGCAGACCCCAAAATGGCGAAAGCCCAATAAAAACGCCCAAGGCAATCGATTTTGCTTTGGTTTCATTGCTGCCGGTGCTTTCTAAAACATTCTCCTTTAAGAATCTTTTGAGTCCTTTTTTGCGGAAATAGCGGTAGAAAACCTTTTGACTTTGAATGGTATTGTGAATGAATTTTTTCAAAATCGGTTTCTGTTTACCGCAAATGTAAGGGTTTTGTTTCTTTTTTATTTCTAAAGTAAAAGCGGTGAAATAAAAGTGAAAAACGCAGTATTAAAAAAAAACTTCTACTTTTGCAAAAATTTCGAGGATGTCAAAAAATTTAGTGATTGTAGAATCACCGGCAAAAGCCAAAACGATTCAAAAATATTTAGGGAAAGATTTCGAGGTGAAATCAAGTTTCGGTCATATCCGGGATTTGCCTAAAAAAGGAATGGGAATCGACCTGGAAACTTTTACACCCGATTATGAAGTTTCTGCAGATAAAAAGAAACTGGTAACCGAACTGAAAGCCGCAGTGAAAAAAGCAGACATTGTTTGGTTGGCTTCCGATGAAGACCGCGAAGGAGAAGCTATCGCCTGGCATCTGGCGCAGGAATTAAAATTGAAGGACGATAATACCAGAAGAATTGTCTTTCATGAGATTACAAAAAATGCCATTTTAAAAGCGATTGAAAACCCCAGAGCGATCGATCAGAATTTGGTCAATGCACAGCAGGCCAGAAGAATTCTCGACAGAATTGTAGGTTTTGAAATGTCGCCGGTTCTTTGGAAAAAAGTAAAAACCGGACTTTCTGCAGGACGTGTTCAATCCGTCGCCGTGCGTTTGGTGGTAGAAAGAGAATTGGAGATCAGAGGTTTCCAGCCGAAATCTACTTTTAAACTCGAAGGTATTTTTCTTAATAACGCTAAACAGGAAATCACCGCAAAACTCAAGAAAGATTTTGTACAGGAAAAAGAAGCAGAAGATTTTTTAAATCAATGTCAAAATACGGATTTCAAAGTTTTAAATGTTGAGACAAAACCGGGAACCCGTACCGCCTCGGCACCATTTACAACGTCAACTTTACAGCAGGAAGCAAGTAATAGACTGGGTTACGGTGTAACTGCCACGATGAGAGTTGCTCAAAGATTGTACGAAGAAGGATATATTACTTATATGAGAACCGATTCCGTGAATCTTTCTCAGGAAGCGATTAACGGAGCAAAAGCGCAGATTCTTTCAGAGTATGGCGAAGAATATTCTAATCCAAGAAATTACACCACCAAATCAGCCACGGCGCAGGAAGCTCACGAAGCAATCCGTCCGACCGATTTTTCAGTGAAAACGATTGGTGATGTGCAATTGAATAAATTATACCAGTTAATCTATAAAAGAACTTTAGCATCTCAAATGGCGAATGCCAAAATCGAGAAAACAGTTATTGAAATCGGGAATTCAAAACTTCCACAGCATTTTGAAGCGCAGGGAGAAGTGATTATCTTCGATGGTTTCCTTAAAGCTTATGGCATTGTAAAAGCCGAGGATGACGATGAGGAAAACAACGAAAAATTATTGCCGAAAGTTTCTGTTGGTGAAGCTTTAGAGTATAAAAAAATAGAAGCGACCGAGAAATTCTCCCGTCCTTCAGCAAGATATACCGAGGCCGGTTTGGTTAAGAAATTAGAAGAACTCGGTATTGGAAGACCGTCAACGTATGCGCCGACCATTCAGACGATTCAGAATCGCGAATACGTGGATAAGAGAGAAATTATTCCACAGGAGCGCGAAATCATGAAGATGACTTTGGGGAAAACCAATCTTAAAAAAGAAGTGTTGACCGAAAAGTTTGGTGGAGATAAAAATAAATTTGTCCCAACCGATATTGGTGAAGTTGTGAATGAATTCCTGACCCAGAATTTTGCAGAAATCCTTGATTATGGATTTACGGCAAAAGTAGAGCAGGATTTTGACCTTATCGCAAATGGCGAAGAAAAGTGGAAAGATGTTTTACAGGGTTTTTACAAAGACTTTCATCCGAGAATTGCTGATGTAGAAGAAAATGCGGATCGTGCAAACGGTGAAAGAATTTTAGGAGTAGATCCAAAATCAGGGAAAAACGTGTTGACAAGAATCGGCAGATTTGGACCCATGGTGCAGATTGGCGAACAGGATGATGAGGAAAAACCAATTTTCGCAAGTTTGATGGCGACCCAGAATATCGCAACCATTACTTTAGAAGAAGCTTTGGAATTATTCAAAATCCCTTTTGACCTAAATGATTTCGAAGGTCAAACGGTAACGATTGGCGTCGGAAGATTTGGACCTTACGTGAAATGGGGCGATGCTTTCATCAGTATTCCTAAAGGCGAAGACGCGCTTTCTGTCACTCAGGAAAGAGCAGAGGAAATCATCAATGAAAAGAAACTCGCCGATGCACCAATTGCGACTTATAAAGGAGAACCGGTCACCAAAGGGACAGGCAGGTTCGGGCCTTTTATTAAATTTCAATCAATGTTCATCAATGTTCCCAAGCGCTATGATTTTGAAAATCTTTCGCAAAGTGATATTAATGAATTGATTGAAGCCAAGTTGGAAAAAGAAGCGAACCGCTATATTCAGCAGTGGGAAGCAGAAAAAATTTCTATAGAAAATGCGAGATGGGGTCCTATTGTAAAACTTGGAAAAAACATTTTTAAAATTCCTAAAAATAAAAAAGACGAAAAATTTACTGCCGAAGAACTGGCCGAAGTTTCTTTGGAAGAAGTGAAAAGCTGGATTACCGCTCAGGATAAAAATGCTTTTAAAGAGAAACCTAAAAAAGCGGCTGCGAAGAAACCTGCTGCTAAAAAAACTCCTGTAAAAAAAGCAGCACCGAAAAAGAAATAAACCGCACTTTTTTTAAAATTAGAATCTTCAAATGCTTGTCATTTGAAGATTTTTTTTGTTTTAAAAAAAAATTTTGAGCGTTCCCCTTATTTTTTGGGACTTAAAAATGAATTTCAATTCCAAAATTAGCGTCAAAATTCCCTATTTTGATGATAATTAATTTAAACACAGGTCTTTAAATGTGGTTTCGAGTTTGGTTTCTGAAAGTTTTTGTTCTCTGAAAAAGCACGTTTGTACTAAACTGAGCGATGGAATGTGAAAAACTGAGCACATTTAATAAAATTTAAACAGCGTTTCTTTTTTAAAAAAGAGGGCATTTGTATCGAAATCTTATTAAATTTGGCTCGTCACAAATACGAAAAAAACCGACACAAAACACACAAAGGATGTTAAAAAAATTATAATAATTCTATAATTTTTTTACAAATGATTAAATATCAATTAATAATTTATTGTTTTTTCGCAAGTTTTCTCTATTCGCAAACTTCTAATGGAGCAAAGGCACCCAATAGTTACATTTACGATGTAGATCTTGCAGATGCCAATAATTACGGCGGTATAAAAATTCCCGTTTTAAAGGCCTATGAAATGTGGGCTAATTACGAATATTTAAAAACGAATGGCGCTCCAAGTCCGATCCCCGCAGGAGTGCAAACCGCTTCTCTGTATTGGGAAGACGTGCCCGGATTGGTGGAGAATTTAAGTATTGAAAGTGGCTCAAAACCGTCTGATTCGAAAATTATTGTAGAAATAAATAAAGGAAAAGGCAAGGGGAATGCAGTGGTCGCTTTCAAAGTGAATGGGACCATTTACTGGAGCTGGCATATCTGGGTAACCGATAATCCGGAAAACGGAGTGGCCTATACCCAGGGATTTGAAACTGATATTGACGGAAAACTGATTACTGTTCAGTATATGGATCGTAATCTGGGTGCAGCCAGCAACAGTTTTTTAGACAATCAATGGCAAAAGTCGGGTGGATTAATGTATGAATGGGGAAGGAAGGATCCTTTTCCACCGCTGGTGTACAAAGACGCCAACTTCTACGAAATTTCCGGGGAAGTAGGTGTTTTAAAACACCCCGGCATCGATCCGGTGAATACAATTCCGATTGCGGTGAGGCCATTTGATGAAATTGAAAAAAACATTCAATATTCAGTAAATAATCCCATTACCTATATCGTGAATACTGATGCGAATGGCAACTGGTTTTCCAGCAGCAGATATAAAGTTGCGGGAGCAAGTCCTGATTATAAGACCTGGGATTTGTGGTCAGACAATGCAAAAGGCGGAAACAGCAATGCAAGCAGTTCTGATACCGCTTTAAAAAAGGAAAGCAGTTCCTACGAATTAAAATCAGAATTGGATCCCTGTCCCAATGGCTGGAGAATTCCGTCTTATTATGGAAGGGAAACAATGAATAATAATTTGTCTTTTTTCGGAAGAAAAAACAGCGGTGCAAATGATGACATAGATGTGGCTGCGAGACAAATTTCTCCAAATGCTGTTAATGCCCGATTAGATGGTGTTAAAGTGTATCCTGGTTTAGGAATGGATTTCAGCAACGCGCAGGGTGGAGTGCGGAATTTAGGACTTGTGCCGGTTTCAGGCGGCTATGTTTATTATCCCAATTCGGTCTCGCCTGATGCACCTGTAGGGATTGTGTTTCAGGATAATGCCGCAAACGGAGGAATCTGGAGTGCGACTTATGCTTACGATGGAGCAAGATTATTTTCTATGATCTCGGATCCGATGCGCAGCACCACTTCTGTGGGTCTTCATGAGATTTTTGTGAATCAGACCAATCCTACAAAATCCGGAAATGCCGTAAAATGTATGAGAGATCCCAATCTTTCAAAAATCGGTGATTTTGCCACCCAATATTATATCTCCCAAAAAGAAGACTACCGCGTAGGATTGGATGATCCGAACTCATACATCATTATTAATGAAAGAAATATAGAGATTCCTGTTAATAAAGCATTTTCTGTTTATAACCAATATCTTTCTGACCACGGAACTTTACCGACGGACAATTTACAGGCGAAAGTACTTTGGACCACTAATAAAAATTTAATTTCCGAAGTTACACTTAAACCCAATCCGGCAGATTTAAGAAACTCGGTGATTGCGGTAAATACAGTGCCTGGCGAAACCGGAAACGCGGTAATCTCTCTTCATAACGGTGATGTAAACAGTCCTGCACTTTGGAGTTGGCATATTTGGGCTACCAACGACGATCCCACCGCGAAGCCAATTACTTATCTTACGGAAACTCCCGCACCGACTTCTTATAATTTTGTGAATCCAACAGCAAGCAAGTCGCCTCCGATGCTCACTGTTTTTATGGACAGGAATTTAGGGGCAGAAAGTAATGCTTTGGAATCAGGAAAAGCAAATGGTCTTCATTACCAGTGGGGAAGAAAAGATCCACTGCCTTTATTTCAGGAAGGGAATCCAAAAGTAATTTATACTTCCTCCGGTAACGGTACGAACTTGAAACCCGGGGATGCTTTTAAAGGAATGCTTCTTAGTTTTAATGAAACTGGTGCCGATGATTATCTGAATGCCCAAACCGTGGCTTACGAAAATTATGGATCTAAAAATGCCAGGAAACACAAAAAAGTAGCAGAAAATATACTTTATTCAGTTCAAAATCCTTTGCGTTTCTTATATCATTCGGGAACAGGAAAAATATATGATGGCGGAAATCATTACAGCAATGATTTAACGAAAGTAAGAGACTGGGTTTCAGATGAAAGAGCCGCTGCAGACAACCGATGGGGACACGCCGATAAAAAATCACCGTTCGATCCTTGCCCTGAAGGATGGCGGGTACCGGATGTTACTTTAACCAACCTTTATACAGGATCCAAAGGGAATTCCCCATGGTTCAACGGTTACCAGAAAGATGCCTATGGAAAAGCGGGCGTTATTCAGGATCAGTGGCACGATATCGCCAACTATTACTCCGGAACTGTTGCCGGAAATAACGGCTGGAAATTTGAAAATGCACTCTTCCCAATCGGAAATTTCCCGAAAGACGGAATTCGCGGCGAGCTTGGCGAAAATAAAATATCGTTTGACCGATCCGGCGTTTGGACTGCTTCTATGGCGGATTACAATACAGGATATGCCCTTGCGATGCAGTTTCAGGGAACAAAGATGCAAACCGGAACTGCCGTTTATCCACAGGCGGGAATGTCTGTTCGATGCGCCAAAGATGAAAAAAGATTGCTGGGAGTGCCGACCTCGCACGTTAATGGAGGAGCAGTCCTGAATTCGGAGGAAGTTGTAATTCCGACGGACAGCAAGCCTGTAGATCTGTATCCCAATCCATTTAAAGATCAATTTACAATTAACAGCAAAGACGCGCAGTTTGTCGAACTGTATGATCTAAGCGGTAAATTAGTATTGAAAACAAAAGTAGAAAATGGAAGTGTAATAGCCAGAAATTTACTGAACGGAATTTACATTGTTAAAATTATAATGAAGGATCAGTCTTTCATTACCAAGAAAATAATCAAGCAATAGTTATTATTTAATTTTAAAGTAAAAGCATCACCGTTTGGTGGTGCTTTTTTTGTTATTTTTGTTCAAAATCAATAATTCCTACTATGAACCTCGAAGACATTCTCCTTCCGCCTAAAGCAGTGAAAACCGAAAAATGGCAACTCGGAAACATTATTTCCAATGAAATACAAGAAAACGGGATCGTGCTTATTTTTTGCTCAGATTACCGCGGAATTGAAAATGGCACAGCAGAAATTCTCGATTTTAGACAGGTGAGAAAAGAACTCTATCAATTGTCGAAATTAGATTTTGAAGTTCCGGTTTGTGATTTGGGAGATCTGATTTCCGGAAGGTCTCATCAGGATACGCATTATGTTTTGCAGGAAGTTTTGTCGGTGTGTCATCAAAAAAATGCGATTCCGGTTGTTGTTGGCGGCAGCAATGATCTGACTTTTACGCTTTTTTCTGCCTTGAGTTTTCATCAGAAAAACAGTAGTTATACTCAGATTTCCAATCTTATTTCCTTGGCAAATGATGGTGAAGAGTTGACAGAGAAAAATTTTCTTTCTAAAATTTTAAGTTCCAAAACTTTCGATATTAAAAATTACCACCATCTTGGTTATCAGAAACACCTGAATGAAATGGATTCGGTGAAACTGATGAAAGAAGTAGAGTTCGATGTCGTGCGTTTGGCGGAATTAATGAACAGTACCGAAAAAACAGAGCCGTTTTTCCGCCGTGCAGATTTGGTGACTTTAAACTGTGACGCGGTAGAAAGTATGGGCGATGGTTTTTCTGTAAATCCGCAAGTCAACGGTTTAAATAAAAGAGAAATCTGCGCTTATATGAAAGAAACCGGTCTGAGCCAGAACTTAAAATCTGCAGGAATCTTTAATTATAATGCCAATTCACGGTACTTTCTGAATCATCAGCTTTTAGCACAAATGATTTGGCACCTCATCGAAGGAATTAATATTCAGAAATCTCATCCGGTTGAAAGATCATTTGAAACCTTTTGGCTGATGATCGATGACCGGAAATATGCTTTCCAGCGGGAGACCTTCAGCGATCTGTGGTATTTCGGTGATGAGGAGAAAGAAGAAAATTTAATTCCGTGCTCGCTGTCGGATTATGAAGCCGCAAAAAGAGGATTCATAAATCCCCGTTTTCTGAGAAATTAACCCGGTTCGGGGCAGATGACGCGGATAGATTAAAATACTTATTTTAGCTTTTTAAACACACCAATGAAAATAATTCTGTCCAGGGTTTTCAACGCTCCTTTCATGCTTATTCTTCTTGCTGTTTTGGTGAAGATCCCTTTGCTTTTTACCGGGAATATTCAGGAAGATTCATTTATTACATGGCGGGTTGCGGGAAATTTTGTAAAATACGGAGTCATTGGTTTTAATGGTGATGAAAGAATTTCTGCTTCTACTACGCATTTATATGTTTTTGTAACAGCGTTTTTCCAGCTGATTTTTGGCCGAAATTTTATTGATCCTCTGCTTGTTTTTAGTGGAATTCTGTTTGCGGTCGGATCATGGTGGCTGGCGAAAATTCTTTTTCCGGATGAGGTGATGAAACGTGGTTTTTTTGTTTTATTGCTCAATATCACACCGCCTGCCTTAACCGCTTCTTTTCTCGGAATGGAGTATGGGATTTTGTTTTTCCTCTATAATGGACTCATTTATTTCGGACTTTATAAAAATAAAAAATGGGCCTATTTCCTGTTTCCGGTTCTTCTGCTTTGGACAAGAATGGATGCCGTGATTTTTCTTGGGATTTTCTTTTTAGCAGATTTTTATCTTAAAAGAAAAATTAACTTTATTTATGTTTTAGGCGGCGTCACAGGAGTTGCAACGGTGGTTGGTTTCAATTATCTGTATTTCGGCGAAATTGTAAATCATACGATTACGGCCAAAAAAATCGCCTATAAAAATTTAATGCAGAATAACAGTATTGAATTTTTGCTTTACCAATGGGCGTATTATGGTGGTTTGATCAAGAAATACGGATTGTTCAGCTTTTTGCTTTTCGTTGCCTTCCTTGTCTTTTTGAGTTATGTGGTTTTTAAAATTATTAAAAACAAAAAAGCCGGAACTTTAACTTCCAAAGTAATATTGGTTTCGGTTCTTGTTTTTGCGCTGGCGAAAATTACCGTCTTTTCTTTGTTTAAAGCGTACTTCGATTGGTATTACTGGATTCCGCGGGTTTTTCTTTTTGTGGTAATTCTGTATTATTTTTTGAGCGTTAATACCTGGAAAAAGAAAATTGTTCTGCTGGGGATTTCTATTGTATTTGTTGGGTTGTATGTTTTTCAAATGCTGCAGTCCTGCACGGTCGGCTATATGGAAGAACGGCAGAGGATGAGCATCGCGGCAGATATTAATAAAGATAAAGTGGGTATCGGAAAATCGATTTTGTTGGAGCCGGCTGGGATTATTCCTTTCTATACGGGACTTTATACTTACGATGAGGTCGGTTTGGTGAATGCCAGGATAAATGATGAAATGCTGAAAGATGAAGAATACTGGTGGATGAATTCAGTGGAAAAGTTTCATCCCGATTATATTCTGACCATTGCTAAAAAGCCAGGAGATATCAACAGTTTTTATAAAATGAAGCCGGAAAACAGGGAGAAGTTTGACCGTGATTACGAACTGGTAAAAACATATCCTATCGCAAGAATTCACGATAATGCGCCGTCAGTTTTAAAATGGATTTACCAGATAAGACCGGTCGGTAAAGATTATTTTCTCTATAAAAAACGTTCCGAAAAACCATAATGATATGCCGAAAATTTCGATAATTGTTCCGGTTTATCAGGTGGAGAAATACCTTAGAAAATGTTTGGATTCTTTGGTGAATCAGACTTTGAAGGATATCGAGATTCTGGTTGTAAACGATGGAAGTCCGGATCAGTCTCAAAAGATCATTGATGAATTTCAAGAACAATTTCCTTTAAAAATAAAATCCTTTATTAAAGAAAACGGGGGTTTGAGCGATGCCAGGAATTATGGTTTAGATAAAGCAACGGGCGAATTTATCGGTTTTGTAGACAGTGATGATGAGGTTTCGAAAACGATGTTTGATGAGATGTATTCTTTGGCCCAAAAACATGAAGCAGAAATGGTGATATGCAATCTGCAAAAAGTTGATCAGCACGGAAATGTCACTCAAAAACTGACGCAGATTCCTAATATGCCTGAAAAAATAGATCTGCGGGAAAATTTTTCCGTTTTTTCAGATCTTTCTTATTTCGCCTGTAATAAAATTTTCAAAAGAGAACTTTTTGAAAACAGCAGATTTAAAAAAGGCGTTCATTTTGAGGATATTCAGTTGATTCCCCAATTATTATTGAAGTGTAAAACGGTTGCACAAACGCAGAATTACCATTATCAATATTTAGAACGAACCGGTTCTATCACAAAAAACCATAGCAGAAAAGGATTAGATATTCTGAAAGCGGTAGAAGAGGTGAATGCTGCTTTTGAAAAATCACAGTATGCAGATAGAAAGGCAGAACTTAAGAATTTCAATATTTTGGAGGGCGTTTATACTTATCTGGCCTACCTGGCTTTTGTAAACGAAGAGGACGCTTATCAGAAGATGGAAAAAGTGCTGAAGACCTTTGTTGAAAATCATCATATTTCGATGAAAGAAATATTAATCTATCAACGATTTGAAAAGAATTATCTCTTATCTTTGTCTTTAAGGAAAAAAATTTATTATATCCTTTATTTTTCGGGGCTCGGTCAATTGATGAGAAAATTAATATAAAAACACAACATTATTGATGCCAATTCTACATCCTATTTTTATGATCATTTTTCTCTTTCTTGCATTTGCGAGTTATTGGGAGATTTTCAGGTTAGAGAAGAAGCAGAGTGTTTTTGTTTGGATTGCAGGAGTGTTAATAGTTGCGGCTGTAGGTTTCCGGCTCAATGCGGGCGCTGATTATCCGGTGTACAAGGTGCTTTTCTCGGGCTTTGCAATATATACTTCGTACGGAGATGTTTTCGACAAGGCACTTTTCCGCCCCAATTCCGAGGAAATAGAATGGATTTTTGTCCTGATTAATAAACTGGTCTTCGATATCGGAATGCCGTTTTACATTGTAACATTTATTATGGCGCTCATCGCGGTGAGTTTAAAATTTACCGCGATTTATAAGAACGTGGCTTTTCCTACTTTAGCCTTACTGTTTTACTTTATGCCGATCATGTTTTTTGAAGATTCAGGACAGATGCGGCAGGGTTTGGGAATTGCGGTCTGCGTGGCCTCTTTCAAATTTATCAAAGAAAGGAATCTGATTCTGTTTTTACTCTGCATGTACATTGCACTGGGTTTTCACAAGACATCGATTGTGTTTTTGCCCGCCTACTGGATTGTAAAAATTCCGATGAACAGCAAAAGAATTTTCTGGGTATTAATCATTGCGCTTTTATCCTCTCCTTTTGAGCTCTACCGTTTGGGCGGAGGTTTGTTCAGCTCCCTTGCGCCAGACGATCTTTCAAATGCGTACACCGGCTATTTAAATGACCATTACTACGGAACGGAAGTGGAAACTGGTTTGAATGATATTGTCAAATTAATATTTATCGGAATTTTAATTAAATTTGATAAAAAAGGCTGCGAGGAGGTTTTGTGGTATGAATACATGCGGAACTTAGCGGTCTTTGGTCTGGCTCTTTTTTATTTTTTCAGGTCAAACGAAATATTTGCCGTCCGGCTTCCCGGCGCTTATATGTTTTTTGTGACCATGTTCTGCATGACGAGCCTTGTGTATGCGACTAAAGGCAGAACGCGACAAATCCTTTATCTTGGTTTTATGAGCTACTTTATTGCCATGTTTTTCTACTTTGGCAAAGGCAACGGGGACAAAGGCGGGTTCTCATCAGATAAATATACTAACGCACTTTGGTAATTACGATGAATGATATAGTTAAAGATGGGTTAGCAAATTTGGGAATTTCCCTGTTTTATGCAAAGTTAGTGCTGGGTTTGCTGTTTTCTTTTATGTTGACCTTTTTCTCTATTCCTACCATTGTGAAGATTTCTAAAAGAAAAAATCTGATGGATGAACCCGGAGCACGAAGTTCTCATCTCCGGAAAATACCCAATCTTGGCGGAATTGCAATTTTTTATTCTTTGGCGGTATGCGCGTCTATTTTTGCATTTGAACTTTTTGAACTCTATAAATTTTTATTCGCTTCGCTGGTCATTTTGCTGTATATCGGCGTGATGGATGATGTTGTGGTAATGCGGGCTTACAAGAAACTGCTGGCGCAAATTGTCGTCACTTCATTAATGGTTCTGGGCTCTGATGTAAGGGTGAGAAGTTTTTTTGGTCTATTCGGCATCTACGAACTGAGCTATACTTTCAGTGTGATTTTTAGTATTTTCACATTTATCTCTTTAATCAATGCATTTAATTTAATTGATGGTATTGATGGTTTATCAGGCGGATATTCAATTATTTGCAGTGCTTTGTTTGGAATCAGCTATTTCCGCTTAGGGGAATATAATTATCCGTTAGTAGTGCTATCTGCTGTAATTATCGGTTCGGTACTCGGTTTTTTATATTATAATCTTTCTGATTCCAGAAATAATAAGGTTTTTATGGGGGATACGGGTTCGATGATTTTGGGGTTTTTACTGGCCTTTACTGCAATCTGCTTTATCGATATTTTCATTGATAAAAAATTGCCCGGGGTGCCAAGATATTTCCTGGAAAGTGCGCCGGCGGTAACAGTAGCTATTTTAATTCTCCCGATTGTAGATACTTTAAATGTAATTTTTATCCGTTTATTTAAAAAACAGTCAATATTTATTGCTGACAAAAACCATATTCACCATGCGCTTTTAATGCTGGGTTTAACTCACCGCCGGTCTTCTTTTTACATTTTAGTATATTATTTATTCGTGGTGATGGCTGCTTATTTTTTAAGACATATTGATGTGAATGTCTTGCTGCTGGTGATCTTAACACTGGGATTTACAGGAGCATACATTCCGCGTATCATTTTATATACAAAAGAAAAAACCCATTAATTATTTGTTAATTTGCAAACAACATACTTACGATGAAAATACTTAAAACAGCTTTATTGATGCTTCTGCCTTTTTTCCTTTTTTCGTGCATTTCAAGTAAAGATGTACGGTATATGCAGCCTAACGAAAGTTTGGTCATTAATGAAGAAGGTTTGGTTCCGTATAATATTCCTGTTTACAGGATTACCAAAAATGATATTTTAACACTCAATATCGTGACCACGCCGCAAGGTGATGCTGCACAATTCTATTCGGCACTAAATGCGTCGGCGCCAAACGGAGCGCAGGTCGGCAGCGCGGGATCAGCAAGTATGAATATTTCTAATCAGGGATCCGGGCAGGGCGGTAATACAACTATCTATTTTAACGGGCTGAAAGTGGATTCTAATGGAGACGTTAACGTTTTCGGAATCGGTTACATCAAAGCGGAAGGCAGGACAGTGGAAGAGCTGACCAAAGAAATTCAGGATAAAGTAAATGAGAATTTTGTAGCAGGCAAATCTGAAGCGAGGCTGAATATTGACGGCATTACGTATTATATTTTAGGAGATGTAGAAACCGTGGGAATAGGCGGCGAGAAAAAAGCACATAAAAATACATTAACAATCACCGAAGCATTAGCAATTAACGGAGGTTTGAACAGAACCATTGACCGCACGAATGTTGTTATTCATAGAAAGTTACCGGAAGGAATTAAAAGAGCCAAAATAGATTTAACCCGCGAAGATGTAATGAATTCTCCCTACTATTGGGTACAGAATGGTGACGAAATATTTCTGAATACCCGGTCTAAAAACCTGAATGGATTTGGCAAGGATCCTATTCAGACATTGACTACCGGGGTTTCCCTTGTTACTACCGCACTCACGATTTACTTAATCTTTACAAAGCTTTAAGATGATTCCCGGAAAAGAAAATACAGGTGCGACTGCAGCCCAGGATAAAATCGGGTCATTTGCAATTTTTGATGTCGAACATTTTATCCGAAAAGTACTGAGAAACTGGTACTGGTTTTTTCTGATGGCTGCTTTAGGATATGGGATTTCGGTGGTATACAGCAAGTATTACGCACAGCGGGTCTATGCCTCAAATCTGTCTTTAAGTATCTCCAATAATTCAGCAAGTTATTTCACTCCCAATCAGTCGATTAATTTCATCTGGGGACAAACCGGTAATCAGGATGGAGTATATCTGAAAAAAATGTTGCTTTCCAGATCACACAATGAATACTTGGTAAAACAACTGGATTTATATGCCAATTATGCAACAAAAGGGCTTATCAAACAAACATACCTTGATAAATATGATTCACCGGTTTTCTTTGAGATTGATAAATCATATCCTCAACAGGTAAATTATCCCATAACAATTATTCCTAAAGGAAGAGATCAGTTTGAAATTGAATTGCCAAAAGAAGGCGAATCTAATTCGGTGTATTCCTACGAAACAGAAGGTTTCAAAACCATACCGAAATACCAGAGACCGGCAAATAAAATCATTGCTCTGAACCAATGGTACACATCGCCGAATCTTAAATTCAAATTGATAAAAAACCCACATCCAAGCGAAATTATATTTGACAATATTATCGTATCGCTGACCACGGTTAATAATGCGGTTAATAATTTGGTGAGTACCATTACAGTTGACTTCGATAAAGAAATCAATACCATTATGATCATCGGTAAAAAAGGATTTAACCTGAATGGTACAGTTAATTTTCTTAATACATCGGTCGACGAACTCGAGAAAAAAAGATTAATCGACAGAAATGTGGTCGATAAAAATACCGAAAAGTATCTGCTGGATAACCTGATCAATATCCGCAAAAAATTAGATTCCAGTGCAACGGTTTTAAACCACATGAAAGTTTCAGAAGGATTATATAACATCAAGGACCGCGACGAAAAATCTCTGGAAAATATAAAAAATCTTGATGCCCGGAAAGCAGATTTCCTCACGCGGATCAACTCTTTAAACAGTATTAAAAATTCTTTGGAATCGCAGAATTTAGACCGCATGATCAGTACCAATACAGCTGGTGTAGAGGATGGTGTTTTCAATGCAACAGTTTCAGAACTGAAAGCTTTATATGCCAAGCGGCGCGAACTTGCCTTGATCTATACGCCAGCCTCAGAGCCCATGCGGGAAATTAACCGGTTGATACATGAAGCGAAAACGAATTCCAACGGGTCGCTTCGAAATTATTATAATACCTATCTTAATGAAATTTCGAAAATAGACCGCGAAATCGCCAGAGCAAATATTGATCTGGTTTCGTATCCCGAAAAAGAGCGCAGGTATCTGGATGCCGAAAGAGGATACAACATGATCGAAGCGACTTATAACACGCTGCTTGCCAAGCAGAATGAGACGCAGATCAGAGTGGCTACCAATAAATCCGATATCAATGTTATTGATCCTGCTAAAAATTTGGGACAGGGACCTATCGCTCCGGATATTGCCAAAATCACCTACACCATTATTGGCGGACTGCTGATTTTACCCTTGCTTATTTTGGGGCTCGGCCAGTTGCTGGACAGCAGAATACGAAATATCAAAGAATTACTGCAAGCGACAAAAATCCCACTCTTAGGCGTTATAGGGAGAAGCAGCCATGATAATAATCTGACTGTTTTAGAACAGCCGCGGTCTTCGATCTCCGAAGCGTTCCGGGGAATCAGGGCGAATCTCAGATTTTTACATAAAGAAGATAACAGGTCCAAAGTCATTCTGGTGACCTCATCAGTCGGTGGTGAAGGAAAAACGTATGTTTCAATTAATATTGCGTCAGTAATGGCTTTAAGTGGCAAGAAAACAATTCTTTTGGGAATGGATCTGAGAAAGCCTAAGATTTTTGGCGATTTTAAAATTAATAACCACTACGGAATCTCCAACTATTTAACCGGCGAAGTTGAAATGGATAAAATCATTAATAAAACTTCTGTCCCGGATCTTGACGTGGCAACTTCGGGACCCATTCCGCCAAATCCGTCAGAGCTTTTGATGAGTAAACGTAATATTGAATTTATAAAAGAATTAAGAAATCACTATGATTTTATTGTTATCGATTCGCCACCGGTAGGACTGGTTGCAGATTCCTTTGAACTCATGCAGCTCGCAGATGCCAGTATTTATGTCGTAAGACACGAATATACAGAAAAGCACATGTTGAAAATGATTACAGAAAAGTATCATCACCATGAAGTGCAGAACCTTGGTTTGGTTTATAACGATTATCAGGCAGACAATACTTACGGCTACGGGTATGGTTACGGCTACGGTTATGGCTATGGTTATTTCGAAGAAGATGCTCATTATGAGGAGCCAACCCTGATCAGGATTAGAAATAAAATGAATAAAATACTGGGAAAAACCAGATAAAAAAACCTTCCCATTTAGCGGGTTATTTATTTAAAAAATCATAAAAACTAAAATTCATCGTTTTCAAATCAAGAAATTATGCTTTTTTGAGGTTATTTAACTAAAAATTAAGAATTTCCTTACGGTAAAAATGTTTTATATTTGCAAAATTATTTATGAAAATTGATGTACAGTCATTCATGCAGAAAAAAGTGATCTATACGCTCATCGCATTGTTTTTTATTTCAGTTGGCTACAAAGGTCAGCGTCATGAAGTAGGAGTGCAGCTGGGGATGAGTAATTTAGTTGGGGATATCGGCAGAACCAATTATACTTTACAGAAACCTACTAGAAATATTTCTGACTATGGAATTCCTTTCTACGGAGGTATCCTTTACCGGATGAATTTTAACCCTTATCAAACGGTAAGGTTAAACTTGGGCTACAGTCACATTCAGTTTATTGATGCTCTGGCAAAAGAACAATACCGGCGAAACAGGAAGCTGTGGGGGACCAACTCTATTTTAGAAGCGGATCTGGTTTTCGAGTATAATTTTTTTCCGGTCAATGAGGAGCAGAAGAGTTTATTGAGTCCGTACATCTTCGGAGGTCTGGGAGCCATGCTTGCCAATACCCCGCAACTGATTGTAGAAAATGATTTTAACAGAACGTCTGGGGCAGCTATAGCGCCAAATGATCCTAATGATTTTGTAACCAATACAACTTACACTTCAGGAAACAAATTAACCATGGCTATTCCTTTTGGAGTGGGCTTGAAATATAAATTTAATTATAACTGGGCTTTATTTGGTGAGTTCATGTTCAGACCTACCTTTTCAGACTCCATTGATTACAGCGTGATCGATGAGACAAGTGTAAAAGTAACTTATAACAAAGATATTGCGGGAAGTAAAAGCAAATCTCTTTTGCAGGAAACTCCTTATAAGGAAATTGCCGAAGCCAGAGTAGCTGATATTCTTAAAGCCAGGCAAATAGGAAATATTAATTCTAAAGATTGGGTGAACTCTGTTTCGATAGGTTTAAGTTATTCATTCGGAAGACCACCATGTTATTGTGATTAAAAAATGCAGTCGATAAAAGAAAAATTAAATCCGGATCATCTCCCAAAACACGTTGCCATCATTATGGATGGGAATGGGAGATGGGCAAAATCCCGCGGGAAGGAAAGAACCTTCGGGCACAAGCACGCGATCCAGGCAGTGAGAAATGCAGTGAATGCGTGTAACGAAATTAATATTCCTTACCTTACGCTCTACACTTTTTCTTCTGAGAACTGGAACAGGCCTCAGGATGAGGTAAGCACGCTGATGAGTTTGATATCAGAAACCCTGCTTTTGGAAGCGGAAGATATATTTAGCAAAGGTCTGCGAATGCACATCATCGGCGATATCAAAAAACTGCCACCATTGGTGCAGGAGCAATTAATGCAACTGGTAGAAATTACCAAAAATAATGATCGGGGGAATCTTGTTTTGGCTTTAAGCTACGGTTCACAGAAAGAGATTTTGAACGCCGTAAAGCAGATCAGTGCCGAAGTAAAAAGTGGCCAGCTGAACGAAGAAGATATCACCGAAGAAGTTTTTGAAAAACATTTATATACCAAAGATCTGCCGCCAGTTGATTTATTGGTAAGAACCAGTGGCGAAGTAAGAATCAGTAACTTTCTGCTCTGGCAGATTGCCTACGCAGAACTGCAGTTTTTAGATATTCTTTGGCCGGATTTCGGCAAAGAAGATTTCTTCAGATGCATTTATGATTATCAGAACAAAGAAAGACGATTCGGTAAAACAAGCGAGCAGCTTGACGAACAAATATAGAAATAAGAAATAGTTAGCAAGATAAAAAATGAAGTTTAAATTCTTACCCATCATCATGTTTGTGGCATCAGCCCATTTTTATGGACAGATTACGCCCCAGCAAAACACCCAGGAAAACAATCCTGTTCACGCTCAAGACGAAGCCGGAACTTATATCCTGAAAGACATTGTCGTAGATGGTGTAAAAAAATATACGCCCGCTCAAATTTTAAGATTTACAGGTCTTAATAAAAACGAGAGCGTAGAAATTCCGGGTCAAAAAATCAGCAACGCGATTAAAAAACTTTGGGAAACTCAGTCTTTTTCGGAAGTCGAGGTATATGTTGAAAGCATCGAAGGCGATCAGGTTGTTTTGCGTTTTAACCTTCAGGATTTAAAAGATCTGGGAGAAGTTAAATTTAAAGGCAAAGGAATTGGAAAATCGAAAAGTGAAAAAATGGCGAAAGACAATAATCTGAAGCCGGGAACCAAAATCACTCAGAATTTAGTGTCAACACTTAAAACCAATATCCCGCAGGAATACATTAAAAAAGGCTTTGCCGATGCTAAAGTCACGATTCAGGACCAGGTGAATGCAGGCGATCCTAATTTGGTGGATTGGACAATCACCGTTGATAAAGGCCGAAAAATCAAAATCAGCCATATTGAATTTGAAGGCAACGAAAGCATCTCTGATAAAAAACTTCGCAAGAACGGATTTAAAGATACCAAACAAAAAAGTTTAAGTATCAAAGGAATTTTAAAACCTTCCAAATTTATCGAAGAAAAGTATGAAGATGATAAAGGGAACTTGATCAACTATTACCGCTCTTTAGGTTTCCGTGACGCACAAATCGTTTCTGATTCGGTGTGGAGAAATCAAAAGAATCAGTTTGAAATTAATGTAAAACTTGCCGAAGGTAAAAAATACTATATCGGAGACATTAATTTCTTAGGAAACACCGCATTCTCTACCGATTATTTACAAAAAGTACTGGGATACAAAACAGGCGATATTTATGACGCAGTTGGTTTCAACAAAAAAGTTGGGGAAGACGGCGGTAAAGAAGATGATTCTGACATCAAGTCCACTTATATGAATAATGGATATTTGTTCTCGAATGTAACGCCGGTTGAAAAATCAGTAAAAGGTGATTCCATTAACCTTGAAATCAGAATTAATGAAGGCGAAAAAGCAACCTGGAACCGAGTCACCTGGAGTGGAAACACCACCACGCATGACCACGTAATTCTTCGTTCATTAAGAACAAAACCGGGAAGTTTATTCGCTAAAAGCGATATTAAAAGAACCTATTTTGATTTAGCAGGAATGCAGTTTTTTGATCCACAGCAGGTTGGTCAGCAAATTACACCAAACCCGCAGGATAATACGGTAGATGTACACTGGACTCTGGTAGAAAAAGGCTCGTCGCAAATTCAGTTGCAGGCCGGGTACGGTGGAGGTTCATTTATCGGAACTTTAGGGCTTACTTTTAATAACTTCTCACTGAAAAACTTTTTGAAATTTAAAGATTTCAAACCTGTTCCACAGGGTGACGGACAAACTTTATCTATTCAGGCGCAGGCTGGGCAGTTCTTCCAGAATTATGGGATTTCATTTACAGAGCCATGGTTGTTCGGGACAAAGCCGACTGCATTATCAGTGGGAGTTAACCAGTCTTTAGTCCGTTATTCGGATCAGTTTGGGGTAACACAAAAATTAAATATTTTCTCGGCAAGCGCCGGTTTAAACAGACTCTTAAGATGGCCGGATGATTTTTTCTCTTTGTACACTGGGATTCAGTATCAGAGTTATGATTTCGAAAACTATCCTTTCCAGTTTGGGAATACGACCGAATATTATGGATCTGCAAAGAACTTTAGTTTAAATATAGGATTAAGCAGAAACTCTGCAGGTTTAGATCCTATTTTCCCGACTCAAGGTTCGAATATTGAAGCGTCTGTGAAATTTACGCCGCCGTATTCACTCTTTAGCAATAAAGATTATTCAACAATGTCAGCGATTGACAAGTATAAATGGCTCGAGTTTTACAAAGTTAAAATGAAAGCCGATATTTATAACACCGTTGTAGGGAAAATGGTGTTAAGAAGTACCGCTGAAATGGGATTCTTAAACGGTTATAATAAAGAACTGGGAGCGCCGCCATTTGAGAGATTCTACGTCGGAGGAACCGGACTTTTCGGAGGAAGATATGACGGAAGAGAACTGGTACCGCTTCGTGGGTACGAAAATGCTTCTTCCACAGGAGGAACCATCGATGATGTTACGCCTTACGGTGGAGCAACCATTTATAACAGATTTGCCCTGGAATTGCGTTACCCGATCTCAATGAACCAAACTGCGAAGATTTATGCACTTTCTTTTCTCGAAGGAGGAAATGCGTACAACTCCTTCGGAAGTTATAATCCTTTCCAGTTGAAGCGTTCTGCAGGCGTAGGTATTAGAGTTTATATGGGAGCTTTCGGATTGATCGGATTTGATTTCGCATACGGATTTGATAAAACTCTTATGGGAACTGAACCTTCAGGTTGGAAAACACACTTCCTGATGAACCAGTCACTATAAATTTAATAAAAATGAAAAAGTTTCTATTGTTATTCATTCCTCTTCTGTGTTTTACAGTTTTTGCAAATGCCCAGAAAATCGGAGTTGTTGATACGGATTATATCCTCAGTAAATTGCCACAGTATAAAGAAGCAGAAGTGCGGCTGAATGAGCAGATTACCAATTGGCAAAATGAAATTCAAACTTTGCAGACGGAATTTGAAAAGAAAAAAACAACCCTTGAAAATGAAAAAGTTCTTCTCATCGGGGATCAGCTGAAACTCCGTCAAAAAGAAGTTGATGATCTGGATAAGAAAATTAAGGGAATGATCAATAATCGTTTTGGGTCGATGGGAGAAATCAATAATGCGAGATCTAACTTGACCAAGCCGTTCCAGGATCTCATTTGGGGAGCAATCAAGACCGTTTCAGAGAAAAATACTTTGGGCATAGTTCTTGATAAAAGCAATAACATCAGTGTGATTTTCCTAGATAAAAGATATGATTATACAGATAAAGTGTTAGATTTGCTGCTGAAAAATTCTCCCGCGAAAAACACAGAAACCGAAGCTAAACCAGGGAAAAGAAATGCGACGGAGGAAAGAACTGAAAAGATAAGAGTGATGAAAGCCAAAGGGAGTAAAGCTTTTGGTGAAGAAACAAAACAAAGTAATTAACAAACCAAACTATAAATTTATTTAACCTCAATTATGAAAAAATTAAGTGTATTATTTGCAGCAGTAATGATGTTTGCAACCGTAGGAGTTGCAAAAGCGCAGAAAGTTGCAAGTATGGATTATGAAGCTGTATTAGCTGTAATGCCAGAAACTAAGAAAATGACGACTGATCTGGAAACTTTTAGTAAAACTAAAGGTGATGAAATAAATAAACAAGCAGAAGCATTTCAAAAAGAAGTACAACAGTATCAAGCTGAAGGAGCAAAATTAAGCGAAGCTCAAAGACAGGCTAAAGAAGCTGAACTTCAGAAAAAACAACAAAACCTACAGCAGATTCAGACTACTGCTCAAAGCGATTTGGCGCAAAAAAGAGATACCGCGATTAAACCGATTATCGAAAAATTGAACAAAGCAGTAGAAAAAGTAGCAAAAGCAAACGGTTATGAATTTATTATTGATGCAGGTGCATTGATTTATAAAGGAGGACCAGACGCTACCGCAGCAGTAAAGAAAGAATTAGGACTTTAAGAGATTGTTTTATTATCCTAAACCATCCCATTTATCCGGGATGGTTTTTTAATTTTGTACCATGCAAAAAGAAATTTCAAACCTGTCAAAAATCCGTTTTAGCGACTGCGATCCGATCGGCCATCTCAATAATGTGAAATATTTGGAATACATGCTCAACGCCAGAGAAGATCATGTAGAAGCCGGTTATGGATTTACCTATGAAGAATATACCAGAAAAACAGGCTGTACCTGGATTACCATTCAAAATGAAATCGCCTATTTAAAAGAAGTCCGGTATAATGCAAAAGTTCTTATTTCCAGCAAAACCATTGAAGTGGGTGACCGTCTTTCCAAAGTTGAAATTTTAATGAAAAGTGCAGACGGTAAGACTATTCACTGTCTTTTGTGGGTGACCGTGATTTATTTCAATATGAAAACACGGAAATCTGATGTTCATCCGGAAGATACCAGACGGTTATTTGAAAAGTTTCTGGTCGATTTGGAAGAAAAAGACTTTAAAAGCCGCGCATCGTATTTTAGAAAACAAAACAAAAAGGCAAATCTATAATGAAGAAAATACTTGTAATTGGCAGCAATGGACAATTAGGAAGCTGTTTTAAAAAATTAGCACCAGATTTTGAAAATCAGTTTGAATTCAGATTCGCTGACTCTCAAGAACTGAATATTACCGAACGGAGGGCAGTTGAAGATTTCTTTGAGGACTATAAACCTGATTTTTGTATCAATGCTGCGGCCTATACCGCCGTAGATTTGGCAGAGAAAGAAGCCGACAAAGCTTTTGCTGTCAATGCTGATGGAGTCGCAAATGTAGCGGAAGCCTGTAAAGCTTCGAGAACCGTTTTAATTCATATTTCGACCGATTATGTTTTTGATGGTGAAAGCAATATTTCTTATTCAGAAGATAATTTTACCAATCCACAAGGCGTTTACGGAGCATCTAAATTGAAAGGCGAAGAACTCGCTCTGGAAAATAATCCGCAAACGATGGTCATCAGAACTTCCTGGTTGTATTCGGAGTTTAATAAAAACTTTGTAAAAACGATGTTGAATCTCTTTTCAACCAAAGATGAATTGGGAATTGTTGCCGATCAGTTTGGCCAACCGACGAATGCGAATGATTTGGCAAACGCCGTCATGAAAATTATTCAGTCAGATCCGAAAATGTTCGGGATTTTCCATTTTTCAAATTACCCGGAAACCAACTGGTTTGAATTTGCCTCTAAGATTGCAGAATTTTCCAACTCCGGGATTAAACTGAAAGCCATTACCACCGAAGAATTTCCAACACCTGCGAAACGCCCGAGACGGAGCACGATGGCTTTGGACAAAATAGAAAAGGTGTACCGGATCGAACCCATCCACTGGGAACATTCCCTACAGGATTGTATCGAAACTTTAACAACAACTCACGAATGAAAAAATTCCTCTTTTTATATTTAATAGCTTTGTCACCGTTCTTTTTTGCACAAAATGTGGTGCTGAACAAAGTGGTAAAATCTCATCCAAACGGTGATAAGGTTTTTTATAAAATAAATCCCCAGTCGACTCCTTCAGAATATTTGGGAGAAGTTGAAGTTCAGGGCTTTTCAGATAACGACGCCAACGTATTTGGCATGATCTATAAAAAAGCAAAGGAAATCGGAGCGAACGCTTTTTCCTACCAGCCTTTTGAAGAGATTGACGGAACTTTATCTAAATTCAATCCGATTCATTACAAATTAAGGCTGTATTATGTTTCAGCTTCAGATTTCCCTAAAGAAGACAACACGGTGTATTTCATTTCATCGCCTTATACCAAACAAACCATTTCCATTAATAATAAAAAGATGGTTTTTGAACCAAGGACGTATACCGAATTAAAATTGGCACCGGGACAAGTTTATACCATATCGACCCGGAAACTTTTGGGATCCAGTATAAAAATTGGAGCGCAACAAAACCAACCGGTTCAATATTTCCAACTTTCCGGTCTTTCGGTAAATTCGAATGAAAACGGAAAGCCGGGAATTAATTTGAAATCCGGAGATATCATTAGACTCGAGCGGTCTTACGGAGAGTTTTTAACCACCATCTATCAGAATTTTTAAATAATGATATTCTAACGATATGAAAGTAGATATTTTAGCAATTGGAGCACATCCTGACGATGTAGAACTGGGATGCGGCGGAACTTTAGCAAAACTGATTTCAGAAGGGAAAACGGTTGCTATCGTTGATTTAACCGAAGGTGAACTCGGAACCCGCGGAACAAATGTCACCAGAGCAGAGGAAGCCGGAAACGCCTCAAAGATTTTAGGGATTTCTGACCGTACCAATCTGAAAATGAAAGATGGTTTTCTTTTGAATACAGAAGAGTACCAAATGCAGATTGTGAAAATGATCCGTAAATATCAGCCTGAGATTGTTTTGGCCAATGCTGTTGACGACCGCCATCCTGATCATGCTAAAGCAGCGAAATTGGTCTCTGATGCCTGTTTTCTTTCGGGGCTTGTCAAAATAGAAACTCATTTGGAAAATGAAAATCAGGAAGCGTGGCGCCCGAAACATATTTTCCATTATATTCAGTGGAAGCACATTACACCGGATTTCGTGGTTGATATTTCAGATTTCATGCCGAAGAAGATTGAAGCTTGTCTTGCTTTCAAAACCCAGTTTTACGATCCGAATTCTGATGAGCCGATGACGCCGATTGCTTCCAAAGACTTCCTGGAAAGCCTCACTTACCGGGCTCAGGACTTGGGTCGGCTGTCTGGAGTGGCCTTTGCAGAGGGGTTTACGACAGAAAAATTGATTGCTTTCAAAAATTTTGACGGAATAATTTTGTAGTATATCGAAAAGTATTATATTTGCAACCTCAAACGGTGATTGTAGCTCAGTTGGTTAGAGCGCCGGATTGTGGTTCCGGAGGTCGGGGGTTCGAGACCCCTCATTCACCCAAGTTAAAACGCATTGATTATCAGTGCGTTTTTTCGTTTTCTAAGTTTAAGAATGAAATTCCCTATGAAAAATAAAATATATTACATTCTTTTTTTACTTTACGTAACTGTTTTATTGATTTCGTTACAAAAAGAGGTGCAATTAGAGAATGAGTGGAAAGCCATTATGAATGATTTTTTAATGGATAAAGGATATAGACTGTTAGGAGTTCCGACAGCGTATATGCCCCCATTTTATTCGTACTATCTGTTGATTTGTAAAAAGGTTTTTGGTTTTACTTCCTGGATAAAAGTGTCCTGTTTCATTCAGGCAATCATTTATTATTTTTCCCTACATTATCTTTTTAAGACATTTCTGAAAGATGGACTTCATCAATGGAGAATCATTATTCTCTTTTTATCGGTATTGTTTTTTCCGCCCATATTGGTAGGTAGCTTAAGTATAAGTTCCTTTTCCCTTTCAGTAAGTATATTGTGTGTCTTCTTTGCCTTACTTTATAAAATTTATGATGAAAAGGATGTGAAAATAGAAAATATGATTTATATAGCAGTGATAAGTATCGCAGGACTATATATTAGATATGAATTTATTTTTATACTGATATTATCTGGACTCATCTACTTATTCCTTCGAAAAATCAGCGTGCTTAATTTCATCAAGATTCTTGTCTTTGTTTTTCTGGCGTATTTACCTTGGACTATTAGGAATTATATTTACATCGGCAAATTTACCTATTCTACGTCCCTTAATTATAATTTTGCAAAGGGCTACAATGAGGTCTACGATATTTTTTCGAGTTATAACTTTCCTTACGCTCCTGAAACTAAGCGAAAGGAGTCTATAGGCCTCTTATACAAGGAATTGAAAGGTGAGAAAGAGGTAGATGAGCATCTGTCCGCTCTGAATAAAGATTTTATAGATCAGCATCCAGGTTTGTTTTTGAAATTAACAGTTCAAAAGCTTGCAATTAATTTTTTACAATTTTTTCCTGATTATAAAGGATTATCTAAATATCGAATTTATATTTTTTACAGCATATTTTTTGTGATTTTCCAGGCGGTCTTAATTTTGGCAATGAAAAGACTGAAAGATGCTAAAAACAATTACTTATTAATGTTTACATTAAGTTTTTATCTTTTTTCACTGTTCTTCTACACTATTGCGCCAATGCCGAGATACTTTCTGCTCTTCTATCCAATCTTTACTGTAATAATAGTTAAATCTTTTCAGGACGAAAACGGTTCTTATTTTAAAATTAGGCAAAAAAAAACCGCATCCTAAGATGTGGTCTAATTTTACTTATACTTCTTCGTCAGATTCTATCGTGAATGACCGGGTTTTGAAATCCTTGTCATGTCTTTCAGAAATTACATCTTCGCCTTTTTGACCGATGATAAAATCTGTTGATTCTTTAAACATTTCTTCAAAACTTTTAAAATCTTCTTTGTATAGATAAATTTTATGTTTTTCGAAAGTGGCTTCTCCATTTTCACCAAAGTTCTTTTTGCTTTCGGTAATCGTTAAATAATAATCTCCTGCTTTGGTTTCCCGTACATCAAAGAAATAGGTTCTTCTTCCTGCCTTCAATACCTTGGTGAAAATTTCATTTTCATGGCGTTCCTTGTAATCACTCATTTGTAGCTATTTTTCAAATCTTGTATAACAAATATAAAAGATTTCTTTTAATTGTGGAATTTATTTTTAATTATTTATGAAAAAAAGCGGCTTATCCATAAAGAAACTATCACTTAATTCAGATTTTCATTTTCTATCGGAGTGAGGTTCAGGATTTTATCTGCGCGTTTTGCACTGCTTCCTCGGTGCGTAATAATGATTGAAGTGCAGTTTTGGATTTCATTTTCAATATTTTGAAGGATGTTTTCTTCGGTTTCCGTATCCAATGCCGATAATGAATCATCAAAAATCAAAACAGACGGTTCCTTAATTAACGCTCTTGCAATACAGATCCGCTGTTTCTGTCCGCCGGAAAGCATCACGCCGCGCTCGCCAACCATCGTTTTGTACTGATCTTTGAACTCTACGATATTTTTATGAACATCTGCTTTTTTCGAGTATTTTTCGACCAACTGATGAGAAGGTTTGTCGATGGCGAATCCAATATTGTTTTCAATGGTGTCTGAAAAAAGAAAACTTTCCTGCGGAATATAGCCAATGAATTTCCGGTAGTTTTCTAAATTGTGATCTTTTAAATTTTTTCCGTCGATAAGAATTTCCCCTTCCGTAGGATCGATTAACCGACAAAGTAAAAGGGCAATAGTTGATTTACCACTTCCGGTTTTTCCCATAATGGCTAACGATTTACCGGCTTCAATTTTGAAACTTAAATTCTCCAGGGCTTTAATTCCGGTATTTGGGTAAACATAAGATACATTTCTAAATTCGATATCTCCTTTTATCGGATACACTTCATTATTGGTATTAATGATATCAGTTTTCATATCGAGAAATTCATTAATTCTCGCCATCGATGCTTCTGCCCTTTGATTCACAGAAGTTACCCAACCGACCATAGAGAAAGGGAAAATTAAGATATTAATGTACAGAAAGAAATCTGCAATCTTGCCGACCGAGAGCTCATTCGCCATATATTTCTGGCCGCCGATTAACAGAATGACCACATTTAATAATCCAATGACAAACAGAATAATGGTGAAAAAATAGGCTTCTGTTTTGGCAAGATCCAGCGATTTGTCCTGATAATCTTTTACTTTGGTTCCGTAACTTTTTTCGATATAACTTTCTTTCGCAAAAAATTTCACCACCCGAATTCCCGAAAAACTGTCCTGTACAAAAGTTGAAATCGCAGACTGGCTCTTCTGCATAATTTTCGATTTTTTATTGATAATCGAACTTACTTTGTAAATGAGAAAAGAAAGAACAGGCAACGGCAGAAGAGACCACAAAGTCATTTCTACATTCGTATTGAGCATATAAATACTCGTAATGATCAACAGGATCAGTAAATTGACGACGTACATTACTCCCGGCCCGAGATACATTCTTACGGCAACAACATCTTCACTCAAGCGGTTCATCAGATCACCGATGGTTGTTCTCTTGAAGTCGGTTAACGATAATTCCTGATAATGATTGTAGATTTTATTTTTCAGTTCATATTCGATTTCTCTGGACGCAACAATGATGGTTTGGCGCATCATAAAAGTGAAAAATCCCGTCAGTAATGAAGAACCTACGATAATCGCAACATAAATTAAAACCTGCTTATTAAAACCTAAACTGTTAGTGTTTGATATTTCATCCACGGATTTTCCTACGAACTGTACTTTAAATATATTGAAAAAATTACTGGCAATAATGAATAGAAAACCATAAAACAACAGGTTTTTATGTTTCCAGAAATAGGGATTAAGGGTTTTCAGTGCGTTCATAAATCATAAGGTTTTTAGCGGTTTGCTTGCCTAGAAACCTCTGCAAAAATAAGAAATTGAAAATTGATATTTTGTCGTAGTTGAGAAAAAACGGATGCTTGGGTATGATCGGAACAGATTATTGTTTGGTATAAATTACATCTTATAAGTCTCAACTTGGAACAATTTTATTATCTTTGCACCCTAAAAAGCTCTTTGAAATGTTAGGAAGAAGACAAATCCGTGAAAAGGTAGTAGAATCGCTGTATTCATATTATCAAAATCCCATTAAATTCGATGTGTTAGAGAAAAACATGTTCTCAGAAATCGATAAAATCTATCATCTTTACATTTACCAACTTAATTTTTTGGTGGCGCTGAAAGATCTGGCAGAACGGCAAATCGAAATCGGTAAAAATAAGTATATTCAAACTGATAAAGAAACCAATCCCAACCAAAAATTCATCAACAATCAGGTTTTAATTAAATTAGAAGAAAATGACGAGCGCCTTTCTTTTACTTCTAAAAATCAGGATTTAAAATGGGATATCTATGATGAATTGCTGGTGAAGACGTTTCAGAGAATGTCGGCCGGTAAAAGATATCAGGATTTTATGAAAGAAGAAGGACATTCTTTCGAAGCTGACCAGAAATTTATCGGGAAATTATTTTTAAGGTATATCGCTGAAAACGATGATTTTCATGACCATCTTGAAGGAAAAGAATTGAGTTGGGCAGATGATTTCCATATCGCCAATTCGATGATGCAGAAAACCATTGGTTTTTTTAAAGAAAATGAACCGAGCCATACTTTAATTAAAATGATTAAAGATGAAGAGGACCGTGAATTCGCCCGTAAACTCTTAAAACAATCCCTGAACCATTGGGAAGAAAATGAGAAAAAACTGGAAGGAAGATTAGATAACTGGGAGCTGGACCGTGTGGCTTTAATGGATAAAATCATTCTGATTGCAGCTATTACGGAACTCGATTATTTCCCATTAACGCCGGGAAGAGTTATTATTAATGAATATATCGAAATTTCTAAAGTGTTTTCAACCGACCGTTCCAACATTTTCATCAATGGGATTTTAGATAAATACACCAAAGATTTAAACAGAAGTTAATATGAAAAATTTTATTAAAATAGCACCACTTGTTGTGGCTTTAGCTTTAGTAAGTTGTAAAAAAGACCAGAGCGCAGATCAACTCGTCATCGAGCAGGGCGCTGCTCCGGTTGCTGAACCGAATATCGATTCTCACGAGGATATGGTGAAAGAAGCACAGTCTAAACCTTTAACCAACATTGCACTTTCTGAAGCGCAGTTCGATTTCGGAAAAATTAAAAAAGGAGAACATAAAGAACACACCTACGAAGTGACCAATACCGGAAAAAATCCCCTAATTATTTCTCAGGTAAAACCGGGTTGCGGATGTACCGTTCCTGATTATACCAAAGAGCCGATTCTTCCGGGACAAAAAGGAAAAATTACTTTAAAATTCGATTCTTCTAATTTCGACGGACTCGTTAACAAACAGGCAGAAATATATGCAAATGTAGAAAAAGCACCGATTGTGATTGGCTTTTCTGCAGATATTCAACCATAATTAAATTAATATAATGATAACAATATTTTTACAGGCCGCAGCACCGGAAGGTTCTATGATGCCGACCATGATCATGATGGGACTGATGTTCGTCGGGTTTTATTTCCTGATGATCCGTCCGCAAATGAAAAAATCGAAGCAGGAAAAAAACTTTCAGTCTGAATTAAAAGTAGGAAGCAGAGTAGTTACTACTTCTGGAATGCACGGTAGAATCGCACAAATTCAGGAAGATGGTGTTATTATCGAAACCCTTTCCGGAAAATTGAAGTTTGAAAAAGCAGCGATTTCAAGAGAATTTACACAACAGCGTTTCCCGGATAACGCTTCGGAAACTAAATAATATTTTCGAAAGAACTATTTATAAAGCAATCTCAGTGAGGTTGCTTTTTTTTGTTTTTCGGGCAAAAAAAGAATACTGAAACAGAGTTCAATAAACTTTTAATATAGTCAAGTCGTCAATGATTAAATGACTACTCAATTTCTTTAATTTAACTAAAGAAAAGAATCAGTAAACTCGCTACAAATATCCTGAAAATCGTTACTAAAGGATAAACCTGAGCGTAAGTTTGAATGGGGATATCGGAATCTAAATAATTCGTGCTGAAGGAAAGTGCCGCCGGATCGGTATAACTTCCGCTCATAATGCCAGCCAATTGAAGAAAGTTGATTTTCATAATAAACCGGCCGATAATGACCATTAAAATCAATGGAATAAAGGTAATTGCACAACCATACAATAACCAGAGCCAACCATGATACTGAATAAAATTATCATAGAAACCGTCCCCTGCATGAATGCCTACCGCCGCAAAGAAAAGACAGATTCCAAAGTCTTTCATGAAGTAAGTAGCCCCGGTATTAATATAAGAATGGATGAATGCGATCCCGCCATAACGCGATATCAAAAGCGCCACAATCAAAGGTCCGGCAGCGAATCCTAATTTAATAGGAACCGGCAAACTTGGTATTACAATCGGGATCGAACCCAAAATGACGCCCAATAATAATCCGCCGAATAAGGATAAAAAATCCGGTTCCAATAATTTCTTTTCAGAGTTTCCGATGATTTTTGCAACTTCTTCGATGCCTTCTTTAGAACCGATAACGCGTAATTTATCTCCGTAAAACAGTTCCAGGGAAGGTCGCGGCAGAATTTCTTTCCCTGCCCGGAAAACCCGTGTAACCTTTAAATCGAACGTGTTGTATAGATCAAGCTCCGAGAGTTTTTTATGAATTATTTTCGGATTGGTAACGAAAATGTTTTTCTTCAGAATCTGTTTATCAGACTCGATGAACAAATCCGACGACGGTCGGCCAACGGTTGCGATGAAATCGTCAAGATCTTTTTCTAAACCTACCAGCATCAGCACATCCCGGTCATGCAGTTGAACATCCATGGTCGGAGACTGTACGACAATGGTTCCGCTGTGTTTTAATCGTGAAATAACAATTTCTCTACCGAACTCTTTGATCGTTTGGTGCAGGGTTTTTCCAAAATAATACGGATTGGTAATCCGGACTTTCTTATGAACCAAAGGCAGCTCCCGGTTAATTTTTGATTTCCGGAATTTCTTCATTTCTTCATCCGGATTGATTTTTAATAAAAGTTTAGAGATGATAATGGTCGCTATAATTCCGAAAACTCCCAGCGGATAAGTAATCGCGTAACCAATGGTGGGGTCACCGAATTTCTTATCCGGGAACGAATTTGTAATTTCTTCGATCGTGTTTTTAGCGGCTCCTAATCCGGGCGTGTTGGTTACCGAACCACTCATGATTCCTACTAAATCTTCTATTTTGAGGCCGGTGAGATAAAAGAGACCTACGGTAATAATACCGCCAAGAAGAACACAGGAAACAGCCAGAATATTAAACTTTAAACCTTCATTTTTGAAAGACGAGAAAAAGGAAGGTCCGACCTGTAAACCAATTCCGTAAACAAAAAGGATTAAACCGAAGTCACGGATGAAATCTAAAATCCCGGGCTGAATCCGGTAGCCGAAATGTCCCAAAATTAATCCCGTAAACATCACTGCCGAAACACCGAAAGTAATCTTCCCTAATTTTAATCTTCCCAAAAAAACACCGGTCCCGATGGCGAGCATTATGGCGACAATAGATTGCGTTACCGTTGGGTTTTCGCCGGGTAATAAAAGTAATTTTAACCAATCAAACATCTTCTCTATTTTTAGTTTATTAACAAAATTACTGTTAAAAATCTGCAATAGAGAAATCCTTGGAATGAATTCTATCAGCATTTGGAAGTTGGCGTTGCAGGTTGGTTAAGCATTCATTAGCCGAATTCCAATACTGCAGCGTAAACACTCTTTTTTCTCGCAGAAGTTTCGATGATGAAAAAGAAGAGATTGGGTTTCAAGGGCGTTTTTTGGTTTTACTTTTAATGTTTTCCACTGATCGATAATGGTGTTTTTCTCCGCTGCAATACTTTGGTAGATCGTCAGAATTTCATCCGGGATATTTTCATCGGTGCTTTTATGATAGGTATATTTTAAAGGTAAAACGGCATTAATCAGCACCAATTCAACGAAATCTTTCGTTAAAGTTTTCTTGCCGTTTACAGACGATATTTTTCCGAAATTAAACCGGTTGTCCCAATATTCGCTGGCTTTCACTTTATGAAAGAGCTGATGAATATCGTCGATGTTTTTCGCATTAATGAGTTTTGAAAATAGATTTTGGTTTTGATGGTACAGAGACGCCAGTTGCGAAAGCCGGACTGTTGGAAAATTCGGCGGCCGGAGTTTTGAAAATTTCGGATGAATATAGAAATCGCGTAATTGATATTTAACTTTTAAAAACTCAAATTCCCGTCTCCAAATTTTGGATTGCTCATCAGTCGGTTTGTCGAGCCAGCCGCAGATTCCGAAGAAAAGAGCTTCCAGCTGCGTTTGATTTTGCCGAATTTTACTGAAAATTTTATAGTCGATGCTTTCTGCCAGTTGTTTGAAAATAAGCGCATTTACTTTTAAACCAAAAGCGTAAACCAGTTGCTGGAATAATATGGCTTCGTAATTATTTTGATGTTGTTTTAATGATTCCTCAATTTCAATCGATTTCTCATCTAGTTTTTTCAGTAAAGTTTCTTCATGAAAATTAATGGGGAAATTTTTAGAATTAAAAATGGTTTCACACGGAATAAATTGGGTTTCCTGTAACAGCGTTTTATATTTTGAAAACACATTTTCATCGATATAGTCTTTCAGTTCCAGGGTCGGAATATTCTTGTTTTTGAATTCTTCTATCTCAACATCATGGATGAAAACGACGTGGGCGATGATGTTTTCAAACTCGGGGTTGCCCGAATGTTTGTGAAAAATCCAGTCCGATGATTTTACATGAAGCTCTATATTTCCTGCGATCACCAAACCGTTCGTCTTTATTTTTGCCAAAAGAAAATCCGGTCCCGAGTCGAAATTCCACCTGCCGAAATCTAAGATCTCGAGCTCATTTCCTTCCACATCTTTAAAATCAAAACTGTTGAAAATTTTGAAATTCCACAAATATTGAAGCAGTTTTTCATTCATATCAGAAAACTTTAATTACAAAGTAACAAAGCAAATTCTGAATAAAAAAGGTGAAATAACTATATTTTAAAACGATTCAGCGTATCGGCATACATTTTTTCGTAGATGGGCAGAATGTTTTTTAGATCAAATCTTAAAGCTTGTTCTTTGGCGTTTTTCTTCATTTGAGCCAAAAGACTTTCGTCGCTCAACAGTTTTATAGTGTAGTTGCTCATGGCTTCTACGTTGCCGATTTCGGTGAGATAACCGGTTTCGCCCTGAATATTCACTTCGGGGATTCCGCCGGCATTAGAGCTGATCACCGGCGTTTCTGCGGCCATCGCTTCCAGCGCCGCCAAACCGAAACTTTCCTGTTCCGACGGAAGTAGAAATACATCCGAAAGCTGCAGAATTTTATATAAATCATTTACTTTTCCGAGCAGGCGAACTTTGCCAATCAAATCCGGATGATCCTCTAAAAACTCATTGACAATCTCCATATCAGGACCTTCGCCGATAATGATGAGCATTGATTTTATTTTTGTGTTGACATTCTTGAAAATCTGTAAAACATCCTGCACACGCTTCACAGGACGAAGATTGGAAACGTGAATCAGGATCTTTTCATCTTTCGTTGCAAAATGGTTGCGCTGGCAGATACTGTCCTTTTTAAATTCAGTATTATCAATAAAATTGGTGATTACCTGGATTTCTTTGGTGATTTTAAATAACTGTAAAGTATCTTTTTTTAAACTTTCGGAAACGCTTGTGATGGTATCTGATTGATTGATAGAGAATTCCACAGCATGTTTGTAGCTCGGATGCTGACCTACCAACGTAATATCCGTTCCGTGAAGGGTCGTAACCAGAGGAACGTCTTTTCCTTCTTCTTTCAACATTTGTTTGGCGGTAAACGCCGCATATGCATATGGAATTGCGTAATGCGCATGCAGTAAGTCCAGTTTATACAAATTCACCACGCGGTAAATCATCGACGAAAGCGCAATGTCATACGGTTGGTATTGAAAAAGCGGATACGTCTGCACATTTACTTTATGGAAAAAAATATTGGGATTGGTAATATCTAATCTTGCCGGCAGCGCAGAACTTATAAAATGTACCTCATACCCTTTATCAGCGAGCGCCATACCAAGTTCTGTAGCAACGATGCCACTTCCACCGTAAGTTGGATAACAGAGAATTCCGATTTTCATTTTATTTATTTTTTTTAAATTGAAATTACTCAATTCTGTTTTTTTATTAATTTTTTAAAGGCAAGTCGATTCTGGAAGAGGAATTGAGTTCTAAACCTATTCCTGCTTTTAAACGCTCATTCACCAAAACCGGAAGTTTCCCCCATATTTTCGTTTGTCCCGAAAACGCTTTTGCAGTCGCAATCATCGAATCATCATTGTTTTCATAAGAAACCAAAACTGTAGAAACACTGGAAATTTCAACATCTCTTAAAGCATAAGCAGAACCGAAAACATTTAAGATTACGTTTTGATTTTTACTTAAATCACCCAGAATTTTTTTGCTTTCTGCAGATATTAGATAAGGTTTGTAAGCCGACGAGTTGTCTTTATGAAAGCCTACAATTACTTTGGAATTGGCAGGAATTGTAGAAATTTCCGAAGCTTTTTTTACAATGATGGTATTGTTTAAATTTAACTGATCCAGAAAAGTCTGGTACGGAGCTTCTTCTAAAGGAACATAATAATACGTTTCCTTGCAGTTCAGCGGCAGCATTTTTTTATCATCTTTAATTAAAGTCAGTGCATTTGCGTACATTTTCTGAACGATTTCTGAATGCGTGGAATTATTTAAATCTTCATTAATGTTTGCCGGATTTCCCGGTGTATATTGGGTTAAACCAAGGTAATATTTTGTCAGTAAAATTTTCTTTACACTTTCTTCAACTCTCTGCTGTGGGATTTGCCCTTTGTCAATCGCCTGCTGAATCAGTTTTTTTCCAGTGGCCACATCCTGAGAAAACAGCATAATATCATTCCCTGCTTCGAACGCCAATGCGTCTAATTCGCCGGCTTTAAATCTGCTTGCAACCGCACCCATATTTAACGCGTCAGTAATAATTAAACCTTTGTAGCCCAATTGTTCTTTTAAAACACCGGTGATGATATTTTTGGATATAGAGGCGGGAACTCCTTCCTTTTTTTCGAAGGCAGGAACGTAAAGATGAGCGACCATAACGCCGCCAATTCCTTTATCCATCAGCGCTTTAAAGGGAGCGAGTTCTACCTCATTTAATCTTTTCAGAGAATGAGAAACGACGGGAAGATCCAGATGTGAATCCTGATCGGTATCGCCATGTCCCGGGAAATGTTTGATCGCTGCTAAGATGTTGTTATTTTGTAATCCGTTAGAATAAGCTAAAGCAGAGCTGATCACATTAGAAACTTCTGAACCGAAACTTCTGTTTCCGATGATCGGATTATTGGGATTGGTATTCACGTCCACAACCGGTGCGAAATCCCAGTTGACGCCCATTCTTTTGCAGTCTTCAGCGATTTTTGCCGCCATTTCTGTAATGAGATTTTTGTCCTGAATTGCTCCGAGTGTCAATGCCCAAGGGAATTTGTGTGCAGCAGCAATTCTTTGATAAACGCCCCATTCTGCATCCATCCCAATCATCAGAGGGATTTTTGCTTTTTGCTGGAATTCATTCACCAAATTAATTTCCCGTGCGGCGTCATCCTGCATCAGAATCAACCCACCGATTTTATCATTCACGACGATATTTCTCACGTTATTGATATAATCTTCTCCTTTATTGGTATACAATGCAACAATAAAAAGCTGTCCCAGTTTTTCGTCCTGAGAGAGCGTTTGGTAGGTTTTTTCTACCCATTGATTCGCTTTTTGGGTTTCTGCCGGTGAAATATTCTTGGGATGATATTGCGCATTTGCAATGAAATTAAAGCATAGGAATGCAGTTGTAAAAAAAGAGGCTTTTATCTTGATGTTTTTCATACTATTAGAAATAATGGAAACAAAAATACAATTTTTAATTTTTAAAACGTATTTCCTAATGGCATACAAATTGACTGACCAAACATAATAATCTTTAATCTTTTTTAAAATGAAAAAATACTTCACCCTAATGCTGATTGCAATGTTCGGAATAATAGCGATTAGCTGTGACAACAGAAACGATGACGTATTAGTCAATGACAACGATACTTATTCGGTAGTACTGGATATTAATAATGTGAATTTTTCGTATAATGCTCAGGATGGATATTTCATCAGCAGGTCATTTACAAAACCTTTGTATAATACAGATGTTGTGTTGATTTACAGAAAAACAGGAACTGCTTCAGATGGCTCTCCGGTTTGGCAGTCTATTCCAAGAACACTTTATTTAAATAACGGCAATGAATTGGATTATGATTTTGACTTTACCAAAAATGATATAATGATTTATGCCAGCGGAAATTATGACATTTCTACAACTCCTCAATATTTGAACACTCAGACTTTCAGAGTGGTTTTAGTGCCTGCTTCTTCAGGTGCAAAAAATGCTAATGTAGATTATTCGGACTATAACAGTGTGATTACTTATTTTAAAATTGATGATTCTAAAGTAAAGAACCTGTAAATTTTAATCTTTAAAATAAACATGAACCACAGTTTTTACTGTGGTTTTTTGTGCTAAAAGTCAGGTTAAAAGTACCGGTTTCGATTCTGTAATCGGTGATTTTTTAGTAACTTTATCACTTTAATAATTAATCAAAAACAGATAAATAATGAGTGTTCACATTGCAGCCAAAAAAGGAGAAATTGCTAAAACGGTTTTACAGCCAGGTGATCCTTTAAGAGCAAAATACATCGCCGATAATTTCTTAACGGATGTGAAATTGGTAAGTAAAACCAGAAATGTTTTTTATTTCACAGGACTTTACAAAGGGAAAGAAGTTTCCGTGGGAGCTAGTGGTATGGGAATCCCAAGCATCGGGATTTATTCCTACGAGCTGTTTACAGAATTTGATGTCGATACGATTATCAGAATTGGAACCTGCGGTGCATATACTACCGATTTGAAAGTTTACGATCTGTTAAATGTTGAACATGCGGCAAGCGAATCTACTTATGCAAAGTTTGCCTGGGAAATTGAAGAGGATTTGTTGTCTCACCAAGGAAACACTTTCGGGTTAATCAATGATTCTGCGAAAGAATTAGCTTTAAATTTAAAAGCAACAAATATTCATACCAGTGATATTTTCTACAGAAAAAATCTGGCACTTCCGGAGATTGCTACAAAATATAACTGTACGGCAGTAGAAATGGAAGCTTTTGCACTTTTCGCTAATGCACAGTATTTGGGGAAAAATGCGGCAACGATTCTCACGGTTTCAGATGTGATTCCTACAGGAGATCAGATTTCTGCCGATCAGCGGGAAACAGCATTGACGCCAATGATTGAGTTGGCTTTAGAAACAGCTATTAAAATGTAAAGAATTAATGAGCGCTATTTTCGTCATCCAGAAGATGACCGAAATAATCCTTTTTAGTTTTCAAATAAGCTTCACTTTCCTTTGTAGAGTCCATCTGCAAAGGAATTCTTTTATTCAGGCGGATGCTGCTGTCCGTTACAAATTTTAATTTTTGCGGATTATTCGTTAATAGATTAATTTCCTTAACATTTAGAATCTTTAAAATTTCTATTGCAACACCAAAATTTCTGTCATCAGCAGGAAGACCAAGTTCTAAGTTGGCTTCTACCGTATCGAAACCCTTTTCCTGTAAAGCATAAGCTTTCAGTTTATTGATGATGCCGATGTTTCTTCCTTCCTGTCTTAAATAGATGATAATCCCGCCGTTTTTGTGCATGAAATTCATTGCCGCATCAAGTTGTTGGCCGCACTCACATTTCTTGGAATGAAAGACTTCGCCGGTAATACATTCAGAATGAAAACGTACATTAATCGGTTTTGTAAAATCGGTGTTTTTAGCAATAATTGCCATATGAGGCATCCAATCTTGGTCAGATTCAGAAAATGCAATCATACGAAATTCCCCGTACTCTGTCGGAACGTTTGATTCTGCTTGAATTTTTAACATGGAGTTTGTTGCTATTTTGAGGGCTTCGAGGTGGAATCTTTTGAAATGTTGCTTTCCAGAAAAGTCATATTGGTTTTAATTCTTACCAGGTATCGGTTGAGAATCTGATCATCGTCCTTATTCAAATATTTCCTGAGAATCTGAAGGTTTTTGTACGATTTTTCGAAATTGCGGTGCGCGTTGTTTCGTCCGTTGATATTATAGGCATCCATAGCACCGATATAATCTTTTAGATAATATTTGAGTTTCGCTACTTCAGCGTTTACGGTCTCATTTCTAAACTTAGGAAATGATGCGATCAGATTGGTAATTTCAGCTGAATAAACGATGAGATTTTTTCTGTCACCGTAAGAGTACATTTCTTCCTGAACACTCACTGCGCCAATTGGGGAAAGATTGATCTTCTCCGCAGAACAGGATAAAGCGAGCATTAATAATATAATGTAGCCAAAGTTCAGTTTACACATTTTTTTACATTTTGATAAAGGATCGGATTAAGACTTTCATCATTGTACATTTTCATTTGTTTATACACTTTCATCTTAATATTGCCGTTCTCTATATCAAAAAGCAATTGGTCAATTGCTTCAGAAAGATCTTCTTGCTGTTCCAGTAAAGTGTTTAATTTTACGGAGCAATTTTTTCTGTGCTCATCACTTGCGGACTCACGTTGAGCTTCAAGTTTCATGTGATAGACTTTTAATGCTAAAATAGACAGGCGATCTACTGCCCAGGCAGGAGTCTCCGAATTAATTTTAGCGTCGACATTTGGTAAAATATTCTTATACTTCTCTAGAAACCAACTGTCGATATACTCCACCAAATCAGTTCTTTTCTGATTGGAATCGTCTATTGTTCTCTTTAATTTTAAAGCTTCAGTTGGATCGATGTTTTCATCACGAATTATGTCTTCCAAATGCCATTGAACGGTATCAATCCAATTCTTTGCATACAAAAGATGTTCCAAACTATCTTTTGAATAGGGATTATTTACTGGAGTGTCTACATTATCAGTAATGTGATAGTCAATTATCGATTGGTTGAAGACCTTCCACGCAGTTTCTGTAAAAATCATTAAAATCTAATTTAAGGGGTCGTAGAGCTGGAGTTGCTTTTTGGTTCTTCAGTTTTTTTAGAGTCCTCTTCTTTCACAGCATCTTTAAATTCTTTGATACCAGAACCTAATCCTCTCATCATTTCCGGGATTTTTTTACCACCGAAAAAAACCAAAATAATGATTCCGACGATTAATAAATGTTGCCAGGAAAGTGCCAATATTGTAAGTGTATTCATTTTTTAAAATTTTGTACAAAGTTATATTATTTTTTTAATTCACCCAACCTAATGGATCAACCGGACTGCTGCCATTCCAGATCTGGAAATCTAAGGTATAACTGCCGTCGAAATCTTCGCCGATTAACCCTATAGATGTTCCTGCTGAGACCTGCTGGTTTGCCGATGCCATTGTGCTGGAGAGGTTTGCATAGATTGTAAAGTAATCACCATGTTTTACAATGACGGTTTTGGAACCGTCTGCAGATGCAACCACACGGGAAACGGTTCCGGGAGCAACGCATTTTGCAACTGTTCCTTTTGATACCGCAATTTTAATACCGTTGTTTTCCTCAACAATATTTTTGAAAACCGGGTGAGGCTGTCTTCCGAAACGGTGGGTGATGGTGCCATAGGCGGGCATTCCCATTTTTCCGCGGTTCGCGGCAAAGTTATTTCCGATCGCTGCTGTAACGCCATAATTCGTCATTACTTTTGTTTCTGCCGCTTTCTTTTCATCATCGTTTTTCTTCACCATTGTCGCTTCTGCTGCCCGGGCAGTAGATGCTCTGTCGGCAGCGGCTTTTGCATTTGCGGCAGCTTCGGCAGCGTCTTTTGCGGCAGCCAGTCTTCTTGCTTCCGCTTTTTCGGCTTCTGCTGCTTTTTTAGAATCCTCTGTCTTTTTTGCATCTGCCAAAGCGGCTAGTTTTGCTTTTTCGGCTTCGTCTGCTGCTTTTCTTTCAGAGATTTCTTTCAGTTTTCTTGCTTCATCGTCTGCTTTCTTTTTTTCTAAAGCCAAGGCTTCCATTCGCGCTTTGTTCTCCGCTTCTATTTTTGCTTTTTCTCTTTCAGCAGCGATTTTTGCCACCCGTATTTTTTCAGCTTCTGCCTTTCTGTTTTCCTCTTCTTTTGCTTTTGCAATTCTTATCTCATCAGCAATAATTGATCGGATTTGACCTTCCAGCTGTTTAGATTCTGCCTGCTTTTGTTTCAGCTCATTGGTAAGTTGAACTTCGTTTTTCTTAAATTCTTCTAAGAGCGACTGTTTTGTTTTTTTCTCAGCTTCAATGGTCAACAAATCCTTTTGCTGATTGGTAAGAATCATTTCTTTGTCCTTTACAGATTTCTGTTTCAAGGTGATGTTTTCCTGCAGAACTTTTGCCGCGGTGGAAATTTCTGCCGCTTTTTTATCCTGATAATCCGAGTAATCTTTTAAATATTGAATTCTTCTGAGTGCTTCGCCTAAATTTTTAGAGGATAAAATAAAAGTTACTTTATTTTGTGCACCTTTATTTTTATAGGCTTTAACGAGAACTTCCGCATAGTTTTTTCTCAGGACCGCAAGTTCCCGGTTTTGGCGGTTGATTTCTAATTGGCGCAGGTAAATTTCGTCCTCAATCAATCGTTTTTCCTTTTGCGTATTGGTATATACCTTTTCGCGAAGGCCAATTTTCTTTTCGACTTCGTTTAGGTAAGCGACAGAAAGTTTTGATTGTTGTTGGGTTTTAGCCAGATTGGCATTGATGGTCGAAATTTGTTTTTTAAGTTCAGCATTTTGCTTTTGAAGTTGTTCTTTTTTCTGCCCAGAAAAAAAAGCGAACAGAAAAATTCCTATTAAAAAGCTTATTCTTTTGATCATTTAATCTCAGTTTTCGTATAATTATTGGGAACGGAATAAGGTGCTTCCATTTTCGAACTCTCAAATTTCGTATTTTCCAGTAAAATCTGGCTGTTTTTTGAGCCTTTTATTATTATTTTAACATTTTTAGGAAGTTGTATGTTTTCAAAATTTTCCCAGTTAGAATAGGAAACTTCGAGCTGATCAGGTGCATCTATTTTTTGCAAAGAAACATTCTCAAGATTCATTTCGTTATTATAAGTCAATGTAGCCGAATATTCAGAGACCTTTCCGTTAGTTTGAAAACTTAAATTTTTCTCAGAAGTTAAAAGGTAACCCTGAGCGTTTTTGGTGAGTTTAAAGTCTTTGTCATTAACCGGAATAAATGTTTTTCCTAATAAAAGATTTTGAAAAGCACCGTAATCGATGAAGTTGACATTCAATAGTGAATTCAAATAAGAGAAATCGGATTCGATGTAGGTCCTGTTCCATTTTTCATATCCTTTGATTCCTTCAGGAGTTGCAATTCCTCTTCCTACGTTTAAAAACAGGGCGATCATATTGATCCAGACTTTTTGATCTTTTTCAATATAAATGGTGGCGTCTAATGGAGGAATGAATTTACCTGTTTCTGCGGTAATCCGGGAGTTGATTTTCAATTGCTGAAAATCTGTCTTCTCATTAATTTTGCTGAAAAAATTAGCGCCTGAAGCAACCGGCGCAGTGGTGCTGATCGGATTTTCAACAGCCATTTTTGTTTTACAGGAAATCAGCGCAATCATGAATGCAGATGCAAGGATATATTTTTTCATTTGAATTTTATTTAAACTTTCGGGAAAGTTTACAATATTAACGCCAAACCACACCAATTGTTTCGTGTGGTTGATGGCGAATCAGTTTGATATCGGTTTAAAGATTTTTATGGTTCGAAAGAAAATCCAGAACAGAAAAGTCTCCCAGAGAGATCTCGCGGGCAACGCCATAGTATTCTGCCGAATTTCCGATCATTGAATTGCTTAGATTTCCGTGGTCGATCATGGTGTTTTCCTGGATCAGAGAATTGTCAATATTCGAGTTGATAATCTTCGTGTTGTTTCCGATAGAAACCCTCGGTCCAATTTTCGAGTTGGAGATTTCCACATTTTCACCGATGAAACACGGTGGGATGATCATACAGTTGTCAATTTTTGCAGAAGCAGGAAATTGCGAAACATTTTCTCTTTCGTATTCCAAAACTTTCCCGTTGGTATCCACGGTTGCATTTTTATTTCCGCAGTCCATCCAGTCATCAACTTTGCCCAATGAAAATTTTGCTCCTTTTTGGCGAAGATTTTCTAAAGCGGTTGTCAGTTGATATTCACCGCCCTGTTTAATACCATTATCCATGATATAATTAATTTCGCTCATCAGTTTTTCGGCAGAATTGAAATAGTAAATTCCAATAATGGCCAAATCTGAGACAAAAGTTTTAGGTTTTTCTACGAAATCAGTAATGAACCCGTAATCGTCTAATTTTACGACGCCAAATGCAGAAGGATCTTCTACTTTTTTCACCCAAATTACACCATCTGAATTTTTATCTAATTTGAAATCTGCTTTAAACAAAGTGTCCGCAAAAGCAACAACTACATTGCCCTGCATTGACTGTTCCGCACATTTAATAGCGTGTGCTGTTCCTAATGGTTCATCTTGCGTATAAACGGTTCCTTTCGCCCCCAGACTTTCTGCAATCTGAATTAAAGACGCTTCAACTTCTGCTCCGAAATCTCCAATAATAAAAGCGATTTCATCGATTTTTTCGCCGGCTACTTTTGTAATATCTTCAACCAAGCGTTGAACAATGGGTTTGCCTGCAATTGGGATTAATGGTTTCGGAACGGTTAAAGTGTGTGGTCTTAATCTGGAACCACGACCAGCCATAGGAACGATAATTTTCATAGTTTGTATGTTTTTTTTGTCTGATTTTTTATGATTGAAATCAATTTATAGAAAGAGACTTTTTTAATATTTATAAATGGGTGCTTCCGAATCCTCCGGCTCCCCTTTCAGTTTCACTGATTTCAGCAACTTCCAGCCATTCTGCGGTTTCATATTTGGCAATTACCATTTGAGCAATCCGGTCACCATTATTGATGTTGAAATCTTCGGTGGACAAATTTACTAAAATAACCCCAATTTCTCCGCGGTAATCCGCGTCGATGGTTCCGGGCGCGTTCAGTACTGTAATTCCGTTTTTTATAGATAATCCACTTCTGGGTCTGATCTGTGCTTCAAAACCTTCACTGAGTTCGAGAAACAGTCCGGTGGGAATTAATTTCCTTTCCAAAGATTTTAAAGTGATGCTTTCTTCCAAATTAGCGTACAGATCCATTCCTGCAGAAAGTGCTGTCTGATATTGCGGTAAAGGATGTTGTGATTTATTGATGATTTTTATTTTCATATTTAAGCTTTTCTGATTTTTTTTAAAGTTTCTTTTTCCACATAAAAAACAATGGCTAAAAATACGAATAATAATGAATTTCCTATAAGTAAATTGCCGCCGAGCACATAATAAGAGAGGAGCGAGAAGAAAATGCTTAAACTCAAATATCCCATTATTTTTTTCATGTGATAAGGAATCGGATAAAAATATTGACCAAGGAAATACGATACCGTCATCATCGAGAAATAGCTTAAAAAAGTTCCCCATGTTGAAGCCCAATATCCGTAAGACGGGATAAAATACACATTCACCGCAACCGTTACGGCGGCTCCTAAAACCGAAATATAAGCACCAAAAATTGTCTTGTCAGAAAGTTTATACCAAACCGACATGTTCAGATAAATTCCCAGAAAAACAGCGGCGATCAAAACAATCGGCACAATTGATATTCCAACATTATAGGCAGGATTTGCGAGGTATAATTTCGCAAGCCAATCCAAATTAACGCATAAAGCCAGCAGAATAATGCAGTTTACAATGACGAACATATCCATCAGTTTTGCATACGCTTGTCCGGAGTTTTCATTTTTAGCATGGGAAAAAAAGAAAGGTTCAATTCCCAAAAGATACGCTTGCCGGAACAAGGTAAGGAAAGTCACGATTTTACAAACTGCTCCGTAAATTGCCATTTGTTCTGTATTGGTTCCGTCCGGTAAAAGATATTTCAAAAACTGGCGATCCATCGTTTCATTAATCACTCCGGCTAAACCAGCAATCGTAATGGGCCAGGAATATGCCATCATTTTCTTCCAGAGCTTCCAGTCAAAAGCACCGATCCGTACTGACTTTATTTCTTGTGACAGCAGAATAAATGTTACGGCACTCGCAACTAAATTGGCGACAAATACATATCCGATTCCAAACTCTTTATGATAGGTAAATCCGAAGAGCCCTTTTGCTCCTAATTTTGGTAAAATAACGATGAAAAATAAAACCAGAAGAAAATTAATAACGCCATTAATAATTTTAATTAAAGCGAATTTTTTGGGGCGGCCGGTTTTTCTTAAAATGACAAATGGCATGGTAGAAAGTCCATCCAAACCAAGCACGAAAAGCATCATGGTTAAAAGGTTGATCTGATCAGGTGTTTTGAAGGCGACTGCTAAATCCTGTCGGAAAATATAACAGAAAAACATAAATAAAAATGACGCTGCGACGACACTTAACGTAGAAGTGGAAATCAATTTCCTGATGTCATCTTCTTTTTCGGCAAACCTGAAAAACGTAGTTTCCATACCGTGAGAAAGCAAAACAATGATGATTCCGGCCACCGAATAAAAATCGATAAACGGCGCCAATGACTGCGGACCAAATGCGTGAGTGACAAAAGGACTGATGATAAATGGGAATAATCGGATAATAACAGTGCTTAGACCATAGATCGCGGTTTGTCCCAATAATTTTTTATACAAAATTTCTGAATTTCTGCAAATATAATTAAATAGATTTGAGCTGAAAACATTTCAAAATTCAGATTACTCTAAATAAATTATTTTTTTTTGCCACGAATACACGAATCTATTTTACTCTGTTTAAATGAATTGCCGATTTTAAGTAGGTGCTTTTTAATTTAAAGAATAAAGAATATTCGTGAATTTGTGGCTTTTGATTCATTCATTAATTTTAATTTATTTGAAATGAAGAGGAAGCGTTTTTTAATCGTTTTTAAATATTAAATTTGTGAAAGCTGATTTCCGAAAGCGAATCTTAATTTTCCAAACCACTAAATCTCTCTCCCTGTAAAATGAAAATTGTAATTAAAAACGCCAAAATCGTCAATGAAAATCAAATTTTTGAAAGTGACATTCTCATCGAAAATGATTTGATTTCTAAAATCGGAAAAAATATTTCTGAAGAAAATGTGGATCAAATAATTGATGCTTCGGGGAAATATCTTTTGCCGGGAATTATTGATGATCAGGTGCATTTTCGCGAACCGGGTTTAACATGGAAAGGCGATATCGAAAGTGAATCCCGAGCAGCAATCGCCGGTGGAATTACGAGTTTTATGGAGCAGCCGAATACCGTCCCGAACGCAGTCACTCAGGAACTTTTGGAAGATAAATATAAAATTGCCGCCGAAAAATCATTCGCGAATTATTCTTTTATGATGGGCGGAACCAATGATAATCTCGAAGAAGTTCTGAAAACCAATCCGCGAAATGTGGCGGGAATTAAATTATTTTTGGGTTCTTCGACAGGAAATATGTTGGTAGATAATCCGGATACTTTAGAAAAGATTTTCAGCAGCACCAAAATGCTGATCGCCGTTCATTGCGAAGATGAAGCGACTATCAGAAAAAATACCGAAATCTTTAAAGAGAAATATGGCGAAGATATCCCTGTAACTGCCCATCATTTGATCCGAAGTGAAGAAGCGTGTTATATTTCTTCGTCTAAAGCGGTTGAGCTGGCAAAAAAAACGGGTGCGAGACTGCATATTTTCCATCTTTCTACGGCAAAAGAAACAGCGCTTTTCCGAAATGATATTCCTTTAAAGGAGAAAAAAATAACGGCGGAAGTTTGTGTCCATCATCTCACTTTTACCAATGAAGATTACGAAACCAAAGGGAATTTCATCAAATGGAATCCTGCGGTAAAAACCCAAATAGATAAAGACGGTTTGTGGGAAGCACTTCTGGATGATCGAATTGATGTAATTGCCACCGATCACGCGCCGCATACTTTAGAGGAAAAATCGCAAAAATATTTGAAAGCACCTTCCGGCGGACCTTTGGTACAGCATGCTTTAAATGTCATGCTCGAAAACTTTAAAAATGATAAAATTTCTTTAGAAAAAATTGTGGAAAAAATGTGTCATAATCCGGCAATTCTTTTCCAGATTGAAAAGCGGGGATTTATTAAAGAAGGATATAAAGCTGATTTGGTTTTGGTTGATTTGAACCAAAGTTACACAGTTTCCGAAGAAAATATTTTATACAAATGCGGTTGGAGTCCTTTCGAAGGAACAGCTTTTCATTCCAAAATCACGCACACTTTTGTCAATGGATTTCTGGCTTTCGAAAACGGAAAAGTTTCTGAGGAAAAGCATGGCGAAAGATTGCTTTTTGAAAGATAATTCTTTTCAAATCCAAAAAAGCTGAACCTGAGTTTTGTTAAATATAATCACTCTGAAAAATTTTTTACTATAATTTTATACATTCTTGAAACAATTCTGAAATAATTTCGTCTAATCTCATAAAATATAATCTATGTTTAAAAAATTCACTTTAGTTCTTGCTGCTTTGCTGATTTCGGTGCAGGCTTTTGCACAGAATCAGTTTCAGTGGAAAGAAGCATCAGGAAACGGATACACGTATAAGTACGTGACCAATGATCCCATGAATGCCCGATTTTACACTTTGAAAAATGGTCTCACTGTTATTCTGAGTCCAACCAAAAAAGATCCGCGAATTCAGGCGTACGTCGCCGTGAAAGCCGGAAGTAAAACCGATCCGCGAACCAATACCGGTTTAGCGCATTATCTGGAACACATGCTTTTCAAAGGAACCGACAAATACGGTTCTCTGGACTGGGCAAAAGAAAAACCGCAGTTGGATAAAATTGATGCGCTGTATGAGCAATACAACAAGACCAAAGATGCGGATCAAAGAAAAGCGATCTATAAGAAAATCGATTCTGTTTCCGGTGTTGCGAGTAAGTTTGCGATCGCAAACGAATACGATAAAATGATGACTTCCATGGGAGCGCAGGGAACCAACGCGTTTACGAGTTTCGAACAAACCGTTTATACCGATGACGTTCCGAGCAGTTCTCTGGATAAATATCTGGCGGTTCAGGGCGAGAGATTCCGAAATCCTGTTTTAAGAATTTTCCATACCGAATTGGAAGCGGTTTATGAAGAAAAAAACAGAAGTTTGGACAGCGATGGCAGTAAAGTTTTCGAAACCCTTTTTTCTGAATTATTCAAAAATCACAATTACGGGCAGCAGACAACAATTGGGACAGTAGAAGATTTGAAAAACCCTTCATTGGTAGAAATCAGGAAATATTTCAACAATTATTATGTGCCCAATAATATGGGCGTGATTTTATCCGGAGATTTTAATCCAGATGAAGTAATTGCGAAAGTGGATAAAGCTTTTTCAAATATGAAATTTAAAGAAGTTCCTAAATATACTTTCATTCCGGAAACGCCGATTGCGAAACCAATCATCAAAGAAATTACCGGACCGGATGCCGAAAATTTAACCATCGGTTTCAGATTGCCGGGAAATAAAGACAAAGATGTTTTGATCGCCGATTTGGTTGGGCAAATTTTAACCAACGGAAAAGCAGGTTTATTGGATTTAAACTTAGTGAAAAAACAGAAACTGTTGCGCGCTTCAGCTTCTACCTTTACATTGATTGATTACGGAATTTTATATCTGAATGCGGCACCAACCAACGGACAAAGTCTGGAAGAAGTGAAAACTCTGGTTTTGGGTGAAATTGATAATCTGAAAAAAGGAAACTTTGATGATGATTTGATAACTTCCATTATCAATAATATTAAAAAGGGTAAAATCTACGAATCAGAAAAATATGGCGACCGTGCAGGTGCTTTGATGGACGCTTTTACTTCTGAACTAAACTGGAGAGACCAGGTTGCTTACGTGAATGATTTATCAAAGATTACGAAAGCTGATATCGTAAGTTTTGCAAACAAATATTTAGGCGAAAATTATGTTGCCATTTTGAAAAGAAAAGGCGAATCTACTCAAACCGTTAAGATTGAAAAACCACAGATTACACCGGTGGAAACCAATGCAGCTTTACAGTCTGATTTTGTGAAAATGGTTGCAAATATGCCGAATTCTCCGTCAGCTCCTGTGTTTTTAGATTATAACAAAGATATCCAGAAAGCAAAATTAGGAAAAGCTGAAATATTGTATGTTCCCAATAAAGACAATCAGATTTTCCGGTTGAAATACCGCTATAAACTGGGTTCTCTCAACGATTTGAAACAGCCGCTTGCCTCGCAGTATCTTCAGTTTTTGGGTACCGATAAAATGTCTGCCGAAGAAATTTCGAAAGCATTTTACAAGATCGCGTGTAGTTTCGATGTTTCAACAGGCGAAGAATATACCACGGTTTCTATCGAAGGTTTACAGGAGAATTTTGATAAAGCAGTGAAATTATATGAAGATCTAATTCAAAATGTAAAAGCCGACGATGCTGCATTAAAAGGATTAAAAGAAAGAATCGCAAAATCGAGAAAAGATGTGAAAGCCAATAAAGGTGCTATTCTTCAGGGTTTAACGAGTTACGCGATTTACGGAAAAAACAATAAATTTAATAATGTTCTTTCCGATTCCGACCTGGCTTCTGTAACGTCTGCGGAGTTGGTCAACAGGATTAAAAATCTGAATAATTATGAGCAAACCGTGATTTATTACGGACCGGTTTCCATTAAAGATGTAGAAAACAAACTGAAAAACGTGCATCAGATTCCTGCCAAGTTTGCGGTGGCCGCTCCGGCGAAAGTTTTCAATCAAACGGCACAAACCAAAAACCAGGTTCTCTTTACCGATTACGAGATGGTTCAGGCAGAAACACGATGGATTAGAAATACCGAAAATTACGACCCTAATAAAAACACCATTATCAAAGTCTTTAACAATTACTTTGGTGGCGGAATGGGCTCCATTGTTTTCCAGACCATTAGAGAGAGTAAGGCGTTGGCTTACAGCACTTACGGTGTTTATATGCAGCCGCAGAAAAAAGATCAGGAGTATTATATGATGAGTTATGTCGGAAGTCAGGCTGATAAATTTAATGATGCCACCACGGCGATGAACGAACTTCTAACCACAATGCCGAATTTGCCTGTCAATTTAGATTTGGCAAGAATTCAGGTTAGAAAAGATATTCAGACCGAAAGAATTACCGAAGACAAAATCATCTTCAATTATCTGGCGGCTCAACAGTTGGGTTTAACTGAAGATCCCAGAAAAAAAATCTATGATTCTGTAGATAAAATCAATATGCAGGATTTGAAGAATTTCCACGAGACCCATTTTTCAGGGAAACCTTACACCTACGCCATCGTTGCGTCCGAGAAAAAAGTTCCTTTGAAAGATATGGAGAAACTGGGCGAAGTAAAGAAAATTTCTCTCGAAGAACTTTTCGGATATTAAATGAACTGAAATAATTGATAATTTAAAACTGCTTCAAAATTGGAGCAGTTTTTTTATTTTTTGGGGCGCCTTTTTCGTCCTAAGTTTATCCTGAGTCTGTCTCCGGGCGTGAAGAGTAGCGAGCGCTGTTAGAGCTTAGAGCCCTAACAGCACTTTCCCAACCAGTTCCCGCAAAAAGATCCTTCTTTTATCCTCCGCATAATTGTTCGTAACTTTCTTCCGGCAAATTCTCTTAAATTTACAAAAACAATAAAATTATGAACTTATACACTCAGCCGATGCTCAAAGAAGGGGCATTAAAAGATAAAGTAGCAGTCGTAACCGGCGGCGGAAGCGGACTTGGAAAAGCAATGACCAAATATTTCCTTCAGTTGGGAGCCAAGGTAGTAATCACTTCCCGGAATTTAGAAAAACTTCAGGCCACGGCAAAAGAACTTGAAGATGAAACCGGCGGAAAAGTTTTGTGTGTGGCGTGTGACGTCAGAAACTGGGAGGAGGTTGAAGCCATGAAAGATGCTGCTGTGAAAGAATTCGGGCAAATCGATATTCTTTTAAACAATGCAGCCGGAAATTTTATTTCACCTACCGAACGGTTAACGCACTCCGCATTTGATTCCATTTTGGATATTGTTTTAAAAGGAACAAAAAACTGCACCCTTTCCATCGGAAAATACTGGATCGATAACAAAATCCCGGGAACCGTTTTAAATATTGTCACCACTTATGCCTGGACAGGTTCTGCGTACGTTGTTCCGTCCGCTTGTGCAAAAGCCGGGGTTTTGGCTATGACCAGAAGTTTAGCGGTAGAATGGGCTAAATACAGAATCCGTTTCAATGCTATTGCACCGGGACCATTTCCAACCAAAGGCGCTTGGGATAGATTACTACCCGGAAACTTGCAGGAAAAATTCGATATGCGCAAAAAGGTTCCGTTGAGAAGAGTGGGCGAGCATCAGGAATTAGCGAATCTGGCGGCCTATCTGGTTTCAGATTATTCAGCTTATATGAATGGTGAGGTCGTAACCATCGATGGTGGCGAATGGTTGCAGGGAGCCGGAGAATTCAATATGCTCGAAGAAATTCCGCAGGAAATGTGGGATATGTTGGAGGCGATGATTAAAGCGAAGAAATCAAATTAGCAATGTTTTGGAGGGTAATTTAAGTTTTATAACCATATAAAATATCTTTTTTAAGTTGTTTTTGTGTAGTTTTAACATTGTTATTTGTGGTTAAAGGCTTTTTATAAAGAAAATAAATTTTAAATCAAATGATTATGAGAATGTCAATTATCCTGGTTGTTGTGTTGCTAGCCCTTTCGAGTTGTTATTCTTACCGTAATTTTCAGAATATACCAACAGAAAGTGGAGGGATTTATAAGATAACAGATGAACATAAAAGAATTAGTAAAATACAGCTTATTGAAATTAGGCAGGATTCGCTGGTTGTTTTAAAAAACAGTAAACAGTTTACCATCGCAAATAGCGAATTTACCAACCCGAAAAAACGAAAGTTTTCAGCTGCTAAAACAGCTGCTTTATATGTTGGAGGTTCGGTTGTAGTGGGAACCGTTATCATTGCGGCAGTTTTAGGAAATGCGTTTAAACATATGGGGACTATTCAGTCGCCACCTTAAGTTCTGCAATAAATGCAGTTAGTTAGCAAAGGAATAGATAAGTTAAACCCATCATTTGTAACAATGTTGGGTTTTTTTTAAACCTATTATCAAAATCACTCACATGAATCTTAAGCTTTTCAAACCACTAGTTGCCCTGGCGGTTGTAGTTTCTCTGAATTTCTCTACACAAAATGACGCGCCAAAGTACAGTTGTACTTAAGCACTTAAACCATATTTCTATCTAAATGATGGTATTGAAACCCGCTCTGCAAGCGGACAGTCTGGTCACCATTAATTACTTGTGGTGAAAATTCTAGGAAATTTTGTTATTAATATAGTTGGAAGTAGCGTTTTCCTTCATTGAAAAAGTGGCGGGATTTCCTATTACAACTGAGTTTGTTGGTACATCGAAATTTACATAAGCGTTCGGAGCAATCAGAACATTATTGCCGATTTTGATGTTCCCAACAATCACAGCATTTGGACCGATCCAGACTTCGTTGCCAATTTCGGGGACGCCTTCATTTTTGCCGCGGTTCGCCTGTGCAATCGTAACGCCTTGAGCAATATTGCAGTTTTTGCCGATTTTCACTTTCGGATTGATGACCAAAGTTCCCCAGTGACCAAGATATAATCCTTCGCCGATTTGGGTTTCCGGATAGATCTGGAAGCCATATTTAATTTGATAATGTCTCAAAATCAAACGCCATATTTTCCCTAAAAAAGTATTTTTCGGATATTTTTGGGTGGTTCTTAAAAGATAAATAAAATGCAGATTGGGGCTGAAACATTTCATCCAAATTTGAAATGTAGAAAGCCATTTTCCGCTTTCCCGGTAAAAATCTTTTTGAAGGGTAGTTTTTTCAGACATTAGAACAAAGATAAAAGATTTATAATTCATCCATAATTCTGATGATTGCATTGATCGAATTTTCTAAGTTGAACGGCATTTCATAATTTTCCAGTTGTGCAGAATACGCCTTAAAATCTTCAGGGTTCTGAAGTGCTTTTTTCATGCCGTCATAAATTCCATCTTCCGAATTATCTACGATTAAGCCCAGTTTCCCGTCTTCCAGCATTTCCCGGACACCGGAAACGTCTGTCGCAATAATTTTCTTTTTTAAAGTAATGGCTTCAAACAAAACCGTCGGGAAACCTTCATATCTCGAGCTTAAAATATAATAATCAGCCTCTTTAAAATAAGGATAAGGATTATCGGTAAACCCCAAAAGAGTAGCGGTTTCAGAAACGCCTAGTTCTTCTTTTAGTTTTTTGATGTTTTCAAAATCATAACCATCGCCCAGAATGAGAATTTTGTGACTAAATCCTTCATCCAAAAGTCGTTTGTGAACTTTCAGCAACCGGTCAAATCCTTTCTGCGGAAAAACGGTTCCTACCGAAATAAAAACAGGAATTTCATCTTTCAAGTTCCGACTTCCAACTTCCAGCTTCCAGCTTCCAGCTTTTGACTTCACCAAAATTTCTTCAGTATCTAAAGGATTATAAATTCTGACAATTTTCTGTTTTTCTTTTTCTGTCGCCGCTAAATTTCCGAAATCGTGCTGTATTTTTTCAGAAATGACCATGATTTTATCGAAGCCGAAAAACTTCCGGATTTCTTCATCGGTATAGTGATGGAATTCGGTTTTCTTTAAATCATTATGAATCCAAATAATTTTCTTTGATGATTTTAAAGGAGAATTCAAAATCTCATCGCGCATTCCATGAATGGCTGCAAACTCAATATCGTATTTTTTCCCTTTTAAAATAAATTGGTAAAAAATTTTAGGAAACATTTTCAAAACCTTTTGATACAAAACCCGAAAAGCTTTCACCGGTAAATCCTGAAGTCGGTTGGTGGTAATCATTTCACCTTTGTTCAGATACAAAACAGTAATCCAGCTTGGGACTTCGGCGAGATATTTTCCTGAATGTAAATTTAATAAAAGATCGATTTCATATTGATCCTTCGGTAGATTTTTCAGCAAAGTCACCAGTACTTTTTCTGCGCCCCCGTGACGGAGAGAGCCAATTCTGATGAGGATTTTCTTTTTTGCAGCCACAGAATTATTTTACTGGTTTGTACGTATGCGGTAAATTTTCTTTAATATAAGCATCTAAATTTGGACGGATATTTTCCAGTTCTCTCGCGTAAATCACATTGTTTTTCAAAGCTTTATCACCGTATTCTTCAACAGTGCAAATGAATTTTGCCGGAACTCCAGCAAAAACCGAGTTCGGTGGAGTTGATGAATTCAAAACTGAACCGGCGCCCAAAATACAATTGTCGGCCATTTCAACGCCGGGAAGAATCGTGCAATTGTTTCCAATAAAGCAGTTTTTACCAATTTTTATTCGTCCGAAATTTCGGGCATCCCGGTATTTTTCCATGGAGCGGATCACGTACATTGCGCCATCATGATTGATGAAAGTACAGTTTGCAGTGATTTTTGTGCGGTCACCGATTTCTATTAAATACGGTTCTGACCCGAATTTTGGAGCTTCGATAAAAATTACGTCTTTGCCGACTTTCAATCCACGGGATTTGCAGATTTCGATATAGGCTTTGTCACGAAGTCTTTTAAAAATGTCTTCAGCTTTTAGAATAATTCGGTAGAGTAAATTCATCTGTTAGTTTTTTGCTGCCATAGCAAATATACTCCGTTTTTTTGGGAATAATATAATTTGGAAATTTTAGAAAATATTAGTTTAGATGTACGCTTTATGAATTTTTACAAGATGGGCACCGAAAATATTAATACGAAAATGCTTTGATGAGAAAATTGAAAACTTTAGGATATTTGCGGGAAAAACCAAACTCATTCAACGTGTAATCGTGATAAGTATGATGAATAAGGCAACTTATGATTATTTAAAAAGATCATTTAATTGATCATAAGTGTTTTGATTTCTTTTGATTGTTTTTTGTTTAGAGTTGCTTTTCCCACCAACAGACTCTTTCTCATTTAAAACTTTTTTCATTGCGGTGTAAACATTCTCAGGTCCGGGTAAAAATAATGCCCCGTGATCCTCAGATGCTATAATTTCCGGAATTCCCCCTACGTTTGTAGATAATACATAAGTGTCGAGCAACAGTGCTTCTGCGACTACAAGGCCGTATCCTTCACTATAAGAAGGTAAAATAAAACAGAATGCTGTTTTGATATAGAAATAGGGATTTTGTTGATATCCACCCAAAATAAAACTATCTGCCACGTTATGATCTTGAATTATTTTTTCTAACTCTGCCCGCTGATTCCCCTCACCAATCAATAATGTTTTAATAGGATATCCTTCTTCTATGAGGCGAATGTGTGCCGATAGTAAATCTTTAAAGCCTTTTTGATGAAACAATCGACCAACAGAAACGAAATCAATTTTACCGAAATCCTGTTGAGTCTGCTGTGATTTTTCCAGGATTTCATTTATTAGCATCAGATTATAAATGACCTGTGAATTATTTAAAACAACGCCCCAAGTCTTTTCGATACTGTTTTTAGAAAAGTGAGAAACAAAAACACCTGTATCAAATTGCGCCATTTGCTGCACGAACCGGTTGTTTTCTGCAACGGTAAAGCCGGAATTTCTTAAATCACCATGAAACCAAAATATCTTTTTGCTTTTCAGATTCGGACTGTTCAAAATATCATCAAACATATAATGACTGAACGCTACTTCAAAATCTAAATTTAAAAGTTGATGTTTTCTGTAAAATGCTTTTGGGTTTTTTTGAAACCGGAAATACTTTAATCTTCGCAAACTCTTTTGCAATAAGTAAATAGTTGTGTTTTTAGAGAAATTTTGGGTGCCTTTTCCAATACTCAAAACCCTAATTCCTTCAGGAACTCTATCCAGAAATTCGCCCTGTTTATAGTTTAACAATAAAGTAATTTCATATTTTGACTGATCCAGATGATTTAAAATGGCAAGCAATACATTCTCGATTCCACCCATCTCCAATGAACGGTGGCGAAATAAAATTTTCTTTTTAGGTATATTCTGTTCCATTCGGTTTAGTCTACGGTCGCCCCTAAGCTTCGGTATAGATCTTTAAATTGTGCAACCCACTTTCGAAATTCTTCTCGATTGATTTTTTTATCTAAAAATTTCTCAAAGTAACTTAAACTGATATCCTGCGGGAAATTTTGCATCACATCAAAAGATTCATTAAGCCAGGCTTCGTTTATTAAGTGATTAAAGTAATTGACATCAAAATCACAATCAGATTTGTGGTAAGAGTTCGTTGCCGATGATTGAAAGGTTGTTTTCATACATTCTTCCCGGCTCATCGCAACCATGTTGAGGTTCTTTTTATGTTCATGAAACCACACCGCCGCATTTCGCAACTGCATTTTCTCGTCGACTCTTCCCTGAACATCTTTCCAAACATATAACCAATAGTCTTTTTGCCAGACTCCCATCAAAATAGAATTCAGGTGCCAATATTTTTGTTGGGTAAAGTGGTCTACTAAACCTAACCGATACAGGAGGGAGAAAAATTTGAATTTATTGTGCATGAACAAATCCATCACCCAGCGGTTGGACGTGAATAGTTTTTTCGGATAGGAGCGGTTTAAATGTTCTGATATCATCGATGTATCCAGTTTTTTAAAAGCATCAGTATTTCCATGCCAGCCCAGTTTTACCAAAGCGGTTTCATGTGTTTTCATCTGAGTCGTTATTTCTTCCAGATCAACTGGCTTTGTAAACCAAACATCATCTTCGGTAACCAAAACGAAATCGGTCGCATTTTTTACGGCATCGATCCACAATTGAGTGGGAATCTGAAAACCATCTATTTCTTTTCCGGTTTCTAAATTTTCCTGAATTATCTTAACTTTTTGATGGTATTGCCCGGATCGTTGAATGTTTACTTCGGGATATTTCTCTTTAATTTTATTCAAATATTTCTCGGGCGTTCCATCATCCAGAATGTTCACTTTATAATTCCCCTTCACAAACCGATGAATGCTGGATAAACAACGGTCCAGATAAAACGGGCGGTTAAAGGATTTGATGAGGATGGTTATCATTTGTGATGATGAATATTTAGGCGAATATAATTAATAAAAGTAACGCAATAATCAATACTGGACGGTAGATATTTAATTAAAGTTAAAATGAAAATGGTCACTGTAAAAACGCGGTTATTTTTCTCTGCACTTTAGCGGCAAATGTGTTTTCTTTTTCAAATATAATTTTTGATAAATCACTGTTTTCTGTTAAAATAATATTTCCAATTTTTTTAATATTCCTTCTTTTACAAGCCTCCTTTAACATCTCATTCCAGTTTTTGTGAACTTTTTCCGTTTTGGATTTGTCCTGGGAAATTCCTTTATCGTGTAATCTGTAAAAATATAAAGGTTTAGGAATATAAGTCAAATCACCAACTTCGTACATTTTTAAATACAGATCAAAATCTTCAGAAGCTGTAAGATTTGGATTGATGCCAGCCGTTTTAAGATAAGATTCTTTGCGGAAAGTGAAAAAATGGGAAATTTCATTATTTATGTTAAAGAAAAGTGGGTTTCCATTGATCACCTTTCTGCTTCTTGCATACACCCTTTGTGGACGAAGCAAGTGATCGCACAACATAATTTGTGAATAGGTTCCTACAATTTTGGGATTGTCCAGGTAACTTTTAATACTTAATTCCAGCGCGTTTTCTGTTACCGCATCGTCAGGATCTATAAAGCCGCATATTTCGCCACTGGCCATTGCTACACATTTTCTTTTTGTAAAGCCAACCCCTTTATTGGTTTCGTTTTCGAAAATTTTCACTCTCGGATCTTCAGCGGTATACTTCTTTAGCTTTTCTAATGAATTATCGGTGGATTGATCATCAACAATGATGATTTCAAAATTCTGATAAGTCTGACAAAGAACGTTTTTATAGAAATCTTTGAAATACTCAAAATTATTATAATGCGCTACAAGTATGGAGAATAACATATCTGGTTTTTAAATATAGAATATCTGCCAATTTCAAAAAAAATGAAGCAGTATTGTATTTGCGTTCCTTTTTTTCAGTATTTCAAAGATATGAATTTAAGAATTATTAAGTATTTTTGAAAAAATGAAATTGATGAATCCTTTAGTCACAATATCCATCCCGCTTTATAATTGTGCCGATTTTCTGGAAGGATGTCTGGATTCAGTTCTGGCACAGACTTACTCTGATATCGAAGTGACTTTGATCAATGACAATACTCCTGATAACAGCGTACAGATTGCAGAGGGTTTTATTGCAGAACACCAACTTGAAACATGGAAGATTATTCACTTAGAAAGAAATTCGGGTTTATCAGTTGTAAGAAACAAAGGTATTGATACCGCAAAGGGCAAATATCTGTTTTTTTTGGACAGTGATGACACCATCTCGCCTGATTGCATCATGAAACTGGTAGAGGTTGGAGAACGTACCGGAGCAGAAATGGTCGTTTCGCAAATCGAATGTAAGCAGTTTAAAACCGGCCATCATCATTTCTGCATGGGCCGGTTGAATCACTTAGAAACCATCGTCGGAAACGAGAAGGTATTTGAAGCATTCGCTGAGGGTAAAATATTAAGTTCAGCGGTCAATAAACTGTTTATTGTAAGGTATTTGCAGAAGGAAAAAATTTACTTCGTGCCTGGGTTATTCGCGCAAGATGAACTTTGGACCTTTCAGCTCACTTTAAAATTAAATTCAGTAGCTTTTCAAAAGGATACGACCTACACTTATTATTTACATGATAAGTCTGTAATCCATAACCGGGATAAGCGAAACTTTGATAATTGGTTTACCATCGGCCGGTACATCGATGATGAGTATAAGAAAGAAACCAACAGAGCCAGGAAAAATTTAATCCTTAAGTATTTGATTCATTACAAATCCTTAACGCTTCAGATGAATTGGAAGGCACAGAAAAATAAAGAACTTTGGAAAGAGAGTTATAAGAACTATAAAATGCTTTCAAGCCTTTCTTTGCGCGATTATTTATCAGCAGACTATCCCAGTAGTTCGAAGAAACTGAATTTGTTCAATCAACTTCCTACTGAGTTGGGATTTATGGTTTTTAAATGGCGTTATGAACGGTAAATTAAAAATAGATTTAGCAATATATTCTTGTCCATTTTTATGAATAACACTTCTCAACTTTCTAATTTCTGCAACACTTTTCTGATTTTGGCAATATTTTTCTCATTACTCATGATGTTCAGATAATCCTTTTTAATTCTTTTTGAAAAACCTTCCAGAATATCCCGATTATCGTAAAGGTAAATAATTGCATTTGCCATTTCATCAATATCACGATTGATAAAAAGGCCGTTCACTTTATCCTGGATCACCATCGATGGCAGTCCGATAAATGTGGATACGGACGGAATATCTGAAAGACTCGCTTCACAAAACATCGTAGGAGCACCATCGCCACTCGATGCAATAACGGCAAGATCCACATCGTTATAGAATTCGATCATTTCTTCGTAAGATGCATTGAAAGAAGTTTTTAACCGAACTTTTCTGCCGGTTTCGAGAACTTTTTTTACGGCAGGTTCGATGACTTCAAAAAAACCCTTTACAACCCGGTGCGGATTTCCGGTCCAGCCTAACGTAAATACTTCACTTTTAATTTTAGTTCTACCAAAAAATTCTTCTTTGTAAATACCCAGAGCGAACTCTAAATTTTCAGTATATTCCTGATAAGCGCGAATGAGATTGTCATTGGCAAGTAAAAGAAAATCGTACGACTTTAAGTATTTATTAAAAAACGCTTCCCGGGAAAGAGAATTGACGTGAGTTTTAGTTTTTAAATCGTTTTCGGGTCCGAGATGAGGAAAGGAATCATTAAAAATCCCAATCAGATTTTTTCTGCCTTTAAATGGGATTTCTGCAACGTACTGAAAAAAATACGCCATCGAAACCAGATAATCGAAATTTAAGATTTCAACCTTTTTTGTCTCGTCACTAAAAGGCGTTACGAGCGGTTTTGTATATTTTGGAAAAGAGTAATTTCCGGAAGAATCGATAAACTGAACTTTTTTATTCTGATTAGAAAATGTTCGGTATATTTTAAAGCGGATTTTAGAAATGGTATTCAGAAGAGCAATCTTAATCCGGCTCATTTTCGGCAGTTCTTTAATGCGGTAAATGTCATTACAAACGTAGTAACAGTCGTATTCACCGGCCAATTTTGACGACCATGATTTCACCATAAAATAGAAAGCCCAGTCTTTAATATCGACTTCAAAAAGTATTTTTTTCTTCATGAATGGAAATTATGCTGAAAGTTACAATTTTTAGGGATAATGGTGTTTTTTGGAGTTAGTTTTAATGATTTGTAATATTATTATGTAATTTTGGTTCAATTATAAAACACAGATGTTGTTTACTGTTTTTACCCCAACTTACAATAGAAGTTACTTACTTGACCGTCTCTTTCAAAGTTTATCGAAACAAACCGTTCGTAATTTTGAATGGCTGATTGTTGATGATGGGTCAACTGACGGTACAGAAGAGTTGGTTTCGCATTTTATTACTGCCGCAGATTTTCCTGTTCGTTATATCAAACAAAAGAATCAGGGAAAACATATTGCAATTAATACGGCCCTGCAAAACGCACTGGGAAAATGGTATCTGCCCATTGACAGCGATGATTTTGTAAGCAGCAATTGCCTGGAAATTTGCCAGAAATTATCTGAGGAGGCAGAAGGTAAAGAGTTTGGTGGCTTTACTTTTATTCATGCGCCCGAAGATAGGGTCGGTGAAAATAAAGAATTTGGCAGCAAACGGTGGACACACTATAATAGCTATAAATGGAGTTTTGCCGGGGAAATGGTTTACGTTTTGAAAATGGAGGTCATTAAAAAATATCCATTTCCTGTTTTTGAGAATGAAAAATTTTGTCAGGAAAGCGTGCAGCTCATACCGATTATTAAAAACCATAATATTCTTTTTACGGATTATATTTTGGCTTTTGGAGAATATCGGGAAGACGGTTTAAGTCAGAATCTGTATCAAAGATTAATGGAAAACCCTAGATATGCGATGCTTTCTTTTAACACTAAACTTAATGCAGCAAAGGCCTGTGAGGAAAAGGAAGAGTTGGCTAATAATTATTGGGATATCGCTTTGAAAAATAAAAACATTCCCTGGTGGGAAAAACTGGAAGGAATACACCTGAAATGGACTTTTAAAGTTTTTAAAAGTAAACTGATGAAAAAACTTAATCTTTATACCGGTTGTTTTTGATAATATCTACCGTCTTCCAACCGATTTTTCTAAACATGAAAAATAGAAATTCAAAAGTTTTGAGTTTATTACGGGTGGCAAATCTTAAATTTCTGTACGCTTTTTTAAGAATTAAAAACTTCTCTTCTTTAGTAAAAAAAAGCGCATAATTTTCGATAATATACCGGTTGAAGAGATAAATTCCCTCTCTTCTTTTATACTTCAAACCATTGTCTTCACGGGAAGATAGATGCTCTTTTGAAATCCGGACGCTCACGACCGCGGTATTAATGCTATATATGTTTTCCATATCGGGAAATTCCAGCCAGGCAACATTGTCACTGCCAAAAGCGACAGGAAAATGTTTGAAACCGTGTTTGTCATAAGCGGAGCGCGCAAAAATATGTTCGGAAAGAGTGCTTCGTCCTTTACCTTTTAATGTTCTGATATAAGATGTTCCGGCCTTTTCCAATTCGGGATTGTAATAGATTTCCGATGTCTTTCTGTCAGCTTCGTCGATAAGTTGAGAGGCGTATCTGATGACTTTAATTTTAGAAGTTTCTACACGATCCAGATGACTGTAAAATTCTTCCACGAAGTTACCACCCAAAACATCATCATCTCCCAGAATCATGATCCATTCTTCTTTATCAGAAAGTGCAATGCACCGATCCCACTGGAGCGTAAGATAATCTGCTCCTAAGTTTTGACTGAATTTTTTATATTTAAAATTTAATTGGTCAGCGTACTCACTTAATAAATCTTCTATATCATCCGGGCTGTTATCATTCCCAATATATACTGAGAAATTTCTCTCTGACTGGTTAACCAAAGACTTCAAAGTTTTTTCAAAATACTTTTTCTTGTAGAAAGGGATGATGATCGCTAAATTATTCACGGTGGTAAGAATTTCGAAACTTAACAAAATTATAGTATTTATTCAAAATAATCTTTTTTGTTCTGAAACTGGTTCGGATCGGGAAAAATTGGAATGTTTCTAAAATGGAAATTAGATTAATTCTATTTTGACTAAAATACTGATGGAGGTAATTTACGAATAACGTTAATTCAAGTTCATCATTGGATTCCTTATGAAAATTTGAGCCTAATTTTTTTCGGATATAAATATTTGCTTTATTCCATTCCAAATCGGGTTTTCCAGCGGAATAGTGTTCTATTAAAATATCAGAAATAACATAATTGAAATATCTTTTTGCAATTCTAAGAGTGATTTCTGTGTCATATCCATGATGTCCTTTAAGATGTTCATCAAATTTGTATTGTGCAAAGATTTGTTTTTTAATACTCAGGAAAACTCCGTCTAGTGCAAAAGCTTTTTGAACCTCAGAAAACGTCTGTATCTTCTTTTTAGGGCCATCTTTTTCACCCTGGATTATATTGATCAATGCATGTTCGTTATCCGTGAACCATCCCCCAGGTGCCGAAGGGACGTATATTCCACCAGCTAATCCTATCACTCCAGCTTTTTCTAGCAGATGATGGTTTATAAGCAGTCTGCCCCAATTGGGAGTCATAAATTTAATATCCTCATGAATAAAAAGCAATATATCATATCTGGCTTCAAGAGCCCCTTTATTATATGCTTCGGAGGTTCCCATAATCCCAGGATTATTAATCTTTATAAGTTCATAGGTAACCCCGCAAGTCGCTGCGATGTTTTTTTCTACATCGCTAAAGCAGTTGGGTCTGTATGAAGAGATTATTATTGAAATCATTATTTTTTCCGGTAACAGAGTATGTTTAGCTGCTGATTGAAACTCACAGGTTTCTCATCACAAAAAGGATAATTAATCGTTTCTCCCGCTAAACGGATGTAGTATTCAAAACCCTCATCAGTTAGCAAGTTTAGTATATTTCCTAAATTTTGGGTTTCACCGATGATGCCATGATATTCTAAAAACATTTTGTTCACATTGACTAAATGGTCTTTAATATCAAAAATTAACTGGTTTTCGGCTCCCTCAATATCAATTTTCAGAAAGTCGATTTTTTGATCTAAATACTTTTTGAAATCAATTGCCCTTACTTTTTTAGTGTCATTTTTATTTGAAAAGTCAACCACTGTAGATCCGGCGAGTGAGCCTTCTGAAAAAAAAGTCAGTTCTGTATTTTCAGTCCAGACAGCTTCCTTATGTGTTTTCACAGAATCACTATATTCAAGTGTGTTTTTCTGAAGAACGTCAAAAGTGTTTTCGTCTGGTTCAAAACCGATGATCTTGGATTTTGGGTGCAATTTCTTGAAATATAAAATGCTGAGACCCATGTTTGCGCCACAATCGATGATATATGGATCATCTCTATCCGTAGTGAATTTATAAATTTCGTCTGCGAAAATTTCATCCAGGGAATGAAGAAATCCGGCGGCATCAGTAAAATAAATCGGCTTTCCAAAAAGATTTACTTTTCCTTCTGTAAATGGAGGATAATTTTGCAGGCGCTTACGCTCTCTCTCGGATATTCCTGTCTTAGGGTGCAACAAGTCCTTGCTTTTGTATTCATTAAAAGCTCTTTTGTTAAGACGATAGACTTTTTTTAATAAATTAATCATGAATTGTGGTTTTTATTTCCAGGAATATCTACCGAAAACCGCCCCATAATCATATTCACCATGTTTTGATAAATAGGAATCCGGATCGGTGACTACAAATTTACAAACATCTTCCGCCACATCGAGCTGAGCAATTTTCGGCTGGTTAATAAATGCGTGGATGGAATATTTTCCTCGCACTAAAGTATTCGGTTCAATTGTTAGCGTCATTAAATCATTTACAGATTCCCGCTCGCAGGAAAATACCCTTCGTTTTCTCGAGTCCAGTATCGTAACGAAAAAACTGCAGTTCGTTACATTTTCATTAATGCCGATCTGAAATTTAAAATGGATGGGTTCATTGTATAGATATTGTTTGCTGACCGCTCCATTGTCCTTCGTTACCAGAATTTCTTTGATGAACATTTTCTTGCCCGAATTGTTTTTGTTATTCAGATAGATAACGTCATCATTGTCAGCATTAAGGTAAGTAGTCACCGTTTCTCTTATATTTCCTTTGTATTCAACCAAACCTTGATTTAGTAAAATGCCGGTTTTGCAGATTTGAGAAACCGCGTTGAGGTCATGACTCACAAACAAAACCGTTCGGCCTTCCCCTTTGCTCACATCGCCCATTTTTCCCAAACATTTTTTCTGGAATTCTGCATCACCCACCGCCAATACTTCATCGACAATCAGGATTTCGGACTCCAAATGAGCAGCGACCGCAAAAGCCAAACGAACATACATTCCAGATGAATATCTTTTTACAGGCGTGTCGATATATCTTTCAACGCCGGAGAAATCAACGATCTCATCAAATTTGCGTCTAATCTCTTTTCGGGTCATTCCCAGAATTGCGCCGTTTAAATAAATGTTTTCGCGGCCCGTCATTTCCGGGTGAAATCCTGTGCCGACTTCTAATAAAGAAGCAATTCTGCCGTTGGTGAAAATTTTCCCTGTGGTCGGTTTGGTGACTTTACTTAACAGCTTTAATAAAGTTGATTTTCCTGCGCCGTTCCGGCCAATAATTCCCACGGCGTCGCCCTGTTCGATTTCAAAATTAATATCCCGCAAAGACCAGACATAATCGCTTACTCCTTTGGAAGCACGGTCATTGGCTTCACCGATTTTTAAATAGGGATCTTCTTTTCCACGGATCTGATGCCAGAAACGGTTGAGGTCGTGGGATAAAGTTCCCGTTCCCACCTGTCCGAGCCGGTATTGTTTTGATATGTTTTCTGCCTTTAATGCGAGCATCTTGTGTTCTTTAATAAATTTTCTTTAAAAACTATTGATGTAATTATGACGTGTTTTCCTCACAATCTTTACTTGGCTCTTTTTACTTTTTACTTGGGTCTTTTAAACGGTATCCATAAAACTTTTTTCGACTTTATTAAAGACAACGGTGCCGATTGCCAGTAAAATAAAAATAATAACGGTACTGATGACCAGCATCCACGCGGAGAAATCGCCTACGCCTAACCAGGCATATTTGAAACATTCGAAAATCCCGGAAAGCGGATTGTAATAAGCAATTGTTCTCAATTTTTCAGGAAGAGCCGAAAGCGGATAAATTACAGGAGTCACGTACATAAATAAACTTACGCCAAAACTCAATAACATTTGTATATCCCGGTATTTGGTGGTCAAAGAAGAAAAAATCATTCCCATTCCCAATGCAAATGCAGCCATTAGTACAATTAAAAACGGCGTCGCTAAAATCCAGATATTCGGGTGAACTTCCTCTTTAAAATAAAAATATAAAAATGCACCGATAAAAAGTAACATCTGCACCCCAAAACGCATAAGGTTTGAAATCACAATCGATAAAGGCATCACCAGTCTGGGGAAATACACTTTGCCAAAGATGGCGGCGTTGCCGGTAAATACATTGGAGGTTCCCGTTAAACAGGCTGAAAAATAGTTCCAAAGGGTGACTCCCGCCAGATAGAATAAAATTTTGGGAGCGCCATCGGTAGAAAGATTGGCAATATTTCCGAAAACGATTAAATAGACAGCCGTGGTAAATATAGGATTGATGAAAAACCAAACCGGTCCCAAAACCGTTTGCTTAAAACTTGAGATGAAATCTCTTTTCACAAACATATACACCAAATCTTTGTACCGCCAAACTTCCGCAAGCTTCAGGTCGAATAAAGAGTGGCTGGATTCAATAGTTTCCGTCCATTGCTGTTGATTTTCGCTCATTTGTGTTTGATAAATTTTTATCAAAAATAAGATAAATTAATGAATTCCAGTAAGTTCTGTCCTGCTTAATGATAAAGATGTTATCAAAAGTGGAATATATAAGCGGATTTCATATAATATTCCCGTGTAGAAACACAATAGCAAGTACGGTACAGAAAGTAAATGGAACACAAGAATCAGCTTTACCGTTTTTTGATCTTTGGCCAGTACCAAGGGAAGTGTAAAAAACACCAGCCAAAATAATAATCCTAAAATGTTTTTAGGCTGCGTGAAATTCTGAACAAATAAATTGCCATCGTTCGTCGTGAAATTGTCACTCATCAATCTGAGTCCGGAATAAACGCTGAGGAATGCGGTTCCCAAAACGATAACTGGCAAAAAGGTTTCTTTTTTCATCCCAAACTTTGCATATAATAAGGTGGCGGCCAATGAAAGGGACAACGCTGAAGATTCTCTGTTAAAAGTAGAAATAATGATGACCGCACTTAAAAGGATTAATTTTGAAACGGATTGTTTTTCTAAATACCCAATGAAGCAATAAAAGAAAAGCAATATAAAAAAGTAACTCGGGATATCGTACGGAACCACCACGAATTGAGATAAAGCAATGCTGAATATCGCCACCGAAGTGATGAGGATCTTTTCAGAGTTGGTCGCGATAAAGTTTTTGGATTCGGTAATTAAAGTTAATATAATTGCCGATAACATAATAAAGAAAGTGTTGAGAAGGTAAAAGGACAGATACATTTGCGGTTCAGAATTGGCGCTCAGAAATTTTAACTTTAATATTTTGTAATCAATATTTAAAATGGATAAAAAATCATAAATCCAAATTAAAAAATAACCGCTTAAAATCCTGTACTGATAAATTCCGGAATGAAACTGTTCCTGAAAACTCGGATAAGTAAAAATTTTGGAAGAGTAGATATTCGCGAATCCAAAATACACAAAACTGTTAACCGTGAAAGCCAACAGAACTGCAAATATAATTTTTGAAAATAAATTTAATTTCAAATTGGATTGCTTTATATTTTTTAAAAAACTTTATCTTAAAGTTTTTCTACCGATCGATTTGTAGAAAAACCCTTTATCTTCCACCTGTTCCAGGGCAAACATATTCCGGCCGTCGAAGATCGCTTTGTTTTTCATCTTCTGCGCCATCAGTTCGAAGTTGGGGTTTTTGAATTCACTCCATTCTGTAGCGATCAAAAGACAGTCTGCCCCTTCCAGAGCGGAGTACATATCTTTAGCATAAGAAATTTGATCTCCAAGAACCTGGCGTACATTATCTTCGGCAATAGAATCGTAAGCGGTGATTTCGGCACCTTTTTCCAGAAGAATTTTGATGTTGTCTAAAGAAGATGCTTCCCGGATATCGTCGGTATTCGCTTTAAAAGCCAGCCCCCAGAGTGCAATTTTCTTTCCTTCTATATTTCCTTTAAAATACTTTTCAATTTCAGAAACCAGAATTATTTTTTGATTCTGATTCACTTCTTCCGTTGCTTCTAAAATCTGGAAATCAAAGCCTTCCTGTTTTCCGGATTTGATGAGTGCTTTCACATCTTTCGGAAAACAACTTCCGCCATAACCGATTCCCGGGAAGAGAAACCGATGCCCGATCCGGTCATCAGAACCCATTCCTAAACGGACTTTGTCGACATCGGCACCTACTTTTTCGCAATAGTTGGCGATTTCATTCATGAAAGTAATCTTTACGGCCAAAAAAGAATTCGCGGCATATTTGGTTAATTCCGAAGATTTTTCATCCATGAAAATAATAGGAATTCCGGTATTGGTAAATGGTTGATAAATCTTTGCCATCACTTCCTGGGCTTTCTCAGATTCACTTCCTACGATCACGCGCGCAGGATTCATAGAATCTTCTACGGCAAATCCTTCCCGGAGAAATTCAGGATTAGAAACCACATCGAATGGTATTTTTGTTTTAGCAGCAATGGTTTCGCGAACTTTATCCGCAGTCCCCACCGGAACGGTAGATTTATTCACGATCACTTTGTAGTCCGTCATCATTTCGCCAATTTGGTTGGCTACAGAAATCACATAAGAAAGATCGGCAGAGCCGTCTTCTCCCGGTGGAGTCGGTAAAGCAAGATAAATGACTTCGCTTTTGTCAAGGGCTTCTTTGATGTCGGTGGTGAAAAATAATCGTTGTGCCTGAATATTTCTAAGGAACATTTCTTCGAGACCCGGCTCATAAATAGGAACGCTTCCCTGTTTCATGCGCGCTACTTTTTTGGCGTCGATATCCACACAGTAAACCGTGTTTCCCAATTCTGCCAGAGTAGTTCCGGTAACCAGGCCTACATAACCTGTTCCAACGATCGTAATATTCACAATGCAAGTTTTTTTATTGCTGCAAATATAAGAATTAATCGTTTCTCTGGTGTTTATTGCGCTTTCAATAAAATGTAATTATTTTGATATTTTATTTAAAATGTGTATATTTGCAAAAGATTTACGGAAATTATAATGAAAAGGCCTTCGGAAGAAAGCCTTTTTTCGTAAGAGTATTTGAGAAAGATATGGAGTTTAAAGCGCAAATAGAACAACTATTAAACGATTTTTTAGCAGAAAGAGAAGATCTTTTTTTGATTGATATTAAATTTTCTGTGACCGATCATATTCGGGTGATTTTAGATGGTGACCATGGAGTGACGCTTCAGGACTGTTTAGATGCAAGCCGCGCGATTGAATTCAATATGGATCGTGATGAACATGATTTTTCGATGGAAGTGATGAGCGCCGGATTAAGTGAACCACTTAATATGCCAAGGCAATACCGTAAAAACATTGGCAGATCCCTGGAGTTGGTAATGAATGATTCTTCGGAAATTGAAGGCGAGTTAACGAAAGTGGAGGAAGATAAAATCACCTTGGTTCTGAAATACCGAAAACCAAAAGAAATAGGAAAAGGAAAAGTAGATGTGGTTGAAGAAAAAGAGATCCCTTATTCCGATATTAAAAAAGCACTTGTTGCGATAAAGTTCTAAAAACAAAAGAGTGATAATTTATAATTAGGCACTCTTTTATGATAAATTGAATTAAATTTAAAGGGTAAAAACTTTATATTTCAAACCTTAAACAAAACATAGATAAATGGACGGTTTAGCATTGATTGAAGCATTTGGCGATTTCAAAGAAGACAAAAACATCAGCAAGATAGATCTGATGGCGATTATCGAAGACTCATTGAAAACTTTACTGAGAAAAAGATTCGATTCTGATGATCATTTTGATGTCATTGTAAATCCAGATAAAGGAGATTTTCAGATATTTTTAAATAAAACGATTGTAGCAGACGAAATGTCTGAAGATGATGATCTGGAAATAGAAATCTCAGAAGCAAAAAAAATAGATCCAACTTTTGACGTCGGTGAAGATTTTACCGTAGAAATTCCTATCGAACAATTAGGAAGAAGAAGTATTCTTACGCTGAAACAAATTTTGGCGACCAAACTTCAGGAACATAATAATGCGGTTTTATACGATCAGTTTAGAGATAAAATTGGTGAAATCGTAATTGGTGAAGTGCACCATATTCGTCACAAACACGTTATTTTGTTGGATGATGAAGAAAATGAATTCATCTTGCCAAAAGAAAATCAAATCCCTTCGGACTTCTTTAAAAAAGGAGAAAGCGTTCGTGCGATTGTAGAAAGTGTTGATTTTAAAGGTTCAAAACCTCAGATTATCGTTTCCAGAACGGCACCAAGATTTTTGGAGAAATTACTGGAAATGGAAATACCGGAGATCCAGGATGGTACTATTATTTTGAAAAAAGTAGTCCGTATCCCTGGTGAAAAAGCGAAAATCGCGGTAGATGCTTATGATGACAGAATCGACCCGGTTGGAGCTTGCGTTGGAGTAAAAGGCTCCAGAATTCACGGCGTTGTCCGCGAGTTGAAAAACGAAAACATTGATGTTATTCAGTGGTCAAAAAACCCTGAAATCATGGTGAAAAGAGCCTTGGGAAATATTACCATTAATAAAATTGAGATCAATGAAGAAACGAACTATGCATTGGTTTATACACCGGTAGAAGAAATTTCGAGAGTCATTGGTAAGCAAGGTCAAAACATCAGATTGGCTTCCTGGTTAAGCGGTTACGACATTGATGTATACCGGGAGACAAGTGAAGATGATGATGTTGAATTAAGAGAATTCGCAGGATCCGGCGAAGGGGATATCGAACAGTGGATTATCGACGAGTTCCAGAAAGTAGGCCTGAATACCGCAAAAAGTGTTCTGGATAAAGAAACCGACGCGTTGGTTAATTTAACAGATTTAGAAGAAGAAACCATTGCGGAGGTAAAACGCATCCTGAAAGAAGAGTTAGAAGACTAAAAAATTCTAAATACTGTATCTAAAGTTAAAATAGGTTAACTTTGCCAAAAATTAAAATAAAAGTATAAAGTATACATGCCAAAAATTAGATTAAATAAAGCGGTTAAGGAATTTAATATTTCGATGACAAGACTTGTAGAATTTCTACATGCCAAAGGAATCGAGGTAGAAAGTAACCCGAACGCTCAATTGGAAGAATCGGCATATTCTGCATTAGAAGCTGAGTTCCGCAAAGACGGGGAACAGAGAAAAGCTTCTCATGAGGTGGTGATCGCTAAAGTTCCGGAAGAAAAACTGGAAATCGAGCCATCACAACCTGAGGTAATAAGAGCCAAAGCAAGTCTTAGACCTGAAACCCGGATTTTAGGTAAAATAGACTTAGATCAAAAGATATCCGAAGTGAAGAAAGAGCAGCCAGCTCCACCAGCGGAAGAGCCAAAACCTGTGGTTGAAAAAGCACCTGTTGCTGAAAAAGCACCTGTTTCTGAAAAACAGGAATTTAAGGTTTTGGATAAAATTGATTTGTCGAAAATTGAAGGCCATAAGCCACGATCGTCCAAGAACGATCAATCCAAAAAACCAGAGGCCATCACGGAAAAAGCACCTGTAGAAAAAATACAGGAAGCACCCGTTGTGCCTGCAGTGGTAGAAACTCCAGCGCCGCCGGCCGTAGAAACTCCGAAACCTGAAGCGGTAATACCGCCTGAATCGGATAAAATTGAAACGGTTTATAAAAAATTGGAAGGGGTGAAAATCCTGAAACAAACCGTGGATTTATCACAGTTTAATAAACCAAAACCTTCCGCAAATTCAGCCGCTGCCAAGAAGAAAAGAAAGCGTATTGAAAAACCCAATCCTACTGGTGGGGCAACTCAGCAGGGGACTCAGGGTAATCGCCCTCCTGGACAAGGTCAAGGCAACCGTCCTCCTGGTCAGGGTGGGAATCGTCCGCCTGGTCAAGGTGGTGGTGGCAACCGACCTGGATATCAGGGTGGTGGAGGCGCCAACAGAGGTCCTGTAAGAAGAGGTCCTGTAATGCCTGTCGAACTGACTGACGAGCAAGTTAAAAATCAAATTAAGGAAACTTTAGAAAAACTGACCAGCAAGGCAGGGAAAAATAAAGGAGCCAAATACAGAAAAGAGAAAAGAGTTTACCGAAGAGAACAGGATGAGCGTCAGGATGAGATCGATGCAGCAGACAGAACTCTTAAGATAACAGAATTTATTACCGTAGGTGAATTAGCTTCATTAATGAACGTGAGTCCAACAGAAGTAATATCTGCCTGTTTCTCACTGGGAGTTATGGTAACCATGAATCAGCGTTTAGAAGCTGATACTTTATTACTTGTTGCTGACGAATTCGGATACAACATTGAATTCTCTGATGCCGATGTAGAGGAATCTGCACTGGAAGAAGATACCGATACTGCGGAGGATATGATTACCCGAGCGCCGATCGTTACCGTAATGGGACACGTAGATCACGGTAAGACTTCGTTACTCGATTATATCAGAAAAACAAATGTAATCGCTGGTGAATCCGGTGGAATTACACAGCACATTGGTGCTTATAACGTGAAGCTGGAGAATGGTCAGAGAATAACATTCTTAGATACACCGGGTCACGAGGCGTTTACCGCGATGAGAGCCAGAGGGGCACAGGTTACAGATATTGCAATTATCGTAATCGCAGCTGATGATGATGTGATGCCACAAACGAAAGAAGCAATTTCTCACGCACAGGCGGCGGGAGTTCCAATGATTATTGCTATTAATAAAGTGGACAAGCCAAACTCTAACCCAGACAACATCCGCCAGCAGCTTTCTGCCATGAATGTTCTGGTAGAAGAGTGGGGTGGTAATGTACAGTCACAGGAAGTATCTGCCAAGTTTGGTAATAATATGGACGCTCTTTTAGAGAAAGTATTATTGCAGGCGGAATTATTAGAATTAAAAGCCAACCCAAATAAAAATGCTAGTGGTGTCGTAATCGAGGCTTCTTTAGATAAAGGTAGAGGATATATTTCCACAATACTGGTACAGGCTGGAACGTTGAAAGTAGGTGACTATGTACTTGCAGGTAAAAATCATGGTAAAGTAAAAGCATTGCTTGATGAAAGAGGGAAACCGATGGAAGAGGCAGGACCATCGATGCCGGTTACGGTATTGGGGTTAGATGGCGCACCAACTGCCGGAGATCGTTTCCGGGTATTTGCAGATGAACGGGAAGCCAAAACAATTGCAACCAAAAGAGAACAGTTGCAGCGTGAGCAATCCGTTAGAACCAAGAAACACGTAACGTTAGACGAATTAGGAAGACGTATTGCGTTAGGAGACTTCAAAGAATTGAACATTATCCTGAAAGGGGACGTGGATGGTTCTGTAGAAGCACTTTCAGATCAGCTTCAAAGTTTATCTACCGAGGAAATCAGCGTGAAAATTATTCACCAGGGAGTAGGTCAGATTACTGAATCAGATGTTTTATTAGCAGCGGCTTCAGATGCAATTATGATCGGCTTTAATGTGAGAGCAGGTGTTAATGCAAAAGAACTGGCTGACAAAGAAGAAATCGAGATCAGAACCTATTCAGTTATCTATAAGGCAATTGACGAGGTAAAAGAAGCGATGGAAGGAATGCTTTCACCAGAAATAAAAGAACAGGTAATCGGGAACGTAGAAATCCGTGAAGTGTTCAAAATTTCGAAAGTAGGATCTATTGCAGGATGTATGGTTCTTACCGGAAAAGTAACCCGAAACTCGAAAATTCGTTTGTTACGCGACGGTATCGTAAAATTCGATGGAGAACTTGAAAGTTTGAAACGTTTCAAAGACGATGTAAAAGAAGTAACCAAAGGCTACGAATGTGGTCTGAATATTAAAGGCTACAATGATATTGAAGTTGGCGATATTCTGGAAGTTTACGAAGAGATTTCTGTAAAGAAAAAATTAAAGTAATTCTTTAAATATATTTAAAACCTGCTAGCTTAGCAGGTTTTTTTGTTTTAAGAAAGATATTTTTAGGTCAAGAAGAAACTTCTAAAGTGCCTAGATGATTTGTATCGGCTATTTCAGAATGGGTTCGAGTGTCTTGCCCTGAAATAGTGATATCAGGATTTATCTATTAATCTGTATAATTATTTTAGGACGGGTCACGCACAATATTGCTTCATGGATGCTCCATAGATGCTTCATGGATACTTCATGGATAGTTCATGAGGAGTTCATGAGAATGATGTTAAAGGGCTATGGTCAAAAGTTAGCTTTTCAACTCCCGAAAAGAATCCTGTGAAAATTTAAAGTACTGTGTTTTACTATATTATTTTTTTTGAGGATCCCTGTTCCTGTATATTTAATGTTTTTAAAATGTGGATGATCATAAGATTTTCTGATAATCGTTATTTTCAATTTATCATTGCTGTCTTATTATGGGTGTTAAATTTAAACGAAAAGCTAAATATTTTATTGTTTTTTACAACAAAATAACATTATTGATGGGTAATTATTTAGAATGGATATAGATTAGCGTTTGATGTAATATTTTTGTGTTGATAAAAATTGATATTTTTTAGTTGAAATTTAATATACAATGCGATATCTGTTATTAATTTAGTAAAATGATGTTTTATAGGTTGTTAATTTAAGTTATTGTGATAAACTTCACAAAAGGGTATTGCTGATGTTAAATTTTATTAACATATTTGCCAATTAAATATTAAAATATGTTAATATGAATGTGAAATTAAGAATTTTGACCGCAGGTGTTTTGTTTTTTACAGGACAGGCGTTAGTGGCACAGCAGGACTCAACTAAAACTCAAAATATTGAGGAGGTTGTTGTAGTCGGCTATGGGACCCAAAAGAAGGCAGATGTAACTTCCTCTATTACAACCGTGAAAGGAAGTGATATCGCCAATTTGAATACTCCTACGTTCGAAGCGCAATTAGCGGGTCGGGCATCGGGCGTACAGGTGGTAAGTAGCTCAGGCGATATTGGCAGAGCGCCAACAGTGCGTATTCGGGGGGTGAATACGATAACGTCTGGTACATCGCCATTATATGTGGTTGATGGAGTTCCTATTTTTGCCGGCGATACCGGTGGCGGGAATACTTACACCAATGCATTGGCGGATATTAATCCCGCTGATATTGAATCGATGACCGTGCTGAAAGATGGGGCAGCAACTGCAATTTACGGCTCTCGCGCCGCTAATGGGGTTGTCTTGATTACTACAAAAAAAGGGAAAAACGGAAAATTTACGGTATCTTATAATAACATGTTCAGTGTAGCAAGTGTAGTGAAGAAATTGGATCTACTGGAGACTCCCGACTTCTTGACAATTTCTAATGAAAAAGCAAAAGCAGCTGGAACAGTATGGGCTAAAGGAAGCGATTATAATACTGATTGGCAAAAAGCGGTGCTTAGAGCAGGTACGCAGACCGATCATTTCTTGTCGATGACTGGTGGGCTCGGAAAGGGTAACTATTACGCATCTCTAGGATATACAAAGCAGGAAGGGGTGATTACCCCAAATGCCATGGAGAGAATTTCACTGAGAATGAACGCCGATCAAAAGGTTACAGATTGGTTTAAACTCAGTACTAATTTTGCCTACTCGGAAACATCTTATAAAGGATTGAATAATGGATATAATTCAATTTCCGGAGCAATGTTTAGTGCAGTGCGTCAATTGCCTAATACACCGATATATGATACCAGAACACCTACTGGTTATAATATTTATACGCAAGGCACCGTAAGCAGAGTTGGTCAATGGGATAACTTAATCCCAATTACCAGTGATCTTACAAACATCGCTTATGTTGTGAATAATAATAAATACACTTCTGATCTTTCCAGATTTATTGGGAGTATAGCGGGAGATGTGAAAATTACTGACTGGTTAGATTACAAACTGCAAGTAAGTAAAGACCGTTCTGTCACTACCGGGTTTCTCTATTGGAATAGGGTTCACGGTGACGGTTTTTCAAGAGGAGGGTATATCGATAATAATTACCTGAACCTTGATCGGTGGAATATTCAAAATATCCTGAACTTTAACAAAACATTTGGATCACATAACTTAAATGTGGTTTTGGTTAATGAATACCAAAAGCAGAAAACAAACAGTTTTTTTGCTGATGGTCAGGGATTGTCCTCTGATTTCTTTGGTGATGTAGGGGTGATTTCTGGTTCATATGCAACTCAATATTCCGGTGGAGGTGCTACGGAGAACGGTCTAATTTCTTATGCTGCAAGATTGAGCTATAATTTTGCGAATAAATACTTTGTTCAGGGAACAATCAGAAGAGATGGTTTGTCTTCTTTACCAACGGCGAATAAATGGGGTAATTTCCCAGGAGTTTCCTTGGGATGGACAGTTTCAAATGAAGGTTTTATGAAGGATCTTAACACGCTTTCTGAATTGAAACTGAGGGCATCTTATGGAAAAGTGGGAAATACCGATATTGGAAATTATCCATATTTAGGATTGTATAATAGTTTTAAATATGCTGATTATAATGGTATTGGCTACTCGCAGGCAGGGAATGATCAGCTTAAATGGGAAACAAATACAAAGAAAAACTTAGGTGCAGACTTTGGATTATTGAAAAACAGAATTACATTTAGTGCTGATTATTTTGTTAATGAGAATGACGGGTTAATTCTTGCAGTACCATTATCGCCTTCTTTAGGGGTTCCGGGTAATTCGGTCAATAAAAATATTGGAAGTATGGAGAATCGTGGTTTCGAATTTTCCGCGAACGCTGATATCTTAAAAAATGAAAATCTGAAATGGAGTATTGGAGGTAATTTGACTTTAATGGATAATAAAGTTACAGGTTTGGTAGATGGTAAGGATATTATTCAATCCCAAAACGGCGAAACCGCTTATCTTATCAGAGAAGGAGAATCTTTAAGATCCCTTTACGGATATAAATATTGGGGAGTGAATGCAGCAAACGGTAATCCGGTGTACTATAAAGCTGATGGTTCTTTGGTGCAGGCGAATATTGCCAATCAGGGCTATTATTTATTTGATCCTACCAATCCAGGTAACCTGGGAACCGCTTCTTCATTGACAAATGATGATAGACAAATATTAGGGAATACGCTTCCAACCTATTTTGGTTCTGTGAATACGACATTACAATATAAGAGATTTGATTTTAGTGTAATGGCAAGATTTAGCGGGGGAAATAATATTTTTAATGTTACAAGAAGAGAATTGCTCAACCAGGACTTTTATAACAACGGATCTGAAATCTTAGGAAGATGGCAAAGTGCCAGCAATCCTGGAGATGGTTGGACTCCGAAATTACATGGAGGTAGAGGAAATTTCATTAATTTAAATGGCCAGGCTACTTCTAGATTTGTGGAGAAGGGTGACTTCGTGAAAATTGATAACATTACCCTCGGTTATTCCTTAGATCCTGCAATGCTGTCCAGTATCAATCTAACTAAGTTTAGGATTTATGGCGTTGTGCAGAATGCAATAATGTTTACCAATTATAAAGGGATTGATCCTGAGATGGAAAATCTGGGAATGGATTATAATGCAGTACCAAGACAAAGAACAATTTCCTTCGGAATTAATGCAACTTTCTAAAAATTATTAATATGAATATCAAAAATATCAAAACAAAAAAGTATTTTTTGTCACTGGCAGTTGCTGCGTTCACTCTCACCGGCTGTAACAGGGAGAATATTATGGAACTTACACCTCATAATCAGATTAGTGAAGAGGTGGCTTTCAGCTCCAAAGAAAACATCATCCTCTCGGTGAATGGGATGTATCAGGCAGCGGCAATCGGGCAGTATAATAACGCAAATCCATCATCCGCAGGTAGGGGTTATCCTTTTGGTGCCGCTTATTTTCAGCAAAACGACATGAGGGGCGAAGATATGGTGAATACAGCTTCTTTCTATGCAATAACTTATACAGGGACTTGGGATCCTTCAGGGGCATTAAATACCGTGTACTACTGGGTAGATACTTACAGGCTAGTTAACAGGGCTAATCTTGTGATCGAAGGCGTTACCAAGGCTATTCAGAGTGGAGTTATTCCGGAAGCAGAAGGGAATGATTATATCGGACAGGCTTTGTTTTTTAGGGCATTCAGTCATTATGAATTGCTTAACTTCTTTGCGCGGCCTTATAAACATACTGCAGATGCATCGCACCTTGGGGTTCCTTATAGGTTGAAAGCAAGCAACTCTTTGCCAACTATTGAAGAGAATGCAAGTCTTCCAAGAGGAACTGTAGCCGCGAATTACACGCAGCTTTTAGCGGATTTAGATAAGGCAGAAACGTTGATGACTTCTAAGGCGGCAAGATCTGCTAAAAACGCCATAGTATACGCAACTAAAGAGGCAGCGATTGCATTAAAAACAAGAGTGTATTTAAGCAAAGCGGATTATCCGAAAGTCATTGAAGAAGCCAATAAATTAAATGGTCTTTATACACTGACTGCGGATCCGAATACTCCTTTTGCTAACAATTACGGTAATACTGAAAGTATTTTCTCTTTGGAAAATTCTGCAACCAACAATCCAAGTGTAAATGGTGCTTTGGCTTCACAATATAATGGTAGAGCTTTAATCGCAATCAGCCCTGTAATCTGGAATCAGCCATCATGGCTGGCAACAGATAAACGAAGAGGTGCCAATCTAGTAAAAACTGTAATGACTGCTGGTACTCCTACTCAGCCTTCGCAACCGTCATTTCTGCTGTCGAATAAATACAAGGATACAAGTACTTTGACGGATGCTTCACCGCTTTTAAGATATGCAGAAGTTCTGCTGAACAGAGCTGAGGCTAAGGCAAGGTTGGGTGATGCTACGTATTTGGCAGACCTGAATTCGGTGAGAAACCGATCTCTAACAAATCCTGCAACAGAGCAGTATGTTGCTTTCACAACACCAGCGGCGGCTGTAAATGCAGTGTTACTGGAAAGAAGAATCGAATTCCTGGCAGAGGGATTGAGGTGGAACACCATCCATAGATTACAGCAGGATGCTCTTACGCCAGCAGTTGGAATTCCGGCGAAATACAGAAATGGTCAGAATCCAACCTATGCGGATTACCAAATCGGAACTCCATATGTTTATAAAACTACTGATGTCCCGGCTATTCCTTATGCTGATCATAAATATGTATGGCCAATCCCAACATTGGAAACGAGTGCTAATCCTGTTTTGGCTGCTCAGCAAAATCCAGGTTATTAATTAAAGTCAGATTTTGATAAGAAATATCAAATGTATTTTTTCAAAAGAAACCGCCAGCAATGGCGGTTTTTTTATGTTTATAATTATTCTAAATAATGTTTTTTTTAAATATTACATTATTAAAAAGGCGAGCTTGAATGGATTAAAAATTACTTAAAGAGTGTATATTTTGAATATTAAATGCATAATGTGTTTTTAATACTCAAAATATACATATAAATGGACACTATTATAGTAGAAAATGAAATTCTCTATTGCTCATGTTAAAACTAATTAACATATTTGCATCTTAAATATTAAAATGTGTTAATATGAATGTGAAATTAAAAGTTTTAACTGCCGGGGTTTTGTTTTTTACAGGACAGGCAGTTATGGCGCAAAAGGACTCAACCAAAACTCAGAATATCGAAGAGGTTGTAGTTGTTGCATATGGTGTTCAGAAAAAGTCTACTTTGACAGGAGCAAACGTACAGGTTGGTGCTAAAGAGATTGAGGAGCGTCCAATTTCAAATGTGCTGCAAGCTTTAGACGGAGCTGGTGCTGGTATTCAAGTTGCTTCCGGTAGTGGGCAACCAGGTGATGGGATTTCTATTAGAATTAGAGGAACGGGATCTTATTCAGTTTCAAATGAGCCTTTAATTATTGTAGATGGTGTTCCTTTTCCGGGAAACTTGAATTCGATTAATCCTAACGATATTGAAAGTTTGAACGTATTGAAAGATGCGGCGTCGACTTCACTATATGGTTCATCTGCTGCGAATGGAGTAATTATGATTACCACTAAAAGAGGTAAGAAAAATTCTTCAAAAATAACTTTGAATACCAGTACTGGTATTAGCAGTAGATTTATTAAAGAATACGACAGAGTGGGTCCTGCTGATTATTATGTGTTAGCTTGGGAGGCAATGAGAAATGGTAGAAGAACGTCAACTCCAGCTGAAGGTATTGCAGCCTCAAACGCCTGGGCTTCTGCTAACTTGATAACAGGAAACTTAAAAACTAATGTTTTTAACGTACCAAATAGTACGTTAGTTGTAGACGGGGTTTTAAATCCTAATGCACAACTGAAATACAATGATTTTGACTGGGCGGAACCTCTAATTGGTGTTGGAGTTAGGCAGGATCACAACTTAAGCTTTACAGGTGGTAATGATAAAAGTACTTACTTTTCTTCTTTGAGTTATTTAAAAGAGGAAGGATATATTACTAAATCAGACTTCGAAAGAATCGGATTGCGTCTTAACGCTGATTCTCAAGTTAAATCTTGGTTGAAATTAGGAACAAGCTTAAATGCTTCGGTAAGTAGTGGCGGTAATGCCGTAGATGGTGTCGACAGCAGTTCTTCTTTTATTAATCCATATTCCTGGACAAGACGGATGGGGCCTATTTATAGCCCATACCAGCATGATCCGGTAACCGGGGAAAGAATGTACGGTCCAGATGGAGAAGTGCTTTATGATGCCGGTGCAATGAGAGGTCCGGATGCAGCATCAGGACGTAACATCGTTTGGGAAACATTATTAAATAATAACACCACTAATACTTATAATGCCCAAGGAAATGTATATGCAGAAATGAAATTACTTCCTGAATTAACCTTCAGAACTAATGGTGCATATAACTATAGGGGAACTCTTAATAAAATCTTTACCAATACTTTTATAGGTGATGCTATCGGTGTTGGGTCTGCTTCAAGAACTGCTTATTTTAACCGTGATTATACTTTTAATCAAGTTTTAACGTATGACAAGTCTTTTGGTAATCATGCTTTTACTGCTCTTGCAGGTCATGAAAACAGTGCTTTTTTACGTGATTATTTATATGGTTATAAAAGAAACCAAAGTGTCGCTGGAGCGTATGAATTTGGTGGATTTGTAGACAATACAAGCATCAATTCTCAAATTGACACCAGAACAAAAGAAAGCTGGTTTGGTAGCTTAAAATATAACTTCTCTGAGAAATATTTATTAGAAGGATCTATCAGATGGGATGCTTCTTCTAGATTCGCAACAGATGTTAGATGGGCTTCATTCTGGTCTGCCGGTGCAGGTTGGGTGATGTCTAAAGAAAATTTCATCAGCAATATTAAAGCGATTAATCTCTTAAAATTAAGAGGGTCTTACGGTGAAGTAGGAAACGATGCTTTATCTTCATGGTATCCTTACCAATCTGTATTCGATTTAGGGTATAATAATGGTACGGAACCGGGAGTTATTTTGTCAAATGTAGCGGATCCATCTATTTCCTGGGAAACTAAAGCCCAGTCAGATATCGCTTTGGAGTTTGAATTATTTAACAGACGCGTAAGAGGGACGATAGAATACTATAACTCAGAAACAAGAGATCTTCTTTTCCCTGTTCCAACTCCTTTGAATCCTGGTATTCCTGGAAACAGTATCCAGACCAATGTTGGTAATGTTACCAATAAAGGATATGAGCTCACAATCGGTGTAGATGTAATCAAAAACCAAAATGTAAAATGGACCGTTAATGCTTATGGTACCTCTTACAAAAATGAGATTACTAAACTTCCACAGGAGTCAATTATTAACGGAAGTAAGAAATTGATGGTGGGGAAAGACCTGTATGCGTTCTGGCTGAAAACTTGGTATGGAGTAGATTCTAGTGATGGAGCAGCATTGTATGTCTTAGATCAGACTTTATATCCGGATTTAAAAGCGGCAGATGTTAGAACCGTGAATGGCACGCTTGTAACAACAAAACAAGCAAAAGCTAAATATGAGTACCAAGGTTCTGCAATTCCAGATTTCTTCGGGAATATTTCTACTACTTTAAATGTTAAGAATTTTGAGTTGTCAGCAGCATTTAACTATCAGTTTGGTGGTAAAATCTATGATACGAACTATGCAGGCCTAATGGTATCTTACCTACAAGGTGGAGCAGCACACGTAGATTTGTTAGACAGATGGACGACTCCAGGTCAAATAACAGATGTGCCGGTACTTAATTCAGTTACAGCAGTTGAAGCTAATGCAGGATCTTCCCGATGGTTGGTGGATGCAAGTTATGTGATGTTGAGGAATGCTTCATTGGGATATAACTTCAATAAAGATGTAGTGAAAAATGTAGGAATAAACAGTCTGAAACTATTTGTAAGTGGTGAAAATCTCTGGTTGTCAAGTAAAAGACAGGGATTAGAGCCTTACCAATCATTTAACGGAACTGTAAACCCTAGATACTCTAGTGCCAGAATTATTACTTTTGGATTAAGTACAACTTTTTAAAAAATCGAAAAATGAAATTTATTAATAAAAAAACAATCTTATTTGCTGCTGCTTCAGTAGTATTGAGCATGGTTTCATCATGCGACAGAGATTATTTGGAAACAGGTCCAACAGATTCTGTAAGTGAGCAGTTGGCTTCTGGTTCTATCGAGAATATAAGTACTATTATTAACGGAATGCATAGAAATATGTATTTAAGACAAAACTCTAGTCAGGGTCAGAACGGGAATACCGGAATTATGATTTATATGGACGTCATGGGTGAGGATTTAATTTTCCCTGCTGCCGGTCCAAACTGGTATGTGAGTACAATCAGATGGTTGGATAATGCCAATGCAAACTCTGGAAACTTATTTTACCCTTACGATTTCTATTATGAGCAGATCAGAATGGCCAATATCGTAATCCTTAAAACTCCAGCAGTTGCAGGTGATCAGGCTGTTAAAGATAAATTAATGGGTGAAGCTTATGCATTTAGAGCATTCTCTTACTACATGCTTTCTCAAATTTATGCAAATAGATATGTTGCTGGTGGTAATAATACTCAAATGGGAGTTCCGTTAAGGTTAGATCTAGAGTTCGAAGCAATTCCTAGAGCGTCATTAGAAGAAGTTTATACTTCTATCAATAATGATCTTACTTCATCATTTGGATTGCTTTCTGGTAAAGCAAGGACAAATAAATCGCATTTTAATGCGAGCGTTGTAAAAGGTTTGATGGCTAGAGTAGCTTTAACTCAAGGGAAATATTCACAGGCGGCTACTTATGCCAAAGAAGCGAGAGCTGGTTTTGCATTAATGACGAATGCTGATTATAAAAAAGGATTCAATAGTTATGATAATACTGAATGGTTATGGGGATATAAGCCTTTAGATACCACTTCTGATTATTTTGGAAACTTTATGGCATATATGTCTAGAAATTATAACTCATCTCAGATTCGTCAGGCTCCAAAAGTAGTGAACAATTTATTGTACGCTAAGTTTGCAACTACAGATGTGAGAACTCAAGTTATTGACCCGACGGGCGCTCATACAGCTCTTAATTTGCCTTCAACTTATTTGAAAGTGCCTTACACTTCTCAGAAATTCTTATCAACAAACTCATCTGGCGCGATTGATAATAATACAAGTTTAGGAGATATTCCATTCATGAGAGCAGCAGAAATGTACTTGATTGAAGCAGAAGCTTTGGCTAGAGATAATAAAGAGGCACAATCTAAGATCGTTTTTAACGAATTCGAGAAAAATAGAAACCCTTCTTATGCTGGCGCTACCACAACCGGTCAAGCTTATGTCGATGAGATCCTTAATAGCAGAAGACTGGAGCTTTGGGGGGAAGGTTTCAGATTCCTAGATCTCAAAAGATTGAACTTACCTTTAGACAGAACGGGTACCAATCAGGTCTCCGCTGTAACAAACAACTTGCTTACTGTTCCTGCAGGAGACAAAAGATGGACATGGTTGATACCACAAGGTGAAATTGATGCTTCTAAAGGATTGGTGAAGCAAAATGATTTATAAAAGCTAATCTGAAAGATACAGTAAATCTTCAATAGAATTTTTTCAATAAGAGAAACCGCCAGCAATGGCGGTTTTTTTATGTTTATCGTTATCAAAACTTTCAATCCAAATTTGTAAGTAATCCTTACCCTCGTGCTTTCCTGTGGAAACTAAGTTTAAAGTTTTCAATAAATGCTGAGGAAACAAAATTTATCAAATATTTATGATAAAATTATCATAAATATCTTAAAAAAGCATAGAGTGGTAGTATTTTTATCATTAGGACATAATAATGATAAATTTATAATAATTCCCGAAGGGTTTTCATATAATGTGAATCATATATTTAATTTGGTTATGTTAAATATAATTAACATATTTGTAGCTTAAATATTAAAAATGTGTTAATATGAATTTGAAATTACAAACATTGAGCGTTGGAGCCATGTTTTTTGTTGGGGCTATTATGGCTTCAGCACAGACTACTTCAGACACTGTAAAAGTGAGCGACATTGAAGAGGTTGTGGTTGTGGGTTTTGGACAGAAAAGAACTGTTCAGGAAATGACCGGATCAGCAAGTACTATGCGGGCAGACAAGATTAAAGATGTTCCGGTTGCTTCTGTAGATAAAATGCTGCAAGGTAGAGTAACTGGTGTGCAAACAGGAAGTTCTTCGGGCCAGCCTGGAGGTATGGCCAGCGTACGTGTTAGAGGAGTGTCGTCTATTAATGGAGTAGTGTCTCCTATCTATGTGGTGGATGGTGTGAGAGTTGCTTCGGGGGATTTAACTACGGGAAATACGACAGCTAATATTTTGGCAAGTATGAACCCTGATGATATTGAAAATATTACAGTGCTGAAAGATGCAGTTTCTACTGCCGTTTATGGTGCTGATGCAGGAGCTGGGGTAATTATTATTACCACAAAATCAGGCAAAAAAGGAAAGGCGAGATTTAACCTTTCAATGAACACAGGTATGAACGAGAGGGCTATTGAAGGGCACAAAGCTTTCAATACAGCTCAATGGAGAGAGTATTTGGCACAGTCAGTAATGAATACTTATAATGCAACACCGTCTTGGGGGCAAACCTTCGCAAACATTGGTGAAGTTTATACTTTTTTGGAAGCGGGCGGAGAAGGTGCTGATCTGCAAAATATCTTCACTTCCACTAATGATACTGACTGGAGAAGAGAGACCCAAAAGACAGGATATCAGCAAAATGTTGACTTCAACATGTCTGGAGGAAATGATAAATTAACGTATTATACCTCTGCGAATTATTTTAGTCAAGAAAGTATTGTTAAAAATTCTGCATTCAGCAGATTGGCATTTACAACAAAAGTTGGATATCAGGCAACTGATAAATTAAAAGTGACAAGTGATTTTCAGGTTTCTCATTCAAATTTGAAAACTTTAAGTCAGGGTGGTGCTTTTTCAAACCCTATTTTAGCGCAATATTTTAACAGACCTACCGACAGAACTAAAAACGATGACGGATCATGGTATTGGGCAGCAAGTAACTCACGACTTTCTAATGGATTATACAATATTCCATACCTCCAAGAAAAGAATTATTCAAAAGCAGGAACTTTAAGAGCGTATGCTAATTTAGGAGTTGAGTATGAAATTTTCAAGGATTTAACTTATAAATTTGTCTTCTCTCCGGAGTATATCAATATCGAAGAAGATACATATTGGAACCCATTGCACGGAGATGGCTACACCTACGGTGGTTACCAAAGAACATCAAATAACAGGTATTTTAATTTCAACGTTCAAAACATCTTGGATTGGAATCGTAAATTTGGAGTACATAATGTCGGTGCTACTTTAATTCAAGAAGCCTATAAAACCGATAATAAATTTTTAGCAGCTACGGGAATTACTGTAGGAACACCAACGCTTGAAACATTATCTAACTTTATCGTTCCTTATGGTTACGAAGGTACAAAAGGTAACAGTTCAAGATATGGTTATGCGGTAACAGGACACTATGACTATAAAAGATTGTTCTTGATAGATGCTTCATTTAGAAGAGATGTTCTCTCTCAATTTGTTCCTGAAAAGAAAGCAGGTAATTTCTGGTCTGCTGGGGTTGGTCTAGACCTTGCTAAAATTGACTACATCAAAAACATCAATATGATTTCTCAGATGAAATTCAGAGCTTCATATGGTAAACTAGGAAACCAAGTTAGTGCGAATCCTTATGCTCTTTACTCATTTACTAGCAACTATAATGATTTTGCTGCAGGTGGGTATTCAGGACTATATAATCCAAATCTGTCATGGGAAACAGTTAATCCATTAAACATAGGATTAGATTTAGGTTTTTGGAATAACAGAGTTACCTTATCTGCTGAATATTTTAACAAGAAAACAAAAGATTTGATTTATAACCTGCCGTTATCAGGATCACAAGGTCTTACCTCGTACGTAGATAATATTGGTACTTTGGTTAACGAAGGTTTTGAATTTGCGTTGAATGCAGATATATTTAGAGGTGATAGAAACGAATTCTCATGGGATTTAGGATTCAATCTCTCAACTTTGAAAAACGAAATTACAGAACTCTATGGAGGTGATGTGAATGGTGGAACAACTACCCTGAGAGTTGGTGAAGGTGTAAGAACTTGGTATCTTAGAAAATGGGCTGGTGTAGATGCTGCAAACGGAGATCCATTATGGTTCAAAGATGGCGTAGGTGGCGAAACTACAAACGATTATTTTGCCGCTAAACAAGCAGTTCAAGGATCGATGTTGAGTAATCTTTACGGTGGACTTAATACAAAAATGAGCTACAAAGGATTTGCATTAGACCTACAATTTACCTATGGATTTGGAGGAAAGATTCTTGATGACTGGGCTTCGTACTTGTATTCTGATGGATATTACTCCGATTACTACCCAGGATATGCAGATGTAATGGGGAACTACTGGACTCCGGAAAATACAACTGCAGCCAATCCAAAACCAATGTATTATTACGGAAATAAGAATTCTTACAGAGTATCAGACCGTGTCTTATATGATTCTGATTATATCAGATTAAGCAATGCGAAGTTCTCTTATTCGTTTGAAAATAAGTTGTTGAACGGAACAGGTCTAACAGGTGCACAAATTTATGTAATGGCGAATAACGCTTGGACACATACCTTTGATGATAGATTGAAATTTGACCCTGAGATTAACCTTTCTGGAGCGTCAAATTTAGGGCTACCAATTCTTAAATCATTTTTATTTGGTGTTAATTTAAGCTTTTAAAAGATAAAAAAAATGAAAAATATATTAAAAATAGGTGTTATATCTCTCGGGGTATTAACAGCAGCAACATCTTGTAGTAATGACTTTGTTGAAAGAGAATTTCAACAGTCAGTTATTCAATCGGATCTAAAGACAGTACAGGAAATCCAATCTTTTGTGAGAGGAGCTTACGTATCAATGAGATCAGCTACGTATTATGGACGTGACTACCTTGCATTTGGAGAAATCCGTTCGGATGAAATGTTTAGTAATGGCGGAAGTGGCTACTTTAATAGTGTGAGACAATATAACATGACTTCTAGTGATGCTTACGCTAGAGATACGTATAATCAAATTTATACGATGGTGGGTAAAACAAATATTGTAATTAATACTGATTTAGCTAAGTTGACAGGTACCGCAGCTGACGTTGCAAAAGCGGAGTATTACCAAGGACAGGCTTATGCGCTCAGAGCACAGGGTTTCTTTGATTTGTTAAGACTTTATGGTCAGAAATATACGGGTGGTCCCCTTGGAGTGGTAACACCAACGAAGTATGATCCTAAAGCTCTGCAAGCGAGAAGTACTATTGCACAGACTGAAGTTCAAATCGAAGCAGATTTCAATAAAGCTTTGGCAGTAATGACAGCGAAAGTAGCAAATGATACTCCGTCAAATAAGACAGAGCTTTCAATTAACGCCTTAAAAGTGTTAATGTCTAGATTTTATCTTTACAAAGGAGACTATGCCAAAGTAAGAACATTAACCAATGAGTTGTATGGTAAATACAGCGTTGTGGCAAGGGATCTTTATCAGCCATCTTTTGATTTTACATTAAGAGGGGCTGCTCCTAACTCAATTTTCGAATTGGAAGTAGGGACTGATTCTTCTCTTTCTACAAGTTCCTACAACCAGATTCTAAGCTACAACGGATACAAAAATTTGGTGGTATATGAATCAACCTTGGCATTGTATGCAACTAATGATATTAGAAGAAATCTGGTAAGCAAAGTGAGTGGAGTAAATTATCTTTCTTACAGTACCAGAGGTAAATATTTAAATAGAACTGGGGCGGATAATATTAAAATGATCCGATATGAAGAAGTACTTTTAAATGGAGCTGAAGCTGAATTAAACGGTGGAGATCCTGCAAAAGCACTAAAATATTACAAAGAAATTTTAGCCAATAGATTAGGACCAATAACTGTGGGTACTACGGTAACTTCAGTTCAGGAACAATTGGATGCGATAACTTCCGTTAATCTTAACATGATTAAGGTAGAAAGAAGAAAAGAATTACTTGGTGAAGGATTCAGACAGTGGGATCAATTGAGATGGGGTGATACTTCATTCAAACCTGCTAGTATAAATATTAACCAATTGGCTTTCCCAATTCCTAGATCAGAAACTGATATTTCCGGAACTCCTGTAGTTTCAAATCCAGGTTATGATAACTAAATAATTCAATGTGAATTTGAAAGGCTCTCAAAATTTGAGAGCCTTTTTTTATGTAATAATTAAATATTGTAGTATTCGATCTATGCAGAGTGCGAATGATTCATCTGGTTCTTTTGTGCTGCTCAGAAAAATCCAAAAAAATATTAAGGCGACTTGATAATACCATAGGAGATACTGTACTAAAAAAGTGTGTAAAGTAAAAAGTTGTATTTTTAAATTACAACAAATAAACGTACAGACTTATGAACTTTACACAAGAACAAATTTCGGATTTATTATTAAATGTCGCAAATTCTGAAAATGGGAGCAACTTATTGATGCAATTAACCTTAAATGCTTTTATGAAAAGTGAAAGACATCTTCATCAGCAGGAGAATGAAGGAGACTATTGCAATGGATACCGGGAGAGAAAAGCCAGGGGATTTGGCAAAGAGATGATTTTAAAAGTACCAAGAACAAGAAATGGTACATTTTATCCAGTTTTATTAAATGTACTTCGCAACGAAGATGAAGAACGCCGCAAATTAATTTTCAGTTTATATCGTCGTGGCTTAACCACGGAGCAGGTTAGCGATGTATACGAAGAGATTTATGGCAAAGAATACAGCAAACAGCAGATTAGTTATCTGATGAAAGATAGTCGTGAGGAAGTTGATATTTGGCTAAAACGAAAATTAGAATCACATTATTTGGTACTTTACATTGATGCTACTTTTGTACATACACGAAGAGACAAATCAGTTAGTAAAGAAGGTTATTACACGATTTTGGGGATCAAAGAAGACGGATCAAGAGAAGTTCTGAGTATTGTCAATCATCCAACAGAAGGTGCTACATTGTGGCAAATGGAACTGGAATCCCTAAAAGAAAGAGGTGTACAAAGTGTTGGATTAATTGCTTCAGATGGTTTGACTTCAATTGAGAATGCGATTGCAGAATCCTTTCCCAATGCTTCACATCAGCTTTGTGTGGTGCATATCAAACGGAATATATTAGCAGTTTTTCCACGTACAAAAAGACTGGAAATTGGTAAAGAACTACTGGAAATATTTGCTATTGAAACAAAAAGTATCACTGCTGTAGAAGCATTTAAAAATTTGTGTAGTTTTGTAGAGAAGTACCAAAAAAGTTATTCAAGTTTGAAATCGTTCTCAAACGAGCGAAACATCGCTTATTTTACCTACTTAAATTATCCACCCTCGATCCAGCGAATGATTTATACAACGAACTGGATCGAGCGCTTGAACAGGGATTACAAAAGGGTTTTAAAAATGCGTGGAGCGATGCCTAGTCCAGAATCAATACTTTTTTTAATGGGTTCTGTTGCGATGGAAAAAGAATATAAATCTTACAGTTATCCAGTAACAGCGTTTCGAGAAATAGAGGAACTTAAAAAAAAGCAAACAATAGAAGTAGCGGTTTGATTTAGAAATATGGATAACTTTTTTACGCTTCGCTTAAAGTTACCCACATTTCTAAACCAAATCAACAACAACAACAACAACAACAACAACAACAACATTTTTTTTACACACTTTTTAAGACACTACCTTAATTTTAAAACAAAGTTCTATTTCAGACTATAATAAAAAAACAAAAAAAATTATTGAAAGTTTTTCAATAATTTAAAGTGTTGCCCAATTTCCTAATTTTGGAATTACCTGCGCCAAAATGTTTTATAAAGTATTCATATACATTACCAAATTGACAAGATCAGAATCCTTGCTGAAGTTAATTTTATTCTTCCTGAAATAATCTTCAGAACTTTTTAAAGCAGAATCTATCCCTTTATTATCCACCCATAACTTAAATTCTTTTGAGTTTTTAGGAAACTTAATGTAATTATGCCCATCAAACAGAATAAGGAGATCCTTTGTCTTCTCAAAATAAGGGTTTTTCTGCTTCAAGTACGTGTTAGTTGTATTATTATTGTACTCTACTATTTGGACCCTTTCTTTTTTATAAAGCTTAAAAGGACCATCTTCCTGGACAAGTTCTACAAGCCATCCATTGGTGGTAATTCCCTCTAGGGTATAGTTTTTCAGGGCATATTTTTTAGCACTGTTCAAAAAAGTAAAGTTCATTTCTGGTACTTTTTGAACATAATTTAATTGATTGTCAATTTTGAATTCCATTTCATCCTCGTATGCATTATACCTTACCGGAGGGAGGACTTCGTTATATCCTTTAATTTTGATAATTGAAAATGCTTCATCAATATATGGGGAGCCATCAATGCCTTCGTATGATTTAAAATTGGTGTTTTTAACATCGAAAACACTTCCATTTGAATTATTGAAGACAGATACATCAGTCATAACTTGTGCGTTATATACTATAGGAAACAGAAGTAATAAGAGTGTCTTTTTCATTTTTAAGTAATTGTTGTTAGAAACAAATATAATGATTTGTTTCTAATAGGAAACGGCAAATGATTGTTATTTATTCTGAAAGGTCGTCAAATTCACCTCCCTTTTTTATTTCCCCATATTTCTTACATTTGTACACCAAACAAATAGAATGAGATTCATCCTTTTCTGCATATTCCTTTTTAGTTATAACCTGAATGCACAGATTGTTAACAAAACTGACTCTAACCGTGTGAAACCCGGTGACACCTTAGTGATCGATTCGGGATTCAAAGATTCGCTGAAAATTTTTAAACCAACCATTTACGATTATACCTACAGAACACAGTTCTCGGAGAAGAAAATCTTCGATACGGTTTTTACCCACGACAAAACTTTTATATTTTCTCAATACAATAACCGGGATAATTTCGGCAAAGTTCAGTTCGCCAATGTCGGTTCAGGATTTAATCCTTTGGTATTCGAAGTAGATACGGAGCAAAACCTGTCGCTGCTTCCGGCCAATAAATCTTATTTTATTAAAGGAATTAAGGAGATCAGGTATTATGATGTAAAAACACCAACCGCCTCATTTATTTACCACAATTCGGTGCGGAATGGAGCGGTTCTGCAATCCACCTACACCCAAAATATCGGCAGAGAATTCAACTTCGCCGTAGAATATACCGGACTTCGCTCACAAGGCCATTATCTCAACTCTTTGGCTGCCAATAATGAAGTCCTGTTTTCCGGACACTACCTTTCAAAAAACGGCAAATACGAAGCCTTTGCGCATTTTATTCATCAGAACGTCAACAATCAGGAGAATGGTGGAATCGCCGATCTGGATTTGTTTCTCAATGGAAATTCCGACTTTAACAACCGCGAAAATCTGCAGGTTAACCTGAGCGGTTCCAATTCGCAGTTTGCGTACCGGCGCTATTATTTCAGCCATGAATTTAAACCTTTCAATTCAGAAAAATTTCCGTTTAAAATCCGGCATACCATTTTCAGTCAGACGAATAAATATTATTATAATCAATCTTCGCCGGAGCGCTATTACTTCAGCGATCCTTTAGAGTTGGATGATTATCCGGCCTCTTTAAAAAAATATTCAAAAAATTTGAGCAATACGGTAAGCATTCTTTTTGATAAAGAAAACTTTAAGTTGGATGCAGGAGTTCGCCATCAAATGATCAAACTGGGAGTTGGTACGCCTTTTCCGGCTGCTTTGGGTTTTCCTCAGGAAATTTCGGAAAACAGAATTGGTGCTGTCGGAAATCTGGTGGTGAAACTTTGGGATAAAATAGCACTAAATTCAAATCTGGAATTCTCTACCGGAAAAGAATTCGGCAGTTTTATCCGTTCTCAAAACGTGGTGCGGTTTGAACCCATTCCCGATTATTTCGTCAATGCAAAAGTGAACTTCCAGTCGGCTTCACCAAGTTTTAATTTGCTGCTCAATCCTTCGGTTTATAAAAAATTTAATTATTATTTTGCAGACCCGAAAAACCAAAGCATTACCGAAATTGGTGGTGACCTGAATTTGAAATGGTTTAAAAGCAGTGTTTTTGCCAATTATTTCAGAATCGATAATTATACTTATTTGAATGCAGAAGCATTTCCACAGCAGAGTTCTTCCTCGGTAAATATTTCCCAGATCGGTGGCGACGCAACATTTTCTTATGGTAAATTCCATCTCAATCCGAAAGTGCTTTTCCAATCTGCGATCAATAATAAAGAACTTTTGCCGATGCCGAATTTTGTCGGAAGAGCCAATCTTTTTTACCAGACCAAAGCATTTAAAAACGCTGCCGAAATTCAGACCGGAGTTAAAGTTTATTATTTTTCAAAGTTTGCCTCCCGTGAATTTTTCCCGGTGCTGAATGAATTTATTTTGCCTAATGAAAATTCGTACGCGATTGGTGGGCAGCCAATTGCCGATGTTTATTTTAATATGAAAGTGAAAAGAATGTTTTTCTTCATCGAAGCGCAGCACCTCAACACTACCTTTATGAAGAATAAATCATTTACCGCACCTTATTATCCGTTGTATGATTTCCGGTTGAATCTGGGAATTGTATGGTATTTATTTAGTTAAAAAATAATTGTGAAAAAACTAACCAACATTCCTTTTTTAGAAATTGAGGGCATTCCTTTGCTTATTAAAGATTTTCTGACGCAAAAAATTGCCGGTTTCGAACCGCAGTTTTTTAACCTTGAAAATATTGAAAAGCAGTTTCTACAAAAAGAGAAATCTTTCTCTTCGGGGAAAAGGAAAGTGCTTTGCGAAGTTTTACAAAATCAATATGCCGATTTTCCACAGTCGGAAAAACAGCAATCTAATCTGAAGCATTTAGCATTAGAAGAAACTTTCACCGTCACAACCGGTCATCAGTTAAACCTTTTTACCGGTCCGGTTTTCTTTATTTATAAAATTTTACAGACCATTAAATTGGCGGAGTTTTTAAACGCAAAATTTCCGGCTAAGAATTTCGTCCCTTTATTTTGGCTGGCTTCGGAAGATCATGATTTTGAAGAAATCAATCATTTCAAAACGGAAAATAATTATTACGAAACCAAAGCAAAATCAGGGGGCGCAGTCGGCAGAATTATGGTGGAAGATGACTTTTTTATTGCTCAGTTTGAAGAAGAATTCAAAGATTCGGTTTTCGGGACTGAACTCATTTTATTGTTAAAGCGCGCCTATAAAAAAGGAAATACACTTTCACAAGCAACCAGAATTATCGTGCACGAACTTTTTGCGGACTACGGTTTATTGGTTCTTGATGGAGATGAAGCGAAATTGAAAAGGGAAATGAAAACGGTTTTCAGGGATGAACTGCTGAACCAAAATTTATTTGAAACCACAAAAAGTACGGTTGATTTCTTAAGCGGAAAATACGGAAAGGTTCAGGTCAATCCGCGCGAGATTAATCTGTTTTATCTTTCAGAAACACGGGACAGGATTGCTTTTGAACATGACCAATTTGTTCTCGTTGATAAAGACATATCTTTTAGTAAAGAGGGAATTTTAAACGAATTAGAAAATCATCCGGAACGGTTTAGCCCGAATGCTTTGATGCGGCCGGTGTATCAGGAAACCATTTTGCCCAATATTGCCTACGTCGGTGGGAATGCCGAAATCATGTATTGGCTGGAACTGCGGGATTATTTTGAAAAACTCGGCCTCCCGTTCCCGATCCTTATTCCAAGAAATTCTATGTTGATGATTGCTGAAAAAACGGTTTCGAAGGCTGAAAATTTAGGTTTGAAAATTAATGATTTTTTCAGAAATTTTGCGGCCGTCACCAAGCATATTTTATTAAACGACAATGAAATTCTACCCTTGTTAAATCAACAGGAAACGCAGTTAAAAGACCAGTTCATCCGTTTGAAAGCAAAAGCAGGATCAACCGAGAAAACCTTTGCGAATCTGGTGGAAGCCGAACAGACCCGACAGTTGAAATCTTTTGACCGAATGAAAAAAAGACTGCTCCGCGCCGAGAAAATCAAACACAGGGAAAAACTGGAACGCTTAGAAAATTTGTTCCTCAAGATTCATCCGGGAAACACCTGGCAGGAAAGGACTTATAATTTTTCTGTATTCTACTCAGACTTTGGCAATGAGTGGCTTCATAATTGTTATGACGCATTGGAGGTTGAAAACTCAGAATTAATAATTTTTACTATTTAATTTTAAAGCAGTATTTTTGTAAATATTTTCTACAAGATGATCAAAAAGTTTTTTATTTTAGCTGGTCTCACAGCAATAGCAGGTTTGTCTGCCCAGAAAACCCATACCGTGGTGAAGGGAGATACTCCTTATAATATCGCGAAAAGATATGCCATGACCGTTGATGATTTGGTGAAATTAAATCCCAGTTCAAAAGACGGTAAAGTATCGGTCGGCGATATTTTGGTGATTAACAGGTCGGCTGCAACTGCCGTATCGACACCGCAAAAAGCTGTATCATCTGCCGCTAAATTAGGAAAAATCATCCTGAAACCGAAGCAAACGATTTACGGGATTACCAAGCAATATCAGATTTCCGAAACCGAGTTAAGAACCCTGAATCCTGAACTGGATTCCCACCTGAAAATCGGTGACGAAGTAACTTTACCATTAGCCAATATTCAGAAATTTGGTGATGCTCAGCAAGGTGCTGTTGCAGTAGCGGAACCTGCAAAAACGGTTTCACAACCAGATCCCGAACCTGAAAAAACTCCTGCCGCCGTTACAGTTGCAGCAAATGACGAAAACGCTTATACCGTTCAGCCAAAAGACAATTACTATAAATTATCCCGCAAATTTAATTTAAATCAAAAGGAACTTTTCGCGTTGAATCCAGGTTTGGAAGAAAAAGGGCTGCAGCCTGGTGATGTTATTCAGGTAAAAGGAATGGGGTCTTCTGAACAGGAAAAGTCAGAAGTGCAAACGACGGCCGTTTCACAGAGCGCTTCCGCGCCAACTTATTCTACAACATCGGTTGCGGATGATTATGTTACTTATACCGTTCAGGCAGGTGATACCGTATTCGGGATTTTGAATAAATTCGGAATCACACTGGATGATTTATTGTCTTTGAACCCGAACTTATCGCAAGGTTTGAAATCCGGAATGGTTTTGAAAATTAAGAAATTGGATTCTGCCTATGTTAAGAAATCCGGAAATGCGCTGAATGTTGTAATTATGCTTCCTTTTGGTTTTGACAGCAATGATTCGAAATACAGAACTTTGTCTCTGGACTTTCTCGCTGGTGCAAAATTAGCCATTGAGCAAAATACAAAAAGTGGTAAAAGCTTGGATGTCAAGATAATTGATGCCGGCAACGAGAAAAGTTTTATAAATTCTTTAACCCAAATCAATAGAGATAATACTGATTTAATTATCGGCCCGTTTTTTAAATCCAATGTGTTACAGGTTCTGGATTATGTGAAAAGCAGCAAAATACCTGTAGTAGCACCTTTTGCAAATTCAGAAGATCTGTGGTCTTACCAGAATCTGATCATTATTGAAACAAGTGATTTCGTGTATGCAGACCGAATTGTGAAGGAAGTAAAAGATGCCTTCTCGGATCAGAAAATCTATATTGTTGCAGACGCAGATCAAACCTATGCAAAGTATCTGGAAACCAATCTGAAAAAGAATTTAAAAAACGCAAATATTATTTTGGTAAAATCGGCCGCCGATATTCAGCCTGATCAAAATATGATGACCGGAAAACCAGCACCTGTTATTGCCATTTTAGCAAATAAAAATGATGATGCCGGAGATGCATTTGCCAACAGAATGATTGCTCTTTCCAAAGAAGTCGATGGACTGAAATCCTTCAGCATGTACTATTCTCCAATGTTTGAGAAAAAGATAGATGAATTGAGCCAAAGTAATCTGGTATATATAATGGACCGGAAAATAGATACCGACGGCGTTTTCGAAAAACAAATTCTGGAAGCTTACAAAAAGAAATATTGTAAAACCCCCTCAAAATACGCGGTCATCGGTTTTGATGTCGTCAATGATATGTTGAGCCGCGAGAATAAAAAAGGAGAAATTTTCAAACAAATGAATAAAGTGCAAACACAATTGGCTACAAAGTTTGAATTTGAAAAAACAAAAAACGGAGCATACGTCAACAAAGGATACCGCGTGATACGGTTGATTCCTAATTAATAAAAAACACTGGTGATAAAAATTATTTTAAGCCAAATATATCTGTAAATAACTTTATGAAAGCACTTGTATTTCCTGGACAAGGTTCACAATATGTCGGGATGGGAAAAGAATTATATGAATCCCGTAAAGACATCAAAGATTTGATGGATTCTGCCAATAAAATTTTAGGATTCGATATTCTTTCGGTCATGTTTAATGGTTCAGAAGAAGATCTGAAAAAAACCGAAGTTACGCAGCCTGCGATATTCATCTACTCTGTTGCTGCTCTGAAAACTGCCCTGAACGGCGTGGCGCCGGAAATGGTTGCCGGCCATTCTTTGGGCGAATTTTCTGCGTTGGTGGCCAACGGAGTTTTAAGTTTTGAAGACGGTTTGAAGTTGGTTTCTACGCGTGCAAAAGCAATGCAGGAAGCGTGTGACGCCAACCCAAGTTCCATGGCAGCGATCCTCGGTCTTGCTGATGATCTTGTGGAAAAAATCTGTGAAGAAACTCCCGGAATCGTGGTTCCTGCCAATTACAACTGTCCCGGACAACTGGTGATTTCAGGTGAAACTGCGGCGGTAGAACTGGCTTGCCAAAACATGAAAAATGCGGGTGCAAAACGTGCCTTAATGCTTCCAGTAAACGGCGCTTTTCATTCCCCTTTGATGAAGCCTGCACAGGAAAAATTAGCTGAAGCCATTCACAATACCAAATTTTACAAACCGACAATGCCGGTTTACCAAAACATCACTACAACCGCAGTGACTGATCCTGATGAAATTAAACTTAATCTGATTGCACAGTTAACGGGACCGGTAAAATGGACGCAGTCTGTACAGAATATGATTCAAAGAGGGGCGACTTCTTTCGTGGAAGTGGGTCCTGGAAAAACTTTGCAGGGATTAATTAAAAAAATTAATAATACCGTAGAAGTTTCTTCTGCCATTTAAAAAAAACACGGGTATGATTTTTTCCCACGGAAAATTATTGCTCACGTCTGAATATGTCGTCCTCGATGGCGCCTTGGCTCTTGCTCTTCCTACAAAATGGGGGCAGGAGTTTTTTGTTTCAGAAAACCCCGATGGCAGATCATTAGTTCATTGGACAGCACTTCATCAGGGCAAACCCTGGCTGAATGCAACTTTGGATTATCGTAACGGAACCGTGCTCAATACGAATATTCCCGGGTCAGCCGAATTTATTTTAAAGGTTTTAATGAAAGTTAAAGAACTTTCTGCTTCTAAATTAAAGAGTAACACTTCTTATTCTATAAAGACGGATTTACAGTTTCCAGCGAATTTCGGTTTGGGGAGCAGTTCTACTTTAATGAATAATTTGGCACAATGGGCAGCAGTCGACGCTTTCCGACTCAATGAATCCTGTTTGGGAGGAAGCGGTTACGATATAGCGGTGGCACAGGAAAAGTCTGCAATTCTCTACCAAAATCAACCTGAAAGGATTATTCAGAAAATCGATTTTGATCCCGATTTTAAAAAGGATTTAATTTTCATTCATCTCAACCAAAAGCAAAACAGCCGGGAAGGGATTAATCTCTATCGGTCCAGAGAAAAATCAGCTGAGCTTATTGAAGAATTTTCGCAAATTACGCATCAGGTTTTAGAGGCGAAATCTTTAGAAAATTTTTCAGATTTAATGATCTTACACGAAAGTAAATTGAGCGACTTCCTCGGAATTGAAACGGTAAAAGAAAAGCATTTCGAAAACTGCCCCGGTTTCGTGAAAAGCCTAGGAGCTTGGGGTGGAGATTTTGTAATGAGTTCAAAGTTTTTAGGTTTTGAGGATTATTTTCGGGGAAAGGGTTTTTCCACTGTCTTTGCGTTTGAAGATTTAATTTACTGAAAATCAATCATTTGCTAATTTTAAAATTTCTTGCAGATTCTGATGAATATCATTATTTTTAAAACATCATTAAACCTATTAATGATTAAATTTGTGTTGTAATAAAAAATCAGAAATATAAAGACATTATGAAGAACATTAAAATCATCCAACAACTCCATAATCTCGGGATTACCGGTTACGAAGAAGTATCTTATAATCCGAGCTACGAAGAATTGTACACTGCGGAAATGTCCTGCAAAAATGCGGGTTTCGAAAAAGGTGCCGTGACCAAATCTGGAGCTGTGGCTGTAAAAACCGGTGTCTTTACCGGACGTTCACCGAAAGACCGTTTTATTGTAAAAGACGATGTAAGCAAAGATACCATTCATTGGGATGGTAAAGTCAACTTACCAACCACTCCGCAAATTTTTGAAAGTTGTAAGGATTTGGTTTTGAAGCAATTGTCTTCGTCCAAAAAAATATATGTGGTTGATGCATTTTGCGGCACCAATCCTGATACAAGACTGAAAGTCCGTTTCATTATGGAGGTTGCATGGCAGGCCCATTTCGTGACCAATATGTTTATCCGTCCTTCTAACTTTGAATTGGAAAATTTCGGCGAGCCGGATTTCATCGTGATGAACGGTTCTAAAACAACCAATCCAAACTGGAAAGAACAGGGATTGAATTCTGAGAATTTCGTGATGTTCAATCTGACCGAAAGAATACAGATTATCGGCGGAACATGGTACGGAGGAGAAATGAAGAAAGGCATGTTTGCCATTATGAATTATTACCTTCCGCTAAAAGGAATGGCATCGATGCATTGTTCTGCAAATGTGGGTGAAGAAGGAGATGTTGCTTTGTTCTTCGGTCTTTCAGGAACCGGTAAAACAACGCTTTCTGCAGATCCAAAAAGATATTTGATTGGTGACGATGAGCATGGCTGGGACGACAACGGAGTTTTCAACTTTGAAGGCGGTTGTTATGCAAAAGTAATCGACCTTTCAGAAGACAAAGAACCGGATATTTTCAAAGCGATCAGAAGAGATTCTCTGTTGGAAAATGTGGTCGTTAACGAGTATGGAGAGGCAGATTACACCGATAATTCAATTACCGAAAACACCAGAGTTTCTTACCCGATTTATCATATCAGCAAAATTGTATTGCCATCAAAAGCAGGACATGCTAAGAAGATTGTTTATTTGTCAGCAGACGCATTTGGAGTATTGCCGCCGGTTTCTGTATTAGACGAAGATCAGGCACAATACCATTTCCTTTGTGGATATACCTCAAAATTAGCGGGCACAGAAAGAGGGATTACAGAACCGGAACCATCATTTTCTCCGGCATTTGGTGAGGCATTCTTAACGTTGCACCCGACCATGTATTCTAAAACCTTAATCGGGAAAATGAAAGAACACGGTGCAAAAGCTTATTTGGTAAACACCGGCTGGAACGGAACTGGAAAAAGAATCTCTTTGAAAGACACCCGTGCAATCATCGATGCTATTATTGATGGATCAATCGACAATGCAGGAAAAATAACAATTCCTGTAATGAATTTGCAAATCCCTACTGCATTGCCAAATGTTTCAGAAGGGATCCTGGACCCACGATCAACTTACGCAAGCGCTTCTGAATGGGAGGTTAAAGCGAAAGATCTGGCAGCGCGTTACATCAAAAACTTCGAACAATATTGTGATAATGATGAGGCGAGAAGATTAGTAGAAGCAGGACCGCAACTTTAGAATTAATAAATTATTTTATATAGAGATTCCCCCGACCAAAAGGGAGGCCACTGAAAAAGTCTCTTCAAAAATTGGATTTATTTATAATTAAAAAAGAGTGTAAACAGAAGAGTTTACGCTCTTTTTTTCGTATATTTAATACTGATTAACGGCGATTCACCTATGTTATTACAACAGCAAAAAATTCAATTAAGTGCCTATTCTGATTTATATGACTTAGTCGTACCTCAGGATAACAGTAAGTTTGCGCAACGTTCGAAGGTGAACATCTGAGTCCGTTTATCTCTGGGTTTTGTAATGACTAATACTATGGACAAACAGTTAAAATAATGATGAAATGTTGTTTGTGATTAATGGGTACGCTATTCTCTGCTTACCTATATGTCAAATCAGCTGTTTTATTCAGCTCTTCTACACTGCATTTTCTCTTGTAAATAATCTTTTTATCAAATCCTCAGGGGTATCCTCTAAAGTTCCGTTAAGTCTTTTGCGGACACGGCTCCAGGTTACCCGTATCGCATTATCGGAAACCCCTAAAGCCCGGGCCATTTCTTTATGAGAAAACTTGAGTTTTATCAACATCAGATATCTCATTTCGGAAGCGGTCATATCCGGCGAGTTGCCTTTTAAAATATCTGTGAAATCAGGAAAAATGGCATCGAAATTATTCTGAAAGCCGATCCAGTCTTCATCGGTCAGGATTTTTACTTTTTTCATTTTATCCAGTTTTTCACGGATATTTCTTTGCTCGTCGTTTTTCAGATTCTTTAGTTTTTCCAGTTTTGTTTCAAAATTGGAAACCATCTGGTTTTGCTCATTGATTCTGGAAACAAAGTGATTGATTTCCTTTTTCGTATGTGCCAGTTGCTGTTGAACCTTTTGTTTCTCCAAAACCGAGATTCTGCTCTCTGCGATAAGCCTTGCGTTTTGGCGTTTCTTTTTTTGTCGGGATTTGTATTAGTTGAAGTAGCCAATACCTCCCATAACCAAAACCAGAAGAATCAAAGTTGAGTATATCAGCCTCTGTTTTAATTTTTCCTGTTCTTTGTGAGCAAGCTGCAACTCTTTGTTTCGGATGGTCAACCTATGGGATGCCATTTTTCCTACTGCAGCGTTGTATTTTGCATCGATATCTTTGTGGAGGTTCATCAGACTGTCCTGATATTTCACCGCTTCCGGGAAACCGCCAGTTTTTTTCAGGTAATTTATTTTGGTCTCGAAGTATAATTTCTTAGCATTTTCTATTTGCTGGCGTTCTCCCACGTGCTTTGCACCATTATAAGAAGGGTCGGTCTGCAGTATATTCAGAGAATTTTCCACCATTTTCAAAAATTGATCTGACTGAGCGATGTTACCCAAAGCAAGATGCGCTTTTGCCATATTACTATGTGAATTGATCTTTACCGTTGAGTGCCTGCTTTCGTTTTTGTTTAATTCGAAATTCCGGCGGTAATAGACCAAAGCCGAATTGTATTTTTCTTCCTTAAAATACAAATTTCCCATGTTGCCATATAGTATCCCTTTCCATACCTCATTTTGATATTGGTTGGCCGCAATAATGGCTCTGTTCAGAAAATATCTGGCTTTATCATTCATTTTGAGATTCATGTAAGACATTCCCAGATTATTGTAACGCTGGATATCCAGGCTTTCGCTGAACGGGGGAAAACGGAGCGAAATCCGCATCAGTTTTATCACTTCTTCATAATCCTGAAAAAAGTAGTGATGCAAGGCAATCTCGTGAAGAATTTTTCCGATGTTGGGAACGTTCTGGTACCCTATTTTCTTATAGATTTCCAAAGCTTTCAGATCATGATCAAAAGCCTGAGCGTAGTCTTGGTTCTGAAACAAAATCTGTCCCAGCTCGTGGTGGCAAAATGCCCGAAAAAGCAAATCGCCGGAATCTTTATGCTTTTCTATACATGCTCTGCATTTCTGTTCCCGTTCTGCTCTGGGAAAATCCATGACTTCGCTTTGTTTTCTTTTCATCAACTGAAGATGCAGGAGCAGGTCCCGGTCTTTTTTCTGAACTGCAAACTTCCGGATCTGCTCAAAAAAGATCAGACGCTTTTCTTTTGGATTCAACTCATCAGCTTTGGACTCTGCATATCCATAAATAACCCTCTGCCTCTCGATGGGCGAAAGACGTTCCAGAGAATCAAGAAGTTTTTGATGCTGGGCAAAAATGCCGGACGGAAGAAAAAAACAGAGTAAACTTAAAAATAAAATCTTTGCAGGCCTTGTCATTTTTTAGTGAAGTTGTAGAAGTTTCTCATGAATATGACAGACAAAGATAAGTTTTAAGAAAACAATTAACGCCACTTCAGTGAATATTACAGAAAAGTCAGCATAAAATTATTTCGAACCTATTTTCGTGTGCTGCATTGTATTGGTTTTCATTTTTTTATGTTTTGTAACGCTTTTGTAACGCTCTGTTTTATGTTTTATAAAGAGTGATATCTAGTTTTGTGCGCTGATTCAGAAAATGAATGTTCCAGAAGATATTCCGAAAAATGTCAGTTTTTTAAATCATCGAAAGATGGACTTAAAATAAAAAAATTAAAAACACAATTTTACATAGATCCCTTATTTATTAACACAAAATTTTTATTATCAATGCTATGAGGAAAACATTACTTTTCAGTTTTTTATTTATGACCATGGTTTGGATCGACGCACAGATCATCACCAAGTGGAATACGAACGCCAACAACGATAATTCCAAAGAAATTACCATTGCCTCAAAAGGCAGTTTTAATTATACTTATGTAAAAGCTAATAATGCCTCGGTTACGGGAAGCGGAACCTGTCATTCCAGTGTTAATATTATACAATTACCGTCCATAGGGGAATATATTGTAACGATAACTCCTATTCTAAATTATTCTTTCAAATTTGATTTCGGTAACAAGGATATACCGGCTGATGTAAAAAACAAGTTTACCGAGCTGCAGCAGTGGGGACCTCAAACATGGAACCTTTATTTATCCGGCATGTTCAGCGAGTGTTCCAAACTGAAAATAACGGCCACAGATGTCCCTAATTTTATTGCGGTTTTAAGTATGAGGGAAATGTTTTACGGATGTTCATCAATAACCACTATTCCCAATGCCAACAGTTGGAATACAGGAAATGTTGTCGACATGGGCTCCATGTTTTATGGAGCTAAAGCTTTCAATCAGGATATCGGAAGTTGGAGCACTGCGAATGTTACCAATATGTCCAGTATGTTTAATGAAGCTTCCGTTTTTAATCAAGACATCGGGAGTTGGAATACATATAACGTTACTAATATGGGCTCTATGTTCAGATTAGCTTATTCTTTTAACCAGAATATCGGAAGTTGGAATACTACTAATGTTCTCAATATGTCTGGAATGTTTGCTAGAGCAACTAAATTCAACCAGGACATCGGAAATTGGAATACCTCTAAAGTTATCTATATGGACGCTATGTTTTATGGAGCTACGGCCTTCAACCAAAACATCGGAAATTGGGACACCGGAAAAGTTACATTAATGAGCGATATGTTTACCGCAGCTACCGCTTTCAACCAAGATATTGGCAATTGGAATACCGCTGCTGTGAACAATATGAGCGCTATGTTTAAAGGAGCTAAAAATTTCAACCAGAATCTTGGCAGATGGAATACGGTAAATGTATATAATATGAGTGATATGTTTAATGGCGCTACCGTTTTTAACCAGAACCTCGGCAGCTGGACTTTAAATAAAGATGTGAATTTAACTGGACTTTTATCTTCTGCGGGATTAAACTGCGAAAATTACAGTAAAACTCTGAAAGGATGGGCGGAAAACAGTGATACACCCATTGGCAGAACCTTTAATCCACCAGGATTAAAATACGGCAAAGAGGGAAAGGTATACAGAGACTTTCTTACAAAATCTGCAGTCCAAGGCGGCAAAGGCTGGAATATCTATGGAGATGCCTATGACAGCACCTGTAACGGCACCTTATCTGTAACAGACCTTGGCGAAAAAAATGTGAAGCTCTACCCAAATCCGGTAAAAGACAGGCTTCATTTCTCGGAAGAAGTATCTAATATTAAGATAACAGACCTTACGGGGCGAATGGTAAAAGGAATTGCAGCCTCTGTAAAGACAGCGGATGTTGCCCATCTAGCTAAAGGCGTTTACCTTATTTCTGCCACTACGAAAGAAGGCAAAGTGATCAGCAAAAAGATTGTGAAGGAATAAGAGTTACTCCTTTAAAGAGCGGCAGTCATTTTTCTTCAAAGTTTACCGAAATGTTTTTTGCAACGTCAAAATATGTTCGTTTAAACCTTATAAAAAGAAAAAATTGCGACGCTTAAGACTGCTCAATAATGCTGTTTGAAAAGTCAAAAAAAAATAATCCCAGATACGAATTCGTGTCGGGGATTATTTTTTTTTGTCCTTAATCATTTTGTATCTCTAAAATGTGGGCAAGCATTATGGTAAAAGTAGTATTTTTACATTATTTGTCTTTTCAAATTGAATTAAAATAGACTGACGGAAAAGAGGAGCCTGCGGTATAAAAGCTCCTCCTTCGAGCCAATATTTATCCGCAAATTGTTTGTATGTGCTACGATATCGGAGGGTATCTCTCCTTTGAAGCGTTCGAAAATCATCTGTGCAGTAGTGTTTGTTTTTGAACGTGTAAATATTCCCATTTGGTCTTGGTTACATCGGCAAGTTTGTATTGGGTTTCTTTTGTGCAGTAAAAGATTAGCACTTTTAAAAAAAAACCTGTAAATCATAGATTTACAGGTTTTTAAGTGGAGTTGGAGGGACTATAAATCCTTAATTTACCTTAATTCAACCGATTTTCTATTTTTTACCTAAGTAGTGGAAACCCTTATTTAATGGGGTTTTAAGGGCTAATTAAATATGATGAGTAGTAAGATAAGTTTAAATAGGTTTAAAATATACTGACTAGATACTGACTAGATACTGACTAAGTTGTATCTTTGATTTGTTCAAACTAACAATTATGGCAACTATAAAATTTATTCTACAGTCAAAAGGGGAAAATGCCCCTATTTACGCTCGTCTTTCAATTTCTGCAAAGGAATCATTTAAACGCAAAACCCGGGAAACCATAAACCCGGATTACTGGAACCCAAAGACGGGGAAACCTAAAAATATTCAGTCTGCAGAAAAAACCACCTTAAAACATATTGATGAGGTGAAAAAAAACCTGATCAAAATTGAATCTTTTGTTTTGGAGCAATACCGAAAACGGAACGACACCGAAATAATTAACGGTATTTGGTTAGATGAAATATTAACCGCCCATTATACCGGTGGACGTCGTTTGGTTCAGTTGGATTTTTTGGATAACTATTTAGATTATTATAAAACAGATGTTTTGCCATTCCGCAAAAACCGGGGCAAAAGAATTGCAGACGCCACCACTAAAAAACAAATTACCATTATTGGTAAAATAAAAGACTTTCTAAAAACCCAAAACCAACGGTTAAAAGTATCTGACTGGGACGTATCAGTATCTAATAAATTTGAACTGTTTTTAGAGGGGCAGGGAATAGCTAAAGGAACAATAGGACGTTATATAAAATATCCTAAAACCATTATTAACCACGCCAAAACCTTAAATATTGAAGTCAATAAAAATATTGATGAAATTAAAGGTTACACCACCGAAACGCCCACCATATTTATTACAGAAACGGAACTGCAGACCATACAGAAACTTACTTTTTTAGAGACCAATTTAGAAACAGCCAAAGACTGGTTAATTATTGGATTTTATACCGGGCAAAGAGCGTCTGATTTGCTCACAATGACACCCAAAATGTTCACCAATATAGACGGGCATACATTCATTAACCTACACCAACAAAAGACCAAAAACGGGGTTTTAATCCCGATGCACGACGAAGTAAAAAAGATAATCGAAAAAAGGAACGGACAATTTCCGCCCATATTCTCTGATAATATTGAGAGTGCAAAAACAATCTTTAACAACCATTTGCGAACCATAGCAAAAAAGGCACAAATTAACCGAATGGACTTTGGTAAAAAATACGATGCAATTAATAAAAGATTTATTTACGGTCAATATCCTATTTGTGAAATTATTTCTTCTCACGTCTGCAGACGGAGTTTTGCAACCCACAATTATATTAAGGTTCCCACGCCCATCATTATGGCAGTAACCGGACACAAAACCGAAAAGGAATTTTTAAATTATATTGGTAAGGATTTTAACGATCAGTCAAAAGAAATACTGCAATACTGGAAAACCGCCCAACAAATAGACGAAACCGAAACCGCCCCCGAAACCAAAACCGCCAACTAAATTAAAACATAAATTGTAATTAATTAATTACATTTGCATTATCTTTGTATGAGAGAAATATACCGAACCCAGGAATATGATGAATTTTTTGATCAGGCAGATGAGAAGCTGCAGGATAAAATCAGTTATATCTATGATCTAATTCAGACCCAAAAGGTTTTAACGTCGAATTTTGTAAAGAAATTGACTAATGAGAATCTTTATGAAATTAGGCTGCAAATTAATAATGAATATAGGATTTTGACTTTTGCAATAGATCACGAAAATATTATTGAAGCCAAAAACATATTATTGATTTCGGGGTTTATTAAAAAATCTACAAAGGATTACGACAAACAAATAAAAAAGGCACTTAAAATTTTAGAGCAATGGAAAGACCGAAATTAGATTTAGAAAGAATAAAAAGAGAATTACCCACCGCAAACGATTATTTAGATAAAAAGTTTGGTAAAGTGGGAACACCTGACCGGGAAGATTTCAGCGCAAAGGCATTATCTTTTTATTATGGTGAGCTGATAAAGGAAACCCGGAAAGAAAAGAAACTGACCCAACAGGAGTTAGCCGATAAAATAGGCAAAGAAAGGGCATACATAGCCAAAATAGAACAGGGCAAAACCGATCTGCAGATTTCTAACTTTATACAGATTATTAATGCGCTGGGGTTAAAAATGAAGTTGATATAAATTGGATATAAACTCACGTAGGAAACATGCAAACCGTAATTATGGAATCAGGAACTTACTATAGTTTATCCGCTTTCAAACTAAATTATCTGACAGATTTTGAAAACTCTGGTATCGAATCTTACAGAGAGTATTTGGAGGGACTGCGACAGCTTTATAGAGAAACTTCAGAAGGATTGGAACAAAACGAAGAAGACTTTCTGGGTGAAGAAGGTCGTAATCGGATGATGTACAATATTGAGATTAACCAAACTTTATTGCAGGGCTTCGTAAAAGATAATCCAGAAATAGATCCTAATACTAACGAAAAAAAATTATTGAGTGAAGTTTGTAAGGCTAACTGGTATGCAATTTATATGTTCTGGCAAGTAAATACTGAAGAAATTATACAGTTTATAAATAGCGAATTAATTAGATTAAAGATTTCAAGTATTACGTCATCGGAGCCCTCGGACAGTTCTGCAAACGACTATTCCGGTAAAAACGAACTTTCACCAAAAGAAAAGTTAATAGTACTTGACAAACTGGGAATTATTAATTTTCTTACTGGTAAATTAGACTATTCAGACAATGCCACTCATTTAGCCGAAATACTGGGAGCCATAACGGGGATAGATAACCAAAAAGGAACTTTAACGGGATATTGTAATTATCTCATACGTTCCGAACCTACTCATAGAAATAGTCCCTATTATAGTTATAAAACAAAAGAAAGGGCAAACGAAATTTATAACAAATTCAAAATAAAAGATAAGGCAAACTAAACAGTTTGTCTTTTTTATTTCAGTCAATTAAAAATAAGTATACTTAGCAAATTACTTAGGAAACCTTTGTATCAGATTAAACGAAACAAAATTAAATCTGATATTATGGAAACAATTAATTTCGTCGGCATAACGCCCGATAATTTTCTAAACGAATTAGTAAGTAGAGTTAAGACCGCCTTACTGAATGATTTACAACAGTCTTTCAAAGACAATGAGCCGAACCGCTACTATACTGCAGATCAAATTTGCGAACGGTTCAGCATTACAAAACCCACTATTCACGAATACCGAAAACGTAACATTATCAAAAGTTACAAACTGGGTTCCCGGGTTTATTACCGGTTAGATGAGATTGAAAACGCAATGATTATTAACGATTAATATTTATTGCAATGTTCACACCTGACACTTATAAACTGGTTTACGGAATAGACACCGTAAAAAAGACATTCCGGCAATATGTTTTAAATTCTGCAGACCGCACCGGTCTTTTGCCTGATCTGATCCGCACCGAAAAGAATAACGGTTTTAATTCCATTACCGGAGCCGAAAACCTTTTAAGAATCCGGAACACCAACAACTGGACTAAATGCAATTTAGCCGGATTAAGACCAACGGGAACGCCTAATTTCTATTATTCAGATTTGCCCGTTAATAACGTTAAATCTTTAATATTGGTATATGTACGCGACGACTGGGAAACGATGGTTTTAATAGTCTGTAAACAATTCTATCCAAAAGGAAACCCCGATTACCGGAACCGATTAATACAGCACCTCATCAATAATTTTTAGAGCCCAAAAAAAGGAGTGCAAAACTGCATTCCCTTTAGGTGTTCAAACCTAGCAACTGGTAAACCATTTGTCAAAACAAAGATACTAAACAATGTTAGATTATATCAAATTTGAAATAAAAAATACTGATCTGATTAAAAGAATTTGGAGCCATTCAGATTTGGTTTATAAGAGTGAGCATAGTTTTGTAAATAAAAATACTGGTGAAATTAGAACTGTAGATAATAGACAGTATGTAAATCTGATTTTGTCTAAACACCCAAATAAATTGGAGGTTTCCGGGAGTTTGCACAAACTTTTTAATAATGGTTTGCATAATGCCAACGATTTTACAGTAAATGACTGCATTAATACGCTCGAAAATCTTGTTTCCCGGTTCGGTTTGGTTCCTGATGACTGTTATATTAATAACCTCGAATTTGGAGTTAATTTTGAAACGCCCGGCAATGTTTCGGAGGTGGTGAAATGGTTACGGTTTCACAATAAAAACCAATTTATTAAATATCCGGATTTGGCAGAATGTTATTTTGCCGGAACGTCTTATTTCGGAGTAAAGGCATATAATAAAACTCTTAATTATCCTGAATATGCACAACCTAATTTAATGAGATTTGAGGGCAAAACCCGACAAAGTAAATACTTGTTATCAAAAGGCATTGAAACCCTTTCAGATTTGCTAAAACCGACCACCTACAGCGTATTATTAAAAGTATTATTATCAGAATGGAATAACGTTTTAATTTTTGATAAACGGACGAAAAAAGGGAAACGGTTTTGTAATACTGATTTTTGGTTAGAAATACTGGAAAATAACCACCGGAACACCTTTGTAAACACTAAAAAGAAATATTACAAAATGTTAGGTGAAAAAGGACTGCAAAACCTCATCTATAAAAGGATTTCGGATAAATTGGATCAGTTAAAAATTTGTGCAGTTTCCACGATTTCAGCAACCGGAACACTGGCACACACCGAACTGCAGACCGCCCCAATTTCACCCAAAGCCCTTGTGCAGTTTCCACCTATAGTAAAGATGGAATCTAACACACCCAACCAACGGGAAACAGTCCGACTTTGTGAAGTAACCAAACTTAATATTTCAATGCAGAAAAAAGGCAGTGAATTTATATGTTCTGCAGGTTTGAAATATTACAGTGAAACGGAGCCTGAAACTTACCAACGATTAAAAGAAAAATATTTAACTTTTGATAAATGGGGTTTAGGTTTGCCTGATCAGTTTTATTACATAGCGCACAACGTACGGAATAAGTTTTTTAATGAGATACACAACCGGAAAAAATTTGAACAGAGGAATTATCCTAAACAACAATTACAATTTAATTTTAACTAAAAATATTAATTATGAATTATTTCAGATTTTCTAAAAACGATGAAAACAGATTTGTCCTGACTGAAAACGATTTTATCATTTTTTGTGACCAGCTGCAGAGGCAAATAATGGATAAGATAGGCATTAACGGAGTGTTACCCGATGAGGTGGACGGAGCGGAATTTATGGAACTTACAGAATTTGACGAATTATTGGAATACTATTTTACTTTTAAATTCCTTTGCAGAGAATACAATATCGAAACACCGGACGAAATAGACAGTACTGCAAATTTTATTGCGGGTTTAATAAAACTTTCACAATCTAGATAAAGAGCCCTTAAAAATGGATGATGAAAAAACTAACGGAATCCGGGAAAGGTTCCAAAGTATCTTAACAGATAATTTTGATCAATTAGCAAAGGATTTGCAGGAACTGGAACCCAAAGACCGTATTAAGTTTATATTAGAAATTACCCGGTTTGTTTTGCCTACCTTAAAAAGTATTGAGAGCAAAGAAAGTTTGACTGTAGAACAGCCGTTATTTGATATAACAACACTTTACAGGAACAAAGATTAAAATCCCGTTTTCTCTAATAATTTAGGTTATTATTTCAGAGCTGGGAAACTTTATAAAAACTAACATTCAAATAAATTACATATTATGGGCAGATGGGGAAACTTTCCGACAACGGTAAACGATTTAAAAAGTTTTGATATTTCTTTTTTATCGAAACACGAATATATAAAACCTGATCAGACTAAAACGGGTTCCATTATTTGGACGTCATCAAACGGAACTAAAAACAGTATTAGTATTAAAGTGGTAACAGGGGACACCAACGGAAGTTTAACTGTAGATTATACTTTCAACAATACCGAAAAGATAAAATATGATATTGAACTAATAACACGCCCGTCTAACCTCGGCAAAGGTTTAATTTGGTTTTTTGTTTGCCCTTATACTGGTAAGGTCTGCAGAAAACTACATTTGATAAATGGATATTTCAAACACCGTTCCGCCTTACCGGGTTTAATGTATGAGAAACAATTAGAATCTAAAAAGTGGAGGGAATGGAACAGAATATTTGCAAAGGATTTTAATGATAAACTTTATACTGAATTATACAGTAAGTATTTCAAACAGTATTATAACGGTAAGGTGACAAAACGTTTTGCCCGGATCAGTAAGAAACTGCAGGAAAACGAAAATAAATTTAATGCAGATGAGTATTTGAAATTGTTTAAGAGTTTTAAAAAATAAATGGGATCCGTTCCCGGTTTTTTTATTAGATTTGATATAAACATAAAGATATGATAAAACTGATTTTATTTTTTACCGTAATTCTTTCATCTACGGTTTTTGGGCAGGAAAAATTTGACTTTTCAAAAGAAAAGGGACTTTCTGAATATGTTGTAACAGTTATTCCGGGGCATTCCGCTGCAGAAATTTACACGAAAGTAAACGAATGGTTGCAAAAGACCTATAAAAACCCTGACTATGTGTTAAAGGGGTCTGTAGTTAATGACTATGTTAGATTTGATGGTGTATCTGCAGAGGTAATGTGCCAAAACCCGGACAACAAATTTATTTTCGATTGTATTAAAATTAAGTACGAAATAGAAATTTATGTAAAGGACGATAGATATAAATTTTCTGTAATTAATCTTAATTACTACAGACCTCGAATTGGAGCATATGTTGCTGCAGGATGGTATAACTTAGAGCAGACCGGCCCAACGGTTTATAATAAAAAAGGTGAGTTAAAAGGGGTTTATAAACAGTTACATAACTTACCGCCCTTTTTTGACGGTCTTAATAGTTCTTTAAAGGAGTATATTTTAAATGGCAGTTCTGCAAAGTCGGAAAATTGGTAGTTTAAAAGATATTGCCCTAATTACAAAATGACTCACTGTAAATTTAGTGAGTTTTTTTGTGGAGTTTTCGGAAACCGTAAAAAGGTAGAAAAAAGTTGAAATTAAAAGATACTGACTAAATACTGACTAAATAAAAAATAACTCACTGATTTACAATGAGTTATTTTAGTTTAAGTGGAGTTGGAGGGATTCGAACCCTCGTCCAAACAAGCAATACATAAGACTTCTACATGCTTATTCTGCAATTAATTTTCGACTGAAAACAGAGCACAGACACCCAATTTTCAACTTAACTTCTTTGGTTTTCGATCCTGAGCCGAAGTTTCTCAGAACTTATTTCCGCATTGCTATGCCTCGAAATCAAACGCCGCAGAACGAAGCATTTGAGAGACATCTTGCCTCCTTACTATCTTCGGGAGAGCGCTGAATCCTACTGTAATTCGGATTAAGCTGCAAGAGCAAACTCTTGGTCGCCAGTTAAAATTTTGTGACAAGGGATTAAAGAGATCGCGTCACGGTTCTCTGCATGCAACCTTACCCATTGATCTTGCTGTCGAAACCAGTCAACCCCAATGTTTATAAGACAACAAAGATAAGCAAAATTTATTCCAGAATAATATTTATTTCAAAACGTATATTTCATTCCGCACTCTAAGTCCCTATCTCAAATTGTCGATCTTATCCGTTCAGGTGGATCCGTTATCGTTTATTTTTCCGATGCCAACTCACTGCACTGAAAAAGAAACCAACACGAAAAAAGATTTTCACTTCAATCTTTAAGCAAAGAAGAAACTTTTTCGCAATTTTTTATGCAATGCAGATGGTTCTGCGTTCAAATCTCCATAATTGTCCTGAAATTAGTCCTGTTTCGAAAATCGTGAGAAAATTTCATTACAAATTTTAACAAAAAAGAAATATACAATTCTAAAAAAATCATAAAACCCGTTAAAGCTGGTTAAACTTTCCTCGATCTGAAAATAAAAACATCAAACCAATCCCATATCAGATTACTTTTACTAAAATATACGGAATGAAAACAAAACTACTTTTTCTTTTATTTTTCAGCTTTTCGGTGTCGTTCTTTTCGCAAGAATATATTATTGGAAAAGTAAGTTCCGAATTCAATACTGCTTTGCAAAGTGTCGTTATTTTTAATACTCGAACCGATGAAAAAGTATTGTCTGATAAAGACGGAAACTTTATGATTGCAGCGAAACAAACCGATGAACTCCGTTTTATAAAAAGTGGTTACGACAGAAACTCTTCTAAAATTTCAGCGCAGAATTTCCTCGCACCTTTAAATATCGTCCTCACAAAATCACCTTACGAGATTGCAGAAATTGACCTGACTTTTCAGGCAACCGGAAATTTAAAGAAAGATATTAAGGCTTTAGATCCACCAAAGAAAGTGGTCGCTTTAAATTCAGATATGAAATCGTATATGAGGACACCGCCGACTGAAGTAGCGCCGAAACTTTCGACTCCATCCGCTTTTGCGGCACCGAATTATAATGCAGGACAGGTAAATGTTTTAGGGATTGCTTCTGCGGTAGTCGGATTAATCAGGAAAGCAAAAACGCCGCCTATAACTACAGCGAATTATGCAGAAACCCAGGAGTTTTATCGCCGCGTAAAAAACACCGTTGATTTAAGTTTCTATACTTCCAAAGGCTGGGACGAAGAACAAATCGACCGCTTTCTCATCTATGCCGATCAGAATTATTCTTTGGCAAAACTGTACCGTAAGAATTTTGATGTTTCGGCCATTGATATGCTTATGAAATTAGCCTACAAAGAGTATATCAAAACCCACAAAGTAGGTTCTTAATGGTTAGAATTATTTTATTGCTTGCCCTCTCTTTTTCCACCTCATTATTTTCTCAGAAAGTTTCGGGAACAGTTGCCGATGAAGAGCAAAATCCGCTTGTGGCAGTGATGGTTTTTAATATGAAAACAGAAAAAGAAGTGTTTACCAATTTCAACGGTGAATTTACCATCGAAGCTTCTGTAAGTGACGAATTGCGGTTCATCAGACAGGGTTTTGAAAGAGGCTCTGCAATAGTGAATTCGCAGAGTTTTTACAGTTCATTTTCTATTGTACTTATTCGGAGTGTTCAGGAAATTGAAGAAGTGAAAATTCCGGCTGTTCGATTGACCGGTGATCTGAATCATGATACGGGAAATTTAAATAAATTTGATAAAGTCGCACAGCTTCAAAGAGAAGTCGGCGTTCCGGGACCGCCTGAGAAACCAAGAGAAACCCCGCCTCCGACCATTGAAAAAGTAGGGGTTTTGGCTTTTGCTGCAAGTAATTTAAATCTAAATACTTTATATAAAAATATTTCAGGTGATGGCAGAAGAATGAGACAGCTATATAAGTATGAAGATCTTCAGGATAATATTTCATGGATTAGGGGAAAAGTAGGCGATGAATATTTTACCAAAATGGAAATTCCTGGCGAAAAGACAGCAGAATTCCTTCAGTTCTCCATCGGAATTAAACCTGAAATCAGCAAATTGATTAAAGCAGGAAATTTATCAAAAGTACTTTTCCTTTTAGAAGAAACGCTTCCGCAATATTTAAACAGATAAGCAAATGATGATTGTTCCCTTAAAATGCTTTTTTATGCTGAGTTATTTTGTGAAAAAGTAAAATAATTTATTCCTACCTTTAAACTTCATTAAACAAACTGCGAAACGCAATCATAAAAATACTTCGTTATGAATAAAAACATTATCGCCATCGCCATTGCGGCAGCAGGTTTCATCATCGGTCTTGCGTTTTTAGGCAGCGCCATTAAAAATAGAAATAGAGCGGATAATACCATTTCTGTTACCGGATTGGGAAGTAATAAATTTACCTCAGACCTTATTACCTGGAGCGGAAATTTTTCCCGTAACAGTTTCGAACTCAAATCCGCTTACGACGAATTGGCAAACGATAAAAAGATCATTGAAAATTATTTGGTGTCCAAAGGAATTCCGAAAGATAAGATGGTTTTTTCGGCCGTAGATATTCAGAAGCAATTCACTTATACCAATGATTCTAATGGATCCAGTCATCAGACTTTTGCAGGTTACCAACTTTCACAAACTGTTTCTATCAACAGCAAAGAGGTGGCGAAAATCGAAAATCTTTCGCGAAACATTACCGAAATTATCAATTTGGGAATCGAATTTACTTCTTCTCCACCGAATTATTTCTACACCAAATTGGCCGACGTCAAACAGCAGATGATTGCCGATGCCACAAAAGATGCCAAACAGCGCGCAGAAAAAATCGCCGAAAATTCCGGTTCAAAATTGGGACATTTAAAAAGAGCTACGATGGGTGTTACCCAAATCACCGCACCCAATTCCACGGAAGAATATTCTTATGGCGGGACGTTTAATACTTCGTCCAAAGACAAGGAGGCGCGTATTACAATTAAGCTGGAATATGAGGTTGATTAATGTTTTATTTTGCTAAAGTTGTATTTCTACAAAAAGCTTTATCACTTTTTTTTACAACTGATAAACTTTAGAAAGCAGTTCTTCTTCAATTTTCTTCACGTTTTCCACGGCAAAATTACTCAGCAAAAATAAATTGATTGAATTCTTGCCAATCCCGTAACTCGGTTGGATATAATCCTGCGAAATAACCGAGAAACCATTTCTGATGTAAAAATTAATTCTTCTTTCAGCCATTTCACCTAAAGAATTCGGTTCAGATTCTAAAACGATATTGCCAAATTTTTCCTTTAATTCTGCTAAAATCTGCGAACCTAATTTCAGATTTCGGTATTCTTCAAAGACTTCGAAATGTTCCAAAAAACAGGAATTTTCTAATTTCCAAAGAATTAAATAACCGACAAAATCATCATCGTTTTTTACGGCGAAAATAAAACAGTCAGGATTTTCTAATAAAGCGAGAAATTGTTTCTGCTCTCTTCGTTCGTCTTCCGGAAAAGTGCTTTCGTAAGCCGCATAAATTCTCGAAAGTTTTTTACGCATCTGCAATTCTTCAAACCAAATCATCGTATTCGTTTCATTTGTGAAAATTCGTGGAATTCGTATTATTATAAATCAAAAACGTTTGGCCGTCGGGTGATAAACATATCCTTAATCCACAGGGTAAAGGCTAAACCCAAATAAATGAGAAAGAAAACGCCCGCAGTTGCAAAAGTGGAGTAGATAAAAAATACCCGAAGTTTAGAAACCGGAATTCCCAGTTTGGCGCCCATTCTTGTGAGCACTCCAAACCATTGTCTTTCCATTTTATGTCTTAAATTATTCAGCATTTTTTTTATTGACTACAAAGGTAATTATTTTTAGCGACTGTCTGAATTTCATCAGCGGTAAGATTAAATGAAAGTGAGGAAGTAACAGGGTTTTGAGTATCAGGAATTCTCTCAGAGGATTTAGAAAAGGCGGTTTTTAGCAAGGTAAAAGATTGTTTGAATTGATTTAAAGACTTTGCGCGTGCGATTTTGCAGCTTTATCTTAATCGTGGTGAATTATGGTTTTTCTAAATATTCAGTCCCATATCCAAAATTAATAGTAATAAGAATGCCTTGTAATCAGTCAAATGTTGGTTTTATTATGGAACAATTTTGGCTCGTTGTTTTATTAACTGTCCGAAATAACCAATCCAAATAATATGGTTCTGAGTTCAATTTTCCTCGGCAGGTTTTGATTCTAATGAAAGACAATTGCTGAATTATACAGATGAAAAGTACGATCAACATTAGGAAAAAGAGATTTTAACCAAATTAAAAATATAATGGGAAAAAACATTTCTTTCCCAAAACGCTCTTTCACGAATCTTTAAAATAAAATCAATGAAAAAAATTCTTGCAATCCTTCCCTTAATAATCATGTCGTGTCAGAAAAAGGAAGTAGTATCGGAAAATACCGTAGATAATGATTCTGTCATTGTTTCAGAGCAAAAGGCTATTCATAATAAAATGGACTCCGCCGCAAACGGAATTGTTTCTATTGACGAAAACAACGCCCTAAAAGAGTCATTCAAAACAGAAAGAACGGTTGGCGGGAATAAAATTATTCAGACCATTAATGCTGATCAACTTCCAATACTGCTTTCCGATGAATTCACCACTGAAAATCAGCAGATGGTTGTGAAAATCCGGGATTTTAACCGAAGACAACTCATCGGAAAAATAAGTCCGGAAAATTCTGATATGAACATCCGTTTTAACCAAATTAAATTGGCGAACGGCCATTATGACGGTCCTTTCGGCAGAGAAATAAAATATGATATCAAAGAAAAAGGAGAAATCTGGCTCATCATTGGGAAAAGCAATATGGCGTCAGGTGAAGCCAAAGGAAAATTCACCGTAAATTTAGAATAATCACTTTCAAAATATTTTCCGCCTACCGTTAAGATTTTGTTAAAAGAAAGACTTGGTACAATTTCTGGATATGAGAAATTAATTAAATTACTACAGTTATGAAAAATATTTTTTTATCTGCGATTGTTGCCACTGCGACTCTCGCGAGTTGTTCCACTGTTTCTTCGATTTTGCAGAATACCTTTCCGTATAATGCAACGGTTTTGGTCACTTCGGGATCTCCGGCAAACACTACATTATCCAGTATTTCTGCGGCGCAAAGTATTAATCAGTTAACGGGAGCGGGAGCTAATGTAAAAGATATCCGCGTTTCCAATGCCACCCTTTCTGTAAATTCAAATACCAGTGTCGGGCTTTTCAAATCGGTGAAAGTGTATCTTTCTAATAATGGCAGCAATGAAGTGTTGGTTGCCTCACGGGAAGATATTCCGGATAATGTTGGAAGCTCACTTTCGCTGGATGTAAGCACTTCGGCTACTTTAGACCGTATGATGAAATCGGGCAGCGTTCAGCAGCGGTTGGTGTATGTATTGAAGCAATCGCCTACTTCCGATATTTCAGTGAAAACTTCGATTGGATTCAGCAGTCTTCCGATTACTAATTAATTTGTTTTTTAGGAGCAACAGGATTTTTGCTACTTATGAAATTCGGTCCGGCTTTCACGGCTCGCTTTTTTCTGCGGTTCAGGAACCGCAGAAAAAGAGCTCAGACAAACCCGCTCAATCCGGGCTAAAATAATTTTCAGTTATATTTTCAAAATAACCTGCATTTTTGTGTTGGTTATTTTTTATTTAGAAATTTCTTTTTGGTGTTTTTAACAGTAATGATTTTATAGTGCTTATTAATTAGTAATAATTAACTAAATCTCCGAAAATTTATCTTTTCCTTATCACTTTTGTATTCAAAATTAATATAATTTTAGACGAACTTTAAATGTTCCACTAACAAACTTATTTTATGAAGCAAATTTTACTTTTTTTTGTATTTTCTTTTTCAATACTCAATTCTCAAACTCTTAAAAAAGTCAAAATCGAGGATGCTGAAACAGGTAAGGCAATTCCCAATGTGAGAATTATTCTGGCAGATCAGATTTTCTATTCTAATGATGATGGTTCTATTTCGCTTCCGAAAGATGCGAAACAATTTGAAGTTTCTTTCACCGGATATGAAACCTTGAAAACCTCCAAATTTCAATCAAGTATAAAACTAAAACCGCTTTACAATGATATAGATGAGGTGAAAATAGTTTCGGTTGACATCAAAAAGATTTTTACAGATGTTTCCAAAAATTATACAAACAGATATTATGATAAGCCCGCCATCTTTGATGTCACTTATTCTCAAAAAAGATTTGAAAATAATAAAATGAAATTATTGGTGGTAGCAGACGGGAAATTTTGGACCCGAGATGGACAATATAATGCGAAAGAAGCATTTAATGGGAAGCATAAAAATTTTGTGCAATTACAAATTGACACCTTGAGATATTTAAAATTGGAAAACAATGACTTTAATATTAAAGTAAAACCACAAAAGGTAAGTCATCAACCTGTCGGAAGTATGTTTTTTGACTATGAACTTTTTTATATGATGCGACGCAGTAAAAATAAAAATGCGGTAACCTCCGGTAAACTACTTTACGAAAATGAATTCGAACAGGAAATTTCTTATAAAATTAAAATGACTGACAACATCACTTATACTGGAACGTTCAGATATAACAAAGCAGATAAGGTAATTACTTTATTCGAAATGAATTTTAAGCAGAGTAATGCCAGTCTGGAGGTTTTTAAAGATGAAGATGGTTTTGAATACCAACGCCAGTCGCCGGATGGAACTTATATTTTTGAATTTTATAAAAGCGGAGAAAAATACGTGCCTTCCAAAATAAGCATTAGATACGAGGGTATTAAATATGCAATGGGTGATAAAGTTTTTGAATATCGGAATGCCAGAGATATCATTTTCAAAAGTTTTAAACCGACTGAAGAACGTGGCGTTCAGAATCCAGTTGATATTAACGGTTATTTCTGGAAAAACATGAAGATTAGTGATGACAAAGGGCTTGTGAATTTAAGCGAGGAAGAATTAAACTTTATAAATGATAAAGCAGATGAAAACTAATTTTATTTTTTTGATCATACTTTGCAGTGTTTATGGTAATGCGCAAACTCACCGATTTATTTATGATGTTGAGTACAAAAAAGATTCTACCATGAACCTGACCACCAAAGAAAACTACCATTTAGATATTACCGGGAATGAAGTTCTTTACTACACGAGAGATTATTTTATTGCAGATTCCTTGGTCGCAAATAATATTCCTTTTCCCAAAGAGATGAAACTGAATACTTCCACCATTGTCAAACATCAAAAAGGAAGTTCAGATTTCAGCGAATACGATTTGCTAGAAAATACAATTCTCGGATTGCAAACAAAAGATTCCCAAATCTGGAAACTAAGCACCGATAAAAAGTTGGTCAAAGATTTAATACTTCAAAAAGCCACCACAACTTGGGGAGGTAGAAATTGGATTGCGTGGTTTACTACAGAATTCCCTTTTCAGGAAGGACCTTATAAATTTCATGGCCTGCCGGGATTAATTACCGAGATTTCGGACGATAAAAACAATTATAAATTTTCTTTAGCAAAATCGGAAAAAATAAAAGAACCGGCAGGAAATCAATATCTTGAAATAGCGCATCAAATGAGTGTTCCCGTAACTTGGGAAAAGTATAAAAGTGCAAAATTAAAATATTATGAATCTCCTGTGAATTTTATAAAAAACGGAACAGGAAATTCCAGTAATAATGAATTTTATCTGAACGATGGAACAATTGTCAATTCTTCAAATAGTAGGGAAGTGAACGATCGATTGAGAAATATTATCAAAAAATATAATAATCCTATTAATTTGAATATGGCGATTTTTTATCCATAGATTTTGATTTCTTCAAATCATTAATTTCCCAAATCTTCCCTAAATTTGCACTTAGAAATCAGCAATCATGAATGTATTCGACCTTATTATCAATGACAGAGAAGCCGTTTCTTTAGAAGATGTTTTCCTGAATAAATACAATCACCAAAATATTCAGCAACTCATCAAAGAACACAGATATGTTGACGAACTTACCAAATACGGTTTGCCGGTGAATAACAAAATTCTACTGCAGGGACATTCCGGCTGCGGAAAAACCACGACCGCAAAAGCCATCGCTCACGCACTCGGAAAGCCTATCATGATTTTGAACCTGAGTAATGTGGTCTGTTCCAGAATTGGGGAGACTTCACAGAATCTGAAACAGGTTTTCGATAAAGCTGCCCGGGAAAAAGCAGTTCTTTTCCTGGATGAATTCGACCAGATCGGTAAGGAAAGAGGAAGCGATGATAAAGATGTTGGCGAAATGCGAAGACTGGTCAATACGATTATTCAGCTCATCGATTATTATCCGGCCAATGCTATGCTTATCGCCGCTAGCAATCACGCCGAAATTATCGATATTGCTTTGTTAAGAAGATTTCAGCTCAGAATTAATTTTGAAATGCCCAATGATGCTGTCTTGGACTCTTACTATGACAGGCTTTTGAAATCTTTTCCCGAACATCTGAAGAATTTTGAGCGGTTGTATCATGTTTCTTTCGCCGAAGCAAAAGATTATGCTTTTACGAAAATAAAATCTTTACTGATCGCAAAATTAGAAAAGGAAGAAAATAAATGATTGCAAGATCTTTTAGCGTAAATTTGTATTAATGAGTGAGAAAAATCTTTATATAATTGCTGGTTGTAATGGTGCTGGAAAAACCACAGCGTCTTTTACTATTTTACCTGAAATCCTTGATTGTAAAGAATTTGTGAACGCCGATGAAATAGCAAAAGGGTTGTCGCCATTTCAGCCTGAAAAAGTTGCTTTTGAAGCCGGTAGAATTATGCTGAAGCGAATAGATGAGCTCTTTAACAATGAGGAAAATTTCGCATTTGAAACAACTCTAGCAACGAGAACATATAAACAAAAAATTTTAAAAGCAAAACAACAGGGATATAACACGATTTTACTTTTCTTCTGGCTTAAAAATCCGGACTTGGCAAAAGAGCGGGTAAAATTAAGAGTAAAGGAAGGAGGGCATAATATTCCGCCTGAAGTTATTGAGAGAAGGTATTTGAACGGCATTAAAAACTTATTTGATATTTATCTTTCAATTGTTGACCAGGTTCTAATTTTTGATAATTCAGAAGGAAGCCATCACTTAATTGCTGAGAAATATGGGGACGAAAATGTTTTTATCGTTCATCAAGAAAAATTTAACACCTTAAAAAAATATCATGACAAAACAAGATAAAATTCAACGAAAGAATAAAATCATAAAAGGGCTTGAAAAAGCGTATGATAAAATGATTGAACTGAAAAGAAAAAATAATGGTGAAATTGTGGTTATTAAAGATGATAAAATAGTGAAAATAAAACCATAACTTCAGAGTTGATTTTAAAATCTTAACCATAAAAATAACCGGCAATCACTGCCGGTTATTTTTATATCAAAACTAAAATCTATTGTCTCTTCGTCTATTCTCTATAAGGCTATCATCTCTTCGTCTTAAAATAAGCAATCCCGCACTCCAGGAAGGCTTTGAAATCCTCTTTTGGCATATATCCGGAAACGGGCGTATTGATTACTTTTCCGTCCGGTGTTACCAAAACATAGTGCGGCTGGGAATTATTATTAAAGTTGATCTGCTGGAACAAACTCCATTTGTCACCAATCGTTTTCACTTTTTTCTTTTGTCCGTTGCCCATGTCAACCGAGGTTTGCTCGTTTTCTGGAAGCGCTTCTTTATCATCAACATATAAAGAGGCTAATATTACTTCGTTTTGTAAAATCGGTAAAATATCCGGTTCGCTCCAGACGAATTCCTCCATTTTACGGCAGTTTTCACAACCGTAACCTGTAAAGTCGATCAACAAGGGTTTGTTTTCTTTTTTCGCAATTTCAATGGCTTTGAAATAATCATGTTCCGGATGCATTCCTAAAATCCCGTCTTTTTCATCATGGAGATAACTCACATTGATTGGAGGCAAAATTCCACTCAGGTATTGCAGCTTCGGTCTTTCTCCGGGAAATAATCCCTGAATTAAATAGATGATAAATCCGATTCCTAAAACGCCGATCACTTTTCTGGTCATCGAAATTTTAGCTTTTTTATCATCATGTGGAAATTTGATTTTCCCGAATAAATAAAGAACTAAACCAATCGAAATCAGAATCCAGATCACAATAAATAATTCTCTTTTCAGGAAGAATGTTTTGGAAACCAAATCTGCTTTTGATAAGAATTTTAAAGCCAGTCCTAATTCGATGAAACCTAAAACAACTTTCACCGTATTCATCCAACCTCCAGATTTTGGTAAACTTTGCAAAGCCTGTGGAAACAAAGCCAGCAATCCAAAAACGATTGCCCATGAAAATCCAAATCCTGCAAGAGCAAAAGTCAGTAACATAGGAATATTTGCCGAACCGGTAAGAGAACTTCCCAATAAACTTCCTAAAATGGGTCCCGTACATGAAAATGAAACAATGACCAACGTTAAAGCCATGAAAAAGATTCCGATAATTCCGCCTGCATCTTCTGCTTTCGAAGATTTGTTGGCAATCGAACTCGGTAATGTAATGTCGTAATAGCCGAAGAAACTTCCGGCGAAAAACAGAAATATGATGAAGAATACAATATTCAACCAAACACTTGTGGAAATTTGATTGAAAACATTTCCGGCAATTCCGTCAATAATATGAAACGGAACACTTAGTAATACAAAAATCAAGAGGATGAAAAATCCGTAAATAAAGGCATCTCTTTTCCCTTTTGCTTTGTCTTTCGATCCTTTGGTGAAGAAAGAAACCGTCAGAGGAATCATCGGAAAAACACATGGAGTCAACAAAGCGATCAATCCGCCGAAAAATCCTAATAGCAGATACGTCCAGAAATTTTCTGAATTTTTTTCCTGAACAATTCCACAATCTGTTTGCGGATTGGCGAAATCAATAGAGGCTACTTTTAAACCTTCCTGAACTGCAGGAATTGGAGTAGTAATTGTTGTTTCCTGAATTTCAATGGTTCGGATGCTGTCTTTATTTTCGCCGGTAATGGCCGTCGCGGTGATTTCTTCGGTTGTACTTACTGTTTCGGTAGCCGCAATGGGAATTACTTTCTGCTCGAATTCTAAAGTATTCGGTGCCAGACAAACGCGGTCATCACAGGTTTGATAGGTGATTTCAGCAACAACATTTGCCGGTTTTGCATTATTTTTAAGGCTGAATTTCTGTTTAAATAAAACCTTGTCAGAATAATAAACGATTTGAGCGCCGAAAGCTTCCGAAAATTCATCATGCTTTTTACCCACTTCTGCGACTTTCCCGATGAGGTTGATCCCGTCTTTGGAACTGAGTTTCATTTCGGTAGGAATCCCGGAATCTGGTGGCAAATCTTTGGAATAAATGTGCCAGTTTTTATCAATCGTGGCGGTTAAAACGGCTTCATATTCATTGTTTGGTAATGAATTAATTTGGTATTTGAATTTTACAGGATCTTTTATTTGTGCGCTAATTCCTTGAAAAAGGAAAAGGACGATGAGGATAAACCAATTTTTAAATTTCATTTTCACTTTACTTTTTTGCGGTCCGCTTGCTTTACCGGACACTATGATTTTACTTTTATGATTTCTGGACTTTCTTTAGATGCTACAAATCTTCTGTCCTGGCGCAACGGGAGCACTCCTAATATACGATCTTCACCGTCGCACAAAAGCCAGATTTTTTGCTGGGCTAAAATAGGGATTTTTTCATCCTTAAAAAATTTTGAGATCTTCTTTTTGCCTATCATTCCTATTGGAAAGAATAAATCGCCATCCTTTTTTCGTCTTAACTTTAAAGGAAACAGGATTTTTTCAGCATCAAATTTCCATTCCATTTTTCCTAATTCTTTAATTTCTGAAAGAACCAGGTCGGGAATCAGGATTTGATTTTCATCATTTAAAGTCAAAATAATTTCTTCCTTATCCTCTGTTTCAATTTCATCCGCAATCTTTTTTAAAATCAAGATTTTACGGTCGATGGTGAGCTGATATTCACTGGAAATAAAATTCTTACCGGTTTTTGCTTTTCGGATTTTTTCAATTTCTTCACCTTCATTAAAACCATATTTTCGCAGGATTTCAAACCGGACAAAATTACTTTGATTAAAAAAGAGATCTTTCTTCATTATTAAATAATCCTCCTGATGGATGATAATTTCTTTTTCGATCCCTGAAATTTGTTCTTCAATGAAATTTTTGGATTGATTGAGATATGAAATGCTCTTTCCAAAGTTTTCCAAAAAATTTTCATTGACTTTCAGCAGGTGCGGCACGATTTCGTTGCGGATTTTATTCCTTAAATAATCATTTTTTTGATTGGATAAATCTTCCCGGAATTCAATCTTATTTTCTTTAGCAAAATCATAAATTTCCTGTTTAGAAAAACCAAGCAGCGGTCTCAGAATTTTGTTTTCATTCGCAGGAATTCCACTTAATCCTTTAATTCCGGATGCTTTTGAAAGATTGATGATGAAAGTTTCCAGTTGGTCATTCAGATGATGTGCGGTGACAATAAAGTCCAGTTTTTGATCCTGCTGAATTTTCCGAAAGAAATCATACCGAATGGTTCTCGCCCAATCCTGTATCGAATTTTTGGGTTGGTTGTCTTTTTCGGAAACTTGATATAGATGAAACGGAATCGTGTGTTTTTTACAAAACTCCTGTACTAACTTCTGGTCTTCATCAGAATCGCTTCCACGGAGTTTATAGTTAATATGAGCGACTTGCAATGTTAAATCCGTTGATTTAAATAAATGAAGCAATACCATAGAATCAGCGCCACCACTAACTGCAAGTAGAAAATTTGCATTCCGGTAATCAGCGGAGATTTCTTCCAAAGCATGCTGAAAAGTCTTTGAGTTAACCAATTTTTAAGGATTTTTTAAGGAATATTTAGCAAAGATAATTCTTCTGTTCAAATTGAATTCTCTATTTTTGGACGAACAAAAAGATTATTATGAATATTGGAAAAATAGGAGCCGTTCTGGGAATGGCATTATTGATGACTTCTTGTGTAAGCAAGAAGCAGTTTGATGCATTGAATACAAATTACAACCAGTGTATTACCAATGTTGGTGAGAGACAACGTGAGATTCAGGATTTGAAAGGTGTTAATTCCGGTCTGGCAAGCGAAAATGCTTTGCTAAAAGGACAAAACGATGCTTTGAAATCTTCCCTCGATGCGTGTTTATCAAATAGTGGAAAAGGTTCTGCGAATATTGATAAATTAATTGGAGAGATCAATTCTTCTAACAAATACATCAAGCAATTAATTTCTACCAATTCTAAAAACGACAGTTTGAACTTGGCTTTGTCTAATAAATTAAAACGTTCTTTGGATAATATCGCAGATAACGATGTTCAGGTGAAGGTTTTAAAAGGAGTGGTCATGATTTCTCTGTCTGACAATATGTTGTACAAAACGGGAGATTATAACATTTTACCTGCCGCACAGGATGTGTTAGGAAAAGTCGCGAAAGTGATTAACGATTACGATACTTATTCTGTATTGATCGAAGGAAATACCGATAATGTTCCGTTGAGTTCTAATAATTTACCAAAAGACAACTGGGATTTATCAGCGTTGAGAGCAACATCAATGGCGAAAGTTCTTCAGACAAGATTCGGCGTTAATCCAGCGAGAATTACGGCTGGCGGACGAAGCGAGTACAACCCGAAAACCACCAACGCATCTGTTTCCGGAAGAGCGGAGAACAGAAGAACAGAAATTATCATCATGCCTAAATTAGATGAATTTATGAAGTTAATGGATATTGCTCCAGTGAAAAACTAAACAAATTTCAGGATATATTTTTAGCGCTGTTAGAGGTTGAAGCTCTAACAGCGCTTTTATTTTAAATGCTTAAATTTGACTTAAATTAATACCCAATGAGTTTTTTTGAAGAAAATTGTCCCGAAATGGACCGCTATTTAGAAAATCACACCTCGGCAGAACCCGATATTCTGAAAAGATTACGAAAAGAAACTTTCCAGAAAACGACGCAGCCGCACATGATTTCCGGTTATCTGCAGGGAAGATTTCTGGCGCTTTTGTCGAAGATGTTGCAGCCGAAAAATATTCTGGAAATAGGAACTTTTACCGGTTATGCGACTTTGTGTTTAGCCGAAGGTTTATCAAAAGAAGGGAAAATAACCACTTTAGACATTAATGAAGAATTGGCCTATTTACCCAGGAAATATTTTAATGAAAGTGAATTTGCAGATCAGATCGATTTTCAGTTAAAAGATGCCAAAGTTTTTTTAGAAGAAACAGAGGAGATATTTGACTTTGTTTTCATCGATGCTGACAAAGAAAATTATGTTGAGTATTTCAATTTAATAAAACCCAAAATCAAAAGCGGTGCAGTTATTCTTTTTGATAATGTATTGTGGTATGGAAAGGTTTTAGAAGAGCATCCAAAACAAAAATCAACGCAAATAATAAAAGAACTGAATGACATGGTTTCAAAAGAGGAGAATTTCGAAAATGTTATTTTACCTTTGCGGGACGGACTTCACTTAATCAGAAAAAAATAAAACTTTAGGAATAACGATGAACAAAGGAATTTGTACGGTTTCGGTGGCGGCAATCCGCGCAGAACAATCTCATCAGTCAGAAATGACTTCGCAGCTTCTTTACGGCGAAACGTTTGATATTCTTGAAAGTACAGGAAAGTTCGTCAAAGTAAAAATGGATTTTGATGGTTATGAAGGTTGGATTGATGCACAGCAGATTTGTGAGATTTCCGAAGAATATTTCCTTGAAAGAAAGACGGAACTGGTACTGAATACCATTCAGATGTATAACACTTCGCAAGGTGCAATCCTGCTGTCGATAGGGAGTGAAGTGAATTCTGAAAAAGCGGAACGTTCATTCTTAAAGGTCGGAACTATTTCGGAAACGGCTAAGCAATTCCTAAATGTACCTTTTCTCTGGAGTGGCAGAAGTTTTTTCGGTATCGATTGCAGCGGATTTGTACAGCTCATTTATAAAGTTCACGGAATTTTTCTTCCAAGAGAAGCTCAACATCAATCGGAAATAGGCGAGGTCTTGAGTTTCGTCGAAGAAAGTAAACCCGGAGATTTAGCCTTTTTTGAAGATGCAGAAGGAAAAATTTCTCACGTTGGAATGATGCTCGATAATCAGGAAATAATTCATGCCTACGGAAAGGTGAGAATCGACTCGCTGGATTCCACCGGGATTTTTAATAAAGAATTGAATAAACACACCCATAAACTTCGGTTTTTGCGCAGTATTTTTTAAAAAAAAATATAATGCTTAATTTAGGGCTCGCTATTTATTTTTAATCATCATGAAAAAACTACCCTTTTATCTGCAAATTATCGCTTTTTGTCTGTTGATTTTTATCTGGGATTATATTTTTATGAATTTCCGAAGTTTGCCTGTGTCAGTTCCTGTGCGTTTAGGATGGGATGAAAAACCGAGCTTTTTTGTGCCTCGGATACTGATCTGGCTTTTCGCGGCAGTTGCTTCTTTTATTTATTTACTGAATTTTTATCTCACGAAAATCATCAATTCTCTTTTTCTGAAAATGCCTAAAAACAATAAAAAGAAGACCCGAAAGGCAGAGAGAACACTGAGCGTTTTCCAGCTGATAGTTATGTTGCTTTTGACCGTCATTACTTACGAAAGTGTCTCTATCGGATTAGGCGAAAATGATGCTTTAAGCCCAATTAACAATTATCTGATCGTTGTTCTTTTTTTAGGAGTAATCACCATGGTGGCTTACTCTGTTCGGATTGCTAAAAGAACCGGTTCGCAAAACCTTACCCATTAATGTTTTTTTACAACCTTTTCATCCGTTTGCTGATTTCCTTCATGAGAATTGGAGCCGTTTTTAATTATAAATTAAAAAAAGGTTTGGCCGGAAGAAGGCAGAGTTGTGATTTGGTGAAGGCTGAATTCTCTCCGGAAGATCACGTAATCTGGATGCATGCCGCGAGTTTGGGAGAATATGAACAGGGACTTCCTGTCCTGGAAAAATTGAAGGATCAATATCCTGATCATAAAATTTTAATTACCTTTTTCTCACCATCGGGTTACGAGAATCTCATTAAAAAAGATACGGTTGCCGACGTGATTTGTTATCTTCCTTTCGATACCGAGAAATGGGTGAAAGAGTTTACTTCAAATTTTAAAACAGCTATTTTCTTTACCGTAAAATATGATTATTGGTATCATCTTTTAGAAGAACTGAAAAAGCAGGGAGCAGAAATATACGTTGTCTCGGCGTTGTTTTATGAAACACAAATTTTCTTTAAAGTCTATGGAGGTTGGTTTGCAAAACAGCTGAAAAAAAATGTGGATTTCTTTTTCCATCAAACCAGACATTCAACTGCGCTGGCGAAGGGAATTGGCTTGAGTAATTCGATGACCACAGGAGATACCCGGTACGACAGGGTTCGCAAGCTGCGCGAGAGAGATAATTCGGTGGATTTTATCGGCGAGTTTACGCAAGGTCACAAAACGGTTATCTTTGGAAGTTCCTGGGAGGCGGAAGAACGGCTGGCAGAAATTATCGCTGCAAAAAATAAAGACGTGAAGATAATTATCGCACCTCACGATTTAAAAAGGGTCGCTCATTTGAAAACATTATTTCCGGCGGCGATTCTTTATTCCCAGATTACCGACAAAGAATCTGTACGCTTCTTAAATGTAAAAGTGCTGATTATCGATTGTATCGGACTGCTTTCCAAATTGTATTCTTACGGTGATTTAGCAGTGGTTGGCGGTGGTTTTCATTCAAAAGGGCTTCACAATATTTTAGAAGCAGCCACTTTCGGAATTCCCGTTTTCTTCGGAAATCAATACACGAAAAATCCGGAAGCTGACGAGCTTATTGCCAGAAACGGTGGGCAATCTTTTGAAGACGAATTTTTTGCCGCTCCTTATTTATTAGGTTTGTTAAAAGATGATGCCGGTTTAAAAAAGATGGGAAATAATGCCCGGAATTTTATTGAAGAACAGCCAATAGCTTCCGAAATTATTCTTGAACAGATTGTGAAAAAGCATCAGCTTAAACAATAGCGTAAAATTTTTCTCAGCGCAATAATCCTTCTGCCTTGATTCCTTTCAGAATTAAATCAATGTGGTCAGGAATGTTTTCAGGATCGAACCAACTTAGAAATAATCCGTTGTGCAACGTGAGATCTTCCAGGCTTTTATTTTTTACAATTTGCTGATGAACTTCTTCAAAAATTTCCCGTAAATCTAAATAATAATCAGGATCTAATTTTTTAGTTAAAACAAAAGAACGGAATATTTTATTAAGGAGATAAATATATAATTTGTAGTGATCACCGGTTTTTGGGGCTTGTTTTAATGTTTCACTCACTAATAAAAGCGTTAAAGAAACTTCGCCGAATTTATCCGTTGTAATCTTAACATGTTCTGTTATTTTTGCGCTCACTTTTCGAATCGCTGGCAGGAAATATTTGGTTCGTCCGAATTTTTTCACGGCAACCGAAACTTCATTTTTGATGAGAGATTCCATTTGATTTCTCTTGTCATCGGCAGTTTCCGGATCGATGAGTTCGAAATAAAGCCGGTGCGATAAAATCCTGTCTTTTTTAAGCAAACGGATAATCAATTTATCTTTTTCCTGAGAGGTGAAATTTGAAATCGCTTCTTTAAATTCTTTTGAATATTCCATTAATTAAAAAATTTAGAGTATTTCATAAATCCGTTTAATGCCCAATTCGCCGTGTAATACCAGGATTTTAAGGTAGAAAAATGCATATAATCTTTATACACCAAATACTGGTCTTTCATAATGTTGGTCTTTTTTCTGGAAATGCTGCTTGCGTGCATTCTGTATTTTGCCATGGTTTTCGGCAATGGTTTTCCGACCGGAATTTTCTTTAATAAATTCAGCCACATGACATGATCTTCCCGTTTGCTTCCAGCCGGGAAATATTCTTTGCCTACTCTTTCAGAATCGTACATGGAACTTAATAAAGATAAGCGACAGGTTTTTAACAGGTTATCAAAAGTAACCTCTTTGTCTGCCTGAAAATCTGCTATTTTTGGATTTAAACTCTTATCACATCTCGCATAATTGGAATAGGCGAGTTCGGCTTTTTCTTTTTTCATAAACGAAACCATTTCCTCTAAAAAGTCGGGTTCCCAATAATCATCAGCATCTAAAAAAGTAATGAATTTTCCTGTGGCTTTTTCCAGAGATAAATTTCGGGCATGACCAGCGCCACCATTTCTTTCTGCGACCGTCAGGGTAATTCGCGAATCATTAATTTTCTTGATTATTTTCACAGAATCATCCGAAGAACAATCATCTGTGACCAACCATTCCCAATCAGTGAATTTTTGATTGAGCACCGACTGAATGGTTTCTTCTAAGAAATTTGCAGAATTATAGCAGGGCGTAATGATGGAAACTTCGGGCATTGTGTTTTAAAGTTTAAGGTTCAAATTTACGATAATTAGTTTCATTCAGAAATTCATTTCAAAACCTTAAATTTGTGACTTAATTAAAATCAAGAAATGTTTTACGACCATCAATCCATCGACAAAAAGTGGCAGAAATTCTGGGAAGAAAATCAAACCTATAAAACTGAAAATACAACTGATAAACCGAAATTTTATGTTTTGGATATGTTTCCTTATCCTTCCGGTGCGGGTTTACATGTTGGTCATCCGCTGGGTTATATCGCGTCAGATATTTATGCGAGATATAAAAGGCATCAGGGTTATAATGTCCTGCATCCGATTGGTTACGATTCCTTTGGACTTCCGGCGGAACAATATGCGATACAAACCGGTCAGCATCCTGCGGTAACAACGGAAGAAAATATCACGCGGTACGAACAGCAAATGCGTAAAATCGGTTTTTCATTTGATTGGAGCAGAGAAGTGAGAACTTCAGATTCTTCTTTTTATAAGTGGACACAATGGATTTTTCTTCAGCTTTTCGATTCCTGGTATAATAAAACGACTGATAAAGCAGAAGATATTAAAGAATTGATTCGTCATTTCGAAAACCACGGAACTCAAAATTTATCAGCGGTTCAAAACGATCAGTTAGATTTCACTGCAGAAGAATGGAAAAGTGCTTCTGAGCTGGATCAACAGGATATTTTGTTAAACTACCGTTTAGCTTACCGTGCAGAAACTACTGTAAATTGGTGTCCGGGTTTAGGAACTGTTTTGGCGAATGATGAGATAAAAGATGGGAAATCTGAAAGAGGTGGTTTTCCTGTTTTTCAAAAGAAAATGATGCAGTGGAGCATGAGAATCACTGCCTATTCTGAAAGATTACTGCAAGGTTTAAATTCTTTGGATTGGCCCCAACCGCTGAAAGATGCGCAGGAATACTGGATCGGAAAATCTCAGGGTGCGCAGGTGACTTTCGGTGTTGAAGATTCTGCAGAAAAAATCTCCGTTTTCACCACGCGTCCAGATACGATTTTCGGGGCAACCTTTATGGTTTTGGCACCTGAGAATCCTTTGGTTAAAAGCTTAACGATAGAAAGTCAAAAAGAAGAGGTTGAAAATTATATCGAACAGACTTCTAAGAAAACGGAGCGGGACCGAATGTCTGACGTGAAGAATGTGAGTGGTGCATTCACCGGAAGTTATGCTTTGAATCCGTTTACCAATCAGGAGATGCCGGTTTATATTTCTGATTATGTGTTGATGGGTTATGGAACAGGCGCGGTAATGGCTGTTCCTGCACATGACGAACGCGATCACCGTTTTGCGAAAAAATTCGGTTTGACGATCATTAATGTTATTGAAAATGACAATGATATTCAGGAAGAGTCTTTTGATTCGAAAGATTCTGTTTGTGTGAATTCAGAATTTTTAAATGGATTAAAATATGATGACGCTAAATCATTAATTATCTCTGAGATTGAAAAGAGAAATATCGGTCATAGGACAACCAATTACCGACAGCGGGATGCGATTTTTTCCCGCCAGAGATATTGGGGAGAACCGGTTCCTGTTTATTATAAAGAGGGAATGCCGTACACTTTGCCGGTTTCAGCGTTGCCGTTGGAATTACCTGACGTTGAGAAATATCTTCCAACTGAAGATGGTGATCCACCTTTAGGAAACGCTAAAAATTTCGCCTGGGATGAAGCAAATCAGAAAATTGTTTCGACTGATCTGATCGACGATGAAAAGGTTTTTCCTTTAGAATTATCCACGATGCCGGGTTGGGCAGGAAGTTCATGGTATTTCTTAAGATATATGGATCCTAAAAACGAAGAAGTCTTTACCGATAAAAATCTTTCAGATTATTGGGGACAGGTCGATCTGTATATTGGCGGAAGCGAACACGCCACCGGACATTTACTGTATTCCCGTTTCTGGAATATGTTTATGAAAGACCGTGGTTACATTGATCATGAAGAACCGTTTAAAAAACTGATTAATCAGGGAATGATTTTGGGGATGAGCGCGTATGTTTTAAGAATTGATGGAACGAACCAATTTGTTTCTAAAGGTTTAGCAAAAGATTACCAGGTTCAAAAAATCCATGTTGATGTTTCTTTATTAAAAGGAGGAACCGATGAACTCGATACAGAGAAATTTAATAACTGGCGTCCAGAATACGCTGATGCTGAATTTATCTTAGAAGATGGGAAATACATTTGCGAACGCGAGGTCGAAAAAATGTCCAAATCCAAATACAACGTCGTAAATCCCGATGATATTTGTGACGAATATGGCGCAGACTGTCTGCGTTTGTATGAAATGTTCCTTGGTCCGTTGGAGCAGTCAAAACCGTGGAATACCCAAGGCTTAAGTGGGGTTTACGGATTTTTGAAAAAGTTCTATAACCTTTATTTTAATGGAGATGATTTCGAAGTTTCAGAGGATGAACCATCAAAACAGGAATATAAAATCCTGCATACACTAATTAAAAAAGTGGTGTCGGATATTGATAATTTTTCATTTAACACCTCAGTTTCGCAGTTTATGATTGCGGTAAACGAATTGCAGAAGCTGAAAACCAATAAAAGAAATATCCTGGAATCTTTAGCAATTATTGTTTCGCCGTATGCTCCACATGTTGCAGAGGAGTTGTGGAGCAAATTAGGACATACCGGGTCGATCGAGTTTGCGCCTTTCCCCAAATTTGAAGAAAAGTTTTTGATAGAAGATGAAATCGAATATCCGGTGAGTTTTAATGGGAAGATGAGATTTAAATTAAGTCTTTCCGCAGAGTTATCAGTACCTGAAATTCAGGAAATAGTTTTAGCTGATAATCGGACAATGGAACAATTACAGGGAAATAATCCAAAAAAAGTAATCATTGTACCGAAAAAAATAATTAATATTGTTCTCTGAAAATAAATAATGAAAAATATTTTTATGGTGCAATCATAAAAAAGTGCATGTAATTTGTGTGATTTTTTAAAGGTATTTTTGAAATTGAAAATTATAATCATTTTTTAATTCAATTATTATCAATAATTCAATGTTAATGTATCGTAACATTGCATAAATTTAAATTTAATGATCCTTAAAGACTTGCATTATTAAATATTTTAACTTTATTTTACAACTCGAAAATTTAAAATAACAATTATAATTTAGTTTAGTATGGAAATGAATGTTTCAAACAACGAGGAGCAAGTAGTTGCTAAAAAATTAGGAGGTTTAAATCCGGCGTTAATAATCCCTGTTCTTATATTAATAGGAATCGCTATTTACATCTTTGTATTAGGTAACCCAGGTAATTTTAAAGCTGACCCAAGGCTTGATGGTCTTTCATCTGTAGCTTTTTCAGGTTTAGAAACCAAAGAATTACACCCAGGTAATGGTTTTATGGGAGTTATTTACATGGGAGGACCAATCGTACCTATTCTTATTTCTTTTATGATTATCGTAATCGTATTCTCAATCGAACGTGCTTTAGTGTTAGGTAAAGCAACAGGAAAAGGAGACGTTGATAATTTCGTATTAACTGTAAGAAGATTATTGAATCAAAACAAAGTTGATGAAGCAATCGAAGAATGCGACAGACAGGAAGGATCTATCGGAAATGTAGTGAAAGAAGGATTAACCACCTACAAAGCATTATCCAATGATACTACCATGAACAAAGAGCAGAAAATGGTAGCACTTAACAAATCGATCGAAGAGGCTACAACTCTTGAAATGCCAATGTTAGAGAAAAACATGATGATTCTTTCTACTTTGGGTACCGTAGCAACTTTGGTAGCACTATTGGGAACAGTAATCGGGATGATTAAAGCATTTAGCGCATTGGGTTCTGGTGGAGGTACTCCAGATTCTGCTGCATTATCAATCGGTATTTCTGAAGCGTTAGTAAATACTGCTTTAGGTATTGGTACATCTGCGGTTGCAATTATTCTTTATAACTATTTTACTTCTAAGATTGACGGATTAACGTTCAAAATTGACGAAATCGCAATGTCAATCCAGCAGTCATTTGCCGAATTCCACTAAGAATTCAGCAATGATAGAGATGATTTGAATTTCAAAAAATCTCAAAAAAAACAGAAGTTTAATAAAAAATAATTTACAATGGCGAGAGTCAAACCAAAAAGACATAATATAAGGGTAGATATGACGGCGATGACCGACGTATCGTTTCTACTCCTTACATTCTTTATCCTCACGGCTCAGTTTGCAAAACCTGATATCGAGACGATAACCACGCCATCTTCTATATCTGAAAAGCTTCTTCCAGATGCGAGTTTAATGACTATTTTGAGCACACAGGACGGAAGATTCTATTTTACACCAGTTGAAAACGGAACCGAGCGAATTGCTCTGTTGGATAAAATGGGAGAGAAGTATGGTATGAAATTTACTGACCCGGAAAAAGTTGCTTTTTCCAATGTTCAGTCAATTGGAGTTCCGATGAATCAACTTAAAGGATTCTTGGATCTTTCAGAGGAAGACCGTAAAGCTTTTAAAAGCAAAACGGGAATCCCTATGGATAGTACAAATAAACAGTTAATAGATTGGGTACAACAAAGTTTGGCCATCAACCCTGATTACAAATTAGCAATCAAAGGGGATGTGGACACTGAGTATCCTAAAGTTAAATCTTTATTTGAAGGATTGAGAGATATTGATTTCTTGAAATTCTGGTTAATAACAAGTCAGGAAGTGGCAAAATAATTAAGAAATGGCAGAAGTACAAGTAAAAGACAACAGCGGGAAAGGCGGAAAGGTACGCTCGAAAAAGCAGGTACCCCACGTAGATTTAACCCCCATGGTGGATTTGGCGTTCCTTTTGATTACATTCTTTATGTTAGTGACCACTTTTAACAAACCGAATGTGATGGATTTAGGTCTTCCGGCAAAACCGAAAGAAAACCAAAAACCACCTGATACAGAAATTGACTTATCAAACTCTATTTCAATAATTTTAGGGAAAGACAATAAGATTTTCTATCACCAGTTATCAAGAGATGAGCTTACAGAAGCAACTCTTAATGAAACTACTTTTGATAGAGAAGGGATTACAAAAGTAATCGAGCAGGCAAAAGCCAGAGCAAAAGATCCAGCCAAATTTACGGTGATCATTAAGCCAACGGACGATGCAGTATATAAAAATTTCGTAGATATGCTAGATGAAATGGCCATTACCAAAAATGAAATATACGGTATTACCGATATTAAACCTTGGGAAGAAGCTGTTTATGAGAAAAAAGTAGGGGAATCAAAAACTGCTCCTGCTAAACCGACCAACTAGAAGATACGTTTAATATTAAAAGACAGAATAATGGCAGATGAACACACTTACAATACGACTCCTACCTTGGATGAGATTGTATTTGAAAATAGAAATAAAGCGTATGGTGCATTTGATTTAAGAACAAGTTATAGATCAGTCCTTACCAAAGCTTTCATCTTCGGAACGGTTTTATTCCTTGTTTGCGCAATTACCCCATTTGTAATTATGAAAATAAAACAAATGACGGCGAAAGAAACAACAGAAGTAAATGCCAATTTAATTGACATTCTTCCGGAACAGGAGCAAATTATAGAAACGCCCAACGAACCACCGCCACCGCCACCACCGCCACCAAAAGAAGAACCTAAAATTGAGGTGATTCAGAACGTAGTGCCGGAGCCGGTAAAAGCGCCTAAGGTAGAGACACCACCGCCGCCAATTTCAAAACAGTTGGAAACAACGACAGGAGTTGTGGCTCAGGAAGGAGTGAAAGCTCCTGCTTATGCACCGCCGCCACCGCCTCCATCAACCGGAAAGGTGCAGTCGGTAGAAGTAAAACCTCAGGTTTCAGAAACGCAGGTTTATACGGAAGTAGAGCAGTTAGCTGAATTCCCGGGTGGAATTAACAAGTTTAGATCCAGTGTTCAAAACAATTTTGATACCGGAGCAATGGAAGGGGATGAAGGTGTTGTGAAAACAACAATTACTTTCGTAGTTGAACGGGATGGTTCAATTACCGATGTTAAAGCTGACGGCCCTAACAAAACATTTAACGCTGAAGCAGTGCGAACTGTGAAGTCTGTAAAAAATAAATGGTCTCCTGCAAAAATTAATGGTCAAGCTGTAAGATATCGTTACAGATTACCTCTAACAATGCAGTTCGAATAAGATTTTTAATTATACGAATAGAAAAGAGAAGTGAAAGCTTCTCTTTTTTATTTTTTTTGTAGTTTTGTGGGATATGATATTTAATTGGCTTTCCATAGTTGCCGGATTTTTCTATGTTCTTTTAGGAATCGTGGTAATAGTTTATAAATTCTTCGTCATCTTTTTAGAACCGAATGTCGCTTATCCATTAGGAGGCCTCTTCGTGCTGTACGGTGTCTTTAGAATCATTCGCGCAATCTATAGAATCAGAGAATACCGAAATGAAGAATAAACTGGTTTTAATGATAAGTATTTTTGCACTGTTGATATCATGCAAAAAGAAACCGGATGTTGTTGTGGGTAGTCCTCAGCAAGGTGAAATCACTATGGAAGTAGATGAATCTTTCGCCAGTGTTTCAGAAGCATTGTCTGAGCGGTATATGGCACTTTATCCCAACGCCAAGATTAATTTGAAAATTAAAAAAGAAGATTTTTGTTTTTTAGATTTATTAGAAGCAAAAGTTGACGTGATTGTAATGTCTCGGGAATTAAGCGAAGATGAAAAAAAAGCTTACAATAAAGAAACCGGTCTGGATTGGCTTCCGGCAAAATTCGCCGCTGACGCAGTGGTGTTTGTCGTTCCAAATGATTCTCCAAGAGAATCAATCACCATGGAAGAAATTAAGCAGGAGTTGACGAGTGACAAAAAGAATATTATTTTTGATGGAACCAATTCGAGCAACCTTAATTTCGTCGCTCAGAAATTAAATACTAAACCGGATCAATTAAAGTTTTCTATTATTAATGGAAATAAAAATATCATAGAACAATTAAATAAATTTCCAGATAAAATCGGAGCTGTTGGCTTAAATACGGTCAGCAGACCTTACGATCCGGAATCCGAAAATTTAAAAAAATCGGTCAAGATTTTGAAGGTTGTTCAGGATAGTAAATCTTTTGAACCACGGGTAGAAAATCTGGTCGATATGTCTTATCCTTTTGCTCGTATTTTGTATTTTCTGACCAATGAAAAGTATTTTGGTTTGGCAAATGGTTTTATCCGGTTCTCCTGTACCCAGCTTGGGCAGATTGTAGTTTCAAAAGAGGGTTTACAACCTTACTATATTTTTAAAAGAGAAGTACAGATGCGTTAAATTTTTATAAAATTAGCGTTCACTATCATCACCTGCAGTTTTGGTATAAAAATTGGGTGTTATCGATAGAAAGTTTTTACAAAACATATTAAACAATTTAAAATGAAAGATATAATGAATTTAACGAAGAAGATTGCTTTCGGGGTTTCAGTTGGTATTTTCTGCAATTTTGCTTTTGGTCAAACTTTGCAGGAAGGGATTAATAGTGCAGACAGTCACAAGTATGCCCATGCCAGACAGATTTTTACAGAAATGGTTGCAAAATCTGCCACTGCAGATAATTATTTTTATTTAGGAAATTCCTATCTAACTCAGTTTGAACCCAACTTTGAAAAAGCAAAAGAAGATTTCGATAAAGGTTTACAAATAGATAAAAAAAGTAATCTTAATAAAATTGGATTAGCATCTATTCGATTAGGAAAAGGAGATAAATCGGCAATAGCTGAAATTCAAAATATTGTGAAGGATTCTAAAGAAAAAGATCCCGAAGTACTTTACAGAGCTGCAGAAGCACTTACCCTTTTCGGTGGTACGGGCAGCGCTGACATGGCAATTGATTATTTGAACAAAGCCATAGAGAAATCTGCTAAAAATGGAACGCCTGCGCATTATTATTATACGCTTGGGGATGCATACCGTCTGAAATTGACAAACAGTCCACAAGTTGCAGGCTCTGCAATGACTGCTTACGAGAAAGCTTTGCCAAGTGCAAAAAACAAAGCTTCTGTTTTTACGAGAATTGGAACACTTTGGATGCAAGCCCAGCAATGGAAACCTGCTAAAGAAAATATCGATAAAGCCATTCTGGCAGATCCAACGTATGCTCCTGCTTATAAAGCAAAAGCTGCTTATGACATCAGATATCAGGAAAATGCATTGGCAACTCAGGATTTGATCAATTATGCAAAATATGCAGATGAAGATCCTGATACCCAGTTAGAAATTTCTAAACTTTTCTTTACTAATGAAGATTATGGAAACTCGAAAATGTATTTGGATAAAGTATTTGATAAAGTAGATGATCCTATTAAGTTTAAATTAAGAGCTTATCTACAATATGCTGATGGAGATTATGCTGGTGCAAAAATCAGCATGGATTCGTTTATTAGCAAAGCCGACAAATCGAGAGTTAAAACATCTGATGAAGGATTAATGGGTCTTATCGCTGCAGGATTAGCACAAAAGGAAACAGATCCTGTTAAAAAATCAGCTTTAAATGCAGAAGCACAGCAAAAAATCGCGATTGCCAAAGCAGCTAAAGATGAAACCATGAAGTGGGATGACGAATTGGTGAAAATCAAAGGTGGCGGTGGCGTCAATCAAGCTGCTGTCGACGCAGGAGCGACCAGTCCGGAAATCGAAGCATTGAAAAAACAAGTGGCCGCAAATCCTCAGGATACTGATGCATTGTTCAAGTTGGCAAACGCATACCAGGAAGTTAAGAACTGGAACGGCGCGATTCTCTCTTGGCAAAAAATGAGTGGATTGTTGCCTGACTGGGCACCAGCTTATTATAGTCAAGGCTATGCGCAGCAGCAAGCTGGCCATAAAGAATTGGCTAAAATCGCTTACGAGAAATTTATTGCAACTGTGAAGCCTGCAGAAGTTGAAAGCAGCAAAGAGATTCTTTCTTACGCGTATTTTGCAGTAGCTTATTTAGAAAAAGATACTAATCCGGCAAAAGCCAAAGATTACGTGAGTAAATCATTGCAGTTAAATCCTTCTTATCAGGATGCAATTGATCTGAACAAGCAGTTGAATAAATAATATTTAATTCAATAATATACAATCCCATTCGAAAGAGTGGGATTTTTGTTTTGAATGGCTTTAGCAAATTCTAAAAATGGTTATAGAAATTATATTCTTGTTAATGCCAATTATCTTTGTTTTATGTTGATGACGATATAGCTGGGTGGTTCAGAATTGCTGATGAAATGATTTTAAAAAAAAACACAGCGAATAATGAGGAGGGAATACATTACAAATGGGGGAATCTCTGTATTAATAGATGTTTTTTTTCTTAAAGACAATCTACTCTTTATATAATAAAGCCTTTTTTAGAATATTCCCATCATTTCCTTGGAAACATGGGTTGAAATTTCGCCTCTTTTCAGTTTTTAAGTTGCCAGTGCTGCAAATAATAGCGGACAGACAAAGCCGGTCAGCACCCAGAATGCTTGTATATGCTGGGATTAATGTGTGCTTGCTGCTGAAAAAATGCTGCCTCACATAAAGTGGATAACTCTAAATATTTTGTATTTTACTATTAATTAATAAGTTGCAATATTAGTTATTCACATTTCCTAATTAGTCCCAAAATAAGTTGCGGGATACAGATAGTAATCCTACATTTGCACCACTCTAAAAAACAGAGTAGCGAAGTAGACAGAGCAGGTAATATAGAAAGGGTAGGAGTATTAGATTTCTTTTATTTAATTTTAAAAAAGCTTGTGGATTAACAAAAACTTCTTATCTTTGCAATCCCAAATCGAAAGAGTATGGGAGCGAAGGAGAAGCGGATTGGATGGGTATGAGGAGAGATTATTGGTTACTTAAAAAACTTTTAAATTTCTTTCAAAAACATTTGGTCATTAATAAAAAACGTTATACTTTTGCACTCGCAATTCGGAACGAACGACAGAAAGAGTTTCCGGATATAAGCGAAAAGAACAATAGATCATTGACATACAAATAACAACCAAAAAAGTAAGGAAAAACTAAAGCGATAATAACTTTGAGTGAGTCAGACAAACATACAATGGAGAGTTTGATCCTGGCTCAGGATGAACGCTAGCGGGAGGCCTAACACATGCAAGCCGAGCGGTATTTATTCTTCGGAATAGAGAGAGCGGCGTACGGGTGCGTAACACGTGTGCAACCTACCTTTATCAGGGGAATAGCCTTTCGAAAGGAAGATTAATACTCCATAATATATTAGATGGCATCATTTAATATTGAAAACTCCGGTGGATAGAGATGGGCACGCGCAAGATTAGATAGTTGGTGAGGTAACGGCTCACCAAGTCGATGATCTTTAGGGGTCCTGAGAGGGAGATCCCCCACACTGGTACTGAGACACGGACCAGACTCCTACGGGAGGCAGCAGTGAGGAATATTGGACAATGGGTGAGAGCCTGATCCAGCCATCCCGCGTGAAGGATGACGGTCCTACGGATTGTAAACTTCTTTTGTACAGGGATAAACCTATCTACGTGTAGATAGCTGAAGGTACTGTACGAATAAGCACCGGCTAACTCCGTGCCAGCAGCCGCGGTAATACGGAGGGTGCAAGCGTTATCCGGATTTATTGGGTTTAAAGGGTCCGCAGGCGGGCCGATAAGTCAGTGGTGAAATCTCATAGCTTAACTATGAAACTGCCGTTGATACTGTCGGTCTTGAGTAAATTAGAGGTAGCTGGAATAAGTAGTGTAGCGGTGAAATGCATAGATATTACTTAGAACACCAATTGCGAAGGCAGGTTACCATAATTTAACTGACGCTGAGGGACGAAAGCGTGGGGAGCGAACAGGATTAGATACCCTGGTAGTCCACGCCGTAAACGATGCTAACTCGTTTTTGGGGCGCAAGTCTCAGAGACCAAGCGAAAGTGATAAGTTAGCCACCTGGGGAGTACGTTCGCAAGAATGAAACTCAAAGGAATTGACGGGGGCCCGCACAAGCGGTGGATTATGTGGTTTAATTCGATGATACGCGAGGAACCTTACCAAGACTTAAATGGGAAATGACCGGTTTAGAAATAGACCTTTCGCAAGACATTTTTCAAGGTGCTGCATGGTTGTCGTCAGCTCGTGCCGTGAGGTGTTAGGTTAAGTCCTGCAACGAGCGCAACCCCTGTCACTAGTTGCTAACATTTAGTTGAGGACTCTAGTGAGACTGCCTACGCAAGTAGAGAGGAAGGTGGGGATGACGTCAAATCATCACGGCCCTTACGTCTTGGGCCACACACGTAATACAATGGCCGGTACAGAGGGCAGCTACACAGCGATGTGATGCAAATCTCGAAAGCCGGTCTCAGTTCGGATTGGAGTCTGCAACTCGACTCTATGAAGCTGGAATCGCTAGTAATCGCGCATCAGCCATGGCGCGGTGAATACGTTCCCGGGCCTTGTACACACCGCCCGTCAAGCCATGGAAGTCTGGGGTACCTGAAGTCGGTGACCGTAAAAGGAGCTGCCTAGGGTAAAACAGGTAACTAGGGCTAAGTCGTAACAAGGTAGCCGTACCGGAAGGTGCGGCTGGAACATCTCATTTTTGAGACTCTCCGTTAGGAGAGTATAAACAAACAACACGATACGCAAGTATCAGAGCACTTGCTCAAAGTTAGCTTCAGTTTTTTCTTATTTGGACGGTTGATTATTTAAAAAATATACCCACTAGGATTAGTAATCAGGGAAGGAGATAGAGTATGAGGGAGGAATTAAGTAAAAACATTACTAATTACCCATCACCCATTACTCATTGAGAGTCTCGTAGCTCAGCTGGTTAGAGCGCTACACTGATAATGTAGAGGTCGGCAGTTCGAGCCTGCCCGAGACTACTAATTGCGAGTACAGGAGTTGTAAAATAGATGAGTTGTAGAGTAGCAGTACTCAAAGACTCAATTACTGATCACTCACCTACTCAGACTAGCGGGGAATTAGCTCAGTTGGCTAGAGCGCCTGCCTTGCACGCAGGAGGTCAAGGGTTCGACTCCCTTATTCTCCACGATACTATAGCAATATAGTGAGAATAGTTACAGAGATGTAACGAAACGCTTCAAAAAGAAGCAAGCACAGAAGATATTTACAATATAGAATTAAGAATGATGCCAGAGGAGGCAGAATAGACATAATAGAATGTTTATTATAAGGAGCGATACCTTAATTATTCACGTATTAAGCGTTTAGTTTAAAAGTTACGGAAAGAGCCAAAAACAATTTCTGTTCATTAGACGATTAATAAGATACAAGATCATTGACATTAACGATAAGAACATCACAAAGAGAAAACCGAGCACTTTCGAGTGCCGAGTTTAAATAAAACTAGTCTAACAGCAATGTTAGACAAAAAACTGAACTAATATATTATTAGGAAAGAAATCGTTAAGGGCGTATGGCGGATGCCTAGGCTTTCAGAGGCGACGAAGGACGTGGTAAGCTGCGAAAAGCTGCGGGGATCGGCACACACGAATTGATCCGCAGATGTCCGAATGGGGCAACCCGGCTGGTTGAAGACCAGTCACTCTAATTTATTAGAGAGCAAACCCGGAGAACTGAAACATCTAAGTACCCGGAGGAAAAGAAATCGAAGAGATTCCGTAAGTAGTGGCGAGCGAACGCGGATTAGCCCAAAAGTCTTTATATGTTTAGAAGAATGTTCTGGAAAGAACAGCCATAGACGGTGATAGCCCGGTATTTAAAAGGCATACATAGATGATAAATGAGTAGGGCGGGACACGTGAAATCCTGTCTGAATATGGGGGGACCATCCTCCAAGGCTAAATACTCCTGAAAGACCGATAGTGAACAAGTACTGTGAAGGAAAGGTGAAAAGCACTTCGAATAGAAGGGTGAAAGAGAACCTGAAACCGTACGCCTACAAGCGGTCGGAGCCCACAAGTTGGGTGACGGCGTGCCTTTTGCATAATGAGCCTACGAGTTAATTTTACTAGCGAGCTTAAGTACTTCAGGTACGGAGGCGGAGCGAAAGCGAGTCTGAATAGGGCGCTTAGTTAGTAGTATTAGACGCGAAACCTTGTGATCTACCCATGGGCAGGTTGAAGCTTTGGTAACACAAAGTGGAGGACCGAACCGGTTGACGTTGAAAAGTCTTCGGATGACTTGTGGGTAGGGGTGAAAGGCCAATCAAACTGGGAGATAGCTCGTACTCCCCGAAATGCATTTAGGTGCAGCGTTGCGACAAGTTTATTAGAGGTAGAGCTACTGATTGGATGCGGGGGAGTCAAATCCTACCAATTCCTGACAAACTCCGAATGCTAATAAATGTTTCGCAGCAGTGAGGGCATGGGTGCTAAGGTCCATGTCCGAGAGGGAAAGAACCCGGACCAACAGCTAAGGTCCCCAAATCTATACTAAGTTGAAATAACGCGGTTGAACTGCATTGACAGCTAGGATGTTGGCTTGGAAGCAGCCATTCATTTAAAGAGTGCGTAACAGCTCACTAGTCGAGCGGTTCGGCATGGATAATAATCGGGCATAAGTATAGTACCGAAGCTATGGATTTATAATTTTTGAATTATATCTGGTAGGGGAGCATTCTGTTTGCGCCGAAGCAGTGTCGTGAGATGTTGTGGAGCGGACAGAAAAGAAAATGTAGGCATAAGTAACGATAAAGGGGGCGAGAAACCCCCTCACCGAAAGACTAAGGTTTCCTCAGCCATGCTAATCAGCTGAGGGTTAGTCGGGACCTAACGCGAACCCGAAAGGGGAAGTGGATGGATAATGGGTTAATATTCCCATACTTGCTCACACTAAAAAGGGGACGGAGTGCCGTACTTACTGGAGACTGACGGAATAGTCAAGACCTAGCCTTCGGGCGAAGTTGTTGTAGGGAAAGTGCTTCCAAGAAAAGCCGAAGTGAAGCAACTCGTACCAAAACCGACACAGGTAGTCGAGGAGAGAATCCTAAGGTGCTAGAGTGAATCATGGTTAAGGAACTAGGCAAAATAGTCTCGTAACTTCGGAAGAAGGGACGCCAGCAGCAATGCTGGCCTCAGTAAAGAGGCCCAGGCGACTGTTTATCAAAAACACAGGACTCTGCTAAATCGAAAGATGCTGTATAGGGTCTGACACCTGCCCGGTGCTGGAAGGTTAAGGAAGGTTGTTAGGGTAACCGAAGCAATTAACTGAAGCCCCAGTAAACGGCGGCCGTAACTATAACGGTCCTAAGGTAGCGAAATTCCTTGTCGGGTAAGTTCCGACCTGCACGAATGGTGTAACGATCTGGGCACTGTCTCAACCATGAGCTCTGTGAAATTGTAGTCTCGGTGAAGATGCCGAGTACCCGCAATGGGACGAAAAGACCCTGTGAACCTTTACTATAACTTCGTATTGACTTTGAATAAACAATGTGTAGGATAGGTGGGAGACTTTGAAGCTGGCACGCTAGTGTCGGTGGAGTCAACGTTGAAATACCACCCTTTGTTTATTTGGAGCCTAACTTCTTAACGGAAGGACATTGCGTGGTGGGTAGTTTGACTGGGGTGGTCGCCTCCAAAAGAGTAACGGAGGCTTTCAAAGGTACCCTCAGCACGCTTGGTAACCGTGCGTAGAGTGTAATGGCATAAGGGTGCTTGACTGTGAGACCTACAAGTCGATCAGGTGCGAAAGCAGGACATAGTGATCCGGTGGTTCCGTATGGAAGGGCCATCGCTCATAGGATAAAAGGTACTCCGGGGATAACAGGCTAGTCTCCCCCAAGAGCTCATATCGACGGGGAGGTTCGGCACCTCGATGTCGGCTCGTCACATCCTGGGGCTGGAGAAGGTCCCAAGGGTTGGGCTGTTCGCCCATTAAAGTGGCACGCGAGCTGGGTTCAGAACGTCGTGAGACAGTTCGGTCTCTATCTATTGCGGGCGTTAGATGTTTGAGAGGGCTTGAATCTAGTACGAGAGGACCGATTTGAACAAACCTCTGGTGTATCAGTTGTTCCGCCAGGAGCACCGCTGAGTAGCTACGTTTGGAAAGGATAAGCACTGAAAGCATATAAGTGCGAAACCTGCCTCAAGATGAGACATCTTTTAAGGGTCGTTGGAGATGACAACGTTGATAGGCTATAGGTGTAAAGGCAGTAATGTCATAGCCGAGTAGTACTAATTACCCGTAGATTTATTGCCTAATTAAGGTACTTGGAAGTGCAACAAGGTTTGCTCTTTGTGAACGTTTTTATCGATTTTTTAGTTAGACTAAAAGATGATAGACGGATAGATGATAGACCACGGTCTACCACCTAGCATCTATAACCTACTAATATACATATACTGTACAACCTTTTGTACAAAACAACCTTTAGGGTGGTTTTAGCAGAGGGGCTCACCTGTTCCCATTCCGAACACAGAAGTTAAGCCCTCTAGCGCCGATGGTACTGCTAACGCGGGAGAGTAGGTCGCCGCCAGTTTTTTTAAAGCTCATCAATTTATTTTGATGGGCTTTTTTTGTGACCTGAAATCAGGGAAAATACTGAAATATAAAAGAAAGGGATCAGTAGCAAAACTTGGGGACTAAGCAAAAATTTTGGATAATCTGAAAAGGAAAAGCACTTTGTCTTATACCCCTCAATTTGTAATCTGAAGTTTTTTATTTTTGCATTAAAAGATTCTGCCGAACCATTGGTACTTCTTTGGTCAAAATAATTGAGAATATCATTATAATGATTTATACTGGTCTTCATGAGTACTAAAAATGAAACCCACATTCTTCTACTTCTTTGAACCAATGTGCAATTCTAGGATTGCTACAGACTTTTGAATATTTTGATTGTAAATTTCCCTCACCCCGTCTGATAAATTATATGCTTTTTCTAAATCAGGATAGTGAGAGAAAGGTATTTTCGTTCTTTCATTTTGTGTTGATGTCCACTTTTCCCTGGTCTTATAGAGAAAATATCGGCTTCTTACCCAGAGTTGCTTTCTGGTATCACCATTTTCAAAAAATTCAATTTCAGGAGTTGTATCGGCTGATTTTTTAAAACTCTGCAAAATTCTGTTTTATGCGAGTTACTTTGTCCATGAGATTGCAATTCCGTATAATAATGGCTGCGGATTTTACACCCATCATCTTCGGCGTATGATATGTAGTTTTAGTAACTTTTTATGCAAGTGGAAAGTTATCGACTGTTATTTCAAGTAGAAAACCCTTTGGGAAACATTTTTTTTCTTCAAAATAAAGATGCAGTACTTTATTTACTTCTTGAAATTGCACAATCTCAAAATGGTGAATCAAAAGTTCAGGTAATAAAATTTTAGGACTTCTGTTTTATTTATCATATAGCAAAATTTTGACATTTATCTTTTTTCCCAAGTTTTACTCTTTCTCTCAGAAAAAATAAGTTTTAACTTCAGCTTTTAAGATTTCGACATCTTCTTATATTTCATACTGAGGATAATCCAGATCACCTGGAAATCATATAGACTTGACCGAAATTTGCGATAATATTAGAAGAGAAACTAATGTATCTCTTTAATACACTCATTACTTAGTCATGCTGTAGTAAATCTTCTTTAAATTATAAATGCGAAATAAGTTCCAAGCTTAAAAATCCATCATTATGTTTTTATTGTAAAACTTTTCAAATTCTATTCGTTTTGATAGTGTTTTATTCTTTTACTAAAGAAAAGTGATCCAAAATTTATTTACTTATCCAGCACAAATGTACTTTTTATTGCTCTGCGGGTTTAGCCAAGCACCGTATCGTTTTCCCACTTTCGGGTCGGGCTATCCGTTTCAATTCCTCACGCCTTGGCTAAAGCCTGCGCTTGCTGCGGGATTTCCGCTTCTATCCTTACCGCAAAATGGATACTTTTGATAAAGTGGATAACTTTATGAAGCTGTAGCATTCTGTCAATCATAGCATTATAAAAATATTTTCTTCAATGTTACTAAAAGTTCACAAAAGAGTTGCGAGATATTTTAAGTGTGTTTACATTTGCACCACTCTAAAAAACAGAGTAGCGAAGTAGACAGAGCAGGTAATATAGAAAGGGTAGGAGTATTAGATTTCTTTTATTTAATTTTAAAAAAGCTTGTGGATTAACAAAAACTTCTTATCTTTGCAATCCCAAATCGAAAGAGTATGGGAGCGAAGGAGAAGCGGATTGGATGGGTATGAGGAGAGATTATTGGTTACTTAAAAAACTTTTAAATTTCTTTCAAAAACATTTGGTCATTAATAAAAAACGTTATACTTTTGCACTCGCAATTCGGAACGAACGACAGAAAGAGTTTCCGGATATAAGCGAAAAGAACAATAGATCATTGACATACAAATAACAACCAAAAAAGTAAGGAAAAACTAAAGCGATAATAACTTTGAGTGAGTCAGACAAACATACAATGGAGAGTTTGATCCTGGCTCAGGATGAACGCTAGCGGGAGGCCTAACACATGCAAGCCGAGCGGTATTTATTCTTCGGAATAGAGAGAGCGGCGTACGGGTGCGTAACACGTGTGCAACCTACCTTTATCAGGGGAATAGCCTTTCGAAAGGAAGATTAATACTCCATAATATATTAGATGGCATCATTTAATATTGAAAACTCCGGTGGATAGAGATGGGCACGCGCAAGATTAGATAGTTGGTGAGGTAACGGCTCACCAAGTCGATGATCTTTAGGGGTCCTGAGAGGGAGATCCCCCACACTGGTACTGAGACACGGACCAGACTCCTACGGGAGGCAGCAGTGAGGAATATTGGACAATGGGTGAGAGCCTGATCCAGCCATCCCGCGTGAAGGATGACGGTCCTACGGATTGTAAACTTCTTTTGTACAGGGATAAACCTATCTACGTGTAGATAGCTGAAGGTACTGTACGAATAAGCACCGGCTAACTCCGTGCCAGCAGCCGCGGTAATACGGAGGGTGCAAGCGTTATCCGGATTTATTGGGTTTAAAGGGTCCGCAGGCGGGCCGATAAGTCAGTGGTGAAATCTCATAGCTTAACTATGAAACTGCCGTTGATACTGTCGGTCTTGAGTAAATTAGAGGTAGCTGGAATAAGTAGTGTAGCGGTGAAATGCATAGATATTACTTAGAACACCAATTGCGAAGGCAGGTTACCATAATTTAACTGACGCTGAGGGACGAAAGCGTGGGGAGCGAACAGGATTAGATACCCTGGTAGTCCACGCCGTAAACGATGCTAACTCGTTTTTGGGGCGCAAGTCTCAGAGACCAAGCGAAAGTGATAAGTTAGCCACCTGGGGAGTACGTTCGCAAGAATGAAACTCAAAGGAATTGACGGGGGCCCGCACAAGCGGTGGATTATGTGGTTTAATTCGATGATACGCGAGGAACCTTACCAAGACTTAAATGGGAAATGACCGGTTTAGAAATAGACCTTTCGCAAGACATTTTTCAAGGTGCTGCATGGTTGTCGTCAGCTCGTGCCGTGAGGTGTTAGGTTAAGTCCTGCAACGAGCGCAACCCCTGTCACTAGTTGCTAACATTTAGTTGAGGACTCTAGTGAGACTGCCTACGCAAGTAGAGAGGAAGGTGGGGATGACGTCAAATCATCACGGCCCTTACGTCTTGGGCCACACACGTAATACAATGGCCGGTACAGAGGGCAGCTACACAGCGATGTGATGCAAATCTCGAAAGCCGGTCTCAGTTCGGATTGGAGTCTGCAACTCGACTCTATGAAGCTGGAATCGCTAGTAATCGCGCATCAGCCATGGCGCGGTGAATACGTTCCCGGGCCTTGTACACACCGCCCGTCAAGCCATGGAAGTCTGGGGTACCTGAAGTCGGTGACCGTAAAAGGAGCTGCCTAGGGTAAAACAGGTAACTAGGGCTAAGTCGTAACAAGGTAGCCGTACCGGAAGGTGCGGCTGGAACATCTCATTTTTGAGACTCTCCGTTAGGAGAGTATAAACAAACAACACGATACGCAAGTATCAGAGCACTTGCTCAAAGTTAGCTTCAGTTTTTTCTTATTTGGACGGTTGATTATTTAAAAAATATACCCACTAGGATTAGTAATCAGGGAAGGAGATAGAGTATGAGGGAGGAATTAAGTAAAAACATTACTAATTACCCATCACCCATTACTCATTGAGAGTCTCGTAGCTCAGCTGGTTAGAGCGCTACACTGATAATGTAGAGGTCGGCAGTTCGAGCCTGCCCGAGACTACTAATTGCGAGTACAGGAGTTGTAAAATAGATGAGTTGTAGAGTAGCAGTACTCAAAGACTCAATTACTGATCACTCACCTACTCAGACTAGCGGGGAATTAGCTCAGTTGGCTAGAGCGCCTGCCTTGCACGCAGGAGGTCAAGGGTTCGACTCCCTTATTCTCCACGATACTATAGCAATATAGTGAGAATAGTTACAGAGATGTAACGAAACGCTTCAAAAAGAAGCAAGCACAGAAGATATTTACAATATAGAATTAAGAATGATGCCAGAGGAGGCAGAATAGACATAATAGAATGTTTATTATAAGGAGCGATACCTTAATTATTCACGTATTAAGCGTTTAGTTTAAAAGTTACGGAAAGAGCCAAAAACAATTTCTGTTCATTAGACGATTAATAAGATACAAGATCATTGACATTAACGATAAGAACATCACAAAGAGAAAACCGAGCACTTTCGAGTGCCGAGTTTAAATAAAACTAGTCTAACAGCAATGTTAGACAAAAAACTGAACTAATATATTATTAGGAAAGAAATCGTTAAGGGCGTATGGCGGATGCCTAGGCTTTCAGAGGCGACGAAGGACGTGGTAAGCTGCGAAAAGCTGCGGGGATCGGCACACACGAATTGATCCGCAGATGTCCGAATGGGGCAACCCGGCTGGTTGAAGACCAGTCACTCTAATTTATTAGAGAGCAAACCCGGAGAACTGAAACATCTAAGTACCCGGAGGAAAAGAAATCGAAGAGATTCCGTAAGTAGTGGCGAGCGAACGCGGATTAGCCCAAAAGTCTTTATATGTTTAGAAGAATGTTCTGGAAAGAACAGCCATAGACGGTGATAGCCCGGTATTTAAAAGGCATACATAGATGATAAATGAGTAGGGCGGGACACGTGAAATCCTGTCTGAATATGGGGGGACCATCCTCCAAGGCTAAATACTCCTGAAAGACCGATAGTGAACAAGTACTGTGAAGGAAAGGTGAAAAGCACTTCGAATAGAAGGGTGAAAGAGAACCTGAAACCGTACGCCTACAAGCGGTCGGAGCCCACAAGTTGGGTGACGGCGTGCCTTTTGCATAATGAGCCTACGAGTTAATTTTACTAGCGAGCTTAAGTACTTCAGGTACGGAGGCGGAGCGAAAGCGAGTCTGAATAGGGCGCTTAGTTAGTAGTATTAGACGCGAAACCTTGTGATCTACCCATGGGCAGGTTGAAGCTTTGGTAACACAAAGTGGAGGACCGAACCGGTTGACGTTGAAAAGTCTTCGGATGACTTGTGGGTAGGGGTGAAAGGCCAATCAAACTGGGAGATAGCTCGTACTCCCCGAAATGCATTTAGGTGCAGCGTTGCGACAAGTTTATTAGAGGTAGAGCTACTGATTGGATGCGGGGGAGTCAAATCCTACCAATTCCTGACAAACTCCGAATGCTAATAAATGTTTCGCAGCAGTGAGGGCATGGGTGCTAAGGTCCATGTCCGAGAGGGAAAGAACCCGGACCAACAGCTAAGGTCCCCAAATCTATACTAAGTTGAAATAACGCGGTTGAACTGCATTGACAGCTAGGATGTTGGCTTGGAAGCAGCCATTCATTTAAAGAGTGCGTAACAGCTCACTAGTCGAGCGGTTCGGCATGGATAATAATCGGGCATAAGTATAGTACCGAAGCTATGGATTTATAATTTTTGAATTATATCTGGTAGGGGAGCATTCTGTTTGCGCCGAAGCAGTGTCGTGAGATGTTGTGGAGCGGACAGAAAAGAAAATGTAGGCATAAGTAACGATAAAGGGGGCGAGAAACCCCCTCACCGAAAGACTAAGGTTTCCTCAGCCATGCTAATCAGCTGAGGGTTAGTCGGGACCTAACGCGAACCCGAAAGGGGAAGTGGATGGATAATGGGTTAATATTCCCATACTTGCTCACACTAAAAAGGGGACGGAGTGCCGTACTTACTGGAGACTGACGGAATAGTCAAGACCTAGCCTTCGGGCGAAGTTGTTGTAGGGAAAGTGCTTCCAAGAAAAGCCGAAGTGAAGCAACTCGTACCAAAACCGACACAGGTAGTCGAGGAGAGAATCCTAAGGTGCTAGAGTGAATCATGGTTAAGGAACTAGGCAAAATAGTCTCGTAACTTCGGAAGAAGGGACGCCAGCAGCAATGCTGGCCTCAGTAAAGAGGCCCAGGCGACTGTTTATCAAAAACACAGGACTCTGCTAAATCGAAAGATGCTGTATAGGGTCTGACACCTGCCCGGTGCTGGAAGGTTAAGGAAGGTTGTTAGGGTAACCGAAGCAATTAACTGAAGCCCCAGTAAACGGCGGCCGTAACTATAACGGTCCTAAGGTAGCGAAATTCCTTGTCGGGTAAGTTCCGACCTGCACGAATGGTGTAACGATCTGGGCACTGTCTCAACCATGAGCTCTGTGAAATTGTAGTCTCGGTGAAGATGCCGAGTACCCGCAATGGGACGAAAAGACCCTGTGAACCTTTACTATAACTTCGTATTGACTTTGAATAAACAATGTGTAGGATAGGTGGGAGACTTTGAAGCTGGCACGCTAGTGTCGGTGGAGTCAACGTTGAAATACCACCCTTTGTTTATTTGGAGCCTAACTTCTTAACGGAAGGACATTGCGTGGTGGGTAGTTTGACTGGGGTGGTCGCCTCCAAAAGAGTAACGGAGGCTTTCAAAGGTACCCTCAGCACGCTTGGTAACCGTGCGTAGAGTGTAATGGCATAAGGGTGCTTGACTGTGAGACCTACAAGTCGATCAGGTGCGAAAGCAGGACATAGTGATCCGGTGGTTCCGTATGGAAGGGCCATCGCTCATAGGATAAAAGGTACTCCGGGGATAACAGGCTAGTCTCCCCCAAGAGCTCATATCGACGGGGAGGTTCGGCACCTCGATGTCGGCTCGTCACATCCTGGGGCTGGAGAAGGTCCCAAGGGTTGGGCTGTTCGCCCATTAAAGTGGCACGCGAGCTGGGTTCAGAACGTCGTGAGACAGTTCGGTCTCTATCTATTGCGGGCGTTAGATGTTTGAGAGGGCTTGAATCTAGTACGAGAGGACCGATTTGAACAAACCTCTGGTGTATCAGTTGTTCCGCCAGGAGCACCGCTGAGTAGCTACGTTTGGAAAGGATAAGCACTGAAAGCATATAAGTGCGAAACCTGCCTCAAGATGAGACATCTTTTAAGGGTCGTTGGAGATGACAACGTTGATAGGCTATAGGTGTAAAGGCAGTAATGTCATAGCCGAGTAGTACTAATTACCCGTAGATTTATTGCCTAATTAAGGTACTTGGAAGTGCAACAAGGTTTGCTCTTTGTGAACGTTTTTATCGATTTTTTAGTTAGACTAAAAGATGATAGACGGATAGATGATAGACCACGGTCTACCACCTAGCATCTATAACCTACTAATATACATATACTGTACAACCTTTTGTACAAAACAACCTTTAGGGTGGTTTTAGCAGAGGGGCTCACCTGTTCCCATTCCGAACACAGAAGTTAAGCCCTCTAGCGCCGATGGTACTGCTAACGCGGGAGAGTAGGTCGCCGCCAGTTTTTTTAAAGCTCATCAATTTATTTTGATGGGCTTTTTTTTGTGACCTGAAATCAGAGAAAATACTGAAATAAAAAAGAAAAGGATCAGTTTCAAAACTTGGGGACTAAGCAAAAAGTTGATACTGTACTAAAAAAGTGTGTAAAGTAAAAAGTTGTATTTTTAAATTACAACAAATAAATGTACAGACTTATGAACTTTACACAGAACAAATTTCGGATTTATTATTAAATGTCGCAAATTCTGAAAATGGGAGCAACTTATTGATGCAATTAACCTTAAATGCTTTTATGAAAAGTGAAAGACATCTTCATCAGCAGGAGAATGAAGGAGACTATGGCAATGGATACCGGGAGAGAAAAGCCAGGGGATTTGGCAAAGAGATGATTTTAAAAGTACCAAGAACAAGACACGAAACCAGTTTTTTAACCCAATCATTTATTTGATTGAGGTTTTTTTGTACTCTAAACTCATTGAAAAGAGTGAACTAGTCGCCAGTTTATCTCGTCCAAAAGACGTTCATTTTGATTATTGCTCAGGTTACGGACCTGATTGCCCGTGGAAAGATTTTGTCCTGTTAGAAAGATGCAACAAACCAGATGAAAGCTTTGACGATGATTTGAAAAATGGATTTTAAACCTTTAAATATACATTGTGTGGAAAACCAGGATGATACAACCACCTTGCTTTCAAGCTAAAGCAGCCCGTGATTTCCGCAAACGTCGGAAGTGATTAATAAACGGAACCACACGAATTGCAGTTAAATGATTTCTATATAGAGCAGGATAATAGCGATTCTTTTAAAAGTATACTGCATCGTTGCTTTTCCACCTAAACAGATCGATATTTATTTGTGCGGAAATATGTGAAGTAGATTGTGGTAAAATTGAAAGGGTATAAAACGGCTGATCTACCTAAATAAATTACCATTGATTTCGATAGAAACTTACTCTGAAATTCGTCGCATAATGCTGAACCTTTAGAAATACTATTTGATTGCAGGTAGATAAAAACATTCCGCATTTCAAAATACAGACTGCTTATTTTTCGGAGAGGTAAACCTTCGTGAAAAACATTCGGTTAAATATGATTTTCAATAATATTATTTGATTTGAAAACCGATAAAATATCTTTTTTGCTTTTTTTAATAAAATTTCTACAGTATTAAACTTTCATAAAGTCATTATAATTAGCCTGAATAATTACTAACTTTGATTAATACATTTTTTGTATGTTCAATCCAAATTCCATATCGGCTAACGCAAAATCATTTTTCTCCGAAATAGGAGATATGACTTTATTTGCGGGACGCTTTTTCAGGGAAGTTTTCAAGCCACCGTTTGAGTTTAAGGAGCTTATCCGGCAATGTTATAATATGGGAAACCGTTCCTTATTATTGGTGGGAGTTACGGGTTTTATTTTGGGACTGGTATTTACATTACAATCGCGGCCGACTTTGATACAGTTTGGCGCGCAATCCTGGATGCCGGATATGGTCAGTATTTCGATCGTTCGTGAGATCGGCCCAGTAATTATCGCCCTTATCTGTGCCGGCAGAATCGGATCGGGAATTGGGGCCGAACTCGGTTCTATGAGGGTTACCGAGCAGATCGACGCTATGGAAGTTTCCGGCACCAATCCTTTTAAATATTTAGTTGTTACGCGGATCGCAGCCACCACGTTAATGCTGCCGCTTTTAGTCATTATGGGAGATGCTGTTTCGCTGCTGGGTTCGGCTATTATTGAAAATATGAAAGGAGATGTCTCTTATATGCTCTATTTCAACAAAGTTTTCAGTGCACTTAGTTTTAGCGATATTATTCCGGCAACGATAAAAACTTATTTTTTTGGGTTTGCTATTGGTCTGGTCGGTTGTTATAAAGGATACAACTGCTCCAATGGTACTGTAGGAGTAGGAGATGCATCTAATTCTGCTGTGGTGTATACATCGATGCTTTTGTTTATCATTGATTTTATTGCTGTATTTGTAACCGATATTTTTTTTGATGTGTAGATGAATACCGTAAAAAACATAAAAATCGTCCTGGAGATGAAAAACCTCCATAAAAGTTTTGGTGACAATCATGTGCTTAATGGTTTCAACCTGAAACTCTATGAAGGAGAAAACTTAGTGGTCATGGGTAAATCGGGTGCGGGTAAATCGGTAATGATTAAATGTCTTGTGGGTTTGATGCAGCCCGATAGCGGGAGTATCACTATTAATGATCACGATATTACTGCAGTGGGACATGACGAACTGGATATGCTGCGTACCGAGATCGGTTTTCTTTTTCAGGGAAGCGCACTGTATGATTCGATGACCGTTCGCGAAAATCTTGAATTTCCCCTGCGGCATCATAAAGATAAAATTAAAAATTTTCAGGGAACCGAATTTTTGGTTAGAGAAGCTTTGGCTAATGTCGGTTTGGAAAATGCCATCGATTTGATGCCTTCCGAACTTTCAGGTGGCATGCAGCGCAGAGTGGCATTGGCGCGGGCATTAATTCTGAAACCGAAAATTATTATGTATGATGAACCCACAACAGGTTTGGATCCAATCACAGCAAAGGAAATTATCCAACTGATGCGGACGATCCAGGACAAATACCGTACTTCGTCGCTCATCATCACTCATGATGTAGATTGTGCAAGGGTAATCGCGAACCGAATGATTTTGCTGATCGATGGCATTAATTATATTGAAGGAACTTTTGCGGAACTTTCTGCTTCTAAAGACGAAAAAGTGCGGGCATTCTTTAAAAACTAAAATGATGGAAAAATCTGGAGAGAAAGTAAAAGTCGGTATTTTTGTAGTGGTCGGAACCGTACTTCTTATTGCTGCCCTTTATTTCATTGGCCAGCAACAGCAGATGTTTAGTAAAACCATTAAGCTTTATGCTGTTTTCACGAACGTAAATGGATTGCAGTCGGGAAATTATGTACGCTATTCCGGTGTGAATGTAGGCACAGTCAGCGATATTGAAATGATGAAAGGAGGAAGAATATCAGTTCAAATGTCGGTGGATGCAAAAGCAGGCCGCTTCATTAGGAAAGATGCAGTTGCTTCAGTTGCTTCCGATGGTTTGGTTGGCAGCATGGTGGTGAACATCGTTCCTGGAGAAAATCCGAACGCAAGGCGGGTAGTGTCCGGAGATACGATTCATGTGCGCTTCAGGATTGCGACTGATGAGATGCTTGCCACCCTGAGTAAAACCAACAAAAACGCCGCGTTGCTGACCCAGGATTTATTAAAAATTACCCATAAAATTCTCGAAGGCAAAGGGACAATGGGAATCATGCTGAGTGATACATTGATGGCAAAAAACATCCGCAAGTCCGTGGCTCAGATCGAAAAATCGACTGCGGGTACTTCTGCTGCGATTGCCAAAATAAATACCATTATTTCTAAAGTAAATTATGACCAAAGTGCTGCTGCAGTGCTGCTGAGTGATAAAGAATCGGCTGAACAAATTAAAACAGTATTTGCCAATCTTGAGCAATCGAGTAATCATATCAATGATATGACGGAAAATCTGGATGATTACATCAGGGAAATGAAATCCGGAAAAGGTGCACTCAATTATATTACCGGGGATCAGGATTTACCAAAAAATATAGATTCAACGATGGTTAATATCAAGAAAGCCACCGAAAAACTGAACGATAATTTGGAAGCCCTAAAACACAATTTCCTTTTCCGTGGCTATTTTAGAAAGCAGGCAGAACAGAAAAAAAAGGACAGTATCAAACGCAGTAAATTAAAATAATTTTTAATGTCGATTAGTTCCTTAGCAATAGAAAAGTAATTTTATTTTAAAACCTGCTCAAAATTCCCCAGTGGATTTTGGTGTCGCCGAATTTTATAGGATTTCCAAATTCACTCCCATTGGAGATTTGAAAACTCATTAAACCAATTGGCAGAATAAAATTAAAACCTAATCCCAAACTGTACAATTTCGGTTTTAGTCCTAAGTTTTTATTGTGCAGTTCGCCGTACTGGCCGAAGACATCGAAGAACGCCTGGTTTCCGGCCAGATAGCGGTATTCGGCAGTTCCGAAATAGTAGAAATCAGCGTACAGCGAATTTTCATTAAATCCCCGGAAAGAATTCCAACCTCCGAACCGCAATAATTCGTTGACCGCAAAATCGTTTTTGGAATTCAGAAGCGCAGTTTCTCCTCTTAAATTTAAATAATTATTCCCGGAAATATGGAAGTTTCTTTCTCCCGAAAAGAAATAATTGGTTTGGCTGGCGTTGATATTTTCGGCCGTATAACTGGTCGCGATATAATCAGCTTCGGCACGGAGACGGGTTTTGAAGAGAAATAATTCAACATCGGATGGTTGGGAATAATCGTACCACATTCCAATTCCTTTTTTATCGTAATCTCTTCCCTGAACGTACAGAGAATCTAGAACGGTGGATGTTTCAAAGGTTCCCCGCAATCCGATTTTCTGATTATTCCGCAAATGCAGATAGAAAGTCGGCGTTAATTTTACGTTCGCATAAGTAGAATCCTGACGGAAAATATTGACTTTAAAATTCCCACCAATATTTGATTTAAACAAATAAGGAATATCACTTTGCAAATCGAAAGTCTGGCCTTTGTCCGGATTTCTTTGCCAGAAAATATTTACCGTTTCGAAACCATTAAACATATTTCTAAAGTTCAGATTAAGACTTCCGTTGAAAGTAAATTTCTCCGTTTTATCGTTTCCAAAACCGATAACGCCGTCGAACGAGTTGGATTTTTTCTTTTGCAGAAAAAGAAAAACCTGAGTAGAATCTTTGGTAAATAAAGTTTGCGGTGGTTTTTCCAATAATAGAAAAGGATGATTTTGCAGCGACTGTGCCAAGCTGGCTAACGTTTGTTCCTGATAGCTTTTCCCCTGATATTCCTTTTCTAAATTCTTCACAAAACGGTGCGGAACCTTCTCATAACCTTTCAAAACAATGCCGTCAATTTTCCTTTGTTCGCCTTTAGCGACAGAAATCTCAATTTGTGCAATTTCCTCTTTCAGCCCTTTAAATTCAGATTTTACGCGGTTAAAAACAAATCCCTGATTTCTATATTTTTCGCTGATTTCCTTTTTTAAAGAATCTAAATTCTTGGTAAAAAACTCCGGTCTATATTTAAAGCTCTTTACAATTTCACCGGAAAGGTTGACCTGTGCTTCATTGTAGTTTTTTCCTTTATTAAAGTAGATTTGTGTTGAATTACCTTCTCTTTTTACTTTTTTTATTTCGGTAAAATAGTAATGGTTTTGGGTTAAAGAATCTAGGAATTTCACCGCAGAAGCAGAATCTTTTGCCATCGTCTTTTTGTTCGTCTGTACGTCGATTAACCAATATTCTTTTGTCTGCGCTTTAAGAAAAACACAGGAAAAAAGGAAAAAAAAGTGAAATAGGGTTTTCAATAAAATTGTTTCTTTGTTTGAACTCAATTTGTGGGCGTTTATTATATGTTCAGCAATATTTTTTTATCTTTATCAAATTAACTGTTTTCAATGAAATGGCGCTTAACTTTGCGCATTTCAGTACTTTTATTTATGAAAAAAATTGGTTTATTTTTCGGGAGTTTTAATCCCATTCACATTGGTCATTTGATTTTGGCAAATTATATTGTTGAAAATACGGATATGGATGAGCTTTGGTTTGTGGTCAGTCCGCAAAATCCGTTTAAAGATAAAAAATCTTTACTGAAAGATCATAACCGTTTGGATATGGTGCAGCTTGCCGTGAAGAATTATCCGAAAATGCGGGCTTCCAATGTTGAGTTTTCTTTGCCCATTCCGAGTTATACGATCGATACTTTGACTTACCTGCATGAGAAATATCCGGATTATTCCTTCTCCTTAATTATGGGCGAAGATAATTTAAACGGTCTTTCAAAATGGAAAAACGCAGAAACTTTAATTAAAAACCATCAGATCATCGTTTATCCAAGAGTTTTTGAGGAGTCGAAAGAAGCGCACGAATATCTACAACACGAAAATGTTTCTTTAATTAAAGCGCCTATTATCGAACTTTCTGCCACTGAAATCCGCAAGATGATTAAAGACGGTAAGAACGTGAGGCCGATGCTGCCGCCTGAAGTTTTTGAGTATCTGGACGGAAGTAATTTTTATAAATAGGAAATTTTAAATCACAATAGTTTTATGATTATTAAAGTCCGTGAAAATATTTCTTAAAGTTCACAAAAAGCAATATTGAAAAACATCAGTTTCATCTTATCAATATTATAATTCTTAAATTTGCTGCTTCACTTTAACTAAAGTTTTTTAACAAAGATTTCTATGCATTTTATCGAGAATTTTTTTGCAAAATATAGCCATGAGCAAATTGTTAAATGGTTTAAACAGATTTGCGTTGCCGAAGCCATTTCCTGCTTTCTACTTTATTGCGTTGCCATGGTTTGGAAACGGTATGATCAGGAAGGTTTGTGGCCGACGGTTTTTATAATCATCATCGGAAACATCCACGGATTATTTTTTACATTGTACTTATTGCTTTTAATTCCTGCCAGAAAAATCTATACCTGGGACGATGAAGATACCGTATTTGCTTTACTGTCGGCGTTTTTCCCTTTCGCTACGATTTGGGTTGATAAAAAACTGGCAAGGCTTGACAGGGAATAAACTGATTAGCAGCACATTATTTAAAAGAGCAGAAATTTCTGCTCTTTTTTTGTTTTTTAGGGTAATGTTTTGGTCTGTTTGGTTGTCTTCTATTTGTAGCTTCTAAAAAAGTAAAAATTTTTATTACTGATTATCAGTTATTTAGTTGTTTTAATTAAGTTTATTCACTACTTTGTATTGCATGATACTAAATAAATGACATATCTTTGCATAGTAATACTACTAAAAAAACTATAACTGAATAAAAGAAGGAAGCAAAAAACCAATAACCCAAACTAATAACCTGCTCTAAACTAATAACACCGCTTCCTTTTTTTTCTTTTTTTAAAATTAAACGCCATGAAAAAACTTATCATCACCGTCCCACTACTTACCGGATTTGTTGCTTTAGCACAGGGAACTCAAAAAAATGATTCTGCAAAAGTGCAGGAAATCAAAGAAGTCGTAATGACCAAAAAAGTGTTCAAAAAAGAAAGCGACCGTTTTGTATATGATGTTGCGGCTTCGCCAGTTGCTAAAGGAAATACTGCTTTCGGACTGTTAAAAGAAACTCCTTTGGTGTCTTCTACCGACGATAAAACTTTAAAAATTGCCGGAAAATCCAACGCCGTCATTTACATCAACGGAAGAGTTACGCAGATGGATGCAGAATCTTTGGTTCAGTTCTTAAAAAACACGCCGGCAGAAAATATCCAAAAAATCGAAGTGATTACCATGCCCGGAAGTGAATATAAAGTGGAATCTTCCGACGGAATCATCAATATTGTTTTGAAAAAGAAGGCCAGCAACGGTCTGAACGGAAGTTTGAGAATGAATAATCAGCAAAATTATTACAATTCTACAGGTGCCGGTTTAAGCCTGAACTACAGAAAAGACAAGTTGGGAATCAGCACCAACATCAACACCAGTGAAAATATAGAGGAGCAATATTATATTTTAAAAAACGGAAACAGCACCGCGACCAACCAGTCTGAAGGAAGAATTACAGATCCGAATAAAAATTTAGGAGGTTACCTGAATATTGATTATCAGTTGAATGACAAGAACAGTTTGGCATTAACGTATAATTCACGGGCGAACAGAAGTTATAATTCCACCGTCAATCTTTTTAATACCACGACCGATTCCGTTAAAAATGAAACCGATTATACCTGGACGAGAAGTAAAGAAGACGCGCGTTCTTATAACAATTCCGCGAATTTAAATTACGAGTTGAAGACCGATTCTCTGGGAAGTAAACTGAATCTGAATGTTGCAGGTTTACTGTACAAACGATTTCAAAATTCGAATAATTTCACCATCGCTTCTGATCAAAATGGAAATGATGGCGGAAGGCTTCTGAAAATTTATCAGGAACAGCCGCAAGTCATCCATAATTTTTCGGCAACCGCAGATTATGTTCAGAAGTTTAAAAAAGATTTAACTGTTTCTTTCGGTGGAAACTTCAACAAGACAAAAACTGATAATGACACCAAATACGATACGTACAACTATATTACAAATGTTGTAGATCCACAACCTAACCATTTCCTATATGATGAGAATATTTTTGGCGGTTATCTTACGGTTGAAAAAGTATTTTCCCCAAAATTCTCCGGTAAATTGGGCGCCCGGTATGAACTGACCAACAGCGAAGGCCACTCTGATAATGCGCAGGATGAAAACCTCAGAAATATCAAAAGAGATTATGACAAGCTGCTGCCATATCTGAGTATGAATTATGCAATTAATGACAAGAATACTATTTCCTACGCCTTTTCCAGCAGAATGAGAAGACCAAGTTTTTGGGAACTCAATCCGGTGCGGAATATTTTAACCGAATTTAATTATACCCAAAACAATCCTTTTGTAAAAGCATCTTCGGTCTATAATCAGGAATTGACTTATATGTATAAAAGTTCTTATTTTCTGATATTGAGTCACAGTTTAACCAAAGATCAGATCACCCAGGTTCCTTTGCAAGGCGTGATCGACGGGAAAAATCAGCTGAGATACATCCGGACGAATTTCGGTGACAAACAGCAGTTGAGTGCGATGCTTGGAATGCAGAAAACTTTCTTTAAAGGATATTTGACATCCAATTTTAATATCGGTGTGCAACGGAATATGAACAATGGAAGTTTGAATCAGGATCCCCTGACAGGCGATATTTTTCCAACCTACGAAAATCATATAGCGTCGAATAGTTTATTGATCCAAACCAATAATAATATCCGTCTCGACAAAAACAAAACCTGGTTTTTAGGGATGAATTATTTTTATGTTGACCAACAGCAAATTGAATTGGGACAACTTCACAGTTTGATGAGTTTAGATTTGAATATTAAAAAAATCTGGGATCAATGGACTTTCTCGCTTGGACTTGATGATGTTTTAAATACGCATAAAATAGTTATTGAAGATTACCAACAAAACGGGAATTACAATTATGTCAATCAAAATCAATACAGAAGAGGAGTGGAACTGACCATTGTCTATAACTTTGGAAACCAGAAGGTGAAAAAAGTTCGAACTATCGACAGCGCTGATAAAGACATTAAAAACAGAACCAGATAATTTAAATTTTTCATACTTCATATTAAATTGTAAAAAAAATCCATGACGTTATGTTGTGGATTTTTGATGTTTAAAAGGGTTGGGATTTTAATCTGGTTGGAAAGTTTTGCTGCGGCAGTAAAAATCAATTGGTGTTACAAAAAGTATCGTAGCCTTCAGCCACGGAAACTCTTCCGACATTGAACGCTACCAAAACTAGTCAGAAATCGGATTTTTAATTCAACACTGCAAACAAAAAGCCACTCAATAAAGTGGCTTCTTTTTTATAATAAACTGCAGTTTGGTTCGCTTATAAATAATTGCTGTGGAAAAGATGTTTCGTATTCGTCCACAATAACTGATATTAATTCTTCGGTAGGAAAACTTCCGCCAGCATGCATCTTGCGCTTCCGCCGCCGTTGACTTCAATCGTATTCAGATCGGCATAAATGATTTCGCAGTAATTCTCTATTCTTTGAATTTGTTCCGGAGTCAGTGATTTGTAAGCCGTTTCGCTCATCACTAAAAATTGCGTTCCTTCTCCATTTTGAACCTGTAACATGTTTCCTGCAAACTGGTGAAGCTGCTCTTCAGTGATTTCAATGATTTCTTTTTCGGTTGATTTGATGACTTCCTGTACTTTTTCCCTTTCCAGTTCATCATCGATACAATCAAGGCAGATTACCACAAACTGTTCTGCAACGCACATCATCACATTGGTGTGGTAAATGGGTAATCTTTGATTTCCGACATTTTGATACGAATGGAAAACAACCGGCGTGTAGTCAAACTGCTTACAAAAATCACGGAATAATTCTTCATCTAAACGGAGAGAAACAGAACCGTAGGCGATTTTATAGTCATGGTCGAAAATCATACTTCCCGTTCCTTCCAGAAATTTGTCCTCATTTTCGGGAGATGATAAATCGTCGACCTCCTTAATTACAAAGCCTTCATTGCGAACGGTATCTAAAATATCGGCGCGCCTTTCAACTCTCCGGTTGGGCGCAAACATCGGGTACAAAGCCACTCTTCCGTCTTCATGAAAACTCACCCAGTTATTCGGGAAAATAGAATCCGGGGAATGGGGTTCTAAAGTATCTTTCACCGTAATCACCTGAATTCCTTTGTCTCTAAGTTTTGCAACGAAATTATTGAATTCCTGAAGCGCTTTTTCCTGAATATCGGCTTCTTTTTGTTCAACCTGAAAATAATTGTTTTGAGCAGTTTGAGAATTGTAACCGAAAGCGATCGGTTCTACCATCAGAACGGTATTGGCTGTTTGCATGAATTGTATGTTTTAGCAGGATATTCACCCCTTTATGTCACAAAAATACTTAAATTTATAGACAATAAAAAACCTATGTTAGAAATTGCCTGTTTTGAAGTGACCTCTGCGGAAACCGCCTGCCAGTCGATGGCGGATCGAATCGAATTCTGTGATAATCAGGAGCTCGGCGGTACCACTCCCGACTTCTACGAATTTTTGCATCTCAAAAGAAATTATAAAATGCCTGTTTATGTGATGATCCGTCCCAAAGGTGGGCCTTTCTTTTATTCTGAGGATGAATTTGTTCAGATGAAAAACAGTATTATCACTTTTAAAGAAGGAGGAGCAGACGGTTTTGTGTTTGGGGTATTGACTTCTGACAACGAAATTGACGTAGTCAGAAATAAGGAACTTCTCGAGCTTGCCGGAGAAACGCCGTGTACTTTTCACCGTGCTTTCGACCGGACCGCAGATTTGGAAAAATCTATTCAAACTTTAATTAAATTAGGTTTCAAAACGGTGCTCACTTCCGGTGGAAAACCAACAGCCATGGAAGGAAAAGAGATGCTGAAAACTTTAATTGAAAAATATTCTGATCAAATTGAGATTCTGATTGGCGGCGGCGTACGTTCCAAAAATATTTTGGAATTAAAAAAGTTTACGGGCGGAAAAAGTTTTCATTCTTCTGCGATAAAGGATTATGATACCTTCGTTACCGACGATGAAATTAAAAAGTTGAAACTGTTAAGTTCTTAGAACCTTTATTTAAACCTCAAAAGACACCAAAGTTTTGTACTTGAAAGAAATTTAAAAGTTCAAAAAAATGGTATTGAAAATCTGACTTTTGTAAATTTAGCGTCATTCAGTTGAAAAAATGTTTACCGCAAAAGATACAAAAGCATTCTGCTATAATAAGTAACTCAAAAGATTGCAAAATGTAAGTGGAATAAAAATTCTGTTTTTTTTGAATTCTTTTGGCAATCTATTTTCACATTACTTTTTTGTCTCTTTTGCGGTTAAAAAAGAATTCTATTTTTAAAATTATTCCCTCACCAAAGGCATCGTAGAACATCTGAGCAAGCCACCCATTTTCGAAATCTCACGATACGGAATTTCTTCCACCGTCATTCCCCATTCGTTTCTCAGGTGATTGTTCATTCTTGTAAATGAGGAGTCGGAAACGACGATTTCCGGTGAAATCGAGAAAATATTAGGATACATTTCGAACATTTCTTCATCGGTCACATGAAAGCAGTTTTCTTCACCGAAAATATCCAGGATCAGAAGATAATCGCTTTCATCCACAAAACCGTCTTTATAAATTATGCATTTATCGGTCCCGACAGGATTGAAAGTACAGTCGAGATGCAAGATCCCTTTATAAGGTTCGCGGTCGTTTTTCTTTAATTCAAAATCAAGAATTCTTTTTTTAGGAAAATACTCCTTCAGGATATTAATGGCGTATTCGTTGGTCCGGGCGGTTTTGAAATTTCTGTAATCTTCAGAAAAACAGGTTCCTATGAAAAGAAAATCGTTCCAGACGATTACGTCGCCACCTTCGATGTGGGCTGTTTCTGGAAGATTGATGATGTCTCTCCATTTCACTTCCTCGAAAATCTTACGGTAGGCTTCCTGTTCATCCGCACGGTCGGCAATCACATTAGAAATAATCATTTTGTCATCAATAACAAAAGCGACGTCACGGGCAAAAACCTGATTGTAATTTTCGATAATTTCCGGACGGAATACCTGAACACCGTATTTTTTTAATATTTTTTCAAATTCGTTCATCTCATGTATGACCTCTTTTTCGGTAGGATAAATGCCTTTCTGAATGGTGTCATAAGATTTCGCATCGTAACTTTCCTCTAAAGTGGGAATGGCTCCTAAAGAATTAGGCTGCCCCAGAACAACCGATTTAAGCTTTCCTGTTTCATTTTTGATATTGAGTTTCATACGATATTGCTGATTAGAAATTTAAAGAAGTAATTAGTTTGTTTTGATTTTAAGAATAGGTTTCAAATATAACAAAGATTTTTTTGTCTGTCATCATTTATCTGCTATTTTGTCATTGGAAATGATTCTCAAGAAATTGTTAAAAAACAGGATAGGTAAGGTGAATTTATATAAAAATATTTAAAATATGGTAATTGTTGTTAATGTTTAGTTAAAGTTGAAACGAACCCCTTTTTATGAATACTGATTTAGCACTAAATTTGTTTAGTAAACAATTAAATATAACGTTTTAAATATTTTATGACGATGAGAAACACCTTAAAAAAACTGATTCCGTATGCAGTAGTAGGAGTAATGTCTGGAGCCACAACCTTTGGCGCATTCAATTACTTTAATGTAAAAAACCATGATTCAGATTTTAATTATTTTGCTCCCAAGACAAGCGATGCAAAATACGCCTCTTTTAATATGGCGGGAGTAGGCGATGACTTCGTGAAAGCTGCCAAAATGACAGTTCCAGCCGTAGTGAGTATCAAAAACTTTTCCAACAAAAAAAGCAGAACAAGTGATCAGGATATGTTTGATTTCTTTTTCAATCCTTTTGGCGGAAATCCAAGACAGCAGCAACAGGCTCCGCCGCCTAATATGCCTACCGGAATGGGTTCTGGAGTAATCATTTCGCCGGACGGTTATATTATTTCTAACAACCATGTAATTGCCGGTGCAACCAAATTAGAAGTCGTTCTTTCTAACAAGAAGTCTTATGTTGCCAATTTGGTAGGTACGGATCCTACCACCGATATCGCCCTTTTAAAAATCGAGGAAAAAGGATTGCCTTACCTTAATTTTGCGAATTCCGATAATGTAGAAGTCGGGCAATGGGTTTTAGCAGTCGGAAATCCGATGGGTTTAAATTCTACGGTTACCGCAGGGATTGTTTCTGCAAAAGGACGAAGTATCGATTTGCTCAGCCAGCAGTCTAAATCGCCGATTGAAAGCTTTATTCAGACCGATGCGGCCATTAATCCGGGAAATTCAGGTGGAGCGCTGGTTAATCCGAATGGTGAATTGATCGGGATTAATTCTGCGATCTCTTCCAAAACCGGTTATTATGAAGGGTACGGTTTTGCGGTACCATCGAATTTAGCAAGAAAAGTAGTTGAAGATATCAAACAGTTTGGATTGGTACAGAGAGGATTTTTGGGCGTAGTGCCTTTGGATCTTTCCGATGAAAGAACTGTTGCCGCCTACAATCAGCAGAAAAAAAGCAATCTGAAAAGTGGGGACGGTGTTTATTTAATTGAAGTTGCCGATAAAGGGGGAGCTGAAGATGCCGGTTTAAGAACGGGTGATATTATTACCAAAGTTGATAATACGGCGGTTTCCAGTTATTATGACCTGTCCTTTGCGGTAGGAAGTAAAAGACCAGGCGATAAAGTAGCAGTCAGTTATCTGCGTAACGGAAAACAAAGCACCGTAAATGTGACTTTGAAAGACCAGACAGGGGGAACTTCACTGAGAAGCAAGGCGGATTTAAGTGTTACCGAGAAAATCGGCTCAGAATTCGAACCATTAAGTGAAAAATTCAAAACCGATTATGGTTTAACCAGTGGCGTTATTGCCAAAAATGTACAGGATGGCAGTGAAATGTCGAAAATCGGAATTGTCGATAATTACATCGTCATCGAAGTGAACGGTAAACCCGTGAATTCCCAAAAAGACATTGAGAAAATTCTGCAGGGTTACAGCGGAAACGTACAGGTGAAATATGTTGACGAAATGGGCAGAATTACGACAAGAGGATTCAAAATGCCTTAACTGGATTGATTAACAAATAAAAAAGAAGCCGTCTCATAACTATATGAAACGGCTTTTTTTATGGTTTTCTCACGGACTCCTGTTCGAGCATAGGGTTCAAATATTAGAATCTCTGAGGGTTAGTTGGAGTATTGAGACACTTTCTTTTTATTTGTTAAGTTTCCGTCGCTGTCTTTTTTTTCTTTCATAAATTACCTCTGTAATCTTGCCGCCGATCCATGCAAAAGGGAAGAAGGTAAGGAAGATTAAAATTTTATAAAAGGTTGGATGATACGGGAAAATAATGATGTCCAGCATCGCCATAAACAGCAAGATAAAACCTATTAATATGGCATAAGCCACTTTCGCGTATTTTACAATAACTGCAGTAACAACACCGCCTACGGTCGCCGCAATGCCGGAAGAAATGAGTAAGGCTACAAAAAAATAAGGTTTGTGCTCCATCGATTTCAACAGTGTTTCCCATCGTTGAAAAGGGGCGTATTCCCCGTAGGTAATCCACGATGAGTTCAGCCTTATTCCCAGTGAAATAAGAATTGCCGCCACAGCCAGACCTGTGAGAACTGCAAATGTATTTCTTAGAAAGTTCATTTAAAATTGATGTGCGATCATAGAGATTTCAATGTCTACATTTCTCGGTAAACAAGATACCTGAACTGTTTCTCTTGCCGGATAACTTTCCGGGTTAAGGTAAGAGGCATAGATGTCATTCATCACGGCGAAATCATCCATGTTTTTCAGGAAAATAGTTGCTTTCACCACGTTATCGAAGGTGAGTCCTGCTTCAGTAAGAATCGCTTCTAAATTTTTCATCACCTGATGAGTCGCTTTATCAATGTCTTCTTCTATTTTGCCAGTTTCTGAATTAAAGGGAATCTGCCCGGAAATATAAAGGATTCCATTCACAAAATTCGCTTGTGCATAAGGTCCAATCGCAGCTGGAGCTTTCGAAGTAGAGATAATCTTTTTCATAAGTAGGTAGTTTTTTTAAGTCATATGGAATCGCCTCTATTTGTGTTTGTTTACAGTATTTGATAATGGCGATTTCATAGGATTGATTTTTGGCAAATATAAAACTAAAGTTTAATTCTTTAAAATTTAAAATGGCGCATTGGGTTGGGTGAAACTTCGGTCCTTATATTTCACTGCATCACGCAGAATGTTGGCTTTGATTCCGATAAAGAAATCGTACACTTTGTACTGTCCATAGGGAATCCAGTTAAAGTTGATGGTAAAACTTCTTTGGTCACGGGAGAATCCTAACTGCGTGGTCGCGATTTCTTTGGTGACAATATCGTAATATAAGTTTCCTGTGATATTCCAAAAAGGCGTTAATTTAATGCTGCCATCTAGTCCTAATGACGCTACATTGTTCCCGAATCGGGTTAAGGTTCGGGTGTAACCATACTGTGCATTTACATTTAAAGTCCAGGGCTGTTTAAATCTGGCGTAATGATCTTCATCAAAATAATAATCTTCATTCCGTATTTCTCCTTTGGTTTTATATTTCTTCGCGAGTTCTTCTTTTTCACCAAAGATGGCTTCACTCAACGGATAAGAAAGTTGTGCATTGAAACCCTGTATGCTGAAATGTCCGAAGTTTTCTGTTCTGATGCCGGTTTCACTTCCTGGGGCAAAAATAATCTGATAGGGCTCCAATGTTAAGTTGGTGTTCAAATTCAATTTTTCAAATAAGGTGGTTTGTCCGCTGAAACTGAACAGCGACCATTTATGATTGGGTGCCGCGAAATTGTAATTGGTATTGAAATTTAAACTTTCAAAAATCTTAAGCTTCTTCGTTCCGGTAGAGTCTTTTTTAGACTTTACTTTCATCTCTAAATTATTATTGACCGAAAAACTTAGCGCCTGTACTAAACCTGAGTTGGGAGAGCCAATAATCCCGCGGTCAAAAATAGAGTAGGGCGTCATTTCCCCACGGTCATTATAATAATTTTTATAATATCCGAAACTGGCCGCAGAAAAATCCGGCGAATAACTGAAGCCGATCTGCGGCGTCATCATGTGACGAATCGCCTGAATGGATGAATTTTTTTTGAAATTTAACATTCCGTACAGAACAGTCTGTAAACTCGTGCTGGTGGAGAAAGAAGAATATCCTGCGATTTTATTGTTTAGCAGATCCTCTACTTTATTGGTAAGTGGGTTGTAATTTCTCGTCAGTGTTTTGGTGGTCAGCGCATTATCTACATTCGCAGAAACCGAGAATGTGAAAAATTTCGCAATAGTGGTATTGGTTCCTAAGGTAATGTTGTTTCGGAGTCCGGTTTGCATTTTATCCCACATCGCTTTGGTAAACAGCTCGCCCTCATTTGTCTGCACGTAATTATTCAGGTTCAGCCCTGTATTTACCGTAATGTTTTCTAATAAGCCTTGTCGGATTCCCGTCTTTGGTTTGAATAAATAAAACTGGTTGATCGCCACATTCATGAGCGGAAGTTTTAAATCTGATAAACCGGTCGAGAAATTCTGAGAATAAGAAGAAGTTCCTGTAATGGTGACCGGTAAAGTCAGAAATCTTTTAACAATACTGACTGATGAATTCTGTTGCGCGTTGAGGTTGTTTTGATTAAAGGCGTAATTATTATTTACGGTATTATTATAGAACTTGTTGCTCACCACATCCACGGATGCCGAGAAAGTAAGAAATGGATTGGCTTTGGAGTCCTGCTGGTGTCGCCACGCAATCCGGTACGTTCCGGTTTTGGAATAATCGGCAAGACCCTTTATCCCACGTACAGTTGTTCCCATATCCGCAGAAAAGTTCCCCGTATATTTGTAATTCTTTTTATAATTGATTTCAGGTTTTAAATTCCAGCTTCCTTTGGTATAGAGGTCGGCCAGAATTTTGAAATCAAAATGTTCCCCGATTGGTTGGTAATAGCCCAGAGAATTCAGGAAAAATCCAACATCTTCTCTTTCACCAAAACTTGGAATTAAAATCCCTGCGCTTCTTTTATCCGAAAAGGGTAAAATCGCAAACGGCATAATCAAAGGCGTAGGAACCTGTTCGATATACATCTGAATCGGTCCGGTAATGACCTGCGATTTATTTTTTCCTTTAATTAATTTAATGTTGGGAGCGAGCAAATAGTAATCCGCGATCGTATCTTTTTTCTTGATGAAATATTCGTCGGTGGTATATTTTCCTCTTTTCATAAAGAAGACCGAATCGTTATATTTCTTTGTTTTTTCGGCAACGATTACCCCTTCGCTTTCCTCAGTCCGGGCATTGAAAGCGATTGCCTGGCGGGTTTTGATGTTGTAGGTGAACTCATCGTACTCGTAAGTTTTGCCTCCCTGAATGGCGGCTGCAGGTTTTATAATCTTCCCCAAAGAATCGAGTTCTCCTCTTGCAAAGACCAGCGACTTGTCCCAGTCAATAGAGATGTAATCGGCATCGATGGTCATGTCCTGGTATTTCACCTGCGCATTTTTGTTCAGGTAGGTCATCTTTTTTGGGATGTCGTTTCTGGTGCGGTCGGCTTTTGTTTTCACCACTGCTTGCAACTGTTCTTTCTTTAGAACAACCGTATCAGATTTGGGTACAGTCTTAGCAACTATCTTATTTCCAGTCAAATTTTGAGCATGCAGATGTGCTAAAAAATTGTTAAAAATTAGGATAATTAAAACGAGAGGTATATTTTTGAAGCCAGTTTTGACCAAAGCGCTTTTATTCTATTATATATTATATATTGCCGTCAAAATTAATATAAATTTTAAAATTTACCGATGATTACTGATAGTTTTTCTTTTAAAAAATATTTATTCCTTTTTTTCTCATTGATATTTATTCTTCCCAGTGCTCAAAAAAAGTTCACGATTGTCCTGGATGCGGGGCATGGTGGCTCTGATCATGGGGCAAACAGGTATTACAGTGAACTTGGAACTTTACGGGAAAAAGATGTTACCCTGGCTGTGGTATTGAAATTAGGGCGTATGCTCGAAAAAAGCAAGGATTTTAAAATCATATACACCCGGAAAATCGATGAATTTCCGTCATTAACCGATCGGACTACCTTAGCGAACCGGAGTAAAGCAGATTTATTCGTCTCCGTTCACTGCAATGCAAGTACGAAAACTTCGCCATATGGAACCGAAACCTTTGTGCAGGGTCCAGATCAGAATAAAACAAATCTTGAAGTGGCCAAAGCAGAAAATGATGTGATTTTCCTGGATGAAAAAGACCGCGAGACCTTTGCTTCGTACGATCCGAAATCTCCTGAATCATTAATTGCGCTTAAAATTCAGCAAAGTAAATATTTAGAAAGCAGTCTTCTCTTCGGCAGTTTTGTAGAAGGGAATTTTGAAAAAAAGAATCAGCGGTTTTCGCGGGGAGTAAAACAACAGAATCTTCACGTGCTGCGGTTAAACGCGATGCCTTCTGTTTTAATTGAAACCGGTTTCATCAGTAATTACGAGGAAGGAATGTATTTGGCCTCGGACAAGGGTCAAAATGAAATTGCGGAAAGTATTTATGACGCTATTGTAAGTTATAAAAAAGCGATTGAAAGAAATGGAAGCATTGTAAATGTGCCAAAAGAACCAGAGAGGCCGGCAGAAATCGCTTTGAAAAATGATTTCAGAATTTTACTGATGTCATCACCGATGAAGTATAACAGCAGTGATCCGGCTTTAAAAGGCCTGAATTACGTTCTAACGATCAAAGACAATGATTTGTATAAGTATTATTATAGCGTGACTAATTTGGCCTCTGTTCGGGATAATAATTTAAAAACGGTTAAAGATGCCGGCTTTAAAAATGCTGTGGCGATATCATTTGTACCCCATCAGAAATTAGGTATTGGTTATTATACTTTAGAAGTTGCGGTGAGTGATCAGAAATTAAGTGCCAATTCTGCGGTGCTCAATACCTTGAAAGACGTGATCCGCACAAAGGAGAAAGGCAAGTTCTACTATACCTACGGCAAGTTTTCCAGTTTAGAAGAAGCGGTAAAAGTGCAAAATGATCTGGAGGGAAAAGGAATTAATAATTCGGTGATTCAAAAAATTTCAAGATAATTTTGAAAAAATGTTGCAGGATTAAAAACTAATTTCTATTTTTGCAGTCCTCAAAGCAAAGGCCTATTCGTCTAGTGGTAAGGACTCAAGATTTTCAGTCTTGCAACAGGGGTTCGATTCCCTTATAGGCTACTAAAGATGAAAGTTTTTGAAAAGTTTATTAAAAAAGATTTTGTAATTAAAAAAAGATTATTATCTTTGCACCCAAGTTTTAAGAAGATATGGCAAATCATAAATCAGCTCTGAAAAGAATCAGACAAAGCGAAAAGAGAAGAGTAATAAACAGATATTACCACAAGACTGCTAGAACGGTTTTGAAAGTATTGAGAAATGAAGAAGATAAAGCTGCCGCTACCTTACAGTTGCCATCAGTAATCTCTTTGTTAGACAAGTTGGTGAAGAAAAACATCATCCACAAAAACAAGGCGGCCAACCTTAAAAGTAAGTTGACTAAGCACGTTAATAAATTAGCGTAATTATATAAAAAAGCAAAGACGCACTGGCCCGTTCGTCTATCGGTTAGGACCTCAGGTTTTCATCCTGGTAAGAGGGGTTCGACTCCCCTACGGGCTACCAAACTTCCGAAATTAATTTTTCGGAAGTTTTTTTTGTGCCCTGTTCATAGGTTTGTCTAAATTTACAATATCATGGAACCAACTTAGGATATCAATGTTTTAATAAATGCTTGCATTTCTCAAGGCGATGAGCTTTTTATCACGCAGGTTAAAGAAAAATGATCAACATAATTTCAAAAAGCGGCATTATTCACTATCATTTTTCGCTGCACAATTTATTTCTTGCTGATAAAAAGTTGTCTTATTATTGTAGACTAATCATCAGCAAAAAAAAAGTTGGCTTATTATTGTAGACTAATCATCAGCAAATTCTATCAAAATATTTTAATTCCAGCCAAAAAAACCTGTGATGAATATAATCGTTACAGGTTTTTAGGTCTTTCCGAGGAGGATTAAGTTATTCTTTTAATGATTCGTGATATAGTTTTTCTGCACTCCATTTTGCATGGCGGGACGGCACGATCTTAATTCCTTTGTTCCGGGAGTACACTTTAGTAAATTCTGCGCCAAAAAAGATGAGCATACAGGAGTAATTAATCCACATCATAATTAAAACGATTGTTCCTGCGGTCCCGAAAGCGGAGGTTGGTTTCAGTTCTGAAAAGTAAAGACTGAGCAAAAACTTGCCGACGGTAAAAAGAAGTGCCGTAAGAAATGCGCCCGGCCAAACCGCTTTCCATGAAATTTCTGCATCCGGAAGAACCTTAAACATAAAAGCGAAAACCAGGATGACCAGAATAAATCCAGACAAATAATTCACGGTCTCCATTAAAACATAGGTTTCAAATCCTAACCGAAACATGATGAAATTATTCAGCAGGCTGATCAGGGAAGAAAGAACCATCGTAATCATTAATAAAAAACCAATCACGATAATCATTCCCAGAGAATTGGCGCGGTCGAGTAAAAATTTGATAATGGCTTTTTTCGGTGCTGCTTCTACATCCCAAAGTTTATTTAATGATTTTTGAAGCTGAAAGAAAACAGTCGTTCCACCGTAAATCAGCGAAGCGACTCCCAATGCTTTCATGAAGATATTCTGCCGGTCTATCAACGCTCCTGCGATCATGTCCTCGATACTTTGGGCGGCATCCTGTCCCATCACACTGTTGATCTGATGGCTGATTTCACCACGAATGGCTTCTTCCCCGAAAAAGTTTCCGGCAATCCAAATAATGATAATCAATAATCCCGGAATCGAAAAAATCGCATAATAGGCCAAACTCGCAGCGTCTTTACCCGCCGGCGAGTTATTCCATTCGGTGAAGGTTTCCATTAAAGTCGTCCATAAAAAAGTTAACTTCTTCATCTCATTATCTTTTTTTTAGAGTAAAACACTTATTTTTTTTACCATAGAGTTACCAAAGAATACTTCAAAAAGTAATGTGGTCTAACTTTTTTCATCAAATTATCAGAAAGGATAACCAATTGCGATATTCAAAATCAAATTGTCTTTTCTCCAGGCACTGCTTCCAAAATCAATTTTATTAAAAGTCCAGCGGTCGCCTTCTTCATAATAAGGAATGCGGAGAGGCATTGCCAAATCCAGTCTTAAAATAAGAATTGAAAAGTCAAGTCTTAATCCGACGCCGGCACCAACTGCGATTTCTTTTACAAAGTCTTTGGAGAATTTTCCACCCGGACGGGTAAGATCCTCATTCACGAGCCAGACATTTCCTGCATCAGCGAATACGGCGGCATTTAAAAACTTATAAATATTCGCGCGGTATTCTGCATTCAGTTCTAATTTAATATCTCCGGACTGATCAAAAAAGAAAGACGCATTTTGGATTCTTGGATCATAACTTCCCGGCCCTAAAGTTCTGGCTCTGAAGGAACGAATACTATTACTTCCGCCCACAAAGAACTGTTTTACGTAAGGCATTGTCATTGAATTTCCGTAAGGATATCCGATTCCTGCAATAAACCGCGTAGCAATAGTACTTTTATCGTTCACCTTTCTGTAATATCTGAAATCATGTTCCATCTTCGCATATTGACTGAAAGGAATATTGAAAAGTTCTTTTTGTTTTCCGGCTTTTGCATCGGCGCCACTCACTAAACCGGTGATTGTTCCTGCCAAATCTGCACTTCCTTTATAATAGAAAGTGTTCTTTTTCGGAAGCATCGTATTGGTATAGGTGTAACTGTAAGTGGGACCAAAAATCAATTGTTTGTCAATTACTCTTTGAAGCGATGGATTTGCCGGGATTTCTTTCGATGGATTTCCCTTAATTTGTTCCAGATACTTCTCTGTTACCTTTTGTGGGGCAACAACGGTTACATCCAAAATTTTTAATTCATGTTCCTTTCTTTCGTTTTCTTTCCAAAGATATCCGAATGAAGTAGTGAAACTGTGCAAAGTGTACAATTGAGTTCTGCTCAGATATTCATAACCGATATTGATGTTCGTTCGCGGAACATAAGCACTTGAAGAATGAAATCGGAACGGCGCCACAATTCTCGGAATAGAAAGTTGCGCATTGGCACCGACTCTGACAATATTGTTTGCGTCTTTTGGACCGCCGACCTGAACATCTGCTGCGCCATAAATAGCCGCTTTTAACTGTTCAGCGCCGCGGAAAAAATTCCGGTGCGTCCAGTTCAGATTAACTTCTCCACCGGTATAATTGGCGGAATTGGTTTTTCCTAAAGTTTCTAAACGCAAAGACTGAAAAGGTCTCGGTGTCAAAAGATAATATGCATCAAATTGATGATTCAGTGAATCTGAAACGATAAACTCATTTTTCACAAATTTGAAAACGCCTAAACTGATCAGTCGGTTCAATGAAAGATTGTGGTCTGTTCGGTTGTACAGATCTCCTTTGTCAAAATAAAGCGTACGGTCGAAAATTTTCGGTTTGAATTTATTTTTAGGATCGATGATGTGAATGTTGTTGTATATTTCTACAGAATCGGTATTATAAGGAACTCCATATTTCCCCAGTTTTACGTCTCTGATATCATAATCTGCAAAAACGATCGTTTTGTCTATCGTGAACTGGTCTTTTGCCAATGCCGGCGTATTGTTTTTCAGTTTTACGAAAAGTTCAACTTCAGGTTTTTTGGTCACGGTACTGTCTGCCTGAACAATAATATTATCAGGACTGAAATAATAAAAACCACGGTTTTTTAGATGTTCATCAATTCGCTCACGCTCTGCTTTGATTATGTCTAAATCGGAAGGATTTCCTGTTTTTAAAAAAGTTTTATCCTTTATCGATTGGATTTCAGAATTGATAACGGTAGAATCTTCGGGGAAATTAACTTTGCTGATCAAATATCTTGCACCAGGTTTTAAGGTGTAAATAACCTGCGCTTTTTTATTTTTAGAAATGGTGTCTGATGACGCTTTTGCATTAAAAAAACCTTTGTTTTCAGAATAATTTACGATGATCTTTTTATTGAATTCCCGATCGACATCACCCAGCAAAACGGGTTTTTCTCCGATTTTATATTTCAGCCAGTAGCCAATTCCTTTTTGTTTTTTAGGTTCTTTGGTGATATTGTAAATGTAAAGTTTAGGCCTTAAACCTAAAAAAGAAGAATTCGGTTTCGGGCGAAGTTGCTCCTGAATCGCTTCTTTTAAATTTGATTTTTCTTTTTTTGAGAGCGTATCATTTTTAATGTTGATTTTCGCGCCGGTGTATAACATTTGACCTTCCTGCAGAAATTTAGTATTGCTACAGGATGAAATTAGGAATGCCAAAGAAAGTGTCGTGACTATTTTATAATAAGAATTGTTCAGTTTTATCATTATTTTGAAGACGTATTTTGTTTTCTGAAATTTTTATTTTTCCTGGAACGTTCGAATATTTCCCTGAATTGATCATAATCTAAGGTGATGACAAATCCAACTCCGGTTTCGATAATCTGTCCTTGCAAGGCGACCTGATAATCGTTTTTACGGTAAGCACGCAGCATGTATCTGCCGTTTTTAGAAAGACTGTAATCCAAAGTAATATCGCCTGCGATACTGGTCATCTGTTCATTTTGTCTGGCATCTCCTTCCAAAGCGAAATTGTTTCCCACCGTCACTTTTAGGCGGTCATCAAATAATCTTTTGGTCAGGCCGACATTCAGATCGGTTTTTTCATTTTTATTGCCGCTGGAATAATCTTCAGTGGATTCCAGATCAAAATTCAATTCTACGCCACCAATTAAATCCGAAGCCAAATTGTTCAGCTGATCCGATAAAATCCGACTCACACTTTGTTTCGCTAAAGTAGAAGCCGACAAACCGGTTTCACTTTGGAAAGGGTTTTCACCCACGAATCTGTTTAAAAGAAGCAAGGCAAAAACCTGTTTATTCATTTCGGATTCCTCGCGCCGCAACTGATCGAGTTTCGCCGTCGTATTGTCAATCACTTCAGAAGAGACAGAATTGTTTTCCTTAGAAGTGGTGATGTCAAAAGTAATCACAGGTTTCAGCAATTCACCTTTCATGATCAGTAAAGTGTTGAAGGGTATTCTTTGCTTGTACTGATTGAGTTCGCTGGCAGAAGCGGTGGCCAGTTGCTGCTGTAATAAATCGAGTGGCGCCGCATCCGTTTTGTACACTGCGGTAATGTCTAAGTTCGCCGTCATCGGTTCGCCTGTCCAGGTAATGGTGCTTCCTTTTTCGATTTCAAATTTTCTTTTCAGTAAACTTACCGACATTTCGTACGCTCCTTTTTCAACCTGATAAATGCCGACTAAAGTTGTTTTTCCCGAAGGATCGATGCCGCCCGTTAACTGTGCTTCACCTTGAAGTTTTACAAAATCACCATTCGCCTGATCGATAATTAAAGAGATTTTCGCTTCTTTAACGACTTCGATATTCACGTTCACGTCCATTCCTTTAATTTGGCTTTGGTCGGTTAGTGAATCTGCTTTAATAGTTTTTTGTAAAGCAATTTGATCTTGATCAATGAATTCTACAATTCCTTCACGCTCTTGCAAAGCAGGTGAAGATTGCGGTAAAACAAAAGTGAAATCGGTTTTATCGGTCACCTTTAAATTTCCGTCAACCTTTGGTAAATCCAGATTACCACGGATTTTTAAATCTGCATTCATCGCGAGAACGCCATACATTATTTTGTCGTTGTCTTTTTCAGAATCGACTACTTTAAAGTTTCTCGCTTTTACATCTAAGTTAAAAGCAAAATCCTTATACGTTTTGGTAAGCACGGCTCCGTCGATTACAATGGCATTTCCGGATTCGTCTTTAATTTTAAAACTATCGAAATCAATTCCACGGTTGGTGAATTTTATTTCATCATTAATGTTTTTAAAACGGCTTCCCAATTGGGTTAGTCCCAGACCAACTTCGTTAAATTTAATTCCGCCCAAAATATTTGGCGCATCGGTTTTTCCGCTTATTTTTAAATTTCCGGAAAGATAACCTTCAGCTTTTTCAATGGCATTCATCGAGAATCCCTGAACCGTTTTCATTTGAAGCTGATTCATGTTGAGGTTCATATCCAAATCGCTGGATTTGGTATTGTAAGTTCCTCCCAGTTTTACATCATTATCAAAGCCGGAAAGTGCGATATCTGCACGGATTAAATCCGAAGATTGGTTATTGGCTTTAATTTCTAAATTCCCGGCCGGACTTCCGTAAACATACAAATCAGTCACATCAATATCTGACGTAAAAGTCATATTGTTTTGCAAGTCGCGGATTTGTGCAGTTCCATTAATATTCCCTTTTGCCAGAAGCGAATCTTTTTTAATGAGTTCCGTTACCGTTTCAATCTTGAAGTTTTTAATGTCAATATTGAGCGGACTGTTTGGAATATTTGTTTCAGATTGAACACTTATTTCACTTCCGTTATTTGAAATTGCAAAGTTATTAGCCAAAATTCCTTTGCTGCTTAACTGGATAAAGTTATCAGATGAAACTTGCCAGTTGTTGTAATTCAAAGTTAAACCATCAGGATTTAAACTGATTTTGGTAAGGTCGCCGATTTTTTCAACATTTCCCGCAACTAAAAATTTAGTAACGTCTTTCTGGTCTTTGGTAGAAGCGTTGTAGGAGATGAGATTGTCTTTAATGTCGCCATTTAAACTTAATTTCATTAAAGCAATTTTTTCATTTTTAAAGTCTGCCAGTTTCACATCATACACCAAGGCGTCATTCAAATTATTAATGGTTAAAACGCCGCCGCTGATTTTATTCGCACCGTAAGTCACTTGCGGAATTTGTCCGCTGACTTCTAATTTCCGGGAATCGGCATTATAATTTCCAGCCAAAGTGATCGGTTCAAATTCCGTTAATTCTGGAACAAATTTCCGAAGTAAATTATCGTCTTTAATTTTAGCATTAAAAGTAAAAAACTGGTTTGAATCGATTTTTTCAACTTTCGTTCCCGGCTTTTGAAACTGATAATATTGGTTAATCGTGTTTTGCAGCGAACCTAAGATTTGTGTCAATTTATATTTCCCTGTCAAATCGATATCTGCGATTTGGGATTGCAGTGTAATTTGATTCTGATCTGCGGTTGAAACAGCTTTTAGAGAAACTTCCTGCAACGGAAAAATATCTTTGGTGTCAGAAATCGCAAAGTTTTTTAAATTCAAATATCCGTTCGGAGCGTCGGGATTTAAACTCGTGAAATCGCCGTCGATATCTCCGGCCAAAATCATTTGATCTTCGTAAAAACCGAGTTGGTGTAAATCCAGTTTTCGGATCGTTCCTTTCACTTTAATGGTAGGTTCTTTTTGCGAAAAATTACCGGAAGCCAATAATTTTAAGTCCGCATTTGGATCTTTAGAATCGAGATTAACAACATAAGCGCCATGATTTATTTTTCCGTTCAGCGCCATATTTTGGTACGTATAACCTTTGTAAGCAACCGATTTGATGTTTCCTTTAATGTCGGCATTCGCTTTATTGGGATCGAAATTTTGTCCTTTCACCGCGATTTGTCCGGTGATGGAACCAACATCTTTATTCTGAATAATTTTTCCGATTTGTAAATTTTGCAGGTTCGCCCGAACATCGTAACGTTCCTGATTTTTACGTTTCATATCGACTGATGCTCGAATTCCGGCATTTCCTAAAGTGGAAATTACGACCAGATTTGTATTGACAATCTGAGTGGTTCCTTTTGCTGTTCCGGCAATTTTAAAATGGGAAGGAAGCGTAATATTAGTAGGAATCGTATTTTTTGGAACTAAATTATAAATAGTTTTTGCAGACGAAGAAAGTTCCCGAACATTTAAATCATAATATAAATGGTCTGTATTCATCGCGTTTTTAATCGTTCCTGAAGCCTTAACTTTTAACTGGTCAATTCCCGAAAGTTGCAGGTTTTGAATCAGTAAATCATTGACCGTTCCTTTCAGTCTGGCATCAATATTCAGAATCGCATTCGGATATTTATCAAATGGAACTGTATTTTTTAAAGTTGGAACGAGCATTAAAATATCTGAAAAACCAACTTTAGATTTTTGGATGTTAGCCGAAATTTTCACTGCGCCAGGATTCGCTGAAAGTTGTTCAATTGAATTATAATTTAAAACAACTTCATCACGCAAAATGGTTTTTGGAGTTTGCAGATACAGTTCTTTCAAATACGCTTGTTGATCTTCAAACACGAAATCGGTGGTGAATTTCTGAATATATAAGCCACGACTTTCCTTAATTTCTGCTGATTTTATAGTTCCGGCAAAGCTTCTGTCTTTCATTTTGAAATCAGAAAGAACGACATCCATTTTAGAAAAACTCAGGTGATTGAAGTCCATTCCACTTTTGGTATGAGCAATCGCGGTATTATCGTAAATTACTTTTACATCGTCTAAAACTAATTTATTCAGTAAAAGCGCTAATGACTTTTCGTCTGTTGAGGTGGAAACTTTTTCTTCTTTTTTCGGATGGGCATTTTGCGCCGGCAGAAATAATTTGGCATTAATGTCTGCTCCTTTTAAATACAGATTTTCAATTCCGAAATTGCTGTTCTCTAAATCGAGTTGATTTATTTTCGTGCTTAATTCTTTGAAAATAATTTTAGTAAAAGTTTTGGTATTGTCGTCGCCGTAATCAATATTGAAATTGGTGAGTTTAATTTTATTTAAACCTAATTTCAGCGGACTTTGTTGTTTTAAAGAATCAACTTTTTCTACAACTTTATTGGCAACTTCTTCGACTAAATCCTGTTTCAATTTCAATCGCAATCCATCCATATTGATGTCATTCACTGCGTAATTATTTTTTTTGAGATCGAAAGTTTTTACGCTGGTGTCAAATGATTTAAAGTAAAGATTAATGTCATTCCGGGATTGATTATCAATAAATGAAATCCCAATATCTTTAAGTTTAATTTTATCCAAAGAAATAATAAACGGTTTCGAAGTAGTCTGCTCTTCATCTTTGGTAGCAAAAGCATCGATGATATAATCGAAATTAAAAGTGCCGTTTTCGTTGCGGACTACATTTGCTTTCACCCCTTCTAAATCGACAGAAGTAATATCAGCCGTGTTTTTGAGAAGTTTAGGAATATTTAAACCAACATCCAGTTTTCGGGCAAATAAGAGCGTGTCTACCTTTTGACCTTGTATGTACAGATTTTCCATCACCAAACTATTGGGGAAGCTGACATAAACACGGTCTAAAATCACTTTAGTTTTTATTTTTTTTTCCAGATAATTCACCAGTTTTCCTTTGGCAAAATTCTGAACAGAAGGGAATTGTAAACTGAAAACCAGGACCATCAATAACACCAGTAAAGAGGCGATGAAGATTCCGGTGTACTTTAAAATCTTATGATAAATATTCACAAATTAGAGTTTGAGGTGATTACAAAAATACATTTTTCTAAAGGAGGACAATGAACGAAACCTGCGATGCTCCTATTTTACGAAAAATGGGGATGAACCAGTTTTTTTTGTAACAATTATTAAGCCTAAAAGCCTTTATTTTCAGTAAAACCATATCTTTGTAAAAATTTCTACATGAAAATTTTAATATTGAACGGCCCTAATCTCAATCTTTTGGGAACCCGCGAACCCGAAATCTACGGAAGCGTTTCTATGGAACACTATCTTGAGGATTTAAGGCAGGAGTTTCCGCAACACGAACTTCTCTATTATCAGTCGAATGTTGAAGGTGAAATTATCAACCGTCTGCAAGAAGATGATTTTGAAAGTCTGGTGATCAATCCCGGCGCATTTACCCATTATTCCTATGCAATCGCCGATTGCCTGAAAAATATTTCGCAACCGAAAATAGAGGTTCATATCAGTAATATTTACACCAGAGAAGAGTTCCGCCAGAAATCCGTAACGGCTGCAAATGCGGATGGGATTTTAAGTGGTTTCGGAATGAAAGGATACCGATTGGCAATCTTGAGTTTGCATTAGAGAATTCATTTCTTAAACAATCAACCATTTCATATTGCTGGCAGTTTGTTGCCTAATTCTGATATTCCTCATACTCGTTCCACTGCGATTCGTCGAAAGAGTGGCTGTCTTCTGCGAGAAGTTCTGCCTCACGATCCAGGTGTTCTGTCATCGTGAAAGTTACTTTGTCGCTCAACTGCTCTTTTGCCAATTTTCGCGTCATCGCTTTATCGATCACCATAAATCTTTGCCCTAATCTTCTGGCTGCATACGCGCGCATTCCGGTTGCTTTTAAAATGTCAACAGCCATATCTACAGCGGTTCCTAACGTTTCACGGTAAATATTTTCCACACCGTTATTGATGAAATCATAAGCATCAAGACGGTTTTTTGCACGGACGAATATTTTCAGTTGTGGAAAGTGTTCGCGGGCATATTCGAGAATAAATTTATTTTTTTCAGGACTGTCCAGACAGAGAATTAAAAGATCTGCGGTTTCTGCACCGGCAGATCGAAGAATTGCCGGTTTGGAAGCGTCACCATAATATACTTTAAATCCTTTGGAACGCAGAAGATTGATACGTTGCGGATCATTATCCAGAACGGTTGCGCTGATTCCGTTCACTCTTAACAGCCGTCCCACGGTACTGCCGAAATGACCAAAACCTACGATGATGATTCTTTGCTTTTCGATAGGCTCTTCCAGTTCAGGTTCATCATTTTTCACGTCGTGAATGTGTGGTTCGATCAACTTTTCATTAATGAGTAAAAGAATTGGCGTTACACACATGGTAATTGCAGTGATGGCCATTAACTGCGCGTTGAGTTTCGGGTCGAATAAATAGAGTTTTGTAGAATAGTTGATCAGGACAAAGGCAAACTCTCCAATTTGTGAAAGTCCAAAAGCCACCAGAAGGTTTTCATGCAGTTTTAATTTAAATAATTTTAAAACGCCTGCCAAGACGATGAATTTCACAATTAAAACAATAATAATGGTAGTGAAAATAAACATCGGATCTCCCATGATGACGTGGAAATTTATTGTAGATCCCACGCTCACGAAAAATACAGCCAACAGTAAACCTTTGAAAGGGTCGATCTGGCTTTCCAGCTCATGGCGGAATTCGCTGGTTGCCAACATTACGCCGGCGATAAATGCGCCTAAGGCGGGGCTTAATCCGACAGCATGCATCAGTTCAGAAACACCAATGACCAGGAAAAGGGAAGAAGCGGTGAGCAATTCGTTCATACCGGAACGGGAAACATACCGGAGAAACGGAACAAATATATAGCGTCCTAAAATAATCAAAGCAATAACACCTAAAATAATCGAAAACGGTTGTAGCCAGTCGGGGAGATATTGCAACAATAACTGGTTCTCGTCAGTATTTGATTTTTTGGCAATAACCGGCAAAAGCGCGATAATTGGGATTACGGCAATATCCTGAAAAAGAAGGATGGAGAAAGAGGCTTCACCAACATCAGTTCTGAAAATATTTTTCTCTTTTAAAGTCTGCAAAACAATTGCTGTGGAAGATAAACTGAAACATAAGGCGGCCACCAATGCCTGATCCTTACGCCAATCTGCCAGGTAAAAAATCAGATATAACAGGGTGACGGTGATGGCCATTTGTCCTAATCCCATCCCGATTATTTTCTTTCGGATTTTCCAGAATTTTTTTGGTTCGATTTCCAGACCAACTAAAAAAAGCAACATGATGACGCCGAATTCTGTGGCTTGCATAATGTCATTGGAATCGTTCCCTGTCAGTTTCAACCCAAAAGGGCCAATGATTATTCCGCCCAGTATAAAACCGATCACCGCACTTAGCCCCAGTTTCCGAACCAGTGGAACCATTACGATTGCAGCACCTAAAAAAATTAAGGCAGTTTGGGCTAATGAACTTTCATTCATGATGTTTCTAAAGTTTTTGTAATTTTATGACAGATTGTTTTTAACTGTTCTTCCTGCAGATCATCTGATTCGTAAACGGCAATGATTTCTTTTACCTCAATTCCCGTTACCTCCAAACATAATGCAAGCGGTCTCATCAATTCTTCGATGGTGGTTTTATACAATCCGTTTTTCTGATAATGTTCCTCTTTCGCCCCAATCGTTACAATAATGATGGCGTCTTTATTCATCAGTGGATGATCATTTTCGTCTTCAGCTTTCCAGCTCATGTCGAAAACTTCGTCAATCCATAGACGGAGCAGTGGTGGCAGGCCAAACCAAATTAAGGGAAAGTGAAAAACCAGCCGTTCATATTCTCTTATTCTTTTTCTTTCTTTGAAAGTCGCGATATGAAAATCCGGATATTCTTCGTATAAATCTTTAAAAGTCAGCAGGTCAGAAGTCTCATACGCTTTAATCAATTCAATATTCGTGGTCGAATATTCAAAATAAGGATGGGCAAATATGGCCAGCGTTTTTTTCACGGAATTTGAATTTTTATAAAAATAGTGAAAAAATCAAAAAAATCTCTATTTATTGAAGAGAAACTTTATTATTTTTGAAAAATGAAGGTAATTAATGTGGTTTCGAAAGAGTCGGTTTCAGAGTTTCTGAACTTTCCAAAACTTCTTTTTCGGGAGGATGAAAATTATATCCGGCCTCTGGATCAGGATATTGAAAACGTCTTTAATCCTAAGAAAAATAAATTTTTCAGATTCGGTGAGTGCGAACGGTTCCTCTTTAAAAATGATAAAAATGAAACCGTCGGAAAAATTGCAGTTTTCATTAATAAAAAGTACAGACAGGATCAGCCAACGGGTGGAATAGGTTTTTTTGACTGTATCGATCACCAGAAAACCGCAGATTTTATTTTTAATTTTGCTAAAGAATGGCTGCAGAAAAAAGGAATGGAAGCGATGGATGGGCCGATTAATTTCGGGGAACGCGATAAATTCTGGGGGCTTTTGACCGAAGGTTTTTCAGAGCCGCTTTATGGGATGAATTATAATCCGCCTTATTATCAGTCGCTTTTTGAAAATTATGGTTTTCAAATTTATTTCAATCAATTATGCTTTGGGAGAAAAATTCATGAGCCGGTTGCAGATCATTTTTTAGCGATGCATCAGCGAATTTCAAAGAATAAAGAGATTAAGGCGAAACCTCTTCAAATCAAATTTTTGGAAAAATTCGCGAAGGATTTTACGGAAGTTTACAATCAGGCGTGGGCAAGTCATGGTGAAGGAAAACAATTGACGGAAATGCAAACGGTGAAAATGTTTAAAAGCCTAAAACCTGTTATCAATGAGCATATTTCCTGGTTCGTCTATGAAAATGAAAAGCCCATCGCGATGTGGATGAATATTCCCGATTTGAACCAGTGGATTAAATTCTTTAATGGAAAATTCGGACTTCTTCAGAAACTCTTATTTTTAATCATTAAAAAATTCAGGAAGAATAAAAAAATGGTAGGGCTGGTTTTCGGAATTATCCCGGAATGGCAGCGAAAAGGGATTGACGGATTTATGATTTGGGAAGGAACGAAACATTTTCGTGAAACCACTGATTTTGAAGATTATGAAATGCAGTGGATCGGAGATTTCAATCCTAAAATGATTAAAATTGCCGAGAATCTGGAAACAAAAGTCACCAGAAAACTGGCGACTTACCGATATCTTTTTGATGAAACTAAAGAATTTAAAAGACAGGAAACGGTTTAGTTAAATCTGTGAAAAATCAGTTGAATTTCACATCACGGATACTCAGAAAATAAGTGACATTTCCTTTCCAGTGATTTTCTTCTGCCGTGAAAGCGATGTCGAACGTTTTCTGTCTGAATTCATCCGCATATTTCCCTAATTTAAAGCCAATACATTCGATGTTTTTGCCGGTAGAATCCTGCTTTATAAAGAATTTAAGATGACTGTTTTCTTTGCCCATTGTTTTTACATAGCCCGAAAGTTTTTGATTTTTTAGAACCAAAACAGGTTTCATATTATCCGGACCAAATGGTGCAAGTTTTCTGTGGAAATTAAAGAAGTCTTTGTTCAGGTCATCAATTTCTACAACAGCGTCAATTTTTATGCTTGGTTCTTTCTGATGCTCCTGGATTTTCTCTGCAACTACTTTTTCGAATTTTTCTTTGAATAAATTTAATTTTTCCTTTTCCATAGAAAGTCCTGCAGCAGCTGGATGACCTCCGAATTTTAAAAATAAATCTGAGCATTCTTCCAGAGCATTATGTACATCGAAATCTGAAACCGATCGGGCAGAAGCAACAATTTCGCCATTGTTTCCATCTGCAAAAACAACGGTAGGTTTGTAGTACGTTTCTGTCAGTCTGGATGCGACAATGCCGATCACTCCCTTGTTCCAGCCGGCGCCATAAACAACGGTCGAGAAATTGGTAACCTGTCCGCTGGTTTCTACCTGCAGAAGAGCTTCGGTGGTACTGCTCATATCCATTTCGCGTCGGGAATCGTTTAAGTTTACGATATCATTTACGATTTGAGTCGCATGTTTCAGGTTGTCGGAAACCATTAATTCCACGGCGGCTTTCCCATGAGAAATCCGTCCGGCAGCATTGATTTTGGGAGCAATTTCGAAAACGATATTGGAGATTTCAAAAGTGGCGAGTTTATCTTCGGGAATTAGCATCCGCAATCCCAGGTTTCTGGACTTTCTTAAGATTTTTAAACCTTGTTTTGCGAGAACCCGGTTTTCCCCCGACATGGAAACGATATCTGCCGCAATAGAAATCGCAAGCAGATCGGTCAATTCAAAAAGTTCGGCTTCGGGGATTTTATAAAGGGTGTTCAGACCCTGACAAAGTTTGAAACCTACGCCACAACCCGAAAGTTCTTTAAAGGGATATCGGCAGTCTTTTCTTTTTGGATCCAAAACGGCAACGGCATCAGGGATTTCTTCGCCCGGTAAATGGTGGTCACAAATAATGAAATCAATTCCCAGTTCTTTGGCATAATCTATTTTGTCGAGTGCTTTGATTCCACAGTCAAGCGCGATGATGAGAGAGAAATCATTTTCTTTGGCATACTCGATTCCCGCTTTAGAAATACCGTAACCTTCAATATTTCGGTCCGGAATATAATAATCCAGATATTTTTTCTCTACAATTTTACTGAGGTACAGATACATCAAAGCAACTGCGGTCGTCCCGTCAACATCATAATCTCCATAGACCATGATTTTTTCGCCGTTCTCGATCGCTGTTGCAATGCGGTCTACGGCCAACTGCATGTCCTTCATCAGGAAAGGATTGTGTATATCGTTGAGGTTGGGTTTGAAAAACTCTCGTGCTTTTTGATAATCATCGATGCCACGAAGGACGAGAATTTTGGATTCAAAAGTTCCAAATCCAAGAGACGAGCTTATTCCGTCGACAATATCCTCATCGGGTTCGGGTTTGTAAATCCATTTTTGACTCATAATCTCACAAAATTAGGGAAAAAAGTTGGAAGCCGAGGCGGAACTCAAAAGAAAAAACCGCTCAATTTTTTGAACGGTTTGTTTTTAAATATAAGGGAAAAGATATTTTAAGAATACATTTGCTGCTGTAATTCTTTCACTTTCTTATCTTCTAAATATTCGTCGTAGGTCATCTCTCTATCGATAATTCCTTTCGGAGTTAATTCGATAATACGGTTACAGACCGTTTGCAACATTTCGTGGTCATGAGAAGACAACAAAATGTTTCCTTTAAAGCTAACCAAAGAGTTGTTCAAAGTGGTGATGCTTTCCAGATCCAGGTGATTGGTCGGTTCGTCCATTAACAGGATATTGGCGCGTTGCAACATCATTCTGCTGAACATACACCGCATTTTTTCCCCTCCCGAAAGAACGGTACAGGATTTTAAGGCTTCGTCTCCAGAGAAAAGCATTTTCCCCAAAAATCCGCGCATATATTCTTCGTGGCGCTCTTCATCATTCTTTGTAAATTGTCTTAGCCAATCAACCAAGTTGATGTTTTCCTGGAAGAAACTTGAATTGTCAAGGGGCATGTAAGATTGGTTCGTTGTAATTCCCCAATTGAATGTTCCTTTATCAGCTTCTGTATTCCCGCTTAAAACCTGGAAGAATTCGGTAATTGCCAGGGAGTTTTTAGAAATCACGGCTACCTTATCTCCTTTCTTTAAATTCAGATTAATTTTAGAGAAAAGTAATTCGCCATCTTTGGTTTTTTCTAAATCTTTAACTTCCAGAATTTGATCACCGGCTTCACGCTCTGTATCAAAAATTATCGCAGGATAACGTCTGGATGAAGGTTTAATGTCTTCAATATTTAGTTTGTCGATCATCTTCTTACGAGCGGTTGCCTGTTTTGCTTTTGCTACGTTGGAAGAGAACCGGGCGATAAAGTCCTGCAATTCCTTTTTCTTTTCTTCAGCTTTTTTATTGGACTGCTGACGCTGTCTTGTCGCCAATTGAGAAGCTTGGTACCAGAACGAGTAGTTTCCGGTATATAAATTAAGTTTAGAATAATCTAAATCTCCGATGTGTGTACAAACGGTATCCAGGAAGTGACGGTCGTGAGAAACTACAATTACCGTATTTTCGTAAGTTGATAAGAAATCTTCTAACCAAGCGATGGTTTCGATATCCAGATCATTTGTTGGCTCATCCAGAATCAGAACATCTGGGTTTCCGAACAATGCCTGTGCAAGAAGTACTTTTACTTTGTTCTGATTTTCCAGTTCACCCATCATCTGATAGTGCATATCGTCTTTGATGCCGACATTAGAAAGCATCGTCATTGCGTCGGATTCAGAGTTCCAGCCGCCCATTTCGTCATAGATTACGCCAAGTTCACCCGCTTTAATTCCATCGGCATCAGAGAAATCTTCTTTTGCGTACAGCGCATCCATCTCTTCTTTGATTTTGAACAATATTTTGTTCCCTCTCAAAACGGTGTCGAGCACGGTAAAATTATCGTAAGCAAAGTGATCTTGCTCTAATACAGACATTCTTTTCCCCGGTTCAAGAGAAACGGTGCCTGTTGTAGGATCTTGCTGTTTGGTTAGGATTTTCAGGAAAGTAGATTTACCGGCACCATTGGCACCAATAATTCCGTAGCAGTTTCCTTTCGTAAACATAATATTTACCTCGTCAAAAAGTACTCTTTTTCCGAATTGTAAAGATAAATTAGATACTGTTAACATATAGTTTTGTAAATTTGATGCAAAATTACGAAAAGAAATCGGGTTTAATACATTGTTTAAAAAGTGTGAATTTAAACGCAGCGAAATTGATAATGACCATCCCGATTAAAAAATCTGAAGTGTTATGTTAAAATTTTATAAAATTTAACAGTTTAAAGAATATCAAATTTACCATCAAAATGAAAATTGAAAAATCAATTGCAATCTACAATAAAAGAGCACGCTTTGAATATGAACTTTCTGAAGAAATAGAAGCGGGAATGGTACTTACGGGGACAGAGATTAAATCTTTGCGGTCGTCGAAAGCAAGTATCACCGAGTCCTTTTGTCAGTTTATTGACGGTGAATTGTACATCATAAATATGATGATTGATGAATATAAATTGGGAACTTTTTATAACCATAAGACGAAAAGGGAACGGAAGTTGCTATTGCACAAAAGAGAGTTACAAAAGTTTGAAAAGAAACTGAAAGATGCTGGTAATACTATAATTCCTTTAAAACTTTATATAAATGATAAAGGAAAAGCCAAGATTCTTATTGCACTCGGTCGTGGAAAAAAACTCTTTGATAAACGCGAAAGCATAAAAGAAAGAGAAAACAAACGAAATCTCGACAGAATATTAAAGAAAAGTTAAAAAAAGACCAAAAATCTTTGTTTATGAAGAAAATTTATATTTATTTTGCATTATCAATTATTTAATCATTTAATTCTATGAAAAATCTAAAATTAGGAATTTCAGCATTGGCACTTACGATTGCCTCTACTGTTTTCGCTCAGACTACCAGCAACCCGTGGTTAATCGGTGTTGGTGCTCACGGAGTAAATCATGCTGCGGCAGGAGGAAATGTGGGAGATGTTTTCTCAACTGCTTTTGGCGGTAGTGATAACGGTCAGTTGTATAACATGAACAATTTTACAATTACACCTCCACTTTCAAAATTAACAGTTGCGAGAAACTTAAGCAAGTACTTAGTTCTTGACTGGCAAACCTCTGTAGGGAATGTTGACAACAAGAAAATCGGAATGGGGAAAGAGTTTTTCCTTATGACTGGTTTAGGTCTTCAATTTAAATTCAATGGTCTTTGGAATGAAGATTCTTGGTTCGATCCATATTTGAGAGCTGGTGCCAATTATTTGAGACATGACTATACCGGACAAGCAAATGCGCTTGACAAGGATGGTAAAAACATCGGTGCTGATCATTTTGCTCTTGCTACCGGTATCGGATCTAACTTCTGGATTACTAAAAGCTTCGGTTTAGGTGTTCAGGGAGATTACGTTTCTACGCCAGGAGACAAATCTAGTGTTGCTAACTTTTGGCAAGCTTCCGCATCTTTATTATTTAGATTCGGAAATACAGACAGAGATAAAGACGGAATTCTAGATAAAGATGACAGATGTCCTGACACTCCAGGTTTAGCGCAATTCCAAGGTTGTCCTGATACTGACGGAGACGGAATCCCAGATATCGATGACCAATGTCCAGATGTTGCAGGTCCAGTTGAAAACAACGGTTGTCCTTGGCCAGATACTGATGGAGATGGTGTTGTTGACAAAGATGATCTTTGTCCACAAGTTCCAGGTCCAGTAGAAAACAATGGTTGTCCTTGGCCAGATACTGACGGAGACGGAGTATTGGATAAAGATGACGCTTGTCCTACGGTTTTCGGACTTAAAGAATACAACGGTTGTCCTAAACCTAAAGAAGTAACAGGAGCTGAAGTTGAAGAGAATCTGAAAGCGGTTTATTTCGACTTTAATAAAGCAACTATCAATGCCAAATCTACAGGAGCATTAGATACAGCTGCTGATATCATTAAGAAAGATGGAGGAAGATTCCTATTAATCGGTGAAACTGATAAAAAAGGATCTGACGCATACAATTTAGAGCTTTCTAAGAAAAGAGCTGCTGCTGTAGTTTCTGCTTTAGACGCTAGAGGTGTTGAGCCAAGTGTACTTAAATCAATCGGTATTGGTGAGCAAAATGCTAAAGTAGCAGAAAACGCTTCAGACGCTGAAAGACAAGTAGACAGAAAAGTAGTGGTTAAATATATCGGTGATGATTCTGAATGGTCTAAATACCAAAAATCAGATGTTGTTGCTGCTAAAAAAGCCGCTGCTAAGAAAAAAGCTGCTGCAAAAAAGAAAAAATAATTAAATTATTATTCTAAATAATAAACACCCTCGAATTTCGAGGGTGTTTTTTTATAAACAAAATCGTATTTTTGTAATCAGAAAAAATCAAATAATATGGGACGCGCATTTGAATATAGAAAAGCTTCTAAAATGGCCCGCTGGGATAAGATGGCCAAAACGTTTTCTAAAATTGGTAAAGATATCGCTCTTGCGGTAAAAGCAGGAGGACCAGATCCCGATACTAATCCAGGGTTGAGAAGATGCATCCAAAATGCTAAAGGTGCTAATATGCCGAAGGATAACGTGGAGCGTGCAATTAAAAAAGCAAGTGGCGCTGACGCGGAAAATTATGAAGAAATTACCTACGAAGGCTATGGACAGGGTGGAGTCGCTTTTTTTATAGACTGTACAACAAATAACCCCACAAGAACTGTCGCCAATGTACGGGCAATATTCAATAAGTTTGACGGGAATCTGGGCAAGAACGGAGAGTTGGCTTTCATCTTTGACCGTAAAGGGATTTTCTCTCTGGACCGTTCCTTAATTAAATTGGATTGGGATGATTTCGAAATGGAAATGATTGATGGCGGCGCAGAAGAAATAGAACAGGACGAAGATGAAGTTTTCATTACCACAGCGTTTGAAGATTTCGGATCATTATCTCATAAATTAGACGAACTGGGTATTGAACCCAAAAGTGCGGAAATTCAAAGAATCCCAAATAACACCAAAGAAGTTTCGGAGGAGCATTTTAAAATAAATATGAAAATGCTGGAGCGTTTCGAAGACGATGATGATGTACAAAACGTATTTCACAATATGGAAATTACAGATGAATTAATGAATTCGCTTTAAGCAAAGGTTGCTAAATATTTTCTTTAGTAACTTTTTAGTTTAAAATGTAGAGAAATTTTTGATCTTAAATTCACCTTATAAAAAAAACCAAAACTAAATTTAATAGTTTTGGTTTTTTTATAATCGATATTTTATAAATTATTTTAGAACATTAACTTCCAAAAAACTGTCTCCATAAACTTTAATAAATGCTTTGGTATAATCTTCCTTTACTGCAAAATTTGGATTCTCTAAAAACTTTTGTGGATTAACTGCAAACAACGGAAACCAGGTGCTTGAAATCTGAACCTGTATTTTATGTCCTTTTTTGAATGTATGCAGAACATCCTGCAATTTCACTTCTACTGCAGTTTTTTCATTGGGAACCAATGCTTCACCTTTCTCTCTCGAATTTCTGAATCTTGCCGGCATGATTTCACTGCGAACCAACTGGTGATAATTGCCATAAACGACACCGTTCTTTTTTTCTTTCGGTACAAAATCCTGCGGATAAACATCAATTACTTTTACTGCAAAATCAACATCATTAGAAGTCGATGAGAAATTAAGTTTTGCTAAAATTTCTCCTGTCAAGGTAAGATCGTCTGTCAAAATATCGGTGGTAAAAGTTAACACATCCGGTCTTCCTTCGGCAAAACGCTGATCTTCACTCATGTAATTTCTCGGAGTGAAACCATTGAAATCTTTTATGTTTTCTGAGCTTAACACGGGATTTGCCGGATCGCTGTAATATTCTGAACTGGTATTGGAAGGACTGTTTTTAAAGGTTCGGTCTGCAAGATAGAAATTTACTTTCTCTGTATTCTTCGCAGGATAAGTACTGAATTCTTTCCATTCCATTTTCCCGGTGTCAAACATTGTTGCTTCCGGTAATCCTGCGTCAACTTTGGAATTTCCTTTTAAATAATGTTTAAAAAACGGAGTTTCTAATTTGGTTTGATAATAAGTCGCAATACTGTCTCCGAAATAAATCTCATTATGAAATTGATGGCCGGTTTCCCTTGACCAGCCGCCATGCGAGAAAGGTCCCATCACAATTGTATTCTTCGCTTTTGGACTTGTCTTCTCAATTGTTTTATAAATATTCAAAGGACCTGATAAATCTTCGGCATCGAACCAGCCTCCAACCGTCATCACGGCGTGGTTGATATTTTTCAGATGAGGAAGAATGCTTCTCTTCTGCCAATAATCGTCATAATTTGGATGATTCATAATTTCAGTCATAAAGAAATTATCTTTATAGTGTTTTTCATAACCATCTTTCAAAGTTCCCATGTCCCGGTAAAATTTTAATCCATCCTCAGAAGTCTGCTTTACGAAAGTATCCATATACCAGGCTTTATTTTCAGCTTTTGTTTTCTGAACTCCGAACACAGGAAATGTTCTGAAATAGCCAAGCATAAATTTTCCGTTATGAAGAAAATCATCATTCCAAAAATCGGAAATCGGCGCTTGCGGAGATGACGCTACCAAAGCGGGATGGTCGGAAAGAATTCCCGCAGCAGTATAAAACCCAGGATAAGAAGTTCCGTACTGGCCAACTTTTCCATTATTATTTGCAATGTTTTTTAAAAGCCAGTCGATGGTGTCATACGTATCGGTACTTTCGTCGACATCTTTTTTGGTTTTATGTACAACCTGTGGTGTCATGTTGGTAAATGTTCCTTCACTCATATATCTGCCGCGAACATCCTGATAAACGAAGATGTACTGATCTTTCATTAAATATGGGTTAGGACCGAGGGAAGATTTGTACTCATTTTCACCATAGGGCGCAACACTATAGCAGGTTCGCTGCATCAGGAAAGGGTATTTCTGGGATTTAGAAATGTCTTTCGGGATATAAACGGAAGTAAAAAGTTTTACGCCGTCCCGCATCGGGATATAAACTTCTTTTTTGGTATAATGTTCTTTAACAAAACTATTGTCAGGTTTGTTTTGAGCTATTGCTAAGACAAAACAGAGCGTAAAGAAAATCTGAAAGTATTTTTTCATGAAAATTATTTTGAACGAATTTATGAAAAAAAATGTAGAAATTTGAACGAGAATATGAAACAATGGAATTATTTGAAAACCTGCCGGATCCCGAGTTCAATTTACTTCCGCAAGATGGGACAGTCAATTATTACGGCAAAATTTTTAATCAGGAACAGTCAGATTACTTTTATCAGAAGCTTTTGCAAACCATCGACTGGAGAAATGATGAAGCCATTATTTTTGGAAAGAAAATTTTAACCAAAAGAAAAGTGGCGTGGTACGGCGAAGAAAATTTTGAATATACTTATTCAAAGACGACCAAGAATGCGCTTCCGTGGACCAAGGAACTATTAGAACTAAAAAAAACGGTTGAAGAAAAAACCGGTGAGCAGTTCAATTCCTGCTTGCTTAATCTCTATCATGACGGCAGCGAAGGAATGGCTTATCACAGCGATGGCGAAAAAGATTTAAAGAAAAACGGAGCTATTGCTTCCTTAAGTTTAGGAGCTGAAAGAAAATTTTCATTTAAACATAAAACAACTAAAGAGAAAATTGAACTCATCTTAGAAAACGGCAGTTTATTAGTGATGAAAGCTCAGACGCAAAGTTTTTGGCTCCACCGGTTGCCGCCGACAAAAAAGATATTCTTGCCCAGAATCAATTTGACATTCAGAACAATAGATAAAACCGGCAAACAAATTTGATTTTTAATCGCTATATTTGAGGAGAGTATTTCACGATTTTAATAATGAATTCGCCCGGAATGACAAAAATTTATGAAAAAATTATATTTTTATTATGAAAATGGCTGATAATTTATCATTAAATTTGAGAATAATTTTTAACATTAAACAAATCAATTATGAAAAAAACAATCGCAATGGCTGCTTTGGCAGTTGCAGTTTCTTTCGGGTCAATCGCCTGTAAAAAGAAAGTTTCAGATGCAGAACTGCAAACGCAGGCAACCACGGTAGTAACTTCTAATCAGAACGCGTCGGTTGAAGTGAAAGATGGCCAGGCTCACCTGAGCGGAACGTTCACGGACCAAGCTGCCAGAGACGAAATGATTGCTTCTTTAAAAGCCATTCCAGGGATTAAAGATGTTCATGATATGTCAACGATACAAGCTCCTGTGGTGGTAGAAACTGTTTCAGTCGTAGATCCTGCAGTTCAGCAAAAAGTTGCGGATGCTGTGAAAGATTTCCCTTCGGTGAAAGTGGAGGTAGTAAACGGTGAATTAACTTTAACAGGTAATGTTTCTTCGGAGCAGGCGAAAAAAATCAAAATGTCTGTGGATGCTTTAAAAACTGGGAAAGTTAACTATAATTACACTGTAAAATAATTGAATATGAGTGCTTTACAAGATAAATATGCAAGTGTGATTTCTGCGGCAAAGTCCGCCGGAGTCTCTAATTTACAAGTTGCTGAAAAAGACGGAATTCTTTATATTTCAGGTAATACAACTACTACAGCAGCGAAAGATGCCGTATGGAACGCTCTTGGAGCGATCGATTCCACGTATTCGGCTTCTGACATCAATGTAGATGTGCAGGTTGCAGGATTGGCAGCTGGCGCTTCTCTTACGGTAGCTACGGAGTCTACAAGCCTTAATATGAGACAACAGCCTTCTACTGATGCCGCCGTGGTCGGTAAAGCTGCAAAAGGCGCCACTGTAACTTTGATAGAACAGAGTTCTGATGATTGGTGGAAAGTGAGAAATTCTGACGGTGAAGAAGGATATGCTTATGCAAGATATTTGCAGGCGTAATTTTAGCATTTCTAAAAATAGGAAACCTCTGATTATTCAGGGGTTTTTTATGTGTGTTCATCGCGTAAGAGGATTTGCCGGTGGAAAATTTCCTGACAAAACTGCGGTCTTTATTATAATCTTTTACGTATTTTCATGTTTTGAAAAAGGATTTCCATTTCAATCGCTTGTCCAGCGCTGAAATTTTAACCATTTTTTAACAAAATAACATATATTTGTAAATCTTATAAGAAAATATAACATGAAAGGTCAAAACAAACTATTCGTCTTCATTATTATCGCTCTCGTAACAGGCGTAATCATGGGGGGCGTCGTGCATACACAGTATCCTGAGAGTTCCGAAGGATTTTCAAAAAATATAAAACTTCTTGGCACCGTCTTTATCCGCTTGGTACAGATGATTATTGCGCCCCTGGTATTTACAACTTTGGTGGTAGGAATTGCCAAGATGAGTGATGTAAAGATGATTGGGCGCGTTGGAACCAAAGCCATGCTCTGGTTTATTACTGCTTCATTAGTCTCTTTACTGATTGGATTAGTTTTTGTGAATTGGTTAGAACCGGGACGTGTAATGCAGCTTCCCAAACCTGCCGCAGATGCTGCCGGAGAAATGGTTGCACACAGTCAGGGCCTTTCTTTGGAGCAGTTTGTGACTCATATTATTCCGAAAAGTTTATTCGAAGCTTTTGCGACCAATGAGGTTTTGCAAATCGTAGTATTCTCTATTATGTTCGGCGTTGCGTTAGCCAATATGGGTGAAGAGTATACAAAACCTATTGTTAGAGGTTTGGATATTTGTGCCCATGCTATTTTAAAAATGGTAGGGTATATCATGTGGTTTGCGCCGCTTGGAGTATTAGGTGCAATTGCTGCGGTTGTCGCTACCAACGGATTTGATATTTTCAAAGTATATGCGATTTACCTGCGGGATTTCTTTTTTGCTTTAGCTGTTTTGTGGTTGGTACTTTGTATCGTAGGGTATATGATCTTGGGAAACCGCTTATTCGAATTATTACGGAGAATCAAAGAGCCTTTATTGATCGCATTTTCTACAACAAGTTCAGAAGCAGTTTTCCCGAAATTGGTTGAAGAACTCGAGAGATTCGGATGTAATAACAGAATTGTATCGTTTATTTTACCTTTAGGTTACTCCTTTAATCTGGATGGAAGTATGATGTATATGACCTTTGCAGCGATTTTTATCGCCCAGATTTACGGGATTGATATGACTCTAGGACAACAGGTTATTATGCTTTTGGTTTTAATGTTAACCTCCAAAGGAATCGCCGGAGTTCCAAGAGCGAGTCTGGTTATTATTGTAGCAACCTGTACTATGTTCGGAATTCCGCCGGAAGGAATTGCTTTGATTTTACCGATTGACCATTTCTGCGATATGGGAAGAAGTATGACCAATGTTTTAGGAAATGCTTTAGCAACTTCTGCAGTTTCGAAATGGGAAGGACAACTGGAAAATCACGGTGGAGATTTGTAAATAGTAAAAAACACTGCTGAATATGGGTAAATCGAGTATTATTAAACAACCCCATCTATTTAGCAATAAAGAAAAACAAAATCCCGAATTTTTTTCGGGATTTTGTTTTATTCAGAAGTATTACTTCAATGCTTTTTTCGCTTCTTCCGCTTTCGTGAGGTGATGCTCTAAAGTTGGCAGATGGGCAGAAGCAAAGGATTTTAGAGAAGCTTCAGTCCCACTGGATATTTCTTTTTTAAATTCTGCAATATCTATTTTGTGATCGCTGATCATTAGTTCAGTATAAGATTTATCAAAATCCATCCCTTTTTTCATTTTCAAATCATCGACTTTTTTCTGTTGGCTGGCGTCCAAAGATGGGGGTAGTTTGTAGCTGCCTTTGGAAGCCCAGTTTTTCAATTCATCGTTAATTTTTGTATGGTCCTCAACCATCATTTTTCCAAATGCTTTTACCTGCTCGTTACCGGCATTTGTTTCAGCAATTTTTCCGAGCATTACCTCCATCATTCCCCCTTTTGCCGCGGCTTCAGCGAATTTTTTATCCTGATCGGTCATCATACTTATATTTTCTTTGGGTCCTGGCATATTTGCCGATTCTGTCGGCGTGGTGGTAGGCTCAGCCGGAGCTGTAGTAGAGGTGCCATCTGCAGAATGATCTATGGTGGTAGTTTCACTCTTTTTACAAGCTACCAATGCAGAAATAGCGAGAACCGTTACAATTGAATTTTTCATAATAGTGATTTTAAAAATGTTAAATAAATACTATATTTTCATCTCTCTGTATTTCAGCAATTTATTTGCCAAGAAAGCAGTGCATGGTGAGAATTCTTATTTTAAATTTTTAAAATGATTAAAATTTTGCAGTATTGAAAGAAGGCTGAAATCCTTTACTATTCATTGTTTGCTCTTCATGATATGTAAAATAAAAGGCAGCGGATTACATGTTTTTTATTTTTATTTACATAAATCATTATAGTCGCTGAAAATAAAATTGAGAGTTTTTCTTTTCTCCGGTTTTTGCTGTAAAATAGTTTTTGGGAATATTATGGTTGATGAGTTTTGGTGTAAGTATTTGATTTCTATTGATGAAGGAAGGTTCAAAATCTATATTTTACTTTCTTCACCAACCTTTTTATGAGCCGCCTGTCAAAATTTTCCTGCTAAATCTGTTATAAAGGATGGAAATGCCTTCAGGTTTAAATTAAAGACAGAAATGTTTATCTTTGCAAAATTATTTTTCTCACTTAACCCGTTTATAGCATGCAACTGTACAACACCTTAAGCGCAGAAGAAAGAGCTCAACTTATTGATGAAGCCGGTAAGCAACGTCTTACTTTGTCTTTCTATGCGTACGCTAAAATCTCAGATCCAAAAAAATTTCGCGACGAATTATTTATAGCCTGGAACGCACTCGATGCGCTAGGCCGTATTTATGTTGCCCATGAAGGAATTAATGCTCAAATGAGTATTCCTGCAGAAAATATAGACGGTTTCCGCGAGACGCTGAAAGTTTACGATTTTATGAAAGGCATCAGGTTGAATGTGGCTGTTGAGCAAGACGATCATTCTTTTTTAAAACTCACCATTAAAGTCAGACATAAAATTGTTGCCGACGGTTTGAATGATGATTCTTTCGATGTGACCAATAAAGGAATTCACTTGAAAGCCCAGGAATTCAATAGCTTACTTGAAGATCCAAATACGATTGTAGTCGATTTTAGAAATCATTACGAAAGTGAAGTTGGTCATTTTGAAGGCGCAATCACGCCCGATGTGGAAACTTTTAGAGAAAGCCTGCCCATTATTAATCAACAGTTACAGGATTTTAAAGAAGATAAAAACCTGTTGATGTACTGTACAGGCGGAATTCGTTGCGAAAAAGCCAGCGCTTATTTTAAACATCAGGGTTTTAAAAACGTTTACCAGCTGGAAGGCGGAATTATCGAATATACCCGTCAAATCAAAGAAGAAAATATTGAAAGTAAATTCATCGGTAAAAACTTTGTATTTGATCATCGATTAGGCGAAAGAATTACCGACGATATTGTTTCGCAATGCCATCAATGTGGCAAACCCTGTGATAATCATACGAATTGCGCGAATGATGCCTGTCATTTATTGTTTATTCAATGTGACGATTGCAAAGCTGCGATGGAAAACTGCTGTTCTACCGAATGTTTAGAAATAACCCATTTACCTTTAGCTGAACAGGTAAAATTAAGAAAGGGAAAAGAAGTCGGAAACAAAGTTTTCCGAAAAGGAAAATCCGATGCTTTGACTTTTAAAAATTCCGGTGATTTACCTGCAAAACCTTTAGCAAAAGCAGAAACGAAAAATATCCGTCAAAAAATATCCGTTAAGAAAGTATGGGTTGGAAAGGCAGAACATTATTACACCAAATCAAGAATTGCCCAGTTTTTAATTGAAAATAAAGAACTTTCAGTAGGAGACAAGGTTCTGATTTCCGGTCCGACAACGGGAGATCAGGAACTGATAATCACTGAAATGTTCGCGAATGGAGGTTCTTGTGAAAACGCTAAAGAAGGCGATCAAGTCACTTTTGAAACTCCGTTTAGAATCCGTTTGTCTGACAAATTATATAAAATTTTAGGATCATGACAAAAGCGGAAAAATAGAATTAATGTCGCCGGCCGGTGATTTCACTTCCATGCAGGCAGCGATTGATAACGGAGCAGATTCCATTTATTTTGGCGTGGAACAGTTGAATATGAGAGCGAGAGTTTCCATGAATTTCACTTTAGATGATTTGTCGGAAATCTCCAGAAGATGCTCAGAAAAAGGCGTTCGCACTTATCTGACACTGAATACGATTATTTACGATCACGACTTATCCTTAATCAAGACCCTTTTAGATAAGGCAAAAGCTGCTCATCTTACGGCAGTAATTGCGATGGATCAGGCGGTGATATCTTATGCGAGACAAATAGGAATGGAAGTTCATATTTCTACCCAAATTAATATTACCAATATCGAAACGGTGAAATTCTACGCACTTTTCGCCGATACCATGGTGATGAGCCGTGAACTAAGCATGACTCAAATTAAAAAGATCTGCGATCAGATTGTCAAGGAACAGGTAAAAGGTCCTTCAGGAAACTTGGTCGAAGTCGAGATTTTTGGGCACGGAGCGCTTTGTATGGCGGTTTCCGGAAAATGTTATTTGAGTCTGCATTCCGCGAATTCTTCTGCAAACCGTGGAGCCTGCAAACAGAACTGCCGTAAAAAATACACGGTTATTGATCAGGAAACGGGTTTCGAAATCGAGTTGGACAACGAATATATGATGTCGCCAAAAGATTTGTGTACCATCAGTTTTTTAGATCAAATTGTGGACGCTGGAGTTAGCGTTCTTAAAATCGAAGGTCGCGGAAGAGCACCGGAATATGTCGCAACCGTGACAAAATGTTACCGCGAAGCCATCGATGCAATTGCAGAGGGAACTTTCAACCAGGAAAAAGTAGAAGACTGGATGAAACAGCTTGAAACTGTTTATAACAGAGGATTTTGGGGAGGTTATTATTTGGGACAAGAGCTGGGAGAATGGTCTGCAGATAACGGTTCTGCCGCAACCCAGAAAAAGGTCTATATCGGGAAAGGCAGACATTTTTATCCAAAATCAAATATCGCAGAATTTTTAATTGAAGCCTACGATTTAAAAATTGGTGATAAAGTTTTGATTCAGGGACCTACAACAGGTTCGCGGGAAATGATTTTGGAAGCGATGAGAGTAGACGAAAAACCCGATGCAGCAAAAGCCGCGAAATCTGACGTGGTTACTTTTAAAACGGACTTTAAAGTAAGACCTTCTGATAAATTGTATAAAATTGTGCAAGCTAATTAATTGATAAATTATTTTGTACTTGAGAATTTAGGTAAATATTTTACTCAAGCACTCAAATATTCAAGCATCCAACTATTCAAAAATGGTCATTATAACGCTTCAACGGGATAAATGTATCGGCTGTAATTACTGTGCAGAATTTGCACCGGAGTATTTTCGGATGTCGAAAAAAGATGGGAAATCAGTTTTATTGAAAACGGAAAACAAGAAAGGGTTTTACACTTTAAAAATTCCAAATCCAGAAGCGTTTGAACCTTGCGACAAAGCCGCAAAAGCCTGTCCGGTCAAGATTATTTCGGTAAAAGAAATTTGAACTTCAAATTAATGATCAATTGTGTTTCACTGGAACGCGATTTTTTTTCACTATTTTTGAATATGAAAAAAACTGAAATCAGAAAAATATATTTAGCGAAAAAGGAGAAATTAAGTAAAGCCGAGATTGAAGGCTTCTCTAAGAAAATATTTTCCCGTTTTATCTCTGAATTTCAATTGAAGGAAAATCAGAAAGTGCATTGTTTCCTTTCTATTCCTGGGAAAGGTGAAGTTGATACGAAGGAGTTTCTCAACTATTTTTTTGAAAATAAAATCCGTGTTTTTGTACCGAAAATGATAAACACAAAATTAATCGCGCTTGAAATTACCAAAGAAACGACTTTAATTGAGAACTCCTGGGGAATAAAAGAGCCCGCTGGTGAAGAAGATTGTGGCGTCAAAGATTTTGATATCATCATTACGCCGCTTTTGTATTCCGATCATTTTGGAAACAGAGTGGGTTACGGAAAAGGCTTTTATGACCGGTTTTTTTCAGAAATCAATCCGAATGCGGTTAAAGTTGGCGTAAGTTTCTTTCCTCCCGAAGAAAAAGTGGAAGATATTTCAGCTTTTGATGTCCCGTTGGATTATTTGGTAACCCCGACAGAAATACTGTCTTTTGGCACTTTTGAATCGAAATCGACGAAGTAAAATTTGAATTCCTTTTTAAATTTGATGGGTGAAGGTTCCAGTACGTAATGCGCACTTTTTTCAAATGACCCGATTAAGCGGTTTTTGAAATCGAAGTATTCTACATAAAATTTTGCAAGATCCAAAGTGTCGTTCCCTCTGATTTCTTTCGTTACAGAAATATCTCCCACTTTTGCCGTTTGTACTTTCAAGCTGTCGAGTTGCTGGAGAAGTGGTTTTAGTCTATTGGAGTTAGGATCTACGAAATAGCTTTTCATCTGAGCATAAATTACAGAATCAATTTCGGTATCCCGGTTTCCCGCGGTATATAAAGTAGAGAGATCGAGCAGCTCTTGAATCTTTTGTTTCGTAATAAAAGTGATTGCCTGCGCGCTGTCCATTTTGGTGACAGGGTAGGATTTTTTATTGTTGTTGTTTCTAACGATTTCTAAATCAGATATTTGTGTGTTTTCTTTATTACAGGAAAAAGTAATTAAAAGTAAACTGATGAGGAGAAGAACAATTTTATTTTGGTTTTTCATCGGTGGCAATTTTAAATTTAATCATTATTATTTTGTTGTTTTTATCGTTCCTGGTGTCGATGACCTGTAGGTTTTCCAGTGAGGTCGATGGCAGGGTGACCAGATTGATATACCGTTGTTTATCCATGGTTTCTACGCCGTAGGTTTCGTTATCATAAACCTGGTAAATCAGAGCGTCATCACTGATCAGATAATTTAATGATTCTCTTTTCTTCTTTAAATCTTTGATCGATTTTGAATAGTAGAAAAGCATAATCGCATAATCATTAGGTTTCAGCTCGATGGTTTCCGCCTCGGGCGCGGTTTCCAGATTCCGTCGGATGGTATCTGTCTTATAATAGGGTGAAGATACGACCATCGTCAGGTTTTTTGATTTGGTGGTATAAACAAACGCTTCGTTGGGTTTGGCATTATATAAAATCGGCGATTCGTTTTCTTTGAGGATCTGTACTTGTAATTCTGCATTAATTGTTGTATTCCGGTCTGCATCAACAAAGCTATAATAGAATTTTTTACTGAAGAGTTCCTCTTTGAATACTAAAAGTCCCACCAAAACTGCTAAAATAGCAGAGATTCCCAACCAGATATACTTTTTTACAATTGATATGGTTGATTTTTGTTCAGTGGTATCGTAAGTAGTGAATGTGCCTTTCTTTTCCTTAATGTTTTGATTATCAGTATTAGATATTTGTAAATCAGATTTTTCAGTCGTCGTTTCAGCCTGGTTATGTGCGGAAATATCCTGTTTCTGGATAATTCTGGTTTGTTGTAATGTGTTTTCTGCGTTTTCAGGATGATTTTCCAATTCGGCCTCTGGATTTTCATCAGAATCTTCCAATTCTTTTAAGATTTCATTGGCAAAAAGATGTTTCTTTTTAAAGTCGTACCATGAGACATAACCCGCATAAATGCTGAGGATGTTAAGCATGTCAATCCTGGGAAGTCTGGTTACAGGAGAATTTTTAAAATAGGTGTAAAACGATTTTTCGCTGATATTTCCTTTAGCGATTTTTCGTAGATCTTCTTGAAAATAGATGATGTCAATCCCTTTCCATTTTGATATATTATCATAGGAAGGGGTGTGTTGGCTTAAATATTGAGTTTGAACCTCATTTTTTAGCTGTTCAAAGTGTAATAAATCTAAATCGCTCAATTGCTATTTTTATGTAATTTATTGATTTCCAGTTATATTGTTTTGTAAAACGATTTTACAAAGATATTACAATTAATTTTCGAATGCAAATTTATTTCTCACCCTATCTTTGTCCTGTTCAAAATGATAAATGAGAACAAACAAATTTTACAATAACAAAACAATTAAATTTAATTTATTATGAAAAAGTCATTATTCGTAGCTGCTATCGCTGCTTTAGCTCTTGTAGCTTGTAACAAAACTGAAACTGTAGAAACTGCTAACGCAACTGATTCTGCTGCTGCTGTTGTTGATTCTGCTGCTGCTGTTGTAGATTCTGCTGCTACTGTTGTAGATTCTGCTGCTACTGTTACTGCTGATGCTGCTAACGCAACTGTAGAAGGAGCTGCTGATGCTGCTAAAGGTGCTGCTAATGCTGCAACTGATGCTGCTAAAGACGCTAAAGATGCTACTAAATAATTAGTAACTGATTTACAAATTAACCGTTTCTCTTTAAGAAGCGGTTTTTTTATGTCATTTTTTGTCTTAAAATCTCATAACAGGTGATGGCAACGGCATTGCTCAAATTCAAAGAGTCGATACTTCCCGACATCGGAATAACCGTATTCTTTCCTTTCCCCACCCAGAAATCGGTCAGTCCCGAATGTTCTGTTCCAAAGAGTACTGCGCTTTTTTCTTTTAAATTTCTTGTTTGGATATTTTCAGATGCTTTATCCATGATGGTAGTATAAACTGCGTAACGGTTTTCAGTGAGAAATTCGTACACTTCATCATTGCTGGAATAGAAAATGTTCATCCCAAAAAGACAACCCACACTGGAACGGATCACATTTGGATTATAGAAGTCAACTTTCGCATCAGTTACAATTAAGGCATCAATCCCAAACGCTTCGCAACTCCGCAATATTGCGCCCAGATTTCCTGGTTTCTCGATACTTTCTACGATAATTACCGATGAGTTTTTTTTAGGGTTGAAATCCTTTAAATCAAAGTTTTTCGTGTGGTAAATTCCTATGATTCCTTCTGAAGAACCACGATAGGCGATTTTATCATAGATTTTTTCTGAGACCAAATGTACTTTTCCTTCCGGTAAATCTTCATTAAAGATACTGTCGGCGATATAAAATTCCTGGGCATCAAAACCGAATTTTAACGCTCTATCGTTCTCCTGCTTCCCTTCGATCACGAAAACATTTTCTTTTTTTCGAAACCTGTTGTCTGTCAAAAGTCGGGTGACATATTTTATTTTTTCGTTTTGAAAACTTTCTATCATTTTTATTTAATTGAAATTTTGTTCTTCATCAATACTGAGCGATATCTGATTCTCCGGATTGGCCCGCGAAATTAAGTTTTCCGGTAAAGTTTTTTTAGCTTTTGCGCCCATTATTTTTAATTTCTGAACACTGTTTACCAAATTCCCTTTTCCTGTAACTAATTTATTCATCGCTCCCTCGTATTCTGTTTTTGTTTCTTCCATTTTTTTTCCAATTCTTAATAAATCGGTAACAAATCCATCGAACTTATCATATAAAGCACCGGCTTGTCTGGCTATTTCTACGGCGTTTTCCTGTTGCTTCTGATTTGTCCACATGCTGTCAATGGTTTTCAGAGTTGCCAAAAGAGTAGAAGGTGTGACAATAATAATGTTTTTTTCAAAAGCTTTATTGTAAAGATGAGTGTCCTCATTCAGCGCAATCGCAAAAGCAGGTTCGATGGGAACGAAAAGTAAGACAAAATCCGGACTTTCGATATGATATAAACTTTGGTAATTTTTATTGCTTAACTGGTCCACGTGACGTTTCAGTGAAAGCACGTGTTCTTTCAAATGACTTGGCTTGAGTTCGTCGTTTTCTTCATTGATCAGTCTTTCATAGGCATTCAGCGAAACTTTTGAATCGATGACCATTTTTTTGCCGTCGGGTAAATTTATGACAACATCAGGCTGCAGGCGTCCGTTTTCGGTTTGATGGCTTTTCTGAACTTCGTATTCTCTGCCTTTTTCTAATCCGGATTTTTCCAGAACTCTTTCCAAAACCAGTTCGCCCCAATTTCCCTGAATCTTGTTGTCGCCTTTTAAAGCTTTAGTAAGGTTGACGGTTTCTTTGCTCATTTGCTTATTCAAATCCTGCAAACCGATAATTTGTTGTCGCAGAGCCGCGTGATAATCGATACTTTCTTTGTGGGTGTTTTCTACTTTCTTCTCGAAATCGTTGATTTTTTCCTGTAATGGATGGAGTATTGTTTTTAATTGAAGTTGGTTCTGTTCCGTGAATTTTTCTGTTTTTTCTTCTAAAATTTTATTGGCTAAATTTTGAAATTCATTTTTGGCCAGTTCCTGCATGTTGGTAATCTCCTCTTTCTGGTTTTCCAGTGAGTTTTTTAAAGCGTCGTTAATGGCTGAAAGTTCGGAATTCCTGGCGAAAATATTTTGTTTTTCCTGATGTAGATTTTCAATTTGCGAACTTTGTTTGAAGTTAAATTCCCGCTGGTCCTGCAACTGAGAATTGATGGAAAAGTTTTCTGCCGAAAGAGTTGCCATCTTATTTTTCAGTTGATTAATGTTTTCCTGCTGAGATTGGCTGGCTTCTTTCTGTTGCGAAATCTCCTCCTGAAATTCCTGATTCCGTTTCGAATAATTCTCTAAATCTGAATTTGTTTTAATAAAACTTTGATTCAAATCATCGAATTTCTGTCGCGGAATATGAGAAGCTTTAAATATGAAATACAGAATAACCGCACCGAAAACAGCGCCGAACATAAAGCCGGTTAATATAGAGGTGAAATCCATTTTTCAAAAATACAAAAGTTAATTTCAGTAATGCAGAAAGAAATTAATCCTCTTAGTTTTTAATGCGCAGAAATTCCTTGGCAAGATCGATCATTTTTGGGTCTCCTGTATACTTTCCGTGTTCATCAGAAAGTTTTACCGTTGGAATCCAGTCGCCGTTAATCGATTGTGCGGCAATGAGTTTCATGACGATATTCATTGGTTTTAGACCGACATCGTTTGTTAAATTCGTTCCGATTCCGAAAGAAATTCCGATTCTGCCTTTGCAGGCTTTCGTGATTTCTTCCACTTTTTCCAGATTCAGTCCGTCGGAAAAAATAATGTATTTAAATAAAGGATTGATTCCGTTTTTCCTATAATGTTCAATGGTTTTATTGGCAAATTCGATTGGATCTCCGCTGTCGTGACGAACGCCATCAAATAATTTTGCGAATTTCTTATCAAACTGCTGAAAGAAAACTTCTGTCGTATAAGTATCCGAAAGGGCAACTCCCAAATCACCGCGGTACACATCTACCCAGTGTTCCAGCGAAAGCGCGTTGGCCATCTTGAATCCATATTCTGCAGCGTGAAACATAAACCATTCGTGCGCATGGGTTCCGATGGGTTTTATGCCATATTTCATGGCAAAGTGAACATTTGAACTTCCGATGAAATTTCCGGATCGATTGTTCCTTACCAGAGAATCTACCACCAAGTCGTGTACTTTATAAGAATGCCTTCTGCGCGTGCCAAATTCGGCGAAAGTAACACCAAGAATGTTGAGTTGATCGGCCTTTTCTAAAGTTGTTTGAATAACCGCTTCATTAGAATTACGCTCCATGTGATTCATCTCATAATGTAATTCTGAAATCAAAGACAAAATAGGCACTTCCCACAAAATGGTCCTGTACCATTCGCCGTCCACGGTAACTTCTAAAGAATCTTCGGTCTGCACAATTTGTACTTCTGCGGGATCGTAATGATAGCCTGCTAGAAAATCTAAATAGGGAAGGTCTAAATAAGGACAGGTTTCCTTTAAGAATTGCTTTTCATCTTTGCTTAATTTCAGCTCTGCCATTGCGTTGACCGATTTTCTGAGTTCTTCTGCAAATCCAGGAGGGAAGTTATGGTTGCCGCGATTGATGAACTGGTATTTCACTTTCTCGTTCGGAAAAAGTTTAATCACAGCATTTTGCATGGTGATTTTATAGAAATCATTATCGAGAATTGACTTTAGACGGACTTCAATCATGGTTAATTATATATTCAAACAAATGTAAAAATTCAAAAACAAAAATCGCCTTTAAAAAGACGATTTCTTCGGTTGGTGATTTTTTTAACTGTTATTTTCCGAGATAGGAGTTGTACATCCACACTTCTTTTTCCTGCTCCGTAATGTAATCACTCATCAGGGAATTCGTTCCTTCATCACCCGCTTTTTCGGTAAGATCTAAGAGTTCCCTTTGCGAATCAATAACGGTTTTAAAGGAAGCCAAAATGTTTTCTACCGCTTTATCAGCGTTGGAAACTTCTTTACTTTCTTTGATGGTAGAAAGCGTTAAATAATCCGAATAATTATGGTTGGGCGTAGATCCTAATGTAAGAATTCTTTCTGCAATTTCATCTATTTTTAAAACCAGATTATTGTAGAGTTCTTCAAATTTGGGATGTAGGGTAAAAAATTGGTCTCCTTTAATATTCCAGTGTGCGCCTCTCGTATTTTGATAAAAAACAGAATAATCGGCTAAAAGAATATTTAATTTTTCTGAAATTTTTTTACAGTCGGTTTCGTCTAAACCGATAATTTTTGAATTGTTCATAATCTTTATTTAAAGTCAAATATACTGATTATAAAAGGGTTTTCCTATTATTGTTGATTGACGAAAGCTATCATAATTATTTTATCGATTGTGGTTTTCTATTAAATCTTGATGAATTTAAACGATTTCAAACCATCAGAAGTTTTAATTGAAATGATATAAGTTGCCGACGGTAAAAGGCTGATGTCGATTCTTTTCGATTTTTCAGTCATGATTAATTTTCCGCTTAAATCAAAAATAAATACTTTTTCAATATTGGATTTGCTGGTTTTGATGTTGATGAAATCTTTCGCCGGATTCGGGTAAACAGTTAAATCTGTTTTGACTTCGGCAGTGGCCAGTTCTATTGCCAAAGCTACGAAATGCCAATGTCGGTTTGCATTTGGCTCGCCAGTTCGATGCCGGCTTCTTCCAGTTTGTTTTTCAGTATCAGTAATGCGTCACTCTTAACTTTCATGATGTTTTTTCCACTTTTCATGAAAAATCGGGCTTGAAAATAGAAAATGCCAAAAGACTGTTTCAGGATAATAACCTGGGATTCTTCAATATGGTCTGTGAAATCAAAATTTTTGATCTGGTCTAAAATAATCTCTCTTGTTTTTTCTAAATCCTGACTGCCGGCCACCTGTAATTCCAGAAAAACTTTCCGCTGTCCGGAAGATGAATAATTGGTAAAAGGAGCACTGAAAATTAATTGGTTGGGTACGAAGACTTTTTTTCCGTCGTCTGTAATAATCTTCGTAGTCAAAAATCCGATTTTTTCTACCACACCGGTTACGTCTTTAATGGAAACATAATCGCCATCGGCAAAAGATTTATCGATTCCCACCAGCGCTCCCGAAAACATGGAGGAGACTAAATCTTTCAAAGCGACACCGGCCACAACTCCCGCAACTCCCAAACTGCCGATGAATTTTAGAATAAATCCGCCCAATCCCATTATTTCAAAGGCGATAAATGCTCCTGAAAGAATAATTAAAAACTTAAAGACTTTAATTAAAGTCACAATGGAACTGTTGTTGCTTTTTGGGAAAAACTTATGAAAAATTCTTACCGATATCTTGCTCAGGTAGGTGCTCAGCGCTAAAAAGAGCAGGAATACTAAAATCCCAACTGCAAGTTTAGGGGTCGCCTGTGCAAAGCTTGTGTACCAGCGGTCCAGCACAGACATAATGATTTCATAATAATTCATAATTCAAATATACCAATAATTCAAGGTGTCGTAATAGCAAATTTCTTTCCAAAAAAAAGGTACTGTAAATTTTCAACTTTATGTATCTTTGTTGTCCCACAAGAAAAACGGCTTGTTGATTCCCGATTCGTTGGGGGTAGGAAAGTCCGGACACCATAGAGCAGCAAAGCGGATAACATCCGTCGGTCGCGAGATCAGGACAAGTGCAACAGAAAGTATGTATATTAATTTATAGTGAAACCAGGTAAACTCTTTGCGGTGCAATGTTAAGTATATCGGATTTTTTCAGCAATGAAAATAGGAGCGGCTCGCTCCAAAAACCGAGGGGTAAACAGCAAAAGTTTTGCAGCAATGTAAAGCGCAGATAAATAACAGGCATTTTGACTTCGGTCAATGTACAGAATCCGGCTTATAGTTTTTCTTGTGGGTTTTTTAAAAACTGAAAAAAGCAGAAATTGAGGTTTCTGCTTTTTTCATTTTCTTTTTCATTTTTCAAAACAAATATTTAAAAATTCACCGGTTTAAAATGAATCCTGTATTTTTCGAGAAATTCAGCATTGCTATTCACTTTTCATCTGCTTCTTCGCATCAGCTAACTCGGCTGTTTGATTTTCTGAAAGGGTGGGATATTGCAAATCCATTTTTTCCATTGCATCGATAATAATCTGAATGGCAGCCACTCTCGTAAACCATTTGTGGTCAGCCGGAATCACGTACCATGGTGCATCATCTTTTGATGTTTCATTGATGGCTTCTTCGTATGCAGACATGTACTTATTCCACAGGGCGCGTTCGGGTAAATCTCCGGCGGCGAATTTCCAGTTTTTGGTGGGATTGTCAATCCTTTCCAGGAATCTTTTTTTCTGTTCTTTTTGGGAAACGTTCAAAAATATTTTAATAATCGTCGTTCCGTTTTCAGCTAAAGTTTTTTCAAAGTTTCTGATGCTTCTGTACCGGTTTTCCCAGAATTCGTTATCAAAATCATCCACTGATTTCCAGACTTTTTCATTCAGATTATATTCAGGATGAACTTTACATACCAGAACACTTTCGTAATGGCTTCTGTTGAAAATACCGATTTTTCCTTTTTCAGGCAGTGCGGTATAATGTCTCCACAGGAAATCATGGGCATATTCTTTATTATTTGGCGTTTTGAAACTGGTTACTGCACAGCCCTGCGGATTTACGCCACTAAACACGTGCTTGATCAGAGAATCTTTTCCAGCTGCATCCATCGCTTGCAAAACAATCAGTATAGATTTGCTGCCATCACTGTACAGCCGTTCCTGAAGTTCACGGAGTTTTTCTTTCTCCTTAGCCAGCATTTTTTTTGCAGCGTCTTTCGAGAGTTTTCCCTCGTATTCTGTAGAAAAATCTTTGAGAGAGAATTTTCCGTTCACGATGAAATTATCCGTAAAATCTAAATCCATTGTTGTAATATTTCTACTAAAATAAAAAAATCATTTCAATTCTGAAATGATTTTAGATTTTTTATTTGTTAGCACAAATTACAGTGCCTGTAATTTTTTTGCCGTTGCTTTTTTAGCTGCAGGAGCAACTTTCATCGTTTGTGGAGTACTCATTAATTTAGCTTCAGTCTTAATCGCTGTTTGTGGAGCGATGGTAGCTGATGCCTCGCCAACATTTCCTTTAATGGTAATTACAGATCTGCTGTTTTCAGCATCATTGGAATATACTTCGATAATCTTTGTAAAAGGTCCTACGATTTTGGTGTCGTAACCTACTTTTAATTCAGCGGTTTTTCCCGGCATGATTGGGTCTTTGGTAACCTCAGGAGTTGTACAGCCACAAGATGCCTGCGTTCTTGAAATAATAAGAGGTTTATCGCCAGTGTTTTTAATGATAAAAATTCTGTGGCCATCAGCGCCAACTGGAACATTCCCATATTCGTAAACTGTTTTATCGAAGGAAATAGTTTGTGCTGATGCTAATGCAAAAGTTCCGGCTAAAAATAGGCCTGCGAAGATTTTTTTCATTTTTTTAATTTTTAGTAATTGGTTTTTTGATTAAATTTAACAAACAAAGTTAAAAATTATTTTAATAGTACGGTCAATTTTCTTTATTTCGCTATTTTTGCAACTATTAAGCCAAAGATTTTATATATGCAGATTTCAGAGAAATATACGCCCCAGGAAACAGAACAGAAATGGTATGATTTCTGGCTAAAAAATAATTATTTTCACTCCCAACCCAACGAAAAACCTCCCTATACGATCGTCATCCCGCCACCCAACGTGACAGGGATTCTTCACATGGGACATATGCTGAACAATACCATTCAGGATATTTTGGTTCGCAGAGCCAGAATGCAGGGGTTTAATGCATGCTGGGTTCCGGGAACTGACCATGCATCAATTGCGACGGAAGCGAAGGTAGTGGCGAAACTGAAAGAAGAAGGAATCAATAAAGCAGATATTTCCCGCGAAGAATTTCTAAAACATGCGTGGGACTGGACTGACAAATATGGCGGTACTATTCTGGAACAGTTGAAAAAACTGGGTTGTTCCTGCGATTGGGAGCGTACCCGTTTCACTATGGAACCAAAACTTTCACAGCAGGTGGTGAAGTCGTTTGTCGATTTGTATAATAAAGGTTTGATTTATAGAGGATACCGAATGGTAAACTGGGATCCGGAAGCGAAAACCAATATTTCTGATGAAGAAGTTATTTTCAAAGAGCAAAACGGAAAACTGTTTTATTTAAAATATAAAATCGAAGGCACAGAAGATTTCCTTTCTGTTGCGACCACACGTCCGGAAACGATTTTCGGTGATACTGCCGTTTGTATCAATCCTAATGATGAAAGATATGCACATTTAAAAGGGAAGAATGTAATTGTTCCGATCGTAAACCGAGTGATTCCGATTATTGAAGATGATTATGTGGATATCGAATTCGGAACCGGAGCGCTGAAAATTACACCGGCTCATGATACCAATGACTATGAAATCGGAAAGCGGCATCAGTTGCCAATGATCGATTCTTTGGATGATGATGCCAATTTGAATGAGCACGGTTTACATTATGCCGGTAAAAACAGATTCGTCGTCCGCAAAGAAATCGTAAAAGAATTAGAGCAAAATGATCTTTTGTTAAAAGCAGAAGACTACGTAAATAAAGTGGGAACATCTGAAAGAACGGGAGCGGTAATCGAACCGAAAGTTTCTGTTCAATGGTTTTTAAAAATGTCGGAAATGGCAAAACCAGCCTTGGATGTGGTCATGAATGATGAGGTGAAATTTCACCCGGAAAAATTCAAAAACACCTACAAACACTGGATGGAAAATATCCGCGACTGGAATGTTTCCCGTCAACTTTGGTGGGGTCAGCAAATTCCGGCTTTCTTCTATGGTGATGGTCAGGATGATTTTGTCGTAGCAGAAACAATTGAATATGCCCTGGTTTTAGCAAGAGAAAAGTCTCAAATGTCAAATCTTCAAATCTCAGATCTTCGTCAGGATGAAGACGCGCTCGATACCTGGTTTTCTTCCTGGTTGTGGCCGATGTCGGTTTTCGACGGACTTCTGGATCCTGAAAATAAAGAGATCAATTATTATTATCCAACTTCTGATTTGGTTACCGGTCCGGATATTATCTTTTTCTGGGTCGCCCGGATGATTATGGCGGGAATTGAATATAGAAAAGAAGTTCCTTTTAAAAATGTTTATTTCACCGGAATTGTACGGGATAAGCAAAGACGGAAAATGTCGAAATCGCTGGGTAATTCGCCAGATCCAATTGAATTGATTGAGAAATATGGAGCAGATGGTGTTCGTGTCGGGATTTTATTGAGTTCGGCTGCCGGAAACGATTTGCTTTTTGATGAAGAGTTAATGTTGCAGGGAAGAAATTTCGCCACCAAAATCTGGAATTCAAATAAATTAATTCAAGGCTGGAAAAAAGACGATTCGATAAAAGCGAATGAGGCAGATCAACAGGCAATCGCCTGGTTTGGAAATCAAATGGATAAAACCATTGCTGAAATAGCAGATCAATTTGAAAAATTCCGTATTTCTGATGCTTTGCATTTGGTGTATAAACTAATCTGGGACGATTTCTGTTCCTGGTATTTAGAAGCCATTAAACCTAATTTTGGTGAACCGATTTCTACTGAAGTTTATGATCAGACGATCCAGTATTTTGAAGAATTAATGAAATTACTGCACCCTTTCATGCCGTTCTTATCTGAAGAATTATGGCAGAATATTTCTGAAAGAACAGTGGAAAATGCTTTGGTAATTGCGCAGCAAAGAAAAGTACAGTCTTATAATTCAGAGGTGATCAAACAGTTTGAAGTTTCGAAAGAATTGATTTCCGGCGTTAGAAATTACCGTCAGAGCAAAGGGATTTCACCACGTGAAAGTGTTGAGGTATTCACCAATGCTACTTCTTTTGACAATATGAATTTAGTAAAGAAACTGGCGAATATTGCACAAATCCATTTTGCTGAAAAAACAGACAAACCTACTTTTTCATTCATAATTGGAGGAACAGAAGTTTCGATTCCGTTAAGTGAAAACTTAGATTTAGCAGAAGAGAAAGCAAAAACTGAAGAAGAAATCAAATATCTGAAAGGATTCATGATGTCTGTAGATAAAAAATTATCCAACGAAAAATTCATGGCAGGAGCGCCGCAGCAAGTGGTAGATAATGAATTGAAAAAGAAAAAAGACGCGCAGGATAAATTAATCCTTCTCGAAGAAAAACTGAAAACGCTATCATGAACCACATCGAAAATATCAAAAAACTTTTCACCAGAAATTTTATAGAAAGTCCTTTGATTGAGACTTTCGACGCAGGAAATATTACGCTTACAACTGGGAAGCTGGTGATCTGCGATCCTTTGATTACCAGCGAAATGCCTGTTTTCACCACGGATTTTCCTAAAGGGGATTTTTCGGTTTTGGTTCATAAAGAAATCGAAAGCAATTGCATCGCTTATGTAGAAATCGTTTTTAATGATTCAGAAATTACAGATTGGAAGCTCGCAACTTCGGAAGGTCAGAATATAGCTGATTTACAGGAGGAAGAAATCTTCGGTTTTCCCGTAGAAAGTGGGATGGGATGTTTGATGGATTTCGAAACGCAACAAAATCTGAATCTTCTCGAACAGCATTTGTTTAAAAGAAAAGGAGCCGATTTTATGGGAATTTATGAAGAGTTTTTTCATGAGCATTTTTTTCAGGAAGAAGGCGCTGTTAATCAGTACGCTTTTCTAAAACCGAACGAAAAAAAACCGGGGAACCTGTTCGCTTTTGAAACGGGTTATGGTGAAGGTTTTTATGCGAGTTATATAGGTTTTGACCGCAGTAACAATCCTGTAAAAGTCGTTTCTGAATTTGTAGAAATTAATTAGGATGTAATATTTCCTAATCATTCTATATTTAAGTACATTTGAAAGATAAGTTATCAGCACAATGAATATCACTTCCGAGCAACCGAAAATTATTGTAATTGGCAGTTCTTCTATCGATTTAGTTTTGAACACCGCGCATACTCCACAACCTAATGAAACGGTTATGGCAGAAAAGTCTGAGAGTTTTTTTGGTGGGAAAGGCGCCAATCAGGCAGTCGCAACTTCCAGATTGGGTGCAAGCGTTTACTTTATCGGAGCGGTTGGAATGGATCCTTTTGGCCAGCAGATTTTCCGCAATTTAGTGGATGAAGGGGTAAATGTCAGCTATGTTGTCGAAATTGAAGACGCCCCAACCGGAACCGCGTACGTTGTTGCAGCAAAAGGAATTAATTCCATTGTCGTTGTTCCCGCATCGAATTATTACCTGCAGCCAAAACATGTAGAGGAGGCTGAAAAGCTTTTTGCTACCGCAGATCTGGTTTTAATTCAGCTTGAAATTCCGATGGACGTTGTAGAGTATACTGCGCAATTGGTGAAGAAAAATGATAAAAAATTGGGAATTTACGCTTCTCCTGCCAAACCTCTTTCTTCTGAAGTGATTGATACCGCCTCTTTCATCGTTGCCAAAAGCAATGAATTATCAATTATTTTTGGTGATGAACCCAGAGAACAGATTTTAAGAAGATATCCGAATAAATTATTTGTCCGCGATGACACCAATTCTACAACCTATTTCAATGGTACAGAAATGAAGTATTATCGGAATGATCATGATTCTGTATCTCACAAAATGGGTATGGGCGATGCCTTTACCGCAGGTTTTGCGGTCGCGCTTTGTCACCGGAATAATATCGACGACTGCGTGAAATTTGGTAATGATGTGTCTTTGAAAGTAACCAAAAACAGAGGTTCCCAAAGCGGACTACCGTACCTGAAAGATATAATTGAAGGATAATTTGCTATATTGAGCATATCGGTTTTTCCTTTTATTTCATTTAAATTTTATATTTTTAAAAAAGCAATTCCACTTATTGAAAGGTGGAATTTTTATTAAATGAAAGAACTTACTTTAAATACTCCAGATAAAATCCAACTTTCTGTAAAGATTTTCGAACCGAAATCTTCAAACGGAAAATTATTGCTCATTAATTCTGCAACCGGAGTGAAACAGCAGATTTATTTTTCCTTCGCAAAATATTTGGCAGAAAACGGATTCGTCGTCATCACCTACGATTATCGGGGAATCGGGGAATCGAAACCAGAACAAATGAGCGGTTTCAAAGCCTCGATGAGAATTTGGGGAACGGTAGATTTTAAAACGGTTACTGATTTTATTCAACAGGAATATCCGGATTATACTAAATTTTGTTTAGGCCATTCCGTCGGTGCTTTAATTCTTGGGATGAATGATTATTCTGGTAATTTCGAGAAATTTATTTTTGTAGGAACGCAGGACGCTTATATTGGAAATTTAAATTTCAGCGTTGCGGTTACCGCTTTGCTGGGCTTCGGAATCGCACTTCCGGTGATGACTCATTTTTTTGGATATTTCCCGGCTCACCGTTTCGGTTTGGGAGAATCTTTACCAAAAGGAGTTGCTTTCGACTGGCAGACTTTAATTTTAAATAAAAAATCCACAAGCCAACTTTATAGAGAAATTAAAGAAAATCATGCCCGGAAATTAAAACAGAAAACCTTTATTATCCACGCCGAAGATGACAACTGGGTGACTGAAAAAGGGATGAAAAATCTCCTGAAAAATGTTTATCCTGATTTAAAAACAACATTTAGAGAAGTTAAAGCTTCTGAATCTGAGAAAGGCGAAATCGGACACATCAATTTTTTCAGAAGTTTCAATAAAAGACTTTGGAAGATTGCACTAGATGAACTTTAAAAAAAAATCCGGAAGTTTTAGTTCCCGGAATTTTTTTAATTATTGAAATTGATTTTCGAGATTTTTAAGCTCCGAAATGATGTGGTCTAATTTTGCATCCTGTTTTTTAATTTCCTTTTTACCGAGATAAAAATAAGCAAAAAGCATCCATAAATAAGTGATCACAAAAGTGAGAATCATCTTCCATAAATCTACATTTTTCAGTAATTCATAGAGATAAACTCCGAGTGCAATACTTAGTAAAGTGTAATAAACCGGCATGTTCCAAGATCTCTGTTTTTTCTGAAAAGCTCTGAAATTCTGCCATTGTTTCAAATGAAAACCAGGGGTTTGCGTTTCATCAATTTTATTGATTTCATTTGCTGTGAAAAGCATTAATAGCGCTTGAAGAAAACAAGTTGATGAAATAATGACCATTGATGAAATGATTGAAATGGTTTGTAATTTAGAGTCTAATAAAAACATTAAAACCAAGATGAAAATCCCTGTAAGCATCAATAATATGGCTCCTTTTGTGTAAGTGTTTTTCAGTTTCATACGATTGTTTTTTATTTTTGAAATGTTTGTGCTTTTTGTTGGAACCTTGGTTTCTGATTGTTTCCAAAGGTTTTCCAGTTCGTTAAATTCTTCCATAATTCATATATGTTTCCTGAAGTTCTTTTTTTATTCTGTGAATTTTCACACGCAGATTATTTTCGGTAATTCCTGTGATTTCTGCAATTTCTTCATAAGGTTTTTCTTCCAAAACCAAAGTGATGATAATTCTCTCACTTTCTTTCAATTTGCTGATGCATTCGTACAATCGGTTGATTTCCTTAGAGTTGTCATAAGTTTCTTCATGAACGAGTTTTGATAAAATCAGTTCAGAATTCTCCGCTTTGTTTTTTTGCTTTTTAATTCCAACCAAGCATGTATTAATGGCGATTCTGTAAATCCAAGTGCTAATTTTGCTTTCGTTCCGGAATTTGGGCAAACTGTTCCAAACTGAAATCCACGTTTCCTGGTGAAGATCGTCCGCAAATAATTTTTCACCCGAGTAACTCAAACATAATTTGTAAATTCTGGCAGAAAACTCTTTATAAAGTTGATCAAAATCGTAAGTCATCTTTTGAATATTTTGTAAAGGTCAATTTTGAATTTATAATTTTTCATTTCAAAGCTATTGGTGTTAATAAAATCAGATTTTCTGGTTTCTGTACATTGGATACAAATAGTCTAAAATTATTACAAAAATGGATGAAAAAAATCGATCGTGTCAAATAATTAAATTCTTTATTATGCAACACTTTTAAAATCATTAAATTTACAACAAAGTAAATCCAATGAAAATCTACACCAAAACCGGTGACAAGGGCGAAACTGCACTATATGGCGGAACCCGTGTTTCCAAAGCGTCCGCAAGAGTAGAATCTTACGGGACGATCGATGAACTCAACTCTTTTATCGGTGTTGCGAAATGTGAAATTATAGAAGAGGAAATTTTAAATCAACTCAGGAAAATCCAGTTTGATTTATTTACCGTCGGTTCAGAATCGGCGACACCTACCGATAAATTAACTTTAGCCAATGGGAAATCACGCCTGGCTTTAATGATTACCGATACCGAAATTGAAGAACTCGAAAACTGGATGGATGCTTTTGAGAAAGAACTGGAGCCTTTACAATATTTTATTCTGCCGGGAGGCGGCAAATCTGCCACGGCACTTCATGTTTGCAGAACTGTTTGCAGACGGGCAGAACGCAGTTTGGTTTTCCTCGGTGAATCTGAAGAAGTTCGCCCGGAACTCATCAAATATCTGAACCGGCTTTCTGATTATTTATTCGTTTTGGCACGTTACGTTTCGAAAATAAATGGGGAAACCGAAGAATACTGGAATCCAAATGACCGATAAAGCGCTCCTTTTCATCAACGGAATCCCGCCAAAATATCTTCCACAAACTGAGGGGTATTCGTTAATAGCCTGTTCCGATGGAGCATTTCATTATTTGAAAGAGATGGATTTTCCATTTGAAAAACTCGATTTTATTTCCGGGGATTTCGATTCGCATTCCGGGAAAGACGAACAAATTTATAATGATAAATTTATATATACGCCAGATCAGGATAGAACCGATTTTGAAAAATCACTCGAGATTATCAAAGAAAAAGGATTTAAAACGATTGACGTTTACGGCGGAAGTGGTGGCGAAATGGATCATTTTTTAGGGAATCTGACCGTGGCATTTTTATTTAAAGACGATTTAAAGATTACTTTTTTTGATGAATATTCCACCTATTTTTTTGCGCCGAAAAAATTAGTTCTCGAAAACAGTAAGAATTGCATGATTTCATTATATCCGTATCCTGTGGCAGAAAAGGTGATAACAAAAGGTCTGAACTGGCCTTTAAATAAGGAAAACTTAGATATCACCAGCAGAATCGGAACGCGGAATTTCGCAAAAGATGACCAGGTGACCATCGAATTTGAAAGTGGAAATTTAGTCGTCTTTGTAGGAAAAACAGACCAACGCTAATTTTTAAGGAATTTTAAAATAAAAACCCAACTTTTTTCCTCAACTTTGCATTTTTAAAACTGTAAAATTTCAGCAACAAAATGAAAATTAAATATTCAGAACTTATCGATCAAACTTTGTATTTTCCAACCGAAGAATTTAACGTCTCGGAAAATATGCTTCAATTTCATGACATTCCTTTGATGGAGGTTATTGAACAGTTCGGTACGCCTTTGAAATTTAATTATCTGCCGAAAATATCTACCAATATTCAGCGTGCAAAAGCATGGTTCAAAGAAGCTTTCGAAATCAATGATTACAAAAAAAGTTACCGATACTGCTACTGTACCAAATCCAGCCACTTTGCTTTTGTGCTGGAAGAAGCACTGAAAAATGACATTTCACTCGAGACTTCTTCTGCTTATGATATCGATATCGTAAGATCTCTTTACGAAAAAGGGAAGTTCGATAAAACGGTGGAAGTGATCTGCAACGGTTTTAAAACCGACGATTATTTAGCAAAAATCTCTGATTTAATTAATAAAGGTTTTCACAATATTACGCCGATTCTCGATAACTACCGGGAACTCGACAAACTTACAGAAAGCATTGATTCTACCTTCAATATCGGGATCCGTATCGCCTCGGAAGAGGAACCGAAATTCGAATTTTACACCTCCAGATTGGGGATTGGATACAAAGATATTATTCCTTATTACAGCCAGAAAATTGCAGACCATCCGAATGCAAGATTGAAAATGCTGCACTTTTTCATCAATACCGGAATCAAGGATACGGCTTACTATTGGAATGAATTATACAAATGTTTACGCGTTTATGCCCGTTTGAAAAAAATCGCGCCCGAAGTTGATTCTTTGAATATTGGTGGTGGTTTTCCGATAAAAACTTCTTTGAATTTCGATTACGATTACCAATATATGGTGAACGAAATTGTTTCTCAAATCAAAAAATTCTGTGAAGAAGAAGGCGTAGAAGAACCAAATATTTATACCGAATTTGGTAGTTTTACCGTTGGCGAAAGTGGTGGACATCTTTATAAAATAATCTCTCAAAAACGCCAGAACGACCGCGAGAAATGGAATATGATCGATTCGTCTTTTATGACGACTTTACCAGATACCTGGGCGATTTCCCGCAAATTTATTATGTTGCCACTCAACCGTTGGGAAGATACGTACGAACGGGTTTTCTTAGGAGGATTAACCTGTGATTCAGACGATTACTATAATTCAGAGCAGCATACCAATGCGATTTATTTACCGACTTTCAGCGACACAAAACCTTTGTATATCGGTTTTTTCAATACCGGTGCCTATCAGGAAACCATCGGCGGTTACGGCGGCGTTCACCATTGTTTGATGCCTCAGCCGAAACATATTTTGATCGACAAAGACGAAGAAGGCAATTTTGTATATACCGTTTTCCGGGAAGAGCAAAAACCGGATGATGTTTTGAAATTATTAGGATATTAAAATAAATGAAGCCGTCTCATAACTATATGAAACGGCTTTTTTATGGTTTTCTCACGGACTCCTGTTCGAGCATAGGGTTCAAATATTAGAATCTCTGAGGGTTAGTTGGAGTATTGAGACACTTTCTTTATTTTTCGGTCCCGCTGTCCACTATATCTTTTTCTTTCACTGTCGTGAAAAGAAAAAGGATGCCGTTTCCATCGGGGCTAAAACAACTTTCAGGTTTTTTTTCAAAGGCAACCTCTCTAAAAATACTTTGCGACGATTATGTCTTTAGAATAAAAAATAAAATCAACTTACCGTTAAAAGTATTTAATAATTTTTTCAAACTCAATCTCCGAAAAATTAGAAATCAAAAGATTGGCTTGGTCATAATTCTGATTGATGGAATGTTCACTTTTGTAGGCGGTGCAGAAAATCCCGGCCGAGTGAGCTGCCATGATTCCGTTGGTAGAATCTTCAATGACCATGCAGCTTTCTCTTTTTTCGTCAGCGATTTCAGAGGCTAACAGAAAGATTTCAGGATGCGGTTTCGATTCCTTTAAATCGGCGCCACTGATTTTTCCAAGAAAATATTTGCCCAAATCAAACTTTTCAAAAACCATATCAATCGTAGTCATGCTGGCAGACGAAGCCAAAACGAGTTTTATATTATTTTCAAAATAATTTTCAATCAGATTTTTGACACCCGGAATTAAATTAAAATCTGCATCGCCGTAAAAATACTGTTTGAAATATTTTCTTTTGACAATTGCTAATTCTTCGGGAGTATTTTCAAGTTGGAATCTTTCGATAAGGGTGTTAGAAACTTTTTTTGTAGAAGCGCCGGTGAAGGTCGTGTATAACTCTTCAGAAACTTCAATTCCCAAATCGGCGAACATCTGGAAATAGGCTTTCCTGTGAAGAGGTTCGGTATCAACGATAACACCGTCCATATCGAATAAAACTGCTTTTAATGGCATTGATTGTTTTTTGTAAAAATAAGGGTTTTTACAGAGTTTCCGGAAATTTTCACTAAAGATTTAGATGACGGTAATAAATAGCAGCAGGCATTTTCTTATCTTTGAAAATCGAAAACTTATCATTTAAAATTTAAAAACTCATGAAAACCTACGCCGATATTCCAGAAGAAAATGCTCAGTTAGAAACCTCGAAAGTGATGCTGGTAACTGTTCCTTATGACGGAACTTCTACTTGGGGAAAAGGTGCTGACAAAGGCCCGGAACTTTTTTTAGACGCTTCCGAAAACATGGAACTGTACGATATCGAAACCAGTACAGAACCTTATTTGGAAGGTGTTTTTCTCGCAGGGGAAATCACCGAGAAATCTTCGCCGGAAGCGATGACGGCAGCGGTTTATAATAAAACCAAAGAACTTTTGGCGAACGACGGAAAATTATTTACCCTTTTCGGCGGCGAACATTCTGTATCGATTGGTTCCATTCGCGCGGTGGGTGAAAAATATGAAAACCTGACTGTTTTGCAGTTAGATGCGCATACCGATTTGCGTCCGGAGTTTCACGGATCTACTTCTAATCACGCCTGCGCGGTTTATGAAGCCAGCCAAAAACATAATTTAGTTCAGGTCGGGATTCGTTCCATGGATATTGAAGAAATGGAATATGTGAACAAGGAGCAGTGTTTTTGGGCGCACCAAATTGCCAATAACGAAAACTGGATCAATGATGTTTTAGAAAAGGTTTCAGGGAATGTTTATATCACGATTGATTTGGATGCTTTTGATCCTTCGATTGCACCATCAACCGGAACTCCGGAACCAGGCGGTTTGCAATGGTATCCAACTTTGGAACTGCTGAGAAAAGTATTTGAAAAATGCAATGTGGTCGCTTTTGATATTGTTGAATTGATGGATTCTCCGATGCCAAAACCTACGGCGTTCTTAGCTGCAAAACTGTATTACAAAATGTTGGCGTATTATCACATCAGTAAGAATTAAGAAACGATAAATCAAAAATAAAAAACCCGTAGAATTTCTATGGGTTTTTTATTTTAACGTTCTAATAAAATATCGTCAACGTCTTTCATTCGTTGCATAACGGAACGCGCATAGGAGCAATGCGGATATATTTTCCAGTTGTTTTCTCTGGCGAATTTGATGCCTTCTTCGACCAGGTATTTGCCCATTCCTTTTCCTTCGAATTTTGAATGAACCAAGACGTAAGAGATAACTAATTTATTTTCGTCCGGGAAAATGGTGTAGGTTAATCTTCCAACTTCTTCGTCGTCATTGCTTAAAATCAGTACGCCGCCGTTTCCGGATCTGTTATTTTCGTATTTCATGATAATCGATTTTGTTCTTTAAATTTAAGGAAAATAAATTAAAAGACGTTTTTCTGCTTAAATACAGTTTTTCGTTTTGATAAAATCGCTGCGCCATAAGATTTAGATTAAAGATCTTTTCCGGTATAAAAATTATAATCTTTGATGATGACGTTGATGAATTGTCGCTCCGTCATTTTCGTTGGATCGATTTCTAATTTCAGGATTTCTTTAATTTTAGTTGAGAGTTTTGAAACGACTTGTCGGTCATCAATTTTCAAGGCTTTTTGATAATTTTCTTTAATGATTCTCACGTCGTTATCGGTCAGCGCAATGACTTGCGGAAAAAGGGGAACGTAGTCTTCTTTCAGGTTTTCAAGAATCGTCTGCGAAATAGTCACTCCGTTTTTTAAAGAAATAACTGCTGTGCCGGAGGCGATATCTCCTAACCGCTGGTTGTTTTTAGAAACAATCATGCTGATTAATCCGACCACGCCGGAGTTGGAGAAAACATCGATCAGACGGAAAAACCAGCGCATCAGATAATCGCCAAAGCCAGCCTGAAATCCATCGATTTTTACCACTTTTATTTTGACGATTTTCTTCCCAATAGTCTGCCCTTCCATGAGACTTTCGCACACCAGAGTGTAAATGTAAATCGGAAATGTGATGATGAGAATAACTGCCATTCTCGACCAATTATCCATACCGTCGAGCACCGAACCAAGATTTAGAATTCGAAAAAACACCAAAAAAAGAACAAATAAATAGGCTGCTTTTATTAAAATATCAATAAAGAAAGCCAGGATTCTTTCGCCAATACTTGCCGTATTGAAATTAATATTTACATTTTGTGAAGTATTTATAGCGATCAGCGACATATTTTTATTATTTTAGCGTCAGATGAGAGAGGTTGCATTTATCAAACAAAATAAAGAAAAATGGTTGGGAATCGAGCAGGTTATCGCGGGAAAAGTTAAAAAAAATCCGGATGATCTCTCTTCGCTGTACATTAATTTGGTGAATGACCTTTCGTTTGCACAGACCTACTATCCCAAAAGCAAAACCACGGTTTACCTGAACCATCTTTCTTCCCTTATTTTCCAAAGAATTTATAAAACAAAAAGAGCCGAACAAAACCGACTGTTTGAGTTTTTCAAAACTGAAATTCCGCTTTTGGTTCATCAGTACCGCAGGTATTTGTTTTATGCGTTCGGATTTTTTATTATATTTACGTTAATCGGTTTTATTTCAGCGTATTATGATAAAGAATTTGTCAGAATTATTTTGGGTGATGAATATGTAAATACAACGCTTGAGAATATTGAAAAGGGAAATGCGGTGGGCGTTTATCAGCAAGGTTCGGATTGGGGAAGTGCCATTGCCATCATTTTTAACAATCTGAAAGTCGGCGCTATTCTATTTGTCTATGGCGTTTTCGGTGGCGTAGGAACTTTGTATGCTTTGTTGCAGAACAGTATTATGCTCGGCTCATTTCAGTATTTTTTTCACGAACATGGCGCATTGAAAGAAAGTGCGAGTGGAATCTGGCTCCACGGCGTTTTCGAAATTTTCAGCATGGTTGTAGAAGCGATGGCAGGATTGATTTTAGGCGCTTCCATTTTATTTCCGAAAACCTATTCGCGTTTTAATTCCTTTAAATTGGGTTTTAAAGATGCTTTTAAAATATTTTTAAGTACCGTTCCCTTTACTATTGTCGCGGGAATTATCGAAGGTTATGTGACAAGATATGCGTTGGTAATGCCGGGAATTATTAATGGACTTATCATTTTCGGCACGCTTTCATTGGTCGGTTACTATTATTTTATCTATCCATATTCAGTAGCAAAAAAAACAAGAATACATGATGCAGTTTTATCAGAAACGGGACTTCGGAACCTTTATTAGCGACACATTTGCCTTTTTTAAAGAACACGGAAAAAACTACTTTAAAAATTATCTTTTAATCAACGGGATTTTATTAATTCTGATGGTTCTGATTTTTGTTTTAGGATACCGTGAATTATTCTCACAAATGATGGGTTCCAATACCAGCGGACAGAATTATTATTTTGAGGCTTATTTTCAGGAAAACCAGACGATGCTTATTTTCGTTTCCACTATTGTGTTTATTCTGTTTCTGGCCGTCACGATGGTTTCCTATTCGTACCCGATTCTGTATCTGAAAAGGCTGACTGAAACCGGTGATAAAAATATTAAAGCCGACGATATTTTAAGTGATCTGAAAAGCAATATCGGACGGTTTCTGAAATTGTTTCTCGGACTGCTTTTTATCGTAACACCGCTGGCGATGATCGTCTTCGGACTATCGGTGATGTTGATGTTTATCCTGATCGGGTTTTTGCTGATATTTTTAGTCGGACCCACTTTGATGAACATCGTTAATTTTTTAATGTTCGATTATTTCAATACCAGGAAAGGTTTTTTCGAATCTTTGAGTTATGCCGTAAGAGCGCAGTTCTCTTATCGAAACGGTCGGGAAAAATCTCCTTTTTGGAAATATTGGGGTTCCACCGTCGTGATGTATTTAATCATTCAAACGGTTTCGTCCATTTTCACGATGATACCGATGATGATTATTTTTGGCGGGATGATGACGGTTCCGCAATCGGGAGAATTGCAGCAAAACCCTTTTGAAGGGACTATGGGAATTTTTATTTTTATCATCTACGGAATTTCCCTTCTTTTTTCTTTTTTAATGATTAACGTTATTTTTGTAAACTCCGGATTGCAGTATTATGACAGCCGCACAGACCTTCACAGGAATTTAGACTTATCAGAAATCGATACGATTGGCAGCAATGAAATTTAGGATATTCCTCTTCTTTTTTATATTACAGTTTATAGCCGGGAATTCTAAGGAACTTCCGCCACCGCCCATTACCCGTTTTCCCGATTCGTTGGAAACTTATGAAAACGGACAATATTACACCGATTCTCTTCTGCTCGAAAAGCCTACGACCAATAATATTGTTTTTCCAAAAAGTTTTGATCAAAAATTTCAGTCCAAATATAAAGGGTCTGATTATGATTACACGACGGTAAAACCCAGAGAATCGATCTGGCAAAAGATTCAGAAAAGAATAATGAAAATTCTGGAAGCGATTTTTGGAAAAGTTGATCCCAGCAAAACTGCTTCGTATGCGGAAAATATCATGCGGATTTTCGCAGTGATCATTATCGGTTTTGTGCTCTATTTTTTAATTAAATTTTTACTGGGCAAAGACGGAAATTTATTTTTCAGTAAGAAAAATAAGAAAATCAATGTCGACGATCAGGATCTTCACGAAAATATCCATGAAATAAATTTCAGTGAAAGCATTGAAAAATTTGAAAGTCAGAAAGAGTACCGTTCCGCGGTTCGTTATCAGTTTTTATTGGTTTTAAAGAAACTGGCCGATAAAAAACTGATTGCCTGGAATCCCGAAAAAACCAATAAAGATTATCTTTCAGAATTAAAATCAAAAGATGTAAAATCGGGTTTTAAAGAACTGGCTTACGTTTTCGAGTATGTCTGGTATGGCGAATTTGAGATTAATGAAGAAAATTATCTTTATTTTAAACAGAAATTTTTAAATTTTAAGATCTAGAAATCTCATTGGGATTTAGTGAAACATGAATAAAACACTCAAATTATATGGCTTGATTTTCATCATCGTGATGGCGGTTTTGGCGTTGCTGGAACTGACAAAATCCGACGTTACCGATTGGCGCAAGAATTTCGATGTTCATGAAAAGTCGCCTTTTGGTTTGTTGATCTTTAGCAAAGAAGTGGATCACCTTTTAAAAAATAAAGTACAGCGAACCGATCTTTCACCTTATGATTTCTATAAAACGCAAAAATTAAAACCTCATAATATTTTAATCGTCCAGTCAGAAATCGATTCGGAATCCTGGAATAAAATTCTGCAGAACGTCGAAAGCGGATCCGATGCGATGATTATTTCAGATTCTTTCAATAAAAAAGTGGCCGACTCGCTCGGTTTTTTACCTTCAAGAATAAGTTATGAAGATTCTAATCTTTTATTGTTGACCGACGAAAAATTCGCTCAGGATTCTTTAAAAATCGATAAGTTACCGTCTGGAAAAGGATTTGAACTTATTCTTGAAAGTGATGAAATCTTAGGAAAAGAGGAAAGTGACAGTAAAATGGCGAATTTTATTAAAATCAGTCACGGCAAAGGAAATCTTTATTTACATGCAGAACCATTGATTTTAACTAATTATTATTTGCTAAAGCCCGGGAATGAAAAATATGTTCAGGATGTATTTTCTTATCTTCCGGACCGGGAAACGGTTTGGTTTTCGGGAGCCAATAAAAACAGAACAGAATCCCGGTCGCCACTGCGGTTTATTTTGTCGAAACCCGCGCTCCGTTACGCCTGGTGGTTGTTTTTAGGTGGACTTTTATTGTTTATCATTTTTAATGCGAAACGCAAACAGAGAATCGTTCCCGTGATTGAACCGAAGAAAAATAAGTCGGTCGAATTTGTAAAAAGCATCGGGAATTTATATTTGCAGGAAGGCGATTTCCATGATATGATGGCAAAAAAAGCGCAATATTTTCTCAATCGGGTGAGAATGGATCTGTTAATCGATACCAAGGATTTAGATGAGAAATTCATTCATCTTCTCCATCTGAAAACCGGAAAAAGTGTAGAGGAAATTACAGAAGTCACCGAATTGATTAAGAAAGGACAGGATCCTTATGCCAGTGTGATGAAAGAAGATTTAATAAAAATGAATACATTGTTAGACGGGATTTTACAATAAAATCCATCAACTTTAATTAAAAAAAAGACCATTCAACCCAAAATAATTATGGAAAATTTTGCAACTCAAAATCAAGAAAATCTAAATACTGAATTTCGCCCGCGATTGGATATGACCGAACTTCAACAAAGTTTGGAAGGTGTAAAAACCGAAATAGGGAAAGTGATTATCGGTCAGGAATCGATGATCGAACATTTGTTGGTGGCACTTTTGTCTAATGGTCATGTTTTGATCGAAGGCGTTCCCGGAGTTGCAAAAACCATCACGGCAAAATTACTGGCGAAAACGGTAGAGGTCGGTTTCAGCAGAATTCAGTTTACACCGGATTTGATGCCTTCTGATATTTTGGGAACGTCAATTTTTAATGTTAAAAATTCAGAATTTGAATTCAAAAAAGGACCAATATTCTCCAGTTTTATTTTGATTGATGAAATCAACCGTTCACCTGCGAAAACCCAAGCCGCTTTATTTGAAGTGATGGAAGAACGCCAAATCACGATGGATGGGAAGCAATACGAAATGCAGGAACCTTTTTTGGTGGTCGCCACACAAAATCCAATCGAACATGAAGGAACATATCGCCTTCCGGAAGCGCAACTCGACCGTTTTCTTTTCAAAATAAATGTCGGTTATCCAAATCTTTCGCAAGAAATAGAAATCATTAAAAATCAGCATGAAAATAAACTGGAAGATAAAACCGATGCTGTGCAGAAAGTGATTACCGGCGCACAGTTGAAAAATTATCAAAATCTGGTGAAAGACGTTGTTGTGGAAACTCAGCTGCTCGAATATATTGCAAAAATCATTGTGAATACGAGAGAAAATCAATTCCTTTATTTGGGCGCTTCCCCCAGAGCGAGTTTGGCCTTACTGACGGCTTCTAAATCATTTGCCGCCGTTCGTGGACGAGATTTTGTAACGCCGGAAGATATCAAAGAAGCCAGTTACGCCGTTCTTCGCCACCGCGTGATGGTTTCCCCGGAACGCGAAATGGAAGGTTTAACGGCTGACGAAATTATCCGTCAAATTTTGGAAGCGATAGAAATTCCGAGGTAATGAATTTTGTGGTGAAAATATTAAAACATTAAAAAATGAAAAACCTATACCTTAACAACCGTCTTTTCTTCGCGCTTTTCGGTGTGGGATTTACTTACGTTCTGGCGTTTTTCTTTCCGGTTTTAATGTGGATTGCACATGGGGTTTTGGTTTTAATTCTCATCGTATTTATCGTTGATTATATGCTTTTATTTAATCAAAAAAAGGCAGTTCAGGCACAAAGAATTTTACCTGAAAAGTTATCGAACGGTGATCAGAATTCGATAAAAATTGATTTAAAAAATAATTATCCGTTTACCATTAAAACGAAAGTGATTGATGAAATTCCTTTTCAGTTTCAGAAGCGGGATTTCAATATTGAAAGAACCATTAAACCAAATAAAAATATGCTTTTTGAATATCTACTTGAACCGAAAGAACGCGGTGAATACAGTTTTGGGAACCTCAATGTTTTTGTAGAATCGCCTTTGGGATTGGTTTCCAGAAGATTTACTTATCAGAAAGAAGCGGTGTTGCCGAGTTATCCATCTTTTATTCATTTAAGAAAATATGAATTGATGGCGCTTCAAAACGAATTTCTTTTGGGTGGAATTAAAAAAATCCGCAAACTGGGTCACACGATGGAATTTGAACAAATCAAAGAATATGTGCCCGGTGATGACGTAAGAACGATTAACTGGAAGGCGACTTCGAAAAGAAATCAATTGATGGTCAATCAGTTTCAGGACGAGAAATCGCAACGGATTTTCATGTTGATCGATAATGGCAGAACGATGCAAATGCCTTTTAATGGATTAAGTTTACTCGATTATTCGATTAATGCAACGATGGCTTTAAGTCACATTATCCTGAAAAAAAATGACCGTGCCGGAATGATGACTTTCTCCAAAAAAACAGAACATAAAGTGGCTGCCGACAATAAATCAGGACAGTTGAAAAAGATTTCGGAAGCGCTTTATAATATTCAAACTAATTTTTTCGAAAGTGATTTCAGCAGATTGTATCAGGATGTAAAATATACAGTGGGACAAAGAAGTTTGATTTTACTTTTTACTAATTTTGAAACTTTGGACGCGGTAAACCGACAAATGAAATATCTCCGCGGAATTGCAAAAAACCATTTGTTGGTGATTATTTTCTTTAAAAATGCTGAACTTCAGAGTTTAATCAATACGAATCCGGAAAATATTCAGGAAGTCTATGATGAGATCATCGCCGAAAAATTCGAGTACGAAAAGAAATTAATTATTCAGGAACTTCGGAAATACGGGATTTACACGGTTTATACTTTGCCGGAAAATTTGAATATTGAAGTCATCAATAAATATCTGGAAATTAAAGCGAGAGGAATTTTATAATTTCTTTAAACATGATATATTTTACCGCAAAAGAGACAAAAGTTTCAGTGTGAAAAACGAGCAAATCAAAGAATGCAAAAGTTATGGTCTGCAATTTTTTTTAGTTTTTAAAAATGAGAAACTGGCTTTTGTGTACTGGCTTTTTTATAGAAATCCAATAAAGTTTTAATAAATTTGAGATATGAAAATTACCCTAAATAGAATCAACGATGATTACTTGTTTGAATGCACCAATTCGTTGGGCAACAAAATTCTTTTAGACAATACGTCGCAATCTGAAGGAACGAAAGGCGTTTCTCCCATGGAAACTCTTTTGATGGCTGTTGCCGGTTGCAGCGGAATCGACATGGTTTCAATCCTGAAAAAGCAAAGACAGGAAATTACCAAATTTTCTGCAGAAGTGGTTGGTGAAAGGATTCAGGTTGACGAAGCAAAACCGTTTAAAACCATTTTGGTTACATTTTTTGTTGACGGAAATATAGATCCGAAAAAAGCCGAACGAGCCGCTGCATTATCTTTCGAAAAATACTGTTCGGTTTCTAAAACCCTGGAACCGAATGTGACGGTGAATTACGAGGTTTTCGTGAATGGTGAGAAAGTAGGAATATAGTAAAAATTTTAAATAAAAAAATGAATAAAAAGATATTTTATTATGTCGCGTGTATATATTTATTAGTTAAAGGTGTTGCTGCATTACGAAAAATAATATTTATTAAAGATAGTATAATCATAAGCAGTTCAACTGAATCAATGGCTTATAAAATCGGATATGTATCAGGAATTGTTGCCGAAATTATCATTTGTCTTACTTTAGTAATATTTATTTTTCAGAATTTTATAATGAAAAAATCCTTGACCGAACGGAAATCCATTGAACAGATTTAAAAATTTGTAGAAACTGATCAATCACATTTAAAAATAATAGAAGCCGTCTCATAACTATATGAAACGGCTTCTTTTATGGTTTTCTCACGGACTCCTGTTCGAGCATAGGGTTCAAATATTAGAATCTCTGAGGGTTAGTTGGAGTATTGAGACACTTTCTTCATAATTCTTACCTCGGCCGCGAACCCATTCTCGGCTGTATCAATTTTGCAATCGTCGCCGTCCAGCCGGTTTGGTGAGATGCACCAATTCCTTCGCCCGTATCACCGTTGAAATATTCGTGAAACATAATGTAGTTTTTGAAAAATTCATTGTGGTTCAACAGATCATTTCCGCCATTGAAAGGCCTGTTCCCGTTTTCATCTTTACTGAAAATCGAGTAGAGTCTTTTGCTCAAGTCGGTAGCGATAAAATCGAGATTCCGGCTTTTTCCGCTGTTGGTAGGATATTCGATCTGTAAACTGTCGCCATAATAATAATGGAAACGCTGTAAACTCTCTACAATCAGAAAATTAATTGGGAACCAAATGGGGCCGCGCCAGTTGCTGTTACCCCCGAACATGCTGCTATCACTTTCTGCCGGAGTATATTTCACTTTGAAATCTTTGCCATCGACGGTGAAGAGATAGGGCTCATTTTCATAAATTTTCGACATCGAACGGATTCCGTAATCTGATAAGAATTCATTTTCATCAACCATTCGGCACAGAACTCTTTTCAGCCGGGTTTTTCGCAGAATGCTCATCAGGTGTTTTCCGCCTTTTCCTTCTACTTCCCAATGTGAAACCAAATCAGCCAAATGCGGTTTGTTTTTAAGAATCCACTGCATTCTATCCAGAAAATTAGGCAGTTTTTCCAGCATACTGTGTTCTACAATTTCTACGGCAAACAAAGGAATTAACCCAACAATACTTCTCAATTTTAAGGAAATAGAATCGCCATTGTTCAATTGCAGAAGGTCGTAGAAAAAACCGTCTTCGTCATTCCACAAACCATTTTTCGTTTCGCCGATATTTTCCATGGCTTCGGCGATATAGAGATAATGCTCGAAAAATTTAATCGCCATATCTTCATAAATCGGATTGTACTGTGCCAGTTCCATTGAAATCCGCATCATGTTCAGAGCAAACATCGCCATCCAACTCGTGCCGTCGGCTTGCTCTAAATGGTCGCCGTTTTTGAATTCCATATTACGGTCAAAAGCACCGATATTATCCAAGCCTAAAAATCCGCCGCCAAAAACATTGTTTCCTTTTTTATCTTTTCGGTTCACCCACCAGGTAAAATTCAATAATAATTTTTGAAAAACACTTTCCAGAAAAGGAACATCGGGTTTTCCGTTGATCATCTGGTCAATTTTAAAAACCCGGAAAGTGGACCACGCATGAACAGGCGGATTGACGTCGCTGAAATCCCACTCATAAGCCGGCAATTGTCCGTTCGGATGAATGTACCATTCTTTAGTGAGTAACCTTAATTGTTGTTTCGCAAAACCGGAATCCAGAATAGCAAAGGGGACACAATGAAACGCCAAATCCCACGTCGCAAACCACGGATATTCCCATTTGTCGGGCATCGAAATAATGTCCTTATTCTGCATGTGTTCCCATTCTTTATTTCTCACATGATGATGGAAATTTCTTGGGGCATTCAGTTTCGGCTCTCCTTTCAGCCATTTAGAGACATTATAATGGTAGAACTGTTTGTTCCATAATAGTCCTGCAAATGCCTGTCTTTGAATCATTTTTTCTTCTTCATCGGTAATTTCTTTTTGGATTCCTTGGTAGTATTCGTCGGCTTCTTTTTTTCTTAAACTAAAAACGTCGTCGAAGTCAAAGAAAGCATTTTTCATATCATGCGGACTCAACCGGAAATCGAAAGTTTTGCTTTCGCCGGCTTCAATTTCTGTATCGATTGCGAAACAGGCTTTAGTTCCGGTTTGGTCAGGATTTACAGCATTTCGGTCGTCATGAATTATAAAATTATTGATGCCGTCTTTATAGTATTTTGGTTCACTGCTCGCGCCATGAATTGTAGCCGGATTACTTTCGTTATTGCAAAAAAGAGCTTCTGTATTTTGATCCCGGGAATATAATTTGATGACGGGTAAAGACTCATGATGAATTTCAATGTCGCCGGTTGCCGAAGATTTTAGTTGAGGTTGATAATCTCCGAAGCCCCAGTTCCAGTTGTTTCTAAACCAGATTGTTGGTAAAATAACAAGCGGCGCTTTGTGACGGCTCCGGTTTACTGCCGTGACACGGATTAGATAATCATCATGATTTATTTTAGCATATTCAATGAAAAGATCAAAGTAATTATTGTCATTAAATATCCCGGTGTCGATCAACTCAAATTCCGGATCGTGCTTCGATCTCCTTGCGTTTTCTGCAATTAAATAGTCATAAGGAAATTCACTGACCGGATATTTATACACCATTTTCATGTAAGAATGGGTCGGTGTATTATCCAGATAATAGTAGAGTTCTTTTAAATCCTCGCCATGATTTCCTTCATGATTACTCAATCCAAAGAAACGTTCTTTGATCATTTTGTCTTTGCGGTTCCAAAATGAAAAAGCAAAACATAATCTTTGTTTAGAGTCACAGATTCCTGCGATTCCGTCCTCACTCCAGCGATAGGCTCTGCTGATGGCCTGGTTGTAAGTTGTATATCCCCAGGCATTTCCATCATTGCTGTAATCTTCCCGAACCGTTCCCCATTGTCTGTTGCTTACGTACGGTCCCCACGTTTTCCAGTTCTCATCGAGCATTCTTTCTTTCTCCGTCATCTTTCTAAAATAATTTCTGGTGCGAAATTAAGGAATAAAATAGATTCCTAAAATTTGTGAGATTATATTTTAATGCTTTCCTTTGCACCGAAATAAGTTCATTTACATATTTGAAAATGTTATTAAGAAAGGTGGAGAGATTAGACTCAATGAAACCTTGGCAACCCTTCGGAAACGGAGAAGGTGCTACATTCTATCCCGATTTGGGAAGAGATAACAGAATCCTATTTTACCTTTCTCAGGTAGCATTTTCAATTTTAATTTTAAGAAAAATTGAAAAATTCGCTACAACATCTCAAACTCAAAAATCATCATTTAGTATCAGGAAAAATCCTTGATATTGATTTATCGTATCAACTTTATGGTAAAGATTTACACGCTGCTCCAATTATTTTGGTCAATCATGCCTTAACCGGAAATTCGAATGTTGCCGGAGAAAACGGCTGGTGGAATTCTTTAATCGGAGAGCATAAAATTATTGATACCAATACTTTTTCTGTCATCTGTTTTAATATTCCCGGGAATGGTTTCGATGGAAATTTAATTGAAAATGAACAGGATTTTACACCAAAAGATATTGCGGCTATTTTCCTTAAAGGTTTATCATTTTTAAATATTTCCAGACTTCATACTTTGATTGGCGGATCCTTAGGCGGAGCGATTGGCTGGGAAATGTTGGCATTAAAACCCGACTTGGCAGAAAGTTTCATTCCGGTAGCCTGTGATTATAAAACCTCCGATTGGTTGCATGCGCAGTGCTTGGTTCAGCAATTCTTATTGAATCAAAATGATCAGCCTTTGCAAAAAGCCAGAATTCACGCCATGTTGTGTTACCGAACGCCGGCATCTTTAAATGAAAGATTTAAAAATGAAATTCATCCAGAAAAGCAGATTCTGAAATCCCACGACTGGCTCAGTTTCCACGGTGAAAAATTAAACGAGAGATTTAGTCTGAATGCCTATCGGTTGATGAATCATCTGCTGATGACCATTAATACAGATCAAAAGAAACTCAAAAAAATCAAAGCCAATATTCATCTCATCGCTGTCGATTCCGATTTGTTTTTCCCCGCTTTTGATATGCAAAAATGTTATCAGTTTTTACTCGAATCAAAATCAAATACTTTCTACCACGAAATAAAATCCATTCACGGGCACGACGCTTTTTTAATGGAATACGACCAACTTAATCAAATTTTAAATACCATCATTCATGAAAAATAAAACCGAAATAAAGATTTTAAAAAACAGATCCATCATCAAATTCGAAGGAAAAGATTTCTTAGGCGAAGTCGGTATCGACGGCAGAATCTTCAAAGCACTGACTTACGCAAGAATCAGCGTGGGCGTTATTTCCCAACAGGCAATAGAAAACGGCATTTCAGTTTTGGTGAACGAAAGTGATTCCGAAAAAGCAGTGAACTGTTTGATCGATGAATTTGAAAAAGAAAGAAAATCAGGAAAAGTAAGTCAGATTTTCAGCATTAATAATGTTTCTGTTTTAGGATTTGTTGCCCAAGATTTTAATAAGATCATGTCGGAACTGGCGAGGAATAATATTTTTCCTTTGATTCTGAATCAGATTGCGGCCGAAAACAGGATCAATATCGTGGTCACTTCTTTGCAGGACGAGAAAGCGAAAAACATCATCGAAGCCGAAATCAATTCAAAACCTAAAACGGTCCATTTAGCGGTGATCGGACATGGGAAAGTGGGATCGACGCTGATTGAGCAGGTTCTGCAAAATTCAAAAGAAATCAGGAATCGTAAAAATCTTGATTTAAAAATTATTGCAGTGGCAAATTCCAGAAAAATCGCCTTTAATAAAAAAGGGTTTAATGAAAACTGGGAACAGGACGTTTTAGTCGCGGAACATGAATCGAACATGGATTCCTTAATACAGTTTTCACAGGTTAATCAACTCGAAAACCTAATCGTAGTCGATAATACCGCAAGTGTCGATTTTGTGAAAAACTATACGCTTCTGGCAGAAAACGGCTTCGATCTGGTTTCATCCAACAAGATTTTCAACACTTTATCTATTTCTGAATACCGGGATTTCCGACGTGTTTTAAATAAGAGAAATAAAAAATATTTATATGAAACCAATGTTGGAGCAGGTTTACCTTTAATTGATACCATTAAATTACTGCATTTGTCGGGAGAAAATATTACCAGGATAAAAGGCGTTTTCTCCGGTTCTCTCAGTTATATTTTTAATAATTTTTCAGTTCGTGATGAGAAGTTTTCGACGGTTTTGAAAGAAGCAATGGAGCAAGGATTCACAGAGCCGGATCCCCGGGAAGATTTATCGGGAAATGATGTCGCCCGAAAATTATTAATTCTGGCCAGAGAGCTCGATTTAAGTAATGAATTTAGCGACATCAATGTTCAAAGTTTAATTGCGGAAAGTTTATTGAATCTCGATAGAAATGATTTCCTAAACAATTTAGATGTTTTGGATGCTCATTTTGATGAAGTGAAAAAGAATCAAAAAGAAAATCACGTTCTGCGTTTGGTAGGAGATTTACATGGTGATTTGCAACAAGAAAAAGGAGAACTCGATGTTCAGTTAATTTCAGTTCCTTCCAATTCTGCCCTCGGACAGTTAAAAGATTCAGATTCTATTTTTGAAATTTATACCGAAAGTTATGGTGAAAATCCGATCGTAATTATGGGTGCCGGAGCCGGAGCAAAAGTAACTGCCAGAGGTGTGTTCGGAGATATTCTGAGATTATCTGAAAATAAATAACCGTCATTTTAATTTTATTGGAAAAAAATGAAAAATACAGCAGCACTTTATAAAGTCTTAAATGAAAGAATCCTCGTCCTCGATGGGGCGATGGGAACGATGCTTCAACGCTATAAATTTTCAGAAGAAGATTACCGAGGTGAACGATTCAAAGATTGGGAATATTCTCTAAAAGGAAACAACGATTTACTTTCACTTACGCAACCTCACGCCATCGAAGAAGTTCACAGAAAGTATTTAGAAGCCGATGCTGATATTATTGAAACGAATACTTTTTCGGGAACTACCATCGCTATGGCTGATTACCACATGGAAGAATTGGTTTACGAACTCAATTATGAATCGGCAAAAATTGCGCGCAAAATTTGCGATGAGTTTACTTTAAAAAATCCTGATAAACCTAGATTTGTGGCAGGGTCCATGGGTCCGACCAATAAAACAGCGAGTTTAAGTCCGGATGTGAATGATCCGGGTTTTCGGGCGGTTACTTTTGATGAATTGCGACTGGCGTACAAATTACAGGCAGAAGCACTTCTAGACGGAGGTTCAGATATTCTTTTGGTCGAAACAATTTTCGATACTTTAAATGCGAAAGCAGCGCTTTTTGCGATTGATGAAATTCAGGAAGAAAGAAATATTAAAATTCCAATCATGGTTTCGGGAACGATTACTGACGCTTCGGGACGAACTTTGAGCGGACAGACCGCAGAAGCATTTTTAATTTCTGTTTCTCATTTAAATTTATTGAGTGTTGGATTAAACTGCGCTTTGGGAGCAAAACAATTAACGCCTTATTTGGAAACTTTATCCAAAAATTCCGACTTCTATATTTCTGCTTATCCCAATGCAGGATTACCCAATGCTTTCGGTCAATACGATGAAAGCCCGGAATTTATGGCAGAACAGATTCGCGAATATGCCGAAAAAGGTCTCATCAATATTATTGGCGGTTGCTGCGGAACAACACCTCCACATATCAAAGCCATCGCTGATTTGGTGAAGGATTACGTACCGCGTTTAAAAAATGTACCAGTTTAGTGATGTAACAATTTACCAATCATGGTCTTCATCGTTACATTGCTACACTTTTATATTGTTACATTAAAATATTATGAAATATCTAAAACTCTCAGGTCTCGAACCTTTAATTATAACGCCGGAATCCAATTTTATTAATGTTGGAGAACGAACCAATGTCGCTGGTTCTAAGAAATTTCTTCGACTCATTAAAGAAGGAAACTATTCAGAAGCACTTAATATTGCCCGCGATCAGGTGGATGGCGGCGCACAAATCCTCGATGTTAATTTTGATGATGGATTGCTCGACGGAAAAATGGCAATGGTGAAATTCCTGAATTTAATTGCTTCCGAACCGGATATTTCCCGGATTCCGATGATGATCGATTCCTCAAAATGGGAAATTCTGGAAGCCGGATTACAGGTCGTTCAGGGAAAATGTGTGGTGAATTCCATCAGTTTAAAAGAAGGAGAAAAGGAATTTATCAGCCATGCAAAGACGATAAAAAGATACGGCGCTGCAGTAATTGTAATGGCTTTCGACGAAAATGGACAAGCCGATAATTACGACCGAAGAATAGAAATTTGCAAACGATCCTACGATATTCTAGTGAACCAAGTGGGGTTTCCATCCGAGGATATTATTTTCGATCTCAATATTTTCCCCGTCGCAACGGGAATGGAAGAACACCGCAGAAACGCTTTGGATTTCATTGAGGCTACAAAATGGGTTCGAGGAAATTTGGCAAATGTTTCGGTGAGTGGAGGCGTTTCCAATGTTTCGTTTTCTTTCCGTGGAAATGATAATGTACGGGAAGCGATGCATTCCGTTTTTCTTTATCATGCAATCAGAGCCGGAATGAATATTGGAATTGTGAATCCATCGATGTTAGAAGTGTATGACGAAATTCCGAAAGAGTTGCTGGAGTTGGTAGAAGATGTGATGCTCGACAGAAGAGACGACGCAACCGAGCGACTTTTAGATTATTCCGAGCGGGTAAAATCTACTAAAAAAGAATTTGTAGAAGAATTAGAATGGCGGAAAGAACCATTACAAAATAGAATCACCCACGCTTTGGTAAAAGGAATTGATCGATTCATTATTGAAGACGTTGAAGAAGCAAGAATTATTTCTAAAAGACCTTTAGGTGTTATTGAAATTAATCTTATGAACGGAATGGGTGTTGTCGGCGATCTTTTCGGAAGCGGAAAAATGTTTTTGCCGCAAGTCGTAAAATCCGCGCGGGTAATGAAAAAAGCCGTTGCTTATTTGCAGCCTTTTATTGAAGCGGAAAAAGATGAAAAGCAAAAACCCAATGGCAAAATTTTGATGGCGACTGTAAAAGGCGATGTCCACGATATTGGAAAAAATATTGTGAGCGTAGTTTTAGGCTGCAACAATTATGAAATCATCGATTTGGGTGTCATGGTTCCGGCGGAGAAAATTATTCAGGCAGCGATTGACCACAATGTTGATGTGATCGGTTTGAGCGGATTGATTACACCGAGTTTAGACGAAATGGTTCACGTCGCGGAAGAACTGCAAAGAAAAAATCTGAATTTTCCATTGTTAATAGGTGGTGCCACCACTTCAAAAGCGCATACTGCCGTGAAAATCTTCCCCAAATATGGAAACACAGTTATTCATGTCAATGACGCTTCCCGGGCAGTGGGCGTAGTTTCGCAACTTTTGGATCATAATAATGAACAGTATAAAGCAGATTTAAAAGTTGATTATGAAGATTTCCGAGAGAAATTTTTGAACCGGCAAATTGAAAAAGAATATGTTTCTATCGAAGACGCCAGAAAACAAAAGTTCACGATCGACTGGAAAAACGAAGAACCCGTAAAACCTAAAACTTTAGGAATCTATATTATAGAAAATCAAGATTTAAGAGAATTATTAGATTTTATGGATTGGACTCCTTTTTTCAGAAGTTGGGAACTCCACGGGAAATTTCCTCAGATTTTAACTGATGAGTTTGTGGGTGAACAAGCAACCGAATTGTATAAAGAAGCCAAAGTTTTATTAAATAAAATTTTGGATGAAAAATTATTTACCGCGAAAGGGATTTTTGGAATTTTCCCGGCAAATTCAAACGAAGAGGATGATATTTTGCTTTATGATAAAGATGGAAATGAAATCTCACAATTCCGAACTTTAAGACAGCAACTGAAGAAATCTGCAGGGAAAAAATATTTGGCTTTAAGTGATTTTATCGCGCCGGAATCTTCCGGTAAAAAAGATTATGTGGGCGCTTTTGCGGTGACGACAGGATTTGGAACCGAAGAATTGGCGCAGAAATATTACGATGATGGCGACGATTATAATGCCATTATGGTTAAGGCATTAGCCGATCGTTTGGCAGAAGCGTTTGCCGAATTTCTGCATCATAAAGTTCGAACGGAATTCTGGGGTTATTCGAAAGATGAAAATTTAGAAAATGAGGATCTTATCGCAGAGAAATATTCAGGAATACGTCCGGCTCCCGGTTATCCTGCCTGTCCCGATCATTTGGAAAAAACCACGATCTGGAATTTATTAAAAGTAAAAGAAAATATCGGATTGGAATTGACTGAAAGTTTAGCCATGTTTCCAACAGCCGCAGTTTCGGGTTATTATTTCGCCAATCCGGAAGCTAAATATTTCGGCGTTGGAAAAATTAAAGAGGACCAGTTGAAAAATTATGCTGAAAGAAAAAGAATCGATTTGGAATTCGCAAGAAAATGGTTGAGTCCGAATCTTGCGGAATAATCGGGATATGCGTAAAGCGCTGTTAGAGCTTCAAGCTCTAACAGCGCTCTGGAACCGATGGGATTTGCATCCTTTTTTGCCAGCGTAAATCCTCGGTCATAAATAACACAAAAACAACTATGAGCAAATAGTGCTTCGCTTCTCTAACATTGACAAAATGAAAATTACAGAACATATCAATAACGCCAAAGGTAAAACCTTGTTTTCCATCGAAATTGTGCCGCCCACCAAAGGAACAGGTATCGAAGATCTCTATAAAAACATCGATCCTTTAATGGAATTCAAACCTCCATTCATCGACGTCACAACTTCGCGGGAAGAGTATATTTATCTCGATAAAGGCAACGGTTTGATGGAGCGGAAAATTACCAGAATGCGGCCGGGAACTTTGGGGATCTGCGCGGCAATTCAGCATAAATATAATGTAGATACCGTTCCGCACGTTTTGTGCGGCGGCTTTACTAAAGAGGAAACAGAGTATCTTTTGGTCGACTGTATGTATCTGGGAATCGAAAATATTATGGCTTTAAGAGGCGATGCGATGAAAGGACAACAGTATTTCGAACCAACCGAAGGCGGTCATAAAAATGCAGTGGATTTGGTTCGACAAATGAACGATTTGGGACGCGGGAAATATCTTCATGATGAAAAAATCTGTGACGGAAACAACAAATTCTGTATTGGCGTTGCGGGGTATCCCGAAAAACATATCGAAGCGCCGTCGATGAATTACGACTTAAAATGGCTGAAACAAAAAGTAGATGCCGGTGCGGATTATGTCGTTTCCCAGATGTTTTTCGATAATAAAAAATTTATTGATTTTGTAAAAAGTGCCCGGGAAATCGGCATTAATGTTCCGATTATTCCGGGAATTAAGCCCATTGCAACGAAGAAACAGCTGCAACTTTTGCCACAGGTTTTTAAAATTGATTTGCCGGAAGATTTGATTTCCGCCGTAGAGAATGCAAAGGATAATGCCGCTGTAAAGCAAATCGGAATCGAATGGACGATCAATCAATGTCGTGAATTATTGGATTTCGGTGTTCCGGTCTTGCATTTTTACTCGATGGGAAAAAGCGATAATATTAAAAAAATTGCTCGCGAACTTTTTTAATTAAAGATAAATAACGCAAAAAACCCACGTTCAAAAAAATTGAAACGTGGGTTTTTAAGACTGAATTATTGATTCAGGAAATTTCGGGATTTTATTAAATCCTGTTCCTTATTATTAGGTTTGGGCTTATTTTTATCAGTAAACTCTTTTATGTTCTTTACGGGGAAATCGGCTCAAAATCTTTTAGCCAGGACACTTTGATTTTTAATACAAATTAATCCATTTTGTTGTATTTCCTCATTAAATTCTCATAAAAGTTCTGCGGCAGAATCCATTTTAGCGGAATCCCAATCTTCTGTCCGAATTTCCCAAAATAAAAATGAGCTTTCCATGATTTTTTATTTAAAAGTTTTTCAATATACGCTGCGACTTCAAGTGGCTCTGTTCCATCGTCTACGTGAGAATTCATTAGAGAATATACTTTAGTAAAAGTAGATTGATACGGTTCAGAAACTTTGGTTTTTACTCTGTTTTCAGCAATATTTGTTTTAATGTCTCCTAAATGCAAAACACAAACCTGAATATTCCAGGGAGAAACTTCGTAGCGGATTGCTTCTGTCACTTTATCTAAAGCCGATTTTGAAGCCGAATAAAATCCACGGAACGGCAATCCCATTTCACTGCCGATACTGGAAATATTAATGATTTTTCCCAATTTTTGCGCCCGCATTGTCGGCAGCACAGCGGTCATCATCTGTACGGAACCAACTAAATTTAAGTTAAATAATTTCAGGATTTCCTCCTGTGAAGAATCTTCAACTGCGCCCACCATTCCCATTCCTGCATTATTGATGAGAATATCGATTCTGGATTCTGTTTTTAATATTTCGGCAATTGCATTCTGAACCTGAGTATTGTCTGTAATGTCGGTCGCAATTGTTTTGAAATAGGTAGAGTCCGCACTTTTTCTGCTCAGTCCGTAAACGGTATGTCCTTTCTTGCCGAGATAGTTAGCCAGGGTAAAACCAATTCCGGCAGAAGTTCCGGTGATAAGTATTGTCATTTTTGTAATTTAATATTGATCAAGAACCTGGGCGAAATCATCCCAAAACTGCGGATAGGATTTTTCGACCACTTGTTCATTTTCAATTGTTAGCGGCGTGATGAGGCAAAACGGTGCAAAACTCATGGCCATCCGGTGATCGTTATAGGTTTCAATCGAAATATTTTCATTCGCCTCAAAGAATTTTACCGAGTAAATGGAATCGTCGGTGATTTCAGAAATACAACCGATTTTGAAAAGTTCATTTTTTAAAGCGACCAGACGGTCGGTTTCTTTTACTTTTAAAGTTGATAATCCGGTGATTTCAAAAGGGATTTGTAATGCCGTTGCCGTGACACAAAGCGTTTGCGCAATGTCCGGGCAGTCATTCATGTCCAGAGAAATGTGTTCCGGAAAAACAAATGAACTTTCCGGCATTAGTGAAATCTTACTTTCCGAACCTTGAGAAATCGTGTTGACTCCGAAAAACTTCCAGTAAATTTCCTTGATTACAGAATCGCCCTGAAGCGAGTGTGGCCGGAAACTTTTAAGGTTAATGGACTTTCTGCCGATGGCCGCCAAAGAATAAAAATAGGAAGCAGAACTCCAGTCGCTTTCACAAATACATTTGATAATCTGCGAACTTTTATCGCTGTGAATATTTGGGAAAATCTGAATCACCTGGCCTTCCCATTGCGTTAAAATCCCAATGTTTCGAAGGATTTTTAAAGTCATTTCCAGATAAGGCCGCGATGTAATTTTTCCAACCAGATTAATTTCCAGGCCGTTTTCTAATTTCGATCCGATCAACATTAAGGAAGAAATAAACTGACTTGAAATATTCGCAGGAATTGCTACCGAACTTTTTTCCAGTTTTTTTCCGTTAATCTTTAATGGAGGAAAACCTTCTTTTTCTAGATAAGAAATATCGGCTCCCAAATCCCGTAAAGCATCGACCAGGAATTGAATCGGTCTCTCTTTCATCCGCTCAGATCCCGTCAAAACAGTCGTCTTTCCTTCCTGAATTGCAAAGTAGGAGGTGAGGAACCGCATCGCCGTTCCGGCATGATGAATGTCGACGAGGTCAGCATTGCTTTCCAGAGCTCTGTGTAAAAGTTGAGTGTCCTGAGAATTAGAAAGGTTTTCAATTTTCAGGTTTTTAAAAAGATAGCTTAAAATTAAAAGACGATTCGAAATACTTTTCGAACCGCTTATTTTAATCGTTTCATTGTCTTTTAAGGTTGATTTTTCCAGCCTCATATTGATACTTTTGTCTGATTAAATTCTGAATTTTTTGATTCTTATTTCAGTTTTTCGTTTTTCTGATGACGGTCTTTGTCGCGGTCAGTTTTAACTTTCATTTTCCTGTCAAACGCTTCCTGCAGGTTAGTTCCGGTTTGATTCGCCAGGCATAAAGTGACAAATAAAACATCCGCTAATTCTTCACCGAGATCTTTCACTTTATCAGATTCTTTTTCACTTTGTTCACCATATCTTCTGGCAATAATCCGCGCAACTTCACCCACTTCCTCAGTAAGCATCGCCATATTCGTAAGTTCGTTAAAATACCGGACGCCGATGGTTTTTATCCATTGATCGACTTCTTCCTGGAGTTTAATTATTTCCATATTTCTTTTATTTGGGCAGAACTGAATTATTGATAAGCGCCCATACTTGGATTGACCAATCGGGAAATTTTCACAATATCCAAAGGCGCCGTCGCAGCTGCCGCCATATTTCCTTTTCCTTTTGCAGGAGAATCAGCTTTCAGTCTCAGATTCATTTTTTGGGTAAAATAATTTTGGAATTTGGGATCTTGATTCTTAACCGAACCGGCATCCAAAGTATAATTTGCGGTACTTCCGTATTTCAGTAATGAAGTCTGGAAGCTGTAATTAAAAGTCTGTCCGGCTGTTGGCTTAAAAAGAACTGCGTTATCATTATCGGTATAAATAATCGAGTTTTTAACATTTAAATTTAATGCTCCCTGTTCAACAGAAGTTCCGTTATCATACTCATTGGTGGCGTACAATCCAAGTCCCTGAAGCGCTGAATTTAGGCTCCAGTAATTCGCCAAAGTAGAGTGGGTGATATTATAGGTTCCGCCTTTAAAAATGGCAAAGTCGGCATTCCCACAATTATTCATCACTAAGTTTTTAGCAGTAACAACCGAGTTGATCGCCATAATTCCAAATTCCTGATGCGTGTGAAAAATGGAATTGTCAATCGTTGCAGTTGTTTGATTCATTTCTAAACCAACGGTTCCACCGAAAACTTTCGTGTAATTCATTGTTAAAGTAGAATTAGGATCCATAGAAATTCCCTGCCAGTTTTTAGGAATCGTGTCGTAGCGCGTATCATTTCGGTCGCCACGGAAAATGACTTCTTCTCCTAAATCACCATTAATATTCAGTTTGGCATTTTTAGAAATCTTCAGTCCACTGTTTTTGTGAAAATAAATTTTAGTTCCTTTTTCAATATTTAAAGTTTTTCCTTCCGCCAAAGTCAAATCTCCGAAAATGATTTTCGCCTTATTGCCGGTCCACAATGTATTTGAATTTAAAATATTTGGATTGGTTTTACTTTCAATATAAAATTCAGCATCCTGAACGACCGAAAACAAAGTCACATGTTGATTTCCGGCCGGCGTTTGAAAATTAATACGATCCTCGGCAATCGCTTCCGGTGCGTTGGCAATCGGTGCAATTTCTACAAAAATATACAGACTGTCTTTTTTCCGCAAAGGAATATTACTGAAATCTGTCCCCGCTTTGCCATCAACATTGATTCGGTATAAAGAGCCGGCTCCTTTTTCAAGAGAGATTTTCGGAATCATAACGTCTTTGTCTTCGTTGTTATAAATTTTCACAGCGTAAGTTTCCGACCGGACCTGATTATAAACAGTATCCAGGAAAAGGGTGTCTTGCGAAAAACGAAGCAGCTGAGTGGGGGATTCAAAGTTGATATCGTCTCTGTTACAGCTTATTGCCGTTAAAAGAATCCAAAAAGAAAAAGCAAGAATAAGTTTAAATTTGTTCATTTATGTAGGAATAGATGTAGGTTTCAAATTTAATTAAAATTGTTGAACATAAAAATTATTAATTAAGTTGATATACTATTTGGAGATAAGAAAATTATTTGTACTTTTGCGGTCTAAAATTTAGCAGAGAAATACCATTACTATTTCGAAAGCAAAGCTTTAATTATTAATAATAAAATAAGTTATGAAAAACGGAATCCACCCAGAAAATTATAGACTTGTTGTTTTCAAAGATATGAGTAACGACGAGATGTTTCTTTGCAAATCTACTGCAGATACAAAAGATACAATTGAATATGAAGGTTCAACTTACCCATTGATCAAAATGGAAATCTCTTCAACTTCTCACCCTTTCTATACCGGAAAAGTGAAATTAGTTGATACCGCAGGTAGAGTTGACAAATTCATGAACAAGTACAAAAAATTCGCGAAGTAATTTTCGAATTTTAATGATAATTAAAGTCTTTCAAGTTTTTTGAAAGACTTTTTTTAGTGTAAATTTGATTCACTTTGTCAAACTATTAATTTTTGATAAAAATAGAACTTTAAACTTAAGCCGATATGCAACTCGTATTTTCAGACGCCCAGTTTTGGGAAGATTTTTTACCGCTTACTTTTACCAGGCCTGTCGCAGAAATGCGTTGCGGGATTTTGACTTTTTCGGAAAGATGGCAAAAGCTGTTGGGTTCCGCAGATGTTTCTTATCTCACAGAAGATTATTTGCAGGAAAAGTTTAAAAAATACGACCTGAAAGAAAGCCTTTTCATTGTTCCTAATTTTCTGCCCAGCGAAAATCTTTTAAACCAAATTAAAGACTTGCAATTGGGAGAAGCGTTGGTTTACAAAGATGAATTACTCGCAGTCAGAATTAATATGGATAATTTTGCCTTAAGTCACATTAATAAAATGACTGATATTGAGGAAGAAGTTTTGTTTTTTAATCAACCAACCGATTTGTTTTCATTTAATGAAAAAGCAATCGATTTTGATTTTGAACTTCTTACAAAAGGGCGAGTTTCGGCACCTCTTTCTGAAACCAATGGTTTCTTAGGTGACAAAAAAGATTTGTTCATTGAAGAAGGAGCAGAAGTTGAGTTCTCAACCTTAAATACCAAAACCGGAAAAATCTACATCGGTAAAAATGCAGAAGTGATGGAAGGTTGCAATCTTCGTGGCCCAATCGCATTGTGTGAAGAATCGAAATTTAATTTAGGAGCAAAAATTTACGGTGCGACAACGGTTGGTCCGCATTGCAAAGTCGGTGGTGAAGTGAATAATGTCGTCATTTTTGGATATACCAATAAAGGTCATGACGGGTTCATTGGTAATTCGGTCATTGGCGAATGGTGCAATCTCGGTGCAGATACCAATTCTTCGAATCTTAAAAATAATTACGCTATAGTAAAACTGTGGAATTACAAAGCGAAAAAATTTGTGAATACCGGATTGCAATTTGTAGGTTTGATTATGGGTGATCATTCGAAATCGGCGATCAATACACAGTTTAATACCGGAACAGTGGTAGGAGTTGCTGCCAATATTTTCAAAAGCGGCTTTCCGCCAAACCTAATCGAGAGTTTTTCTTGGGGCGGAATGAAAGGCGATGAGAAATTCAAACTGGAAAAAGCGTATGAAGTCGCAGATTTGGCCATGGCTCGGAGAAAAGTTCCTTTTACTGAAATGGATCAGAAAATTCTGAAAACGATTTATGAAATTTTTTAATCTCCAGGTATTAAAATCTAAATCAGGATAATTTTTTTGGCCTGTAGCACTACAAAAGCCCGCTCAGTTTATTCGACAAAAAGAATGTAAATTAATTCAACGACAATTCTACCAGAACCGGACAATGATCAGAATGAACGGCTTCTTTTAAAATCGCAGCACGTGAAAGCTTCTTCTTCAATGAGTAAGACACGAAATTATAATCTAATCTCCACCCTTTATTTCTTGCTCTGGAATTTTGTCGGTAACTCCACCAGGAATAATTATCGGGTTGATCATTGAAAAACCTGAAGCTGTCGATTAGCTCGCATTCTTCGATGAACAGAGTCATCCATTCTCTTTCCATCGGCAGGAATCCGGAAGTGTTCTTTAAACCTTCAGGATTGTGAATGTCAATAGCGTGATGACAGATATTGAAATCTCCGCATATAACCAAGTTAGGGATTGTTTTTTTTAATTCTTTAATATAGGTCAGGAAATCGTAACAGAACTTCATTTTAAAATCGAGTCTTTCGATATTCGATGCAGACGGGACATATACAGAAATCACCGAAAAACCTTCGAAATCTGCGCGCATAATTCTGCCTTCAGAATCATAGTCTTCAATACCGCAGCCATATTCAATGTGCTTGGGTTTGATTTTTGAAGCGATTCCAACGCCGGAATAGCCTTTTTTCTGGGCAGAATGCCAGTAACTGAAATAACCGTTTTTTTCTAAACTTTCGATATCGATTTGGTCGTTGCCTGCTTTGCTTTCCTGGATGCAGATGACATCAGGATCAGCAACATTCAGCCAGCCTAAAAAATCTTTGGTAAAAGCCGCCCGAATTCCATTGACATTATAAGAGATGATTTTCATAAAATTATTTAATGCCCAAAAATACAAATTACGATTTGTAACTAGTAACGAAAATGAGTTAATCAAAGAAAATACAGAGATTCCAAAAAAAATTGATTGCTTTATCACGGGTTTATCCAAGTGTTTTTACTTTATATTTATATACCTTTGAGGCCTGTTTGTTACAGAATCATTATGGTAAAAGGCTTGATTTTGATGCTCTTGTTTAATTTGGGAACTCTTTCAGAACACTTTCGATCTACGAAAAGCGGTGAAGATTTGTTGCACACCCAGCTAGAAAAAAGGCAGGGAGGCGATAGTTATTTATGGACTTCTTTTTTTAATCAGAAAAGCAATGCTTATTTAATGGCTTTACTGAAGGAATGGAATATCAAAACACTTTTTCTTTCTGTGAATCCGACAATGGATTTGGCAAAACTGCGTTCTTTTAAAATTCTTGCTTCACAAAATGGAATTAAAGTCGATTTTCTAATCGGAGAAAATTCTTATCTGGAAGAAGATGATGGATTTACCCACTTAGAAAAAGTAATGATCGAAGGTAGAGATCTAGGATTTGCCGGAATCCATCTGGATATTGAGCCACATACTTTTGATGATTACCATGAAAATATAAAGGTTTATTCGAAGAGGCAAATCAAGTTATACACCCAGGCGAAAAAATGGTGTGCAGAAAACGGCATGGATCTGAGCACAAGTGTTCCGATGCATTTACCAATTGAGGTGGCAAAAAACTTGAGCAGAAATAATATCACAACCTATATTATGGCCTACGACCATTTGAGTTTAGAAAAAAAGATGGACAAAACAGAAGCCATCAGGAAAATTTTAAAAAATAATTACCGCTGGGTATTCGAGATTGATGATTTTCCGGATTATACCAGTTTGCAGGAAACTGAAAATAAATTAATTGAAAAAGGAATCAAAGGGCTTGCCTATCATGATTTGTCTCAGATGAATTTGTTTAAAAAATAACGGAAATTTTAGATCATTTTTTAAAAAGATTTTTGCGCGTGAAAATGGTGGTCAATAAAAAAGCGGAAAGAATCTAAGATTCTCTCCGCCCTAGAGCCCAAAATCAAATAAACTATGAAAAAAACTATTTGGGTTCTAATATGCTGATCGGAATAATGCATTCCTCCAAAGAAATCCCGCCATGTTGATAGGTTTCTTTGTAATAGTTTACAAAATGATTATAATTTTTCGGATAAGCCAAAAAAGTATTATTCTTTGCAAAGATGTATTTGGAACTTAAATTTCCTTTCGGTAAAAATAATTTCTCGGGATTGGAAATTGCCCATACATCATTGTTTTCGTAGGTTAAACTTCTGCCCGTTTTATACCGGATATTTGTTGAAGTTTCTCTGTCGCCAACCACTTTACTGGGTTTCTTCACATAAATAGTTCCGTGGTCAGTCGTGATGACGAGTTTGAAACCATTTTCTGCGGCCTGTTTAATAATCTTTAATAATGAAGAGTTTTCAAACCAGTTATACGTCAGTGATCGGAAGGTCTTGTCATCTCTGATCAGTTGATTGACAATGACGTTGTCTGTTTTTGCATGAGATAATATATCGATGAAATTATAGACAATGACCAACAAATCGTTGTTTTTATGCTGGTTGAAATCTTCTAAAATTTTGCGTTCAAAATCTGCATTTAATATTTTCAAATACTTCATAGACTTTCCGGATAAACCGAGGCGTTTCATCTGATCTTCTAAAAAATCGCGTTCATGCTCATTTTTATTGCCGTCTTCGTTATCATTGATCCAATATTGCGGAAATCTCTTTTCAATTTCTGACGGCATTAATCCGGCGAAGAAAGCATTTCTCGCGTACTGTGTTGCCGTGGGGAGAATGCTGTAATAATAATCTTCAGATGTTTTCTGATAAAATTTGGTAAATAGCGGCTCGATGACTTTCCACTGATCATAGCGCAGATTATCAATCATTAATAAAAGAACCTTATCTTTTTCTACTTCCGGCTTTATTTTGTCTTTAAACAACGTATGGCTCATCATCGGTTTATCAGATGAATTCAACCAATGTTCATAATTTTTTTCAATGAACTTTCCGAACTGAATATTGGCTTCCTCTTTTTGAGATTGCAGCAAATCTGAAAACTCATTGTCGAAAACTTTATCAAATTTAATTTCCCAGTTCAGGATTTTCTTATAATATTCTGCCCATTCCTGATAGGTTTTCAAATAAGACAGCTCCATCGAGAGATTTCGGAATTCCTGCTGGTATTCGAGTATGGTTTTTTGCTCGATTAAGGTTTCCTCCTGCAAATTCTTTTTTAATGAAAGTAAAATCTGATTCGGATTTACCGGTTTCAAAATATAATCTGCAATCTGTGAACCAATGGCCTGTTCCATGATCAGTTCTTCTTCATTTTTGGTAACCATTACGATTTTAATGGCAGAGTCGATATTCTTAATCATCGGAATCGCCTCCAATCCAGAAATCCCAGGCATGTTTTCATCCAGCAAAGCCAATTGAAAATTTTCTTTTTCAATCATTTCCAGCGCTTCATTCACGTTATTCACCGGTGAAACTTTGTAGCCTTTGTTTTCTAAAAATACAATATGAGGTTTTAGTAAATCTACTTCATCATCTATCCAAATAATTTTTGACATCTATTTCTTAATTTGTTTATTGTTACAGAAAGGAGTATTGATACTCGCAATTCTATTATCTAACTGCCATCAAAAATACAACCAAAAACTGCCAACTTTTCTGTAATATCAAGTTAAAGTTGCGTTAAATTTAATCATAATTGATAAATGCTTGATGTGAATAATTCATAACCGACACCGAAGCACTTACCTTAAAACTAAATCGTAAATTTGCAGATCGAAGTTTCTATTATGACCAATAAATTTAAAATAATCAATGATCCGGTACACGGATTTATCAATATTCCCCACGAAATTCTTTTTGATGTGATCGAGCATCCTTATTTTCAAAGATTACGGCGGATTTCGCAGACCGGTTTATTGAATTTAATTTTTCCCGGTGCAACACATACCAGATTTCATCATGCTTTAGGCGCAATGCATTTGATGTTTACCGCGTTGGAAACTTTGAAATTGAAAGGTGTTACAATCTCTAAAGAAGAAGAAAAAGCCGCAATGCTGGCCATTCTTCTCCATGATATTGGGCACGGTCCGTTTTCGCACGCTTTAGAAAATATGCTGATGGATGACTGGCATCACGAGAAACTGTCGCTGTTGCTGATGAATAAAATGAATGAGGAGTTCAATGGTGAACTTTCGATGGCGATAGAAATGTTTCAGGGAAAATACCAGAGAAAATTCTTTAATCAGCTGATTTCCTCCCAGTTGGATGTCGACCGTCTTGATTATTTAAAGCGCGACAGCTTCTATACCGGAGTCGTAGAGGGAAATGTAAATACCCAGAGAATTATTTCGATGATGAATGTTTCTGAAGACGAACTGGTGATCGATGCAAAGGGGATTTATTCCATCGAAAATTTTCTGACGGCAAGAATGTTTATGTATTGGCAGGTGTATTATCATAAAACGTCTGCATTGGCAGAATATCTTTTGGTGAAAATTTTAGCACGGGCAAAATTTCTGGTTTCTCAGGGCAAAAAACTTCCAGCTTCAGAGAACTTGGCTTATTTCCTACACAAAAATGAGTTTGAAAAAGCGACCGGAGAAGACATTCAGCGTTTTACAGAACTTGATGATAATGATGTAATTCAAGCCATTAAATTCTGGACAAAAAGTGATGATGTTGTTTTGTCTTATCTGTGTAATTGTGTTATTCAAAGAAAATTTCCCAAAACACTGATGTCTTCCAAACCTTTCGATAAAGAATTTATTGAAGATAAAATCGCCAGAACAAATCTAAAATTTGGACAAGATATCGGTTCAGAACTTGTAGATCAGATAGCCAGAAATCTTCTGCCGTATAATGCAGAGCATCAGCCGATTTATTTACTGCAAAAAGATGGCGAAAAAACCAAGCTTGACCATTCTGAGAATCAAATTCTGTCCTCCTTTATCAATCAACTGAATACCAAGTATATTTTATCATTTCCCCGAGAAATTTAAAGCCGTTTTTTGTCACCTAAATGATTTGCAATATTTGGGAATTTGTTATCTTTGCAGGATATGGAATTTACCGCATCGCAGATTGCAAATTTTATTAACGGACGAATCATAGGGGATGAGCATGCGCTCATCACGGGCGTATCGCCTATAGAAAGTGGAGAAGAAGGCCATCTTTCTTTCGTCGCGCAAGAAAGATTTGCAGAGCATATTGATCGATCGAAATGCTCAGTTCTAATTGTTTCTGAGAAACTATTAACCGAAAAAACTTATCAACCCACTATTATTGCTGTAGAAGATGCTTATCTGGCGTTTCAGGTTTTAATGAATCTGTATCAGGAAATGCAGGGGCGTAAATCTGGAATTGAAGATGGAGCGGTGTTTCACGAGTCTGCCTCGGTAGGCGAGAATGTATATGTAGGCGCTTTTACCTGCGTCTCTGAAAAGGTAAAAATAGGAGATGGTTCCCAAATTTATCCGCAGGTATTTATCGGTAAAAATGTAAAGATTGGTAAAAACTGTGTCTTATACAGTGGTGTAAGAGTTTACGATTATTGTGTGATTGGCGATAACTGCATCATTCATTCCAATACGGTAATCGGTTCAGATGGTTTTGGTTTTCAACCGACGAAAGATGGCTATCAGAAAATTCCGCAGTTAGGAAATGTTATTTTAGAAGATCATGTAGAAATTGGTTCTAACTGTAGCATTGACAGAGGAACTATCGGATCGACGGTTATTGGGAAAGGTACCAAAATCGATAACTTAATCCAAATCGCTCATAATGTAAAAATTGGCCAGAATAATGTAATTGCCGCACAAGCCGGAATTGCAGGTTCTACAGTAATTGGCGACTGGAATCAAATCGGCGGTCAAGTCGGTATTGTGGGACATATTCAGATTGGTAATCAAGTAAAAATACAGGCACAAAGTGGTGTGAATTCTAACACCAAAGACGGCGAAATTCTGTACGGCTCCCCTGCCATCAACGCAGGCGAATACCGAAGAAACTATGTGCATTTCAGAAATTTCACCGATATTGTTAAACGAATAAATAATCTTGAGCTCAACTCAAAAGATAAAACTAATGAGTGATAAACAAAAAACCTTAAACGAAGAGATCTCTCTCTCCGGAATCGGCCTTCATACTGGTCGGGAAGTAACCCTTACCATGAAACCTGCAAAAGAAAATACAGGTTTCGTTTTCGTAAGAACCGATCTTGAGGGGAATCCTCATATCGAAGCAGATGTCAACTATGTTACCACCACTGAAAGAGGAACAACTCTGGAAAAATTGGGCGTCAGAATACATACCTGCGAGCATTTGCTTGCTGCTTTGGTAGGATGTGATATCGATAATGTCATCTTGGAAATGGACAGTGCAGAACCACCAATTTTAGATGGATCTTCTAAATTTTTCGTGGAAGCAATCGAGAAAGCAGGGATCATCGAACAATCTGCAGCAAGAGAATATCTGATTGTAAAAGAGGTGCTGAGTTACAGTGATCCTGCAACCGGTTCAGAAATTACAATTATTCCCTCCGATACGTATGAAGTAACAACCATGGTCGATTTTGGAACCAAAGTATTGGGAACCCAAAACGCCACTTTAAAGGATATTTCAGAATTCAAAACCGAAATATCATCAGCAAGAACTTTCAGCTTTTTACACGAGCTGGAAATGCTTTTGGATGCCGGCTTAATTAAAGGTGGTGACATTTCAAACGCCATCGTCTATGTTGATAAAGAACTTACTCCTGAAACAGCAGAGAGACTGAAAAAAGCGTTCGGAAAAGATGAAGTTTCAATCCGTCCGAATGGAATTTTAGACAATCTTACCTTAAATTATCCTAACGAAGCAGCACGTCATAAATTACTCGATGTGATAGGCGATTTGGCTCTGGTTGGTGTTAAAATCAAAGGAAAAGTTATTGCAAACAAACCGGGACATTTCGTCAATACACAGTTTGCAAAGAAATTAAACAGACAGTGGAAACTGCAGAAAAAGAAAAATGTTCCCGATATCGATATTTATAAAGAACCGGTTTACGACATCAATGGAATTATGAAATTGATGCCGCACAGACCACCGTTTTTATTAATTGACAAGATTTTAGAACTTTCAGATTCTCACGTGGTCGGTTTAAAAAATGTAACGATGAACGAACCGTTTTTCGTTGGGCATTTTCCGAAAGAACCTGTGATGCCAGGCGTTTTACAAGTAGAAGCTTTAGCCCAGACCGGAGGTATTTTGGTTCTGGCAAGCGTACCCGATCCCGAAAATTACTCGACTTATTTTATTAAAATGGATAAAGTAAAGTTCAAGAAAAAAGTAGTGCCGGGAGATACGATGGTATTTAAAATAGAATTGATTTCACCTATCAGACGGGGAATTGTGCACATGCAAGGATACGGATATGTCGGCGACAGCGTTGTGGTAGAAGCAGAGCTGATGGCCCAGGTGGCAAAAAACAAACCGGATTAAATGGTACATCAATTAGCTGCCGTAGACCAGCGTGCAAAAATAGGCAAAAACGTTACCGTAGAACCGTTTACAACGATTGCCGGTGATGTGGAAATTGGCGAAGGAACTTGGATTGGGTCGAATGTGACCATCATGGATGGAGCCAGAATCGGCAAAAATTGTAGGATTTTTCCGGGCACTGTAATTTCCGCAATTCCACAGGATTTGAAATTCGACGGTGAAGAAACGCAGGTGATTATCGGCGACAGAACAACCGTTAGAGAATGTGTGACCATCAACAGAGGAACAAAAGCCCTTGGTTATACCAAAATTGGTGAAGATTGTTTGATCATGGCTACTGTTCATATTGCCCACGATTGCGTTTTGGGTGATCATGTTATCATTGTAAACGGCTCTGCGCTTGCAGGTCATGTAGAGGTGGGCGATTATACCGTTATGGGAGGACTTTCGGCCGTACATCAATTTGGTAAAATTGGCAAACATGTCATGATTTCAGGAGGAACTTTAGTGAGAAAAGACATTCCTCCTTATGTTAAAGTGGCGCGTGAACCAATGAATTACGCTGGAATTAATTCCGTGGGTCTTAGAAGAAGAGGGTTTACCAATGATAAAATTTTTGAAATTCAGAAAATTTACCGCGCTGTTTATCAAATGAAAATGAATGTTTCTCAAGCTTCAAGTTATATAGAAAAGGAAATGCTGCCTACCGCAGAGCGCGATGAAATTCTTGAGTTCATCAGAAATTCACCACGCGGAATCGTAAAAGGATATGGGACCGGTAAAGAATAATATCGATTTTCATAAATCCCCAAAGGGATCATTTAATAAAGAACAGGAGATAATCCGCTGACTATTACCAATAAAAAAACAACAAGTCCCGAAGGGAAAGAACAGGACGTAATCCTGTGATTATAATAACATAATATATGGCAACAAGCAACGATATTAAAAAAGGAATGTGTATCGAATTCAGTAACGATATTTTCAAAATTATTGATTTTTTACACGTGAAACCAGGTAAAGGTCCAGCTTTCGTAAGAACAAAAATGAAGTCGGTTACCAATGGTAAAGTCTTAGACAATACTTTTTCGGCAGGTCACAAAATCGATGAGGTCAAGGTAATTACCAGAAAATTCCAATATCTGTATGAAGATGATAATGGATATCACTTTATGAATAATGAAGATTTTTCGCAGATCTATCTTGATAAAGAAATGATTGAAAACGCTCAGTTTATGAAGGCAGGCGAAGAAGTAACCATCATTTTAAAAGACAGCGACGAATCTCCTTTGTCAGCCGAAATCCCACCAACAGTTTATTTGGAAGTAATTGAAGCAGATCCGGGAGTGAAAGGAAATACTGCAACCAACGCATTGAAAAATGCCATCGTAGAAACAGGAGCCAGAGTAATGGTGCCATTGTTCATCGAAGCTGGTGATAAAATTAAAGTAAATACCGAAGATGGATCTTACTTGGAAAGAGTGAAATAATTTTAATAAAACCGACCGATGACTTTTACAAAACCACAAACCCTGAAATCAATCTCAGAAATTATTGGCGCTAAAATGATTGGCGACGAAAATTTTCCGGTTTTAGGAACCAATGAAATTCATAGGGTGAAAAGTGGAGAAATTGTTTTTGTAAATCATCCGAAATATTATGATAAAGCACTCCATTCTGCGGCAACCATTATTCTTATCGATAAGGAAGTAGAGTGCCCAGCCGGAAAAGCACTGCTCGTTTCTGATGATCCGTTCAGGGATTTTAATAAAATCAATACCCATTTTACAAAAATTACCAACTTCGGCGAAACGCTGCATGAACTGGAAGTAGGAGAACGCACGCAAATTCATTCTTCTGTAGTCATTGGTAATAATGTGAAAATCGGAAACGACTGTATCATCTTTCCGAATGTTGTGATTGGCGACCGAACGGTAATTGGCGATAACGTCATCATTCAGTCCAATACAGTTGTGGGCGGTGATGCCTTTTATTACAGAAAATTTAACGGAAATTTTGACCGGTTAATTTCAGTCGGAAATGTCATTATAGAAAATAATGTAGAAATAGGAAACGGCTGTACCATCGACAGAGGAGTTACCGATGCTACGGTGATTGGCGAAGGTTCTGTTTTAGACAATCAAATCCAGATCGGACACGACACCATTATCGGAAAAAAATGCCTCATTGCTTCCCAAACAGGCATTGCAGGATGCTGCATCATCGAAGATGAAGTCACCATTTGGGGACAGGTGGGGATGGCCTCAGGTGTCCGTGTAGAAAGCGGAACGGTTCTTTTAGCAAAATGCGGTGTAAACAGGGATTTGCAAAAAGGAACTTATTTCGGACCCATTGCGGAAGAATTCCGGCAGTATTTAAGAAAGGAAGTGAAGCTTAAGAAGTTGAAATAACGGCTATAGATGCCAGCAAGTTCAAATATTATTAAGTAATTTTGTAATCATTAATTGAATAATAAATTTAAAAAATAAAAAATGTCAGTATTAGTAAACAAAGATTCTAAAGTAATCGTACAGGGATTTACCGGAAATGAAGGAACTTTCCATGCAGGGCAAATGATCGAATACGGAACAAATGTCGTAGGTGGAGTTACCCCAGGAAAAGGAGGTTCTGAGCATTTGGGAAAACCGGTTTTTAATACGGTTGCAGATGCGGTAGAAAAAGCCGGAGCTAATGTGAGTATTATTTTCGTGCCGCCGGCATTTGCTGCAGATGCGATTATGGAAGCAGCAGAAGCAGGAATCAAAGTAATCGTATGTATTACCGAAGGAATTCCGGTTGCAGATATGGTGAAAGTGAAAGCATACCTTGCTGACAAAGATAGCAGATTGATTGGGCCAAACTGCCCGGGAATTATTACTTCTGATGAAGCCAAAATAGGAATTATGCCTGGTTTCGTTTTCAAAAAAGGAAAAATAGGAATCGTTTCTAAATCAGGAACTTTAACTTACGAAGCAGCAGACCAGGTGGTAAAAGCCGGTTACGGTGTTTCTACAGCAATCGGAATTGGTGGTGACCCGATTATCGGAACAACGACAAAAGAAGCGTTGGAATTATTCATCAATGACCCGGAAACTGAAGCAGTAGTGATGATTGGTGAAATCGGTGGTAACTTAGAAGCTGAAGCTGCAAGATGGTACAAAGAAAGTGGTTCTAAAAAACCGGTTGTTGGATTTATCGCGGGACAAACTGCTCCTAAAGGTAGAACAATGGGTCATGCAGGTGCAATCGTTGGTGGTGATGATGATACTGCTCAGGCAAAAATGGCCATTATGAGAGAAAACGGAATTCACGTAGTAGATTCTCCAGCGGAGATCGGCGCTACGGTGGCCAAAGTTTTAGGATAATTTTCCTTAATAATATAAAGCGTCTTGTAATTTTTGCAAGACGCTTTTTTGTTGGTTGCATTTTTTTATATCTTTGTATGAACGCAAGTACAAAACAGATTTTAAAAAACACAATATGAAAAAATTATTACTCAGTTCAGCACTATGTGCAGCTGCCGTTTTATCAGCTCAAATTGATTTCAGCAGCACGCGATTCGGAATTACCGCAGGAGGAACTTATTCGAGGATAAGTAATGCCCATAATCCATCAGGTCCCAGATTTTCTGGTTATGGTGGGGTTTTGGCAATGATCCCTGTAGACAGTAATAACCAGTTTTACATTCAGCCTCAGGTTGAATATCTGGGAGCCGGTGAAACCGGAAAGGATAAAGATGCGAAAGGAAAAATTGGGTACGATGCAGTTTATGCCAACAACTATATCAGTGTTCCTATTTATTTTAAAGCGTATTTTTCTGAAGCCGAGTCCGAGTTTTTTGCAATGGCCGGACCGAAATTTAATTTTTTGGTGAATCAGAAAGTCACCGATCCAAGTAAGCCATATTATGCTGTTGACGAACTGTCTGCTTACCCAGGCGTAAACGGAAAGGCAAACAGTTTTAATTTTGCTTTGGGTTTCGGCGTGGGTTATTCATTGAAGCGGCAACTTGAAATCGCTGCAAGATATGATCTTGGATTGAGCAATACCTACAAAGGTTTAATGAATGAACCGGGATCTGATCCCAATATTGCAAAAAAGAAATCGGAACAGGTGCTTAGCCTGGGCTTAAGTTATATTTTTCAATAATAAATAAAAATTCCATCAATTAATTTTGATGGAATTTTTTATTTTGAAATTTTTGTCTTAAAATGATGTGGTAAATTGCTTTTTTTAAACAACTTCATTTTATTTGAAGTCAGACTTAATTCACCTCAAACTTTCTTTCTCTGATTAACTCTGCGATTGCCAACATATCTTCGCCGATCAGTCGGTCTTCTTCTAATTTGGCTACTTTCGTCCGGATTAATGAATAGGCGTTTTCTACAAACTTTCCGCATTTTGCCGGTCGCCGGAATTCTAATCCCTGCGCTCCAAACATTAATTCTACAGCAAGAATATTTTCTAAATTCCCCAAAACCTGATTGAATTTTCTACCGGAAATACTTCCCATAGAAACGTGGTCTTCCTGTCCCAAACTCGTTGGAATAGAATCTGCCGAAGCCGGAAAACACAAGGTTTTATTCTCCGTAACCAACGCAGCAGAAGTGTATTGTGGAATCATAAAGCCGGAATTTAATCCTGAACTTTCCGTTAATAATCTTGGTAAACCATATTTTCCTTCCAGTAAAAGATAACTTCTTCGGTCAGAAATATTTCCCAGTTCCGCTACAGCTAAAGTGGCGTAATCCAATGGTAAAGCCAATAACTGTCCGTGAAAATTACCACCTGAAATCGACTCTTCCGCACTTAATACAATCGGATTATCCGTCACCGAATTCAATTCGGTTTCTGCTAAATTTTTTAAATGTTCAAAAGAATTTCTGCTCGCCCCATGAACCTGAGGAACACAACGCATAGAATAAGGATCCTGAACACGGTCACAAAATTCATGACTTTTTAAATTGTCAGAATCTTTTAAAAATTTCCGCATCCTTGATGCCACTTTCCGGCTGCCGTCAAACGGACGGATATCATGAAGTTCCTTTTTAAACGGACTTGCCGAACCGCGATAAGCTTCCAAACTTACAGCCGCCGTTAAATCTGCCAGGTCGAGTAAATATTCAAATCGATGCAAACCTAAAATAGCATGTGCTAAAATAAACTGGGTACCGTTAATTAGACCCAATCCTTCTTTCGGACCGAGTTGCAACGGTTTTAAACCATGCTTTTTCAGAACTTTTCCAGTCTCTTGAATTTCATCTTTTTGCCAAACTTTTCCCAAACCTAAAAGCGGTAAAACCAAATGCGCCAGCGGAGCCAAATCTCCGGAAGCGCCTACAGAACCTTGCTCAGGCACCACCGGAATAATATCATTTTCAAGCATCAGAATCAATCGCTCAATCACTTCCAGAGAAACGCCTGAAAATCCTTTTGACAACGCATGAATTTTTGCAATCATCATCACTTTCGAATAATCCTTGGCAATTGGTTTTCCAACGCCTACTGCATGCGAAATAATTAAATTATACTGAAGTTGAGCTGTTTCTTCTTCCGAAATTTTCACATCGCAAAGCGGACCAAAACCTGTATTGATTCCATAAACCGTTCGGTCAGAAGCTACGATTTTCTGCACGTTTTGCTGAGATTTCAGAATTTTCTGTTTGGCTTCTTTGTTGAGTTTTGCTTTTTTAGGGTTGTCTAAAATCGCCATTACATCGGTAATTGTAAAAGTATCTACGCCGTAAATTTTCATTAATTAGATTTTGTCTAAAAATACAATTTTTTAACAATCTGCAGGAATAGTTCGGAGCTTTTTTATTTGCTGACAAAAGTCATACAATCAGCGTATTATTAAAGTTGCTATCCGATACATAATTAAAAATTTAATTCTAATTTTGATGGGTGTTTAAAATTATCTAATTAATAAAAGGACCAATAAAAAATATGAATAAGAAAAAACCCGCGCACAATTTTCACATTCCGGTAATGGGATTGGCATATACAATCGACAGTCCGATTCGAGTTGCACAATACGGAATTTCGTCTGTAATTTCAATTATCGATGACGAGATTATCGAGAAAATGAACTGTCTTTATCACAAAAGAAATAATTTCAGCTATACCGGAATTTCCAATAAGATTGAAGATTACCGTGCCAAAAGAATCACCGCTTACCTGGATATGGTTCACGATGTGGTGAATATGAAATTCGAAAATTTCAAGCAGGAATTAAGTAAAAGCAAGGAAGCACTTAGTCAGTACATCGATATTCTTCCCAACAAATCTGAACTTAAAAAGGGACTGGAGAACCTCGCTGATCAAAAGGAAAATTTCACCGAAAATGTTCGGAAATTTTTAGAAAGTCACCTTTCTCCCGGAAGTATTGATGTGAATATCATGACCAAAGTAGACAAGGATAATTTCGTAAAAGGGGAGCAGTTGCCAGTCATTTATAATGATGCGCACGTTTCTTTGAGAGGTTTTGCCAACAGTAAACTTTCGTCTTCCATTGTACTTTCTGCAGGAATGAATCCGAGATTATACAGTTATTTTGAATCTTTCCCCGATTTTTTTCCAAATGTAAAAGGAGAACTCAAAAAGAAAATTATTTTGAAAGTAAGTGATTTCCGGTCTGCGATGATTCAGGGGAATTTCCTGGCAAAAAAAGGGCTTTGGGTTTCGGAATATCGGGTAGAATCGGGCTTGAATTGTGGAGGTCACGCCTTTGCAACAGATGGTTTATTGCTGGGACCGATTATGGAAGAGTTCAAACAAAAGAAAAACGATCTGATTTCGTCTGCTCATGAATTGATGGTAAATGCTTTGACTCAAAAGGAAATTCCTTGTCCGAGTGAACCATTAGAAATGAAAATCACCGTTCAGGGTGGAGTGGGGACCGCCGAAGAACACGAGTTTTTGCTGGAGAATTACCAAGTTGACAGCATCGGTTGGGGATCGCCTTTTTTACTTGTTCCCGAAGCGACTTCTGTGGACAGAGAAACGCGGGAACTGTTAGCAAAATCTAAAGAAGAAGATTTTTATTTAAGCAATATTTCTCCGCTCGGGATTCCTTTTAATACGATTAAAGGAAGTACGAATGAGTTTTTCAAACAGGAAAAAATTAATAAAGAAAAAGCCGGAAGTTCTTGCCCGAAAAAGTATTTGGCTTTAAGCAAAGAATTTGGACCCGAAGGAATTTGTACCGCTTCCCGAAAATATCAAACCGTAAAACTGAATGATTTAGAGGAGGTTAAAGAGGAAATATCTTTAAAAGAATACGACAAAAGAAAATCAAAAATCACAGAGAAATCCTGCCTATGTGTTGGTTTGGTGAATTCGTCTTATCTCGAAAGCGAAATCCAGATTAAAGGAGAAAAGCAGGGAGTCGTGGTTTGTCCCGGACCTAATCTTGCTTATTTCGACAAAGAAGTTTCGCTTTCTGATATGGTGAAACATATTTACGGAAACGAAAACGTAATGCCGGAGCAGAACCGTCCGAATATTTTCGTCAATGAACTGAAAATGTATGTAGATTATCTGAAAAATGAAATCGAGGAATTCTCCGACAGTTTCACCAATGCTCAGGTTAAAAAATGGAAAACCTTTAAAACCAATTTGATCGAAGGCGTGAATTATTACGAAAAATTATTTGCAGAAACTCCTTTTTTCAAAAAGAATATAAAAACGGTGGAACTTCAGCTGGCTGATTATAAAAATGAAATAATCGCTCTCGAGATTCCTGAAAATGTAAAGCCGTGATCTTTTAAAATTTAATTTTAAACCAGTCTGTCCATTTCGGCAGGCTGGTTTTATTTTTAGCGGTTCTTTTTTACGAAGCAAATCCCTATTTTTGTATCATGAATGCTGATCTTGAACTTCAACTGAAAACTTTGCCATCCGATCCCGGAGTTTATCGGTATTATGATAAAAAAGGTAATTTACTCTACGTTGGAAAAGCGAAGAATTTAAAGAAAAGAGTACTTTCTTACTTTAATAAAAATCAGCCGGGTTACCGTACGAAAATTATGGTCGCCAAAATATTCCGGCTGGAAACTACCGTCGTGAATAGCGAATACGACGCGCTTTTGTTGGAAAATAATTTAATTAAAGAACATCAGCCGTTTTACAATGTCATGCTCAAAGATGACAAAACCTATCCCTGGATCTGCATTAAAAATGAAGATTTTCCGCGTGTTTTTTTAACGCGGACGAAAATTAAAGATGGTTCAGAATATTTCGGACCTTATGCGAAAGTCCGCCCAGCCAAGGTTTTGCTCGATACCATCAAACACCTCTATAAAATCCGGACCTGTAATCTGAACCTTTCACCCAAAAAAATTGCGGAAGGAAAATATAGGGTTTGCCTGGAATATCATATCAAAAACTGCGAAGGTCCCTGCGAAATGCTGGAATTGAAAGAAAGTTATGATAGAAAAATTGATGCGATACGCGGAATTATTAAAGGTGATTTCCGGACGGCGAAAGAATATCTGACCAATCAGATGATAGCTTTTGCTAAAAATTTGGAATTTGAAAATGCTCAGACAATAAAGGAGAAAATCGATTTGCTGGAAGATTTTCAGCACAAGCACACGGTGGTCAATCCAAACATTGATGATGTAGATGTTTTTGGGATGACGAGCGATGAAACTGCGGCCTACATTAATTATTTTAAAATTCAGAACGGAAATATTATCCAGAGTTTCACCACAGAAATAAAGAAAATTCTGGAGGAATCTGACGAAGATATGCTGGAAGAAGCGATGATTGAGATTCGCCAGAAATTTAATTCTGATTCTAAAGAAATTCTGATTCCTTTTCATTTAACATTAGAAATTCCTAACGTGAAACTGATTGTTCCTAAAGTCGGGGATAAGAAAAGAATCGTGGAACTGTCTGAAAAAAATGCCAAAGAATACCGTGTTGAAAAACTGAAACAGGTTCAAATCGTAGATCCCGAAAGACATACCAACCGAATCATGGCAGAGATGCAGAAACTGCTTCGGATGCCTGTGGAACCGCGACATATTGAAGGTTTTGACAACTCGAATATTCAGGGAACAAATCCCGTTTCCGCTTGCGTCGTTTTTAAAGATGGAAAACCCAGCAAAGCCGATTATCGTATTTTCCATCCTAAAACGGTGGTAGGTCCGGACGATTATAAGACGATGGAAGAAGTGATTTACCGGCGGTACAAAAGGCTTTTAGAAGAAGCAGAACCTTTGCCGCAGCTTATTTTAATTGATGGTGGAAAAGGCCAGCTTTCGTCTGCTGTAAAAAGTTTGAAGCTGCTCGGTCTGTACGGAAAAATCACCATCATCGGAATTGCAAAACGCTTGGAAGAAATCTATTTCCCCGAAGATTCTATTCCGTTATATCTCGATAAAAAATCTGAAACTTTAAAAATACTGCAAAGAGTTCGGGACGAATCGCATCGTTTTGGCGTGAAACATCACCGAACCAGACGCAAAAATTCAACCATCAAATCCGAACTCGATGAAATTCCCGGAGTGGGTGAAAAGACGATTGAAATGTTGCTTCAGAAACTGAAATCAGTCAAGAGAATTAAAGAATCGAATTTAGAGACTCTGGAAGAAATTCTGGGAAAATCGAAAGGGAAAGTGGTTTGGGAGTATTTTAATCCGAATTAAAGATTACTTTTTTGAAAAGACCTCTTTTCTGAAACTTCCGTCTGAATTATCTAATTCTACGATGATTTCGCCGTTTTCAAAATAACCCAAAGTTGCCGTTCCATCAGCGAGTTGAACCCGATAAACGTCTTTTTTAGTGGAAGGTTTGAAGGTGGCATACGGAACCGAATTATTTGGATGAACTAAAATAAATTCTCCATTGGCTAGCAAAATTCTGTTCACCGATAAAGTTCCGTTACTGTAAACTTCTGCTTTTTGTCCCGCGGTCGCGCCTTCTTTTGGAGCCGGTACCACTTTAATGTTTTTACTTTCTGAAACGAGCGGCAAATCTTTCTTGACAATTTCTGATTTCTGATTTATTTTTGCAGGTTCTACTTTTTCAGTCACCATCGATTTCTCAACAGGCATTGAAACCGGCACTTTTTTCGCGGCATCTTCTAACGCGTCTCGCATTCCGGGTTCAAATTCCTTGATAGAAGATTTTCCTTCCAAAGAACTGATTGTTGTAGTTTGACAGTCTTTAAATTCAATCTTAAGTCTGTTTTTGAACATATTACTGCTGTTCAATAGTTCTGCTGTTAGAATGTGACAAGGGTTTTGTAATAATTCTGCAGGCCATTTTTCTTTGGATTCGGTAATTACTGTGAATTTTTTCTGTTTTAATTTGAGTTTCAGCAAATCATTCAAACCGAATTTGTTGACTTCGGTATCACTGAATTTTTCCGGAACATAAATATATTGATAATCCGAAACTTGTTGTCCGTATAGAAATGGGATAAAAAACAAGGTGGAAATCTGCAGAATTTTTTTCATAAATTTAATTTGATGAGAAGTTACTATTTTTCTAAATAATCCTTTCTGTTCATTTTATTTTTAATTCAATTAATGTTTTAAAAGCTAAGGTTGTAAAAGTTCTTAAGGAGGATTTGAGTCGAAACTTTTCCACCTGCATTTTTTCATCGTTTTTTTTACCCTAAAAAATCTATTTTTGCAAACCCATGGCCAAGAGAACTGTTAAAAGAAGAACCACCCGGAAAATTCATAAAAAACGCAGGAGACATTTTCTTCTGCGCCGGGAAATTTTATTGCTTTTTTTGGCTTTGGCATTATTCGGAACCGGCTTTTATTTAAAGCAGAAAATCGCGTTTTATTATGCGATGTATTTCAATAAGTTCGAACATAAAAAACTGTCGAATTCTGAAAGGGAAGAAAACAGAATCAACAGGATTATCGGTGATTACGCCGATAAAACTTTTGGGATGGATGTTTCTCATTACCAAAAAAAAGAAGATATTACCTGGGACAGTTTAAGTATCGGGAACCGCGCTATTCCTATAAAATTTGTGGTTCTGCGGGCGACGATGGGCAACAGATCTGCTGATAAACATTTTGATGAGTTTTGGCAGCTTTCGAAAAAACATGAACTCATCCGGGGAGCATATCATTTTTACAGAGCCGATGAAGATCCTGTAATGCAGGCCAATAATTTTCTCGACAATGTGAAACTGGAATCCGGAGACCTACCACCGATTTTAGATATTGAAAAAATTCCGCGGAAAAAATCGACCAAGAAATTAATTGAAGATCTGAAGATTTGGTGCCGGATAGTCGAAGAAGCGTACGGCGTGAAACCGATTATTTACACTTATTACCATTATCACAAAGATTTTCTGAAAGGCGAGTTTGATGATTATCCGATGTGGCTGGCGAATTATAACGATGTGCCACAACCGTCACCCGATGCTGACTGGAAAATCTGGCAGTTCACCGAAAACGGAATCGTATACGGAATCAATACCAAAGTAGATCTGAATGTTTTCAACGGGAATCTGTGGTCGCTGAAAAGGTTGACTTTAGATTAACAAAAAAGGATGCTTTTGGGCATCCTCTTCGGTATATAAATATAATGAAATGGTCTATTTAAGTTGATTTAATAAAGCCTGCGTTTCTGCATAATCTTCCCCTTCTTTTTTGGCCAGTTCAATGGCTTTTGCTGCCCATATTTTGGCATTCACCTTGTCTCCGGTCTTTAAATAAAGATTTGCGAGCGTATCGGTATTGGCGTAACCCTCATTCAGTTTTACCGATTGCTTTGCCCAAAGAATCGCTTTCCCTAAAGCGGTTTTGTCTGTGATATTTTCAAAAAAGTACCAGGAAACAGAGTTGAGTTCATCCCAGGTAAATTCCGCAGATGCTCCGTCTTTGTAGTAGGCTACAGCGTATTTTTGATAAGCAGCGGTATCTTTGGCAGAAGCAGCAATTTTCATTTTTGCTTTCAATAACAGGGAATTCGCTTTCTCTTCAGACATTATTTTTTTAGCTTCTGTGATAAATTTTTTCTCATCAAGAATTTTTGTGGTTTGGTCAAAAGAAGTATTGAAAATCGCGTTCAGTTTAAAATTATTAACAGTTCTGTTGTAATTTTCTTCCGGCATCAGTTTCAGTAATTCGTCTTTACGGGAGATAAATTCGGGAAAAAGGGGAGAGTTGCTGTCTTTCGTCAATGAAAAAAGATAAGATAAATCTTCCTGAGTCAAAAGATTTGCTTTTTTACCGTCAAAGTAGGTTTTGGCTACTTTCGATGCCAAAACAGGATCTGTGTAAGCATACACTTTGATGAAATTTTTCAGAAATTCCGGATCTTTTTCGCCAGCTTCAAATTTCTTTTTAAGCGCGCCCATTTGTTTTGAAGGATCTACGGCATCTTTCCCGACATTGATGAAATCTTCGGGGTCGTAATAAGAAGTCACACGATGAATCAGTTCGCCGTCTCCATTGATGAAAAGATAGGTAGGATAGGCTCGCACATTATACTTTTTCGCAATATCGATTCCTTCGCCTTTTTCCATATCAATTTTAGAATTGATGAAATTGGCATTGTAAAATTCTCCAACGGAAGCCTGTGGAAAAACGTTTTTTGCCATCATTTTGCAGGGACCGCACCACGTGGTGTAAGCGTCTAAAAAAAGAAGTCGGTTTTCTTTCTTGGCAAGTGCCAAAAGATCTTTAAAGGTTTTGTTTTCCTCGAATTTCATTCCCTGTCCAAAAGTGATGATGCTGAAAAACACGAGTAATATCAGTGAAGTTTTTTTCATTTTATAAAATTTGTTACGATGTAAAAATAAGGTATTCTGCAAATATTGAGATTAAAACTATGAATTATTTTTGAACTTTCACATCGATGTTGATTGCCGGGCTTACCATCGGAACCTTTTTCCATTCGCCTAAATAATTTCTGTAAATGGTTTTGTTTCCCATCAGCGCGCCACTCATATAAAAAGCACCTTCGAAACGATTCAGCAACTGAATTCCGATATAGAAATGATTATTTACCCAGATGTTGTTTTTAGAAACATCGTAACTATAAGTGTTATCAACGATTTTATCTGAAGTGATTTCGTCGTGTAGATCTTCAATAAGAATTGAATTCAGATTTTTATCGTAAACAGTAAACCTTATAAAGACCGGTTTGTCAGTTTTGAAATTAGAAATATTGATGTTGATTTTTTCAATTTTTGCCTTTTTATTGGTTTTAAAAAGCATGGCAACTTCTTTTGAAAGATCTTCTTCACTTTTTGAAGGAATATGACCGATCTGTATACTTTGGGTTTTCGTGTTGATTCCCCAGTTTTTTCTAATATATTTTTTAGGATTAATGACTACTTCCTGAATATCTTTTACTTTTTCAGTTAGGAAAATCGGGCGTTGCTTTTCTTTTAAAAAATGAGCCACTGAAACTGCATATTTTTCAAAACCACCAACTTCAATTTTTAAAGCTTTATTTATGTCGATGTTGGTTAAATCAATTTTAAAATGGCCGTTTTCATCGGCGATGGTTCCGGTATTTTCGTTTTCGATTCCAATTTTCGCGTAAGGAATGGGTTGCCGGTCTTCTTTAGAAAAAATGGTTCCGGAGATAATTTGTGCATTTATTAAAAATCCAAAAAGGAGAATAAAAAGTAAAGATGCTTTTTTCATAAATTAATTTTGGCAAATATTCTAAAATTATTTGTAGGATTGTGCTAAAGAATTGTTAAAGTCGGTGACTTTAACTAAATTTTAGAAATTAAAAGTGCTCTCTTTTGATTAAAAACAAAGCGCAAAGAAGTCTTTTATCTCTCATCTAAAAATCTCTCATCTAATTTCCGTACTTTTGCACCTTTCAAAAATCACTCAGTCCAAATACATAATGAATTACATTTCAGCCGAAAACCTTACGAAATCTTACGGGGTAAAAACACTTTTCAAAGACATCACTTTCCATATTAATGAAGGTGATAAAATTGCCATCGTTGCCAAAAACGGCTCCGGAAAATCGACTTTGCTCAAAATTTTGATGGGTAAAGAAATCGCCGATTCAGGAACAGTTACCATTAACAAAGATATTCAGGTCGTTTTATTTGATCAGGAAATCGATTTTGAAGGCGAACTGAATGTTGAAGAATTCATGATGACTTTGGATTCTGCGCCGATTATGGCGTTGAAAAATTACCATCACGCTTTGATCTCCGAAAATCCGGATGATATGGATAAAGCGCTGAATGAAATGGAAGTTCACGAAGCCTGGGATTTGGAAAATGAAATGAGCCAGATTCTCAGCCAGTTAAAAATCACGGATTTGACTTCGAAAATGAAAACCCTTTCCGGTGGTCAAATTAAAAGAGTTGCCCTGGCAAAACTTCTGGTAGAAACGCGCGCGCAGCACCGCCATACTTTATTGATTATGGATGAGCCGACCAACCACCTGGATGTGGATATGGTGGAATGGCTGGAGAATTATCTCTCAAAAGCGATGGTGACTTTACTTCTGGTAACGCACGACCGGTATTTCCTGGATGCGGTTTGTGATATTATTTGGGAAATTGAAGATTTTAATATGTATGTTCATAACGGGAGTTACGGAACGTATCTGGAGAATAAAATCATCCGCGAAGACAATATGAATTCTACGATCGACAAAGCACAAAACCTTTACAGAAAGGAATTGGAGTGGATGCGCCGTCAGCCAAAAGCGAGAACGACGAAATCTAAATCACGCCAAAGCGATTTTTACGAAACCGAAAAAGTAGCGAAAACCGACACCAGAAAAGAAAAACTCGAGCTTGATTTTGAGATGAAACGGCTCGGAACAAAAATTCTTGAATTACATGATATCGGCAAAAGTTACGGTGATAATTTATTGCTGAAAGATTTCTCTTACCAATTTCAACGAGGGGAAAAAGTGGGGATCGTTGGAAAAAACGGAGCCGGAAAATCGACGCTTTTAAATATTATTCAAGGTTTGGAACCTTATGATTCCGGGTCTATTGAAACCGGTGAAACCATTAAATTCGGTTATTTTTCGCAAAAAGGTTTAAAGTATAAAGAAGATCAAAGAGTGATCGACTTTATTAAAGATATTTCAGAAAATTTCCCGTTGGCAAACGGACGGACGATTTCTGCCTCGCAGTTTTTACGTTTGTTTTTATTTGACGACCAAACGCAGTATTCGCCGATTTCTAAACTTTCTGGTGGTGAAAAAAGACGCCTGCATTTGATGTATGTCTTGTATCAGAATCCGAACTTCCTGATTTTCGATGAGCCGACCAATGATTTGGATTTACCAACTTTGACGGTTTTAGAGAATTTCCTGTTGCAATTTCAGGGAAGTCTAATAATTGTTTCTCACGACAGGTATTTTATGGACCGTATTGTAGATCACGTTCTGGCTTTTGAAGGCGACGGAATCATCAAAGATTTTGTGGGTAATTTCTCAGAATATCGTGAAAAGAAATCTCAGGAACAGAACAAAAAAGTTGTTGCTCCGGTGGTTGAAACTCCTAAAAAAATAGAGACTGTGGTTTCATCGCCAACAGTGGTCACCAGGAAATTATCATTCAAAGAGCAGCAGGAGCTAAAAGAGATTGATAAAGAAATCCCCAAGTTAGAAAAACAGAGGGCAGAAATTCTGGAGAAATTAAATAACGAAACAGATTACGGAAAAATCGCGGTCTATTCGAAAGATTTAGAAACCATTGCAGAGAAGCTTCAGGCTTTAGAAATGCGTTGGTTGGAACTTCAGGATTAATTACTTGGATTAGTAAAGATTTTAAATCATCAAAAGGAATGGGTTTTTGCCCATTCCTTTTTTTGGGTAATAAGCGCCACGACTGCACGAGTTTTTCATTTCAAATTGCTTCAGTTTATTTAAAATTCGCGGATTTTTTACAAACAGTAATAACATGTTGCAAAGAAATTCGTGAATTTGTGGCAAAAAAATAATACGGAAAAATCGCGGACTATTTGAAAGAAGAAGCCACGAATGCACGAGTTTTTCTTTATAAATGGATAAAGTTAATCTTAGATTCGCGGTTTTTTTAAGGCAGTAAAAAGCATTTTGTAAAGAAATTCGTGAATTTGTGGCAAAAAAAAAAATAATACTTTTTTTCGGGATCTTGTGCTTTTTATTTAATAACTAAAAAGCTTTTGCTTTCTTTGTGTTAAATTTTTATAAAAATGAGCAACGACCAAAAACTGGAAGCCAAATACGGATTGTTTACCGCCATTTCGATGGTGATTGGCCAAGTGATTGGTTCCGGCATTTTCTTTAAAGTAGACGATGTTTTATTGGCAGCACAGGGAAATGTTTTGGCCGGGCTTTTAGGTTTTATCATTGTGGGAGTCAGCGTGGTGTTCGCGGGAATTTCAATGGCGAATTATGCAGAACTTTTACCGAAAGATGGGGGGATTCTGAATTACGTGAACTACAGATTCGGCGAAACGGCAAGTTATTTTGTGGGTTGGATGTACATGAGTTTGTTTTATCCTGCCCTTACAGCCGTTCTATTCACCGTTTCAGGAATTTATATCGCGCATTTACTGGCAGAGTTCATGAGTTTTGAACCTACGCCTCTGCATTTTGCGCTGATAGGTTTTGTTAATTTAGTCATCTTCTTTTTTATTAATATTTTCCGACCGAAAAGCAGTGGAGTTTTTCAGCAGATGACCACGGTGTTGAAAGTTTTGCCTTTAATATTTATTGCTTCCCTTGGAATTTTAAGTTTATTTAAAGGAGAGGTAAGCGAAGTGAATACCTTTACTCAGGTTGGAAGTGGTTTGCAAAATCAATCGTTTATTCTTTTGGTGGCGGCGAGCTTCATTCCTATTTCATTTGCATTTGACGGTTGGTATATTGCCACGCAGATTTCTGGGGAAATTAAAAATTCAAGGAAAAATCTGCCGAAAGCTTTAATTATTGGAACCATTTCGGTGATGGTGATTTATATCGCTTATTATTTGGGAATTGTTTTCCGGATGAGTGGCGATGAAATTATTCAGTTAAAAGACACTTATATCACAGAGTTTGCACGGAAAACTGCGTCGAATTCTGGGGCGATATTAATGCAGCTTTTCATTATTATTTCTGTTTTAGGAACTTCTAATGGTTTGCTTTTAGCGACAATTCGCGTTCCTTATCAATTTGCAAATTTAGAAAAGTCGAAGAAATTTCTAAATTTAAATAAAGTGAATGAGAAAACGAAAATGCCTGTTAACAGTGCAGTTTTTGGAACATTAATTATTGTTTTTTACCTCTTCGTCTATTATATTAACAACACGCATCCTTATTTTACGGAGAGCAACTTTGATCTTTCTGCCATTCCTATTATTTTTATTTATTTGGTAAATGGGGCTTTATTTCTGGGTTTATTTCAATTATTTAACAAGAAAGTCTTCACTACAAATTCCTTCTTAAAAAAAATCATCACCATTATTGCTGTTTTAGGAAATGCAGTGGTGCTGTTCGGGACAGCAACCGCGCCGAATGGACTCACGTATTTCGTTATCAATATAGTGTTCGTTCTCGCAGGGTTTCTGCTAATGAGACGAACATGATAAAAATCACGGTCTTTAATTTTACTCATTTTCAGTGATTTAAGCATTTGTCATAAAGTTTATTTAGAATAATTACAAATAGCCTTGTCTAATAGTAAACTGTTTTTTACTTTTGCGCTGTTATTTTAATTCAGTCTAAATAAAAACGTCTTATGAAAAAACAGATTATTTCACTTGGAGCTTTAATGATTGTCGCGACACTAAGTGCGCAGATGAAATTTGACCCAATAAGCGATACCATCAGAATTCAACAGATAGAAGATATCAACCTGCACAAAACAGGGAATCCAAATAAAGCAAGACCAATGTCGTCGAAATCCAATTTGACGATGATGGAAAACCCACAACCCGTGGCAATTGTTACCCATGAAATTATTGAGCAGCAACAGGCAAAACAGCTGAGCGATGTTCTTCAGAATGTGAATGGATTGTACATTACTTCTTCCAGAGGGAATTCTCAGGACAGTTTTGGCGGACGGGGATTTAATTTCGGGAACGATAATATTTTCAAAAATGGAGCCCGGGTAAACAGCGGTGTTTTTCCTGAAGTTTCGGGGTTGGAAAGAGTAGAGGTATTGAAAGGTGGAAACGCCATGTTGTACGGGAATGTCGCAGCGGGCGGCGTAGTCAATTTAATTACGAAAAAACCGAGATTCGATTTTGGCGGAAGTGTCGGATTGAGTGCCGGAAGCTGGAATACTTATAAACCTACTGTCGATTTTTACGGGCCGTTAAATGATAAAGTTGCTTTCAGAGTCAATGGTGCTTATGAAACGGCTGACAGTTTTAGAGATGTGGTTTCTTCTTCAAAATATTATTTCAATCCTTCTTTTTTATTTAATATTGGAGAAAATTCTCAGTTGATTGTAGAAGCAGATTATCTGAAAAATGATTTTACACCGGATTTCGGAGTGGGTTCTATTATCAGTAAAGATGATTCTTACTCCTTAAACACTTTATTGCCAAGAAATGCATTTGTTGGTGCCGACTGGCAATTTCAAAATGTACAGCAGGCCACAACGGGAATAACTTTTAATCACCAGTTTAATGATGTCTGGACTTTAAACGCGGCGGCTTCCTATCAGAATTATACGAAAGATTATTTTTCAACAGAAAGAGTGCAGTGGAGTTACGATGCGGCAGACCGATTGAACTGGAAAAGACCGTTGAACAGAACTTATAATGAACAGAATTATACTTCATTACAAGTGAATCTTAATGGTGAAGTAAAAACCGGAAGGGTTACGCACAAAATTTTGGTGGGTACCGATGGAGACTACGGGATGGCTGATTCTTATACTTATCTTGATCCCAAAAACGGAAAAACTTTCGGAACCTCTTATTTATACGGAACCAATGGTGCGGCAAACGGTACTGTTTATTTAGATGATCCTGCAACCTGGACTTCAGGAGCGATGCCAGACGCCATCAAAAAGGACAGAAACAGAATTCCAACCCAAAGATTCGGAATTTATGCTCAGGATTATATTGAACTTTCAGATCAATTTAAAGTTTTGGCCGGTTTAAGATGGTCATACATTGAAAATAAAGAATCTGAGAAAGTGAATTTTGCCGATGGAAAAATTACTGCCGGCCCAGGAACTGTGGATAGGGCTTTTTCTCCAAAAGCAGGTTTGGTTTATATGCCGAATAATAACTTATCACTTTTTGCAACGTATACCAATTCCTTCTCCGCCAATACGGGACGGGATATCAATGGGAATTCTCTGAAACCTTCATTAATCGACCAGTTTGAAGTGGGAATGAAACATAATTTCTGGAATAACGCAGTCGCTTTAAATCTTTCCGTTTATCAGATTGAAAATAGAAATTTCTATCAAACTGCAGATTATAAAGCAGATGGAACTGTAAATTCGGATACAGCAATTAAAGAATTCGCGGGGAAAATGCGTAGTCAGGGTGTAGAATTAGATATTACAGGAAATCCTTATCCGAACTTGTCAATAATCGCGGGAGCATCTTACAACCATTCAGTTTATCTGGATACGCCCGCAGATTTCGGATATGTTGAAAACCAGCGGCTCGTGAGAACGCCTGCTACCACAGCAAACGCATCCGTTTTCTATACCTTTAATCAGTATGTGAGAGGATTAAAATTAGGCGCAAGTGTTTACTTCGTAGGAGACAGACTTGCCGGCTGGAATGATACAAAAGCCACCAATGATGCAAGAGACGGCGTTTCCAGATTATTCAAAGTGGATGATTATGTCACCGCATCTTTATCTGCCGGATATGACTGGAAGAAGTTTTCCATCATGGGAAAAGTTGGAAATCTGTTTGACACCGTGAATTACAATGTGCACGAAAATTACTCGGTAAACCCGATTACGCCAAGAAATTTCTACGTGACTTTAACTTATAAGCTCTAATTAAAAAAAACATTCATATCATCTTAAATTCATAGCAACAGCGGTGGGGATTTCGGTTTCCACTTCTGTTATTTAAAAGTAAAAAAACAAAAAAACAAAAAAACAAAAACAGAAAACTATGGCAGCAATTAAGGACACCAAGTCATTCATGCGGATCACACACCGTTATCTAGGTTATTTCGCAGCGGGGATTATGGCTGTATATTCCATCAGTGGAGTATTGTTAATTTACCGTGATACCAATTTCCTGAAAAAAGAAAATAAAACCGAAATCGTATTGAAACCCAATATGACGGAAAAAGAACTCGCGAAGGAAATCAAAATGAAAAATATTGAGTTCCAGCCAGGCGAAGGTGATCTTAAAATTTTTGAACAGGGAACTTATAATCTCAAAAGCGGTGAGGCGAAATATACTAAAATGCAGTTGCCGATCGTGTTGGAGAAATTTAATCAGTTGCATAAATCAACCTCCACACACCGTTATGCTTCTTTGAATACGGTTTTTGGACTTGTCTTGTTTTTCTTTGTGATCTCCTCATTCTGGATGTTTAATTTCAAATCAAAAGCCTTCCGAAGAGGAATGATCTACGCCGGAATTGGGTTTATTCTGGCTTTGATTATGGTATTCTTTCAGTAGAGAATTAAAAGTACACGAAGTATAAATTTAATAATGAAATGTTCTGAAGAGAAAAGAATTGTCTTCTTTGATCTTACAGTTAAATTGCATTTTACTATTTTTTCTAAGGGTGTAAATCTCAGTTTAGAACCTAAATTTCTTTCGAAACGTCCTTCATAGTCCTGATTGCAGCGGCATCCTTTTATGGAGCTTGAGCGGAATAAAAGATACAGCGGAAAGCAGGTTCCCGACTCCTGAAAAAAAAGATTCTTAGGCTGTAATTATTTAAATATTAGGACTGGTGAATGAGAATATTTCATTATCTTTGCAACCTTAATTAATCGGGACGAGTTCCCACAAATTCAAACATTTATGTCAGTAAAAATTAGATTACAGAGACACGGTAAAAAAGGAAAACCTTTTTATCACATCGTAGTTGCCGATGCAAGAGCAAGTAGAGATGGTAAATTCATCGAAAAAATTGGTACTTACAATCCAATCACCAATCCAGCGGTAATTGAACTTAATGTAGATGCAGCAGTAAAATGGTTAGGGAACGGAGCGCAACCTACCGATACGGCTCGTGCAATCCTTTCTTACAAAGGGGTGCTTTACAAAAGACACTTGCAGGGTGGAGTAGCGAAAGGTGCTTTCGATCAGGCTGAAGCTGATAAAAAGTTCGCAGCGTGGTTAGAAGAAAAAGAGCAAAAAGTTGTTGGTAAAAAAGACGGTTTGGCAAAATCTAAAGAAGATGCTAAAAAAGCAGCTTTAGAAGCTGAAGCGAAAGTAAACCAAGATAGATTAGCTGCTGCACAGAAATTAGTTGACGACGCAAAAGCTGAAGCTGATGCTAAAATCGCTGAAGCAAAAGCAGCTGAAGAAGCGGCTAATGCACCAGTTGTAGAAGAAGCAGCTCCGGAAGTTACTGAAGAACCAACTGCAGAAGCAGAAGGAACTGAAGAAACTCAGGCTTAATAAAATTTCTTACTTTAAGAATTATGGAGACGTCATTTTTGACGTCTCTGTTATTTTAAAACACTTTATATTTGTACCATGAAAAAAGAAGATTGCTATTTTTTAGGAAAAATTACCCGAAGACACGGATTACACGGAAATGTATTCCTGAAATTAGATACAGACCAGCCTGAAATGTACTCTAAATTAGACACCGTATTTGTAGATATCAACGGATTATTGGTGCCTTTTTTTATTGCCAGACAGTCTTGGAGCAAAGGCGAAACGCTGATTGTTTCTTTCAAAAATTCTACCGAAGCACTCGTGGATCAGGTGGTGGGTAAAGATGTTTATCTTCCGCTTTCCGGTTTGCCGAAATTGACAGGTAACAAATTTTATTACCACGAAGTTATAGGTTTTGAAATCCGCGAAGAAGACGGTAAATCCTGCGGTATTATCGAGTCGGTCAATGACCAAACCGGTCAGCATTATTTCGTGCTTACTTTAGCGGGGAAACAAATCGTTATTCCGATTATCAAAGACTGGATTATTGAATTAAACCGCGAAGAGAAGTTTCTGAAAATGTCTTTGCCAGAAGGTTTGATGGATGTTTTCCTGGTGCCGTCTAAGAAAGACGAGTAAATCTTATTTTTTATGTCTTCGAAAGTTAATTCTTTAATTTTTTTTGGCGACAATTTCCGCCTGAGTTTATCCTGAGTTTGTCGAAGGATTCCCGCTTTTTTGCCCCCACTGCGTTGCCCAAAAGGAGCTCCACTCAAGTCGGTTCGCAACTGGGATTTCAAAATAAATTTCATTGCTTATCAGTTAGGTTGCTAATTCGATATTTTGGGAGGTTATATTAAAACTGATTTCATTATATTTATGATGCATTTCCCATCAATGAAAGTAGAAAATTGAAGAAATTACAGATGTAATTTCTCTAAAAAAACAAGATTATCTTCGGAAATATAATAATCCAATCGAGCTTGATAAAGCAATCTTATATCCAGCCCAATGAATTTAAACGCTTTTTAACAAGCGTTTTTTTTATGATAATTTTTGCCTAAGAGCAAATTTTACGCCAATTTTTAGTAAGTTTGCATCTATAGGATTATGGAATGCTGAATCTAGCCGGTTCGCAGGACACATTAAAATTGAATACTTACGAATGAGAACGACTATTAAAGAATTATTAGGAGATTATAAAAAACTGATTCATCATGACATCACCGTGCAGGGCTGGGTAAGAGCATTCCGCTCCAACCGGTTTATCGCTTTGAATGACGGTTCCACGATCAACAATTTACAGGTGGTTGTCGACTTTGAACAGTTTGATGAAAACATTCTTAAAAACATCAGCAACGCGGCTTCATTGAAAATTGTCGGTGAGGTTGTAGAAAGTCAGGGAGCGGGACAAAATATCGAAATCATTGCTAAAAAGATTATCATCTTAGGAGATAACTTTACCGAAGAAAGAGACAAAACAATCCTTCAGCCAAAGAAACATTCATTGGAAGTTTTGCGTGAACAGGCGCATTTGCGTTTCCGTACGAACTTATTCAGTGCGGTTTTCAGAGTGAGAAGTTCGGTGAGTTTTGCGATTCATCAGTTCTTTAATCAGAACCAGTTTTTCTATATGAACACGCCGATTATTACCGGTGCAGATGCAGAAGGAGCCGGAGAAATGTTTGGCGTTACCAATTTCGATCTGAATGAAATTCCACGTGATGAAAACGGTGCGGTCGATTTCGCACAGGATTTTTTCGGCAAGAAAACCAATTTAACGGTTTCCGGTCAGTTAAGTGTAGAAACGGCCATGATGGGCTTGGGAAGAGTGTATACTTTCGGACCAACTTTCCGTGCAGAAAATTCAAACACTACGCGTCACCTTGCAGAATTCTGGATGGTAGAACCTGAAGTTGCTTTTAATAATTTAGAAGATAATATCGATCTTGCAGAAGATTTCTTAAAATACGTCATTAATTATGTTTTGGAAAATTGCAAAGATGATCTGGAGTTTTTAGACAAAAGATTTGCAGAAGAACAAAAACAAAAGCCTGAGAAAGACAGAGCTTCCGAAGGATTAATCGAGAAACTGCAAAACGTAATTCAGAAAAGATTCAAACGGGTTTCTTATACCGAAGCGATTGATATCCTGAAAAATTCCAAAGAAAATAAAAAAGGTAAATTCCAGTTTCCTATTGATGAATGGGGCGCAGATTTGCAAAGTGAGCACGAACGTTTCCTGGTAGAAAAGCATTTTGAAAGTCCTGTCGTTTTGTTTGATTATCCGAAAGATATCAAAGCGTTTTACATGAAACTGAATGAAGACGGCAAAACTGTTGCAGCGATGGATGTTTTATTCCCGGGCATTGGTGAGATCATCGGAGGTTCTCAGCGAGAAGATAAATTCGATGTATTGAAAGCCAAAATGAAAGACATGAATGTAGATGAGGAGGAACTTTGGTGGTATCTGGATACCAGAAAATTCGGTTCTGTGCCGCACGCAGGTTTCGGATTGGGATTAGAAAGACTGGTACTTTTCGTAACGGGAATGACCAACATCAGAGATGTAATTCCTTTCCCAAGAACGCCTAATAGTGCAGAGTTTTAAGGAAATTTTTTTAATTTTATCTTTAAAATAGATGTTATTATGCTTTTAAAAATTCGCCAATAGTGATATTGAGGAATTCGATGAAGCATTAACACGAGACTCAAGATGAAATTTAAGCATATCATAAAAAGAAAAACAGATAAATAAAAGCACAAAAATATGTTGAAACAAAATCTTCAAATGAGACTCGGCCAGAAATTGGCCCCGCAACAAATTCAGTTGATGAAGTTGATTCAACTTCACACGCTGGAATTTGAAGAAGAATTAGAGCGCGAGCTCGAAGAGAATCCTGCTTTGGAAAAGGTGCAGGAAGAAAATAAAGAAGAGGACTATGCTTCGCTCGATGAGAAATTTGAAGATGAAGGCAATGAAAGTATCGACACCGATTTCGATGTGAATGACTATATTTTCGATGACGAACCGGCCTACAAATCATCCGCTAATAATTATTCTGCTGACGATGAAGAGTTTGATAATCAATCCCTTTTAACGGAAGGTGAATCTTTGTACGATTACCTTTTAGAGCAAATCCGTTTGGCAAATGTAGATGGTGATGATTTGAAAATTGCAGAATATATCATCGGAAACCTCGATAACGACGGCTATCTTCGTAGAGAAGTAAAGCAGTTGGTAGATGATTTGGCCTTTTCACAAGGTTTGATTACAACTACAGAAAGAGTAACTGAAATTTTAGAAAATTACGTTCAGAAATTAGATCCACCGGGAGTGGGAGCCAGAGGTTTACAGGAATGCCTTCTCCTGCAGATTGAGAAAAAAGTAAGTGCAGATAAAGCTGTAATTTTAGCGGGGAATATCCTGAGAAATCAGTTTGATGCATTAACCAATAAGCATTACAATAAGATTATCCAGAAATACGATATTGAAGAAGACGATCTAAAAGCTGCTTTGGAAGTGATTTCAAAATTGTCTCCGAAAGTGGGCGGGAACTATGATACGCAGACCATTACCATTAATAATGAAATTATTCCGGATTTTTTAATTACCGTTAAAGATAACGGACCGCGAGGCGTGGACGTTATTCCTTCTTTGAACAGTAAAAACGCTCCGTCTTTGAGGGTTTCAGATGAGTACAAAGATATTTTAACCACCTATTCCCACGATAAAAAATCGGCGGAACATAAGCAGGCAGCGCTTTTTATTAAACAGAAATTAGATGCCGCGAAATGGTATATTGATGCGATTAATCAGCGCCAGAATACTTTACTGCAAACGATTTCTGCCATCGTTCAGTTACAGAAAGAATATTTCATTACTGCGGATGATAAGTCACTGAAACCGATGATTCTGAAAGATGTGGCAGATATTACAGGTTTCGATATTTCTACAATTTCCCGTGTGGTAAAAAGCAAATACGCCGATACACCGAATGGAATCGTTTATTTAAAAAGTCTCTTTTCAGATTCGTTGACGAATGATGACGGTGAAGAAGTTTCTACCAAAGAAATCAAAACCCATCTGATGGAAGTGATCGAAAATGAGAACAAAAGAAAACCTCATACAGATGATGCACTGGTTGGCCTTTTGAAAGAAAAAGGATATAATATCGCCAGACGTACGATTGCAAAATACCGTGAGCAGCTGAATATTCCGGTAGCGCGGTTGAGAAAAGAACTGTAAAATTTCACAATAAAGAACAGGAAAAGAAGAGGAGATTTTTATTAATTCTCCTCTTCTATGTTTTGCAGCTGCTTCAGGTTTTTCCCTAGTCTTCGGAGGATGAATCCGTAAACGATGCGGTAATAGATCCAGATTAAAACAACGCTGATTCCCATGGTTAGGATTAATCCTGTGATAAAACCAGTTAATGTAGGATTTGTTAATTCAACATTTTGTTCAACCAAAACAGTTATCGTGAATACTCCTAAAATTAGCGTAAATAAGATTACCAAGCCGATATTGGCAACGATAAACAGTTGAACCGTTTTTTTGAATTTAATAATCTGGAGAATCAGTTTTTTAAGATTCGATTCGATTTTTATTTTTCGGTAATTTTGATAGAATAAATACACGAAAATTCCTGTGAGAGCTAAACTGACCATTTTTAAAACAAAATAAAGATGCGATATTGTTGTTTCAAAACCCTCAGAATGATCGATTCCTAATTTGCCCAAAACGCTCATTAAATCCGAGGTGTCGTCTCCCAAAAAAGAATAGTACATGTTGGCCAAAAGAATAATGATAAATTCAGCTAAACTGATCCAGAGGATATATTTCACATAATTACGGGACGATTTATTCAGCATCGATTCTATATCTTTGCTGTCATATTTTGGCCGGACAGGTTCCTGTTGCCATGTTTTTTTGAAATTATCTAAATCAAATTCAGGCATGTTTTTCCATTAGTTGTTTTAAAGTTTTTTTCAACCGATTCATCTTTACCCTTGCATTCACTTCTGTAATCCCTAAGTTTCCTGCAATGTCGCGGTAGGGCAAATCATCCAGATACATGGTTACGATTGCCCGTTCTACCGTTGGCAGCATTTTGATGACTTTATAAAGGGTCGAAATGTGCTGTTGTTTTTCATCGTCAATTTCCACAAAATCGCTGTGGTGATAATCCATCAGTTCATCGGTTTGCGGGGACTTTGTTTTTTTTCTGAAAAGCGTGATGGCGGTATTCAGAGCCACGCGGTACATCCAGGTAGAGATTTTCGACTGTCCTTTGAATGAGTCGTAAGAACGCCATAGTTGTAACACGATTTCCTGAAAAAGATCCTGCTCATCTTCCAAAGTATTAGTGTAAAGCCGGGAAACCTTGATAATCAAACCTTGATTATCCTTAATTAGTTTCGCAAATTCCTTTTCTTTGGCACTCAAATCTGATGATTTTTCTAAAAAGCGAAGATAATTTTTTTAAATTGAAAATTAAAGAAATTCAGAGACAAACATTCAATTATCGGTTTCAGCGGCTGAGGTTTTCACCCAATCTTGCATCTAATTTATTATATTTGCTCCATGATTCTACGCGGAGAAAATTTAATTAAAGAATACGGCCCGAAAAAAGTGGTAAAAGGGGTTTCTGTCGAAGTCCGGCAAGGTGAAATCGTAGGGCTTCTCGGTCCCAACGGAGCCGGGAAAACCACCAGTTTTTATATGATCGTGGGTTTGGTAAAACCAACTTCTGGTAAAATTTTCCTGGACAATAAAGAAATTACCAGCGATGCAATGTACCGCAGGGCTCAAAAAGGAATTGGTTATCTGGCGCAGGAAGCATCGATTTTTAGAAAACTTTCGGTAGAAGATAATATCTTGGGCGTTCTGCAGTTGACCAAACTTTCAAAGCGGGAGCAACAAATCAAATGCGACGAACTCATCGAAGAGTTTTCTTTGCAGCATGTTCGCAAAAACCGTGGTGATCTTTTATCCGGTGGTGAAAGAAGAAGAACGGAAATCGCCCGTTGTCTGGCGACCAACCCGAATTTTATTTTACTCGATGAACCTTTTGCGGGCGTAGACCCGATTGCCGTGGAAGATATCCAGAAAATTGTGAGAAGTTTGGTGGATAAAAATATCGGCATTTTAATTACAGATCACAACGTACAGCAGACTTTAGCGATTACGCATAAAACCTATATTATGTTTGAAGGAAGAATTTTGAAAGAAGGACTTCCGCATGATTTGGCCAATGATCCACAGGTTCGGGATGCTTATCTTGGCGAAAACTTCGTCTATCAGGATATTTTAAATAAACCGAAGAAAAAATCTTTTGTCTATAATATCTGGGCCGGAAATTTTGATTCAAAAAATCAGTTTCAACATTTTGTAGATGAAAATTTTCAGAATACCGATAATCTGCGGTTGATGTACGGTTTTGAAGACATCAGTTTTGCATCGTTAGCGAATTCTGAAATTGAACATATCTTTAATGAAGTGGTAGACAAAAATTCTAATAATTCTTTTCTTTTTCAAAAGAAAGAAATCAACAGCAATTATTCTTTGGAAGAAGCAGAATCAAATTCAAAACTGGTCAGCAAACCCGAATTGCATTATTTGACCAGTTTCACTTTTGAATTGTAAAGGATTGTTTTTTCTTTTTTATCGCTTTCATTTTTATCAATTGATCGTGGTCGGTTTTTTGTAAGTTAGAATATTTCCAATTTTTTCTATTTTAAACGATGCCCAAACCATTCAACAGAACGATTACGCTTTATAATATTTATCAGCAGTTGGTTCCTTTCATCAAACCTTACCGGCTGATGATGTACGGCACTTTATTTCTGACATTTATCGGTGCCCTGATGGCGCAGGTGAATCCTTTGGTTTTAAAATATACCGTTGACGAAGTCACCAAACTTTCGCTGCTTCCAAATCCGATGGACGAAGGAATTCATGTTTTGGTTATCATATCCGCCATTTTACTTGGGAAAGAAATCATGAATATTTTCATTCAGTTTGGCCAGAAATTCTACGGGGAAAAAATCAGAATTAACACAAGTTCGGTTCTTGCCCAAACAGCCATTGACAAAATATTGACTTACAGCGTTGCCTTTTATAATGATGAAAACCACGAATCCGGAAAACTTCAACAAAGAATTGATCGTGGAATTGAAAGTTTAACCAAATTGGTTCAGAATTTCTTTATCGATATTTTGCCCATGTTCTCCAATGCGCTGATTGCGTTGGTGATTATGTATATGCAAAATGTATATGTAGGTTTAGTTTCTACGATTGTGGTTCCTGTTTATTTTGTGATAAGTTCTTTACAGGCAAAAAAATTATCAGGTGTCCGCCGGCAGTTGCGCAATCAGCGGGAGCAAAAAACTTCCGGACTTTTAAATCTGATCAATTCGATTATGGTGATCAAGAGTTTCGTTCGTGAAAAGTTTGAAGGAAAAAAACAGTACGATTTGCAGATGCAGTTGATGGACAGCCAGATGTTTACCCGAAGAACCAATTTTATTTATGACGGTTTAAAAACTTTTATCGAGCAGATCGGGGTCGTTTTAATTATTCTGCTGACTGTTTATCTGGTACTCGATCAGCAGATGACCATCGGGGCGATTATGCTGCATATTCTTTTATTTAATAATGTTTCTGCGCCCATTCGGCAGCTTCACCGGATTTATGATGATATGAATGATGCGATGATTTATGCGGAAGGATATTTCGATATTTTGAATGCAGAAGACGAAACCGAACCGAACGGAACTTTCATTGAAGAAAATATCAAAGGAAAATTTCAGTTACAGAATGTCGATTTCACTTATCCTAACGGAACGAAAGCTCTGCATAATGTTTCTATGACCATAGAAAATGGAAAAACTACGGCGCTGGTCGGTTTGAGTGGTGCCGGGAAATCAACGGTCATAAATCTTTTGTGCAAATTTTATTTTCCGGATTCGGGACATATTTTTTTGGATGAGGTGGATTTAAATGATTTCAATAATACTTCATTACGAAACGATATCGGTTTGGTTTTGCAGAAGAACCATATTTTTCAGGGAAGTATTGAAGACAATATTCGGTACGGAAATATGAACGCCACTTTTGAAGAAATAGAAACTGCTGCCAAAAAAGCGTATCTCCACGATCAGATCGTCGATTTACCGCAACAGTATAATCACGATGCAACACAGCTGTCGGGTGGGCAGCAGCAGCGTATTGCCATTGCCAGACTGTTTCTGAAAGATCCGCCGATCATTTTTCTCGACGAGCCAACTGCAAGTCTGGATGCGGTCGCTACGGAACAGATAAAAAATTCGCTGGATGCCATTAAAGAAGGCAGAACCGTCGTTATTATTTCACATTCTTTATCGCAGATTTTAGATTCGGACTGTATTTATGTCATGAAAAAAGGACAGGTTGTAGAAAGTGGAACGCACGACGAACTCATCAGTCTTCACGGCTCCTATAGGGAAATTTTTGATGCTTCTGCACGGAGTCTTAACCTTGATAAACTCATCAGTTCCTTTAAAGAAAATTAATTTTAAAATTTAAAAATGAAAAAATATATTGTCATCATTCTTCCATTATTCGCATGGACTTCCTGCTCGAAAATCGAAGAAACAATCACTGAAACCATTAATAAAACAACAGAAAGTGTTAAACAAAAAGCACAAAATGCAGTTCATGAAACCGTCAGTAATTCTATAAATTCGATGACCGGTGCGGAGAATGCCCAGTTTCAGGAAGTATTTCCTCAGGGAGATCGCGCCATGATTTCGGATTTTAAAGGAAAGAAATTCAGTTTTCCGAACGGATCGCCCGCTTATTTTTTTAAGTATAAAGCTGATAAAGAACTGTTGATTCCTTTTTTGGAGCAACAGGAAACTTCAAGCGAAGAGAAATCTGATCAAGTGGTCAAAAAAATTGATGGTAAAAGTTTCATTGATAAACTGAGTTTTGTAGAGAAATTTCTACCCGCAAATACCATCGATATGACTTTTTTAGAAGATCTGAAAAATGATAAAAGCATTGAATATTACAAACTGAAAAGATTCCCGAACAGCAGCACGCTTATTTATAATCCTAAAAGTAAACAGGTTTTTCAGTTTGTAGAAGTTTCCCAATAATTTTAAAAAAAGAAGAATGTCCCAAAATTTAATTCAGAATACGGTTGCTTTTGTTAAAGAAAAATTAGAAGGTGCCGAAGCAGGTCACGATTGGTTTCATATCGAAAGAGTTTGGAAATTATCGCAAAAAATTGCTGCTGCAGAAACCTGTAATCTGGAAGTTGTTGAACTTTCTGCTTTGCTTCATGATATTGCAGATCCGAAATTTCACGACGGGGATGAAACTTTGGCGCTGAAAATATCCCGCGAATTTCTGGAAGGTCAAAATGTTTCGGCTGAAATAATCGAACCGGTTTTATTCATTATTAAAAATATTTCCTTTAAAAACAGAGAAGAGATGCCGGATATTTTGCCCGTCGAATTGCAAATTGTTCAGGATGCCGACCGCATTGATGCCATTGGCGCTATTGGAATTGCAAGGACTTTTAATTATGGTGGCTTTAAAAATAATATAATGTATCATCCGGATATCCATCCAAAACTGGATATGACGAAAGAAGATTATAAAAAATCGAACGGAACCACCATCAATCATTTTTATGAGAAATTGTTGCTGTTAAAAGATTTGATGAATACCGGCACCGGAAAAAAAATAGCGGAAGAACGACATGATTTTATGCTGAATTTCCTGGAACAGTTCTACCGGGAATGGAATGTAGACTAAGATGCTGCACTTTTAAATTTTCGACGGGTACTTGTTAATTTTATTTATCTTTACGCCATGTTTTATTTGTTTTTTCTGCTTGCAGTATTGCTTTCCTTTGGCTTGTTTTTTTCGGTGATTAAAACCGGCAGGTTCAGTATTTGGGCGAAGGCTTTTCGAATGACAGTTGTCGGGATTGCCATCATTGTTTTCTCTTATTATTTCATTCAGAAAAGTGTAGATCACTTTGTAAAGGATTCTATGACCGTTCAGGTGGTCAACAAATTGCCTTTCCCTCTGGACTTTTATATTATCAAAGTAAACAACCATGCTGATCCCGATTTGCGGTACGAAACCAGACACGTCGGAAATATCAGAAACAATTATTATAGAATCGATTATTTGAAAATGGATTCCTCCGATCAGTATTGGATTGCCGCCTATATGGGAAAGAAAAATATGGTTTATTTCTCCCAGCATTCAGTGCCAAATAAAAATGAAGATCAGATTATTGAGGTTCAAAATTATATTGTTCAGAGTTCTAAGTTGGCAGAAATTGCAAAAACGCATATAGAACAACTCAAATTCGACAATATCAAAACAGCGATCTGGATGACTTTAGGATTGCTTCTTTTATTCTTAAACCTGGGATTATTGCTCAGAAAAGCCAAATCAAAAATATAGTCCCTTATTTTGTAAAAAAAACAGGGACTATAAATCGATAATTTGGAAAAAAATAGTTTTAAATAAAGAGTTTTGCGAAAATTAGTAATATAGCAAATTCTACTTTTTCATATAAAGATATTTTCTTTTTTTTCTTTACAAAGAATTTTTTATCTGATCTTAAATGCGAATTTGGTTTTGAAGAAATTCCCATTTCTCTGCCCAAAGAATTACAGGCAGCATTAAAGCAGTCGTCGATATCGTAATTAAAGGTTTTCATAACTGTAATTTATTTACATTTCATTTGCGGTCAAATAAAATGTTCTGTTTTTCTTAAAGCAAAGATGAACATAATGTGGGCCGAACTATTGGGGGAAACCACCTAAGTTGAAGAGAGACAACACCCTTTTTTTTATAGGTCTTTTATCGAAAGAATAATTAAAAATTGTTATGAAAATTTTTATCAGGAAAATATCGTTCCTATTTATTCATTAAATAATCTTACCTATTTTTTTTTATTTAAAAATATTAAAACAACTTTCCGGACAAATCCAGAATAAAAAAAAATCCCGGAAATTTCCGGGATTATCTGTTATAGAACTAAGATTGTTGTTTATTTACCTTTCTTTTCCTTCAAAGCTTCTTTGTCTTTATCAGACGGATTCCAGACTTTTACTTCAGCATCTTTGTTGATGCCGGATAAGATCTGAACATTTATTCCATCGCTTGCGCCGAGTTTTACATTTACTTTTTTAAATTTTCCGTCAGGCTGTTTCACTTCTACAAAAGAATTGTCTTTGCCGTTCACTTTATCATATTGAATTAAAGATTCATCCAAAAGCAAAGCGTTTTTCTGCGAACTCAGTATAATTTCGCCGTTTGCTGAAAATCCCGCGCGGATATATTCATTGGTTTTATTAAAAACATCGGCTTCAATGGGAAATTTAATCGTTCCGTTTTCCTCTTTTCCTTTCGGTGCAATCATCGTTACGCGTCCCGGGAAAGATTTGTTTTGCAAAGCACCAATTACCACGTTCATCTCCAAACCTTCTTTTAATTTTCCGGCTTGTGCTTCATCAATCGTGCCCTGGAAAATGAGAGAATTCAAATCTGCAATCGAGCAAATCGTACTTCCGGCATTAAAGGAGTTGGCTTCGATGACCTGGCTGCCGACTTTTACAGGAACTTCCAATACGGTTCCGTTGGCTTTAGATCTGATTTGTGTCGTTGCCAGACCTGCCAATTCCGGCGTCGCTCCGGTTTTTGCGATTTGCAGGTTTTTCAGGGCAGTCTGTCTTTGCTGCTGCGCATTTTTCAACACCTGCTGTGTCGACTGCAGCTGCTGCTGAGCCGAAATATATTCCTGTTTAGAAATCACCCCTTGGGAATACAGCCTTTCCTGCATGGCAAACTGCTTTTGTTGCTGCGACACATTCACCTGAGCATTGTTGATCTGCAGATTCGCATTATTAATTTCCTGTTGCGCTGCGTTCACATTTTGTATACTCGGGACGATTCTTATCGTTGCAACCAGCTGTCCGGCGGTTACTTTGTCACCTTCCGTCACCAGGATTTTATCGATAATTCCAGAGATATTCGGTTTGATTTCAATTTCTTCCCGCGGTACAATTTTTCCGGTCGCCATTACCTTGTCGTCCATATTTTGAACAAATGGTTTCTTGGTTAGGAATGCCTCGCTTTCTTTGGTGTTCGACGAAATCAGATAGCTAATTCCCGAAATCAATGCCACCGCGAAAACTAATCCTAAGAGGATATAAATTGCTTTTTTTAAAGTGAACTTCTTTTTCATATACTTCGTTTATTTTTTAATATTTTTTTGGGCGACTGTTTCCGTCCTCCATTCCCGCTTTTTTGTTCGTCGTGCCTCCTCGCAAAAAGAGCTTCATTCAGGCCGGGTCGCGATTTCGTTTTATTTACAAAATCAGGTGATTATCCGGTATTAATTAGTTTTAAACTGAAAGCTTTGTAGTACAAAACCCAATCACCCAATTACCCAATTACCCAATTACTCAAAAACTCCCTACTCCGACCTCAGTGCTTCAATCGGTCGGATCTTCACCGCTCTTTGTGCCGGAATCATTCCGACAATTAAACCTAAAATAACCATAATTGCCATCGCGCCGAAAACCTGTCCATAATTCACCGTCGGATTATAAAAAGGAAAAGAATCCTGGCCTTTGGTCACCGCATTGAGAATCATCAGCAGAAAAATGCCCAGCATAAATCCCAAAAGTCCTGATGATAAAGTAATCACCACGCTTTCTAACAGAATTTGATTTCGCACTTCTGCCGGTTTTGCGCCCAAAGCACGACGGATACCGATTTCTTTCGTTCTTTCTTTTACTGTAATTAATAGGATGTTCGAAATGGCAATTACGCCGGCTAAAATGGTTAAAGTGCCCACCGTAATGGTCAGCAGCTGCATACCTGTAAGAAAGCCGGTCAGTTTGGCAAATTCTTTTCCGAGGTTAAAGCTTCCGAAAGCGTTGGTGTCTTCCGGCGAGACATTGTATTTTTTTTTGAGTTCAGCTTTTACCTGATCTTCAACAATTTTCAAATCTGCATTTGGTTTGCTTACAATCGCGAAGAATCCCACTTTGTCGCCATTGTTATACATTTTAGAAAACGTCGTAAAAGGAATAAAAGCGGATTGGTCATTTTCCATACCTCCTCCTTTTTTTACCCGGAAAACACCGATGACGTTAAAGAATATACCTTTTATATTAACTGACTGTCCGATAGGGTTTTCATTTTTTTTGGCATCGAAAAAGTTTTTATAGATTTCTTCACCAATGACGGCTACATTTTTATTTCCGGAGATGTCGGCATCGTTAATATACCTTCCGAAGATGAGTTTTTTTTCAGAAATTTTATTTCCTACCGGAAAATCACCGGTTAATGTGTAAGTTGCATTTTTTCCGTTTCTGGAAAAAGCTTCACCCGGGGTGCCGAAGTTTCCACGGGTACTTTGAGGGGAAATATAATCAATGGCCGGAATTTTTTGGGGAAGCAAATCAAGATCGCTTAAATGCAGATCCATTTTTCTGCCTTTCGGAAATCCATCATAAGGAATCGAGGTATTCTGTGCCCACAGGAAAATAGAGTTGGTTGCAAAGCCTGAAAACACTTTATCAAAGCCATTTTCCATCCCTTTCGCCGCACCCAGAAGAGCAACAAAAAGAAACATTCCCCAGCCCACGCCAATCATGGTTAGAAACGTTCGAAGCTTATTATTCTTCAGGGAATAATAAATTTCTTGCCAGGTATCTATTTTGAAAATGATGTTCATATAAAAAACTTTGTTTTTTGGTCAATCTGTTCCAGTTAATTTCGGCTTCGCCGGTCAATTTATTCGGGTCAATTTTTATGGTGGATTTCTTTGGAGGAATTATTAACAGCTAATTTCACTATTCACTATTCACTATTCACTATTCACTATTCAAAATTCCCATTGACATTAAAGCTAATTACTTATTCGCTTCTCAACGCTTCAATCGGTTTAATTCTACTGGCCCGATAGGCAGGTACAAATCCTGCGATCAGCCCTGAAATGACTAAACTGATAAAGGCCACGATCACTAACCCCCAACCAACAGAGGGATCTACTATGAAATATTTTTCTAAACTGTCGCCGATTAAATGCAAAGTGAGAATTCCCAGACCAACACCTATCAAACCGGAAATTACAGTGATGACAATGCTTTCCTGCATAATCAAACTGACGATACTGCTTGGTTTGGCTCCGATGGCTTTTCTAACCCCTATTTCCTGCGTTCTTTCTTTAACAATATAAACCATGATATTGCTGATTCCAATAATTCCGGCGAGGAGTGTTCCCATACCAATAAAACCAACAATGAGCGTAATGATGAATAAAAACTGAAAAGTTTGACCCATATTTTTAGCATTATTTCTTACAACAACACCATTCTCGTCATCGGGAGAAACTTTATGTTTGGCTTTTAATTCTTTTTCCAGTTGTTCACCATATTTAATGGCCTGGTCTGGAGTAAGGTTGGTATTGTAAGTCAGGAAAATAGTGCTTACGGTATCTGAACCTTTTTTCAGTTGCTGCAGCGTGGTGATGGGAATGGTGATCATTCGTTCGTCGAAATCGCCTCCGTCATCAGAAAAAACACCCACGATTTTAAATATGCTGCCATTAATATCTAAGTCTTTTCCAATGGGACTTCCGTTTTTTATTAAATCGCGCTGAACCATTCTGCCAATCACGGCAACATTCTGTTTGCGGTTTAGATCCAAAGGGTTGAGGTACCGGCCTTCAGTCACTTTACGGTTTTCGATGATAATCTCATCAGGATTCGCGCCACTGATCTGATAATTCCCGCTTTCTTTACCGTATTTCACAGTCATGTTTGCGGAATATCTTGGCGTTGCACTTTCTAATCTTTCTGGTTGCTCGGTGGTGATTTTCTCGTAATCATCATTTTTAAGAATGATTTGCCGGTCAGATTGTAAACCGCCGTAAGCGATGGTTGTTTTTCTGGTGAAAATAGTGATCAGGTTGGTTGCGTCCCGGGCAAAACCTTTGGTAAAGGCGTTTTGCAAACCGGTTCCAATGCCAAAAAGGACGATGAAAATATATAAACCCAGGGCGACCGTAAACCCGGAAAGCACCGTTCGCAATATGTTACTGCGAATCGATTCGAATATTTCTCTCCAGCGGTCAAGATCAAACATAATTTTTAACTCTAATTTTATTTCTTAAATTCACTATTCGCCAATTGCTCATTGCCAATTACTCATCATTTATTGTAAAACCCTTTGGGTAATAAATTTGTCACTTTCGATAATGCCATCTTTCAGGATAACGTTTCTTTTGGTTTCTGCAGCAACGTCTGGTTCGTGGGTAACCACAATGATTGTTTTTCCCTCACGGTTAATTTCCTGAAGAAGCTTCATAATATCATAGGTTGTTTTAGAGTCCAGAGCTCCTGTGGGTTCATCAGCCAAAATTACTTTTGGATCCGTAATTAAAGCGCGGGCGATGGCGACTCTTTGTTTTTGTCCGCCCGAAAGTTCATTCGGCATATGGGTCGCCCAGTCTGCCAATCCTACTTTTTCCAGATATTCCATGGCTCTTTGGTTGCGCAGTTTTCGCGGAACATCTTGATAGTAGAGTGGGAGGGCTACATTTTCCAGGGCGGTTTTGTAACCGATCAAATTAAACGACTGGAAGATGAAACCGAGGAATTTACTCCGGTATTCTGCGGCTCTTATTTCGGATAGATCCTCAATCGGAATCCCGTCGAGGTTGTAAATTCCGGAATCTTTCTCATCTAAAATCCCAATTATATTTAATAAAGTAGATTTTCCAGAACCCGAACTTCCCATAATCGAAACAAATTCTCCTTCATCAATCGAAAGATTAATTCCTTTCAGAACATGAAGTTTGCTCTTTCCGGTGTCGTATGATTTATTGAGATCCTTAATTACTAACATCAAGTGGAGATTTATTTTTTAATAGGTAGGATATTTATTTTAATTGTTACATCACTGAGAATAATCCTTTAATATTAGGTGATCCTTTAATAAATGATAAGGCAGAATGCTACTGATTATTTTCAATTTCCTTTAGGTGATTTGTTCCACAGAAAATTATTTTTCAAATAAATTAGCATTTAAATCGGTGTATGTCAGAAAAATATATTAATTTTACGATCGTAAAGACACAAACACACAAATAACACAACAAAATGATGAAATTAATTAAATTACCCACTTCTTCTTACGGATAAATTTTTTTCACTTCTTTTTTCTGCTTCGTAATTTATTACAAATAGAAATTTTGAAAAAAATTTATACTTCAGCGTATTATTTATATAGTTAATAGTTTTAATTAATTCCAGAAATTTAAATGACGGAATTGTTAAAATAATTTTCTATTGTCAGGGAATGTATCCTTTTCAATTTTCTCTTCGTAATATCTTGCCAATAAAAGTTTTGAAAAAAATTTATACCTCGTTATGTTATTTATCGAGATAACACTTTTTATTCATTTTTTAAAACACAAATAATTATGAAACTTAGGATTATATTCTTTTTAGTATTAGCCATGGCTGGTATGTCTTCAGCCCAATCGGCTCCGGCACCACAAATAGGTGATTATAAATCAGTTGCTGTTACAGGCGCCTGGACTGCTACCACAACCTGGAATGTTTACACTTCTACAGGGTGGGCAGCTGCGACCCAATATCCGGGACAGAATACGACCACAACTGCACAGGGGACTTACAAAGTATTTATAGCACCGGGAACCAATGTAACGGTTAGCGGTACGCAAACTTATTATTTTGGAGATTTATATGTTCTTGCTAATTTGCCAGTAACGAATTTAACGACTGATAAAGGAATAATTACCTTATTTACGAATATGGCAACATTGGCTCTCTTAGGAACCAATCAGGATGTATATGTTTTGGGTGGTATAATAAACTTTTCCCAAAATAATACGGCACTTAAGCTTAGATTAGGTTCAAGTCTAATTTTAACGAACTATAACGGGGCAACTAGTAATACAGGAACTAATCTAATTCAGCCAGAAAGGTCAGAGTTGGGAAATTGTACCGGAAATAAACAAATTAAGTTTGTAGACGGAACAACGGAGTTAAATTTTGCTGTTTGTGGCGGTTCAAATTCTACCTATAATTTTTGGCAATTAAATTCTAATGGAGGAAGTATTAACGCTATACCTTCTGCAACCCCTAACTCAGTTTGTTTAGGAAGTGCTGCAACTTCTGTCACTTTATCTGGGACCTATACCGGTTTTATACCTACCGCTGACTCGCTTGCTGATAAAAATTATCTCTGGACTTTGGTAAGTGGTCCCACTGGCGGTTTTACTCCACCGCTTCCTACTACAGGATCTACAAGTGCAACACAGACACTTACTTTTGCTACTGCGGGTATTTACGTCTTTAATCTTAAAGTATATTATACATCTACATTGGGTTATGATATTTCCGGTAACCAAACGGTAACTGTAACGGTGTATCCTGCTGGGGATCCTGCCTGTGCATGTTACAAACCAGCAGCTGCAGGTATAGGATTGTCAACCAATCATGGTATTACCGCGCTGCAGCGTGCAGGTGCTCAGGATGGTAACTGGCCAATGATTCGGTCTGGTGCGCATACCGCCCTGGAAGCAAAAACCAAAGGTTTTGTAATTAATAGAATGGTTTCACCCGAAACAACCATTGCTAACCCAGTAGAAGGGATGCTGGTATTTGATACCGACGAAAATGTTGGTCAGGGCTGTTTGAAAATCTATAAAGGAACGGCTTGGACCTGCCTCGAAACACAAACATGCACAAACTAATAATAAAAAACACAAACATGAAAAATACAACATTTATAGCATTGGTTTTGTTTTCAACTTTAACTTATGGCCAGGTCATCATTGGAACAGGCAAGACATCACCAACCAATACTTCAGTGTCTCTGGAATTTGGGAACGAAAATAAAGGAATAATTTTACCCTATGTAGATGCAGCTGCTTCCGTAACAGCAGCAGTTCCTGGAACTATTATTTTTGATGCTGCGGATAAAAAAATCAAGGTGAAATTAACCGGTTCCTGGAAAGACCTGACAATTGTAAATTCAGGTGTTGTACCCGCCACGCCTGCTTTTGAATCAGAACAACCAAGTGCGAAAGTAGTCATCGGATCTAATCCTGCGGCAGAAACAGCCAACGGTATTCTGATTTTGTCTGATGCAAATAAAGCTATGATTTTGCCCACCGTAAATACTTACACTGACATTGTAAGTCCTTCGCCAGGAATGATGGTGTATCTCTCCGGAGCAAAACAGGTTGCTTGCTACAATGGAGCCGTCTGGAGCTTTTGGAAGTAGTAACCTGGTACGGTAATTTTTAAAATATTTTTAAGGATTACAAGTGCTTTTTTTTAATACAAATAAAAGTAAAAACAAGAAGCCGTCTCATAACTCAATGAAACGGCTTTTTTTGTAGTTTTCTCACGGACTCCTGTCCGAGCTTGGGTTGCGAATATCAAAATCTCAGAGCGCTATTTGAGGTATTGAGACACTTTCTTTTTTGGTTTCAAAAGTAAAATATATTACAACCAAAAGCGTTTTTTTCTCGTCAATTTATTGTATTTAAATAGAATGATATCATAATTCGGAAATAGCGTGTTTAGTCATTGATTCCCTTAATTAGGTGTTTTATAGAATTTTGTTTGATATTTTTTTTCACTTAATCACGTAATCGGGTTAGCTTAGTTAAGTAAAGGCAATGGGAACGCAAGGTCTGTGTGATTGTGGAAAACTTTTACCCCTTGTAGTCAGTTAATTAATGATTGTAGCTTTCTTCTTAAGGTTTCATTTCCTATTTTTGTACGGAACGCATTAAAGGAGAAATATGCTGCTTTCGCGTTTGTTCATTTTGCAAATAGCTAATAATCATTTCGTTATATAATTCACTTTTCCAGGAGAAGTGCTCTAAAAATTAAGTTTTACTATGGGAATTTTTGATAAAAGAATTGGATATAAACCATTTGAGTATCCTGAAATCTTACAGTTTGTGGAGGCGATAAACAAGTCATTTTGGGTGCATTCCGAAGTAGATTTTACCGCTGATGTTCAGGATTTCCACTCTCAGTTAGAACCCCATGAAAAAAACGCGATTAAAAATGCGCTTTTGGCCATTGCTCAAATCGAGGTTTCTGTAAAAACTTTCTGGGGGAATCTCTACAGTCATATGCCGAAACCGGAACTCAACGGATTGGGCGCTACCTTTGCCGAATGCGAATTCCGCCATTCCGAAGCCTATTCCCGTTTGCTCGAAGTTTTAGGATATAACGATGCTTTTAACCAGGTTATCGAAATTCCTGCCATTAAAAAAAGAATTGATTTTCTTTCCAATGTTTTAAAACACGCAAATTCTACCTCGCAGAAAGAATATGTATCGTCTTTATTGCTGTTCAGTATTTTAATAGAAAACGTTTCTTTGTTCTCGCAGTTTGCCATCATTTTGTCGTTTACGAGATTCAAAGGGTATATGAAAAATGTGTCCAATATTATCGCCTGGACTTCCGTAGATGAGCAGATTCACGCCAATGCCGGGATTTATCTGATCAACAAGATCCGTCAGGAACAACCGGATTTATTAACTGATTCCGATATCGAAGATATTTATACTTTGGTCGATCATTCAATCAATGTAGAAGAAGAAATTCTGGACTGGATTTTCGAAATGGGCGAAATCGATAACGTCAGCAAAGAAAACTTGTTGAACTTCATGAAATTCCGTGTGGATGACAGTTTGAAGAAGATCAATATGAAAACCCGTTACAATATAACACCGGAGCAATACCGTCCGATGGTTTGGTTTGAAGAAGAAGTTTTCGCCAATTCGATGGATGATTTTTTCGCCAAAAGACCGGTTGATTATACCAAGCACGATAAGAGTATTACCGAGAACGATTTGTTCTAATACTTTTATTTGGGCGCCTTAATCCGCCTTCCACTCCCAATCTTTTTGTTCCGCTTTGCTTCACAAAAAGGATTTCCGTTCAAGTCGGGGCGCGGGTGGGAATGTAAAATGAGTTTGGTGTTTCAAAAGAAGAAAAGTGAAAATGCCAAAGATTTAAGATAAATCATTGATCAACAGGAACGGGCTTTTGCCCGTTTAAATAAAGGAAGATGCTATTGCTTTAGCCAAAACTTATTTGCGCATAAACGCTGTTAGAGCTTCAAGCTCTAACAGCGCTGAACAAAAGAAAAAGATAGAAAATTAATTAGCCCCGATTGAAACGGTCTTGTTTTAAAAACGAGAGAAAACGGGACTGAATTTAATAAGAAGCAAACATTTCATGCTTCAAAAAAAATAATAAAAAACACATTTGTACGCAGTACATTTTTAGAGAAAGAGAATTATGGAAGAACAAAACAAAATTTGGTGGCTGAACGAAGAGTCGGAGCAAATGTTGAACCGGGGATATTTATTAAAAGGAGAAACTGTTGACGGTGCAATCCTCAGAATTACTTCTGCTGCTGCGAAAAGACTTTATAAACCTGAATTGCAACCTGCTTTCGAAGAAATGATCAGAAAAGGGTGGATCAGTTTTTCCTCACCGGTTTGGGCCAATATGGGAACGGAAAGAGGGTTGCCGATTTCCTGTTTCAATGTTCATGTTCCTGATAATATCGAAGGAATTACGCATAAATTAGGCGAAGTAATCATGCAGACCAAAATTGGTGGCGGAACTTCCGGCTATTTCGGGGAATTGAGAAATCGGGGAACCGCCGTAACCGATAACGGAAAATCTTCGGGTGCCGTTTCTTTTATGAAATTGTATGATACTGCGATGGATGTGGTTTCTCAAGGTGGCGTTCGCCGTGGTGCTTTTGCCGCGTATCTGGATGTGGACCACGGAGATATTGAAGAATTTTTATCGATTAAAGATATTGGAAGTCCGATCCAGAATTTATTCACCGGAATTTGTGTACCTGATTATTGGATGCAGGATATGATCGATGGTGATATGGACAAACGTAAAATCTGGGCGCGGGTTCTTGAAAGTCGCCAGCAGAAAGGTTTACCGTATATTTTCTTTACCGATAATGTGAACAGAAACAAACCTCAGGTTTATAAAGATTTAGGAATGACCGTGAATGCGAGTAACTTGTGTTCTGAAATCATGCTGCCTTCCAGCGAAGCAGAATCTTTTATCTGCTGTCTTTCGTCGATGAACTTAGAATTGTACGACGAGTGGAAAGATACCGATGCCGTGAAATTGGCAATCTATTTCTTAGATGCGGTTTTGTCTGAATTTATTGAAAAGACAGAAGGGAATTATTATTTAAATGGCGCCAGAACTTTTGCTTTGCGTCACAGAGCGCTTGGTTTGGGAGTTCTTGGATATCATTCTTATCTGCAGAAAAATAGGATTCCGTTTGAAAGTTTTGAGGCTACTCAGTTTAATGCAAAAGCTTTCAGACAAATTAAAGAGCAGTCGGTGGTCGCGTCTCAGGAACTGGCCAATATTTACGGAGAACCGGAATTGTTGAAAGGTTATGGTTTAAGAAATACCACCACCATGGCGATTGCACCTACCACTTCCAGTTCTGCTATTTTAGGACAGACTTCACCGGGAATCGAGCCGTTTGCTTCCAATTATTATAAAGCAGGTTTGGCGAAAGGAAACTTTATGCGTAAAAATAAATACCTCGCAAAATTACTTCAGGAAAAAGGAATAGACAACGAAGATACATGGAGAACCATTATGTTGAATCACGGTTCTGTTCAGAATATCGCGGAATTGAGTGATGAAGAAAAAGCAGTATTTAAAACATTTAGAGAGATTTCCCCAATGGAAATTATTTCTCAGGCGGCACAAAGACAACAGTACATCGATCAGGCACAATCACTGAACTTGCAAATTCCATCGACCATGCCGGTGAAAGATGTGAATTACCTGTACATCGAAGCCTGGAAAAAAGGAGTAAAATCTTTATATTATCAAAGAAGTTCTTCTGTTTCTAAGGAAATGATGGTGAATTTTGTGACGTGCTCAAGTTGTGAAGCGTAATTTAGCTAAAAGAGTAAAGACAAAAGAATAAAGAAAAACCACGGAATTATTTCTGTGGTTTTTTAAGTAAAATTGGTTTAATGATGACCGGATAAATTCAAAATTCCATAACTTTAAACCTCAAATTATAATCACTATGAAATTCGGACAAGTTGAAGACCCATCGCAAATTGATTTTACCCTTCCCAAAGATCATCCGAGAACAAAAGAAATTTTAAAGGACAATACATCCAAAAAATTCAATGTTTTTATCGGATGTGCCAAATGGAACAAAACTGATTTGAAAGGATTTTATCCAAAAGGAACAAAAGACGAATTAACCTATTATTCTACACAGTTTAATTCAATTGAGCTGAATGCTACTTTTTACGGAATGCCCTCACCGGAGCAGGTATTGATCTGGAAAGAGAAAACGCCGCCAGGTTTTAAGTTCTTTCCGAAAATCCCAAATACGGTTTCTCATTACAGAAGATTGTTAAATATCACCGATGTTGTGACTCAGTTTGCGACCTCTGTTTTAAATTTTGATGAAAAACTGGGAATGGTTTTCCTTCAGCTTCATGATAATTTTAAACCAAAAGATTATGAGCGGTTGGAAAAATTTGTGCAGGACTGGCCAAAAGAAGTTCCGCTTGCGGTGGAATTAAGAAATAGTGAATGGTTTGCAGATGAAGAAATTTTCAACAAAACAATGGATCTTTTTGAAAAGTATGCTGTTACCAATATCATCGTAGATACGGCGGGCAGAAGAGATATGCTGCACATGCGTCTCACCACGCCGACTGCCTTTATCAGATACGTCGGAGCCAATGCAGACAGCGATTACACGCGACTCGATGATTGGATAGACCGCATTAAAGTTTGGGAAAAAGAAGGTTTGGAAAATCTGTATTTCTTTGTCCATCAGAATATCGAAAAAGCATCTCCGCTTTTATCCGCTCATTTTATTGAAGCCATCAATAAAGAATTCAAAATGAATATTCATATTCCTTTGATGGCTTAAATTAAAATTCCATTTATTTTCAAATACAAAGGAAAATAATAGAAGACGGTGTTGTCTTTTATTATTTTTTTTTCTATATTTGTTGTTACTTAGAAAGATATGTTTTCAAAATCATGTGAATATGGAATTCGTGCAGCCATTTATGTCGCTAAACATTCCCGCAATAATCATAAAGTAAGTTTAATAGAAGTTGCAAAACATACCGATTCTCCGCCTGCATTTATGGCGAAGATTTTACAGAAATTAACTAAAACCGAAATACTTTCTTCCTTAAAAGGTCCTACCGGTGGTTTTTTTATAACGGAAGAACATTTAAATACAATATCACTCTTAAGCATTGTGCTCGCGATTGATGGTGACGGGATTTTTGAAAACTGTACTCTCGGTCTTAGAAGATGTGATGGACAGAAACCTTGCCCAATGCATTTCAATTTTAGAAAGATTCGGGAGGAAATGAGAGAAACCTTAAGTAATACTTCTTTAAAATTACTGGCTGAAGAGGTTTCTGATGGAATAACGTTTTTGAAACGGTAGCTTTTTTTTACTACAATAAAGGACAATTTTATCTTTTAATATTTCCATATGAATAATTCAATATTTGGGGAATCGGGAATTCAGATTACGGTACTGCTGATTTTAATACCGGTACTTGTTGGTTTGCTGATCGCTGTCGTGAAGACTTATGCTACGTACAAAGACCTGCGTAACCGGCGTAAGCTGTTTGAATTCAATAAAAAATTAGAAAACCTTTCTCCCGAAGAACTTGCGTTCTACGAAAAAAGAAAAATCGAGGAGGCTTATCAACTTCCCCACAATGAACTCTCCGGTAAAATTCCTCCTTCAGACGAAAAGGGAATTATCCATAATATCAACGCGATCGAAGAGTTGAGGGTTATTCCGCATAAAAAAAGTTTTGTCCCACAGAAATATATTTCTCCGGAATTGGCAAAACTGATTCTTTATTTTCTCGGTTTTGCTGTTTTCTGGTTGCTTTTTGGGACTACAGTCGGCGAATATCTGGGGATTAAATTTGTTGCGCCGGATGCAGATCATGTCAGCTGGTTAAGTTTTGGGCGGCTTCGTCCTGTGCACACCAATATGGTTTTTTGGGGCTGGGCATCTTTTGCTATGGTGGGACTTTCTTATTATGTAATTCCACGGGTGAGTAATATAGAAATTCACAGTCTTAAAATCGGGTGGTATACATTAATCCTCATGAACATTGCAGTATTGACGGGAACAGTTTCATTAATGGCTGGAATTAATAATGGCGGTGGTGAATACCGGGAATATATCTGGCCGATAATGGCGGTTTTTGCTGCAGGAATTGTTCTTTCACTTTATAATTTTCTGACGACCGTAGCGAAACGTGTTACCAGAGAAATCTATGTTTCCAACTGGTATATTATTGCCGCAATGATGTACGTTATTGTTATTTTGGTTGTGGCTTATATTCCTTTGTGGCAAGATGGACTGGCAGAAACAATCATTCAGGGTTATTATATGCACCAGGGAGTAGGGATGTGGTTTATGTTTTTAACTTTGGGTTTGATGTATTATTTTCTTCCCCAGCAGCTTAATAAACCGATCTATTCTTACAGTTTGGGAATCCTGGCCTTTTGGACCCAAATTATATTTTATACTTTGATCGGAAGTCACCACTTTATTTTCAGTGCCATTCCGTGGTGGATGCAGACGGTTGCTATTGTGGCGAGTGTCGGTATGGTGATTCCTGTGGTGGCGGGAACGGCCAACTTTTTACTTACTTTTAATGGAGCCTGGCATCAGGTGAAAACTTCTTATACGCTTCCATTTTATCTCATAGGTATTGTCTTCTACTTCACGGGCTCAATGCAGGGAACTGTAGAAGCATTCCGGTTTACGAATTTAATTTGGCACTTTACCGATTTCACAGTCGCTCACTCGCATTTAACGATGTATGGGATTATCACCTTTATGCTTTGGGCATTTATTTATACTTTAGTTCCAAGAATTACCGGAAAAGAACCACCCAAAACGATGGTCGGTATTCACTTTTGGTTGGCCTTAATCGGATTGCTGTTTTATACCTTTTCATTGATGATCGGTTCCACACAGAAAGGATTGCTTTGGATGGACAGTAAACCATTTATTCAAAGTGTGGTATTGATGGCTCCGTACTGGTTGTGGCGTGCAATAGGTGGTACAATGATGTGGATTTCGCACTTTGTTTTTGCCTATAATTTTTATAAGATGGTCAACCGAAAACAAGAGATCATCATCCCAAGAACGCCCGCAGAAATTTTGGAAGCCAAAAGACAGCTTAAAAAGACAGTATACTTCCCCACAAAATAAATTGGAATAATGGAATTTTTAAATAATCATAAAACTTTGTTTTGGTCAGCCCTGATCCTGTTTCTGTTCCTTACGTTACAGATCGCGATTTTACCTGCTTTTACCAATCAGCAAATTTATAAACCTCTTCCCGATGCAAAACCTTTAACCAAAGATGAGCTTGCCGGAAAAGCCATCTACGTAGAAAATGGCTGTATTGCCTGCCATACGCAGCAAGTTAGAGAAGTTGAAATGGATAAAGTGTTCGGAAGCAGGCCAAGTATTCCTGCAGATTATGCCGGCAACCACCGGATGGATTTTTGGAGAAATACGGCCAATTTATTAGGATCAGAAAGAACCGGTCCGGATTTAACTGCTATTGGCGAAAGACAACCGAGCAGCGATTGGCAATTGCTTCATTTGTACCAGCCCAGAGCGGTAGTGAATGAATCAATAATGCCTTCTTTTTCATTTCTTTTTGAAGAAAAAGATTATTTAGACAAAGGCGATATTGAAGTTAAGGTGCCGCCGGAATTTCTTAAAAATAAATTTAAAAAAATCGTTCCTACGAAGAAAGCACTTCAACTCGTTGCATACTTATTAAGTTTGAAACAGACAAAATTACCGGAAGGTATCAAACCGCAGGAATTTCTTTATAAAAAAGAAGTAAAGAAATCGGCTGGTGGTGGTGCAAGTGCTTTGCCAGATGGCGGAGAACTATTCACTGCGAACTGCGCAAGTTGTCACCAGGCTACGGGCGAAGGATTGCCGGGAGCTTTCCCACCTTTAAAGGGAAGTCCGATTGTGACAGGGGACGATATTTCAGTTTACGTGACGATTATTATGACCGGTTATACCGGAAGACCGGGATATGGGCCAATGCCTGCGGTTGGAAAAAATGCCAACTTTACGCCGGAAATGGTGACCGCGATTATGAATCATGAAAGATCTTCATGGGGAAATAATGCGAAACCGGTGACTTTAGAGCAGGTAAAAGCAGTGATGGATCAGCTCAAGTAAATGGATATATTAATTGCTTTTCACTTATTAAATAACATTAAATGAAACCGATGAAAAATATTAGAAATAGCGCAGTTGTCTTTTTTTTACTAATGGTAAATTTCGCGTTAGCATGTGAAGCCTGTAAACTTCAACAGCCAAAAGTAACCAGAGACTTTACCCACGGAGTAGGACCCCGTGGTGATTTTGACTGGATAATCGTCGCTGTGATCGCAGTTCTTACCCTATTTACTTTTATTTATTCTTTAAAGTATTTGGTAAAACCCGGGGAAAAAGAGCAAGATCATATTAAGAATTCTATTTTAAATTAATCCCATAAAAATCAGAAGATGACTAAAGATAGAAGTTCCGTTTTCCTCTTTATTGATGACGATGCAAAACCTTTGGCAGAACTGAAAACGCCGATTGTATTTGATTTTGATACCTCGAAATTAACCGATGGGGATCATGTTTTGAAAATAGTGAGCAAGTCGCCAACGGGCCGGGAAGGAATTCGGAAAATAAATTTCACCGTTAAAAACGGCCCCTCGATCAGTGTTGAAGGACTTAACGAAGACGATGTCGTTGATGGTATTCTTCCTTTAATGATCAATGCGTACGACAAAGGAAATCAAAAAAGTTTCGTCATCGAAGGAAGTGAAACTCCGCAGACCATTCCTGTCTGGATGTGGATTATTATGATTTTGATCGTGGGTTGGGGTGCCTATTATTTAATCACCTATTTCAGTGGACTTCCTTATTAAAGCAGATGTTTTTTTATTTTTTTAAGTATTAATTAAATTAAACTTTACAGATCACGACTATACTTTTCTAAATTTTAATAAAAAAACGGCCTCAATTCTATTGAAGCCGTTTTTTATTTTTAAAATAATCCTATGCTAGAAATTCGATTTCTTTATCTTTGAAATCGTTGTTTTCAACCAGTTTCTGCATGGTTTTTAGAATTTTTTTGCGAAGTTTTGCGATTCTTCTGACGTTTTTATCATCACTGTAATCAAAGATATTGTCTTCAAAAGAAAAAGTGTCTCCTTTTTTAAATTCGATTTGATTTTCTTTCAGTTCTTTCAGCAACATTAAATTAGTCATTGTTTCTAATAGAACATGTTCAGTTTTCGCCAATCCCTCTAATGATGCGAGAAGTTCCTTCTTATATTTCTTATTCGTCTTATCCATTTTCTATTTATTTTTATTAAAATTTATGATTGCTCTATATTCAATTTTGCATTTTATTATAGTCATGCAAGATAAGATTTTAAAGTAAATTTATCAAACTAATTTAGCGCCGATTCTACTTAAGTTAATTCTGCAATTCCTTATCTTTGTTTCATTCATGAAAAACACAGATCTTTTAACCCTGATTGCTTTTGCGAAAAATAAAAATCAGAAAGCACAAACCCAACTCATCAATCTGTTTTGGGTAGATGTGTTCAGTTTTGTAATGAAAAAAGTACAGGACGAATATGTCGCTGATGAACTTACGGTTTCTGTATTTTCCAAAGTATTGGCAAAGCTGGATTTATTTGATCCAAACTTTCAGTTTAAAACATGGATTCTAACCATTGCGCAAAATTCTATCATCGATTACTGGCGAAAAAAAGCCCGTGAAAATGAAGATTCTACCGATAATTTCGATGGATTCAAAAATCATCTGGCGCTTTCACCGGAAGAACTTCTGATTTCTGAAGAAGATCAAAAACAAATCTTATCCATCATCGAAAGTCTGGATTCTAATTACAAGGATATTATTCAGCTTCGGTTCTTTGAAGAAAAAAGCATTAAAGAAATCGCTGAAGAACAGAATATTACCGTTGCCAATACCAAAGTAAGGATTATGCGCGCTAAAAAATTACTCGCAGAATTGCTCAAAAATAAAGAGTCTGATGATTGATTCGGTGTTTTCAAAAACGACCGATTTTAATCTTTGGCATTTATCCCAAATCCGATATATCAACCACGGATTTCATTCCATAGAGAAAGAAATTTGTAAATTTGCTTTTTATCTTTAAAATGAACGAAATACTTACCGATACAACGATACAAAAACCAAAATGGATTCGCGTAAAACTTCCTACAGGAAAAAATTACCGAGAACTCAGAACCTTGGTTGATAAATATAAACTCAACACCATTTGCCAAAGTGGAAGCTGTCCAAACATGGGTGAATGCTGGGGTGAAGGAACTGCGACTTTTATGATTCTGGGAAATATCTGTACCAGAAGTTGTGGGTTTTGCGGTGTAAAAACAGGGAAACCTTTGGATGTGAATTGGGATGAACCGGAAAAAGTTGCGCGGTCTATCAAGTTGATGAAAATTAAACATGCCGTTTTAACTTCTGTAGATCGTGACGATTTGAAAGATATGGGCTCCATTCTTTGGGCAGAAACAGTACACGCTGTGCGCCGGATTTCTCCCGGAACAACCATGGAAACGTTGATTCCGGATTTTCAGGGAATCACCAAACATATCGATCGTTTAATTGAAGTTCATCCGGAAGTGATTTCCCATAATATGGAAACCGTGAAAAGATTAACCAGAGAAGTGAGGATTCAGGCGAAATATGAAAGAAGTTTAGAAGTTCTTTCTTACTTAAAAGAAGCTGGGCAAAAAAGAACGAAAACCGGTTTAATGCTTGGTTTAGGTGAAGAAAATGCTGAGGTTTTCCAAACCATCGAAGACATAAGAAATGCCAATGTGGATGTCATTACCATCGGTCAATATCTGCAGCCGACAAAGAAACATTTGCCCGTGAAAAAATTTGTTACTCCGGAAGAGTTTAATGAATTCGGTGATTTTGCCCGAAGTCTGGGATTCCGTCACGTAGAAAGTTCGCCATTGGTGAGAAGTTCTTACCATGCCGAAAAACATATTCATTAAAAAATCAACTTTAATACTATTAAAAAACGCAGCGATACCGTTGCGTTTTTTATTATTTGAACTTTAGAATTCTTACCTTTAATCATTCAAATTATTAATATTTTAATCATGAAAATACTCAAAATTTCTGCGGTAATTGTTTTGCTGCTTTTTATTTTTTCCTGTAAGGAGAAAAAAGACAATGTAAGAAATGGTTTAAATTCTGTGAAATCGACCACCGGAAAAATGACTACAGAAGAAGTAACTTATGACATTGACGGCAAAAGTTATCAGTCATTTGTTGCATATTTAGGGGACGCAAACGAGGTGAGACCTGTTGTGATGGTTCTTCCGGAATGGTGGGGCGTAACTGATTATGTAAAAAACCGGGCTAAACAACTGGCAGAATTAGGCTATTTTGCAATGGCCGTGGATTATTACGGCGATGGAAAAACCGTTGATAATCCCGAAGAAGCCGCAAAATTATCAGGAGAATTCTATAAAATTCCTATCGATGCAAAATTGAAATTTGATAAGGCAAAGGCGCAGCTTCTGAAATTCCCCAATGCCAATTATGATAAAATTGCCGTAATCGGATATTGCTTTGGTGGAGCGCAAGCTTTAAATATGGCACGTTTGGAAGACGAACTGAAAGGTGCTGTTTCTTTTCATGGAAATTTAATGACCGGAATCAAACCGAAAAATAATGAGGTAAAAATTTTAGTTTTAAACGGCGAGGCAGATACTTATGTTCCCGCCAAAGAAATTGCAGCTTTCAAAAAACAAATGGATTCTGCCAAAATAGATTATCAGTTCATCGATTATCCAAATGCCATTCATTCATTTACCAATCCTGCGTCTACCGCAATTGGCGAGAAATTCAATCTGAAAGTCGCTTACAATAAAGAAGTCGACAAGAAATCCTGGGAAGCCATGAAAACTTTTTTAGCTAAAATTTTTAAATAGTATTTCAATTCTTAATAATGTTTTTTCCCTTTCATTTCCGGAAGGGAAATTTTTATGTTGTGGGATTAATTATTCGTTTGTCCAGATTAAACCAGATATAATATTTACATTCCATATAAAAAAGTACAGCTGATTTTTTTTCAGCTGTACTTTTTGTTTCAGTTTGTTATCTTAAATTTATAATAACAGTAAAACATCATGCAGAATTTGATGGTTTTAGCTCAAAGACGAATTTTATGATTCTTTGAAATATTTTCTCAGTTTCCAGGCCATTTTTTCGTGCTCCTGCATCAATCCATTTAAGAAATCAGCAGTTCCTGCATCATTATGATCTTCTTCTACTTTATCTAAATTGTCGCGTAATGATTTGACGATTGTTTCGTGATCAGCCACTAGTTCTTTCAGCATTCCCTGAGTGTCAGGCACTTTTCCAGGAGTTTCCTTCAACTGGGATTCTTTCGCGAATTCAATCGAGGTTCCGATTGCAGTGCCGCCCAAAGTACTGATTCTCTCTGCAACTTCGTCTACTGCTTCACCCACTTGAGTGTACTGGTCTTCGAACAAAAGATGCAGTTCCATGAAATTATCACCGGATAAATTCCAATGAAATTTTCTTAGTTTGATGTAAAGAATATTTCCGTCAGCCAAGACACCATTTAAAATTTTGTGAACGGCGGTTAAGTTTTTTTGCGTAATTCCTAAGTCTGGTTTCATAATTTATATTTTAATGAGTTAATATTAAATGTGTAATGTTCCTTCCCTTCCATCATCATTATCAGATTTCTGACCTGAAATGGCCGCGGTTGCAAAATGAAGCATTGAAACAAATTTTCCAACTTTCGGTTCCCAATAATAGGTTTCATCTGGAGTAACTCTGATGACAGACACATTCGGATCGTCTTTTCCATCGAACCAGGCATTTGCCATTGCACTCCATTTTTCTTCAATAGTTTCTTTATCTTTATAAATAAATGCTTTCCCCAAAATAGAAAGATATTCAGAATCACTGTTGTTCATAAAATATAGTTGAACCCGATTGTCTTTTTGAATTTCAAAGTTCTTATGACTCTGATCACTGCTGATAAACCATAGGTTTCCCTGATCATCAGTTTCCCGTAAACTCATGGGACGGCAGGAATTGGGATGAGAATCTAAATCGGTGCAGAACATACATATTCGCGCACTTTCAGAAAGTTTTTTCAGTTTTTCAATTGCTTCTTTTTGATTTAAGTTTTCGGTAGACATATTATCGAATTTTTAAGGATTAAATAAAATTGATTCCTGTGAAAAAGATTAAATCAATTTTTTTGCGGTGCTCATATCCATTCAAAAAGCAAACCAAAACGCAGTAATTAAAACTTTAGCATGTTAAAGTTTTATTAAATAAGATGATTTGATAAAATAAGAAGGCTTTTATTGTGGATTTAATACTGCGGCTTAGTTTTTGATTTTCAGCAATTCAAAATAATGAGTATGGATTTAAAATCAAATGAACCTTTTTGGCTGGTGAAGAACGGACTGCTTTCTTCCTATCCTTCTTTAAAACAAGATGAAAAATGTGAGATTCTTATCATCGGCGCAGGAATTACAGGAAGTTTAATCGCTCATCAGATGACGGAAGAAGGCTACAAAACCATTCTGATCGACAAACGCGAAATCTGCAATGGAAGCACTTCTGCAACCACATCAATGTTGCAATACGAAATCGATATTCCACTTTATAAATTGAAAGACGAAATCGGAAATGAGGCAGCATTAGCAAGTTATCAGGCGTGCTCAGTTTCCATCGATGAACTGGAGAAGATTTCAAAAAAAATAAAATCAAAAGCAGGTTTTAAGCGGAAAGAGTCACTGTATTTCGCTTCGAAGAAAAAACATGTTTCCTGGCTAAAGAAAGAATTTGAGGCCAGAAAAGAAGCAGGATTTAAAGTGAAATGGCTTGATCCCGACGAGATTGCAGATCAGTTTGGTTTGAAAAAAACGCATGGCGGGATTTTATCAAAACAGGGAGCAAGCGTTGATGCCTTTAATTTGGCTCATGAACTTTTGCAGTACAATGCAGCGAAAGGATTGAAAATTTTCGATAAAACCGAAATGAAATCTGTTGAATATCACCCGAATTATAATGAAGTGAAATTAGCAAGCGGTTTTAAAATCAAAGCCAGGAAAATTATTTACTGTATCGGTTACGAAAGTAAAAATCTCATCAAAGAAGATTTTGTACAGCTTAAAAGTACATTTGCGATGGTTTCTGAAATGGGACAGATTAAAAACAAAAACTTTTCGAAAACCCTGTTTTGGAATACCGATGATCCGTATCTTTATATGAGATCTACTGATGACGGCAGAATTCTCATGGGCGGCGGCGATGAAGATTTTCAAAATCCGGAAAAGCGGGATCAATTTTTGAGCAAAAAGCAAAAAGAAATTATTAAAATCTATAACAGTGTTTTACCGGATCAGCCCTTTGATACCGATTTCGTTTGGGCAGGAACTTTCGGGGAAACCAAAGACGGATTACCGTATATCGGTGAACATCCAAAATTTAAAAATTCTTATTTCGTTCTTGGTTTCGGCGGAAATGGCATCACTTTTTCTGTAACCGGAATGAAAATGGTTTCTGATTTTCTGAGAAAAAAAACACATCATCTGGCCGAATATTTCAGGTTTGGCCGTTAAATAAAAAGTATGAAAAATTTAAATAAACTCGCAATCCCCGTTGCGCTTGGGATTTTGGGTGTCGCATTTCTACATTCCTGTTCTGTGGGAATTCCTAAAGGAGCAACTGCCGTCCAAAATTTTAACGCTAAAAAATATTTGGGAAAATGGTATGAGATAGCCCGTTTCGATTACCGTTTTGAGAGGAATATGAAGAACGTCACCGCAACCTATTCCATGAAAGACAACGGCAATATCAAAGTGGATAATAGAGGTTATGACTACGTGAAAAATAAATGGAAAGAAAGTATCGGCGAAGCCAAATTCGTAGAAAATGAAAATGTGGCGAGGTTGAAAGTTTCTTTTTTTAAACCAATTTGGGCAGGCTATAACATCATCGATATCGATGAGGATTACAAATATGCCTTAGTAGCTGGCAACAATCTCGATTATTTGTGGATTCTTTCACGGGAGAAAACCATTCCCGTTTCCTACAGAGAAAGGTTTTTGGAGAAAGCTAAAAAATTGGGTTATCAAACAGGAAATTTGATTTGGGTGGAACAGGATGAGTAATATTTTTTATTTTAGCCAAACCATTGACAAAGCAGGATCTATTTTGATTTTTTATGGCAGCATTTTTCGTCTTCCATTCCCGCTATTTTTTTCATGGCTGGTTCTTAGCTAAAAAATGAGTTTCATTCAAGCCGGGCTGCAGATTCGGCATCCAAAAAATACTGGATTTTATTTCGGTGGCTGGAATATAATTCAGTAATTTTATCGTCTTAAAATTTGATATGAAAGCAGTTCTCATCACCATAGGCGACGAAATTTTGTCGGGAAATACAGTCGATACCAATTCTAATTTCATCGCAGCCGAACTCAAGAAAATCGGAATTCCGGTGGTGCAGATTTTAACGGTTTCCGATGAAATAGAAAGCATTAAAAGAAACCTGAAATCAGCTTTTGAAATGGCAGATTTGGTGATTACGACAGGCGGTTTGGGCCCTACCAAAGACGATAAAACCAAAACCGCTTTTAAAGAATTCTTTAATGATGAAATCATTCTGGATCCCGAAACTTACGACCATTTGCGGAGGTTATTTGAGAAAAGAAACCGTGCCCATCTTTTAGAACTCAATAAACCACAGGCCGAAGTCTTAAGCAAAGCCTTTATTTTTCAAAACGAGAACGGAAGCGCGCCCTGTCAGATGATTCAGGAAAATGGAAAGATTGCCATTTGTATGCCCGGAGTTCCGTTCGAGGTAAAACCTTTGATTAAACATAAAATCATTCCTTTTCTCGCCGAAAAATGGAGTTTGAATTACATTGTAACGCACACTATTTCTGTGGTCGGAATTCCTGAAAGTGTATTATCTGAACAAATTGAAAGTTGGGAATTGGCTTTACCAAAGGATATTTCGCTTTCATATCTTCCCGTGGGAAACCGAATTAAATTGCGCTTAACTGCTCAGGGTAAAAATCAGAAAGAACTCGAACTGCGGATTGAAGAGGAAGTTCAGAAATTAAATCCTTTAATCGGTAATCATGTCATTTCCTGGAACGGTGACGATATTCAGGAAATTTTAAAAGAAATTTTAGATGAAAAAAAGCTCACGGTTTCTACAGCTGAAAGTTGTACCGGCGGCGAACTTTCAAAATTACTCACTTCAATTTCAGGAAGTTCTACTTATTTCCTTGGTGGAATTATCGCTTACGATTATCACAAAAAAATAGAAATTCTGGGCGTTTCTGAAAAAACGATTCAGGAGAAAACAGTGGTTTCTGAAGAAGTTGCACGGGAAATGAGTTTGGGTGCTCAAAAGCTTTTCAAAACAAATATTTCGCTTTCTACCACCGGAGTTGCCGGGCCGAATTCTGATGAATTCAGTAATGAAATCGGAATTGCTTTTTACTCGATTCGGGTTAATGATTTCGAAAAGACCACCCGTTTGCATCTTCCCCATTTCGAACGAAATGATTTCGTCAATTTTGTATCACAGCGAGTTTTACAGGATTTGGTTGAGATTTTAATTCGCGCGCCATATTAGAAATTTTAATTAATTACAAAGTAAACGGCTCTATTTTTCAGTCATTTAAAATTATAGATAGAAAACTGAAAGTTTTGTTTTTTTGGGCTTTTAAAATTTAGCATTTTGAACTTGACTCTAAAGTTCAAAAATCAAATCTTCCGTAAAGGCAATACATTCAAAATCCTGACAGGACTGAGTGTCCAGGCCGGTAAATTTACTGAAAGCCGGAAGAATTAACTGATTTTCTGAAAGCCGAAAACACGGCAATCTTACAGATTTTCGCTTTTCCAGTTTTACCGTAACGCCGGGATGAAGATGTCCGGAAATTGAAAACTGATTTTCTGTATTTTCCGGGATATGAATAAAAGTAAAAGGTTCGGTGTAAAGAGAATTTTCAATGATGTGGATGTTTAAATCAAGTAAAAAGTCAGCATTTTTTATATCATGATTTCCTTTAATTAAAATAATTTTCAGGGTAATATTTAACTTTCGCCATTCTTCAAATATTTTGAAATCTGCGTTTTTTCCGGCGTGCAAAAAATCACCGACAACGATAAGTTGCTCTGCTTCAAAATGTTGAATTAAAAAATCCAGTCTTTCCAGATCATCTTCTAAAATATCCGACGGAACCGGGATGCCGTTTTTTCTAAAATAAGCGGTTTTTCCTAAATGTAAATCGCTGATAATTAAAGCTTTATTTTCCGTCCAAAAAAGGGCACGCTGATTGGTAAAAATGAGGGTTTCTTTCTGAACGGTTTTTTCTATAGTCTGCAGATTCATTTTTTCATTTTCTTTTTCATGGCTTCCATTTTCATTCTCAGAATACGGGCTTTCAGATCTTCGCTGCTCAAACTTTGGCGCAGACTGTCAACTTTAATAGGAAAACTTAAGGGAGTAAAGGTATTTGAATTTTTAATAATAATCTCACTTTTATGAATACGGTCAAAGGCCTCGACCAATCTCGCTTCATCGATCTGCTGAAAAAAAACTTCGGAATATGCCTGCTTAAATAATAAATTTTCGGGATCGTAATCCTCCAGCACATTAAATATTAAACCTGAAGATGACTGTAAATTTTTATTATTTTTCTGCTGTCCCGGATACGTCCTGATGACCATTCCAGAAATTACTGCGATATCCCGAAACTTCCGCCTGGCCATTTCCGTTGAATTGACTGACGCCATTACATCGCGGATTAAATGTTCTTTGGATAATATTTCTGAAATATTTTCTTCACTCAACGGAATTTCGATTTTCGAAAATAATTCAAAACCATAATCATTCATCGCAATTGAAAAAGAAATGGGTGAAATCCTGGAAATTCGATAGGCAACCAAGGCCGACATCACTTCGTGAATCAATCTGCCTTCAAACGGATACATAAACAGATGATGGCCTTCGCGGGTTTTGATGCGTTCGACCAGAAACTCGTTTTCGCTTGGAATATGTGAGTTTTCCTGTTGGCTGACCAGAAGCGGATGCAAAAACCGCAGTTCTTTTTCAGAAGATTTCGCGTTGAGAGATTCTGAAAGTTTTTGTCTCAGAAAACCGCTCAAATAGGAGGATAAAGGTAATCTTCCGCCCAAATAACTCGGGACGATTCCTTTTCCACTGGAGTTCCGAACGTACACGGTCATTTCTTTGACGTGGGAAACTTCAAGAACTCTTCCGGCCAAAACGAACTTATCATTTTTATTTAATTTAGAAATAAAATACTCTTCGATCATGCCGATATATCCGCCGCCGAAAAACTTTACTTTCAACATGGAATCGCTTACAATCGCGCCAATATTCATCCGGTGCAGCATTGCAATTCTGCGTGAAATAACTTTATACAGACCGTTTTCAATTACAACTTTATGATATTCTTCGTAGTTTTTTAATTTTCCGCCAACCGTAATGAACGTTAAAATCCAGTTCCATTCTTCAGGTGACAACTCTTTAAAAGCATTCGTCTGAGTAATTTGGCTGAAGGTTTCTTTTTCATCAAAACCATCTCCAACTGCGAGTGTTAAAACAAATTGAAGTAAAACATCATAACATAAAACCAGAGGTTCGCGCGGTTCGATTTTATTTTGTTTCACGGCTTCCTTCAAAGCCGCAACTTCAATAAGTTCTAAAGAATGGGTTGGAACAAAATAGATTTTTGAAGTTTCGAAAGGCGAATGTCCGCTTCGTCCGGCACGTTGTAAAAATCTTGCAATTCCTTTACTGGAGCCGATCTGAATAACGGTGTCAACGGGTTTGAAATCTACGCCCAAATCCAGCGATGAGGTGGAGATGACGGCTTTTAAATATCCTGAAGATAAATTTTCTTCAATCCAGATCCGGATATCTTTATCCACGGAACTGTGATGAATCGCGATCTGTCCCGCAAAATCGGGATGTTCATTCAGCAAAACCTGATACCACATTTCGGCCTGACTTCGGGTATTGGTAAACACCAAAGTTGTTTGACTTTCCAGAATAATGGGAATTATTTTATCAGCGAGTTTGGTTCCTAAATGTCCTGCCCAAGGCAAAACTTCGACATCATCGGGGAAAACAGATTTGATTTCGATTTTCTTTTTTTCTTTGGCAACAATTTTAGTTTTTTTAATCGGGTAGGGAATAAGGACTTCCATGGCTTCGTCCAGATTTCCGATGGTTGCTGTGATTCCCCAGATTTTTATTTTGTTCTGATAACTAAATATCCTTGAAACGGCGAGTTCGGTCATCACGCCGCGTTTCGAACTGAGCAGCTCGTGCCATTCATCAACAACAATGCACTGAAGATTTTTAAAAAATTTCGGGTGTTGTTTTTGTGCTAAAAGCAGATGCAGACTTTCGGGCGTTATGATTAAAATATCAGGCGTTTTTTTGGTCTGCTTCGCCCGGATTTCTTTAGGTGTATCACCATTTCTCACAGCAACTTCCCAGTCTAATCCGATTTCTTCCAGAGCTTCACTCATCGCTTTCGCAATATCTTTTGCTAAAGCGCGCAGTGGAGTGATCCACAACAGTTTCATGCCGGATTTGTAGTGGTCCGGATTGTTCATATAATCGATGACGACGGCTAAAAAAACCGAGAATGTTTTTCCAAAACCTGTTGGCGCGATCACCATTCCCGAATAATTCTGGGAAAATTTATACCATGTTTCAGACTGAAAACCAAATGGTTCCCGGTCTTTGTCTTCCATCCATTTTTCGATGATCTGGAAACCTGTGGAATTTTTAAATTTTTCGGTCATTCAGAATTTAAATATATTTTCAAACACCAGTTTCACTCTTATATTTCACGATTAAAATAAAGGGAAAATCTTTTTTTTTTATGGTGCCGTACGTCTTGCTTTAACAAAATTATCATTAAAAAATTATGAGATCTTTCGTAGTTTTAAAAATTAAGTAATCAGTTTTTTAATTTCCTCGAGGTCATCAATTTGATCGGCTGTTTTGTCCCGCCGCCAACGAACGATTCGCGGGAAGCGCAATGCCACGCCACTTTTATGCCGGCTGCTGAAACCGATTCCTTCGAAAGCGATTTCAAAAACCAGTTCAGGTTTTACGGTTCGGACGGGCCCGAATTTTTCGATCGCGTTTTTGTTCACAAACTTGCTGACTTCCATAATTTCTTTGTCCGTCAAACCTGAATAAGCTTTCGCAATGGTGACGAGTTTATCATCATTTTTTACTGCAAAAGTATAATCAGTATAGTAGCTGCTTCGGCGGCCGGACCCTTTTTGAGCATAAATTAATACCGCATCAATCGTGAGCGGACTGACTTTCCATTTCCACCAGTCGCCTTTTTTTCTGCCGGCGTGGTATCGCGAATTTGTTTCTTTTAACATTAAACCCTCAGAATTATTGTCCCGGGAGTTTTCTCTGATTTGGGCTAATTCTTCCCAAGTGCCGGTTGTAATAATCTCTGATATTTTAATGTTTTTGAGTGGAGCATCTACAAGTAAACTTTCTAAAAGCAATCGTCTTTCAGACAAAGACCTTTCTCTCAGATCCTCAAATTCCAGTTCCAAAATATCATAAACAAAAATATGACAAGGAAGTTCCTCCAGCATTTTTTTAGGAATTGTTTTTCGGTTCAGGCGTTTCTGCAGTTCATTAAAATTAAGAACTCTGTCGTCTTTTACCACGAGAATTTCACCATCGATTACAAAATTACCTTCCACTTCTTTTAACGCGGAAACAATTTCGGGAAACTGTTCTGTGACTAATTCTTCACCGCGGGACCAAATAAATATTTCTTCATTTCGCTTGATGAACTGCCCGCGGATGCCGTCCCATTTAAATTCTGCCTGCCAGTTTTTCCGGTCGCCCAGTTCCTGAATTTCTTTTTCTAAAGGATACGCCAGACAAAAAGGATAAGGTTTGGAAGCATCAGGATTGATATGGGTTCCCAGAATTAAATCGTCAAAATTCTTATCTTCGATTTTCCATTTTCCCATAATGCTGTGCATCAGAATATTGGTTTCAATACCGGAATATTTAGACAGTGCATTGATTAACAGTTTTTTAGAAACTCCGATTCGAAAACTTCCGCCAATTAATTTGTTAAAGATGAATCGTTCCACATGATTCAAACCGTTCCAGGATTCCAGGACATACTTTTTCTTTTCATCATCGGTTTGGTCTTTTAAGGCAGTCAATTCGGTCATCCATTGTGTTAACGGTTTATCGATTTGGTTTTCTGCGTTGGGAAGGATTAGTGATAATGTTTCGCCCAGATCGCCTACGGCAGCATACGATTCTATAAAAAGCCACTCCGGAAGCAGTGTGATTTCTAAAGCCCATTGTTTTAAAAGATTAGTGTTTACCGGTCTTTTCGGTCTTTTGCCGGTAAATAAAGCTAGGAACCATAACTTGTCATTGGCATCTGCGGTGTTCAGGTAAGAAACCATCGCCTCTACTTTCGCGGTTGTTTTGTTGGTGCTGTCGAGCGCATTGATGAGTTGGGCAAAATCTTTCATTTAGTTTCTATCAGTTCTTTTTCGGTGGTTTCTTCATCTCCGAAAATGGTTTTTAATTCTACGGCATTGATTCCGATTTCATTTAAATATTTAGAAAATACGGCGGTTTGTCCGTGGGTGACATAAACTTTTTCGGCTTCGGTGGCTTTCACGGTTTCAATTAATCCGTTCCAGTCTGCGTGATCGGAAATTGCAAATCCGGCATCCGCAGAGCGCCACCTTCTGGAACCCCGAACCTGCATCCAGCCGGAACAGATCGCGGTGGCACGATTCGGTATTTTTTTTATGATGTTGGAATCAAATAATGCGGGCGGTAAAATCACGATTTCGCCGTTGGTTGATTTTAAACTCTCCTGAAAATTCAGCGTTTCATATTCGGGTAAATCGATCCCGACCGATTCCATTCCCTCATTCAGTTTACCGATCGACTGATGAACGAAAATCTTTCCTCTGCCTTCTATCGATTTCATAATCCGTTGGGCTTTTCCTAAAGAATAACCAATGAAGACAGACGTTTTACCGTTTTCGCGATTTTGCTGAACCCAGGTTTGCATTAATTCTGAATATTCCTGCGGTTTTAACCAGTTGTAAATTGGTAGTCCAAAAGTGCTTTCGGTGATAAATTCATTGCATTTCACCAATTCAAATGGCGTTGACAATCCGTCGTCGTCTGTTTTATAATCTCCGGAAAAGACAATCACATAACCTTTGTACTCCATTCTGATCTGCGCCGATCCGATGATATGTCCGGCAGGATGTAAGGAAATTTTTACTCCATTAATAATAGTTTCTTCTCCATATTCCACCGTTTGAATTTCAATATCTTCCCCAATTCTATGTTTTAAAATGGGCTTCGTAAACCGATGACACAAATATTTTTTCATTCCCCAACGTGCGTGGTCACCGTGCCCGTGAGAAATTACGGCCAGATCAACGGGTTTCCAGGGATCAATGTAGAATTTACCCGGAATGCAGTATATTCCTTTATCGGTGAGGCGAATAAAAGTTGGATTTTTCATTAAAAGTTTAGAGATTAAAAGCGAAAATTAAGCCAATATTTTCCGGTTATTTCCAGGTTAAAAAAAAGGGTTTACCTTTTTTATTGCCCCTGAATGAGAATTATTCTCTTCAGATTGTCGGCATCAGACTATTTCGGGTAATGAAAAATAGAAGTTTCACTTTTTGTTATTAAGCATAACTAAATAAAAGTTCAATATATTTGTTTCCTGAATTTATATAAAATATCTTTTACCCTTTATTTGAAATTTGATGAAAAATTGTCTTGGTTTTTTAATGGTATTGTTATTTCCTTTTGCACTGTACAGCCAGCAAAATTTAAGTGCTGATGAATTGTTCAGTGAAGCGCGGAACGCTGCTTTTGAGCAGAAAGATTATACCGCCGCTATTAAACTCACAAAGGAAGCGCTGGAAAAGGCACCGGATTATACCGACATTTCTGTTTTCTTAGGCCGTCTTTACACGTGGACTAATGATTTAAGTTCAGCAAGAGCTGTGTTTGATGGACTTGAGAAAAAAGAAGTTCGTGATGAAGATTTTTTTATAGCATACGCTTCTCTGGAATATTGGAACGACCAAAATGATAAAGCAATTGAAATCCTGAATAAAGGACTGGAGTACCATCCTCAATCCGAAGCGCTTTTATTGTTGAAGGGGAAAGTGGATTTTAATAATTCGAATTACGCAGACGCTGAGAAGGCTGTCAATACTCTTATACGAATTAATCCCAAAAATACAGAAGCCAGAGCTCTTTCCATTAAAATAAATGATTTTACTTCTAAAAATGCCATGGGTATTGCCTATAATTTTTCTCATTTTGATAAACAGTTTGATGATGACTGGCATATTGTAGGACTCAGCTATAAAAGGGTTACGCCAATCGGGTCGGTTATTCTGAAAGGGAATTACGCCAATAAATTTGCATCAAGCGGCACTCAGTTTGAACTTGAGGCTTATCCGAAGTTATCGAAAATGTTTTATCTGTATGTAGGCGCGGGCTATTCCAATGACGTCGGAATCTTTCCGAAATTTAGAAGCGGTGTTTCTTTAAATGCGAATCTTCCCAAAAGTTATGAAGCTGAAGTAGGCTACAGACAACTTTATTTTAGTAATAATATTTGGATGTATACGGCATCTGTAGGAAAATATTACAAGAATTTCTGGTTTAATTTAAGGACCTATATTACGCCGGATAATGATAATATTTCTCAGTCTTATACGGGGACGGTTCGCTATTATACCACAGGAGCTACGGATTATTTTGCTTTTCAAATCGGAACCGGCATCAGCCCAGAAAGTTATCTCAGCAATTTATTGGAAAACGAAATCTACAAACTGAAAACTTTCAAAATTGGCGGAGAATATAATTTTGCGGTGCAAAAAACAAACCTGTTCTCTATTTCTGCGATGTATTACAATACAGAATATTTGCCTAAAACAAAGGGAAATCAGTATGATTTTTCTCTTGGATATACCAAAAAGTTTTAAAAGTTCGATCGGGTTTTTTTCATGAAGCTGGAGATCACGGAATCCGGCATCAGCTTTTTAGTGCTGTAAAACTGAGAATTCATATTTTTGAACTCTTTGAAACTCCCGTTGGCTTTGTTAAAAGCTGCTTGGTTATTTATACCATTTTCCTGCAGATTATTTAAAAGTAAAAGTTGGTTATTTTGCAGGTGATATTTTCCGTAAACGTAGTCGATCAGTTGATTTTTACTCTGCATTAATGGAATCCTCAATTGGTCAGTTCTTGGTTTTTCTGAAAGACCTCTGCCCACCCAGGTAACAGTAGACGGAGTCGAAATAGTATAATTTTCTCTGTAATAGGCCAGAATCGAAGGTGCCACATCAAAATGGCTTACGATATTTCTAAAATGTTTGGACTCCTTTAGCAGAGGAGAATACACCAACAAAGGAACATGGTAGCGGTCTATTTTCGATTCCAGCGTGATTTCCGGCATACTGTGGTCACCGGTGATCACAAAAATGGTATTATTAAAATCTTCGCGTTTTCGGTAACTTTTAAAAAAATCATGTAATGCATCATCCAGATTTAATACTGAAACCAACTGCTTTTTGTTATCCAGCGCCCATCTTTTCTGCTTGTTTGACAGTTGATTTGAATTCACCCGTTGCGTAAACAACTTCTCGTAATAAGGAGCATTATTAATTAAAAACGGATTATGCGTTGATAAAGTAAGAATAATATCGAAATACGGTTTTACCAATGGTTTCTGAACCTGCAGCATTTTTCCGAAAACAGCCTGATCCTCATAGCCCCAACTTTCGCCGCCCACGCTCGCCGGCAATTTTTGATAGGGTGCATCATATGAAAACTGATCTATTATATTATCGACTTTGCTGTATTCCAGAAATTCTTTTATACGGTCAAAAGCACTGTTGCCGCCATAGAAAAAACCTGTTTCAAATCCGTTTGATTTTAAAACAGTGTACAGATTGAAATGGTCGGGCGTTTTTTCTATTTCCAAAAAGCCGTTTTTTCCGAAAGGTAATGAACCTGTAATCGTAGGTAGAACGCCAAATGTTCTGCCGGTGGAACTTAAATTATTTTCCCAATAAAGGCTTTTGCCTGCGAGTGAATCGATGAAAGGCGTGAAGTTCCCGACATAGCCGTTCGGCGAACTGTAGGCATGCCCTAAACCTTCGACGAGGACGAAAACAAGATTCGGTACTTTTTCAGATTTGTTCAGATACGAGCCTAAAAAGTCCGGGGTATTTTCTTTTCGCCAAAATGGGAACGATTTGTCGAGCATCCCCGAATTGATTTCAAAATTATTTGAATCACCACCAAAAGCAATTAATTCCGGATGTTCACTGATGAAGTTATCGATGTTAGAATTTAAAAAATAAGCCCATTTGCTTTTCGCGGCGTTCTGATCAAATTCATTTAAACCTTTTGAATGATCTGACAGCAGCATATCATTAGGGACAGAAAAACTGATTGCTCCGAGACCTAAAAATACTGCGCCAACATATTTGGGTTTAAAAGAGGATTTAGAAGCGAACCAGAAAGGAATGAAAGAGAGGGTAACTAAAATTCCCAGTAAGGCAAAGTTTTTATAACTGAGCATTCCGCTTGCCTCTAAAATCTGCTTCATTTCAGCTTTACTGTAATACAGAATATCGGCACCTAATAAATTATGAGATTCTGAAAAATAAATGAATAAAAGGTAGTGGGTGACAATGACGAGGGTGAAGGTGAGGACGATTAAAGTTTTCGCCCAGCTTTCTTTCAGGAAATTTAAAATTAAATAAATGAGCCCAGAACCCATTATCAATTTTAATACAAATATCAGATTATTCAGTAAAAGATGTTCGCCGAGCATTGGACTGTTCAGCGTTTGAAAAGTATGTCGGTACCAAATCCACTCTGAAACGGTTCCCACTGAAAACAGCAGTAAAAAGACACCTGCAAATAGGCCCCACTGATGAAGCCCAAGCTGGAGCTTTGCCCACACCCGCTTTTTGAACGGTAAATTCTGATGGTTCTGATGAAAGCCCTGTCTCGTCATTTCGCCCCAAGTGTGGGATTTTTTAAAATAATCGATAAACCCGCTCACTCCTGCTTTAACCACCAGAGGATGAAAATAGAACGGTTCTAAAAGGGCGGTACCGATTAAGGCGAGGAAATCTTTCCTTTTAGCATAAACCTGGTGACTTAAGAGATCTACCAAAATACCATAGATCGAAAAAAGAAATCCTGATGAAATAACCAAAGCGAATAAAATAATAAAGAAAGGCCAGTTGATAATTCCTAAAATCAAAAAAACAATAAAAATAACATAACCTAAAAATTCAACCAGCGGGCCCAGGAATTCAAAAAAAAACCAGTAGGGAAGACTGATCATTCCCAGTTTTCCATATTTTGGATTAAACATTAATTTACGGTGCTTCCACAGCGTCTCCATGGTGCCACGCATCCAGCGGTTTCGCTGTTTTTTTAGAATATCCTTTGTTTCCGGTGCTTCGGTCCAGCACAAAGGATCGGGAATGGTGATAACTTCGTAGGGTTCGTTTTGTTCTTCCATATACTTTCGCATACGGACCACCAACTCCATATCTTCGCCAACGGTTTTCCGGTCGTAACCTCCACAGGCGAGAACTATTTTTCGGTCAAAAACACCGAAAGCCCCTGAAATTAAAATTAATCCTGAAGCGCGTGACCAGGCCATTCGCCCTAAGACAAAAGCTCTGATATATTCTAAAGCCTGGGTTCTTCCTAACAGTGTTTTGGGAATATTAATGTCGGTGACTTTGCCATTTTCTATTTTACAGTTATTGGCCAGACGGATGATTCCACCACAGGCAATCAATTTTTTATCGGTTTGTTCCAGAAAAGGTTTTGCTAATTTCAAGATCGCGTCCTGTTCCAGAATACAGTCTACGTCGATACAGACAAGATACTCACCGGAAGATATATTGACTCCGACGTTCAGCGCATCTGCTTTACCGCCATTGTCTTTGTCTACGATAATTAATTTTTTGAAGGCGGGGTTTTTGCTTTTATAAACTTCGCGGATCTTATTGGTTTCTATTTCACCCTGTACAAAAAAAGAGACTGCTTCAAGTTCATAAGCCTCAATCAGTTTTAATATCGAATCGTCTTTGCTTCCATCATTTACAATGATGATTTCCAGGTTATGATAATAGAGAGACAAAAGAGATCTTACATTCTCTACGATGGTCATGCCTTCGTTATAAGCGGGAGCAATAACGCTGAAAGTGAGCGCATTCGGGTTAGATGCGATAATGCTGTAATCGGTAAAAGTATTCTCTTTTTTGTATCGGATAACAGCACCGAGCGCATAAATTCCGATCCATCCGTAAACGAGAAATACCGCTGTTCCATACAATAGGAACAGCCAGATGATAAGTTCATAAATGATCTGTGAAAACGCTAACATATCCTTTCCTGCATTGAGTGTTTAATAATTTGGATAATTTGCTCCGGAGCAGATCCGTCTTCTGCCAGACTGATTAAAAAAGATTCCTGGCCGAGCGCGAAAAGAGCTTCGGCCGCGAAGATTTTTAACTTTGGAAAAGGATGCTCAATCAGTTGTGTTTTTAAAAAATCTGTAGAACTTTGGTCTTTTGCCATTTTTAAAGCCTTTATGATTTCAACCTGAACGTCTGTTGTCTGATTCGCATAAGATGCGGTAAGATCATTTACAGTAGAAGGGTTTTCCAGGGACTGTAAGGTTTGTACTGCCTGTATTCTGATCTGCTCTGAAGAATGGTTCAGTAAATGTAGAATTGGAGAATAAAATGATAACATCTGAAATTTTCTCGCTAACCGAAGCGTAAAGATAATGACGGAATTGTTTTCACTTTGTAACCAACTATTTACGGTATCATCGCAATTTTTAGGAATGTGTGGGATCGAAATAAGCAAGCGCAATTGTTGCCATTCCGAAATTTTATTTGAAACGGTATTCAAAAACTGCAGGCCGTTGAAACCTTTAAAACCGACCATCGCATATTGCGCTTCCTGATAAACAAGAGGCGAAGGATGGGTTAAAAAAGAATTTATTTTTGTAACTGCCGCTTCTACCCGCATGGAGGTAAGTTCCTGTATGCCGCCTGCAATAAGGTGAGTTTTTTTTGAATCTAATTTTTTCAAGGCCTCTTTTTCAAGATTATAATCCTGAAAAAGTTTATTGATTTCGTTCTGTGCTGTTCCCGAAAATTTCTTTTCTGAGTCGACCAGTTTTTCTAAAAATAAATCGCGGAAAGAAGAGTTATTAGAATATTGACTGAAAGTGCCGCTGTCTTTTTGTTCTCCTTCATCACTGCCGTGAACAATTGCCTGCGACACTTTGTAATCTATTTCCTTTGACCAGTATATAAGATCGATGAGTTTTTTGAAGAGGTAAAAACTGTAGTACAGTACCCCGGCAATTAACAAGAAAACGATTAACAATATTCCCAGAAATGTATCGAAAAGAAAATGGAGTGAAATGTCTAGAAACAGCATTAGTCTTCTATTTTGAAATCAATCTTTTGGTTCTCAACATCAATTCATTGGGACTGAAAGGTTTCACGATGAAATCAGAGGCGCCCAAATCAAAAGCATTCAGAACCACTTCTTCCTGCCCCATACTCGAAAGCATAATAACGGGTATTTTTTTCCCTGTTGATTTAATGGCCGAAAGGATTTCTATTCCCGAGGCAAAAGGCATCATTATATCCGTGATGATAAGGTTTATGTCTGTGTTTTGTATATGGTCGATGGCTTCTTTACCATTCCGGCTTAAAATAACTTTATATCCATCTTTGAGTAATTTATGTTCAATTGTTTTTAGAATCAATTCGTCGTCTTCGGCGATTAGAATTACCATATCTTTCTTTTTTAATTTAGCAGTCCTTTCATTAAATCCAGCCCAATTGCTATTTCAGTTTTCATCTCTTTCTCCAGTGACTGGCAATCTCCAGATGTTTCTATTTTGTTTTCCCAGTTTGCAGAAGTTTCTGCGAGTTTAAACAGGCCGGCGGTTCCGGAAGTTCCTTTCAGTTTGTGCAGTATCTTTTTAATATCATCAATATTACCCTCTATGATTGCATTTTTTAATCTTTCCTGAGAAAGAGTGAGTTCCTGCAGGACCAAATTTAAGAACATTATTCGGAACTCCTGATCTTCGCCAACCTGTTCATTCAGTAAACTGACATCAAGATATTGATCGCGGTTTACCATTTTGGCAGTTTGTTCATTTTCATGAAGAGCGACATTTTGAATCAGTTTTTCTAAAAGGTCGGCCTGTCTTAAAGGTTTAGGTAAGAAATCGTCCATTCCTGCGGCGAGGCATTTTTCTTTTTCACCCAAAATATTTCCTGCCGTAACGCCAATGATAGGAACTTCTTTATACTGAGGTAATAAACGGATGTGTTTTGTCGCCTCTATTCCGTCCATCACAGGCATCTGAACATCCATAAGGATAAGATCGAAGCTATTGTTTTTGCAGGCATTCAGTGCTTGCATACCATCTGCCATTTCCGTTAAATGTGCTTGCGGAATAAGGGACTGCATGATCTTATTGTTCAATACCATATTCACAGGATTGTCATCAACCAGAAGAACATTTAATGAATCTGGAAACAGAGACTGCTTATTTTCGGACGGACCATTGAGTTCTTCAGTTTGCTTAACCTGATCTTTAACAGCGCGCTTCAATGTAGTGTAAAGTTCATCTGATTTAATCGGTTTTAACAGACAGAAAGATTTGTCATCCTGCCGGAAAGAATTGATCACTTCGTGTTCTTCCGAGGAGGTATGCAATACAATTAGCGGCGAAAGTTCATCCTGCTGGTGGAATAGCTCCTTTATTTTTTGGATGGTTTCCAAACCGGAAATTACCGGCATGTGATAATCCATTAATATAACGTCAAAGCGTTCTCCTTTCATTAAAATCTGAAGCGCTTCCATTCCATTGGCAGCTAATGTTGAGTTGATGTTTTTGTAGGCCAGCATATGTTGCAGAATGATACGGTTGTTTTCGTTATCATCTACAATCAGTGCATTATTTATATTTAAATCCTCTTCATCACCAAAACTTTCAGTTTCATAAGGAACGGTGATGTCGAAATAAAACACAGAACCTTTTTGTGGTTCACTGGAAAGCGACAGGTGACTGTCCATGTATTTTAAAATATTATTGGAAATGGTAAGTCCCAATCCGGTACCGCCATATTTTTTACTTACGGAACTGTCTTCCTGCATAAAAGCATCAAAAATGCGGGTTTGTTTTTCGGCAGGTATACCAATTCCGGTATCCCTCACTGCGAAACGCAACGTGAGATTTTCGTTTTCTATATTCAGCTTCTCCACTTTGAGTTCGATTTCTCCGTGGTCTGTAAATTTAACGGCATTGCCGAGAAGGTTGATTAAGACTTGTTTGATTCTGGATTCATCCAGCCACAGCGTTTTTGGCAGTCCCTGTTCTATATTCAGAAGCAGTTCTATGTTTTTTCTCTGTGACTGATAAAGAATGACATTCACCACCTGACTTACCAGGTCATAGATATTGGATTTGTCTTCCAACAGTTCCATTTTCCCTGATTCTATTTTAGAAAAATCAAGGATATCATTGATGATATTAAGCAAACTTTCGCCTGACTCATTGATGTAATTGAGGTACTGAGTCTGCATTTCATTAAGCGGAGTTTTGAGTAACAGATCTGAAAATCCAATAACTCCATTGAGCGGCGTTCGGATTTCGTGACTCATATTGGATAAAAATTCGGACTTGGCTTTGCTGGCGATATCTGCTATTTCTTTTGCCTTTTTTAGATCCTCATTTACTTTAATATAATCGGTAATATTTTGTGCCGAAACGATTACGCCACCAATGTTTCCTTCTGAAAGATACCAGGGACTTACTTCTATATTGTAATTTTTCAATTCGTCACTGCCGGCAACTTTAATCTCTAAGTTTTCATTTTTATAAGCTTTACCTTTTAAGGCATCAAAATATATTTTGGATCTTTCTTCCGGGATATTAGGAGAGATCGTGAACATGTGCTCGCCGATGATTTCGGAATCATTCATGTAAAACTCTTTTTCCCAGGATTTGCTTACAGACAGATAATTGAGTTTTCGGTCGAACATTGCTACAGACACAGGCGTGTATTTAATAAAAGACCGCAGCATCGCTTCCTTTTCTGCCAGTTCCAGATAGGTTCTTTTGGTTGCATCAATATCCTGAATAATCCCAAAGACTTTGGTGCAGACGCCATTGTCGAATTCCGGAACTCCTTTAACTCTTACCCAAATCAGCACACCGTCTGCCCGCAGAAGCTGAAGTTCCTGGTCATAAGGTATTCCTTTTTGTATCGCCTGCTGAAGTGAAAAATTAAGTTTTTCATTATTTTCTCCATGGTAGAATTCTGTGGCATTCTCAAATGTAGGGGTAAAATCCGGCTGTACTTTATGAATCTCCTTCACAGATTGTGACCAGTAAATGGTGTTTTTTCGCAGGTTTAATTCCCATCCTCCTACCTGCGCAACATCACCGGTCTGCTCAAGTATTTTTTTGGTATAAATTAAATCTTTTTCCAAAGCCATTTTTTCAGTGACATTCAGGGCGGTGCTCATGACATAGGGGTTACCTTCTTCATCAGTTTCCAGTATGTTGTGGTACATCCAGATTACTTCTTCGCCACCTTTTTTCTGCAGAAGCATATTTCCTATGTCTTTCTTATTCGACGCAATTCTGGTTAGGTAATCATTCAGTGATGGCCAGTTTGCCTGCGGAACAAGATCCTTTAAATTCAAACCTTTGATCTCCTCTTCGGAATAATCAAGCAGTTCACGGCCTTTTTGGTTAACACCCAATATGTTCCCCTCTAAATCGTGCAGGCTCATGAGTCCGATCGCATTCTGGAAAAAATTTCTAAACCTTTTTTCAGCGTTTTCGAGTTTCTGATTTTCTTCTATCTGAGAGGTGATGTTCCGGCCAAAACAAAAAATATCAGAATGGTTTTGTTTGAAGGACCATTCCACGGTTATCGTTTTTTGCAGATCAGTAACAGTGGAGGTGGTGCATAATACTTCATCTTTTCTGGGGAAAGTTTCCGCCAGCGTTTTGAGTTCGGTATTGTTTTCTCCTAAAATAGTTACCAAAGACTGATGAAGCGTACTTTCTTTTTTGATTTCAAAAGCTTCTTCAAAAGCAGGGTTCAGGTCTTTCAGTTTAAAATCCGAATGGAGTACACAAACTAAATTATTGGTAATATCAAAAATCTGTTGAAAATAATCGGCTTGAATATTCTTTTTTTTGTTAATTAAAAGTTTTGTTACGGCTTCAGCCATTTTTTGAAGCGTGATGATCTGGTTTTCGGAAAGTTTTTTTGGCTGGTAGTCGATCACGCAAAGCGTTCCCAAAGCAAACCCTTCATCATCGATCAGTGGAATTCCCAGATAGAAACGGATTCCTGCTTCTATAATCAACGCGTTATGAGAAGACCGCTCGTCCAGAAGGGTGTCACTAATAATTAATATTTCCTTGTTAGCAATCACATATTGGCACACCGTATCCTGACGGTTTACACAATCTAGCTGAAGGCCTACACAACTGTTTATATGCTGCGAATCCTTTGCCATAATAGAGATCAAGGAAACCGGGCAATCTGCGATAAGACTTGCTCCCTCTGCAAAAACATTCAACTCTGGATCTTTTTCCAAATCCAACAAATCCAAAAATTCTAATTTTTCGATACGTTCTCTTTCATTATCGGGGATCGGATATTGCTTCATTTAGTTTAAAGTGCTTGGGGTGATAGTATATTGGGAAAAACCGGAATCAAAGATAGTGTTTCGCAGGTAAATTCAAAATATTTTTCAAATTAAAATAGACTTATTGGTAATGCTTTCATTTCTCTGAAAATCAACGTGTTTTTTAAAATTAATTTTTCATGTGTAGTAAAGTTAGTCACATGATTTAAATTATTAAAGCAAAATTTTAGGAGAAATTTAAAATAAATTCTGTCGCAAAGCGTTATCTTTACTCCAATAAATTAGAAATTATGAAAAAGATAGCTGTGGGCTTGATGATGTTTGTGATGCAATATTCTTTTGCGCAGGTGACAAGAAATGTAGGAGAATTTTCATCACTGAAAGTATATGATAAAATCAATGTGGTGATTATTCCATCGAATCAAAATAAAGTAGAAGCCGAAAGTGCCGATGTAGAAACGGTGAACAAAAACGGCGAGCTGAAAATAAGAATGGCTCCGGTCAGAATATTGCAGGGAAATCAGGTTTCTGTCAAAGTGTATTATCAAACGCTCAACGATTTGCAGGCCAGCCAGGGATCTTCAATCAGTTCAACCGAAACTTTGAAATCGAAAATGTTGAGTTTAACCGCCAATGAAGGTTCAAGAATTATTTTAGGAATTGATACCGGAAAACTGAATATCAAAACCAATTCCGGCGGAGAAATTAAAGTTTCCGGAAAAGCGGACCATCAGGATATCGTGGTGAATTCCGGTGGTAAATTTAATGGTCAAAATGTAGAATCTCAAAGCGCAACCGTTGCCGCAAATGCCGGTGGAATTGCTGAAGTGTTTGCTAGTGAATCCGTAAATGCAACCACAAGAGCTGGCGGAATCATCGATGTTTATGGCGACCCAGACGACCGCAAATTTAAAAATGTGATTGGCGGCAAGATCACCTTTAAATAGATAACCTAAAGTCATTCAATTAAGAATGACTTTTTTTATTTACAGAATGTTGTAACAAATAAAAAAAACATCAGACTAAATAAAAAAGGATTTCCTTATGAAAAATATAAACATCGGTATTCTGGCTTTTGCCGGAGTAATCGCCCTGAATTCATGTGCTTCTAAAGTGGCAAATCCGGTACAGCCCGCTGAGCCGGCGGTGGAAACTGTAAAAGAAACGCCGGAAAACGGTTTAGATTTCACCACGTTTGATAAGTCCGTCCGTCCGCAGGATGATTTCTATAATTTTGTGAACGGAAGCTGGATGAAAACTGCAGTAATTCCTGCAGATAAATCGACCTGGGGTTCATTTAATAAACTGGCGGAAGACACGGATAATAATTCGATGACGATCCTTCATTCTTTGCTGAATGATAAATTTGCGCCCGGAAGCGAGGGTAAAAAAATCCAGGATTTGTACGGCACTTACATGGATATGGCCAAAAGAAATGCGGACGGAATTTCACCTATCAAAGCCGATTTAGCAAAAATAGATGGCATTAAATCACTTGCAGATTTACAGAATTATTTGATTGAAGCGACTAAAAACGGAGAAAATCCTTTTTACTCTTGGGCTGTGTTTTCAGATTTGAAAGATTCGAAAATGAACGCAGTCTATTTAGGAGACGCCAGCCTTGGGCTAGGAAGAGATTATTATCAGAAGGTAAATCCAAAAAATACAGAAACGCTGGCAAAATATACAGATTATGTTTCTTCGATGTTAAATGTTTTAGGATATAAAAACTCCGGGGCAACTGCAAATAATATTGTTAATTTCGAGAAAAGTATCGCTCAGACTTATCTGACCAATGAGCAAATCCGCGATGCCACCTTACAGTATAATCCGCGAACAATGCCGGAACTGTCAAAGTTGGTGAAAAATGTAAACCTGCCAAAATATTTGACAGAAGTTGGGGTAAATACGGATAAAGCGATTATCGGGGAATTAAAATATTACCAAAATTTAGATCAATTCATCAATGCGAAAAATCTTCCTTTAATTAAAGATTATATGAAATTTCATCTTCTTTCGGGAAGCGCGAGTTATCTTTCGAAAGATTTAGATGATATGAAATTTAATTTCTACGGTAAATATTTAAGAGGTCAGGATGTTCAGCGAGCGCAGGATAAAAGAGGGTTCGAATTGATCAACAGCTCTCTGGGTGAAGCATTCGGAAAGTTGTATGTTGACAAATATTTCCCGGCTGAAGCAAAAGCTCAGATGGTAGAACTGATCGGTTATTTGAAAAAGAGTTTCGCTGAGCATATCACGAATTTAGGCTGGATGTCTCCCATTACCAAAGAAAAAGCTTTAAACAAACTGAATAAATTTACCGTAAAAGTAGCTTATCCAGACAAGTGGAAAGACTATTCTAAACTGGCTATTAATCCTAAAGATACCGGTGGCACTTTATACGGAAATCTACAGAATTTAACTTCCTGGCAATATGACAGAGAACTCGAGAAAGTAGGCAAGCCGGTTGACCGTACCGAATGGGGAATGACGCCTCAGACGGTGAATGCATATTACAATCCGGTAAACAACGAAATCGTTTTTCCGGCCGCGATTTTACAGCCGCCTTTCTTTAATCCAAAAGCAGATGCAGCCATTAATTTCGGCGGAATCGGAGCGGTTATCGGTCACGAAATCACCCACGGTTTTGATGATTCTGGAGCACAGTTCGATGCAGATGGGAATTTGGTAGACTGGTGGACGCCAGAAGATAAAGCCAATTTCGAGAAAGCCACGAAAGCTCTCGCAGCGCAATATGACAAATATGAACCTGTTAAAGGAACTTTCGTGAACGGAACTTTTACCAATGGTGAAAATATCGCAGATTTAGGTGGTGTAAATATTTCTTACGATGCTTTGCAGATGTATTTAAAAGACCACGGAAATCCAGGATTGATCAGTGGCTATTCACAGGAGCAAAGATTCTTTATGAGTTGGGCAACGGTTTGGAGAACCCTTCAGAAAGAAGCCGCTCTGATTAATCAGATCAAAACCAATGAGCATTCGCCCGGGTTGTACCGTGCATTCGGTCCACTCGTAAACACTGATGCTTTCTACAAAGCTTTTAATGTGAAAGAAGGAGATCAACTTTATAAAAAACCAGAAGACAGAGTGAAAATCTGGTAATCCAACAGTAAATTATTTTAGAAAAATCACTCCATTTATTTTGAGTGATTTTTTTAATGGCGTAACCCTTTTCATGCCAGTGTTAAAAGCGCTTCGGTTGCTCTTAATGCTTTATGATCAGGCCGGGCTTTTCCACTGTATCTTTTTTTGTTACTGCGCTAACCGTCCGAAAAAAAGATGGTCGTTCCAATCTTTTGGCGTAATAACAAATTGAGTCATAAAAGCATTTATAAACAATAAATAATCATTATCTTTGAAATAATCTTAATAATAATCAATAAAGTCTTATGAAAAGAATTACCATCGCAGCCCTCGCTTTTACGGGAGTTGTTTTACTGAATTCCTGTTCAACTGCGAAAGTTGCAACTACAGAAACAGAAACGACAGTAACTACTGATGTAAAGCCAGTACCAACCAAAGACGAGGGAATCAATCTTTCCTATATGGATACCACGGTTCGTCCACAGGATAATTTCTTTAATTATGTCAATGGAAACTGGATGAAAACTGCCGAAATCCCTTCTGATAAAACAAGCTGGGGAAGCTTCAACGCTTTAAGAGAAGATGTTGACAATGCTTCTTTAGGAATTTTAGATAAAATCCTGGCTGACAAATTCGCGCCGGGTTCCGAAGGTCAGAAAATCCAAAACCTGTACGGAACATTTATGGATTGGAACAAGAGAAATGCCGACGGAATTAATCCGGTTAAAGGTGATTTACAAAAGATTGATCAAATCAAAACAGTTGCACAATTACAAAGCTATTTAACAGAAGCAACCAAAACCGGAGATAATCCTTTCTACGCCTGGCGGGTAAGTCCGGATATGAAAAACTCCGTGATGAACGCTGTTTACTTTGGTGGCGCATCATTAGGTTTAGGCCGTGACTATTATCAAAAAGACAACGACGCGAATACCAAAACTTTGGCGGAATATAAAAATTACCTTGCGCAGTTGTTTACCATTATTGGTCAGAAAAACGCAGATCAAACGGCACAGAACGTTGTGAATTTCGAAAAGAAACTTGCGAAAGATCTTTTGACCAACGAGCAGAACCGCGATGCCAATCTTCGTTATAATCCTAAAACATTGCCTGAACTTTCAAAATTGGTGAAGAATGTTAACTTGCCGAAATACCTGACCGAGGCCGGTGTGAAAACGGATAAAGTCATCGTAAGCGAGCTGAAATATTACCAGAATATGGATTCCTGGATGACCGATAAAAACCTTCCGCTGATCAAAGAATATATGAAAGCCAGAATGATTGCCGGTAACGCAGGTAATCTTGACAAGCAGTTGGATGATCTGAATTTTAATTTCTATTCTAAATATCTTCAGGGTCAGCAGGAGCAGAGAGCGATGAACAAAAGAGGTTTAGGCGTTATTAATGGAGTCTTGGGCGAAGCTTTCGGTAAATTGTATGTAGACCAATATTTCCCGGCTGAAGCGAAACAGCAGATGGAAACCTATATCGGTTATTTGAAAAAGTCATTCCAGCAGCATATTGCAGACAATGACTGGATGTCTCCCGAAACGAAAGTTAAAGCACAAGAAAAATTATCAAAATTCTCTGTGAAAATCGCTTATCCAGATACCTGGAAAGATTATTCTCAACTGCAACTGACCGGCCCGGCCGAAGGTGGAACGTATTATAAAAACTTACAGAACATCACCGAATGGTCTTATGCAAAGAATTTAGCTAAAGTTGGAAAACCAGTTGATAAAACGGAATGGGGAATGTCGCCGCAAACCGTGAACGCTTATTACAGTGGTTCTAACAACGAAATCGTGTTCCCGGCAGCCATTCTTCAGCCGCCTTTCTTCAACTTCAAAGCAGATCCTGCCGTTAACTTCGGGGGAATTGGTGCGGTGATCGGTCACGAGATCGGCCACGGTTTCGATGATTCCGGTTCAAGATTTGACGGAGATGGAAATTTGAATAATTGGTGGACAGACGCAGACCGTAAAAATTTCGATGCAAAAGTGGGGCAACTTGCTGCGCAATATGATAAATACGAACCGGTGAAAGGAAGTTTCGTTAACGGTAAATTTACCAGCGGCGAAAACATCGGTGATTTGGGTGGAGTAGCAGTTGCTTATACCGCTCTTCAAATGTATTTGAAAGATCATGGAAATCCGGGATTAATCAGTGGATTTACACAGGATCAAAGATTCTTTATGAGTTGGGCCACGGTTTGGAGAACCAAATCTACAGAGCAATATATGGTGAATCAGGTGAAAACCGACCCTCACTCGCCAGGGTATTTCCGGGCGTTTGCACCTTTGGTAAACCAGGATTCATTCTACAAAGCGTTCGACATCAAGCCGGGTGATGATTTATATAAAGCACCGGAAGAAAGAATAAAGATCTGGTAAAATAGGATAACAGACATATTTTGAACCCTTTCAGCCTTTAAAAAGGACGAAAGGGTTTTTTTTTTAATTAAAAATAATATCGTCATTATTTTTGTTAAAACATCAGTTTTATTACAATTTATAACCTTTATTTTTTTAAATTATGTAACGTTTTGAGGAATTTAATTACCAATTAAATAATGAAGTAAAGGTTAAGTCTTCCTGGGTTATTAATTCAGAAACATTTTAATAAATTAGAAATGATCGACAATATAATTGAAATTAAAAATTTGAACTTTGGCTTCGATAAAAATAAACCGATATTAAAAGATGTCAATTTAATGGTACCGAAAGGATCGATCTATGGTTTTCTGGGTTCCAACGGTGCTGGAAAATCCACAACGATGCGACTGATAATGGGACTTTTTAATGATGATGCAAATTCTGTAAAAGTGTTTGATACGTTAGTTTCAAATTTGTATCCGGAAGGTTTTAATAAAATTGGTTCCCTCATCGATTATCCCGCTTTTTACGATCATCTTTCCGGCTATGATAATTTAATGATCGTATGTATTTTGAGGAACTTGAACATTAGTAGAATCGATGAGATTTTAGAATTGGTTGGACTGACAGAGGCGAGAAATATAAAAATGAAAAAATATTCTCTGGGGATGAAACAAAGATTAGCAATTGGTTTGGCTTTAATCAGCGATCCTGAACTGCTGGTTTTAGATGAGCCCGTAAATGGATTGGATCCGAATGGAATGAAGGAAGTTCGGGAACTATTGATTAAATTAAATAAGGAATATGGCGTCACAGTTTTTATTTCAAGTCACTTGCTTTTAGAAATCGAAAAAATGGTAACACACATTGGGATCATTTCAAATGGGGAGATAAAATTTCAAGGCAGTAAAGAGGATCTTAATGAACTCTACCGATTTCAGAAAACAAAATTCAGCTTGAAAAATGCCAAAAACTTTGAAGCGCTTTTAGCAGAAAATTATCAGGTAGAATTTAAAAATGAGACGGATTGTGAAATCGTAACCAATTCACCCAAGCAGATCTCTGACATCAATAAAATTTTAGTTGATCATGGCGCAGAGATTCATCAGATCTCTCCTGCAGGAGGTTTAGAAGAATGGTTCATGGAAATTTCAAAACAAAATTAGAAAGATGAAGAAAAGATCTACTTTAGCAATGGTTTTCAAAGCAGAATGGCTGAAAATCAAAGGTTTAGGGTTAGTCACAATTGCAATTGTTTTTGCGCTGTTTCTTCCTGCATTATTTTTTACTATTGGTGTTTTTAGCGAGAATGCACGCCTTTACGATGGTTTGTTAACTAAGGCCGCCACCAAGGATATTAAGGAATCCATTGGGCAATTTGGCGGTTTCTTTATGCTGTTGTTTATCATTATTTCGGCAACCAGAATTACCCAGACCGATCATAAAAATAACGGCTGGACCTTCCTGGAAACACAGCCAGTTTCAAAATTAAATATCTATAGCGCTAAATTTTTAGTCCTCACGCTATTAAGTTTAATCATGTTTGTGGTTTATTTTATATCATCCGCATTATTTTCAAATCTCACCCTATTTATTTTCCCGCAGAAAGAGCTGCAGATAGGCGTAGATTTTTATTGGCAGTTTCAGACATTCGCGAGAATCTTCATTTTAAGTCTGTGTATCATTTCTTTCCAGTTAATGCTTTCGACTATCATTACTGGTTTTATCTGGCCTTTTGCCATTGGATTTTTGGGATTTGTGATCAATGTTGTGGCATTTGTTCGACAGGAAACGTATGATTTTATTCCTTATAATGCTGTACAAACGGGTTTGAAATTTAAAGATTCTTTTCAGCTCAATCATTTTTTTAACTATACGGAATATCTGAGTTTATTTTGGACATTATTGTTTTTCATTATCGGATATTTTTGGTACAGTCGAAGGGGATTTAAAAATGCTTTTCTGAATAGCAGCAAAGCGAAAGTTTCTACAGTAATTGGAATAATCGTGTTTGTGAGTATGTATTATTTCATAACAAAGCCTATTTATCCACAAAAATTTAAAGATCATTCTGTAATTAGTGGTTCAATCCAATCTCCAAAACCGATTAAAAATGTTACCATAACTTCTGAAGAATTCGGCGATAAAATTGTTCAGATCCCAGTGATAAACGGTGAGTTTACCTGGAATACTAAAGAAGAAATTCCCTTCGCTCAATATGCCATCAGCTATGAAGGTAAATCTTATCCCTTTGTGTTTTCTAAAGGCGACAATTTACATTTCGATATAAAAATGGATGATAAACAATCAGTTGTTGTAGTAAAGGGCACGAGAAAAGCCGAAGATCTCTTCAGGAAAATGGAAAAGTATAATTCTTCTTTTTACGATTATATTGTAGCTGATAAATTGTATAGCGATAATCCATCATTATTTTATAAGGAAGCGCAGAAACAATGGAAGAATGAATTAAAGGATTTAAAAGATTTTAGAACAGCCGAGAATATCTATCTTACAAGTGATTTTAAGGAATACCAACTACAGAAAAAAGCGACAAAAATGCTATCTGCTCTTTATGATTATCAAAAAATAACCTCCTTTACCGATAAAAAGTTTGCGCCTGAACCGTCCTTCATCACTGAATTAGAAAATATTATTCGAAAACCCAGTCCTTTACTATATGCCACCGATACTTATAAATCCTGGAAATTGAAAGAATTATTGCCAAAAGAAGGAAGTGCAAATTCAGACAGTATCCTATTTGCTAAATTAGCAGCAATGACTTCAGGCAGTGCGAAAGATCAACTTTTAAGTACCCAGATCATTAAAATGATAAAGATGGAGAATGATGAAGCTAAGAGGAATTTAATATTTCAGGAAAATATTGAAGGTATTAAAAATCTCAAGTTTAAAAATTTTGTAGCGAAAAACTTAGAAATTGTCAACAATCAACAAAAAGGAAAAGCGTTTCCAGCTTTGGCTTTTAAAGACACCGATGGAAAGAAAGTCAATATGTCTCAATTCAAAGGAAAATTTGTCGTCATTGATTTCTGGGCAACATGGTGTGCGCCCTGTAAAGAAACTTCTCCCGTTTTTGCCTATCAAGCCAAAAAAAATAAATATAATAATAACCTAGTTTTTCTGGCCATAAGTTTAGACCAGGACCAAAATAAATGGAAACTGGACTTAAAGAACACACGGTCTAATGTGAAACAATGGTGGCTATCTGATGCAAAAGCTTTACAACAGCTTGGTGTAGAAGGTATTCCCAGATTTATGGTGGTGGATCCTGACGGTAAAATTTTCAATGCAAATATGCCGCGTCCCAATGAAACCAATTTCGCGGATATTATAGAAAAAGTCTCCCGTAATTCCACCAACCAGATGGTTCAGGTCTATTAAATATTTATAATTAACATCAAAATTTAGTTTTGTTATTGAATTTGAAGTCCTTTCACTCTAATCAGGTAAAAGGATTTTTGTTTTTAATCCGTAACTTTAAAGAACATAAAACATATTCAAATGAAACTCAATATCGAAAAAAATATCATCATCAAAAACGCTGAGACCCATGATTTTTTAGCGGACGCCTATTACCCGGAAGATGCTGAGAAATTACCGCTCATTATTTTCGCCCACGGTTACAAAGGATATAAAGATTGGGGTGCCTGGGATTTGATGGCCAAGAAATTGGCGGAAGCAGGTTTTTTCTTTGTTAAATTTAATTTTTCGCACAATGGAACAACAATCGCGCAGCCCAAAGACTTTGCAGATTTAGAAGCTTTCGGACATAATAACTTTTCTAAAGAAATGTCAGACTTTGATGAGGTTTTGAATCATTTTTATAACCATCTGAAAATCGATAATGAAAAAATCTGCATCATCGGTCACAGTCGTGGTGGCGGAATTACCGTTATTAAAACATTTGAAGATGAACGCATAAAAATCCTGATCACTTTAGCCGGTGTCAGCAATTTTAAATACCGGTTCCCGACGAAAGAACGTTTTGAAGACTGGAAAAGAGAGGGAGTGATGTACTCCGAAAACAAAAGAACGCATCAGCAAATGCCGCATTATTTTCAGTTTTTTGAGGATTTTGAGAAAAATGAAAGAAGATTTGATATTCAATATGCTGCGCAACATTTAGAAAAACCCTTCCTTATTATTCAGGGAACCGATGATGAGGCTGTGAAAGACAAAGAAGCATTTCTGCTGAATGAATGGTGTAAAACTTCAGAACTTGTACTTTTAGAAAATGCGAACCATACTTTCGGCGCCAAAGAACCCTGGACAGAAAATAAGCTGCCGGAAGATTTAGAGAAAGCAAGCTCAAAAATGATTCAATTTATCAGGAGCCATTTTGAAATTTTAATGTAAACAAAAATTAATATTAGATAAATTCAGAAATGCTTTATTTTTACCGACCAAAATTTAATTTATGATGTTACTGTCAGTGCTCGAATTTCCAGATTTTAGTCAACCGCAAATCTGGATCAGTTTATTAACCCTTACTTTTCTAGAGATTATTCTCGGGGTTGATAATATTATCTTTATTTCTATCATTTCTGATAAATTACCTAAAGCCAGACAAAAATTTGCCAGAAATATCGGGTTGACATTTGCGATGGTGTTCCGGGTAGGATTATTATTAATGATCAACTGGATCATCGGTTTGAAAGAACCGATCTTAACGTTACCGTTTTTAGAAGAACCGGGAACTGATATCGCATTGGCACTAAGTTGGAAAGATTTAATCCTATTGCTCGGAGGGATTTTCCTGATTGGAAAAAGCACCTTTGAAATCCATGGGAAAATGCAGCTTCACGATGAAAATCACAAACCAAAATCTGCAGGTTCTTCCCTGATGACCATGGTGATTATTCAGATTATTTTAATCGACATGGTTTTCTCGCTCGACTCTATTCTTACCGCGATTGGTTTGGTAGATAATGTGATGTTGATGATCATTGCGGTGGTTATTTCCATTGGGATTATGATGGCTTTCGCCGGTCCTATTTCTGCGGTTATCAATAAATATCCAAGTTTACAAATGTTGGCGCTTGCCTTTTTGGTGGTGATTGGGGTAATGTTGGTGGCAGAAGGAATTCATCAGCATGTGAGTAAAAATATCATTTATTCCTGTCTTGCGTTCAGTTTATTGGTCGAAGTTTTAAACATCAAACTGAGAAATAATCAAAACAGGAAAGCGCTGAAATTAAATCCGGATCTGAACAAAGATTTAAGCATCAAAGATGAAAACGATTAATACAGGTTTTTCATTTTTTGAAAATGAATTGGTATAGAATCTTCTTAATAGAAGAAAAAAAATCCTGCTTCGAAAATTGAAGCAGGATTTTTTATTTTAGGAATTATTCTTTAATGATTTTTGTGGTATAATTTGATCCTTTATCAGTGAGCACTTTCACGAGATAAAAACCAGGTTTTAAAGTGGGTAGAGCGATCTCTTTTTCAGCAATTTTGTTTAAAAAACAATTAAAAAGATCTGAGTTTTCTTTTTAAATCCTTAGTTACATTTCAATATTTTCCACGCTTCCGCAATTTTATTGTGGTGAAGAAGTTTCTGTGCCTCACGGTGAATTTCTTCATCAGACGTGAAATTGCCCTCCGGTAAATCTTCGGTATTGGCGAGCATTCCCAAATCATTTCCCGTGAAAACAATGCTGAACTTGATTTCATCAGGTAATCTGTCAAAGCCAATTCCTTTGGTTACTAAAGGTTTTGGAACTTCGAACAAATTATTTTCATTATTTCTGGAATACCAGTTTCCACCCAATCTTGCGACGAGATCCAATTTCTTTTGGTCAAGATTCCCGTCTTCATTCAGGTATTCTTCCCGAACATGAATTTTTATTACTTCGCAGATGACTAAGTTTCCGGCACCTCCTTCAGCTCCTAAATGTTTAATTTCTATAACTTTACATTCCAGGTTGACGGGGCATTCTGCAATCAGTTTTGGCTTTACCAGATCTGCGTCTTGCATGGTCAGGCCCGATTTTACAAACTCGTTGACTTCTTTCTCATATTCCGTAGAAGCGAGTGAAATCTGCTGAACAATTTTATAATTTACAATTCCAATCACAACTTCAGGAACTTCCAAAACATTTTCCAAAGTATGTTTCGTGGTATTGTCCCGAACTCTCCGCGCCGGCGAAAAAATCACAATCGGCGGATTAGAACTGAACATATTAAAGAAACTGAAAGGACTTAAATTCACGTTTCCCTGTTGATCAACCGTTGAAGCCAAAGCGATCGGCCGTGGAGCAATCGCTGTCTGCAGCAGCGTTTGCAATTGAAAGTTGTTTAAATCCTGAGGAGATATTGTTTTCATATTTTATTACAATGATATTTTTTTTTAACACATTAGTCACATTAGTTTTAGTGTATCACTTGGAAAATATTTAGTACACATTAGCTGGGGAAAAATCAAAAATTTATTGATCAACTTTTTGGAAGTTTTTTAAAGTGTGAACTTATATATGTTTCATGACCTTCATGATACAAATTAGTTACATTAAAATTAACCAAGATTGCTTTAGGTACTTTCAATAAATTCATGTAGTTCATTGTTTGTGCTCTGTGGATATTAAAAAACTCAGTTACTGCCTTTAATTCCAAAACAATAAGATCTTCGATTAAGAAATCGCATTTAACCAAACAATCAATAGGTTCTCCTTTATAATTGAATGGAATTGTCAACTCTGATTTGTATTCTATATTTAATAAATGCAATTCTTTTTTGAGACATTGATGATAAATGTTTTCGTAAAGTCCAGGACCAAGTATTTTATGAACTTCGATACAAGCTTCAGTAATTTTATACGTTAGTTCGTTAATATAAGTTTGCGTAATTTCCATTATAAAAATCTTTGATTTTTCAATCTTATGTGATCCAATGTTTACTAGAGTAGGTTCTTTAAAAGTAAACTAATGTGTTACAAAAATACTTTATGGTTTACATTTTAGCCGCCAACACTTTCCCTCTAACCTCGCCAAAACCAACGCGCATTCCTTCTTTTTCCGCATAACCTCTCATAATTACCGTGTCATTATCATTGATGAATTGACGTTCTGTGCCGTCTGATAATTTTAAAGGTTCCGTTCCCCGCCACGTTAATTCCAGCATGGAGCCGAAAGAGCTCCTTTCGCTGCCCGAAATGGTTCCTGATGCGTAGAGATCACCAACCTCTACATTACAGCCATTCACAGTGTGATGCGCCAGTTGTTGCAGCATATTCCAGTACATGAATTTGTAATTGCTTTTAGAAATCAAATTTTCTTTTCCGTTTTCCGGTTGAATATAAACCTGAAGATGGATGTCAAAATTTTGCAGTCCTTCAAATTTCAGATAATCTAAAACTTCCGGTTCCTGTTTAGGAGAATCAGTTTTAAAGGGTTTTAAAGCTTCTAAAGTAACCACCCAGGGCGAAATTGTAGAGCAGAAATTTTTACCTAAAAAAGGTCCAAGCGGAACATATTCCCAACTTTGAATATCTCTGGCGGACCAGTCATTAAACAGGACCAATCCGAAAATGGCATCTTCGGCTTCGGCAGTCGAAATACTGTCGCCCATTTCGGTATTTTTATTTACGATGAATGCCATTTCCAGTTCAAAATCGAGTTGTTTACAGGGACCAAAAATTGGATTTTCCGCGCCGGCAGGTTTCGTCTGACCTTTCGGACGGTGAAATTCTGTGCCGGAAACCACGATAGATGAAGCCCGGCCGTGATAGCCAACCGGAAGATGTTTCCAGTTCGGAAGCAATGCGTTTTCCGGATCACGAAACATTTTTCCAACATTGGTGGCGTGTTCAATGCTGCTGTAGAAATCGGTATAATTGGGAACGTGAACCGGCATCATCATCTGTACTTTATCAAAATCATAAAAACACTCTTCAATCGTTTTCTTATCGCCCGCCAGTTTAGAATTCTCTCCCAATATTTCCTGGAGTTTTAAACGTACAGCTTTGGTCACCGGTTTTCCCAGTGCAATAAATTCATTTAAAGTAAAGGCCTCGAACACATTTTCGTCAATACCTTCGATTTCATCAAAAAAACCGTAATCGTACAAAGTGGCCAGATCAATTACCTGATCACCGATCCGGGAGCAACAGGCAATGTATTCTTTGTTGAAAACTCCGACACCAAAGGGAATGTTATAGATCGAAAAGTCTGAGTTTTCGGGATATTTGATAAATGATTTCATATTAATTATATTTAAAGAAAAGGTTCAAAAGAATGAATTTACATTGCTGTTTTGAACCTTATTTTGTTTGCAGTTTATTTTTTGTTAATGGCTCTTTCCTCGATCCATCTTTCCTTAGAGTTGATGTCGATGAGGTAAAGAATTTTTTTCTGTTCGGTCATTAAAAAAGTTTTGGTCACCGGAATTGGGATTTTTCTGTCTTCTAACCGATCTGCCCGAAGCGAAATAATCTGGTGAGTAGACCGGACAATATCACCGGAGAAAACATTGACTGAGGATTCCCCGGTTTTCTTATCATCGAAAATTTCTACATAGGTGGCCAGATTCCCTTTAATAATGATAAAATTCCTTTCGGTATGATCATCGAAATCTTTAATCAAAACAAATTTGATATCGTTGATATTTACGTTTTCCAGATTTCGGTTGATGCCTCTTTTTTCTTCGAGCCGGTCTAAAATTGCGTTGATGGAACCATACTGTGCTTTCACTCCCAATGCTGACAAGGAAAACAGAATAATGAAAAATATTTTTTTCATGGTAAATTTTAATTTGAAGTTAGCGGCAATTTTAGATTAATATTTTAAAGATTTCCTCTTTTTTCCTGTTCTCTTTCCAGGGCTTCAAATAGGGCTTTGAAATTTCCGGCACCGAAACTTTGCGCGCCATGTCTTTCGATAATTTCGAAGAAAAGGGTAGGGCGGTCTTCCACCGGTTTGGTGAAAATCTGAAGTAAATAACCTTCTTCGTCATGATCGATTAATATTCCCAGTTCCTGAAGTCTCTTTAAATCTTCATCGATATGGCCAACTCTTTCGGGAACCATTTCGTAATACGCTTCTGGAGGAGCAGAAAGAAATTCGATTCCTCTTGCTTTTAATTCTACAACCGTTTTGATGATGTCTTTGGTGGCCACTGCGATATGCTGAACACCTTCGTCTTCGTAAAAATCCAGATATTCTTCTACCTGAGATTTTTTCTTTCCTTCCGCAGGTTCATTGATCGGGAATTTTGCAAAACCGTTTCCGTTGCTCATTACTTTAGACATCAGGGCAGAATATTCGGTGTTGATTTGTTTGTCGTCAAAACTTAGAATATTCACAAATCCCATCACCTCTTCGTACCATTTTACGACCGGAAGCATTCTGTCCCAGCCGACATTTCCAACGCAATGATCTACATATAAAAGCCCTACATCAGCTGGCGCATAATCACTTTCCCATTTTTGGAAACCCGGCATAAATTCACCGGTATAATTTTTACGTTCTACAAACATGTGAACGGTTTCACCATAAGTGTAGATTCCGGACATTCTTACTTCGCCGTTTTCATCGGTGAGCGTAGTCGGTTCCAGATAAGGTTTGGCGCCGCGTTTGGTGGTTTCTTCGAAAGCCGAATAAGCATCATCTACCCAAAGCGCGAGAACTTTTACGCCATCGCCATGTTTTTTCTGATGTTCACAAATCGGGGAATCAGAATTGAGTCCGGAAGTTAGTACGAGTCGAATTTTGCCCTGTTGCAAAACATAAGAAGCACGGTCTCTGATCCCTGTTTCCGGTCCGGCATAAGCTAACGACTGAAAACCAAAAGCTGTTTTGTAAAAATGGGCTGCCTGCTTGGCATTTCCGACATAAAATTCGATATAATCTGTTCCGTTAATCGGCAGGAAATTCTCTGCTTGAGCGATCTTCTCGGCAAATGTAAGTGTTGACATTTTATTCTTTTTTAGATATTGCAAAGTACAAAAATTTCAGGAGTACTAAAACGGTGTGAAATAAAATGCAAATACTGATATGTTTTTTTAAGTTTTTTTAAGTCTAAAATTTCCTGATCATTCAACATATATTTGCAATACTAAGCGTAGAGCCTCGACGATTCTAAGAACACAAATGATTTAAACTAAGCCCAGTTCTGAGGCTTAGTTTATTTTTAAAATATTGCCATAATCGGGATTGAAATTGTCCCAGATTTTCCAATGGTTATCAAGGTTTTTTATAAAATAAAACTGCGTATTCAAATGATGGACAACGTAGCTGTTTTCTTTATCATCTTTAAAAACCAAATTCCAAAATTCCCGTGTTTTAATTACTTTAAGTTCCGGATCTTCTGAGATTTTAGTGATTTGAAAAATCTCGTAGTTTGAACGGTTATTTTCGGTAACAAAAACCAGATTCTTATTTCCTTTTTCCTGAAGATATTGAGTGGTGCGTTCTAATATGGGTGAATCTTTACAGACTATCGTTGAAAATTCCGCCACATTGATTGCGGGCAAATGTTTCAGCGCATCAAACTGAAACTGGCAGAACTTAGTGACCAATTCTTTATCAGATAGATAAGTATTGCCGTCATCATTTGGTGCACTGTCGTCTTTTTGAAAATTTTTATGAATATAATCATTCAGATCAGTTTTGCCCAGAAAGATGCAAAGTTTATCCAGTGTTTTGATAAATCGCAGATCATTATGCGTCTTTATCTGATATTCGTTTTCATAGAAGCGCTGTAAGGTAATCGGTGAAATCGTAGTTCCCAGACTTAGTCTTTTCTCCTCAGTTAATATCGGAGACTTAGCCAGATGTTTGGAGATAAGATCTGCCAGAATAACATACTGGCTTCTTTTCCAGTCATCAACTATTCCCAAAAGTGATGAATTAACCTCAGGATGACTCCTGATGTCTCCTTTTATTGCGTTATAGATTTTTTCCAAATCAGATGTTTTTGTTTCACAAATATAGTATTCTTTAGCTGATACGGATACATCAGTGATTATTTAATAATTTTTTTCAAAAAAACCATGATTCAGCATAAAACTACGATGAACAATAAATCTTCAATTTTAGAGAGGATTTATAAGGGTTTATTTTTTTTAAATCAATACTTTAAATCTTTCAAAAGCTGCTGCGTCAAGCATTTCTCTGTCATCAGGATGGGCGATTTCAATTAATGCTTTTGCTCTTTGACGTAAATTTTTACCATATAGGTAAGCGACGCCATATTCGGTTACTACATAATGTATGTGTCCTCTGGTAGTTACCACTCCTGCGCCTTGTTTAAGGAAAGGAGCAATTCTCGGGATTCCTTTTTTGGTCCTTGAAGAAATGGCAATAATTGGTTTGCCACCATCAGAAAGTGCTGCACCACGCATGAAATCCATTTGACCGCCGATCCCACTAAACTGATAGGTGCCAATAGAATCTGCACAAACCTGCCCTGTTAAATCAATTTCAATGGCGGAATTAATCGCAACCATTTTTTTGTTTTTCATGATGTTGATCGGATAATTCACATGCTCCACATCCATAAATTCAAAGGATGGGTTGTCATCGATATAATCGTACAATTTTCTTGTTCCAAAGGCGAAACTGGTAATTGTTCTGTTACAATGGGTTCCTTTAAATTTATTAGTAATGATATCATTTGTGACCAAATCTACAATCCCATCACTAATCATTTCGGTGTGAATTCCCAGATCTTTATGGTTATGAAGACATTTAAGAACAGCATCAGGAATAGTTCCGATTCCCATTTGCAAAGTGGATCTGTCATCAATTAATTCTGCCACATTTTTGCCAATCAGCATTTCATCGGCACCTACTTTTGCGCCGTAATCGATGGTTAGTAACTCTTCTTCGTGCCATACCATTCGGTGGATTTTCGAATAATGAATCATCCCGTCACCGTGAGTTCTCGGCATTCTCGGGTTTACCTGTGCGATGATTATTTTTGCAGTATCTACGGCACTTCTTGCCACATCTACCGAGGTTCCCAAAGTGCAGTATCCGTGAGCATCTGGTGGAGAAACAGTTACCATCGCAACATCCAGCGACAGTATTCCTCTCTTAAAAAGTAGAGGGATTTCACTTAAAAAAACAGGTACGAAATCGCCCCGGTCAGAATTTACCGCTTCCCGAACGGGCGTCGAAACGAAAAGTGAATTGATATAGAAACTGTCTTTATATTGAGGTTTCGCTACTTCCACATTTCCCTGTTGCGTAATCGAAACGAATTCTATATCCCTTAGCCGGCCAGCCTGATTGGCCAGTTCGCTGATCAAAAGATTGGGCGTGCAGGCGCTGCCGTGAGAAAATATCCGGTCACCACTTTTAATTAATGAAACTGCTTCTTCGGCGCTTACATACTGAACCATATTTTTATTTTTTTAATTGCTGTTGTTTACTTCTCAAAAGTAATTCTTTCATTTCAGATTTGAAATGAGCAAAATCAGTTTTGATAAAAGTCATAAGAAAAATTATTCCTGGCTGCGATCATATAAATGATGATCTTCATCCTCAAGCCAGGAAGTTTTGTAAGAAGGATCTTCTACTTTCATCGCTTCTTGGGTAATTTTAAAAGGTCGGAACGGATCAACCATTACGGCAAATTCTTCGGTGGATTTTTTGCCGATGCTGCGTTCCATCGCGCCGGGATGTGGGCCGTGCACAACTCCGCCCGGATGAAGGGTGAAGTCCATTAAATCAATATGATTGCGGCTCATAAAGTCTCCTTCGGTGTAAAACAGAACTTCATCCGAATCGATATTGGAATGATTATACGGTGCCGGAATGGCCAGTGGATGATAATCGTACATTCTGGCAACGAACGAACAAACCACGAAATTGTGCGCTTCGAAATTCTGATGAATCGGTGGCGGCAAATGTACGCGACCCGTAATCGGCTCGAAGTTTTTGATATTGAATTTATAAGGATAAAAATAACCGTCCCAACCGACAATATCAAATGGATGCGTGGCATAAATGAAATCCCAGATTTGATCTTCTTTTTTTACTTTAATTAAAAATTCTCCTTTTTCGTCAATCGGTTCTACAAAAGTAGGCGCGATCATATCTCTCTCGCAAAAAGGCGCGTGTTCCAGCATTTGGCCGAACTCATTTCGGTAGCGCTTTGGCGTATAGATCGGCGAGTGACTTTCGATGAAAAGAAGCGTGTTTTTTTCATCTTTAAACTCGATGGAGTAGATGGTTCCTCTTGGAATAATTAAATAATCACCATAAGAAAAATCAAGGTTTCCCAGAAAAGTTTTCAGTGTTCCGCTTCCTTCGTGAATAAAAAGAAGTTCGTCACATTCAGCATTTTTATAAAAATAATCGGTTGATTTTTTCGGTTTTGCAAGTCCCAGCTTGAGGTCGTTGTTGACCAATAAGATCTTTCGGCTTTCCAGGAAATCATTTTCCGGAGCAACGTTCATTCCTTTAAACATCCGTGGAGTAACGTTTTTGGCAACCGCAATTTTCGGACTTACATCTTTCGGTTCGCTGATTGATTTAATCTGTGTTGGCCGGTGAATATGATATAAGAGAGAGGAAATACCGTGAAATCCTTCAGTCCCGAACAACTGCTCGTAGTAAAAGTGATTATCCGGTGATTTGAAAACCGTATGTCTTTTCGCGGGAATTTTCCCGGATTTCTGATAACTCATTTTTTTACAATTTTAGATTGATAAAATTAATGAATTTTTTCTTGCCGCGGATTCACGAATTTCTTTTAATTTTTAGCCACGGCTTCACGAATTTTTTTGTGGACGCTCATGCTGGAAACGTTGCATATTTTTTGTTCGTGAATTCGTGGCTTTTTATTTTAATTATTTCCCATGAATTCACGAATTTTTTTGCCGCAGTAATTGGAGGTTTATGGTAGAGATTCTGCAGATTTCTTATTCGTGCATTTGTGGCTTCTTATTTTAATTATTTGCCACGGATTCACGAATTTTCTTGCTACAGTAATTGGAAGTTTATGGTAGAGATTCTGCAGATTTCTTATTCGTGCATTCCTGGCATTCTATTCAAAATTCATCACCGGTTCGTAGAAATCCTCTTCCATCACGCCAAACTGTTGAGAAAGTAATTTGATACCGTCTATATTTTTAATTAAATTTTCATCAGAAGACGAAATGGGAATTGCCCCAATATTGGTCTGCAAAGTAAAATGAGAATTGGATTTTGAAAAATTGGTTCCCGAATATTCTAATTTTCTGAAAAAGTTCAATGATTTTTCTACGGTTTCAGCTAGGCTTGCATCGTAGACCAAAATACCGCCCGGAATAATGTTTTCCAAAACAGAAATTACCTCCTCACCGGATATTTCAGAACTGATCAGAACGATATTCGGTTTAAATAAAGTTGCTTTTGCAAGATCTGAAGTTTCAACGATAACAAAATCATTATTTGAATTGGTGAAAACACCGTTTTCTGCATAAAAGTCAAAATCTTTTCCGTGGAACTGGAGTACTTCCCGTAATAATCTGGCTACAGAAGGTTGGGTACTTAGAATGAGAACTCTTGTTTTGTTTTTTGATTCCTCGAAGAGATTTTCCATCAGTAGGGGCGAATTGTTGTTAGGATTCGGTTTTGATATTCTTGTTGATGATCTGCTGAAAAGCGCTGACGATTTTTTCCCAATGCTGTTGGTTTTTTTGCATAATTAAAGAAGCATCGCTTTTATTACCTGCATTATTTCCTTTTTTAATATTGATTTCAACAGAAATATTATCGTATAATTTTTTGTAATCCTCCTGAATTTTGGTAAACTTATTTTCAGTAAGTGTGTTTTCTATTGTTATCAAATCTTCATTAGAAATGGTAAAGTTTTTTTTAATATTCTTTCCCTGTCCTTCAAATGAATAATGAACTTTATTCCCTTTAATAAGTAAGTTTTCATAAATTGGCGAGATGCCGCCACTTCGCGCAAAACTGTAGTCGAAATCAGAATATTTGTTTTGATCGCTGCTGCTGCATCCTACTGCAATAATCAGTAGAAAGACAAAAATCATTTTTTTCATAATAAACCAGTATTAACTTTAACTTCGTTTTTCTGCGCTTTGCGCTCTTCATCGTAATCATGCAGAACGTTGAAATCCTCGGTTTGCTCTATCGCCACCATGATTTTATGCATAATGGTTCTCGAGTCGTCCTTCTCATAATCAATATCCAGAGCAGGTTTGAATTCCATCGTTGGTGTACAGCCTGTCACTTTTACCCGCAAACCTTTCTTGTCGAATGCACGGCGAAAACCGTTTATTTTTATGGGGATCACAATTGGTTTTTGGTTTTTAACCAGTTTAGCTGTTCCTTTCCTACCTTGTGCAAAAGCTGAAGTTGTGCCCTGTGGAAAGGTAATTACCCAGCCATTGTCCAGGGCTTTCATGATATTTTCTACCTCAGTTAAATCCACCATTCTGTTCACGTTGTGCCCTTCTGCCCGCCATGTTCTTTTTACCGTAACCGCGCCTGCCAGTTTAAAGAGTTTGGTCATCAAACCTTTATTCATGGTTTCTTCAGCCGCAACGTAATAGAAATCTACTTTTGGATTGAGCAGATAAATCGGATTTTTAATGGAGTTTAAATAACCATTGTTTACCGCACAAAAAGCGTGATACATCGCAGCAACATCTGCAAAATACGTCTGGTGATTTGAGACGAAAAGGACATTGGAATCCGGAAGATCAACCAGGTTTTCAGTACCGGAAATCTTCAGTTTATTAAAACCATTGAACCTTCTGTAGGAAATCATTCCTAAGACGAAAATAATCAGTCTTTTCAGGAAATACAGATTACCAAAGGCATCCGTGAAAATATTTTTCTTGGCCATTATCTAATTAACATAGTCCGCGAATTTACAAATTTTTCAGCAACTGACTAAACTCGCTTAATATCATCGAAGTCGCGCCCCAGATGATATAACCGTGGAAATCAATTACCGGAACTTTCACACCGCGGGAACTTGGTAAGATTCTCATTTCCGGTTCGTTATCCAGATTTAATATAGAGGAGATCGGAAATTCAATTAATTCAACTGCTTCACTTTGCTGAAGAATAAACTCGGGATTTTTCCTGGTGTAAGAAACAAACGCTTTCACGTAAAAATTGCTCGGTGGAATATAAATGGGCGAAAGCTCGCGGATAATTCTAATATAATGTTCCTCAATTCCTACTTCTTCTGAAGTTTCGCGTTTGGCAGTTGCTCCAAAATCAGCATCAAAATCTTCTTTTTTTCCGCCGGGTAAAGAAATTTGACCACTGTGCCGGTCACGTTCATTTTCGCTGCGCACGATGAGTGGCAGATACCATTCGTTATTTTTTAAATATAATAAAATATTGACAGCCGCGAATTTTGGATTTTTTGTTAAAATTTCATCGTAAGAATAAAGCGGCCGATAGGGAGGTGAATAAATTTCGTGCGCTGCTTCACCCTGAAGTTTTGCCTGCTGTATTTTTGTGAGTAAATCTCTGCCAAAGGTTTTCATGACGTAAATTTAGGAAATTTGTCTCTGAAAGTATTGTAAAGGAAAGTTAAATTTTTTAAGATTTAATGCGAAAATTTGAACTCACAACAAGCGTGAAAACAAGAATTATTGTTTTTAACTAACGAAACTTAATTAAGGGTTTGGCATTGAATGTTTTACTGTTTTTTAAAAATACTGTGAATAGAATTGCTGGAAAGAGAAGGTCAGCGCGTTGGTAAGAAATTTTTTTTAAGTTTTACTTGCGATCAGCTGGAATGATAACCGTTTGCCGATATTATCCATTTTGTTTGAATTGAATTGTTAATGGATGGAAATACCCATTAATTCTCAAAAACACATTTTTTTTAATTCCCTATCTTTTTTATTTTCGTTACTTTTGCACATCTTAATAAATACCCTCTTTGGAAACTCAGGATCTTATTTTTAATCCGCAGGATATTGCAGAAACGCTCAGCCAACTTCGTGCTGATGAGCGTCTTTTGGCATTTCTAAAAGTTCCGAAGGAATACAAAGCAGATGTATTCTCACATTTGGATCCGGATTTCCAGGAAGAAACCATTCGCGGAATCGGCAGTGAGGAGGTTTCTGAGATTCTGAACGCCATGAGTCCGGATGACAGAACCGCGCTTTTAGAGGACTTTCCTGATGAACTGATCAGATATTCCATCAATCATCTTAACCCTCAGGAAAGAAGAATTGCACTGAAGCTTTTGGGGTATCACGTAGATTCCATTGCGCGTCTGATGACGCCATATTATATTCAGATCCGGAAAGAATGGACGGTAAAAAGATGTTTTCAACAGATAAAAAAAGTAGGTAAAAAGGTAGAAACCATGAACCATCTTTATGTGGTTGATGAAAGAAACCGCCTGGTAGACGATATCGCAATCGGTTCCCTGTTATTGGCAGAAGAAGATACGCTGATTTCAGAAATTACGGATAATCACTTTGTTGCCATTACCACCACCACTACAAAAGAAGATGCGGTCACCTATTTCGAAAAATATGACCGGTCTGCTTTGCCGATTGTCACAGAAAGTGGCGTTCTGGTGGGGATCGTAACCATCGATGATATTTTGGATCAGATCGAAGCACAAAATACCGAAGATATTCAGAGATTCGGGGGTGTTGATGCGCTCGATATGCCTTATACCCAAACTTCATGGACGGAGATGATCAAAAAAAGAGGAACCTGGCTGGTGATTCTTTTCTTTTCTGAAATGTTAACGGCGTCGGCCATGGGATTTTTCGAACATGAAATCGAAAAAGCAGTGGTGCTTGCTTTATTTGTACCCTTAATTATTTCCAGTGGCGGGAACTCCGGTTCTCAGGCGGCAACCTTGATCATCCGTGCCATGGCGCTCCAGGAAATCGGTTTGAAAGACTGGTGGTACGTCATGCGGAAAGAAATTGTCTCCGGAGTTTTCCTCGGGGGAATTCTGGGAGTTATCGGTTTTATCAGAATCATGATCTGGCAGGAAACAGGTTTGTATGATTACGGCGAACACTGGATTTATATTGCGTTCAGTATCGCGGTTTCCCTCTTATTAATAATATTGTGGGGAACCCTTTCGGGGTCGATGATTCCATTTGTTTTGAAAAAATTCAAACTCGATCCTGCGACTTCTTCTGCACCTTTCGTAGCGACATTGGTCGATGTAACGGGTTTGATTATCTACTTCACCGTCGCCGGAATGTTTCTGGCGGGTAAATTACTTTAACTTTCATGAAAATCATTTCGCTGGTTCCCAGTATTACCGAAACATTATTTGATTTTGGCTTAACGGCTGATGAAGTTATCGGGCGCACAAAATTCTGCATTCATCCTCTGAATCTGGTGAGAAATGTGGAAATTATCGGTGGAACTAAAAATTTAAATATTGAAAAAATTAAATCACTGCAACCTGATTTAATCATTGCCAATAAAGAAGAAAATGAAAAACTTCAAGTTGAAGAACTGATGAAATATTTTAAAGTTTGGGTCACCGATATCGAAACTTTAGAAGACAATCAAAATTTCATTTCTGAGCTCGGAAGCCTTTTAAATAAAGAGATTTCTGCACAAAATTTTAATCAGAAAATCAATTCTGTTTTTAATGATATTAAAGTTTCTTTGCCGAAAAAAATCGCCTATTTAATTTGGAAAAATCCATATATGACCGTAGGTTCTGATACTTTTATTAATGAAGTTTTACAGAAATCGGGATTTGAAAATTTATTTAAAAACAGAAAAAGATATCCCGAAATTTCGGTGGAAGAACTGAAGGAAGCAGATCTTATTTTTCTCTCTTCGGAACCATTTCCATTTCAGCAAAAACATATCGATGAACTTCAGAAAGAAATGCCGACAAAAGAAATCATCTTAGTTGACGGCGAAGCGTTTTCGTGGTTCGGTACCCATTTAATGAAGGTTGATAATTATCTGAAGGACCTTTCCTTAAAATATTCTGTCTGATTTTTTCGATTCAAAAAAGCTCTTTTTTACTAAAATGAAACGTTGTTTTATAAGAATATGCGACGATTTTGAACGGAACTCTTTCTTTTGTAACGTGAAATGTGACTTCAAAAAAAAAGGAATTCCTTCGACAAAGCTGAGAATGATTTCAGATGGAAAGGCGTCCAATTAAACAGGAATCAGGCTTTTTTAAACATTCCCGGTTTGTAATTGGTGATGAAAACTCCGGTGATAATCAGTGCTGCCGCGACAATGAACTGAAGTGAAATAGGCTCGTTTAAAACCAGCCAACCCAGAAAAATCGCAATAATCGTATTCACGTAAGAAAGGATCGAAATCTGGATCGGTGAAATTCTTTTTAATGCGAAATGAAATGCAAAAAAAGCAATCACAGAACCAAACAGGGCGAGATAAACCGTAGCAGACAAACTCTTCAACGTCCAGCTGTAAATATTGATGTTTTCCGACAAAAGAAATCCGAAAATAATCTGAACAATACCGGCGAAACTAAACTGATAAAAAAGATTGAGCGATATATTCTGCGGCTGATGATTCATTTTTTTTGAGAAGATCGTTCCAAATGCCCAACCGAAAATGGCAAAAAACATGTAAATGATTCCCATTCTATATTCTGCGTTGAGTAAATCCTGCAGGCCGTTTTTGAAAATCAGCAAGATTCCCGAAAATCCTAAAAGCACGCCAATTAAACCTCGAAAAGTAAATTTTTGTAAACTGAAAAACAGACTCAAAATAAACACCAGAAGTGGAGAAGTGGAGCTGATGAGCGAGGCCAAACTGCTGGTCAAATGTTTTTCGGCGACGGTCGTCATTCCGTTGGCGACGATTAGCATTAGAGAGGCGAGGATAATTTGATTTTTTAAATTTTTCCAGCCAATCCATTTTAAGTTTTTTGAAAAGAGGAGGTATACCAATAAAATAATCCCGGCTAAAAACTGACGGATTCCGGCGACAAACCAAGGCGGAATCGTTTCTACCGCAATCCGGATTCCTAAAAATGTCGTTCCCCAAACCAAAGCCACGGTAATGATTGCGAGTACTAATTTGGGATCTTTGAACATGAAAAGTGTAGAATTGTATTTGGTGAAATTAATAATATCGCTAAAAAAATGTTTTTTGCAGTCGTGCAAAGGTAGATTTTATGGGAGAATTGAACAAAGATGAGGGCACATTGTTGAAAATTATCCTTGTTAATTTTGGTCTTCGGAGAAAATATAAAGCAATTGTATTTCAACTTTTTAAAATTGCACAATCTGTTTTTTGTACGTAAATTTGTACAAATAAAAACGCATAATTATGTTTATCACTAGTGTTTCTGATTTTAGAAAAGATATCAAATCCTATTTAGACCGCGTTTCAAAAAACTTTGAAACCTTGATCATTAATCGTGGCAAAGATTCTGGAATCGTTGTAATGTCCTTGGAAGAATACAATTCTTTGATGGCAACCAATTACGAGCTGTCTTCGCGTAAGAATGAGATGCGATTAGATGCTGCCATCGAGAAATTGAAAAGTGGAAAATCTTATTCTAAGGAATTAATCGAAGAATAAGATGAAATATATTTTCGTGGATGAATCCTGGGAGGATTATTTGTACTGGCAAAAAATCGATAAGAAAAAACTGAAACGGATAAATGATTTGTTAAAGGATATTTCACGAACTCCTTTTGAAGGCATCGGAAAGCCAGAACCGCTGAAACACAAATACGCTGGATTTTGGTCGAGAAGAATCGATGATGAACACCGCTTGATTTATAAATTTCAAGAAGATGATATCTTGATTGCTAAGTGTAGATTTCATTATGATTAAGTGAAATTTTCAGAATTAAATAGTAAGAAAAGGAATAAAAAGACTTGAGAAAAACAAGCATAAAGTCTGTAAGAAAATAAATATAACTTTAGAACAATCTCAAGATGGGAATAGAAATAGAAAGAAAATTTTTAGTCAACAAAACCAAATGGCAGCAGGTCGAAAAACCAGCCGGTGAATTTTACAGACAGGGTTATTTGCTGACCGACCCCAATAAAACAATTCGCGTGCGACAAACTTCTGATAAAGGATTTCTTACCATTAAAGGAATTTCGGTTGGTGCAACAAGAGCGGAATACGAATATGAAGTTCCTGTCGGTGAAGCCAAAGAACTGCTGGATCAGTTTTGCGTGGCGGAACTTTCCAAAATCAGATTCAAAATATCCGTTGGCCAACACGTTTGGGAAGTTGATGAGTTTTTGGGAAATAACACCGGACTTCTCGTGGCAGAAATCGAATTGACAAGCGAAGATGAAATCTTCACTCTTCCTGACTGGATCGATAGCGAAGTAACGGGAGACGAAAAATATTATAATTCAAATTTGGTGACTCATCCTTATAAAGATTGGAAATCATGAAGGGTAACTATACGATGAAATTTCCGTTGTCATCAAAAAAAATCCGCATTGTTGCAACATGAGCGAAGATCAAATAATCATTATTGGAGCCGGTCCAGCCGGATTAATGGCGGCACAGATTTTAGCCGAAAAAGGCTATAAAGTTCAGGTTTATGAGCAGAATAAAGCGGCCGCCAGAAAATTTTTGGTCGCCGGAAACGGCGGATTTAATTTGACACACAGTGAAGAAACCGACTCTTTTTTAGAGAAATATGAAGCCCCGGAAATTCAGGAAATTGTGCGCCAATTTGATAATCAAAAAGTAATTCAGTGGCTTTCAGATCTTGGGATCACAACTTATGTCGGAAGTTCAGGCAAGATTTTTCCGACCAAAAATTTCAAACCGATTCAGGTTTTAAAGGCCTGGTTAGATCAGTTGGAAAAATTGGGTGTTACCATCCATTACGAGCATATTTTTCTGGATTTTGATGATTCTTCAGTTTATCTTAAAAATAATGATAAAAATGTAACGGTCAAATATTCAAAATTAATTTTGGCCATGGGTGGTGGTTCCTGGAAAAAAACAGGCTCTGATGCAAAATGGGTAGAAATTCTAAAGTCAAAAAACATAGCAATAATTCCATTGCAATCTGCAAATTCCGGATATAATACTTCCGAAAAATATCATTTGCTGCAAGGACAATATCTGAAAAACATCAAAGTTTCTTTTGATGATCAAAGTAAAACCGGCGAAATCGTATTCACCAAATATGGTATCGAGGGAAGCCCGATTTATTATTTGAACCGTTTTACCAGAAAACATGATTTTCCTGTGACCATTCATATTGATCTGAAACCCAATTTAACAGGAAGTGAAATTCTGTCAGAATTAAAAAGGTCCGACAAAATAAGTCCGGTTTTAAAAAGAAATTTAAAATTATCCACCACTGCCATTAATCTTTTAAAAACATTAGACAAAGAAACCTACACCGATGTCGAAATTTTATCAAAAATGATTAAAAAATTTCCGATAGAAGTTTTCAGTTTCCGCCCGATCGACGAAGTGATTTCTACCGCTGGCGGCGTTGCGTTTTCTGAACTGGATTCAAATCTCGAATTGAAAAAGTTTCCAGATGTTTTTTGTGCCGGAGAAATGATCGACTGGGAAGCGCCTACTGGTGGTTATCTTTTGCAGGCGTGTTTCAGTACGGGATTTTGGGTGGGGAATTCAATTGCGAATTCTGAAAATTCAAAGTCTTCAAAGTTTCCCGGCTAAAACCTCAAATTTTCTTATCTTTAAACCTTAAAATTTATACTAAAAATGGTCGGAATCATCATGGGAAGTCAAAGCGATTTGACAATTATGGAACAGGCAGCGGATTTTCTGAAATCTCTGGAAATTCCTTACGAATTAACGGTGGTTTCCGCACACCGAACTCCGGAAAGAATGTTTGAATATGCAAAAACGGCAAAATCCCGCGGGTTAAAAGTGATTATTGCCGGAGCAGGCGGCGCGGCTCATCTTCCCGGAATGGTGGCCAGTTGTACCACTTTACCTGTAATTGGCGTGCCGATTTTATCCTCCAATTCCATTGATGGTTGGGATTCTGTGCTTTCGATTTTGCAAATGCCGTCGGGAATTCCGGTTGCGACGGTTGCGTTGAATGGGGCGATGAATGCCGGAATTTTGGCTGCTAAAATTATTGGAAGCGCCGATGAACAAGTTTCAAAAAAATTAGAAAGCTATCAGGATACTTTGAAAGATAAAGTGTTGGGAACCGTTTCGGAAATTCAGAAGAAACATCCGAACCGTTTTGATTGATATTTCGAATAAATTTTAAATGGGTAATTGCGCTGCTCAGTAGCTCAGCCATTTAGATGGAAAAAAACAACCACTGAAGTTGTGGTTGTTTTCATCAAGAAATTAAATTAACATTTCATCATTATAAAAATTTTAACTCAGGATGCCAACCTGTTGCATACACCATTTCATTTTCCCGTACGTTCTTTTGATATCATGGTCTAAACCGATTGACATTCTGATTAATCCTTCAGAAAGTCCCATTTCTTTCTGTTCTGCTTCCGGGATTTCAGATGAAGTTGAACTTCCCGAGCACGAGAACAAAGTTTTATAAAAGCCGAGACTTACCGCCAGATAACCAAGATTTTCTTTTTGCATCAACTCCATCAACTCGTTGGCTCTTTTCATGGTTTGCACATCCAGTGTCAATAAACCGCCGAAACCATATTCCGGATTCATCATGCTTTTGAAAAGTTCGTGTTGTTTGTGGCTTTTTAAGCCGGGATATTTTACCGCCAGTCCGTCGTTCTCAAATTGTTCGGCCAGATACTGCGCATTCTCACTGTGTTTCTTCATTCTGATATGAAGCGTTCTCAGGTTTTTAAGAATGCTCGCTGCGCGGAAACTGTCTAAAGTTGGACCCAGTAACATGCAGGCTCCCGAATTCACATCTTTTAAATCATTAATGAACTGAGCTGATGCGCAAACAACTCCGGCAACGGCATCACTGCTCCCGTTAATGAATTTTGTTAAACTGTGAATCGTAATGTCTGCTCCCAGAATTTGTGGACTGATTGAAAGCGGTGAAAAGGTATTGTCAACAACCAATTGAAGATTATGCTTTTTAGCCAGTTTAGCCAGTTCAAAAAGATCTGCTATTTCTAAAAGTGGATTGCTTACCGTTTCACAGAAAAGAACTTTCGTGTTTTCAGTAATGGCATTTTCCACGGCAGACAAATCGGTGATATCGACAAAGGAAGTTTTGATATTGTAATCATGCAGAAAATTTTTCATAAATGCATAAGTGCCGCCATAAATGGTGCGGCTCGAAATAATATGATCGCCAGCTTTGCAAAGCTGAAAAAGGGTAGAGGTGATTGCCCCCATACCAGATGCGGTAACATTGGCGCTTTCCGTGCCTTCCATCTGGGCCAGTGCCTGACTCAAATAAAGATTGCTTGGTGTGGAATGGCGTGAGTATAAATAACAACCTTCTGTTTTTCCTTCGAAAGTGTCGAACATGGTTTTTGCAGAAAGAAAAGTATAAGTAGAACTATCAGATATAGAAGGGTTTACGCCACCGAACTCTCCAAAATATTGCAGATCCTGAATATTATTGGCTGCATCAAAGTTTTCCATAATAGTAATTTTTGTTTTGATAAAAGTGAACGTTTTTAAACTTAAATGCAATGATTTAAAATAAAATAAGAAAATAAATCGGTTGTTTGAATCATTTATAGATTTTAATTTTATATTTGAGGAATAATAAAAGTAATAACCGAAAATATTTCATTTCATGTTGGATACAAAAGATAAAAAATTACTGATTTTACTGCAGAATGATGCCAAAAAAACTACCAAACAATTGGCCAATGAATTGGATTTATCGGTTACCGCTGTATTTGAACGGATTAAAAAACTTGAGAAACACCAGGTTATCAGGAAATATGTGGCTTTATTGAATACCGAAAAAATTCAGAAAAACTTCATCGTTTTATGTCATGTAAAACTGGTTCAGCATAAGAAGGAATATATCTCGCAGTTTGAACGGGAAATTACGCAGTTTCCGGAAGTGTTAGAATGTTTTCATGTCTCTGGAGATCACGATTATATCCTCAAAATCTGTGTTCGGGATATTCAGGAATATCGTGAATTTATGGTGGGAAAGCTCACGAATCTGCAGCACATTGCCAGTACCCAAAGTTCTTTTATGATCAAGGAAGTGAAAAATTCTACGGTGATTGAACCTTAAGTTTAAATGCAATTTAAAGAAAGAAAATCTACCTTTAATTTTTAAACAGCCACAGATAAGCAGCTCCGAATTCGCGCGACCAATAGGATTCGGAATGGGTTCCGTCTTCATCAAATTTAGTTTTGATATGCTCTGGCGGAACTCCTTTTTTAATTAAAACCGGAATGACCTTTTCAATATCTGAAACCATTTCTTCCGATTCTTTGACGCCCGCGAGAAAATAAAATTGAGTGTTTTTTAAATTTTTAGCACTTTTGCTGACAAAGAGATTTAAATCTTTAAAAGCAAACCAGAAACTGGGACTGAAAATCCCGAGTTTTCCGAATTTTTCAGGATATTTCAAGCCTGCATAAAACGAAATTAAACCGCCCATCGAGCTTCCGATAAGTGCTGTGTTTTTTGCCTGTGGCAAAGTTCGGTAGTTTTTATCGATATAAGGTTTCAGTGTTTTTGCCAGAAATTCGGTGTAGGCGTCGCCTTTTCCGCCAGCATATTTTGCGTTGTTCCAGGCCGAATATTCATTCAGTCTTTCTGCGCCACCATTTTCAATTCCCACCACAATAGCAGCGCGGTTTCCTTCCGTAAAAAACTGATTTAAAGTTTTATCTACCTTCCATTCACCGGAAAAAGAAGTGGCATCATTAAATAAATTCTGTGCATCCTGCATATAAATGACAGGATATTTTTTGGTGGAAGTCGCATAATCTGGTGGAAGATAAATCCAGATGCGGCGGCTGGTCTTCAACTGTGGAATGCTGAAGTTTTCGCTTAAAACTTTTACATTATCGGTCGCAGTGTTCTTTTTTGCAGCGGTACGTTCCCATGAAAGTATTTTGTTTTCAACGTTTTGAGCGTTTTTGCTGAAGGTGAGTTTTCTGTTGTCAGAGTTGTTTCCATTGTGATCGCCTTCCGCTGTTTCCCAATTTCCCTGTGTAAATTTGTATTCTAAAGTTCCTTTATTTTCAGGGATTTGTAAAATATAATTTCCGGCGCTGTCTTTTTTTAATTCAAAATCAGGATCGTCGGGAATCCAGTTATTCAGAGAATTTGGCATGAAGATCCTGGCATCTGCCGGAGTTTCCTTGGGAACGGAAGTGATTGTGATGAGAACCTGACTTTGCAAATGAGTAACCAAACCCGCAAAGAATACCAAATAGAATTTAATGTGTTTTAAAATTCTCATATTGAAAAATTATTTTCCGAAAAAATCCATCAGATCCATATAGTTTTTCTGATTCACGCCATGGCCGCTCATATATTCCCGGAACGAAAAGTAGGCGCCCAGTTCATATAAAAAGTCTGCGGCTTTGCGGCCCCAGTCCAGCGGGATTATCGCATCATCAGTGCCGTGAGAAATAAAGAATCTTAATTTTTCAATTTTCTTTTTATCTTTTACAATGTTTGTTAATAGTTTTTCTTCGGCATAACAGCTCATACAGGCAACTTTTGTGAATAAGTCGGGATGATTCAGCGCCAGTGCATAACTCAGGATTCCGCCTTGGGAAAATCCGCACAAATGGGTTTGGTTTTCTGTTAAACCATATTTATTGGTGATTTTCAATATGTTTTCCAAAATTGCCTGCTCTGATTGTTTGGCTTGGGCAACATCAATTCTGTTTTCTTCATTCATTAAATCAATATCATACCAGGAATAACCCTCGTAATTGGTATTGAAAGGTGCTCTGAAACTGACAATTAACCAGTCTTCCGGCAGCGTGGGCACAAAGCTGAATAAATCCTGTTCATTGCTTCCGTAACCGTGAAGTAAAATAAGTAAAGGCGTTTTTGAGTTGATGTTTTCGGGTTCGCGAACGGTGTATTGTAAATCCATGGAGCAAAGATAATAATTTAGGCTGAAGATTGGCGCTCAAAATCAGCAGCCGGTCAGCGGTTTTATGAATAAAATCTGCATTCAGAATTTAAGAATGACGAAACAGGATTGTTGAAATCACTGCCAACTTGTAATGTCTTTATTTAAATAATATCTTTGTAAAAATTATAATTATGAGCGATACAATAGGATGTCCGAAGTGCCAGTCGGAATTCACTTATGAACAGGATGGCAAAATGGTTTGTTCACAGTGTTTCTACGAATGGACGCCGGGAGAAACAGCTGATGAAGATAAAATTTTAGATGCCCACGGACACGAATTACAAAATGGCGACTCGGTAGTGGTAATCAAAGATTTACCGGTAAAAGGTGCACCAAAACCGGTAAAAGCAGGCACCAAGGTGAAAAACATCAGACTGCGCCCGGACAGCGACCACAATATTGATTGTAAAATCGACGGCTTCGGATCAATGGCTTTGAAGTCTGAATTTGTGAAAAAGGCGTAAAAAAAAAGGAAAAATTTGGACAGGGTTCCGTTTCAAAGACTAGTTGTACAAAGGAATCGTACTAATTTCGTCTCAGGGGCAGAAAGAGAATTAACCAAAAATTTCCTTACGTTTTGAATAACAAAGCTAAGAATTATTTTCAAAAGATAAAAATGAACTGAGAAAAGTCAGGCCTCCATTTGCAAACGCTGAATTGGCCTGGCTTTTTTTATTTTTAAAGATTTATTTTAATCAAACCTTCCGCTTTTTCCGCGGTGTAAATAATCAGTTGTTTGCCATTCAGGGAAATTTTCGTCCAGTAACAGCTTCCGGCAAAACGGCTTTCTAAAACTTCGGCTTCTTTTCCATGATCTGAAATGGTTATTTCGTGTGGATACCAGAACTTTTTAGAAATATTTAATTCTAATTTTTCTTCCTCCGAAAAAACATTTACCTCACCGAAAAGTGACGCAACATATTGATTGTAAGGATTATTGTAGGTTTCTTCTGCATCATCATTTTGGATGAGCCGTCCGCCTTGCAGAACAATAATCTGATCCAGCCAAGGCATAACTTCCTGGATTTCATGTGTCGAAATAAGGAGCGAAATATTCTTTTCCCGAACGTAATTAAAAAGCCGTTCGCGCAGTTCTATTTTTCTGGAAAAGTCGATATTGCTGAAAGGTTCATCTAGTAATAAAAGCTTGGGCATTACCGAAAGCGCTCTTGCAATGGCGACTCTCTGCATTTGTCCACCACTCAGATATTTGGGTAATGTGTTTTCGTATTCTTCAAGTCCAACCACCGTTAAAAGTTCCTGAACTCTTTCTTTTTTCTCTTTTAAATTGATATTGGAAATAAATTTCCCCACATTATCTGCCACCGTAGAATAGGGCATCAGATCGTAATTCTGAGCGACCAGTTTCATATGATCTTCGCCGGGAACCAAATTTTTTGTAGGTCCCAAAATCGGTGCGCCATTAAAAATGATTTGGCCTTTTTCCCATTCGAGAAGGCCGTAAATTAAATTTAAAATAGTAGATTTTCCACAGCCGCTTTCACCTGCTAAAGCGATGATTTTCCCTTCCTCAACTTTAAGATTAAAATTCTGGAAAAGCCTTTGCTCTGGGCGATGGGAAAAAAATAAATTCTTGATTTCTAATAGCATATTGCAAAAATAACATATTTGTCTCTAATAAAGATATTTTTGTTATTTTAGCCAAAACAATTTAATTTAAGCTATTTAATGATGAAATCAATTACCAATTCGGTTTTCTTCGTACTTTTTTCATTTGCAGTCGTATCATGTGCGAAAGACAAACCCCTGACCAGCGAGGTTACCGAAGTTTCTACCACCAACCGGGGTGCAATATATGAACTCGATACTTTAAACAGCAGAATCGAATGGAAAGGGTACAAAGTAGTGAAATCTGAACAATCGAGCCATTTCGGAATTATTAAATTCGAAAGTGGTGATCTAACCGTGAAAGACGGCGTTTTGGAAAGTGGTAAATTCGTGGCCGACATGAATTCTTTGACTTCTGTAGATTTAAAAAACGATCCGGAACAGTTGGCAAAATTAAACGGTCATCTGAAAAGCGGAGATTTCTTCGAAGCAGACAAGTTCCCGACCGCATCTTACGAAATTACCAAAGTCACACCCACTCAATCGGGTGACTATAACACCCTTCTGGATGGGAACTTGACCATCAAAGGAATTACAAAACCGGTACAGTTCAATGCAAATGTTTCTGTAAAAGGTGCTGAAGCGACCATTGCCACTGAACCTAAAGATATTAAAAGAGAGGATTTCGGCGTGAAGTTTCAGCTGCCACTTGCCAACGGTCTTATTAAGGATGAGGTGAATCTTCAGATTTTAATTAAAGCCATGGAAAAGAAATAATATTTAATATTTTGAACTATTTTTAAAAGGTAAATCCGTCTCATTACGAGACGGATTTTTTTAGTTTAAATTGAGCTGCAGCATTTCTGATAAGCAGCTTTTAAAGATTATTGCGGAAAATAAGGTTGCAAAGTCTGCTTTAGAAATGAAGTATAGGATCCAAAATGTAATTGATATGCTTTCATTTTCCTGATTTATTTTCTTTTTCGCCAGGCTCTTTTTTTTTGGATCAGTTAAATCCTTCCAGTACTTCCTCCAGCGTTACTTTTCCAAAATACCCCGTCAGGTCAACAGAGGTCAGGAGTTCATTTAAAGCAGAGATTTCGTGTTTTTTTCCTATCAGCTGTTCTTCCAGTTCTTCAATCGGTTTCGAGGCGAAAAAGTCGCCGAATATTTTGGCTTTTTCTATGAAGCCCTGTACGACCTCTAGATGGACTTCAATAAATCCAGCCGGAACTTTGATAGCTTTCTTAAAATTATAGTTGGGTGAAAATCCAAAGTTCCAGTCCCAGGTTTCGTATTTTTCTGCCATCAGCTGCTGGATGTTTTGCAGGTCTTCTGCGGTGAGTTCATACCGTTCTGCACCCGGATTATTTTTGATGATCTCTTCAGTGAGCAGGTTTTTAAGGTGATCTGTAGTCGTGTCTTCCGGTAGATAGCTGATGAGGTTGGTCACGCGCGACCGGGTAGATTTAATGGCTTTGTCGATGAATTTCAAAGGATTGACTTTTAAAGCTTCACCCAATACTTCCATTTCGGAATTCAGAAGGATGGTTCCGTGCTGAATCATTTTTCCATGGCGCGCGAGTTTGGCGTTGCCGCTGAATTTTTTGCCGTCTACCAATAAATCATTACGTCCTTTTAATTCTGCCGGTACATTTAACTTATTCAACATATTGAGCACGGGTTGGGTGAAAAAAGAAAAGTCACCAAAATCATTCTGGCCCAAAAGGGTATGAAAGGAAAAGTTGAGGTTTCCCAGATCGTGATACACTGTGCCACCACCCGACATCCGGCGCACGACTTTGATTTCTTTTTCCTTCACATAGTCGAGATTAATTTCGGCCAGGGTATTTTGGAATTTCCCTACGATAATCGAGGGCGCATTGACGTACAATAAGAAAATATCTTCCGTCGGAAAGCGGTGAAGCAGGTATTCTTCCGAGGCAATATTGAAATAGGCATTTTGAGAAGGGGAATCGATGAGAAGCATGTTTTTTTCTTTGGTGCAAAATTAAGGGAATTTTATGAGATGGGTATTGGTGTTGGGTGCTGGATGTTTGGTGTTGGATGCTTGGTATATTGTCCGTCCCTGATATAGGTTGACATAAATAAGTCAACAAATATGAAAGCAAACATTAAGAAACTGCAGAAGCATCGGGTTTTCAGTGAGGAATTTAAGAGGGAGATCGTCTCTCTATTTGAGAGAGGAAAATTCAGTGTATTACAGCTTGAAAAACTTTATGGAGTTTCGGATTCGGCAATTTATAACTGGATCTATAAATTTTCTACCTTTAACGAGAAAGGAATTAGAGTTGTAGAAATGAAAGAAAGCAGTGTACATAAGCTAAAAGAACTGGTGTCCGTCCCTGATATAGGTTGACATAAATAAGTCAACAAATATGAAAGCAAACATTAAGAAACTGCAGAAGCATCGGGTTTTCAGTGAGGAATTTAAGAGGGAGATCGTCTCTCTATTTGAGAGAGGAAAATTCAGTGTATTACAGCTTGAAAAACTTTATGGAGTTTCGGATTCGGCAATTTATAACTGGATCTATAAATTTTCTACCTTTAACGAGAAAGGAATTAGAGTTGTAGAAATGAAAGAAAGCAGTGTACATAAGCTAAAAGAACTGGAGCAGAAGATTAAAGAGCTTGAGCAAGCCGTCGGTCAAAAGCAGATTATGATCGATTATCTGGAAAAAATGATTGATATAGCCAAGGAAGATCTGGACATTGACATAAAAAAAAATTACGGCAACCAACGCTCTGTTGGTTCAGGCAACATTCCGAAGAAAAAGAATTCCCCCTGAATGCTTTATATCGGGCAGTAGGGATCAGCAGGCAGGCGGTGCAACAATTTGAGTATCGACAGAATATTTTTGATGAAAAAGTACGTGTTCTCATGTTGGAAGCCCACGAACTACGGAATGAGCACCCAGGATGCGGAGTAGAGAAAATGTATTATGCCTTAAAGCCTGAATTCATGGGCAGAGACCGCTTCATAGAACTTTTTATGGAATTGGGCTTCAGGCTGGAGCACAAGAAGAATTACCGCAAAACGACCCATTCCGTCGCCTGTGAATATCCCAATCTTATCAAAGGTATGGAGGTAAATGCACCTAACACCATCTGGCAGTCGGATATTACGTATATTTACGTTAACGATAGGTTTTATTACGCAGTTTTCATCATTGATGTATACACGAAAAAGATTACAGGATACAAAATATCCAATAATATGAGGGCAACCGCGAATGTAGAAGCCTTGAAAATGGCGGTAAGAGACCATTGTTTTCCTAAAATCCATCACTCGGACAGAGGAGGGCAATACATTTATAAAGAATATGTCAAGTTGCTGAAAGAAGGGGCTACCCAGATAAGCATGGCCTTGTCCGCACAGGATAATGCATATGCAGAGCGGATAAACAAGACCATAAAAGAAGAATATCTGGATCGATGGAAACCCATGAACTTTGAACAGTTGAAGAAATTTACAAAGCGAGCGGTTAATCAATATAATAACCGCCGACCACACAATAACCTTGGCCGGTTATCGCCTGTAGAATTTGAAAGAAGATGGCAGGAAAAGGGATTTTCATCCCAACCCATTATCACCATCTATGATAATAATGAGCCGTAAAAAAAAAGAGGTTACCCAATGTGGAAAGCTATTAAAATATGGATAAATTTAGAAATGATTGCACTTAAAATTTACCCACATTTTAACAGCCACATTCAACAACGACCATGAAAATAATTATATAAAAACAAGTCAACACTATTCAGGGATTGGCAGGTTGTGGAGTGGTGAATGGCACACTGGTGTCAAACTGGTGAATGGTGAATGAGTCAATGGAGTCAATTGCGAATGGTGTATCGTGAATGGTGTCAAAGGAAATGATAAATTGTCAATGATGGATGGTTGAATTTGTGCTTCACAAAGATTTGTGTTGTTTGGTGTAGGGGATGGTATAATTCGAAAATTTTCACCAGTGGAGCTCCTTTGAGGCAGTGGGGAAGAGGTTTTTGTTTATTAACTTGTTGAGCAGTAGTTGTTTAATTGTGAATAGATTTTTGAAATTAGCGGTTTGCATTCAAAAAAGAAGTAATTTTATCCTTCAAAACACAAAGCCATGAAAAAATATTTACTTTATTTTTATAGAATAATAGTGCTCTTTGCTGTGCTGTTTTCAGCTGCAATCTGTGGGCAGATTTCAATGTCAACCACAGGATCTTATCAACAGGATTTTAATACTTTATTATCAACAGGATCAGGAGATTGGGTGGATAACTCCACTTTAACAAATTGGTATGCAAAAAGAAGTGGTACTGGCACAATAATTTCAGCAGATGTAGGGAGTGCAACTGCCGGAAACCTTTATAGTTATGGTTCTTCCGGTTCTACCGACAGGGCTCTGGGTTCGTTGGGTTCTGGGGGTGTTGCGGCAGGCGATTTTGCGTGGGGAGTTTTGCTGAAAAATAATTCGTCATTTACTGTTACGGATATTAAAGTATCCTATACTGGTAAACAATGGAGGAATTCAGGCGCACTTGCTCAAACGGTTTCTTTTTATTACAAAATATCCTCTTCTCCAATTACGGATTTACAACCGAAAGTAATTACAGGTTGGACTGCTGTTACTAATTTGGATTTTATAAGTCCAGTAACAGGTGGTGAGGCTGGGCCATTAAGTGGAAATGCTCCGGAAAACAAAACAACCAAAAGTAACATTTCAATTCCGGCTTTAAATCTTCCTGCGGGTTCTTATATTCTTCTTAAATGGGATGATCCGGATCACACAGGGAGTGATCATGGTTTGGCTATAGATGATGTTAAAATTGAATGGACGGTCAACAGTGTGGCGCAACCCGAGCCTACTAATTTTCCCATCAACTTCTCATGTGGCGTTACTACCCACTCTACGATTCCAATTTCCTGGACCGATGCGGCAGGAACCACTCCTCCGGACGGGTATCTGATCCGGTGGAGCAGTACTTCTTATGCTGATATTGCAGATCCGCAAGATGGAACCGCAGTTGCCAACGGAGCAAATACACAGAATGTTTTGCAGGGAACGCAGAGTTTTACTGCCACTGGACTGTTATCTAATACTCCTTATTATTTTAAAATCTGGTCCTATAGCAATTCGGGAACTGCGATTGATTACAAATTAGTCGGTGAGCCGAAAACGAGTTGTGCTACGCTTGCTCAGCCATGCAATTTTTCAGAGGATTTTTCCAAATCAAATGCTAAAGCGTCTTATACCGCTGGCTCATTCGTAGGGAATAACTCGATTGTCTGGACTTATACTGAAGCAAGAGACGAAGGAGATTTCGGAATAAATGGGAAAGGAATCATGTTGCGTACTACAAGCAGTAAAATGATTTCATCCTCCATTAATAATGGCATTTCAAGTTTTAGATGCAGTTTAAAAAAAGGATTTACGGGGGCTGGAAACAGACAGGTTGAACTTTTTATCAATGGAGTATCCGTAGGAAGTTCTGTTGCCTGGGATAATGCCGATGTCCAAACTTTTACAATTAATAATCTCAATATTGCCGGAAGTGTTACTATAGAAATTAGAAACAGTAAAAATGAGCAAGTTGTTATTGACGACCTTTCCTGGACCTGCTTCACCGGAACACCGAAACCCAGGATCAGTATTCAGGGGAATGGCGTGACCATTACCGATGGAGATACAAGTCCTTCGGCTGTTGACGGAACGGATTTCGGCGCCGCAATTCTTTCCGGTACGGAGGTCGAGAAAACTTTTACGCTGCTGAATGTCGGCTCCGCAAATTTGGTGTTAGATGATCCTGCAGTGGTGTTGCTGCATGGTTCAAAAGGATTTACAGTTTCTGCACAACCCGCTGTCAACCCGCTCTCCGGCTTTTCCAACCAGATTTTAAAAATCAGATTTAATAATGCTGTTCCGGGAACTTATACCGAAACGGTCATGATTGGCAGCAACGATGCTGATACCCCGGTGTATTCATTTGATGTAAAAGCGACTGTTTCTCAACCTGCCATTACCACCGATAAAACCACCCTTTCCGGATTTTCGTATCCGTTTGGTCAGGGGCCTTCTGCCACTCAGAATTTTGTCGTGAACGGTGTGAATCTAGGAGAAGATATTACAGCAGAGGCTTCCTCAAATTGGGAAATTTCAACCAATCAGACCTATGATGGCAGCAATGCGCCTCCTTTTTCAACCCTTGTTCTTTTTAAATCTTCAGCGGGTGCGGTCACGAATAAAACAATTCATGTGCGTCTCAAAGATGGTTTGGAAATCGGCTCTTACGCTGGAACCGTTAGATTAACTTCCTCCAATGCTGCGACTAAAGTAGTAGCGCTCAGCGGCCAGGTAGCTGCGGGGATTTCCGACATGAAGGTTACCGGAAACGGAAGTTCTATTGCGAATGGAAGTATGAGTCCGAGCGGTTTAAACAATACCCTGTTTGCAAGTCAGAATTTAGGTGACTCCCAAACCAAGGCTTTCGAAATTAAAAATCTGGGTGGTTATCCCCTTACCATCGGAGCCATCACTCTTTCCGGCCCAGATGCTTCTTCTTTTTCTGTTTTGAATGGTCCTGCAGCAGGAACGGTCCTGAATCAAAATGGAACGGCAACCTTTGAAATTAAATTTGCACCTACTGCGGTTGGAACGAAAAACGCGACCCTGTCTATTGCCAACAATGATCCGAAAGACCATCCTTACGTTTTTGCGGTGAGAGGGGCAGCGACCTACTGTTCCTCTGTGGGAGAAATCATCATCGCACGGCAGAATTTTGAAATGGTGCCTGCAAGTCCTGTGATGAATTACACGCTCACCCACTTTGGCACCATTGCACCGGGACCGAATACGGGATTCTCCAGTGGAAACAGTGGCAGCAACAGTTTTCCTAAAGCCAATAATCTCTATTCGGAAGGGGCAAGAGGTTACCGGATTCAGGGCGGAGATCCTTTATCCGAAACTCCTTCTGGTGTCGTTTTCACTTTTGATGAGGTAGATACTTCCATTTATGACCATATTAATCTTTCGTTTAAGGTTGCCGGCTTTTCCCTGGGAAGCACCGGTAATGGGATGGATGATTTAGATGCTTCCAACACCAGTACCACCATTCATGGAGATAAACTGGATTATGTATTGGTGGAGGTCAGTCCGGACGGAGGCGCGACGTGGTATCCGCAGGCCAAAGTGGTGTCCGGAGAAATGAATCTGGCGTGGAGTTTTGGAAGTGCCGGAACAGCTACGGGAACCCGTGCGTATGCTGCAGATGATCATTTAACCTATTTCAGTTCTACCGCTAAAAATCGCTACAGCGCAATATCGATTACGGGTCTTCCTGCGGTTGCGAAGCTCAAACTAAGAATTTCTGCGCAGGATAATGCGCTGAATGAATCCTGGATTTTAGATGATGTACGCATTACGAGTACCGGTTTGGTTCCTAAAATATGGAATGGAGCATGGTTTCCCTCTGCGCCACAAACTTCCGATAAGGCGATTATTCAGGCAGATTACAATACAGCAGACTTTGGCGGTTTTAAAGTCTGCCAGTGTGAGATCGGTAACAAAGCGACCCTTACCGTTGCGGCAGGTACCGAAGTGAAGATTTCTGATTTCATGGTGAATGACGGCAGTGTGATTGTTCAGGCCAAAGGGAATCTGATTCAGGTGAATGAAAGTGATACCAATTCCGGCGCGGGAAATTTTAAAGCCGAACAGCTTATCACCCTTTCTGCCGGGCGGCAGCAGTACAATTACCTTCATTCCCCGGCCGAAGGTTTTAACATGAAAGACCTTTATAAAAATGCACGGGATGAGCATCAACTGCCGGTCACCGCGCCATTTGTCCTTTATCACAACGAGGGAACCAATACTTTTCTGAATTCTTCCGGAGCTTATATCAAGGGACGGGCGCTGGCGGTAAAAGAACCGGCAATTGGTTTTGCGCCGGCCCATATCACTGCCGTTTTTGAAGGCAAGCCAGCCAACGGCACTTTCATTTATACTTTGGTTAATTCAAATCCTGCCAATATGCAGCGGGGGTATAATCTGATCGGGAATCCCTATTCTTCCAATATGGATCTTGTTCAGTTTTATCAGAATAATGCGGCCTCCGGAAAACTAAGCTCCACTTTTTATTTCTGGGATCATAATGCCAATCTTCAAACCACGCAGTTTGGGGATTCATACGGTGGACAGGCTTATGCACAGTTCAATGCCGCAACGCCCGCAGGGGTAGGAACTCCTGTGAAAGCAAGTGGGGATAAAGGAACATCTGTATTGAAAATTCCTTCACGATACGTAAGTGTTGCGCAAGGTTTTATGGCAAAGTTGACTGCTGTATCGAGTCAGAATATTATTTTCAGCAACAGCACCAGATCGTCCGGTTCTTCTCAGGCCTATTTTGGTAAAGGTACGGGCGAAAATTCTGAGAAAGCAGTGGATCGCTTCTGGCTCAATATGATCAGCCCGCAAAATATCGCTTCCAATATCGCGGTTGTTTATTTTGAAAAAGGCGTCGATGGGTTTACCAACGAAGACAGCCATTCTATGGGCGGTTCTGATGCGCTGTTCAGTTGGGTAGAAGGAGAGAAACTGTCTGTCAACGGCAGAAGCAGTTTTAGGAATACGGATGTTGTAGCATTGGGAACTGCGCATTTCGCGGCGGGAAATTATACCATCGCGCTGGATAAAGCAGAAGGGGTCTTTGAAGACGGCCAGAATATCTACCTGAAAGACAGGAAAACCGGTACCGTTACCAGCCTGAGTCAGGACAGTTATACTTTTGCAGCAGATGCCGGTGAGACAACGGGCAGATTTGAAATTGTTTATCAGCCGGAAATCATTCTGGTAACCGACCATAAAATAAAAGAGGGAATACTGGTGTACCAGGACGCTGGGGATTTTGTCATCAAAGCACAAACCACGAAAATAACACAGGTTGAGGTTTATGACGCCATTGGCAGACTTGTCTGTAAAATACAAGCGGAAAATACCAGAGTTGTAATCCCGGGGCACTATTTTGTTCAAGGCATTTATGTTTTAAAGATCCATCAAAAAGAACAGTTGACTATCAGGAAAATCATCAGATAATATCTTTTGGATAATATGGTAATTTGATCTCAAACCTCTTCAGGGTTTGAGATTTTTTTTGATTTTTTTCTGAAAGGGTGACATGGGATTATTTATGAAAATCTGATTGATGATCATACATAGATTCACTAGTTTTTTTTTGTCGATTTTGTAAAAATGTTGCCTTATTGATGGTGATGATGAATTTTAATGTGTTTGACGGTCTGTAAAATATTTTCTTTTTTTAAGGTAATTTTGCAAGGTTTTTTTAAGTTAAGTTATGTATGTGGAGTTTGCTTGGTGGTTTGTTAGGAAAATATATCTTTGTGATCTATTGGATTAATATTAATTAATTAAATATTCCGCAACAAATGAAAAAAAATACAGACAATACTTTACTCTAGGGTAAGGTATTATGGAATCCGCATCAATGCATTGTATCTTATTAAGATATTATGTTAAATGATTTCGTGTTGCGTTGAATGATTTTTATTTGGATTAAATAAATAAAGATAATGTATTTATTATATCAAAAAAAATATTAGCTTTGTTTTCTGAAAGTTAAGGGTAAAGGAAGTTTTTTATTGTTTTCAAAAAATACTTTTTTGATTTCCTCTTCTTTTTCAGTTTAAGATAATAGGTCACGGAAATCGTGATTCGTTAAAATAAATGGAGTGTAAGAAAATATATTACACTTTTAAACACACAAATGATGAAACTAAATTACTTTCCCTCAACGGGTAGGCGTTTTCTTGGGTGCTATGAATGGTCTGGATGCTGGCCGTTTCCCTCATTTTTAAAATCTTTTTTCCGCCGCGAATTTTCAATAACTTCCTGAAGTATGGAATCACCGCAATCCCCTGTGTTCAACATGGCGGGTGTCTTTTGCTGTGCGCGAAATTTATCTCACCGGGTTTCTTTACGGCCTTGTGTATCTCTTGTTTTAATTTCAGATAAACATACATATCAACACAAATACAAATGAAAACAAATAACTTTTTAAGAAAAACAGGGTTTCTTCTGTTCTTTTTATTTTTCTCGCATTTTGCTATGGCACAGGCAGTTGGTGATTATAGGTCTAAAGGGGACGGGAACTGGAATGCAATAGCCACATGGGAGGTATGTACCAGTATATCTCCTGTGAAGTGGTCCCCTCTAACGTCAGGTTACCCCGGTACTGCTACGGTTCCACTAGGATATTCTACGTCGTCGGTTACAATTACTCATCAAGTGACCATTCCTGATACCATGGTTAGTCCTGTTAATCTGTCTTTCGGTGATTTAATAATTAATGGGGGGAAACTACACATTTCTCCTGACAACAAAACCATTGTTGAATTTAAAACTACACAAAATGTAATCATTAAGAACGGTACACTCAATCTCAATGCCAACCAACTGACAGTGAAATTTCCTGCAGGAACGCAAATAGTAGTAAATATTGGAAATGGAACATGTGGTTCCTCAGATGGAGTTAATGGGATGGGTATTATTGGCGGAACCTGTACTAATAATGTAGAATTATGGATTGGAACTGTTCTGTATTCCACCTGTACAGGTAATGGCGGTGCACCATTTGGTGGAAATTTTTGTGAGGTTAATAACGCCGGAGGGACTGTTCGGGCAACAGCAACACCTTCTTCTTTATGCATAGGCAATACGGTTAGTTTATCTACCCAAAACTATTCAGACGCTACTTATAAATGGTCATTGGTTTCCGGACCTGGTGGATACTCAATACCTTCCGGAACTAAAATAGATGTTCAGGTTTTGCCAATTACATTGACCGTGGCAGGTGCTTATGTTTTCAAAATCGCAGTGACAAGAAATGGTGCAACCGTATTTGATCAGGTAAGTGTGGAAGTAAAGCCGAATGATACTGTTGCATTAAGCTCAACTGCTGGAACCAATGACCAAGTAGTTTGCGCGGGTACTGCAATTAACAATATCACTTATGCTACAACCGGAGCTAGCGGAATCAGCGATAGCGGAGTGCGAGGAAAGAATGGTTTGCCGGCAGGAGTTTCTGCGACTTGGGCATCGAATATGATTACCATCAGCGGTACTCCTACAGTTTCGGGAACATTTAATTATAGTATTTCATTGACAGGAGGTTGTGGAAGTGCGAAAGCAATGGGAACGATAACGGTCAATGCCAATCTACCGGCAAATGTTAGTATCGTGGCAAATCCGGGAACTACCATTTGCGCAGGAACCTCGGTAACCTTTACTACAATACCAACAAATGGAGGAGCAAGCCCGACTTATCAATGGTATAATGGAGTTACTTTGATTCCTGGAGCAACTTCTTCTACTTATACCTCAACAACCTTAGCAAATGGTGATTTAATTTCAGTAAAAATGACTTCTAATGCATCTCCTTGTTTGACTGGTTCTCCAGCTATATCGAATGTTCTTGTGATGGCGGTTAATCCGACTTTACCAGTAAGCGTTAGTATTGCGGCAAATCCGGGAACTACCATTTGCGCAGGAACTTCGGTAACCTTTACTACAATACCAACAAATGGAGGAACAAGCCCGACTTATCAATGGTATAATGGAGTTACTTTGATTCCTGGAGCAACTTCTTCTACTTATACCTCAACAACCTTAACAAATGGTGATTTAATTTCAGTAAAAATGACTTCTAATGCATCTCCTTGTTTGACTGGTTCTCCAGCTACATCGAATGTTCTTGTGATGGCGGTTAATCCTAATTTACCTGCAAGTGTTAGTGTTACCACTCCTTCCAGTATCATCTGTGTCGGAACTCCAACATCCTTTACTTTTACGGCGACACCAACCAATGGTGGATCAGCGCCTTCCTATCAGTGGCAGGTCAATGGAATAAATGTAGGAACAGACAGTCCGACTTTTACATCGACAAGTTTGGTAGTTGGTAATAAGGTAACGGTGATAATGACTTCTAATGCAAGTTCATGTTTAGCAAATTTACAGGCAACATCGAATGCAATAACAATCGCAACGCAAACAGCAGTTTACAATACTGGTAAATGGACTCCTGCGCTTGCACCGAATCTTTCGGCAGAAATACAGTCTGCGTACAATTCAAGTGCGGGAAATCTGGATGTTTGTTCATTATTAATCACGAATAATGCACCGGTCACCATTCGGAAAGGAGGGTTTTTCAAAGTACAGAATGGCGTGACTGTTACTCAAGGAAGCAGTCTTACCGTAGAAACAGATGGTAACCTGATCCAGACCAATGATAATCCTACCCCTCCAAACTCAGGTGCCATCACCGTGTTGCGGGATATTAAAATTGGAGTGACCCGAAACCAATATAACTATGTAGGTTCTCCAGTGGATTTTATTGCAGGTCAAAATTTAAAAACGATTTACCCCGGAATTACTTTTGCACTTTATCATAATGAGGCCAATAACCTTTTTGGTACATCCTCCGGTGCGAATATTCCAGGCAGAGGCCTGGCCATAAAAGAACCAACTACAGCTGCGGTGCCGGTTGGAAATATGGAGGTGACTGCGAAATATATAGGTGTTCCGCAAAATGGTAAGATTAATTTTCCCCTGGCAAACAGCAATACCGGAACCAACACCTCATTGGGGTATAATCTTTTAGGAAATCCTTATCCTTCAAATATTGATTTAATAAAACTGTATGAACTGAATGGCGGAAACCGTCAAACAGGAAAAGCATCAGAAAATATCAGTGCTACTTTTTATTTGTGGGACAATGAAGTGAATGATGTTTTTGTACAGCAAGGGTCTGCCTACAATGGACAAGCTTATGCAATTTTCAATGTGTTCGCAGGAAATAAAGGGACCGGAACATCGGCTGCAGGTTATCTGAATACTAAGGTAATTGGTGAAAAAATACCCTCTCAAATTATCAGCGTGGGTCAGGGGTTTATGACCAAAGCACTTGCTAAGGGATATACCCTTGTTTTTAACAACAGTATTCGCACTGATGCTGAGGTGACTGCAAGTTTTTTAGGAAGAACGCAAAACCAGGATTTAGAAGATGACCGTTTCTGGCTACGGTTAATTTCTCCTGCGAAGGTCACCAGTACCCTTGCTGTTGTTTATTTTGATGGCGGGAGCGATGCTTTTGGAGCCGAAGATTCTGAATCCAAATTAGGATCAGACGATATTTTCAGTCTTGTTGATAACAAAAAAATTGGCATCAACGGTAAACGAGCTTTTACCATTGCAGATAAGATAGCCTTAGGAACGAAGCATTTTCAAACTGGAATTTATATGATTGCTGCGGGTAAAAGGGAAGGTGTTTTTGACAAAGGGCAGAAGATTTATCTGAAAGACAAACAAACCGGGACCGTCACCAACCTGAGCGAAGGCAGCTACAGCTTTGAAGCCACCGCAGGCGAAACCACCGGACGTTTTGAAATCATCTATCAGCCCGATGCTGTATTGGTAACCGATAATATGGTGAAAGAAAGAGTGGTGGTGTACCGGGACGGCAGTGATTTTGTCATCACCTCTAAAAATGAGAAGATGACCGGTGTCGAGATGTATGATACCAGCGGTAAATTAATCAGCAAAATGCAGCCTAATAGCACGAAGGTGGTAATTCCTGCAGAAAGAATGAGCAACGGACTGTATATTCTGAAGATCAACCAAAATGAAACAGTGACCGTGAAGAAAATCTTGAAATAAGTTATTTTTACAGGGATACAAAGCCGGACGTATTGTCCGGTTTTTTTGTTATCGAGGTCCTGTAAAAATTCGGAAATATTGCGCTCCATACAAATCACCCATCGCCCACGATAAAGCATCAGAAAGGGACTTACTATAAATCGGGTTGTTGGTTATTTTCGGCAGATTTTCACCTTTCCGGCAGAAGGCAATCCGGGTACCTCCCATCAACAGGTACGTATTCTACTGTACCCAACCTGATAGCAACCCGTACCGTATGCTGACTGTATGCTGACCTGCAGATTGAGATGGTGGCTGTGTATTGAATGAACTGTCAATTTCTAATTCGTTGACTTGTTTTTTTAATGATTCATCCTGTCGTTGAAGGCTTCCAAAATTGGAGATGTTCAAAGCTATTGGTCATTTAACAAATCATCAGTGTAAAAGTACGGAATTATTTTTTAATGCATTAAAATTCAATCCGTTGTATTTCTTTAATTATCGGAGTGCCTTTGTTTTTCTTAATCGAATACCGTTTTTACTTTCTTTTGTTTAGCCTTGCGTTTAATGAAGTTGTACCGCAAGAGCAGACTAAGATTTCTTAAATTTTTTCAAACCCTTAAATAAAACCACGACGCTTAGAGGCTGTTTAAAAATTATTCAAAAATCAAATTTTCAAAGAATTTTTCTTTTCCCCAACCCTAAAAGGTGGGAAGATTCTCTGGAAATTTCATCGGAATTACTCCCTTTTTTATGCTGAGCGAAGCCGAAGTAAGGGTGGGGGAAATTAATTTTGATGAAATTTAAACAGGTTCTTAAGTTCATTGAAGAAAGACAAATTTTTACATGCTTTGTTATACTAAACTTTTACAAGGGTGTAATTTTTTAATGCGTTTTGACCGGACTAACCTATTGTTTTTATGTTTTTTTTAGCCTGAAATAGTAAATGGATAATAGTGTATATTATTATTAAATACTTTCATGATATGGGTGTTTTCACCTTTGTTTTCTTTGTTTTTAAGTCTATTTTTACAATGACACAAAAAACATGAACGATGAAAAAAATTACCTTTTTGGGAGCATGCCTCCTGCTTTTCATCCTGCTTTCTTTTCAGATACTTAAAGCCCAAAACGTGGGAGATTTTAGATCAAAAAATACAGGAAACTGGAATACACCAGGAACTTGGGAGGTTTGTACCCAAGTAACCCCATCGGTGATTTGGACAAGTGTAACTTCTGGCTATCCGGGTGTTGCCACTTTACCAGCTGGAACTACAACCTCAACGGTTACCATAGTAGGTTGTCATGAGATTACTGTAGATGTTGGCAAGAATAATAGTTTCACGTATAATAATATCGGGAAGCTTGTGGTCAATGGACGTATGGTTTTGTTGAAACAAAATGATGTTCATTTTGGAAATACTTTGCAGGAAGTTTTAATAGATGGTGGTTCCATTTTTTGGTCAGATAATCCTACCAACTTGTATTTACCACAAAATTGTTTGATAACTTTAATAAATTTGACATCTGCTGCATGCTCTTTCCCAAAAGGTTTACAACCAATAGCTAATTGTACGGGTTCGCAAAATTTATATATTGGTGGAACTAAACCCTATAGTTCTTGTAATGGTGGGAATAATACAATGGGTAGTTTTGAACAGGTAAATAATGCAGGCGGAACCAACTTTGCAGCTCTTCCTTTGACGAATCCATCTGCCGTTTGTCTTAAGGACAATAAAGAGATACAATTTTACGGTTCGATCATAAAATATATTTTGGGTAGTGTGGGAACTTTAACATATCGATGGGATTTGGTAAGCCCTCCACCGATGTCTGGCTATACATTTTCATCTACAACAGCTCAAAATGTGAACATCGGAACGTTAACTTTTCCAGGGGATTATAAATTTAAATTAACTGTTAACTCAACATTATTAGCAGTTACATCCAGCCGAGAATTTGTAATATCAGTAGATCGTTCTACATCTTATAATGGAGTCACTTGGTCTGATGGTGTCCCTTCCGAAGGAAACCACCGCCATGCGATCATTAATGCAGATTATAACACTTCACAGCAAGGATCTTTTGATGCCTGTAGTTGTACGGTCAATGCAGGTAAAAAACTTACCATCACTGAGGGTAATTCTGTAAAAGTAGTAGATTTTATACGCAATTTAGGAAATACAGACAATGTGATCATCGAATCCGACGGAAACTTAATCCAAATCATTGATGGTGCAATCAATGCTGGCAACATCACTGTACAACGCAACATCAAAGTAGGAGCAGCAAGAAACCAGTACAATTACTTGGGGGCACCAGTTGCTTTTGCTGGCGGAGGTACTTTTAAAGATATTTATCCGGGAGCTGCTACTTCTGTACTTTATCATAACGAAACCAATAATAAGTTTTATAATTCTACGGGAGTTAATATTCCGGGAAGAGGTTTGGCATTGAAAGAACCACCAGGAAGTGATGGTGCTAAAACAATTACTGCAAACTATAAAGGCGTTCCGCAAAACGGAACAATCACTTTACCCATTACGAACAGTAATACAGCAGAGACTGCATTGGGTTATAATCTGATCGGAAATCCTTATCCTTCTAATATCGATTTACAAAAATTGTACGATATTAATGGTGGTAAAACGAGTGCTCCACAAACTACCTCTCCAAATATCAGCCCCACTTTCTACTTCTGGGATAATAATGCTAATGATATCTTTGTGCAGGAGGGTAATAACTATAAAGGGGAGGCTTACGCAATTTACAATGCATTAACCGGAAATAATGGAACTGGAACTTACGCAGCAGGATCACTTGCTGGAAATATCAAAGGCATTAAGAAACCAACAAATATTGTAAAAGTAGGGCAGGGTTTTATGACCAGATCTTTGATCTCTAACTATAATTTTAAATTCAATAACAGCATCAGAACAAGTGAAGCAGCATCAGTTGACTTTCTGGGAAAAGGAGGTTCTGCCACACAAGATGACCGCTATTGGCTTCAGATGACTTCTCCTTCGGGGGTTACTTCTACGGCTGCAGTGGTACATTATGCCGCCGGCAACAATCTTTTCGGCCCGGAAGATTCCAGAACCATGGGCGGGTCAGATGCTCTTTATACCCTTGTAGAAGGCGAGCGCATTGCCATCGACGGCAGAAGCCGTTTTGAAAACACTGCGGTTGTTCCATTGGGAACGCAGCATTTTGTCAGTGGCAGTTATACTATTGGTATTGATGAAGCGGAAGGTATTTTTGGCAATGGACAAACCATTTATCTGAAAGACAGACAGACCGGAACCATCACCAACCTCAGTCAGGGAACGTATACTTTTTCCGCCAACGCAGGTGAAAGTACCGGTCGGTTTGAAATTATTTATAAGCCTGAAACTGTTTTGGTTACTTATTCAACGCTCAAAGAGGAATTGGTGGTGTACAGAGAAGCAGAGGATTTTATCATCAAAGCGCAAACCAGAAAAATCTCCGACGTTGAAGTTTATGACGCAGCTGGTAGGATGGTTTATAAGACGAAGCCCGACAATACGAAAGCGGTGATTTCTTCGCAGTACCTTATGCGTGGTGTTTATATTTTAAAGATCAGTCAGGGAAACGAGGTGACCGTAAAAAAAGTAATCAGATAAACATTGTTTTCTTTAAAAAAAAGCCGAATTAATATTTCGGCTTTTTTTGTTGATATATTGGTGTATTTCAAAACAAGCAACTCTAAGAATGGTTTTTTTTGCACTGAATCCGAATAGAATCAACGAATTCTATAAAGTTGCTTACGGTTTTTTTTTGTGCTGATTTTCATAAAAAAGATATTTATTATGATTGATAAATATATATTTATATATTTATCAATTATTACACACGATGATGAAATATAAAAAATAAATACTCACATTTTTTATATGGAAATTCATTTGATTACTACAATGCGGAACGGCTTCACGTTTCTGTGCCTAAACCCGTTAAAAGAATTTGATGTACTGCAAAAAAGTTTTCGCTGTTTTTGTATGCTCTTCGGAACGCGGTCCATTCTAAAAAATAAAGCCGCCATTGTTCTAATGTTGCTTTTTACGCTTTTAGGGTTTTCGAACATACACGCACAGATTGCACAGCGGGGAATTGCTACTGAAGCCACTGCTACTACAGCCAAAACACTTACTATAGCCAAGCCGGTTGGTGTTGTCGAGGGAGACCTAATGATCGTAAACATCACACAAAGGGGAACAACTGCTACTCTTTCAGACCCTACCTGTACAGATTGGACACCATTAATTAATGGGGTTAATCTTGGAGGAGGATCTAACGTAAGAGTGGCTGTTTTGTACAAAATAGCTGAAGGAGCAGAACCAGAAAATTTTACTTTTAATTTAAGTGCAAATGTTGACAGATCAGCAGGTGCAATAATTGCTTTTTTAGGGGTTGATAAGAGTAGCCCCTTTGATGTAAAACCAGGAACACTAAATGTTACTACTAATAGTTCTACAGTCACTGCAACTGAAATAACAACCGTTACAGACCATGCAGCTATAATTATGCTTGGAGGTTCAGTTAGTTCACAGTGGTCTGATTGGAAAACAGCAACATCACCTGGAAATTTAACTGAATTATATAATTTACAAAGTACGGTTTCTATTGGAGCTGCCTGGGCGGTTAAAGCAACGGCAGGAAAGACAGGAACTGGGACAGCGAAGTTGGCTAATAGGCAACAAAGTGCTGGTATATTATTAGCATTAAGACCAATTGCCCTTCCATCATGTTCAGGTACACCTGCTGGTGGAACTGCCGTACTAAGTCCTTCGGTCGGGCTGCCATCTTCGGCGTTCACTGCAATGGTAGCGGGTGATGACACAACCTCAGGGCTTTCTCACCAATGGCAGACCGCAGACAGTTCGGGTGGACCATGGATCAATATTCCGGGTGCAACCGGTGCCACGGCAAATATAACGGCAAAAGCAACCCCGGGAATTGCCTATTACCGCCGACAGGTTTCCTGTACTGTTTCGGGGTTTACTTCCTATTCATCCGTTGTAAGCTATACTACTCAGTATTGTGCGGCAGGTGTAACTTCAGGAAATGAAAGTACCAATTATATCAAGATGGTGAAGTTTATCGGAACTTTACAGGATACTTCTCAGTCTTCCACCTTTTCATCAACTCCAGCTGGCTATCAGGATTTCACAGGTAATCCCGTAAAAAGCGTTCAGGCACAGGGCAACGGAGTAAATCTGTATGTAGAGAATTTTGCGCATGGAATGGTTAAGGCGTGGGTAGATTGGAACCGGGATGGCAAATTTGATGATCCCACAGAACAAGTGTACACTTCAAACGGTACCCCTATTGTTTCCACAACATTTGGCTTTGTTATCCCAACCACTGCCTCTCCTGGCGAATATACAATTCGCATAAGGATGAACAGTAAGGATGGTTCTAATAGTTTTGGTCCTTGTGGAAATATCAACTATGCCGGCGAAACCGAAGATTATTCATTCACCGTGATCGCAAACTGTGAAGCCATGGTGAAGTCAGTTGTTGGAGGAATACGTTTTGGAGCTGGGACAGTTCCCTTGGAAGCAACCACGTCTTCATCTTCCACAGAGCTGCGGTGGTATGATGCTCTTACCGGAGGCACGCTGAAAGCGACCACTCCTGTAGTGGAAGGAGCCTCTACTTGGGCACCTGCGGTAAGTTCTACTACCGTGTATTATGTCGCAGCCTGGAATGGCACCTGCGAATCTTTGGTGCGTGTACCGATAAGGGCGACCGTGAGACCGGTTCCTGTAATCAGTTTTACTCCAGACACTCCCACCACTTGTGGAAGTAATTCCATCATTAAAATTTCTGCCAGCGGACAGAATGAAACCAATTACCTGATTGACGAAGGTTTTGAGAATGGGTGGGGTGGTTTTACCTCTACAAATTTGGTTAAAAACGGAACCACAATTGATCCAAAAACAGAGTGGCAAATTCGAACCAGTACCTATACCCCTAAAGAAAAAGTCTGGTTTCCTGCTGTGGCTTCTGGCCCTTCGGGAAATAAATTTGCAATGGCCACCTCAGATGTAGGTAGTAGCATTATCAATAACGTACTGGTCTCTCCTGAAAGAAATACACTGGATTATTTGAGTCTTACGTTGTCTTTCAGGATGTATTATTCCAAGTATTTAAATGATGAGGTGTTGGACGAGAATGATTATGTCGCTATTGAAGTGAACACAGACGGAGGGGACGTCTGGACAGAAGTCGAAAAAATTACGAAAGACGTAGGGTATGGAACTCAGTTCGTCCAAAAGAGCATCAATGTGTCGCAGTTTAAAACTTCCAAGTTTAGATTCAGAATACGTTATTATGCAAACTACAGAGACGGGGTGGCTATTGATGATATTGAACTGTTCGGGGTAAAGCCTTTAAGTACTTCCTTTTCCTGGACTCCAAGTGAGCCCATAGACGTGTACACCGATGCGTCTGCTACAGTACCTTATGTAGAAGGCAGTAAAGTAACAACGGTATATATGAAACCTTCATTGCAACAGAAAGAAGATACTGCCGGCTGGGTTATCAATGCCTATGCATCTCTTACTAATGGGGGTACCGCCACTGGTATCGTAACCATAGAAAATAAAAACAAAATATGGAATGTTCCCGGGCAAAACTGGGTTGAAAGCACCTGGAAACCGATAGGTTTGGTGCCCACGATTAATGACTGTGTGTACATTAAAACTCCGGTTACAATTGCTGCCGGTATTACTGGATTTGCAAAAGAAGTTTACGTAGAAAGAGGAGGAAAACTGACCATCAGTAAAGATTCATCACTTAAAGTGCAGGACAGTTTCGCCAATTTTGGGGCTCCCACAGATGTCATTATAGAATCCGATGGTAATCTTCTCCAGGTCAACGAAGGTAATGCCATCAACACCGGTTCCATTACGGCCAGGCGAATTATTAACCTGTCAGGCGGAAGACAGCAGTATAACTATCTTATTTCTCCGGTGGAAGGTCAGTCTTTAAAGAATATCTATCCGGGGATTGATTATGTGCTGTACCATAATGAGGCGAATAACTTTTTCTACAACTCCAGCGGTGCATACATCAAAGGGCGTGCTCTTGCCGTAAAAGAACCCAATAAAACAGGGGTTCCGGGGACACCGGCTACCGTAACGGCTACTTTTACCGGATATCCTACGAACGGCGCTTTTACTTACAGTATCGTGAACTCGGGAACTGCCAATATAAACCGTGGATATAACTTAGTCGGAAATCCCTATCCGTCAAACATTGATCTTATTACTTTTTATAACCTCAATAAAACAGGGGGGACATTAAGCCCTACTTTTAATCTGTGGGACAACCGTGCAAACAGCCAGACGGTGCAAATGGGCGATCAGTACGGAAGTCAGGCTTATGCGGTTTTCAATGCGGTAACTCCGCCTGAAGTTGGAACGGGCACCCGGGCAGCCGTTGGTGATCATGGACTGGCTGGTACTGCAGTGCCAACGGAAAGCGTAAAAGTCGGACAGGGCTTTATGGTCAAGACCAGTGTGGCCAACCAGCAACTGATCTTTAATAATACCATTCGGACCAAAGAAACCGGCACTGCTTTCTTTGGTAAAAGAGGAAACCGTCCGCCGGTAGACCGCTACTGGCTGAATATGATTACGCCAAAAAATGTTGCTTCCAATATCGCTGTCGTATATTTTGAAGGTGGAAATAACGGTTTTACCAGGGACGACTCAACCTCTCTAGGAGGCTCTGATGAACTGTACTCGGTCGTGGAGGATCGTAACGTTACCATCAACGGACGCAGTTCCTTTAGCAACAGTGATTCTGTTCCGCTGGGCAGCAGGCATTTCGAGGCCGGCCAGTATAAAATTGAACTTGACACTACCGAAGGCATCTTCGCTAATGGACAAAATATCTACTTAAAAGATAAGCAAGCGGGAATCATCACCAACTTAAGTGCAGGTAATTACACTTTTGAAACTAACGCAGGAGAAAGTACAGGTAGATTCGAAATTATTTACCAACCGGAAACGGTTTTGGCAACTGACTCAAATATAAAAGAGAACCTTGCTGTTTACAAAAACGGTGATGATTTTGTCATAAAATCACAAAGCAAGATAATTACCGCTTTAGAGGTTTATGATGCAGCGGGAAGATTGATAAACAGCTCAATACCTAATCAGAAAGAAGTCCGCCTACCTGCCGCTTCGCTGGTCAACGGAATATATGTGCTGAAAATTGTTTGTAATGGTGCAGTTGTAATTAAGAAAATACTGCGCTAAGAGACTCACAACCAATGATTATAAAAAAGCAATGTCCACAGACGTTGCTTTTTCAATTCTTAATTTCTGATAATAGTAGTGAGGTCTGATTTATCTTGAATAGGAAGTGAAAAAGGGAAAAAATGATAGGGTTAGTTAATAGCTTTTTGTGAAATTTAGGGTATCATTGTTTACTTTTGTAAAGTATAGATAAAAAATATGATTTTAAGAACAAAAAAGGCTTTTTCGCGAAACGCTGAATGTAGAGATTGAGCGAGGTTTCGTAATGATTTTAATCTAAAGATCTATTTTAGGTATTAATCAATAAGATTGCCTTATTATCAACAAAATAATAAAAAATTAGCTTATAAAATAGGTATCTTTAAGATTGAATTAATATATTTGCCAAACACTATAATGAAAAAAACGTTTTATATATTTATTTTACTGCTCGGTACCTTGTATTTTGCACAGGGTACTGCCAATCCATTCGAAGAATCTGAGAAAGAACACAGTGCTTTCGGATCAAAGACTGCTATTGAACCAGCAGGAAATACTGCTACCACAGATACCCCTGGTGATTCTGGTGGTGGTAATGTTGGTGATCCTACCCCCATTGACGATTGCCTTCCCGCACTCGCCGTTACCGCCGTAGGCATCATTGTTTATACCCTACGCAAGAAAAAAAACTACTTAACCAATAACCCATAAAAGTGTTAACGAAAGTTGACGCTTTAGCATCCTTTACATGTATCGAAATGTTCTAAAACCAATTTTGGACCGCTCTATTGCCAGTTGCGCATTACTGGTAGTGAGCCCTTTATTTATCGTAATAACCGTTGTGTTATTCTTTAATAATAAAGGAAGTGCATTTTTTGTGCAGAAAAGACCTGGTAAAGACGGCGCTATTTTTCACATCATCAAATTCAAAACCATGAATGATAAGGTGTGTGAAAACGGTATTTTGCTCTCCGATTACGAGCGTTTAACCTTCATCGGAAAAGCGATACGGAAAACATCGTTGGATGAGCTCCCGCAATTAATCAATGTTCTGAAAGGCGAAATGAGTCTGATAGGACCCAGACCGCTCTTACCTGAATATCTGCATCTGTACAATGAAGAACAGAAAAGGAGGCACGATGTTAAACCCGGGATAACCGGCTGGGCACAGGTTAATGGGCGAAATGCATTGTCATGGGAAGAAAAATTCAGGTTTGATGTAGAATACGTCGATAAAATATCTCCGGGGCTAGATGCCCAGATCGTTTGGATTACCCTGTCAAAAGTAGTGAGAAGACATGGCGTCAATGTGAATAATTATATGACTATGGACGCTTTTAAAGGAAATGCAGCATGATTTTATACGGTGCCAGAGGACAGGCAAAAGTTATTTATGACCTTATTCTTTCGAATAATCAACTGTTAGAGTATCTGGTGGATGATCATCCGCCTGATCATTTTCCGCATCATCTCGAAATTTTTAAACCCACCCAGGCGCTGCTTCAAAATAAAGAGGTCATCATTGCAATAGGGGATAACAAAGTGAGAGAGGTAATTTATCATCAGATAAAAGAGTGGTGCCGGTTTGAAATTATGCAGCATTACAGCGCTTATGTTTCCCGCTTTACGGAAGTGGGAGAAGGTACGGTGATTATGCCCAATGTCTGCATCAATGCCGAAGTGAAGATTGGCAAACACTGTATCATCAATACCGCGAGTGTTATCGAACATGAATGTGTGATTGAAGACTTTGTACATATTTCGCCTAAAGCCGCTCTGGCGGGAAATATTCTCATTAAAAAAGGAGCGCATGTCGGTCTGGGAGCTAATATTATTCAAGGCATTACCATTGGAAAAAATGCCGTTATCGGTGCTGGTGCTGTCGTGCTGCAGGATGTTCCCGATTATGCAGTAGTGGTAGGAAATCCCGGAAGAATTGTTAGATTTGTTGGAGCAGAAAATAATGGATAAAAAAATATGGCTTTCTTCACCGCACATGGGTGGAGGCGAGATGAAATATATTCAGCAGGCATTCGATGAAAACTGGATCGCTCCTCTGGGACCAAATGTCAACGGTCTGGAAAATGATCTGGAAACCTATTTGGGCGAAGGGGTGCATGTCGCGGCCTTGAGCTCCGGTACTGCCGCCCTGCACCTGTCCCTTATTTTATTAGGCGTAGAAACAGGTGATTTTGTGATTTGCCAAAGCTTAACCTTTTCAGCGTCTGCCAATCCTATTATTTACATGGGTGCTCATCCTGTTTTTGTGGACAGCGAAAAAGACACCTGGAACCTTTGTCCCAATGCCGTAGAGGATGCCATTAAATTCGGGATTTCTAAAGGGAAAAAACCCAAAGCCATTATCACCGTCAATTTATACGGAATGCCCTACAAAGCAGAGGAGATCAGTGCGCTGAGCAAGCGGTATGATATCCCGGTTATTGAGGATAGCGCAGAGGCTCTGGGAAGCAGTTATAAAAATCAGAAATGCGGCACTTTCGGAGATCTTTCAGTGATTAGTTTTAATGGCAATAAAATTATTACGACTTCCGTTGGAGGGTGCCTAACGGTAAAAAATAAAGAGTTTAAAGATAAAGCGGTTTTCCTGGCAACCCAAGCCAAAGACAATGCTCCCCATTATGAGCATACGAGTATAGGGTACAATTACCGCATGAGTAATGTATGTGCGGGAATTGGCAGAGGGCAGATGGAGATGCTGGAGGAGCGGATTCAACAGCGGCGCGCCAATCACCGGTTTTATCAGGAGCTGTTTCAGGATCACCTGTCAGTAACTTTGCATACAGAGCCCACCGCAGATTATTTCTCCAACCATTGGCTCAGTGTGGCTTGTCTTTCTCCGGAACTCGGAATTACCAGGGCAGAACTGATGGAGAAATTTACAGAAGAAGAGATAGAAACCCGCCCTATCTGGAAGCCGATGCATCTGCAGCCGGTATTCAGAAATGCGGCTTTTTTTGGTTCTGATTTATCAGAAAAATTATTTAATAACGGGCTGTGTTTGCCATCAGGATCTAATTTGTCCGATTCTGACCGGGCGAGGATAGCCGGCGTTTTTAAAAAGGTTTTGATGTAGCGTTGGTTTAGATTTAAAATTAAAGCAAAAGCCGGAGAAGGGTAAAAGAAAGACCGGTTGAAGAAAAAATATAAATTTGAAGATCGGAAACCACGTACTTAAACGTTGAAAAAATATTAAAATCAGTTAGAGTGAAATTTATACCGGCTCTTAAAGTTTGTTTAGATCTATTTTAAATTGATTTGTCATAAGGGTTTAAAATATTTGTCTCAAAAAAATAGACGCCTTATTTTTAAAAAGTTAAAGCTTTTCTCAACTCATGCAATCTGTTTTTTAGGTGTTGAAAATAAATATAATATTGATATTTAGGCATTGCTCTTTGCCACAATCCTGATTGTTGGCATATATTTTGTAAATTTGCAAAAACAACAATGATCCGAAAATGAAATTAAGCAATGCAATCGTACGTTCATTTATTCATTTAATAATATGGGTAAAAAATGAGTATTAACAGAAAATTCAACAAGAGAATCTATGGCGGCGATAATTTAATGGGACTTTCCGATTTGCGGTATCTGCCGCGTTGGATTATTTTAAGTATCGATATTCTCTTTATCACCTTCTCCATTTATTTTTCCTGTTATCTGATTGAAAAACTGAGCTACGGTTCAAATCCAGTTTTTCCGCATGGTAATATGATGGTGGTAATGATTATTGTAATCAGTGTGATGTTTATGTTCCTGTTCCGGACTTATGCGGGAATTATCCGACATTCTACTTTTATTGACCTTTTCAAATTGTTTCTCGCTACTTTCAGTACAACCGCTTTGGTTGCTGTCATAAGTTTTTCATACTATTTAGTAAAGGGAGAGCGCTTAATTTATATGTCGGTGCCATTTCTGGTCATCTTCTGCACCGCATCGTTTATGTTGATGTTCCTGTTGCGGTTGTTTGTAAAGGAATTTTTTCATTTCATCAGACAGATTCGCAGAAGTACCCTGCGCAAGAGAATCTTGGTGTTGGGGATTACGGAGCAGTCTGTTGCCATGGCACGTGCAGTAATCGATAATCCAAATTTACCTTATCACGTGGTGGGTTTCCTTACGCAGCGGCACGATTCCAATAGGGCGAGCTTATTGGGTAAGCCTATTTATACTAAAGAAAAAATAGAGCAGAATTCCAAGCAAGATTTAATTTTAGATGGAGTTCTCCTCCTTCAGGAGTTGATGAGCAAGGAAGAAATGAATTACTGGGTAACCCTGTTTCTGGAAAAAGACCTACAAGTATTCAAAGCACCATCTTTGCAGAAATTAAAGGAAAACGATTACGAACCGACAATTAAAAAATTACAGATTGAAGATTTGCTGAACCGCAAACCTATTAAGATTGAAAATGAAGAGGTCAGAATGAGGCACTTCGGAAAAACCATATTAATTACCGGCGGTGCAGGGTCGATTGGCAGTGAAATCGTAAGACAGGTTGCTCTTTTTAACCCGGAATTAATCGTTGTGTTGGATCAGGCGGAGACCCCTCTTTATGAGATCGAAATGGAAATGCGAAAAACTTTTCCAATGCTTTCATTTAAATTTGTCCTGGCAGATATTTCAAATAGACACCGTATTGAACCCCTGTTTCGGAAGTATCAGTTTTCCATGGTCTACCATGCCGCGGCTTATAAACACGTTCCCTTGATTGAAGAAAATCCGCACGAAGCCATTTTGGTCAATATACTGGGAACCAAAAATTTGGCGACTTTGGCCTCCCGTCATAAAGTAAACCGTTTTGTCATGGTATCCACCGATAAAGCCGTGAAACCAACTAATGTTATGGGCGCCTCCAAAAGAACAGCCGAACTCTTCGTGCAGGCATTGCAGAAAACCGGAAACAATTCAACCAAATTTATTACGACGCGCTTTGGCAATGTTTTAGGCTCTAACGGTTCGGTAATCCCGCACTTCAAGAAACAAATTGAGAATGGCGGTCCTGTCACCATTACGCATGCGGATATCACCCGCTATTTTATGACCATTCCGGAAGCTTGTGATTTGGTTTTACAGGCAGGAACGATGGGAAAAGGTGGTGAGATCTTCGTCTTTGATATGGGAAAGCCCGTGAAAATAGTCGATTTGGCAGAACGCATGATTAAACTTTCCGGCCTGGAACCTCATGTTGATATCAAAATCATCTATACCGGCTTAAGACCAGGGGAGAAGCTCTACGAAGAACTGCTAAGTGACGATGCCGCCACCATGCCAACCCACCACGAAAAGATACTGATTTCCAAAGACCCTACCATGGGGTACCAAAATATTGACAGCCATTGCAATAAAATTGTAAAGGCTGCGTTGAGAAGAGAAAAAATGGAGGTAGTACAGATTTTAAAAGACATCGTCCCCGAATTTAAAAGCAATAATTCGGTCTACGAAGTTTTGGATAAGTGATAGAGAATTGTATATTTGTAATTCTGCATATTTAAATGACTATCAATGAATAAAAATAGAGCGCTCCTTTTTCTCAGTGTATTTCTTATACTAACTTCCTGTAAAACAAAGGAGAAAGCCAGTGAACTGAATTACATGCAAAATGTAGAACAAATGGCCTCCGATGTGGCGTTGAGAAGTTCAACATCTACCATTCAGAAGGGTGATCAGCTTGTGATTTTTGTTTCAGCTAAGAATATGGAGGTCGTAAGACCTTTCAATCAGGGATATTATACAACCCAAAATCCTGCCGCTACAACCGCACCTAATACTGAGAAAATCTATCTGGTCGATTCTGAAGGAACCATCGATTTCCCACTTCTGGGCCGCATTGCGACCGCGGATAAAACCGTGGAGGACGTAAAGGCTGAGTTGACGCAAAGGGTAACAGCTTATGTTAAAAATCCTACTGTGACCGTTCGGCTGATCAATTTTAAAGTCACTGTTTTAGGCGAAGTTGCACGGCCCGGCCAATATACCATTCCTGAAGGACAGACTACTTTGCTTAATGCCATCGGGTTAGCGGGTGATTTGACTATCTACGGAAAGAGAGATGATATCCTGATGGTCAGAAATGAAAACGGTACCATTACCAAGGAACGCATCAATCTTATGGATGCCAATTTTATCAATTCTCCTTTTTTTCAGTTGAAGCAGGGCGATGTCATCTATGTGTCGGCCAATCAGACCAAGGAAAAAATTGCAAGACAGGATCCCAATACAGGTATTTATATCGCTGTTGCCGGTACTATTATCGGGCTGGCTGGGATCTTCATCACCATTTTTAAAAAATAACTTCATAACAGAATAAATGAGTCAGATCCCAAGTGCGGAAGTGGAAGCTTCTACCGATATTAATCTTAATGAAATTATAAAACCCTATATCAACAAATGGTGGTGGTTTATCTTCTCTGTATGTGCTTTTCTGGCATTGGCCATTTTTTATATTAAAATTGCAACACCGGTTTACAGTATTAAGTCTACTGCGCTGATTAAGGATACAAAAAAAACCCCATCCGCCGACATGGGAATGTTGTCTCAACTTGGGGGCTTCGGAAGTGTGGGTACCAATAGCATCGAAAACGAAATTGAAGTTCTGAAATCTAAAAAATTGATGCATGACGTGGTAGCAGATTTAGGTCTGCAGACTTCGGTTATCAACAAAAATGGTCTGCGTACTAATGAGCTCTATGGTAAAACTTCACCCGTATTGATTCAGTTGATCAGTGAAAAACCCTATGATGAACGCACTATAAAACCGATCATTCTGAAAATTTCCGGGGACAAACTCGAAGTTTCTTCCGAAGAATTTCCGAAAACAATTGTTGCAACTTACAAAAAAACCATCAGTCTTCCTTACGCGAATATCATGATTCTTAAAAATCCTGCTTATGAACCGTCTGAAATGGTGGAGTTGGGAGAGCTGCAGATACGTTATTTACCTACTGATGCTACCATAAATTCATTTCAGAAGATGACGAAAGTTGATTTGGTCAACAAAGATGCAACAGTGTTGGAGCTGTCTATTGATTATGCCAATGTTGCAAAAGGGAAACAGGTCATCAATAAACTGGTGGAAGCCTATAACAGTGATGCTATTAACGACAAAAATTCTGAATCCAGAAAAACAAAGGATTTTATCGATGAACGGATTGGTATTATTGCTAGTGAACTTGGCGAAGTGGAGAGTCAGAAAGAACAGTTTAAAGTAGCAAATAAGATCACAGATATTCCTACTGAAGCCTCATTAACACTTGGAAGTTCAGCAACCGCTCGCGCAAGAATTCTTGAGACAGAAACGCAATTGCAGCTGACCAATGATCTGATTTCCTACATGTCGAAATTAGGAAGCAACCAAACTTTGCCCTCCAGCGTAGGGCTGAGCAATCCAACCGCTTCGGCCAACATCAATGCCTACAATCAGTTGATCCTTGAAAGAAACAGTCTGCTCGAAAATGCAACGCCCCAGAATCCTGTGGTAGCTGATCTGAGTAAACAGATTACCGTGTTGCGCTCATCTGTGCTTGATGGTCTGGTGAAAAACAGAGTGGCACTGGAAACTGCCAGAAACCAGATTGGAGGCGAACAGAATGTAATCAATACCAAAATCGCCAAGATCCCTGCACAGGAAAAACTCTTCCGAAGCATAGAAAGACAGCAGCAGATAAAGGAAAACCTTTACCTCCTGCTCCTGCAGAAAAGAGAAGAAGCCGCCATTTCTTTAGCCATCACGGCACCTAAAGCCAGAATTATCGATACTGCGTACGCATCAGAAAAACCGGTGTCTCCAAAAAAAATGATCGTTTTGGGCGCGAGCCTTTTGCTTGGAATACTGATGCCACTCAGTTATATCTATTTAAGAGAACTCTTTAACAATAAAATCCGTTCTAAACATGATCTTGAAAAACTTTCCCATGCTCCTATCCTGGGTGAATTGCCAAGCGTTGGAAAAGGTCAGAATGAGCTGGTCGAAATGAATGATCTGTCGCCGATGGCAGAAGCTTTCAGGATTTTAATTACCAATATGACTTTCATGTTACCTAGAAAGGAAAAGGGAAAAGTCGTTTTTGTTACCTCAACCATAAAAGGGGAAGGGAAAACTTTTGTTTCTGTGAATCTCGCCTTAACCATAGCGTCGCCGAAAAACAAAGTAATTATCATTGGCTCCGATATCCGGAATCCACAGTTGCAGAGGTATGATCCTGCAAAAAAAGGATCAGACGGTCTTACAGAGTTCCTCTATAATGAGAATGAAAAAATTGAAGATATCATTCATGTTTCCTTATTTAATAAGTACTGTGATATTATCTATTCGGGAAGTATCCCTCCAAATCCTACAGAACTGCTTTCGAACGGTAGGTATGAGATGCTCATCAACGAACTTAAAATATTATATGATTATATCATCATCGATACGGCACCACTGATGTTGGTAACAGATACCCTGATCACTTCTTATTTAGCGGATGCCACCTTATATGTTACGCGCTCCGGTATTACCGAAAAACCATTGATTGAGTTTGCCAACAAGCAGATTGACTCAAAGAAGATTAAAAACGCTGCTTTTGTGCTGAATGATGTGGACAAAGATTATTTCGGCTACGGAAATAAATATGGGTATGGATATAGTGCTCAGGAACAAAGCCTTTGGCAGAAGATAAAAGACAAGTTTTGATCACGTAGATTATGGAACACGATAAAAGACCTTGGGGAGAATATTGGGTGATTGAAGTTGCGGAAACACATAAAGTAAAAAGGATAAAGGTGAATCCGGGTGGAAGACTTTCTTTGCAGTATCATTTTAAAAGAGCCGAGGTTTGGACGGTAGTTTCAGGGGTAGGGACCATCACCATTAATGACAGCATAAGAGACTATACCGTAGGGGAGGTAGCACAGATCCCGCAGGGAGCGCACCACCGGATGGAGAACAGAACTTCCGAACCTGTTGTATTTATTGAAGTGCAATATGGTACCTATTTTGGGGAAGATGATATTGTGCGCATAGAAGATGATTACAACAGGAAATAAAAAAATATATCCTGACCTGGATAATAGGGCAACCCTTTTTTTTAAAAAAAATATTCTTTCGTTAGAACTGAAATAGAAATATTATCAGAAGTTTAGAATTACCTTGTATAAGAGTTGCAGTCAATTTCTTGATAAGGTTATGATAATAATTTGTGGCCATATTGTGAGATTGATTAAAGAAAAACTGACCTTTTTAAAAAACAGAGAAAGAAATTACTTAATTTTTTTTCAGTTTTTTAATGCCTTTCTTTCAATTATTTTTGGCAAACTTGTAGCATTGCATGTAACTCCCGAAGCATTTGGAACATTTAATATTCAGAATGCAGCATATTTTTTTGTGTTTAGCTTGCTTCTGCAACCCTTTCTTCAGTATATTAAATCTAACTTTCAACATCTGAAAAATTTAGGTGCTTTCAGCCACCTCCTTAGGTTTTATATCCTGTTTGTGACAGTAAGTAGCATTCTGATTGTGATGATTTTCCGGCTTTATTTTAACGAACATTTTTGGATCATTCTTTTTGTTGTTACTACGCTGATTCTCAATTCCATCTTTATGCTCATGAATGACTATTTTTCCCTTAGGGGCGAATTCAGGAAGATTTCTGGGCTTAATCTGTTTAAAAACGCTCTGCCTATTATATTTCTGATGGTATTTGTGTTTGTCATTGGCTTTATGCCTTCGGACGGTTATGTGTTGCTTTGGTGGGCCCAAATTGTGGGTTTTTTTGCCGCATTATACTATGTACTGAAATGGTACAGATTAGGGATTGCTGATATACCGGCCATTGGAGGTCGTAAGTTATTAACGGAGATTTTTATCTACATGGGACCACTGATGATTCTGTCTTTCTGGAACTGGATCAACAGTTATGCAGATCGTTTTATCATTGAAAAATTGTTAGATCTGAAAACAGTTGGTATTTATAACGCTAATGTTGGGCTTGGCTCAAAAGTTTTTCTCATGATCGGTCCGCTATTCCTTACGTTGCTGACTCCAGTGGTATTTAATCCGAGTATATCATTGAAAGATCGAAAGACACAGATTGACCGGTATCTTAAAATTTATATTGTCCTTATTCTAAGCGCAGGAGTTTTTATATACTTTTTTGAGAAACCTATTGGGATGCTGTTTTTATCCAAGGCTTATGAGGATGGTTTTTTTCTGATTTTTTGGAGTTGTATTTCCTACGGAATCATCACCGCAGGTTATTTTTTAGAGATGATTTTTTATGCAGAGAACAAAACCAAAATCATACTTTTTGCCAATATTATTTCTGCAGTTGCAGTAGTTTCAATCAATGTATTTTTCTTGCCTCTATATGGTCTTCCAGTGGCGGCATTTGCTTTATTCGCGGCTTCTATGATTAAAATTATATATTTACGCTTCATTTTTTCCCTAGCTTCCTAAAATGGTTTTATATTACAGTTTATTTTTGTTTTTCTTTTTCTTAAGTTTTTTCGATATCGAAAAAGTGAAAACCGAGGTGAAAACTACGGTCTACTATTTTGGCGTGTGTCTGCTGATTTTACTCAGCGGCTTCCGCTGGAAAACTGGAACAGACTGGGATCTATATTACTATTACTTTACCATGTATGACCGTTTCGGCGAGTTTAATAACGGTCAATTTGAGATTCTTTATGCCACCTATACTTATCTTATAAAAAGTTTTACCGATTCATATTCGGTCTTTCTTATGATTTCGGCAACGATTATAATTGGAATAAAAGCGATAATGATTAAAAAGTTAGAGCCATTTTTTATGGTGTCGCTTTTTGCTTACTATTCCCTGTTCATTGGTGACTTATTTGCCGTACGGCAAAGTTTGGCGATCTCAATTTCATTGTTCAGCTTTTATTATATTATTAAGCAGAAAAAACTTTTTTTCCTGATTTCGGTGATTGTTGCAACGCTTGTACATAATTCTGCGGTGGTGCTTTTTCTGGCATATCCCCTGTTTTATGTAAAGATTAATAACAAAACGACCGTTGTTATCATTGTGTTGTCCCTGTTTCTGGGTGTTTCGGGGGTGATGAATCTACTGCTAAGTAAATTTCAGTTTTTAATCGAAGGTTTTGGTGGCGCGGATTCAGAGAGAATTGCCGGCAAATTGGATGCCTATACTACTGAAGTTTCAGCATCAAAGATCGACAGCAATGTTGCTTTTCTCATCAGTGCATTGAGAAGGGTCATTATTTTGCCAATTATTCTTTATTTTAGAAAGGATGTACAAAGTGCAGTATATGACGGTTACATTAATCTTTTTACATTCAGCAATGTAATTTTTTTCACTTTGTCACAAGTATCCATTGTGTTTGTAAGGTTTACTTCTTATTTTACAGTGATCGAGATTTTAATTATTGCCATGGTACTCCGTATTCAAAAAGATAAGAGAAAGCAGTTCCTGTTGTTTGTCTTTTTTGCCATTTATATGGGCTTCAGGATTTTTGTGTCGCTGAATACCTACCTGGATCTGTATGATCCTTATTACTGGATTTTCGATAAATATATTCCCAGAATACCTTATTAGAAACATGGTTAGATTAATAGAAACCCAAATGCAGGGTGAGGGTCACCTGATGATCAATCTTGCAATGATTAAACATTTCGCATCCGGCCAGGATTTTGTGTATGTAGGTGAAAGGTCACAGATATCAGCGCTGAACAGAAGAATTGCCATTAAAAACAGGAATTACATCAAGGTTCAGCATTTTGCTAAAAAATGGCAGCTTCCGTTTTATGTGATATATCATTTCTTTATTATTTTGAAACAGCTCATCGCGTCCCGGTCCGAAGACGAAATTGTTTTTACGAGTTTATTCCCGGTGACGCACTTTTTAGTCAAACGGTTCTTTTTTCTATCATCCGCTGAAAAATATATCGTACTGCATGGTGAACTGAAACAGATAGAAGTTTACTCCAATGCTCTGTTAAAGGTTTTGGGGAAATTTTTAAAGCAGGCACTGCTTCACAAAGTGCAGCATCTAAAATATGTGGTGCTTGGTGAGAATATCAAGGAAACGGTAGTGTCAAAAAACTGGCTTCAGCCTGAGGAAATGGTATGTGTTGAGCATCCTTATGATTTTAAAGATGTTTTGGAAAAAGTAAAAGATCCGCAACATATCCGACTGGCGGTCCTCGGTTCTGCATCCTTCAATAAAGGCACCCATCATTTTATTGAACTGGCCCGGGAAAACAGGAATCCAAAACTCAGATTTGAGATTATTGGTGCACTTGCTGATCCTAAGCTGGAACCACTCTTGCATGATCAAATCAAATATTTCAAAGAACGTTTTGTCTCTTCCTCTGACTATAACCTTGCGCTTTCACGCACCGATGCAGCCGCTTTTTTTCTGGACGAAAAAGAATACGCCTATACCGCAAGCGCCGCTTTCTTGGATGCCGTAAAATACAAAATTCCCGTTCTGGCAGTAACCAACAGCTATTTTAGAAATTATTTCAAAAAGTACGGTGATGTGGGCCTTCTGTTTGATGATTATATAAGTTTAAAAGAATTTCTCCTGAACCGAGATTTGGAGTCTCTCATCGCGGAGAAAAATGAAATCTGGCAAAGTAATTTTGAGAAGATCATCGCTCAAAACAGTATTTGAAAGCTTAGTTTTACAGTTGTATTTTAATTTCTTTGGCGTCCTATCTGCAAAAGAGTATGCTCTCTAATTTAAACAGTTACAGCGTTATTTATCAACATCTGAGAATTATTAAGTATTTTTGTAAACGGGTCTTTTTTAATGCATTCTCGCAGAAACTGGCCGGTAAAATTATTATTAAAATTAAACGGTTTACTATTGATACTGGTTGATGCACTTTTTGTAAATGGCGGTGGCGGAAAAATCCTGCTGGATTATCTGACCGAAGAGCTCGAAAAAACAGACAGAGAAATTTTTTATCTTCTGGACAAAACAATTGAAAATCAAGCCCCTTTGATTTCCCAACGGAATACTGTTTTATTTCTGGAAGCAGGCTTTTTGAAACGCGCGCAGTTTTATCGTAAAAATCGCCATCAATTCAGTTCCGTGCTCTGTTTTGGTAACCTGCCTCCCAACATCAGACTCAGCGCAAAAACCTATACTTATTTTCATCAGAAACTTTTTCTCACGCTCCCCACCGATATGGGGCGACTTGCCCAATTGAAGTATTGGATTAAAACTGAAATACTGTATTCCATCAGAAAGAATGCCGATTTCTGGATGGTGCAGAATGAAAGTATGAAAAAGGCACTCGCTCACAAGTACCGTATTCCGGCCCATCAGGTACTGATAAGACCTTTTTACAAAACGTTTGGTTTTGAAGGCTCTTCTGAAAAAACTAAGAATACTTTTTTGTACGTGAGTACAGCAAATCCCCACAAAAACCATGTTTTATTAATTGAGCAGTTTTGTGCATTTTACGAACAGCATCAGATTGGGCAGTTAATACTGACAGTAAGCGATGTCTATCCGGAGGTGGTCGCATTGATCAACCGCAAGGTCAGTCAAAACTATCCAATTGTAAACTTAGGCTTTATTCAGAGGGGTGCGTTGAAAAAGGTCTATGCGGAAGCTGAATTTGTCATTTATCCTAGTCTGGCAGAAAGTTTTGGCCTGGGTTTGGTTGAAGGCATTGAGGCAGGATGTAAGGTTATCGGTGCGGATCTGGAATATCTTCATGAGGTCTGTATCCCAAGCCTGACCTTTAATCCGGATGAAAAGAATGCGATTGCTGAAAGTTTAGCCTATGCATTGCACCATGAGTTGCCGCCAAGTTACTCGAAAGTAACCAATACCATTCAGCAAATTATTGAGGAAATAACATGAGAACCATCTTGATTTTACTAGTCATCATTCTGCCGCTGTGTGCTCCTGCGCAGCATAAAGCTTTCCATATCGCCAGTTACTCCCAGATTAGCGTACCGGCAAGACCTACGGAACAGGAAAAATATATGGCGAGGCTTATTAAAGATAAGATCCAGATCCATTATCAGAAAACGATGAAAATCTATCCGCAGGATAACCCACCACCAAAATCTATAGTAATCGGCCGTTTGCCTGCAGGCAAGGCAGTGCCAAGAGATCCTATTAATATTGAATTTTCGGAATCGAGTGTATTTATTCATGGGAAAGAAAATAAAGATTTACTGTATGCGGGATACACTTTTCTAGAGGATTTTCTGGGCATTTACCGATTTACTCCCACGGTGGAGAAACTGATTCCCGCCAACGTTTCTGAAACCGACTTGCACTATTCCAGTCCATTCATCTACCGGAGAGATTACTCCTACGGTTCCAATTATTCCAAAGAATTCAATGCCGTTCTTCGGGAGGATGGGGATTTTGCTCCCGATGCGGTGTTTGGTAAACCGTACACCTTAGTGGGTTTTGTGCATACTTTTGCGCAGATTCTTCCTGCCAGCAAATATTTTAAACAACACCCTGAATGGTTTTTATCTTCCGGTCAGATCAAAAAGATGAAACCCGGCTTCAATGATCAGGAAGTACAGCTCTGTCTTAGCGATCCCGAAGCGTACAGACAGTTTGTAAAAAACCTGCTTGCTGTTATTCAGAAGAACTCGGGCGAGACCGTATTTTCAGTATCCCAAAATGACGGGGGAGTTTTTTGTGAATGCACCGCCTGTACTTCAAAAAAAAACAAGTCCACTCAGCTTCTTGAATTTATCAACAGGATAGCACAAGAAATTGAAATAGAATATCCCGATGTTTTTCTGGAAACCCTTTTTTACGCAGATGCGATCGAGCCGCCAACGGTAAGACCCCGCAAAAATGTGATCGTACGGCTGGCGCTCATTAACAGTGAAATCGGACATCCAATTGATGATTTAAGGAATGTGAATAAGAAAAGACTTATTGATTCGTGGGCGGCCCTATCACGGGATTTTATCTACTGGGATTATGCCCTTAATTCGCATCCTGCCGGATTTTTAATGCCACAACCGGGTTTTCGCCGAATCGGGAAAGATCTGCAGTATTTAAAAAAAGCTGGAATGGAGGGGTATTTCGTACAAAGTTACCTTTATAATGATGAATTTGGTTTTATGACGGATATGAAAACCTGGGTCCTGTCCAGACTCCTGTGGAATCCTGATCAGCATCAGGAGATGCTCATTAGCTTTTTCATTAAGAACAATTATGGGGCAGCTTACAGGGAGATGGATCAGCTTTATAACCTGATAGAAAATGCAGTGAACAATATCAACCTGCCTACATACGATGCACATTTTAATTATCTTACAGATCGTGTACTGGATGCAGGCAAAAAATTACTGGCTGATGCTTTACAGAAAACAGCAGCCGATCCGGTGGTGAGAAGAAAAATAGAAAGGGAGCAGTTTCTTTTTAATTTCGCGGAACTCTATCTCTTTAAAACGTTGAATGTTCAGAAAAAATTCCGCGACATGAAAACGGACAGCGCCGGTGATTTTACTGCTAAAAAACTAAAGCTCACTGCAAACTTGAAAAATCTTAATCTCACTCTGGAATCTGAAAGAAAAATATTGCAGCTTATCACAAATCTAAGTTTCCAGGATTCTTCATTGAATGTTCAAAAATCAATCATCATTCAGGAGGATGAATTTCAGATTTACGGTGATCCTTCCATCGCCGGAATCAAGACAGATCAGGGAAAAAAGGTGGCCTATCTTAATGGTAATAATCTGCTTTGGGGAATAACGGTCTGGTTTTCCAAATACCTCCCTGTGCTTCAGGAAAAAGAGTGGATCATCACTGCTAAGGTGCGAATAAAAATAAAGGAAAAAAAAGACAATATCCTTTTGAATGTAGGTGTTTATAGCGCAGATTCCCAAAAGAATAAAACCGTTAAAAATTTGCCTATTGAAAAATTTGTAAATAACAAATATGTAACCTTATCTTTACCTCCAATAAAAATTAACGAGCAAGACCAGCTTTGGTTCTATGTAGACGGCAATTGCCAATGTATAGACCAACTGCTTATAGACTATATCGAATTAACGCCCGCAAATGAAAATCCAAAATAAAACCCTCCTCATCACCGGTGGAACCGGCTCATTCGGAACCGCTGTCCTCAACCGTTTTCTGAAAACTGATCATTTTAAAGAAATCCGTATTTTTTCCCGCGACGAAAAAAAGCAGGACGATATGCGTAACCTCTACAGAAACGATAAAATAAAATATTATATCGGCGACGTTCGCGATTATACCAGTGTAGAACCGGCCACTAGGGGTGTAGATTATGTCTTCCATGCCGCCGCACTGAAACAGGTTCCTTCCTGTGAGTTTTTTCCGATGCAGGCGGTGAAGACCAACGTGGAAGGCACACAGAACGTGATCCGTGCGGCTGCTTTCAATAAAGTGCAGAAGGTCATCTGTTTAAGTACCGATAAAGCCGCTTATCCGATCAATGCTATGGGAATTTCCAAAGCGATGATGGAAAAGGTAGCGGTGGCCGAATCAAGAAGTCTAACCGATACCGTAGTATGTTTAACCCGTTACGGCAACGTAATGGCATCAAGAGGTTCAGTGATTCCTTTGTTTTTAAATCAAATTCAGAAAGGAGAAGAAATAACCATTACCGATCCTAATATGTCAAGGTTTTTCATGTCTTTGGAAGATGCTGTAGATTTGGTTTTATTTGCGTTTGAAAATGGAAATGCAGGAGATCTTTTTGTGAATAAAGCGCCTGCGGGCAAAATTGGTGATTTGGCTCAAGCGTTAATGGAACTTTCCGGTAAAGAAGTAGCAATGAAAATTATTGGAACACGACATGGTGAGAAATTATACGAGACACTCTGCACCAGAGAAGAAATGGTGAAGGCTGAAGATATGGGAGATTTCTACAGAGTGCCGGCGGATAACCGTGATTTGAATTATGCGAAATATTTTTCTGAAGGTGAACAAGATGTTTCCATAATAGAAGATTACCATTCTCACAACGCTGAACAAAAGGGAATAGAAGGATTAAAATCATTACTGTCTACTTTGCCTTTAATCCGAAAAGAAATTTTCGGGGAGAATGTGATGCAGTATCCATAAAAAAGAAAATTTTATGAATCCAACCGTTATCAAAGGAAACCATCATCAGGATGAAAGAGGAATTATCCGTTTCAATAACGGTTTTGATGTTCTTGGGATTAAAAGAGTTTACCTTATTGAAAATGCAGATGTCGGGTTTATCCGGGCATGGCAGGGGCATCAAGTCGAGCAGCGCTGGTTCTCACCTGTAAAAGGCGTTTTTAAGATAAAGCTGATTAAAATAGACCATTGGGATAAGCCTTCCCCTGAGCTGCCTATTCTTGAATTCACTTTATATTCTGAAAATTTGGATGTCCTTCATGTACCGCCAGGATTTGTCACTTCGATTCAGGCTTCCGAAGATAACTCCCGACTAATGGTGTTTGCAGATTACCAGCTTGGTGAAATACAGGACGAATACAGGTTTCCGAAGGATTATTTTAAATTTTAAACAATATTTTTGCTAATGATAAAAATTGGAATTACAGGACAGAAAGGGTTTGTTGGCTCACATCTCTATAACACGTTAGGATTAAATCCTGAAGAATTTGAAAGGATAGATTTTCATAAAGAATATTTTGACAACGCTGAAACACTTGATCATTTTGTACAGCAATGTGATGTCATCGTACATTTGGCAGCGATGAACCGTAACCCTGATCCGGAATTGATTTACCATAATAATGTAGATCTGGTAAAAAAGCTTGTCAATTCATTGGAGAGAACCGGTTCAAAAGCACATCTTATCTTTTCCTCCTCATCGCAGGAAGAAAGAGACAACCGATACGGAGCCTCTAAAAAGGAAGGCAGAAGATTATTGGCAGAATGGGCAAATAAAAATGACGGAGTTTTCTCAGGATTAATTATTCCTAATGTTTTTGGGCCTTTCGGGCTCGCGAATTACAACTCGTTCATCGCTACCTTCTGTCATCAACTCACCCACGGTGAAAGCCCAGTTATCGATGTTGACGGTGAAGTAAAACTGATTTATGTGGGCGAACTGGTGCAGGAAATCATCAATCAGATCAAATCGGGAAAAACGGCGGAAGAATATATCGTGCCTTTTACCACTTATATTAAAGTCTCAGAAGTACTGGCAAAACTGGTTCATTATAAAGAACTTTATTTTGAAGGCGGTGAAATCCCAGTGCTTACAACGCAGTTTGATTATCAGTTATTCAATACATTCCGTAGTTATTTTGATATTGCTGCGCATTATCCTGTAAAATTCAAACAGAATATCGATCCGCGCGGTGCATTTGTAGAAATTATAAGGCTGGGAATCGGTGGTCAGTGTTCATATTCAACCACTGTGCCCGGTATTACCCGAGGGAATCATTTCCATACCCGCAAGATTGAACGCTTTGCCGTCATTAAAGGAAAAGCGCTAATTCAGCTGCGAAAAATTGATTCTGATAAAATTTTAAACTTTTATCTCGATGGAAATGAACCAGCTTATGTAGACATGCCGGTTTGGTACACGCATAATATTAAAAACATTGGTGATGAAGAACTTTTAACCGTATTTTGGATCAATGAGCCTTTTAATGCAGATGATGCCGACACGTATTTTGTAGAGGTGTAAAAAGTACGTGGCTTAAAGAGCTTTAAGCCAATTTTTTTTATTTATCTTAATCAATTTATGTTATTTTTGTAATTATTAAAAAATATGAAGAAACTCAAAGTAATGACAGTGGTGGGAACCCGTCCCGAAATAATCAGATTGGCAAGGGTTCTTACTGCTCTCGATAATTCCGAAGCGGTAGAGCACATTATTGTTCATACCGGTCAAAACTACGATTATGAACTCAATCAGATATTTTTCGAGGATTTGGGTTTGCGAAAACCTGATTATTTTTTAGAAGCAGCCGGGAAGACGGCCACTGAAACCGTAGGAAATATTCTAATCAAAATAGATCCCCTTTTAGAAGAACTGCAACCCGAAGCTTTTTTGGTACTAGGAGATACGAACTCTTGTTTGTGTGCAATTCCTGCTAAAAAAAGACAAATCCCGATTTTTCACATGGAAGCCGGAAACCGGTGTTTTGACCAGAGAGTTCCCGAAGAAACCAACCGGAAAATTGTAGACCATACTTCCGATATTAACTTAACCTACAGCGATATTGCCCGCGAATATCTTTTAAGAGAAGGACTTCCTGCAGACCGGATCATTAAAACCGGTTCGCCGATGTTTGAAGTTTTAAATCATTATTTACCGGATATTCAAAAATCTGATGTTTTATCGAGATTGAATTTAGAAGAAGGAAAATATTTCGTAGTAAGTTCACACCGCGAAGAAAACATCAATTCCGAGAAAAATTTCCGTGGACTGATGACTTCTTTAAATGCTATCGCGGAAAAATATCAATACCCAATCATTGTTTCAACGCATCCGCGAACGAAAAATATGATTGATAAAATGCAGATAAAAACACGCCAGGAAATTCAGTTCTTAAAACCACTAGGTTTCCACGATTACAATGCTTTGCAAATGAGAAGTTACGCGGTTTTATCAGATTCAGGAACTATTTCTGAAGAATCTTCTATCTTAAATTTCTGTGCTCTCAATATCAGAGACGCGCACGAAAGACCCGAAGCCATGGAAGAAGCAAGCGTGATGATGGTCGGAATGAATCCTGAAAGAATCCTGCAGGCTTTAATCCAATTGCAACAACAGAAAATAGGCAACGAAAGAAATTACCGTCGGGTTGCAGATTATTCAATGCCGAATGTTTCAGAAAAGGTCGTTCGAATTATTTTGAGTTACACTGACTATGTAAATAGAGTAGTTTGGAGTAAAGGATAATGACAAATAATTTTTTTTATATCGCCCAGTATTTTACACCAGAACCTTACCTTAAAGATATTCAGTTTATTAAAGATATAAAAGGAAAAGGCTGGGAGCCCGTTGTAATAACAGGATTTCCAAATTATCCGAAGGGCATAATTTATAAGGGGTACTCAAATAAATTTTTTGCCGAGGAAATGATGGATGGAGTTCGGGTAATTCGGGTCTATACGTATGCAGACCACAGTTTGAATGCTTTTAAAAGAGCGCTAAATTATTTTGTTTTTGCATTATTTGCGTCGATAGCAATTTTTAAGTTCGGAAAAAAAGAAAGTTTTTATTATATCCTGCAATCTTCACCTTTTGTTGTTCTTTGCGCATGGACTGTAAATGTTTGTAAGAAAAAATCAAAAACTTTACTTGATATTCAGGATGTTTTTCCGGAAAATATTCGAATCTCAGGATATGTTAAATCCACTTGGATTATTAGTTTATTAGATTTTTTCTTAAATAATTTTTATTACAAATCTTTTGATTTATTTGTGACCGTATCAGAAAGTTTCCGCAATATAATCGCTAAAAAAAACATTGGATTAAGACGTATATTGACCCTTTATAATTGGTCCATGGTAGAAAAAAGTTCAGCGGCGCCCTCGGTAATAGATTTTTCGTTTCCAAATTCGGGAATTAATATTGTTTATGCGGGTAATATCGGGGTGCATCAAGGTATATCGACACTTTTTCAAGGGATGTTTAATGTAATAGAGAATAATCCAAAAATTCACTTTCATTTATTTGGAGACGGTACAGATTTTGAAATATTGAAAAGTTTGGTGAAACAAAATGAAAACATAATTCTTCATGGGCGCGTTTCTACCACCGAAATTGGAAAATATTTGGAAGCTGCTGATGTTTTATTTTTACATTTAATTAAAGATCCGATTTATGAATCTATAATCCCGTCAAAATTACAGGCCTATATTGAAGTTGGAAAACCAATTCTTGGCGGAGTAGAAGGTGAGGCACGAAACTTAATTACAGAAAATAGGCTGGGTCAAGTCTTTGAACCTCAGAACATAATAGATTTTCAAAACGCGGCATTGAAAATTTCTGACTTAAAGATTGATGATATTCGTGAAATTAAACAAAGAAGTGCAAAATTGTATTCTGAAAAATTTTCCAGAAAAGCCGGTATTGATCGTCTTGAGAAATTTATTAAAAACTATTTATGAAAGTTAGAAGAGCAAGCTTGCAAGATGTTCACGTAATTGTGAAAATTCATGAGGAGAGATTTCCAGCTTTCTTTCTATCTACTCTTGGAAAAGATTTTCTTGCCGTTTTTTACACAGGATTCCTGAAAAATCCCGGTGTACTTTTGGTATTGGAAGATAGTAATGAAATTAAGGGGTTTGCCGCTGGAAGCAGAGATAACCGTGGGTTTTTCAGGATACTAATTAAAAATAGTTTTTTTCAATTTACATGGGCTGGCATAAAAATATTATTTAGCAAACCTTTAGCTTTGAAAAGGATGGCCTTTAATGTTAGTAAATCAGAGAAAAATAACCTCATTTATGCAGAGCTTCTAAGTATTGCAACGCTTGCAAATAAGAAAGGGTATGGTAAAATACTACTTGCAGAATTCGAAAAGGAAATTGCAAAGGAAAATATAGAAAATTTACCATTATCTTTAACCACAGATTTCGACGAAAATGAAAAGGCAATCGGATTTTATAAAGAAAGTGGCTATGAAGTTTATCAGATTTTCGAGAGTTATCAAAATAGAAAAATGTATCGTTTTATAAAAAATATCGTAAAGAAATAATGAAAATATCTTTCGCACCCCCTTTTATCGATGAAGATATTATCGCTGAAGTAGTAAATACTTTAAAATCGGGTTGGATTACAACAGGTCCAAAAGTAAAAGCACTTGAAGAAGAAGTGGCAAAACTTACTGGAGTACCTCATGTGCTTTGTGTTAATTCGTGGACTTCAGGAGCAATTTTGATTTTAAAATGGTTTGGTATCAAAGAGGGTGACGAGGTGATCATTCCCGCCTACACCTATAGTGCTACTGCTCTTGCAGTATTGCATTGCGGCGGAACTCCTGTAATGGTAGATGTGAAAGACGATTTCACCGTAGATCCTGAAAAAATTAGACAGGCAATTACAGAAAAAACAAAAGTAATTATGCCGGTCGATATTGCCGGACTCCCATGCGATTATGATTCCATTAATCAAATGGTTAATCTTCCCGAAATTAAAAGTCTTTTTCATGCTCATTCTGAGAATCAAAAAAAGCTGGGTAGAATTCTAATTCTTTCCGATGCAGCTCATTCAGTGGGTGCATTTTATAACAATAAGCCGGCAGGATCACTTACCGATATCACAATTTTTTCATTTCATGCAGTGAAAAATATTACAACTGCCGAAGGGGGTGCAATCTGCATCAATCTACCGAAACCTTTTAACAATGAAGAGGAGTATAAAACAATGAGACTCTGGACCCTTAACGGTCAAACGAAAGATGCTTTCACAAAATCACAAGGGGGTGGAAGCAGTTGGAAATATGATATTATTTTTCAAGGTTTAAAAATAAATATGCCGGATATATGCGCTGCATTGGGATTAGCTCAAATAAGAAAATATAATACAGCAATTTTACCCGAAAGAAAAAGAGTTGCCGAGCAATATCATGAGTTTTTCAGCAAGAGAGAATGGGCCCAATTACCGATAACTAAAGATGACACCAGGACTTCATCTTTTCACTTATATGCATTAAGAATAAATAATATCACGGAGGAACAAAGGGATACGATGATGATTTCTATAGCAGAAGATGAAGTTGCGGTAAACGTACACTTCATCCCAATGCCTTTATTGACTTTATTTAAAGATTTGGGTTATAGGATCGATGATTATCCAAACGCTTATCATAATTATTCGAGAGAGATTTCACTGCCAATTTATCCGCAATTGACTGCTGAACAAATTGATTTTATCTGTAAATCCGTTGAAAAAGCATATAAAAAGATCATTTAATGAAAAGGATTTTTGATGTAATTTTCTCTGTTATAGGGATTATAATACTCTCACCGTTTTATATAATAGTTTCACTTTTAATATGGTCAGACAGTAAAGGCGGAATTTTATATAAACAGGAAAGAGTTGGATTGAATGGTCAAATTTTCAAAGTTTTTAAATTTAGAACCATGAGACCTAATTCTTTTTCAAAAGGAGCACTCACAGTCGGAAGTCGGGATCCTAGAATAACCGGTATTGGTTATTATCTTCGTAAATATAAATTAGATGAATTACCACAACTTTTCAACGTGCTTTTTGGTGAGATGTCTTTTGTAGGTCCCAGACCGGAAGTTAAAAAATACACCGATTTATACAATGACGAACAGAAAAAAGTATTGTCTGTTCTTCCGGGAATCACCGATTATGCTTCTATAAAGTTTAGAAATGAGAATGATTTGCTCTCGGCGAGCAACACACCGGAGAAATTATATATTGAACAGATAATGCCTGAAAAATTAGATTTGAATATGAAATACATTAATGATAATAATGTATTTAAAGATATTAAAATCATTTTTGATACATTTTACACGATTATCAGGCACTAATCGTAGATTCTGAAAAACATACTGACCGTCTGCTAAATTCAAAAAAAATAACTATTTGTAAAAAATATCCTGGTTTTCAATGGAAAAAAAAGTAAAAATAGCCATCTTAGGTTATGGGCATATCGGTAAAAAGCATGCAGACATGGTCTTTCAAAATCAAGACTGTGAACTGCTAGCCTTAATCGATCCAAAATTTACAACAGCGGAAATGGAGCGTCAAAATCCGGTTCCCTGTTTCCATTCTTTGCAGGATTTTTTAAACAGTCCTTTAACGGCTGATGTCGTTGCAGTATGTACGCCAAATGGTCTGCATTTTGAACAGGCAAAAACCCTGATTGAAGATGGAATTGATGTGATTATCGAAAAACCCGTCGCGCTCAGTTCGGAAGAAGCGGAGGAATTGGAAAAATTAGCGCACCAAAAAAAAGTTCATATTTTCCCGGTCATGCAAAATCGGTTTTCGCCACCGGCCTTGTGGTTGAAAGATTTAATTGAATCCGAAATTTTAGGGAATTTATTTATGGTGCAGATTGCTTGTTTTTGGAACAGAAATGAACATTATTATGCAAAAGGCTCATGGCGCGGAACCAAAAATATGGATGGCGGGACGCTTTATACGCAGTTTTCCCATTATCTGGATATTATGTTCTGGCTTTTTGGCGATATTACCAATATCAAATCCAAATTTGCCGACTTCAACCATTCTCATTTAACAGAGTTTGAAGACAGCGGCATCATCACTTTTGATTTCGCCTCCGGAGGTATGGGAAGTTTTACCTTTTCGACTTCCGTGTGGAATGAAAATCTGGAAAGTTCCCTCACCATTATTGCCGAAAACGGTTCTGTGAAAGTGGGCGGACAATACATGAACCATGTGGAAAAATGTATAATTAAAGATTATACCGCACCCGAATTACCCGCAACGAACGGAGCCAATGATTACGGAAGCTTTAAAGGTTCTGCCCAGAATCACCAGCATCTCTACAGGAACATAATCGATTTTTTACGCCACGGGAAAGAAATTCAGACCACCACAGACGACAGTGTGAAAGTACTGAAAATGATAGAAAATATTTATTCCTCAAATTAAAGCCAGATGAAAATTAAAGAAACTCCCTTAAAAGACTGCTACATCATAGAACCCACCGTTTTTGAAGATGAGCGGGGTTATTTTTATGAAAAATTCAACGAACAGAAATTTGAAGAATTAACCGGCTTAAACGGTCATTTCGTTCAGGATAATATTTCTAAATCTTTCTACGGGGTTTTGAGAGGACTTCATTTGCAAAAAGGCGAACATGCTCAGGCAAAACTCGTTTCTTGTTTAGAAGGAAAGGTTTTCGATGTGGCCGTAGATTTACGGAAAGATTCTCCCACTTTCGGGAAATGGTTCGGCGTAGAATTGACTCCTGAAAACAAATTGCAGCTCTATGTGCCAAGAGGTTTTGGACACGGCTTTTCAGTTTTAAGTGAAACTGCCATATTCTCCTACAAGTGCGATAATTTCTATGATAAAGAATCCGAAGGAAGTGTCATCTGGAATGATAAAGATTTGAATATCGACTGGAAACTTCCCAAGGACGCAATCATTCTTTCTGAAAAAGACCAAAATTTGCCGACCTTTGCAGAAATGAATTTTTAAGATTTCTGTATTTTTGAATTAATTTAAACGGTTTTAACTCAAATACTCAAATACTCAAATACTCAAACACCCAAACACCCAAACACTCAAATACTAAGCATTCAATTTCTATGAAAAACATAATCATCACCGGTGGAGCCGGGTTTATCGGATCTCACGTCGTTCGTGAATTTGTAAAGAACCATCCTGAATCCAAAATCATCAATCTCGATGCTTTGACCTACGCCGGGAATCTTGAAAATTTAAAAGACATTGAAAACGAACCGAATTATGTTTTCGAAAAAGCAGACATTACCAATGTGGATGAATTGCGAAGAGTTTTCGAAAAATACAATCCCGACGCAATTATCCATTTGGCAGCAGAAAGTCATGTGGACAGAAGCATCACCGATCCAAATGCATTTATTAATACCAATGTCAACGGAACAGCAAATCTTTTGAATTTAGCCAAAGAATTCTGGACTCTGAACCCAGATCATCAACACGGGAATTTCCCTGATGAAACAAGAAAAAATTTATTCTATCACGTTTCTACCGATGAAGTTTACGGGAGTTTAGGCGAGACGGGTTTCTTTCTAGAAACCACGGCTTACGATCCAAAATCTCCTTATTCCGCCAGTAAAGCAGCATCTGATCATTTGGTCCGCGCTTACGGAAACACGTATGGAATGCCGTTTATTATTTCAAACTGTTCCAATAATTATGGTCCCAATCATTTCCCGGAAAAATTAATTCCATTGTGTATTTCTAATATTTTGAATGGAAAACCGCTTCCAATCTACGGTGACGGTAAATATACCAGAGATTGGCTGTACGTTATCGATCACGCCAAAGCAATCCATCAGATATTTTTTGAAGCAAAAACCGGAGAAACATACAATATCGGTGGTTTCAACGAATGGAAAAACATTGATTTGGTCAAAGAACTCATCAAACAAATGGATGAAAAATTAGGGAATCCAACGGGTCACTCAGAAAAACTCATCACTTATGTGAAAGATCGTCCAGGTCATGATCTTCGTTACGCCATCGATGCTACAAAACTCAACAAAGAATTGGGCTGGAAACCCTCCGTAACTTTTGAACAGGGATTAAGCAAAACAATCGACTGGTTCCTGGAGAATAAAGAATGGCTGGAAAATGTAACTTCGGGAGATTATCAGAATTATTATGCAGAGCAATATACGGATTCCGCTAATTAACTCGAATTTCTCGAATGATGGAAGAGAAAATTTTATATAAAGAAGAAAGTTACAGAATTATCGGAATTTGTATGAATATTCATTCCACAATGGGAAATGGTTTTTTGGAAGCGGTTTACTGCGAAGTTTTAGAAAAGGAATTCATTAAAAATGAAATTCCATATCAAAGAGAAGTAAAATTAGATTTATTTTTCAACGGTGAGAAACTAGATAAAAAATACAAAGCAGATTTTGTCTGTTTTGATAACATTATTTTGGAAGTAAAATCCGTGTCATTTTTGCACGAAAATTTTACGAAGCAGACGCTGAATTATCTGAAAGCGACCAATAAAAAATTAGGATTACTCATCAATTTTGGTGAAAAATCTTTAAAATACAAAAGAATAATTAATTTATAACCAAAACGAAAATTCGAGTAATTCGTAATAATTCGTGTAATTTGTTTTAAAATGAAGGGAATAATACTCGCCGGCGGCTCCGGAACAAGACTTTATCCATTAACCATCGCGGTTAGCAAGCAGTTAATGCCGGTTTACGACAAGCCGATGATTTATTATCCGCTTTCGACATTGTTGTTGGCCGGGATTAAGGATATTTTAATTATTACAACACCTCACGATCAGGAAGGATTCATTAAGCTTTTGGGAGATGGTTCGGCGATAGGCTGTACGATTCAGTATAAAGTGCAACCGAGTCCAGACGGTTTAGCCCAGGCGTTTATTTTGGGCGAAGAGTTTATTGGTGACGATTCTGTTGCCTTGGTTTTGGGAGATAATATTTTCTACGGTGCGGGTTTGCCGGAGCTTTTGGAAAGTAAAACCAGTGTAGAAGGAGGTTGCGTTTTCGCTTATCAGGTTTCAGATCCTGAAAGATACGGCGTCGTTGAATTTGACGAAAATTTAAAAGCAGTTTCTATCGAAGAAAAACCGGAAGATCCGAAATCTAACTTTGCCGTTCCGGGATTATATTTCTATGATAATTCGGTAGTGGAAATTGCAAAAAACCTGAAACCTTCACCAAGAGGAGAACTGGAAATTACAGATGTCAACAGAATTTACCTTGAAAAAGGACAGTTGGAAGTCGGTGTAATGTCTCGTGGAACGGCTTGGTTAGACACCGGAACTTTCGATTCTTTGCATGAAGCTTCAGAGTTTGTCAAGGTTTTGGAGAAAAGGCAGGGATTCAAAATTTCCTGTATCGAAGAAATCGCTTACGTGAAAGGTTTCATTAATAAAGAAGAGTTGCTGAAATCTGCCGAAAAATACGGAAAAAGCGGTTATGGTGATTATCTGAAGAAGCTGGTGTAAAACTTTTATTTCGAAATTTCAATAGGCCTGTTTTGAAATGAAAAAAATATTTAAATCACAATAATCTGGAAATAAAAACTTCTGAAAGAGTAAAAAGACACCTTTTTAGGGCAGTTTCCTTATTTGTTCTTTTAAAAAACTTAAAAAATAACATAGCTATTGTGCCTTTGTGGTTTTTAAAACAAAATTTTGAACCGCTAAGAATATTTAAAATCCTTTGAGCGAACTGTCGCTGAAAGGATTTTTTCTTTTAAATCTTCAAAGTTATTTTGGTTTTCTCTAACAAATAAATCACTAAATTTGCACCCACAAAAAATTAGCAATTGCTAATCAACTTATTATATTAAAAATATGCGTACAAAATCCGTCGGAAAAAAGAAAATCAATATCGTAACATTAGGCTGTTCCAAAAATGTATATGATTCTGAAGTGTTGATGGGACAACTGCAAGCCAACGGAAAAGAGGTGGTACACGAAGAAAAAGGCGATATCGTGGTTATCAATACCTGCGGTTTTATCGATAATGCCAAAGAGGAAAGCATCAATACCATTCTGGAATTTGTTGAGGCGAAAAACAGAGGCGAAGTAGAGCAGGTTTTTGTGACGGGCTGTTTATCAGAGAGATACAAACCGGATTTAATAAGAGAAATCCCGGATGTTGATCAATATTTCGGTACCCGTGATTTACCTTTATTATTAAAACATTTGGGCGCCGATTACAAACACGAACTGGTGGGCGAGAGAATGGTGACCACGCCAAGACATTACGCTTATTTGAAGATTTCTGAAGGATGTGACCGCCCCTGTTCTTTCTGCGCGATTCCTTTAATGAGAGGAAAAAATATTTCAACACCAATTGAAAACTTAGTGGTTGAAGCAGAAAAATTAGCGAAAAAGGGAGTTAAAGAACTCATTTTAATTGCGCAGGATTTAACTTATTATGGTTTAGATTTATATAAGAAAAGAGCCTTGGGCGATTTGCTTTTGCGTTTGGTAACAGTAGAAGGAATTGAATGGATCCGTTTGCATTACGCGTTCCCAACTGGTTTCCCCGAAGATGTTTTAGAGATCATTAAAAACGAACCGAAAGTTTGTAACTACATCGATATCCCGTTACAACACATCAATTCTGATTTGTTGAAAGCCATGAAACGTGGAACTTCTCACGAAAAAACCAATGCATTGTTGGATAAATTCAGAGAAAAAGTTCCCAATATGGCGATCAGAACAACTCTGATTGTCGGTTTCCCTGGCGAAACAGAAGAGAGATTTCAGGAGATGAAAGAGTGGGTTAGGGAACAGAGATTCGACCGATTAGGTTGCTTTACCTATTCCCATGAAGAAAATACGACCGCTTACGTTCTGGAGGACGACGTTCCACAGGAAGTAAAGGAAGCAAGAGTTGAAGAAATTATGGAATTGCAGTCACAGATTTCCTGGGAGAAAAATCAGGAAAGAATCGGGAAAGTGTACCGGTGTATTTTTGACCGTAAAGAAGGAAATTATTTCGTGGGAAGAACAGAGTTCGATTCTCCGGATGTTGACAATACCGTTTTGGTTCCGGCAGAAAATACCTATTTGTCCATCGGTGAATTTGCCGATATCAAAATTACTTCCGCAGAAGAGTTTGATTTGTACGGAGAATTAGTTTAAGATATTGCAATATTTGGTCATTTTTTTGACAATTGTGTAAAGGTAATTAGTGAAAAAATACTTCTGGATTTTCCGGAAGTATTTTTTATTTAATGATCTGTCGTTCAGTTGATTGTAACTAACTAAGTCTGGTCGCTATGTAATGATTAGTTAATATTGTTAACATTTAAACCTATTTTTTAACACAATTTAACATAGTTTGTAGATCACTGGTATTAAAGGGAATGCGGGAGTTGTTAACAAAAATTTAACAATTCGTTAAGACTGTTTAACTGTCGGAGTGTTGTATAAGTCAATTTCGGGATAAATTTGCAGAGTCAAAACCCATAAAAATAAATTCAAAATGATGAAAAGAGGAATACTCCTAATCATAATGATGATTTCAACACTCGGCCTGTTTTCTTTTAAAACAACTGCCGAAGATGCTAAAAAAACAAGTTTTGCATCGTTTTACCACGATAAGTTTAATGGTAAAAAAACAGCAAGCGGGGAAGTTTTCAGTAATGAAAAATTAACTGCCGCCAACAGAACGCTTCCTTTCGGGACAATGGTAAAAGTTACCAACCTGAGATCAGGAAAAAGTGTAATTGTAGAAATAAATGACCGCGGTCCTTTTCATTCTTCAAGAGCACTCGATCTTTCTAAGGCAGCGTACCAATCAATCGGCGATCCTAGAAAAGGAACAATGCCCGTTGAATACGAAATTATCGAAGTCGATTAACATTAACTTTTACGTTAAAAACAACCAAAGCCGTCTCATAGGAGTCGGCTTTTTTATTGGGAAAAACTGAGCCGCCTCTCCTTAAACTAGGCACAAAACTTCATGAGAAAAATTAAATGGGTTCGGTGCGGAATAAAACCGCGCCCTTCAAACGCCTGTTAACCGGATTCTATTGCACCCAACCCTATACCAACTTGTAGTGTATGCTGACTGTATGCTGACTCGTAAGGTATGAAGGTGGCTTTATAATGAAAAGATTGCAATCTGACCAGAAATGATATGACTTGTTTTTTCTTAAAAATAGAAAAGAACGGATCAGAATATTCTGTGCTGGTAAATTGAAAGACTTCCGCAATAAACTCTAGTAAACATAATTAATAGTGTGCAAAGCGATTTGTCATTGAACAAAAATAATAAAAGTATATGACTATGCATAAATTTCATTTAAACCAATTTTTTAAATTTTATCTGAAATTTTTGCAGGATGAGTAAAACGGTATATCATAGAGATATTTTGATACAGATCCTTAATATTGGCTTTCTCATATAGTATTACGTGTTTTTAAAAGAAGTACACTCTAATTTTGAAATAAGGTCAGCGATAGCTAGTCGGATAATGTCCACAACTAAATCAGAACCTTCCAATCAGCGTCCAGAGTAATATTATCCCTGAAGAATTCCCCTCATAAGAAGAAATCTTACACGGAAATTTACTTTATGATTAAAATGGATGCAGAAAAATAAGGTACGCTTTTTTGAGATTTTTCGGAAACCCTCTTATATAGATGAACTATTTTCCAATATCTGCAGTTTTTCCTGTCCAAACCCCCGCTCCTGTCCGTAGTTTGAGTGCTGTTTTTCTATAGATCCAGTCCCTTGCGGTATTTTGACATAAAGTGGATAACTCCAAATATTTTGTATTTTACTATTAATTAATAAGTTGCAATATTAGTTATTCACATTTCCTAATTAGTCCCAAAATAAGTTGCGGGATACAGATAGTAGAACTACATTTGCACCACTCTAATAAACAGAGTAGCGAAGTAGACAGAGCAGGTAATGTAGAAAGGGTAGGAGGGTTAGATTTCTTTTATTTAATTTTAAAAAAGCTTGTGGATTAACAAAAACTTCTTATCTTTGCAATCCCAAATCGAAAGAGTATGGGAGCGAAGGAGAAGCGGATTGGATGGGTATGAGGAGAGATTATTGGTTACTTAAAAAACTTTTAAATTTCTTTCAAAAACATTTGGTCATTAATAAAAAACGTTATACTTTTGCACTCGCAATTCGGAACCAACGACAGAAAGAGTTTCCGGATATACGCGAAAAGAACAATAGATCATTGACATACAAATAACAACCAAAAAAGTAAGGAAAAACTAAAGCGGTAATAACTTTGAGTGAGTCAGACAAACATACAATGGAGAGTTTGATCCTGGCTCAGGATGAACGCTAGCGGGAGGCCTAACACATGCAAGCCGAGCGGTATTTATTCTTCGGAATAGAGAGAGCGGCGTACGGGTGCGTAACACGTGTGCAACCTACCTTTATCAGGGGAATAGCCTTTCGAAAGGAAGATTAATACTCCATAATATATTAGATGGCATCATTTAATATTGAAAACTCCGGTGGATAGAGATGGGCACGCGCAAGATTAGATAGTTGGTGAGGTAACGGCTCACCAAGTCGATGATCTTTAGGGGTCCTGAGAGGGAGATCCCCCACACTGGTACTGAGACACGGACCAGACTCCTACGGGAGGCAGCAGTGAGGAATATTGGACAATGGGTGAGAGCCTGATCCAGCCATCCCGCGTGAAGGATGACGGTCCTACGGATTGTAAACTTCTTTTGTACAGGGATAAACCTATCTACGTGTAGATAGCTGAAGGTACTGTACGAATAAGCACCGGCTAACTCCGTGCCAGCAGCCGCGGTAATACGGAGGGTGCAAGCGTTATCCGGATTTATTGGGTTTAAAGGGTCCGCAGGCGGGCCGATAAGTCAGTGGTGAAATCTCATAGCTTAACTATGAAACTGCCGTTGATACTGTCGGTCTTGAGTAAATTAGAGGTAGCTGGAATAAGTAGTGTAGCGGTGAAATGCATAGATATTACTTAGAACACCAATTGCGAAGGCAGGTTACCATAATTTAACTGACGCTGAGGGACGAAAGCGTGGGGAGCGAACAGGATTAGATACCCTGGTAGTCCACGCCGTAAACGATGCTAACTCGTTTTTGGGGCGCAAGTCTCAGAGACCAAGCGAAAGTGATAAGTTAGCCACCTGGGGAGTACGTTCGCAAGAATGAAACTCAAAGGAATTGACGGGGGCCCGCACAAGCGGTGGATTATGTGGTTTAATTCGATGATACGCGAGGAACCTTACCAAGACTTAAATGGGAAATGACCGGTTTAGAAATAGACCTTTCGCAAGACATTTTTCAAGGTGCTGCATGGTTGTCGTCAGCTCGTGCCGTGAGGTGTTAGGTTAAGTCCTGCAACGAGCGCAACCCCTGTCACTAGTTGCTAACATTTAGTTGAGGACTCTAGTGAGACTGCCTACGCAAGTAGAGAGGAAGGTGGGGATGACGTCAAATCATCACGGCCCTTACGTCTTGGGCCACACACGTAATACAATGGCCGGTACAGAGGGCAGCTACACAGCGATGTGATGCAAATCTCGAAAGCCGGTCTCAGTTCGGATTGGAGTCTGCAACTCGACTCTATGAAGCTGGAATCGCTAGTAATCGCGCATCAGCCATGGCGCGGTGAATACGTTCCCGGGCCTTGTACACACCGCCCGTCAAGCCATGGAAGTCTGGGGTACCTGAAGTCGGTGACCGTAAAAGGAGCTGCCTAGGGTAAAACAGGTAACTAGGGCTAAGTCGTAACAAGGTAGCCGTACCGGAAGGTGCGGCTGGAACATCTCATTTTTGAGACTCTCCGTTAGGAGAGTATAAACAAACAACACGATACGCAAGTATCAGAGCACTTGCTCAAAGTTAGCTTCAGTTTTTTCTTATTTGGACGGTTGATTATTTAAAAATATACCCACTAGGATTAGTAATCAGGGAAAGAGATAGAGTATGAGGGAGGAATTAAGTAAAAACATTACTAATTACCCATCACCCATTACTCATTGAGAGTCTCGTAGCTCAGCTGGTTAGAGCGCTACACTGATAATGTAGAGGTCGGCAGTTCGAGCCTGCCCGAGACTACTAATTGCGAGTACAGGAGTTGTAAAATAGATGAGTTGTAGAGTAGCAGTACTCAAAGACTCAATTACTGATCACTCACCTACTCAGACTAGCGGGGAATTAGCTCAGTTGGCTAGAGCGCCTGCCTTGCACGCAGGAGGTCAAGGGTTCGACTCCCTTATTCTCCACGATACTATAGCAATATAGTGAGAATAGTTACAGAGATGTAACGAAACGCTTCAAAAAGAAGCAAGCACAGAAGATATTTACAATATAGAATTAAGAATGATGCCAGAGGAGGCAGAATAGACATAATAGAATGTTTATTATAAGGAGCGATACCTTAATTATTCACGTATTAAGCGTTTAGTTTAAAAGTTACGGAAAGAGCCAAAAACAATTTCTGTTCATTAGACGATTAATAAGATACAAGATCATTGACATTAACGATAAGAACATCACAAAGAGAAAACCGAGCACTTTCGAGTGCCGAGTTTAAATAAAACTAGTCTAACAGCAATGTTAGACAAAAAACTGAACTAATATATTATTAGGAAAGAAATCGTTAAGGGCGTATGGCGGATGCCTAGGCTTTCAGAGGCGACGAAGGACGTGGTAAGCTGCGAAAAGCTGCGGGGATCGGCACACACGAATTGATCCGCAGATGTCCGAATGGGGCAACCCGGCTGGTTGAAGACCAGTCACTCTAATTTATTAGAGAGCAAACCCGGAGAACTGAAACATCTAAGTACCCGGAGGAAAAGAAATCGAAGAGATTCCGTAAGTAGTGGCGAGCGAACGCGGATTAGCCCAAAAGTCTTTATATGTTTAGAAGAATGTTCTGGAAAGAACAGCCATAGACGGTGATAGCCCGGTATTTAAAAGGCATACATAGATGATAAATGAGTAGGGCGGGACACGTGAAATCCTGTCTGAATATGGGGGGACCATCCTCCAAGGCTAAATACTCCTGAAAGACCGATAGTGAACAAGTACTGTGAAGGAAAGGTGAAAAGCACTTCGAATAGAAGGGTGAAAGAGAACCTGAAACCGTACGCCTACAAGCGGTCGGAGCCCACAAGTTGGGTGACGGCGTGCCTTTTGCATAATGAGCCTACGAGTTAATTTTACTAGCGAGCTTAAGTACTTCAGGTACGGAGGCGGAGCGAAAGCGAGTCTGAATAGGGCGCTTAGTTAGTAGTATTAGACGCGAAACCTTGTGATCTACCCATGGGCAGGTTGAAGCTTTGGTAACACAAAGTGGAGGACCGAACCGGTTGACGTTGAAAAGTCTTCGGATGACTTGTGGGTAGGGGTGAAAGGCCAATCAAACTGGGAGATAGCTCGTACTCCCCGAAATGCATTTAGGTGCAGCGTTGCGACAAGTTTATTAGAGGTAGAGCTACTGATTGGATGCGGGGGAGTCAAATCCTACCAATTCCTGACAAACTCCGAATGCTAATAAATGTTTCGCAGCAGTGAGGGCATGGGTGCTAAGGTCCATGTCCGAGAGGGAAAGAACCCGGACCAACAGCTAAGGTCCCCAAATCTATACTAAGTTGAAATAACGCGGTTGAACTGCATTGACAGCTAGGATGTTGGCTTGGAAGCAGCCATTCATTTAAAGAGTGCGTAACAGCTCACTAGTCGAGCGGTTCGGCATGGATAATAATCGGGCATAAGTATAGTACCGAAGCTATGGATTTATAATTTTTGAATTATATCTGGTAGGGGAGCATTCTGTTTGCGCCGAAGCAGTGTCGTGAGATGTTGTGGAGCGGACAGAAAAGAAAATGTAGGCATAAGTAACGATAAAGGGGGCGAGAAACCCCCTCACCGAAAGACTAAGGTTTCCTCAGCCATGCTAATCAGCTGAGGGTTAGTCGGGACCTAACGCGAACCCGAAAGGGGAAGTGGATGGATAATGGGTTAATATTCCCATACTTGCTCACACTAAAAAGGGGACGGAGTGCCGTACTTACTGGAGACTGACGGAATAGTCAAGACCTAGCCTTCGGGCGAAGTTGTTGTAGGGAAAGTGCTTCCAAGAAAAGCCGAAGTGAAGCAACTCGTACCAAAACCGACACAGGTAGTCGAGGAGAGAATCCTAAGGTGCTAGAGTGAATCATGGTTAAGGAACTAGGCAAAATAGTCTCGTAACTTCGGAAGAAGGGACGCCAGCAGCAATGCTGGCCTCAGTAAAGAGGCCCAGGCGACTGTTTATCAAAAACACAGGACTCTGCTAAATCGAAAGATGCTGTATAGGGTCTGACACCTGCCCGGTGCTGGAAGGTTAAGGAAGGTTGTTAGGGTAACCGAAGCAATTAACTGAAGCCCCAGTAAACGGCGGCCGTAACTATAACGGTCCTAAGGTAGCGAAATTCCTTGTCGGGTAAGTTCCGACCTGCACGAATGGTGTAACGATCTGGGCACTGTCTCAACCATGAGCTCTGTGAAATTGTAGTCTCGGTGAAGATGCCGAGTACCCGCAATGGGACGAAAAGACCCTGTGAACCTTTACTATAACTTCGTATTGACTTTGAATAAACAATGTGTAGGATAGGTGGGAGACTTTGAAGCTGGCACGCTAGTGTCGGTGGAGTCAACGTTGAAATACCACCCTTTGTTTATTTGGAGCCTAACTTCTTAACGGAAGGACATTGCGTGGTGGGTAGTTTGACTGGGGTGGTCGCCTCCAAAAGAGTAACGGAGGCTTTCAAAGGTACCCTCAGCACGCTTGGTAACCGTGCGTAGAGTGTAATGGCATAAGGGTGCTTGACTGTGAGACCTACAAGTCGATCAGGTGCGAAAGCAGGACATAGTGATCCGGTGGTTCCGTATGGAAGGGCCATCGCTCATAGGATAAAAGGTACTCCGGGGATAACAGGCTAGTCTCCCCCAAGAGCTCATATCGACGGGGAGGTTCGGCACCTCGATGTCGGCTCGTCACATCCTGGGGCTGGAGAAGGTCCCAAGGGTTGGGCTGTTCGCCCATTAAAGTGGCACGCGAGCTGGGTTCAGAACGTCGTGAGACAGTTCGGTCTCTATCTATTGCGGGCGTTAGATGTTTGAGAGGGCTTGAATCTAGTACGAGAGGACCGATTTGAACAAACCTCTGGTGTATCAGTTGTTCCGCCAGGAGCACCGCTGAGTAGCTACGTTTGGAAAGGATAAGCACTGAAAGCATATAAGTGCGAAACCTGCCTCAAGATGAGACATCTTTTAAGGGTCGTTGGAGATGACAACGTTGATAGGCTATAGGTGTAAAGGCAGTAATGTCATAGCCGAGTAGTACTAATTACCCGTAGATTTATTGCCTAATTAAGGTACTTGGAAGTGCAACAAGGTTTGCTCTTTGTGAACGTTTTTATCGATTTTTTAGTTAGACTAAAAGATGATAGACGGATAGATGATAGACCACGGTCTACCACCTAGCATCTATAACCTACTAATATACATATACTGTACAACCTTTTGTACAAAACAACCTTTAGGGTGGTTTTAGCAGAGGGGCTCACCTGTTCCCATTCCGAACACAGAAGTTAAGCCCTCTAGCGCCGATGGTACTGCTAACGCGGGAGAGTAGGTCGCCGCCAGTTTTTTTAAAGCTCATCAATTTATTTTGATGGGCTTTTTTTTGTGACCTGAAATCAGAGAAAATACTGAAATAAAAAAGAAAAGGATCAGTTTCAAAACTTGGGGACTAAGCAAAAAGTTGATACTGTACTAAAAAAGTGTGTAAAGTAAAAAGTTGTATTTTTAAATTACAACAAATAAATGTACAGACTTATGAACTTTACACAGAACAAATTTCGGATTTATTATTAAATGTCGCAAATTCTGAAAATGGGAGCAACTTATTGATGCAATTAACCTTAAATGCTTTTATGAAAAGTGAAAGACATCTTCATCAGCAGGAGAATGAAGGAGACTATGGCAATGGATACCGGGAGAGAAAAGCCAGGGGATTTGGCAAAGAGATGATTTTAAAAGTACCAAGAACAAGAAATGGTACATTTTATCCAGTTTTATTAAATGTACTTCGCAACGAAGATGAAGAACGCCGCAAATTAATTTTCAGTTTATATCGTCGTGGCTTAACCACGGAGCAGGTTAGCGATGTATACGAAGAGATTTATGGCAAAGAATACAGCAAACAGCAGATTAGTTATCTGATGAAAGATAGTCGTGAGGAAGTTGATATTTGGCTAAAACGAAAATTAGAATCACATTATTTGGTACTTTATATTGATGCTACTTTTGTACATACACGAAGAGACAAATCAGTTAGTAAAGAAGGTTATTACACGATTTTGGGGATCAAAGAAGACGGATCAAGAGAAGTTCTGAGTATTGTCAATCATCCAACAGAAGGTGCTACATTGTGGCAAATGGAACTGGAATCCCTAAAAGAAAGAGGTGTACAAAGTGTTGGATTAATTGCCTCAGATGGTTTGACTTCAATTGAGAATGCGATTGCAGAATCCTTTCCCAATGCTTCACATCAGCTTTGTGTGGTGCATATCAAACGGAATATATTAGCAGTTTTTCCACGTACAAAAAGACTGGAAATTGGTAAAGAACTACTGGAAACATTTGCTATTGAAACAAAAAGTATCACTGCTGTAGAAGCATTTAAAAATTTGTGTAGTTTTGTAGAGAAGTACCAAAAAAGTTATTCAAGTTTGAAATCGTTCTCAAACGAGCGAAACATCGCTTATTTTACCTACTTAAATTATCCACCCTCGATCCAGCGAAGGATTTATACAACGAACTGGATCGAGCGCTTGAACAGGGATTACAAAAGGGTTTTGAAAATGCGTGGAGCGATGTCTAGTCCAGAATCAATACTTTTTTTAATGGGTTCTGTTGCGATGGAAAAAGAATATAAATCTTACAGTTATCCAGTAACAACGTTTCGAGAAATAGAGGAACTTAAAAAAAAGCAAACATAGAAGTAGCGGTTTGATTTAGAAATATGGATAACTTTTTTACGCTTCGCTTAAAGTTACCCACATTTCTAAACCAAATCAACAACAACGACAACATTTTTTTTACACACTCTTTAAGACACTACCAAAATATTTTGTAGTCTGAATAGAAAAAACGCCCGATCTCTGACTCCTCTGAAGTTGCTTCTGAATTTTTTAATTTTTTGCGTTGAAAGATTCTGCGGATGCATTTGTACTTCGATGATTGAAGTAGTTTTACAAGGAAACTTGAGAAAAATAAAATGGCTAAATTTCCTCTGTTAGATTATAAACTAAATATTTATTAAATAAAAAAAGAGTGAAATTATTCACTCTTTTCTTTTAACTTTAATAATTAAATGATCGAAAAACCTGATTCCAAATCAGCGATAATATCGTCAATATGTTCGATTCCCACACTCAATCTTATTTGACCTGGGCGAATGCCTGCTTTTTCTTGTTCGGCTTCAGAAAGTTGTTCGTGAGTCGTTGATGACGGATTGATAATCAAAGTTTTCGAATCTCCAACATTCGCAACGTGACTGATCAGGGATAAATGATTAATGAATTTCACAGCGGATTCTTTTCCTCCTTTAATATCAAAACTAAGCACGCCGCCAAAACCTTTTTTTAAATATTTTTTGGCATTTTCATGATCCGGAAAACTCGATAATCCCGGATATAGTACCTTTTCTACTTTAGGATGATCTTCCAAATAGTCAGCGATGGTTTGCGCATTGCTCACCGTTCTTTCTAAGCGAAGCGACAATGTTTCTAAACCCTGCAACAAAAGAAAAGAATTGAAAGGAGAAATCACAGGGCCGAAATCACGCATACCTTCAACTCTGGCTTTAATGATGAATGCGATATTTCCAAACTGAGAATCTACCCCAAAAACATCTGAAAATACCAAGCCGTGATAACTTTCAGAAGGTTCGGATAATTGCGGAAATTTTCCGTTACCCCAATCGAAATTTCCACCATCAATAATGATTCCGCCTATAGAAGTTCCGTGCCCACCAATCCATTTGGTAGCAGATTCTACCACGATATTCGCACCATGCTTCAGGGGCTGAAAAAGATAACCGCCAGCACCAAAAGTATTATCGACAATTAATGGGATACCGTGTTTTTTGGCAACTTCCGCAATTGCCTCAAAATCCGGGATATTTAAACTTGGATTTCCAATGGTTTCCAAATAAATGGCTTTCGTATTTTCGTCAATCAACCGGTCGAAATTTTCTGGGTCATTATTATCTGCGAAGCGCGTTTCTATCCCTAATTTTTTAAAGGAGACTTTGAACTGGTTATAACTTCCGCCGTATAAATAGGGAGAACTCACGAAATTGTCGCCGTTTTGCAGGATGTTGGTCAATGCTAAAAACTGTGCGGCATGTCCCGAACTTGTTGCCAAAGCTGCGATACCGCCGTGCAAAGCAGCCATTCTTTTTTCGAAAACATCGGTGGTTGGATTCATCAGTCGCGTATAGATATTTCCGAATTCTTTTAACCCAAAAAGATTAGCTGCATGATCTGCATCATTAAAAGTATAGCAGGCGGTTTGATAGAGCGGAACAGCTCGTGAGTTGGTGGTTGGATCTACGGTTTGACCGGCGTGAACCTGTAAAGTTTCAAATTTTAAATTGCTCATATTTTAATTAATTTGTTTTAAATTTTGCAACTTATCCTTTGAAAATACTTGTCGAAAGAGCATAAAAAAAGCTCTTTCGACAAATCAAAAGAGCTTAATATATAGAAATTCTATTTTCTAAATTTTAATATCTGACTTATCTTTCCCGCGCTGGCGAGTTGAATTTTGCACCTTATTTATTTCTAAACAGGTTGCCAAAGTTTCATAGGGTCAATTCCCTCCACTTTTCTGAATAAGTTGCGATGTTTTAAAGAACGTTTAAGACTGCAAATCTATATAAATATTTTGAATCTCCAAAAAATGCCAGTTACATTTTACGTTTTTTTTTTAAACTATTGATTTATAAGTAGATTTAAATAGTAACAGTATTTTTTTATGATTTCGCTTTATTTAAAAAATAGGTATTGTTATTTTATCGTTTAAGCTCAAATTTTGGAGTTGATAATCGCAGATTTCAGAATGACTGGTTCAGATTTGATCATTAATTTTTCTGTTTTTGTATGGGATTTTTATCTGAGCACCTAATGATTAGATTAAAATTTATTCCTTAATGTATTGTATTAAAGTTTGTTAAATCTTCTTTGGTTTGAAATGTTTAAATTAAATTTAGGGTAACCTAAAAACACCTGTTATGATTGTAAAAGTACTTGAAGTAATTGCTACTTCAGAAATTAGTTTCGATGACGCTGTGAGAAATGCCGTAAAAGAAGTTTCGAGAACCATAAAAAACATCGACAGCGTTTATGTAAAAGATATGAAATGCCATGTGAAAGATGGTGAAATTTCAACTTACGGATGCGTTTGTAAGGTTTCTTTCAGGGTTGAATAATCAGCTATTCGGCAATAAAAAACATCCATTTTGTAGACTCAAAATGGATGTTTTTTATACTGGATTTATGATTTAGCGATTGATTTTAATTTTTTGTTCCCCAAGGCGCGCCTGGTGTTTCAATCGTTTTAGTCAAATCAAATCGTACGGTGAACAAACGGTCGCTTCCGACTCTGCGAAGGTTATAAGTGAAACTTTCACCATCAATGGTGAACCACCAAATATTGGTAGCTGCTTTCGGCAACATCTGGGTGGTATGTGCATCAGCAGGAAACATTTGAAGGTTCTCCAGACCTACATTTGAACTTGTGCCACCATATTGCGTTACTTTTTCTTCGGTTCCGTCGGGATTTCGGTGGTCGTGTTTTAAACTTAAAATTTTATCGGGATTCATATGCAGGACCCACGTTCGGGATTTATCGTCACCTACGAAAAAAGGAATTTTGATCTCTTTTTTTTCACATGACCGAACGTGCATTATGAGTTTTTTGCCGGTAAATCCGTCGCCTTCAGCACCTCCGGAAATTATTTCACCTTCATACGCTTTTCCGCAATGTGCTGCTAATTGTGTCCAGAATTTTTCGGAATTTGTTTTTTCCTGCGCCAGAAAATTGACGGGAAGCAGGAGTGCAAGATAGAGCAGTGCTTTCATGTTTTCGTTTTTGATAAGAGGTTAATTAATAAAAAGTTAAACATACAAAAAATCCCCTTAAGATGGATACCCAGGGGAATTTATGAAAAGTATTTATAGGTTGTCATTTATTTTTCAAATATTCGGAGTTGAGCATCAATATAAGTACACTCTTTTTTAGGTTTCAAAGAATTTAATCCAAATGCAAATTGTCAATTAACCGCACTGTACCAACATTTACGACGATAAACGCGCGGTACTTTTTATCTTTATAAAAGAAATCGGTTTGTTTTAAAGTTTTTTCATCGGCGATTTCAAAATATTCTAAAGTCATTCCGCGCTGGTCATCAAAAATATCTTTCACGCGTTTATTTATTTCAGGAACGGTAATGACCCGGAACCAGTCATTTACTTTTAACAAAGTATCGTGAATCACTTTGGCTGCATCTCTTTGAACAGGGGTTAGTCTTTCATTTCGAGAACTCATGGCGAGCCCATTTGCTTCCCGATAAATTGGTGCACCGTGGATTTTCACAGGAAGGTGTAGCTGGTCGACCAGCTTTTCGATAATAGCCAATTGTTGATAATCTTTTTCCCCGAAATAAGCATTGTTGGGTTTTACCTGTCTTAACAGTTCTTCTACTACTGTTCCTACTCCATCAAAATGTCCGGGACGAAACTTACCTTCCATTTCATTTTCCAGACCATCGAAATCATAGGATTTACTTTTTAGTCCGTCTGGATAGAGATCGGCAACTTCTGGCAGATATAAGGCATCAACAATTCCGGTGTTTTTCAGCAGCGCAATATCCCGTTCGGTATCACGCGGGTATTTGGTTAAATCATCAGGATTATTGAATTGAGTAGGATTCACGAAAATGGAGGAAATAACCAGATCGTTTTCTGCGGCGGCTATTTTGTATAGTGAAAGATGGCCTTCGTGTAATGCACCCATTGTTGGAGCAAAACCGATTTTTTTGCCCATTTCTTTCTGTCTTTCGACGTAATCTATAAGTGTTTTTTTGTCTCTGAAAATTTCCATAATTAATTAGATTATCCTTGTAAAAATAACAATTTCCCGCAAACGGGCAGGTAAATTTTTATGATTTTTTTAGAATACTGTCATTTTTTTTGGGTAATAATCTTAATTAATGTTAATTAAAAATTATTACATTAAAATTTCGTAAATTTGCCTTGTAGAATATTCTGCCCAAAAATTTAGAAGAAAGTTAGAATTTATGCCGAACCAAAAGATTTTATATGTAACCACGGAGATGTCTCCTTATCAGGAAGATAACAATATGGCGACAATGGTGAGTAAAATGGCACTCAAAATGCACCAAGACGGAAATGATGTGAGAGTGTTTATGCCAAAATTTGGCCAGATCAGCGAAAGAAAATTTCAATTGCATGAGGTAATTCGTCTATCCGGAATGAATATTATTATTAATGATTTGGATCAACCCCTGATTATTAAGGTAGCATCCTTACCGGGAGAGAGATTGCAGGTTTATTTCATCGACAATGAAGAGTATTTCAAGAGAAAACAATTCTACATCGACGATAAAGGACAGCCTTTCACCGATAATGATGAACGTGCGATTTTCTTTGCCAGAGGAGTGATCGAAACCATCAAAAAGCTTAACTGGGTGCCCGATGTGATTCACCTGAATGGATGGATGGCCTCATTTATACCGGTTTATTTAAAGACTTTTTACAAAAATGATTCTTATTTTAATGATTCAAAAATAGTGCTTTCTGTTTATAATGAGGATAACATGGCATTATCTGAATCTGTAGAAGAAAAAATGAAGTTCGACAATATAACCGGACTAAAAGCGTTTAAAAATCCAAGTTTTCAGAGTTTCGTTATCGAAAGTATCGATATGGTTGATTTAGTAATAAAAGGTGATGAATTCCTTGAAGAGGATCTTAACAAAGCTTTCACCGATACTAAAACGGCCAAATCAGAATATATCGACGCTGATTCAATCAACAAATTATACTAAATCAATTTATATTTAATGATAAGAAATATCCAAGAATTATTCAAAATTACTGCAACATTAGTAATTGGGAGTTTAATTTTAGTGAATTGTGAACCGGATGCAGATCAGTTGGGTTCACAATTTTTTCAAGACGGAGCGAAAGGGAAGGAAGTATCTTACCCCATTATCGCTTATAATTCCAATAATCACGATTCCATAAGAACAGATGCGGCGCGGTTGCAAAGTGCAACTTTGGGCGCTTTTTCGGAGTCTCAATTTGGAATGCAGAAATCTGCATACGTTTCTCAGGTTAGATTATCTGGAGCAAATCCCGATTTTGGAACCAATGCAAAACTGGATTCAGCGGTATTGGTCATTAAGCCGCAGTATGCAGCAGATTCTGTGACTACAGTGACCAATGATAAATATATTTATCCGGAAGGTGCTGTACCGTCGAAAAAAGTTGTCAGTACCTATCCAGTGATTAAATATGGTAATACCAAAATTGGAGGGAAAACGCTTTTGAACTTTAAGGTTTATGAAGTTACCGACTTTTTAGGTTCAAATACGGATGTCGTTTATTCTAACAAAGTTGTGAATACAGGTGCGCAGATTGGCGCAAAAACTTTTGACGGAAATGTTCATTTGGTTAAAGTGACCAAAACGAGTGATGATACAGTATTGTTTGAAAGAAGTGCTGCACTGAGAATCCCTTTAGACAGTGCGTTTTTTGCGAATAAGATTATTAATAAAGCCTCTTCTCCGGAGCTTGCCGATGCAGCTTCATTTATAAGATATTTTAAAGGGATTAAAGTTTCTGTTGATGAAAACGACGGCTATCTTCTTAATTTTGATCCTACTACCACAGAGCTTAATCTTTATTACAAAAATGATAAAGTCACTAATGGAGTAACCACCAGAGAGCAGTCGGTGTACATGATGAATATGGGAGGTTCTAATGCGTTTTTTAATCAGATTGCTTTCAACCGTACAGGAACACCTTCGGCAACTGCTTTAGCGACAACAAACCAAATAACCGGTGATGCAAAGCTTTTTGCACAGGGAATGGGAGGCCCGGGAATTGGTCTTCGGGTTCCAGCTGCAGATGTTGCCAATATCAGAACTTTATTTAACAATAATAAGATTGGTATTATTTCAGCCAAAATCCGTATCTATACTGATGTATCCAGTTGGTCTAATAATTACGCAAAACCTAATTATTTTGTTGTAAGACAAAGAAACTTAGCTCCTAAACCAGGGGAGAAAGAATATCTTGACAATTATTTGCTTGACATGAGTGCTTTAGCAGGCACCGGAATTTATAATTTGGTGAAAGCCTATGATTTGCAAAAAAATCCAGCATACTATGATATTGGAATTACGCAGACCTTTAAAAATATTATTGAAAAACAAGAACGCAATTACGATCTGATATTAAATGTTGGTGCTTATACTACAGATGCCGGAGGTAATTTAGTAGGATCTTTATATCCTTCTTTAGGTGCTCAGAATTTTAATACCAGAAGTTACACCCCTAACAGAGCGGTATTGGTAGGAACCGATCTTACAAATCCAGGCAATGATAAAAGTGCAAGATTGATCCTGACTTACGGACAAAAACAATAATTAGAAAAACAATAACTAAAAAATAAGATATTATATGTGTGGAATTGTAGGATATACTGGTTTTCAGGATGCTTATGAAGTTGTAATCAATGGGCTTCGCAGATTAGAGTATAGAGGATATGACAGTGCGGGAATTGTACTCGAAAATGATAATTCAGTTTTTAGTGTTTCAAAGACGAAAGGTAAAGTAGATGATTTGGTCGCTATTTCAGGAAATTTAGCAGGTACCGCACATATAGGAATGGGGCATACCCGATGGGCAACACACGGGGTTCCAAGTGATAGAAATTCACATCCACATCTTTCAAATAATGAAAAAATCGCTTTGGTTCATAATGGGATTATCGAAAACTATGATACCCTGAAAATTATGTTGACCGAGAAAGGATTTACTTTTCAGTCAGAAACAGACACAGAAGTATTGGTGAATCTCATCCAATATATTATGGATATTAATGAGGAAATGGATTTCCCTACGGCAGTTCGTTATGCTTTAAATGAAGTTTTCGGTGCGTATGCAATTACAGTGATGCACGAAGATTTTCCCGGAGTATTGGTGGTTGCCAGATTAGGTTCTCCTTTAGCCATCGGTTTAGGAAATAATGAATATTTCATTGCTTCGGATGCTTCTCCTTTTGTTGAATTTACAAAAGAGGCCGTTTATTTAGAAGAAGGTCACATGGCTACTATTTCTTTAGAAAACGGTGTTGACATCAGAAATATTAAAGATAATGTAAAAATTACCCCGGAAGTTCAACAGTTAAAACTGAGTTTGGAGCAGATTGAAAAAGGAGGTTACGAACATTTCATGTTAAAGGAAATTTTCGAACAGCCAAAATCAATTCACGATACTTTAAGAGGCAGACTATTGGTAGAAGAAGGGATCATCAAAATGGCCGGAATCTGGGATAACCTGGAAAGATTAAACCAAGCACAGAAAATCACCATTATCGCTTGTGGTACTTCTTGGCATGCCGGTCTTATCGGAGAATATTTAATCGAGGAGTTTGCAAGAATCCCTGTAGAAGTAGAATATGCTTCGGAATTTAGATATAGAAATCCAATTATTTCTGAAAAAGATATCGTGATTGCAATTTCACAGTCAGGTGAAACTGCCGATACGATGGCCGCTATTAAAATGGCTAAAGAGAGAGGCGCTTTCGTGTACGGAATTTGTAACGTCGTCGATTCCTCCATTTCAAGAGTTACTGATGCAGGCTCTTATACGCACGCAGGACCGGAAATCGGTGTTGCTTCAACAAAAGCGTTTACTGCCCAGTTGACCGTTCTTTCTTTGATTGCTTTAAAATTAGGGAAGCACAACGGACATTTGAGCAATCAGGAGTTCATGAGATTAATCACCGAACTGGATACCATTCCGCAAAAAGTTCAGGAAGTTTTAGAAACCACCCACGAAATTACAAAGGAAATTGCAAAGAACTTTGTTGATGCCCAGAATTTCCTTTATTTAGGAAGAGGATATAATTTCCCTGCGGCGCTGGAAGGAGCTTTGAAGTTAAAAGAAATCTCTTATATTCATGCAGAAGGATATCCTGCAGCCGAAATGAAGCATGGTCCGATCGCTTTGATCGATGAAAATATGCCAATCGTTATTATCGCTCCGAAAAAAGGGCATTATGACAAAATTGTAAGTAACGTTCAGGAAATTAAAGCGCGAAAAGGTAAAGTTATTGCAGTGGTAAACAAGGGTGACACGCAAGTTGCTTCTGTGGCAGATTATGTAATTGAATTCCCGGAAACTTCAGAATGTTTCTCCCCAATTATCGCCTCCGTACCTTTACAATTACTGGCTTATTATATTGCAGTGTACCGAGGAGCCAATGTTGACCAACCGAGAAACCTTGCAAAATCAGTTACTGTTGAATAAAAAGTAAATGATTGTAAAATAATACAGACATTTTTACGTTTTGGAAAAAAAATCATAAATGTTTTTCCAAAAAATTATATATTTACCGCTTAATTTCAATTATTAGAATGAAAAGAGTATTCCTTATATTATTATCAGCTACTGTAGTAATCTCGTGTTCAAAAAGCGGGGGAAGCTCAGCCGGCAAGGGAGGATCCAAAGGAGAGTTGATACCTAGAAACAAATCAAAATCCTTTGTTTCAGAAAGACCTTACGGTATGGTGGCAATTCCTGCCGGGTCTTATGTGATGGGTTTAGCTGATCAGGATTTTACCAATACTCCCGAAAAGGCAACGCTTAAAACGGTTACTGTTTCTTCGTTCTTTATGGATGAAACCGAAATCACTAATGCCGAGTATAGAGTTTTTATTAATTATGTTCGGGATAGTGTCGTGCGCTCTTTATTAGCTGAAGCAGCTGGCGACGGTTCAGGAGCAGGGATTGGTAGTTTTGCCTACGCTTCTAAAAAAGCAGGTACCACTCCCAATGCTTACCAGGAGTTTATGGAGTCCCAGGGGGGAAGAGATGGTTATGACGAGTCTAAAAAATTAGATTGGAGCGTTCCGTTGAAATGGAGAACTTCGGATTATCCGGATGCTCAGTATGCAGAGATTTTAGAATCAGTGTACCTTCCGCCGGCAGAAAGAATCAATAATGAGCGAATTATTGATACCAGAAAACTGAAGTACGCTTACAATTGGGAAGATATTGAGTCTGCAGTTAAAGATAAATCAAGAGGTGCTAAATATTTGAAAAAAGAAAGTATCGCCGTTTATCCCGATACCACGGTTTGGTTAAAGGATTTTAATTATGCATATAACGAACCTCTGTATGATGGCTATTTTTGGCACAGTGCTTACAAAAATTATCCTGTAGTCGGAGTAACCTGGGATCAGGCAAGAGCGTTTTGTAATTTTAAATCAAAGTTAAAATCCGATTATAACGAATCTTTGAAAAAGAAAAAGCAAAAAGCAATGTCATTCCGTCTTCCGACTGAAGCTGAATGGGAATATGCGGCCAGAGGAGGTAAAGAGAACGCAACCTATCCTTGGGGTGGGCCTTATCTGCAAGATGACAGAGGATGTTATTTGGCAAACTTTAAACCGAAAAGAGGTAATTATATCGAAGATGAAAAGAAAGGAACGTACACCTATACTGCTCCCGTAAAGAAATTCCCTAAAAACGGATTTGGGCTTTATGATATGGCAGGGAACGTTGCAGAATGGACGGAATCTCCTTACAATAATTCAACTTACCAGTTTGCGTCTACCTTGAATCCTTATTTGTCCAATCAAGCATACAGAGAGCCTCGGAAAACAGTACGCGGTGGATCTTGGAAAGATATCGGTTATTTGTTAATGACCGGATCTAGAGATTACGAGAGAAAAGATTCGGCAAGAAGTTATATTGGTTTTAGAACAGTTCAGGATATTCCTGAGGGAACTGCTAAATACAAGAAGAGAACAAATTAAAAAAAAACAGTAATTACTTAATAACCACTAATAAAATCATAGCACATGTTTAAAACTAAAGAAGCAACTTATAATTTCATCTACTCAATTGGGGCTGCAATCGTAATTTTAGGAGCACTTTTCAAAATGACCCACTGGAGTATTGGTCCGCTTACAGGTAATGTAACTTTGGCGATCGGTTTGATTACTGAGGCGGTTATTTTTACGATCTTCGCATTTGATGCTCCAAAATCTGAAGAATCTTATGCTTGGGAAAACGTGTATCCGGAACTTTTAGATAGCCATGCCACTCCAAATCCAAAACATTCTTCCGGTGCAATGCAATTGGCAGAAGTGAAAGAACTGGAGGTTTCTTTGTCGGATAAATTAGATAAAATGCTTGCTGATGCTAAATTGGATGTAAACTTATTTGACCGGTTAAGAACAGGAATCGAAAAATTCTCAAGTTCTGTAGATCAAATCAATCAAACAGTGGATGTTAGTGGTTCTACCGCAAAATATAACGATCAGCTGATGTTGGCAGCAAGTCATCTTGAAAGCATGAATGCATTATACGCACTCCAGTTGGAGCACGGAAAAACGCAAACTGAATATAGCAAAAAGTATGTAGAAGACATGCAGAAATCTGCTTTACATTCAGAGAAATTTAACGAAGAATTATCAGGATTAACTTCTAACCTTAATAGTCTTAACAGAGTTTACGGCGGAATGCTTAGCGCAATGAAATCATAGTTTTCTTACCATTTATATTTAAAATTTAAACTATTAACAAAATTTATTAAAATGGCACAAGGAAAACAGACACCTCGTCAGAAGATGATCAACTTGATGTATTTGGTTTTCATTGCGATGCTTGCAATGCAGATCGATCAGGAAATCATCAGATCCTATAAAGATACGACCGGTTCTTTGGAAGAGACCAGGGTGTTGACGGAGAGTAATAATGCGATATTTAAAAAGACTCTCGAAGTAAAAGCTGAAAAATCTCCAGAAACATTTACTGCACCTCTGGATAACTATAAAGGACTGGAAGCGAAAGCTGACGATTTAGTGGGATCAATCGAAGAGTTAAAAAGAAATTTAAGTAAGGACGCAGAATACGATACTAAAAATGAAATTCAGGAAAGTTTTGCTGCACTAAATAATACAGAACCTTCTACCAATATGTTTTTTGTTGGAGGCGATGAAACAAAACCATCCAAAATAGCACTTGATTTAAAAACAAAGATTGATGCTTTTAGAAATTATGTAAACCAGACTTTCGGGTCAAACCCGTTGATGAAAGCTTTGGTTGACAGAACGAATCAACAAATGATTTCGGAGTTTGCAAAACCTAAAAACAATAAAAATTTCAATCAATATAAATTTTATAACCAGCCTTTAATTGCTGCCTTATCGAATTTAGAAGTAATCCAGTCTTCTGCAAGAGGAATTCAGGGTGATGCTTTATCGGTAATGCTTCAGGAAAAAGTGGATGCAGATATCAAGTTTGATGCTTACTCTGCGATTGTCTCCGCACCGGCAACGGTTATTCAGGGAGAACCGGCACAGGGTAAAGTCGCCATTGGTAACTATTCCAGCAATGTTCCGGGATTATCGATGCCAGGTTTGACCGTTGAAAATGGTCAGGGAATTAAGAATTTAGAAACAGGTACATTAGGTGAAAAAACCTTTAGCGGAGAAATTTCATTTACCGACGTAAACGGCAAAGTCATTCCTTTAAAATACAACCATACTTATAAAGTAATCGCTGGTGCACAGGAATTGAAAGCACAAAAAGGAGCACTTGTAACTGCCGATAAAATGAATGTGCTGTACCGTGGATTGCCGAATCCAATTTCAGGATCAATCTTAGGAGCAGATATGTCAGGGATTTCTTTATCTGCACCGGGAGCATCTGTAAGCGGAGGCGGAGGAAAATGGACCGTTACACCTGGAGGTGGAAGCACGGTGACCTTAACGATTTCAGGACGTGATCCGAAAGGTGGTGTTATTTCACAGGCATTCCCGTTCAGAATTAAAAGTGTGCCGGCGCCAGTTGGACAAATTCAGGGAAATTATGTGGTTTCGATGCCTGCAAGTTCAATCCCGAACCAAAAAGTTTCTGTAGTGATGCCGGACTTCGATTTCCCGGTAAGTTTTACCGTAAACAGTTTTATGTTTAGAGTACCAGGAAAAGCGGGAATGTTGATTAATGGAAACTCACTGAGTTCTGTAGCGAATCTCACGAAAAATCTTCGTAACGGGGATATTGCGTATGTATATAATATTAATGCAACAGCGACTGGCCTTGGTGGACAAACTTTAAAACAGATTCCTCCGGTAGTAATAAACGTACAATAATTACGTTATTGATTTGATAGTATATCTTGTCATTAGTATAAATAATTTAGAATGAAAAAATTCATATTGATAGTGCTTGCTCTGAGTTTCAGCGCAGTTGGAGCACAAACCAAGAAAAAACCAAAAAAGAAAGTTGCGCCTAAAACGACGGTTCCTGCAACACCTGTGGAACAGGCGGAGCCGGTTGCACAAATGCCTGCGGAATATCAGGGTGAGTCGGTAGATGATACACCGATTAATTCAATGTCTATTTTAAATGCGAAATCTCCGGAATCCTTTAGAAAATATAGAGATTTGAACTTAATCAAGCAGGGTGACTCTATGGTTTCCAACAAAATTACTCCTTTAGAATATGGATTTATTGAAGATAAAGACATTTTGAAGAGTATGGTGGTGTGGGAAGTCATCGATATGAATGATAAGATCAATCAGCCTTTTTATCATAACGAAGATGGATTGGTCTCAGAAAACAAATCACTTTATCAACTTTTGTTTGATGCTATCAACGACGGCAGAATCAAAGAAGTGTATGACGATGAAATGTTCCAGACAAGATTAAGACCGGATGCAATTCAGTCGCGTATTAAAAACGAGGTGATGAGCAACGCAGGAATTGACCGGATTAATGAAGCCGGTAAATTGACTGCCGAGGAAATGAAGGAGTTCACCAATGTGTATGAAACCAAAACTGAAAATGTAAAGGTTTTAAAAATTAAAGGAATGTGGTATATCGACCGTAGAGATAGCCAGATGAAATACAGATTACTTGGGATTGCAGCAATGGGCCAGGATCCTTCATTGATGGGACAGTTTGGGCCAGACGGTCAGCCGCTTGCTTCTAAGGATGAACTGATTGACCTGTTCTGGGTGTATTATCCAGATGCAAGAAATGTTTTGGCGAACGCCGTGGCTTTTAATAATAAAAATCTTTCTTCCGATATTTCTTTTGATGATTTATTAAATGCCAGAAGATTTTCAAGCATTATCTATAAATCAGATAACGGGTTAGGAAATGGGATTATCAAGGATTACATCCCGAATGATGCCGACGAGCAGTTAGAAGAGAGCGAAAGAATCAAAGCGCAAATCCTGCAGATGGAAAGCGATATGTGGAATTATTAATCAATTCCTTTGAAGATAAACAAAAACCTGAGTACCTTTACTCAGGTTTTTTTTTGAACTTATATTTGAGTTGAAAAATCCCTTTTATTAAGTAAATTATCAATGAAAAATGTAGATTATATTATCGTTGGCGACGGTTACGCTGCTTTCTTTTTTGCCCATCAGTTAATCCTTCATCAAAAATCTTTTGTTTTGTTTTCGGCGGATAAAAAAGGAGCTTCTCAGGTTTCTGCAGGAATTGTGAATCCTTTGGTGCTAAAGAAATTTACCACTTTTTGGCTGGCTGCGGAGCAAATAGAATTTTTGACCAAAACAGTTTCGGAAATTGAAACGTATACCGGTGAAAATTATTTAATTCAGGAAAAAATCCACCGTATTTTTCATGATGAAAGAGAAAAGGAGTTATGGTTAATGAAAGCGGAAACCGATGAACTGAAACCCTTTCTAAATCCAGATTTCGAAACGCTGGAAACCATTATAAATCCATTTGGAACCGGCGAGGTAAATCAATCTGCCCGTTTGGATGTTAATGGTTTTTTCAAAGGAATCTCGGCCTATTTGCAGGACAATGAAATGGTAGTGAAAGAAAAATTTGATTATTCTAAAATTGAAGGCTCATCTTATGACGGATTTACTTTTAAAAATATTGTCTTTTGTGAAGGAATGGGCGTCAGAGAAAATCCTTTTTTTGCCGATATTCAGGTAATTGCAAACAAAGGTCATCATTTAAAAGTGAAACTGTCAGAAAAAATGAAGCATCAATATACTTTAAAGAAAAAGCATTTTCTGTTTCCTTTAAATAATGATATTTACTATTACGGTGGAACTTATGATCCCAACGAACGGGAAAATGAAATTGATGATTTTAAAACTGAAGAATTGAAAGAAGGACTTTCTGCTTTCTATCCGCATGATTTTGAAGTTGAAGAAGTGAATTACGGTTTCCGTCCGACAGTAAAAGACCGCCGGCCGATTATCGGAAATCTTCCTGAACACCAAAATTATTATATTTTCAACGGTTTAGGAGCGAGAGGTATTCTCAATGGTTGCTATTTTTCCAAAGAATTGTATGAGCACATCGAAAATGGGCGCGAGTTAATGAAAGAAGTTGATTTGAAAAGATTTAATAAATAAATTTAAAGATCAGAAATGAAAAACGCCGCAGTAATTGCGACGTTTCTTATTGGTAGGAACTTTCCTGTAATTTTTACTAACATCTACATCCAACACCTAGCTTCTGATCCATTTCCAAAGTTCCTTTGCGGTCGCTTTATTTCCGTACATTAAAATGCCGACACGGTACACTTTTGCAGCAATATAAATCATTAATAAAGTGGAAACTAAAAGCAAGGAAGCGGAAAGTATAATTTGCCAAACCGGCACTCCAAAAGGAATCCTGGCAATCATCGCAACAGGTGAAGTAAACGGAATCATCGACAACCAAAAGCCAAGCGGGCCTTCAGGATTATTCATGATCGTGAAACTTCCGTACATTCCCACCATCAGTGGAATGATGGCAAACATGGTGAACTGCTGGGTTTCTGTTTCGTTATCAACTGCAGAACCAATTGCCGCGTACATCGAGCTGTAGAAAATATATCCGAGCAGAAAGAACACGATAAATACGCCGATAATCAACGCGACATTCATGTCTAAAAGAATATGGGAAACTTCTCCGGCGATTTGCTGAAAGTCAAATTTCTGCATCATTTCCGCTGACTGCTCTCCGCCGGGAATCTGATTGTTCATCGCGGCAAATCCTGTATTCAGAAATAAGGCTCCGATTACAGACATCGTAATCCAGATGCTGAACTGCGTTAATGCAACCAAAGTTACGCCCAGGATTTTTCCCATCATCAATTCAAATGGTTTTACCGACGAAATGATGATTTCGACCACACGGTTGTTTTTTTCTTCTAAAACACTGCGCATCACCCGAACTCCATAAATAATGATGAACATAAAAACGGCGTACATCAGAACCATCGCCAAGCCGGATTTTACGCCGAACGATAAATCATTATCAGAACTTTTATTATCCACCACATTCTGAGTATTCAGTTCAAAATTTGCATCCAGATTTTTCATCTGGTTTTCAGAAATGCCCAGCGTTTTTATCTTTTCTTTCCGTATGATTTTAGCGAGGTCCGATGCTACTTTTGTTTTGGTGTCGAAACCTATTTTCTTATTAATTAATAACTTAGAATCTTTTTGTAACCCGTCGTAGTTTTGATTTTTCAGTTCCGGAATAATCAGTAAACCTTCAATGCCATCCATATCTTTCAGCGTAGCAACGAGAGATTTTTCGTTTACTGCTGGCACAAATACATATTTAATTTTATCGGTACTTTTGAGATTTCCTACAAAAAGTCCGCTTTTGTCAACCACGTTGAAGGTGCTCGTACTTTCATTCGCTTTAAACATAAAAGCAATCAAAGCGGCAAAACCAATCATCAGAACCGGTGCTAAAAGCGTCAAAATAACAAAAGATTTTTTCTTAACCTGCGTCAGATATTCTCTCTTGGTAATCAGGAATATATTTTTCATAAATATTTTTAATTAAAGTTTTAGTCCGGATTATAAAGAGAATTCCGGTTTTTCAGTCCCACTTACCGCATTGATGAAGACTTCGTTCATGCTCGGAATTTTCTCATCAAACGAACGGATTTTTCCAACTTTCATCAGTTCATTCAATAACAGATTTTGATCTTTATCATTTTTCAAATCGAATGACACCAGTTGATTTTCTGTGGAATAATTCTGGATTTCAAACTGACTGTTAAATTGAGTAAATCTTTCCTGATCCACTTCAGCTAAAGTAACATTGAAAATATTTTTCTTGAACTGTTCTCTGACATCAAATACTTTTCCGTCTAAAACTTTTCTTGATTGGTTGATCAGTGCGACATAATCACACATTTCCTCCACACTTTCCATGCGGTGAGTAGAGAGGATAATCGTCGTTCCGTTCTTCTTTAAATTAAGGATTTGATCTTTAATTAAATTCGCATTCACAGGATCGAAACCCGAAAAAGGTTCATCCAGAATCAATAATTTCGGCCGGTGCAAAACCGTCACTACAAACTGAATTTTCTGTGCCATTCCTTTTGAAAGCTCACTCAGTTTTTTCTTCCACCACTGGTCGATTTCCAATTGCTCAAACCAATATTTCGCTTCTTTTAATGCGTCATTTTTGGTCATTCCTTTGAGTTCGCCGAAATATAAAAGTTGGTCGCCCACGGTCATGTTTTTGTACAGACCGCGCTCCTCGGGCATATACCCAATTTGGCGGATATGGTCGGGATTCAGTTTTTGTTTATTGATATAAACATTACCGGAATCGGCTTGTGTAATCTGATTGATGATTCTGATGAAAGTGGTTTTTCCTGCACCGTTCGGACCTAAAAGTCCATAAATACTGGCTTCCGGAACATCTATGGAGAAATCCTCTAACGCCAGTTTTTTACCTGCGTTATAGGTTTTAGTAACGTTTTCTGCTTTGAGCATCGAAATAATTTTAAATGATTAGTCCTTTAAATAAGGCAAAAGTTACGGAAATTAAGACAAATTTTCAGAAGCCGTCTCGTCCTCAAGACGGGATGCTTTCAGTACCCGCTTTTTACGGATTCTCCCAACCGCTAAATGCCATCTGGAAATCTGTAAAAGAAGCTCAAAAATGCCGTACAATCAGGGCTATGTAGAAGTTTTGGTGTAATTCCGTAATCGGGTGTTTGAGTGAAAAGTAAGAAAACACTTGTTTGTTCAAATACTCAATAATAACCCAAACACTGAATTACAAACTTGGCTCTTTTTACTTTTACCTTGGCTCTTTAAGACTAATATTAATTCACAAAGTCAAAATTCCTGTAAAAAGCATCTGCTTCTGCGATCACAGCATCCATTTCTTCTAAAGTGAAAACCTCCAAAAACTGACGTCGGAAATCTTTAAAATGGGGAATGCCGCGGAAATAATTACTGTAATGTTGGCGCATTTCAATCAGTCCAAGCCGTTCGCCTTTCCAGTCTTTGGACCATTCAGCGTGTTGTCTTACGGCTTCCAGTCTTTCGGTAATGGTAGGTTCAGGAAGGAGTTCTCCAGTTTTGAAGAAATGTTTTACTTCATTGAAAATCCAGGGGTAACCAATTGCACCACGACCGATCATGATGCCGTCACAGTCGAATTTATTTTTATATTCCCACGCTTTTTGCGCAGAATCGATATCACCGTTTCCGAAAATTGGGATTTCGATATTGGGATTATTTTTTACCGCATGAATGTAATTCCAGTCGGCTTCTCCTTTGTACATTTGAGCACGCGTTCTTGCATGAATCGTCAAAGCTTTTACTCCGGCTTCCTGCAGTCTTTCGGCAACTTCCATAATGTTGATGCTTTCTGTATCCCAGCCTAACCGCGTTTTTACCGTTACAGGAAGATGGGTGGAATTTACCACAGCTTTGGTAAGTTTAATCATCAGATCAATATCTTTCAGAACGCCGGCGCCGGCTCCTTTACAAACTACTTTTTTTACCGGACAGCCAAAATTAATATCAACTAAATCAGGATTTACGGCTTCTACAATTTTTGCTGAAAGTGACATCGCTTCTTCATCGCCGCCGAAAATCTGAATTCCAACCGGTCTTTCGTAATCGAAAATATCGAGTTTCTTCATGCTTTTCATCGCATCGCGAATTAATCCTTCGGAAGAAATAAATTCAGAATACATCAAGTCTGCACCGTGCATTTTACATAACTTTCGAAAGGGTGGATCCGAGACATCCTCCATTGGTGCGAGCAACAATGGGAATTCGGGCAGTTCTATATTTCCGATTTTTATCATGGTGCAAAGATATTAATTATGAAAGGAAAAACAGGAGAGGTTTGTTATAAAAAAAAACAGACCTCAGCTGAAGTCTATTTTACTTTTTTAATCAAAGTCGTGGTGGGTATCGTCTTTAGAGTTTTTATAAACAAACCACATTCCGATGGTTAAGCCGATGACTCCTGCAACAGCAGTCATCAGGGCACGTTCTGTTTTGTCTGGCTGCGTATTTCCGATATAATTAAACAGGAATAAGATGATGAAGGTCAGTACGGCAATGACCGCAAATTTTGTACTTTTTATATTCATGATTATAATTTATAGCCGATCATTATTCCACCTCGGTACGGGATCCATTCGCCGCTTTTGTCCCAGCGGCGTCCATCGTCATCATAACGGATTCCCAATTCTTTGTGATATCCTTTATAAAAACCCTGCGAACTGCCGGCTCCTAAATACAGATCCATATTCCACCGGTCACTCAATTGAAACTGATATCCGACTGTTGCTCCTAGAATAACAGCAAAACCGTCTTGGTAAAGATCTTTGCTGTTATAAATTGGTGACTCGGGAGTGAACTGAGAAATACCGTCGCCCCAATAATTGAATTTTTGAATGATAAAGCGTGCTGCCGAAATATTAGCGCCTACATACCAATGTTTAAAAGCTTCGTCAAAATAATATCTGCCATCGAAACCCATCATGTAAACCTGGGCATATTTCCCCATAAATGATTTCCAGGGCGATATAAAAACATCGGCTTGCAGTGTTATCCTTTCTTTTAATTGGAATTCTGCACCGGCATTTAACATTCCCAGCGGAAGAAAAAGAGCATTTCCTTTGACGAAGATATTTTTAGCAGTTTCAGTATTTTGGTTTTGAGCATTACCCAAAAGACCAATTAAGAGGGCAAATAGCAGAATTGTCTTTTTCAAAATCAGTAATTTATTTTAAATTTTCTAAAAGCTGTATGGCTGCAGAAGAATCTTTCCCTTGTTGTTGGGCCAGGTTTTTAGATATTTCGGCATATATTTTTGCATTTTCATTCTTTCCTGTTTTTTGGTAGATTTTGGCAAGAATATAAGTGTTTTCTGCGTTTTCAGATTTCATTACTGATTTTTCTGCCCATTCTTCGGCTTTTTTTAAGGAGGTTTTATTGTCCACATGCTCACTGAAAATCCAGGCTGCTTTCAATAATTCTTCAGGAGCGAAATCCTCTGCATTTTTATAATAGAGTAAGGCCGCTTTTTCATATTCCTTAAAATTGCCGACATTGGGATAATAAATAATTTTCATTCTGTTCAACGCCGTTTCTGCCTCTGCTTTTCCCACTAAAGGAATTGCGTTTTGGTAAAAATAATCGTCATTGATAATTCCTGAATTTTGATCCAGAGAATTTTCCATTATTTTAGAAATTTTAATATTCACATCAAACTGGTTGTAAATATCTTCAGACATTTCTTTAACGATATTTGGTTTTCTGTCCTTAAAAACCTGGTAATTCGGGTCGCCCGGCGTTTTTACGAAATACAGCAGCAATCCGATGTCGTCTCTTGTAAGTTCCTGGTCTTTTTTTACTTTAAAATAACGCTCGGAAACTTTCTTTGCCAATTCGTAATCGGTCTGTGCATTCTGGCGCATCATGTTTAATAAAAATGCGGGATCACTTTCTCCTTTTTCAAAAAGTTCTTTTGGATTACTGTTTACTAATAAAGGATTATTCGCTTCTTTCGCAATTGCGATAAAATCTTCTTCTCCCATATAACCGTAGTTTTTCATCACCACATCGCCATCACCGTTTAGAAAGAGAAAACTGGGATAGGAGCGGATCTGATATTTTAAGGCGATATCCCGGCCTTCTCCCACTTCCATGTCGAATCTTGCATTAATGAAATTGGCATTGTAATATGCTTTTACGGCGGGAAGGGTAAAGATGTTTTTCTCCATTAATTTACAGGGTCCGCACCAGGAAGCGTAAGCATCCATAAAGACCAGTTTTTTTTCGCGTTTTGCTTTTGCTAAAACTTCTTTGAAACTGGTGTTTTCAAAATTAATCGACTCTTGAGAAAATGATATCAAGAAAATAAGTAAGAAAAAGAAAGTGAGCGTTTTTTTCATTTTAATAAAATTCGGTGCGAAGTTAATTATAATATTATAAAAGGGAGTTAAAATAGGAGCTGAATTAAAGTGATCTGAGCATTTGAGTTAAAAAATGCGGAACAAAAGATTTTGATTTTCAGCAATGTATCTGAAATTTAAGTCAAATAAAATGAAAAACTCCGGAAATTCCGAAGTTTTAAATGTTTTCTTTAAAAAATTACTCTGGCTTGAAACCGTCTTTTAAAGTTACCGTTCTGTTAAACACGATTTTTTCCGCAGAAGAATCTCTGTCTTTGGTGAAATAGCCAATTCTTTGAAATTGATAAGGATGACCGGTTTCAGCGTTTTCTAAACTGGGTTCTGCAAATCCCTGAACGATCTTTAAACTTTCAGGATTAATGAATTCCATGAAATCTGTTTCCTTCTCTGCATCGGGTTGTGGCGTAGTAAACAATCGGTCGTAAATTCGTACTTCAACAGGCAGCGCATGTTTTGCTGAAACCCAATGGAGTGTTCCTTTTACTTTTCGCAAACTTTCTTCAGTTCCACTTCCGGATTTACTTTTCTCGTCGTAAGTTGCATAAATGGTTGTAATTTCACCATTTTCATCTTTGTCTACACTTTCTGCTTTAATGATATAGGCCGATTTCAAACGGACTTCCCCGCCTAATTTCAAACGGAAGAATTTCTTGTTTCCTTCTTCTTTGAAATCTTCTCTTTCGATATATAATTCTTTCGAGAACGGAACTGTTCTTGTTCCTGCATCTTCCTGCTCAGGATTATTCTCGGTTTCCAGCCATTCTTCTTCGTTTTCCGGGTAATTGGTAATGACCAGTTTTACCGGATCGATTACCGCCATTACACGGGTTGCGATTTTATTCAAATCCTCACGTACGAAAAATTCCAGCAACTGAATGTCGATCAGATTTTCTCTTTTCGCCACACCAACTCTTTCAATAAAATTTTTAATGGAAGCCGGGGTAAAACCTAATCTGCGCATCCCCGAAATGGTAGGCATTCTTGGATCATCCCAACCTGTAACGGCGTTCTCGGCAACCAAGCGCTGTAACTTTCTTTTAGAAGTGATCATATAAGAAACATTCATGCGCGCAAATTCACGTTGCTTGTTTCTGGTGGTATCTTTTACGTATACCTGATCTAAATACCAATCGTATAACGGCCGGTGATTTTCAAACTCTAAAGAGCATAAAGAGTGAGAAATCTGTTCGATATAATCGGATTCACCGTGCGCCCAATCGTACATCGGGTAAATTTTCCATTTGTCGCCGGTTCGGTGATGCGGTCTTTTTAAAATCCTATACATCACAGGATCGCGCATATTCATATTGGGAGAAGCCATATCGATTTTTGCACGAAGCGACATCGCACCTTCTTCGAACTCGCCGTTTTTCATTTTTTCGAAAAGAGCTAAACTCTCTTCAACCGGACGGTTTCTAAATGGAGATTCAACGCCATCTTCGAAAGGGTTTTTTCTTTGTTCAGTAATTTTTTCAGAGGGTTGCTCATCGATATAAGCCTTACCGTTTTTAATCATCTGAACGGCCCAGTCGTACAATTGGTCGAAATAATCGGAAGCATACAATTCCTGATCGTATTTGAAACCCAACCAGTCAATATCAGCTTTGATGGCATCTACAAATTCCTGTTCTTCTTTTTCAGGATTGGTGTCATCAAAACGAAGATTTACAGGCGCACCATATTTCTCGCCCAACCCGAAGTTGATGCAAATGGCTTTCGTGTGGCCTACATGCAGGTATCCATTGGGTTCTGGCGGGAAACGGAAACGTAATTTTTCTTTCGGTAATCCATTCGCTAAATCTTCTTCTATTATTTGCTCAATAAAATTGAGGGGTTTTTTATCTTCTTCCATGGGATTGTTCATTGCGCAAATTTAGCGAAAAGTGAGGAAATTAAAAAGTAGAATATTTTGGTGTTCTTTTTCGTAAAATAAGAAGTTGCCGCATTTATTTTTCAACTAAAAGCAAAATTATTCAATGGTCTAAGGGATTATATTTTGTATCTTTAATGTTCTTCTTTCCGGCGTTTTTATCTAAGTTATATTGCAGAATTAGGTGGGGTTTATTATTTAAAAAGAAATTTTTGGGTATATGCTCTGCTTTTTTGGAGTATTTTTTCTCTGCTGGATTTACCGATAAGAGTTGGGAGGAAGTAGTTTGGTGGTAAGCAATAATTAATATCGTTTTTAAAATGGCAACTTTTATTATCTTTCTTTTCTTTTTCATCGCAGTTGTCCGTATATAATAAACCTGTATCCTGTGGTTACACATTTGCCTTTTGAGATAAGACCTTCTCATCTTCTCACTGTTTTTATGATGGTGACATTTGCAGTTTTTATCATTTTCTTGATCATTCTTACTAACCGTAAAAAGGCGATGTCGAAAAAGAAAAATGAACTCAAAGAAGCAGAATTTAAAAATCTGATCCTGCAAAAAGAAATTGAAGTGCAAAAAGAAGCACAGGCAGAAAAGCAACGGATCTCCCGCGATATGCATGATGATTTTGGGTCGGGTATTTCCGCTTTGAAACTTCAGATCGAATTTTTGAAACTTTCAAAACACGATGGCAGTATTGATGCGAATATTGAAGATTTATTAACAGGTTGTGATCATCTGAATCATTCCATGCGTGAAATGTTGTGGAGTTTGAATTCAAGTTATGACAGCTTGGAAAGTTTCATCAATTATGTGACCGTTTACGCAGTGAATTTCTTTAAGAAAACAAAAATAAAACCGCATATCCATAATGAAGGTCACCAAAATATAGTGCTGGGAACTGTTATTCGCCGTAATTTGTATCTGTGTGTCAAAGAAGCTCTGAACAATATTTACAAACACAGCTCAGCCGAAAATGTCTTCCTTAACTTTGAACAGAAAGAAAACCATTTTGTACTTGACGTGAAAGATGACGGAGTCGGACTGAGCTCCAACCACTCAGGAGGGAATGGATTTGCCAATATGGAAAGCAGAATGACTGCGATGAAAGGTCAATTTAAAATCCTTCCTTCCGAAAAAGGGTTACATCTTCAATTCATTTTATCATTAGCAGAGTAATGATGGATTTCTTTTTAGTTAAACACAAAGGACTGAAAGCTTTAAAGTTAAACAAAGGCGCTTTGTTTATTAAAGAAATGCAGTTCTTTGAAGTTTAATTTATTCAAAATTATTTACGAACTTTTATATTGAAGAATTAAATGTTATTCTATTGAAAAAGCAGTGCGATTATAATGCGTTTGACCTTGAGCGTTAAGATGATTCTCAACTAATAATGGCATTTTATTTAAACACCGACTTTGTTTTTGTTTTTAAACTCGGTTTTATCGTCTCAAAGAGAGTATTTGTTTCTAATGGTATATTTAAACATTATATTTAAATTATGAGATTTATTTTAATCTTAATCCTCTTTTTTAAGATAAATAAGCTGTCGGAGGTCAGATAATATTAATTAATGTAATTGTCAGGTATTTGTCTGAAAGACCTGATTTATTTTCTTTTCAATCCCCGAAAATGGCTGCCTGGCTACAAAAACAGAAATGTTTTCACTATTGCCGTAAATATTGTTTTTGCATGGTAGGCGAACTTTGTAATGAGCATTATGTCAGGGTTTTTCAAGATTTATTTCTAAATTACAAAATTTGATTTATTAAATTTAACTTAACATAATATTATTAATTCGGAATATAATCGTAAATTGTGGCCTCGGAATTAAGGGGGATTATTTTCGAGAAAAACACAAATTATGAGGGGTAAATAATAAATAATTGTAAATAATGTTATGCATAGAATATTAATTTTTTTAACATTATATTTTTTAGCGTTCTGCCTGCCTTTATTTGGTCAGCAATTTTGTAATGCAGTAAAAATAACTGATCTTAACGGCAACGAAGATCCTTTTATAAACTGCAGTTATCCACTCGACGGAAGCTGTCTTCAATTAAAAGTGACCTATCCCACTTTTTTTGAAACGACTTCGTACCTTGTTTCTTCGGAAAATTTCACTCCCTATGGTGATTTTAATGCCGGAACGCCGCTAAATGCAGATGCGGATGATTTGTTTTTCAGTAAAATAAATATTCCTTTTAATTTTTGTTATTTCGGAAAAAATTACAGCGAGGTAATTGTAGGCAGCAATGGTGTTCTTACTTTTGACAGGACACAGTTGGGAAAAGTAAATTACCCGAATGTGGAGGAGCCGAATCCAAGTGTTACCCTTCCGGAGAACAGTATTTTTGGCGTATTCAGTGATTTGGTTTTTTCGAAAGCCGACGATTCGGAAGTGTATTACAGTATTATCGGAACAGCTCCCTGCCGGAAACTTGTCGTGAATTTTTACAAAGGAAGAGTGCTGGGATGTAATCAAACGGTGACTTCCCAAATTGTGCTTTCAGAAGGTTCTAACATTGTGGAGATTTTTGTGGAAAATAAACCGCTGCTTTGTGCAGACGCAAAATTTAAAAATTCGCTTTTGGGAATTATAAACTCAGGAGCGACCATAGGATATTCACCTGCCGGCAGAAATTCGGGAATTTGGGCAGCGCAAAATGAAGCCTGGAAATTTATGCCAAACGGTAATGCGATCATTCCGCAGGTTTTCTGGTTCAATTCAGGCAATGCAAAGGTTGGAAGTGGAGATGTTGTAAAGGTTTGTCCGGAAAAAGATGAAATTTATACTGCAAAAGTTTCCTATCCGATTTGTGGTAATCTGGAGTATGTTTTGCAGGATACTTCATCGGTAACTTATGCGCTGGATTATCCTTTGGCAAAAAATTCAACTGAAGTTTTCTGCGGAAACAATTCATTTAATGTTAATCTGGAGGATTATGTTGCTGATCTTACGCCACAAAATCCGGGTAATTTGATTTTTAGTTTTTATAATTCCTTGGCAGACGCTCAAAATGCGGTGAATCCGCAACCGGCAAATTTTGTGCTGAGCGCAAACAGGATTTTTTATGTGCGCGTTCAAAGTAAGTCTGAGCCGGGTTGTTTTCGGACTGCCGTTTTAAATCTTAATCTCATTTCTAAAAGTTTGCTTACTTCCAACATCGGTATCTGTGATATTAATAATGATGGGGTAGAAAACAATTTTAAACTTGCACTTTTTAACCCGAAATTATTTGCTTCGCCTGTTAACGGAAGTATTCATTATTTTTTATCGCAGGCAGATGCCGAAAATAATATTAATGAAGTTCAAACGGCTAATCTTGTTAACGGTTTTCAGTTTTACGTTAATTATAAAACCGCGACATGCAGCCAAACTTTTGGTCCAGTTACACTGAATTTTTTATCGTCACCGGTGGTAAATTCTCCGATACCATTGGTTCTCTCCACCTGTGATTATTTGGGTGATTTGACGGAACCTTTTGATTTTATGGCGATATTGGGTTCCCAAGTCACCTCCGATCCAAACATGATCTTAAGTTTCTATGCAACCTACCAGGAAGCGTATTCCGGTACAGGTGCTGTTTTGACTACTATTAGAGATGGGAATTATCAGGTTTATGTAAGAGTGCAGGCACCTGGAGGCTGTTTCAGTATTGCTACCATCAATTTAGATATTACTTTCACGAAAGTTGAAGCCAAAGACGAAACTGTTTATATCTGTTTTGATGGAACTAAGGATATGGCTGTTGATTTAAATGATTATGCGTCGAAAATGTTGTTACAGTCTCCCATTGGTATCACAACAACATTCTTTTTATCAGCCACTGACGCAGAAAAAGATGTAAATCCAATTTCAAATTTCCAGATCATTACGGATAACGGCGATTTGGTGACCAAAACTTTTTATGTGAAATTCTCTGACGCTACAGATTGTTATGCGGTGAGAACAATTGAAATTAATTTGGTGCATGTGGTCATAAAACAGTCTAAGTTTGATATTTGTGACTTTAAAAATGATGGCACAGAAAATGTGACGCTTTCTACCCTGAGCAAACGGATCATAGGATCTCAGAATGCTTCTGTTTCCTATTTTTCTAATCTCACTGATGCCCAGAACAATACGAATGTGATCAGCAGTTATAACGTTCAGAATACAGCGAAACTCTTCGTGCGAATAGTATCATATAGTTGTTCAGCAGTTTTTGAAATTGAGCTTTCTTTGGTTTCAACACCCGTTGTTAAGGAATTGATCACAGCTGTTAAAAACGATGTATGTGATAATAATAATGATGGACTGGAACCCTTCGATCTCACCAGTTATGAATCCGAAATTTATACAGGTTCTGATGCTGTCAGCTTTCAATATTATACGGGTTATAATCCTGCGAACAATTCTTTGACAGGTTTGATCTCAACGCCTTCTGGATTTGTTATTCCCAAAACGAAGGTTGTTTACGTGAAGGTCTCTTTTAGAAGTGGTTGTTTTTCTGTGAGCACGATAAATATCCAACTGAATTTTTTACCGGTTGTTGTTTTAAAAAAAGCAGTTCTTAAAAAATGTGATTATGACTTTAATCTCAACGAATCTTTTGATCTGACAGAGGCTTTGCCGCAGTTATTTAATCCAAATGAAAATTTACTCACCATTGGCGATCTCACGGTTTCTTATTATAAAACAGAAAGTGCGGCCAATGCAGGAGTTCCTGCTGCCCAAATTAGTTCACCGGTAGTCACCATCAATTCAAAAACAACTGTATGGGTGAGGTTTACATCTAAGTCTATCGGCTGTTATTCTGTAGCACCGATCGAGCTCTTGACCTATCTTCCTCCGAAAGCGATGAGCGCTGTAATTGCAGACTTGTGCGATGAAAATCTTGATGGATTAACAGATGTTGATTTAACGGCTTTTACGCATCGAATGGTGTATACAGAAGATCCCGAAAATACTTTCAGTTTTTTCCGCACCAAAGCAGATGCAGATACCAATACCAATAGGATTGCAAATCCGGATAAATTTAGCTTTGGCCCTTCTCTTACGAGAATTTGGGTGCGGGTAGAAAATATCCCGGGATGTTTTGATACCGCTTCCATTGATTTATCTCTGGGAAATAAAATTACCTTTAACAATAGCGGACCGTTTCTAATTAATAACTGTGACACGGGAAACGACAACGTAGAAAATGTGGATCTCACGCAGTTTGAAAAAACTATTTATTCCGGCACTGCGAATTTTGAGTATTACCCGACTCTTTTAGATATAAATAACGGAACCAATATAATCGCCAGTCCCAATAATTATTTATTTAATGAAAATACGGGACCTGAAACAATCTTTGCCAAAGTAAGCGCACCGGGATTCTGTCCGGAAAAGGTGGGAATTAAATTAAATCTTAAGAAAACCCCCATGTTCAGTTTGCCGGATTATTATTTCTGCCCGGATGGTTTTGTGGATATTAAACCCGATTTTTCTAATCTTGGTATTGTGAAATTTGAGTGGAGGAATCCGGCAGGAGAATTAATCTCCACCACCCAAGAATTAAAAAATGTAAAAACAGCGGGCGTTTATTCACTAGCGGTAACCGCCTCTAACAACTGTACCTTCACTACTGATGTAAATGTTAAAATTTATGAGGTTCCCATTATCACTAAATTATTGCCCAACGGAAATTCCTACACGGTGATTGCAACCGGAAGCAAAAAAATCCTTTATTCCCTCGACGGAATTAACTATCAGGACGGAAATGTGTTTTATAATTTGCCTTATGGCGTAACTACTTTTTATGTAAAATTTGAAGGATCAGATTGTTTGGGAATTCCTAAAAAAGGATTGGTTTTAAATATTCGAAATGCTTTCAGTCCGAATGACGACGGTATTAATGATACCTGGATTATCGATGATCTCAATGTTTTTGAGGGCCAGAAAACGAATTTAAAAGTATTCAACAGATTCAAAGAAAAGATTTTTGAACAGGAAAGTGCAACCCGTTTAGAGTGGGATGGTAAAACTTTGGGCCGCGTGGTTTCTACGGATTCTTACTGGTATGTTTTAACTTTGGCCGATGGTCGCGTGTTTACAGGCTGGGTTTTAGTGAAAAACAGAAATTAAATCCGGGCTGAAACAGGCAGGCAAGTTGTAATGGTCAATTTTTGAATTTCAGAAATTCCAGACGCTGTTTTCCTCTGAAGAAATTTCAGTTCAATATCTTTGCACTATGAAATTATATGATCTTATAATCATCGGTGGCGGTCCAATTGGCTTAAACTGTGCTTTAGAAGCCGAGAAAGCGGGACTTTCTTATCTTATTATCGAAAAGGGAACGATTGTAAATTCACTTTACCATTATCCTTTATATATGACTTTTTTCTCCACCGCCGATAAATTGGAAATTGCAGATATTCCCTTTATTTCTACCGCGCAAAAACCGGGTAGGAGAGAAGCGCTGGAATATTATCAGGGAATTTCGAGACATCGGAAAATAAATATCAATTTATACGAAGAGGTTTTAAAAGTGACTGAGAAAGATAATTTCTTAATTGAAACGGACAAAAGTAAATATCTCGCCAGGAAGGTTATCATCGCCACAGGTTTCTACGATATTCCGAATATGATGAATGTCAAAGGAGAAGATCTGCCCAAGGTCAAGCATTATTATTCCGAGCCTTATCCTTATGCCGATCAAAAAATTGCCGTGATCGGTTCCAGTAACTCTGCGGTTGATGCGGCTTTGGAAACCTACCGAAAAGGGGCAGAAGTCACCATGATTATCCGTCATGCTGAGATCTCTAAAAGCGTGAAATATTGGGTAAAGCCGGATATTGAAAACCGAATTAAAGAAGGAACTGTTGCCGCTCACTTCAATGCAGAGGTTTTAGAAATAACTCCGGAAACCATTATCTTTAAAGATGAAAACAACACTATCCTGGAAATAGAAAATGATTTTGTCTTAGCTATGACCGGTTATCTTCCGAATTTTGAATTCCTGAAAAATTCCGGCATCGAACTTCATGGGGATCATCTCAAACCTTTTTATAATGAAGATACCATGGAGACCAATGTGGCTGGTTTATATTTGGCCGGCGTAGTTTGTGGAGGTAAAGACACGCATCTGTGGTTCATTGAAAACTCGCGGGTTCATGCAGAAATCATTATGAAAGATATTTTGGCTAAAATTTGAAATCTAGGTGAATGCCTATACAATCCCTTTTAAAAAGGACAAAATTCAAATTTGAAAAACAGCAAATCAAAAGAATAATTTGTAAATAACTGCTGACCCTATATGTGTAAATTACGCATGTTTCTTTAATATCTTAGGCTTATCTTAAATGAAAATCTAATACCAATGAATAACAACAACCCTATGAGGACTTTATTTTTCATGCTGCTTATTTCAGGCACTTTTTTTTCGCAAACCGCTTCACCGGAGAAAATGAATATTGTTAAAACAAACCTCACGGCTTACGCGTTTCGAAATGTGAATCTCAGTTACGAGCGTATTATCAACCAAAAATTCTCCGTTGCCGTTGGATTCGGGTCCATGGGAAAGGGAGGTGTTCCTTTTAGCAGCAGTTATATAAAAGATACAGAACTTTCCAACATCGAAGTTTCTTTGACAAATTTCACCATAGAACCGAGAATATATTTGGGCAAAGGATATGGACATGGTTTTTATCTGGCGCCCTATTACAGGTATTCATCTTTTAATGCTGATAATGTAGTGCTAACTTCAGATTACGGAATGGGAGATGTTGCTTTGAAAATTTCAGGTAAAGCAAGCGGAAACAGTGGCGGATTATTGGTCGGCGCCCAATGGTTTTTAGGTAAAAAAGATAATTGGGTTTTAGACTGGTGGATTATTGGCGCCCATTACGGGAAAGGCAATGGAAACTTCCGTGGAAATTCATCCAGAATCCTAACGCCTTCTGAGCAGCAGGAATTGAAAAAAGAAATTGAAGGCCTTGATATTCCTTTCGTAAAATATACTGCTACAACAGATGCGAACGGAGCAAGTATTAATGTTGATGGACCGTGGGCCGGTGTGAGATCTGGTCTGTCAGTGGGATATCGGTTTTAATATTTAATTTTTCATCACAGCTATTTCGGCTCAGCTTTTAAAACTTCAGTAAGGAATTCAAAACTGAGCCGTAATAATTTATCTCATCATCAATTCATCTCCGTGCAGAACCAACCTGGTTTCTACATTGTTGGTAAACAATCCGCCGGTTCCCAAACCTTGCGGAATTTTTGGATTTTTCGTAAAAGTATATTGCGCAATCGCATTCAGGCCGATATTGCTTTCCAGGGCAGACGTAATCCACCAGCCGATGCCTTTGTTTTCGGCGAAAGAAATCCATTCGTCGGTTCCGGAAAAACCGCCAACCAAGGACGGTTTCAAAATAATAAACTGCGGATTGATCTTTTCTAAAAGCTCTTTTTTATCCTCGAAATTTAAGACGCCAATCAGCTCTTCATCCAAAGCAATCGGTGTTGGAGTCGTCTTGCAAAGTGCGGCCATTTGATCGGTGTTTCCAGCTTTAATCGGTTGTTCGATAGAATGAATTCCCAAATCCGAAAGTTCCTGTAATACCACTTTGGCTTCTTCAAAACTGAAACCACCGTTGGCATCAACCCTTAATTCGAGTTCCTCTTTCGGGAATTGTGCCCGCAGCTGCTTTAAGATTTCTTTTTCCGACTTCCAGTCCGCACCGATTTTCAGTTTGAGGCAATGAAAGCCCTGGTCAAGTTTCTCTTTAATTTGTTGCTGCATAAAAGCCGCATCGCCCATCCAAATTAAGCCATTGATTTTGATGGAAGAATATCCTTCTGAAAAATCGCTGGGAAAATAGAGGTCTGCACCGTTATTCAGATTCAGCATCGCCTGTTCATAACCAAACCAGATGGAAGGAAAATGAAGCAGTTCTTTTCTGAGAAGTTTCTTGTTCTCATTGATGTTGTCGCAAAGCCACTGAAGCATTTCCTCATACTCGGGAACGTCTTCAAAACTGAGTCCGCGGAAAATTGCACATTCTCCGGTTCCTTTTTTATCACCCTCGGTGATTTCGAGAATATAGGTTTCCTTGGTGGTTAGAATACCGCGGGATGTTCCGCTTGGTTGTTTGAATTCTAAAAGATATTGTTTAAAAGTTGCTTTTTTCATAAAAAAAGTCAGAGCACGCTCTGACCGGATTAGATTGTTTTTGTTTTGTTTATTTCGCAGCGGCTTCTCTCATGAACGCTTCTGCTTTTTCTACCATATCATAACTTCCGCAGAAAAACGGAACTCTTTGATGCAGTTCGGTCGGTTGAATTTCCATAATCCTCTGGAAACCGTCGGTGCATTTTCCACCTGCCTGTTCAGCCAGGAAAGCCATTGGATTGCATTCGTATAAAAGTCTCAGTTTACCGTTGGGTGACTGCGAAGTCGAAGGATAAATATAGATTCCGCCTTTGATCATATTTCGGTGGAAATCAGAAACCAAACTTCCGATATATCGGGAAGTGTATGGGCGGTCTTCTTCTTCTCGCTGGCAATATTTGATATAATCTTTCACACCCTGCGGAAATTTAATGTAATTTCCTTCATTAATGGAATAGATTTTTCCGGTACGGGAGAACATCATATTGGGATGGGAAAGGTAATAAGTACCTAGACTTGGGTCCAGTGTAAAACCATTGACGCCATTTCCTGTCGTGTAAACAATCATCGTGGATGAACCGTAAACCACATATCCTGCAGCGATCTGATTGACTCCTTTTTGTAAGAAATCCTCCAGAATAACTGGAGTCCCCGGTTCGGAAACTCTTCTGTAAATCGAGAAAATAGTTCCTACAGAAACATTTACATCGATGTTTGACGATCCGTCTAAAGGATCAATTAAAACCACATATTTGCTCAAGTGCGCATTGCAGCTTGCCTGAATTTCGATAAAGTCATCGCTCTCTTCCGAGGCAATTCCGCACACCACTTCTCTTTGGGATAATGCTTCGATGAAAATTTCATTGGCCAGTACGTCTAACTTTTGCTGTTCTTCGCCCTGAATGTTTTCATTACCGGCTTTGCCGATGATGTTAGCGATTCCGGCTTTGTTCACCTGGCGGTTAACCACTTTCGAGGCCAAACGGATGGCGCTCAGCAGACGGGAAAGTTCCCCGGTGGAATACAAAAAATCTTCTTGTTTGTCGATGATGAATTCACCAAGAGTTTGGAACGACTGTTCTGACATTATTTTACTTTTTGGGTTGTTACAAATTTCGTAAAATTCTTTCAATTTAGCAGCATTTGTTTTTATTAAATGACAGAAATCGGCGTTTCTTTTCTCTAAAGCGTGCTTCTGGAAAATTATCTCATAACTATTATTTTTTTAATCTCCTTTTTAATATGAATCCAAGTTTTTTTTATTCATCGATAATTAATAATTTTGACCCCTGGTATTATGTACAGAGATTGCCTCTGGTGAAAATAAATTATTGATATTGAACTGTTTAAATGAAGGTTTTTAAATTTGGAGGCGCATCGGTAAAAGATGCACAAAGTGTAAAAAATGTAGCCCTGGTTTTAGAAACGCAGGGTTTTCAGAGTTGTCTCCTCGTGGTTTCGGCCATGGGAAAGACCACCAACGCTTTAGAAAAAGTCGTTGAGAACTATTTTTCCAAAACCGATTACCAGGCTGAAATCGAAAAAGTGAAACAGAATCATTTGCAGATTTCACAGGATCTGTTTGCAGAGAACCATCCCGTTTTTGCTGAGATTTCTGTCTTTTTTGGTGATATCGAATCTTTTTTAAGAAGAAATAAATCGCCGAATTACAATTTCGTTTACGATCAGGTGGTGAGTTGTGGTGAATTGATATCTTCTAAAATTCTGAGCGAATACCTGAACGATATTCAGTTTAAAAATACCTGGTGTGATGCGCGTGACTTTATTAAGACCGACAATAATTACCGCGAAGGAAATGTCAACTGGCAGGAAACTGAACAGAAAATGAACTCGCTGAATCAGCAGAACTGTTATGTGACACAAGGTTTCATTGGTTCTGATGATAATAATTTTACGGTCACTTTAGGAAGAGAAGGATCCGATTATTCGGCCGCAATTTTCGCCTATTGTCTGAATGCAGAAGCCATGACGATCTGGAAAGACGTTCCCGGAGTCATGACGGGCGATCCCAGAAAGTTTGCGGATGTTTCCCTGCTCGACCATATTTCCTACGAAGATGCCATAGAAATGGCTTATTACGGCGCATCGGTAATTCATCCCAAAACGCTGCAGCCGCTTAAACAAAAGAATATTCCTTTTTATGTAAAATCCTTTTTGGAGCCCAAAAATCCGGGAACCAAAGTTGGCGCGAGTGAAGAAAGAAGCCAGAAAGAATCTTTTATTTTAAAGGAAAACCAGCATTTGATGAGGATTGCAACGCGAGATTTTTCTTTCATTGCTGAGGAGCATTTAAGCCAGATATTTTCTCTTTTGGCCAAATATAAAATCAAAATTTCTTTGATGCAGAATTCTGCGATTTCTCTGGATCTGTGTTTGGAAGATCTCTATCTGACTGTTGAAGAACTGGATGAAGAACTTCAAAAACTGTTCAATACAGAAATTATTAAAAATGTTTCGCTTTATACCATAAGAAACGCTAATTTAGAGCAGTTGAATAAATTTTATCAAGATAAAAAAATATTGCTGGAGCAGATTTCCCAAAAAACCATACAGGTTGTAATTAATTAATTTCAATGAGTTTAATTTCTAAAAGTGATTTGATTAAAGCGTCGGGTTTAAGCAAATTAGGATTACTGAAAAATCCTGCCGCATCAGCGATTATGCGGTTGACAAAAATCGATGAGGTTAATAAATTATACGATGTGCTGAAAGACAAAGTCGGAAAAGATTTTTTTGATTCTTTCGTGCGCGAACGTGATTTGAAATATATCGTTTTCGAAGAAGACTTGGCCAGAATTCCCAAAACCGGTTCTTTCATTTTGGTTTCCAATCATCCGCTCGGTGCTATTGATGGGATTTTAATGACCAAAATTCTTACCGAGATTCGGCCTGATTTCAAGATCATGGGGAATTTTTTATTAGAAAAGATTGAACCGATGAAGCCTTTCGTCATTTCGGTAAATCCCTTCGAAAACAGGAAAGAGCTCAGAAGCAGTTCTGCAGGAATGCGTGAATCTTTAAAACACTTAGAGAATGGCGGCTGCATCGGAATTTTCCCGGCCGGCGAAGTTTCGAACCGAAACAATGAATTCGGTGAGATTTTAGATAAAAAATGGGAAAAGCCTGCGCTGAAATTAATCAAGATGGCAAAAGTTCCCGTGGTTCCGATGTATTTTCATGCAAAAAACAGCCGGTTATTTTATCAGTTGGCGAAGGTGCATCCTGATTTACAAACGCTTTTATTGCCATCTGAAATGATGTATAAAAGAGAAAAACCCATCCGGATCAGACTGGGAAAACCGGTCTCGGTAAAAGTGCTGGAAGATCATGATACCATCGAAGAGATGGGAGAGTTTTTACAAAAGAAAATCCTTCTTTTGAAGTCTTATTACGAAAAAAGGAAATCGATTACCGACCGCTTAAATATTCCCAATCTGAAACTTAATTTTTCTCTGAAAAAAGAAGCCAATGTCGTTCAGAATATTATTGATGAAACACCGACACCAGATATTGTAGGTGAAATAGAAACGCTCAGCAAAAATGATAAAATGCTTTTCAGGAATGGAAATTATGAAGTCTTTTTTGCCTCGTATAACGATATCCCTTCCATCATGCGTGAAATCGGAAGGCAGCGCGAACTTACCTTCAGGAAAATCGGCGAGGGAAGCAATCTCCCGTTTGATCTTGATGAATATGACGAGCATTATCACCATTTGTTCCTGTGGGACAGCCAGGCGCAGAAATTAGCAGGAGCTTACCGCATGGCCTTGGGAAGTGAAGTGATGAAGAAGCACGGTATCGATGGCTTTTACACCAGTTCTCTTTTTGAATTTGATCCCGAACTCCGCCCTTTTTTCAGGAAAGTGATTGAGATGGGAAGAGCCTATATTTCCGAGGAATATCAGCAGAAGCCGTTACCACTTTTCCTTTTGTGGCGCGGTATTGTGCATGTCTGTTTAAGAAATCCCGAACATAAATTCCTGATGGGCGGCGTAAGTATTTCCGATAAGTTCTCGGAATTCTCCAAATCCCTGATGATTGAGTTTATGAGGTCTCACTACTACGATTCTGCCGTGGCGCAGTACATTCACCCTAAAAATGAGTTTAAGGTGAAGTTAAAGGACCGTGACAAGCATCTTTTTTTCGATGACGTAGAATCTGATTTGAATAAGCTCGATAAGATTATCGACGATTTGGAGCCGGAAATGCGTATGCCTGTTTTGATTAAAAAATATATCAAGCAAAATGCGAAAGTGATTTCTTTCAATGTAGATCCCAGTTTTAATGACGCGATTGATGGGTTGATGTATATTCGGATTAGTGAATTACCGGAGAGTACGATCAAGCCGGTTTTAGAAGAAATGAGTGAACAGATCAGACGGGAAGAAAATAATGTCTCTGATAATCAGTAATATTGTTAAAATTGTTAAAATTAGTTTGCAAATGATTTGCATGGTAAGGATAAAGTTGTTACTTTTGCACCACTCAATTAACGAAAGGTCTCTTAGCTCAGTTGGTAGAGCAATGGATTGAAAATCCATGTGTCCCTGGTTCGATTCCTGGAGAGACCACTTTAATTACAATCACTTACGATTTTCGTAGGTGATTTTTTTTGGTTTAGCACGATTTACGCACGAAAAATGGGATCAGTATCAAGGATCAGTATCAAAACTTGGGGACTAGGCAAAAATTTTGAATAATGTGAAAATGATACAGTCCTTAGTCAGCAATCGGATTTCTGTGCGGGAGCTAAAAAGATATTGGAGCTTCGCAAACTATACCCATTTCTCCACATAACCAAAGTGCACTCATCCCCATACCAACCCCTGGCTTATGCTGACTGTATGCTGACTCTTATCATGGTTTCAGGAGGTGAATATCGGTATTTGTAGAATAATTGAAGGTCTGGCTCCTCTTTATTGCTTGTTTAGATCAGCAGGAATTTAAGAAGTTAACATTCTTCAAAATTAAATATTTATATCTTTCTCCCCAAGTTTTATACTTGATCCGAAAAATGAACTTTTTATAAGTTCCGAGCTTTTTTTTCCGAAATTAGCAACATGGTTTTAGAAAAAGAAATAAATTTTATTCTCGCCCTGGATGAGTTGAAGAATGTGAATCGCAGAAACTTTAATCTGGATAATTCACGCCGGGAAAATACTGCCGAACACAGTTGGCAAATCGTGGTTTTTGCGCAGATTTTATGGCCTTATGCAAAAGATAAAAAACAAATCGATCTTCTGCGGGTCATCAAAATGCTTTCTATTCACGATGTGGTTGAAATCGAAGCCGGTGATACTTTTATTTTTGACGAAAGTGCAATGACCGGTAAATATGAAAGAGAATTGGCAGCTGCAAAGAAGACGTTCGGCATATTGAATGAACCTTTAAGTTCTGATTTTCTTAGTCTTTGGATTGAGTTTGAAGCCGAAGAAACTCCGGACGCCGTTTTCGCCTGTGCCGTCGACCGGATAATGCCTTTTATTTTAAATGTTTATGGTGATGGTGTCAGCTGGACGGAAGCTGGAATACAGCCGCACCAGGTTGAAAATATCGTAGGCAAAGCAGTGAGAAAGGCTTCCGAAGAAATGGGAGAAGCGTTTGATATTTTGCTTAGAAAAGCAATTGACGAAGGCAAGTTGGAAAGCTGATTTGTAATATTTTGGATACAAATAAAAAATGCGGGATTGAAAAATCTCGCATTATTTATTTAAGTTTATTTAAATTTTAAATCCGCTCCAACTCATCACCAGAAATCTGCGTTTTGAAACTTCCGTAGTTTACGGAAACTTTCCCGTTTTTCTCTATTTTATCGATGGTTCCTACGCTTGCGGATCCTTTTATTCGGACACGCTGGCCAACTTTCATCCAGACGGCGCGTTCTTTTTGGCGTTTGTCTTCCAGTTTTTCATTGGTCTCCACGATTTTTTCCCGAACATCCACTTTCTTTAACTGCTGTGTGATTTTGCGTTTTACGATCTGCAGCTTTTTATTTTCATCTTTATCAGCGCCGAGTTTGCGGAACTTTTCCTGCTCCAGAATTTTTACAAAATCTGCCACGACCAGTTTCCGCGATTTCCCTTTGACATAAGAATCGATGAATGCTTCAATTTTATTTCCGAACTGCAGCTTGCGGTGTTCGTCTTCGTAGAGTTTCTGAAAATTAAAAAGTTTCTGCTCCAGTTGCTCATTCAGTTTTTCCAGATTTTCTTTTTTGTTTTGAGTGGAATCTCTTTTTTCTGTCAGGTCGGTTTTCAGCTTTTCGACTTCAAATTTTTCCTGCTGTAATTTTACAATCGTTTTATCCAGATTAATAATATCGTGTTCCACTTTCTTTTTAGCAGATTCAATGATGAATTTCGGGATTTTGTTTTTCTCGGCAACTTCAAAGGTGAATGAGCTTCCGGCTTGTCCGACTTCTAATTTGTACAGTGGTTCCAGAGAATGTTCATCAAAAAGCATTGCTGCATTTTGCGCATTGGGCAACTGTTCGATGACGAGCTTAATGTTGGTGTAATGCGTTGTAATAATCGAAAAACTTTTCTTGTCGTAGAAGAATTCCAGAAAAGCTTCTGCTAAAGCACCTCCCAACTCGGGATCAGAACCCGTTCCGAATTCGTCGATGAGCAATAGCGTTTTGGCATCGGCTTCCCGAATGATTTTCGACATTTTTTTGAGCCGCGAAGAGTACGTCGAAAGATGGTTTTCTATCGATTGATTGTCGCCGATATCGGTCATTAATTTATCAAAGAAAAACATTTCAGATCTCGGATGAACCGGAACAAGAATCCCACTCTGAATCATCAGTTGCAGTAAGCCGACGGTTTTCAAAGTAATCGATTTCCCACCGGCATTCGGTCCGGAAATACACAAAATGCGGTTCTGTTCGGTTAAGGTTAAAGTCTGTGGAAATATTTTTTTCTTTTCAACTTGATTTCTAATCAGCAATAATGGATGAAAAGCGTTGATCAGGCGCATCGTTCGGTGACGGTTGATTTTGGGTAAAATACCGCCGATTTTTTCAGCGAATTTTGCTTTGGCCCGTGTGACATCCAAATCAAAAATATATTTTTGGTAAGAATAAAGTTGAGGTTGAAATTCTGAAATTTCAAAGGTTAATTTCCGCAATATTTTATCGACTTCTTTCTTTTCTTCTTCAATATCTTCCCGTAATTTAAACTGATGTTTCACCACCGATTCAGGTTGGATATAAGTAATCGAGCCGGTTTTAGAAAGTCCCAGAACTCTTCCAGGAACCCGTTTTTTATAACCGGATTTTACGGCTAAAACCCTTTGGTCGTCTACAATGCTCTCGCGGATATCATCCAGAAAATCAGTGGAAGAAAGCGCGGTGAGTGCCCGGTTAAAGTTTTCCTGAATTGTTTTTTTGGCGTGGGAAATATCAGCCCGCAAAGTTTTCAGAACTGGAGACGAGTCGCTTTTCACTTCGCCAAAACGGTTGAAAACCTTGTCGATTTTATCGACGATTTCCTTCCGGTATTCTAGATCTTTAACATCGTTATTGAGATGAAGAAATAAATCTTCATACGCGGGATAAAATTTTTGAAGCCGGGCAATTTGCTCCGTCAAACTTTTTATTTTCAGGAAAGCCGCATTGTCTAATCTGAAATTTTCAATCAGCATCAGTTTTAATTCTGCGTCGATATCTTCAAATTCGCTGAAAGGAATCGCGTTGTCACTTTCAAAACTCGATAAATATTCGGCCACTTTTTTTAAGGATAATTCGGCCTCATCAATATCAAATGGTCGGATGGCTGCAATTTTAGCTGCCGTTTTTTTCGAGAAAGCAAAAGGGGAAATCTCCGCCAAAAGTTCCGGAAATTCGAGTTCGTTTAAATCTTCTTTTTGTATATGCACACGCAAATTTACTTATTTTGACACCATAGTTACAAAAGTTTTGAAACAACGGTTTCGGCAATGCAAAATTAATTTCTAAATTATATCTTTGAAAGATGAAGTTTTCTACTGAAAGATTAATTTTGCGAACGGTCACAGAATATGATGCCCACGACATTCTAAACATTAGAAGCAATATTGAAATTAATGATTTTCTTCACCGCGATCCTCCGAAAGATTCTTTTGAAGCGCTCTATTTTATTTTAAATATAAAAAGAAAAGCGGAGAATGAAGAAATCGTTTTTCTGGGAATTGCGCTCCAAAATGACCCGAAATTAATAGGCACAATTTGCCTGTGGAATTTTTCTAAAGATAAATCTACGGCTGAACTAGGATATGAATTACTGCCGAATTATCAGGGAAAAGGAATCATGTCGGAAGCCGTAAACTGTATTTTGGATTATGGTTTCAATGATTTGAACTTAAAGAAAATCGAAGCTTTTACCAATAAAAATAATTTGGACTCTATAAAATTACTCGAGAAAACAAAATTTGTTTTAAGCAAAAAACGAAAGGATGAAAAGTACCCGGAAAATATTATTTTTGAATTAAGCGCCATTTAAAAAATCACCACATTACCACATCACCACATCAATTAATCATCAAATCATACAATGACCTGGACTGAAATTCTTTCTCCGATTACAAACACCGGATATTTCGAAAATATTTGCCGAAAAGTAGAAGAAGCTTATGCAACACAAAAATGTTTTCCGCCAAAAGAGGAAATATACAGAGCGTTGGATTTAACTCCTTTTGAAAACGTAAAAGTAGTGATCATCGGACAGGATCCTTATCATAATGGTGATCAGGCGAACGGTCTGTGTTTTTCTGTTTCTGAAAAAGTAAAAGCACCGCCTTCGCTTAAAAATATTTTTAAAGAACTGAAAGATGATCTGGGAATTGAAAGATCCAGAACAGACCTCGATGACTGGGCGAAACAGGGCGTTTTGCTATTGAATGCCACCTTGACAGTGAAAGCCCATGAACCGAATTCTCACAAAAATCTAGGCTGGGAAAAATTCACTAATTTTATCATTAAAGAGATTTCAGATAAAAAGGAAAATGTAGTCTTCGTTTTATGGGGCGCATTTGCACAAAAAAAAGAGGAACTGATTGATTCCTCCAAACATTTTATCGTAAAATCTGCGCATCCGTCACCGTTTTCGGTTTATCGGGGTTTTTATGGAAGCAAACCCTTTTCGCAGATTAATGATTATTTGAAATCGAAAAAGATAAATCCTATTTCGTGGTAATCCCTCCTTTCTGAGTTGGGGAATCTCCCGGCGTTTCTTTTTCAAACTGAAGAGCAATTTTGTAGCTTCCTTTTAATGCTTTAAATCCCTTGGCAGAAGTGATGTCCGGACTTACTTCGACCAGCGAAATCTTATATCCATTGAAGTTTTGGGTATTGTAATAGCTTCTGCTTGCATCATTCATCGTGCTGAGCTGTAAAATTACAGGTCTGGTATAAATACCCATCACTTCTATTTCTGCCATTGCATTTCCGGCCCAGACGCATTGTACGTCTTTCGGGCAGCGGCTGTCTTCAAGCATTCTTTTGAAGGTGACATTCATCTCATATTCCTTCAGGAATTTGTTTTCGCCTTCTTTGAAATAAACCACATTTTTTTTATTTGAGATTGATTGCTCCTTTTCTGCCGTTTTCACTGGTTGGTCATCGGGTGGCACAACTGTCGACATTGCCGACGCTTCTTTTTTGGGAATAGGTTGCGAACTGGAATCCGTTATAACTGTGGTGTTTTTTACTTTGCCTGTTTTTGTTGCATTTGCTGGAGTGTGACTCTGACAGGTTGCCAAAGTGAAAAAAGTCAGTGAGCTTACTAATATTTTGTAAATCATAGGATTGGTTTTTTAAAACAGATCAATTAAAACTACCAAAAACATTGCCAATCCCACGATGAAATTGAAACCTGTTCCGTAGAGAAATCCAATTAAAGCACCTTTGGTAGAATTCCAGGCTTTCTTTTTATCGGAGGCATCGTGCAGTAATTCGCCGATGAAAACGCCCAGAAACATCCCGATTAAAAATCCGAACGGAACAGGAATGAAAAATAGTCCGACAAATGTTCCCACCACCGAACCTACACTTCCCCAACGCGTGCCGCCGTATTTCCGGTTGGTTCTGGCCGGAATTACATAATTGAGAACGGTCGACAGAATGGTGAGGAAAACGAAAATCCAGACATAAACCATGGATAAAGGTGCATCTGTTCCGAATTTATAAATCAACAAACCCGCTAAGCTCAATAATAATCCCGGCAAAACGGGCAGAAAAGTCCCTAAAATCCCAAGAACTAATAATATAATACTGACAATTTCAATTAAAGTAGTGTCCATCGTTACTAAATTTTGTTAAATGTACTTATAAATCTGCGAAAGACAAACAGAATTCTTATTTTTGCTGGGATGAATAAAGATCTGATAGATACTAAAGATTTACTGCAGACTGTAAGCGACTCGATTCACTTTTTTGTGAGAGATCATTCGCCGGATAGTTGGGTGCTGCTTCTTCAGATTTTATTGAAATTTGCTTTCTTTGTAGGCATAATCTACTTGGTTGATTTTCTTTTCAAACTGGTAATTAATACTATTTTTAAGTTATTTTTTGATAAAGATAAATATCCTGTTCTGAAGTCCATTTATGCTGCGAGAATTACAAATTCGTTTTCCCATATCATTGCGTTGCTTTTCGGTAGTTATGCCCTGTTTTCTATTTTCTACCGACACCCAAAAAGCTTTACTTTCTTAGAAAGAATGATGGGTTTATTCATCGTTTTTGTGGTGGCTGGAATGCTGTACCGGGGGATGAGTGCTTTCCGCAATTTCTTCGTCATCAAAAAAGATTATTATAAAATTATTGCATTGAATGCAGTTTCGCAAACCGTCAAAATTTTCGGAATCTTCGTGTCCTCCGTTGTTGCAATTTGTGTGATTTTCGGAATCAGCGGTTCTGCAATCGTTGGCAGTTTGGGAGCAATTACCGCCGTTCTGGTTTTGGTTTTCCGCGATACGATTCTTGGTTTTGTTACTGGGATTCATGTCGCAACTTCTAAAAATTTAAAAGTAGGTGACTGGATTGGCATCCCGAAATACAATCTGGAAGGAACCATTGTCGATTTAAATCTTTTAACAACGAAAATTCAGAATTTCGATAAGACGATCTCTACCATTCCGACTTATGACTTTCTGACCACAGAAATTAAAAATCTTCAGGTCATGTCAGAGAGCAATACCAGAAGAATTAAGCGCTCCATTATTTTTAATATTAAGTCTTTCAAATTTTTAAATTTAGAAGAGGTGGACCGGTTGTCTAAAATTAATTTACTCCGAGATTATCTTCAGGAAATGAAAGATGAAATAATCGAAGAACGGTCGCATATCGAAAATTCAGAACTTGTTATTAATGGCAGGCAACTGACTAATATTGGGGTTTTTCGGGAATATACCTTTAATTATCTTAGAAATAATAAGCATATCGATCAAAAAGGAACCTTGATTGTGAGGCAGCTGGAGAATACGCCTCATGGAATGCCGTTGGAAATTTATTGTTTCACAAACGATTCCGCATGGGTAAATTATGAGGGGATAATGGCAGATATTTTTGACCATCTTTTGGTAGCATCAAAAGAATTTGATTTAGAAATTATGCAGCTCAATAAAATTTAAAAAAATGACGAAACTTAGTGTAAATATTAATAAAATTGCAACCCTTCGAAATGCAAGAGGAGGCGAATTACCAAGTGTGACCGAAGCTGCCATTAAGTTGCAGGAATTCGGTGCGCAGGGAATTACCATTCATCCAAGACCGGATCAAAGACATATTACCAGAAAAGATGTTTATGATTTAAAACCTTTAATTTATACCGAATTCAATATTGAAGGGAATCCGCACCGTCCGTTTATCGATATGGTTTTGGACGTAAAACCGGATCAGGTAACACTGGTTCCGGATACCGATGACGCTATTACATCTAACGCTGGCTGGGATTGCGAACACAATTTAGAATTTCTGAAACTGGTGATTGAGGAATTTAAAAATGCAGGAATCAGAACATCTATTTTCTTAGATCCAAATCCCGGAATGGTGAAATATGCTAAAGAAACAGGTGCCGACAGAATTGAATTATATACGGAAGCGTATGCAACCCATTATTCGAAAAATAAGGAAGAAGCGATAAAACCGTATATTGAAACCGCTTTGGAAGCAGAAAAATATGGATTGGGAATCAATGCCGGTCATGATTTAAGTTTAGAGAATTTAAAATATTTTGCCGATAATATTCCAAATTTACTGGAAGTTTCAATTGGTCATGCACTGATTTCCGAAGCGTTGTATATGGGTTTAGAAAATACAGTACAGGCTTATCTGAAGAGATTGGCGAAATGGTAGTATTGTTTTAAATATTAAAAGCTTTACGATTTTATTTAAAAAATGAATTTTGTTTCAGACATTCAGCATATTTTAGAACTGGCAAGGCAAAAGTCTTATTCCGCCATTAATTCTGCGATGGTAGAAGCATACTGGCTCGTCGGCAAAAGAATAGTTGAAGAGGAACAAAATGGGGAAGAAAGGGCAGAGTACGGAAAGTTTGTCGTCAAATCACTCGCAACAGAACTTACAAAGGCTTTTGGAAAAGGTTTTTCGGAGCGGAATTTGAGAAATTTCCGACAGTTTTACCTTACTTTTCCAGATGAAGAGATGCGGTACACACTGTGCGCCAAATTGAGCTGGTCTCACATAAGGTTGATTATGAGGCAGGATAATGAAAAAGCCAGAAACTATTATCTCAAAGAATCTGCAGAGAATAATTGGTCGGTAAGAACTTTAGACAGAAACATTTCTACCCTTTATTTTGAAAGACTTTTGATGAGTCAAAATAAGAAGGAAGTAGAAGAGGAGATGATCGAGAAAACAAAAGACTTTCAGTTGGATCCATTTGAATTTATTAAAAATCCCACGGTCTTAGAGTTTTTAAATCTTCCGAATAATCTTTCCTACACCGAAAAAGAATTGGAGAAAGCTTTAATTGACAATCTTCAAAAATTTATACTTGAACTGGGGAAAGGTTTTGCTTTCGTAGAAAGGCAGAAATTAATCAGAACAGACCACAATCAATTCTTTATCGATTTGGTATTTTACAATTACAAACTTAAATGTTTTGTATTGTTGGATTTGAAAACTGCGAAAATTTCCCATCAGGATATTGGCCAAATGGATATGTATGTGAGAATGTTTGATGATTTAGAAAAATCAGAATCTGACAATCCCACCATCGGAATAGTGCTTTGTACCGAAACGGACAGTGATATTGCAAAATATTCTATTTTAAAAGGGAATGAACAATTGTTTGCCTCAAAATACAAACTGTTTTTGCCTACTGAAGAAGAATTGAGAAACGAAATAGAAAGAGAAAAGCAGATTTTTAACGCTCAGTTTGGATAAACTTTAATTAAAAAAAAATGGAAATTCTACACTCAAAAATATACGGAGAAGATCAACCCGGAATACCGCTTTTGGTATTTCACGGATTATTCGGGATGCTCGATAACTGGGGAAGTTTCGGCAAAGAAATGAGCGAGTTTTTCCCGGTTCATTTAATCGATTTAAGAAATCACGGCAAAAGTTTTCATTCACCAGAAATGACGCACGATGATTTGGCGCATGATATTCTGCATTATATGGAATTCCACAAGTTAGAGAAAGTCAATTTGTTAGGGCATTCGCTCGGTGGAAAAGCCGTGATGCAGTTTGCCATAAAATATCCCGTGAAAGTACAGAAACTGATCGTGGTTGATATCTCGCCAAAAGCCTATCCGCCGCATCATCAGGGGATTATAAAGGCTCTGGAAAGTATCGATTTTGATAAAGTGACTTCGCGGCAGGAAGTGGAAGAAGTTCTTCACCAATATATTCCTGAGAAATCGGTGATTCAGTTTTTAGCAAAAAACCTTTATTGGACGGATGATAAAAAACTGAACTGGCGGTTTAACCTGAAAACCCTATCCGAAAAATACACAGAATTTGTTTCAAATGCCATAAAATTCGGCGTGTTTGCCGGAGAAACTTTATTTGTTTCGGGGGAAAAATCCAACTATATTTTGCCTCAGGATGAATTCCAGATTAAACAGCAATTTCCCAATGCATCAATTGTTACGGTAAAAAATGCCGGACATTGGGTGCAGGCAGAAAACCCGACTGACTTTAACGAACTGGTGAAAGATTTCCTTTCGGAAAACAGAGTTTAATTCTGGTTTATTTAAAAATATTCAAAACCTAAAATAACTCAAAGTTTCAAATCTCATGTCTATAAATCTCTCCTCTACATTATGGTATTAGTCACAGGCGCGACGGGAATTCTCGGCAGAGTAATCGTTTTGGATTTGCTGAAACGCGGTAAATCGGTTCGGGCAACCAAAAGAACTTCCAGTAATATACGGGAAGTCCGCGAGTCTTACCGGTTTTATACCGGCGAACCCGACGTATTGTTTAATAAAATCGAATGGATTGATGTCGATTTTCAAGATTTAGAATCTCTGAAAAATGCACTGAATCAAGTAACGGAAGTTTATCATTGTGCTGCTCATGTGAGTTTTCATCCTGATCACCGGCTTAAGATGTACCAAACCAATATTGAGGGAACCAGACAACTTCTTTTTGCGTGTGAAAATTCATCGGTTCAGAAATTCTGTTTTGTAAGTTCGACTGCGGTTTTGGATGGAGTTAATGAAAATGGAGAAACCACGGAAGATTCCAATTATAATCCAAAAATTAATCATTCACCTTATGCCAAATCCAAGCATTTTTCTGAAATGGAAGTCTGGCGGGCATCAGCGGAAGGACTTCAAACCGTCATCATCAATCCGGGCGTAATTATCGGCAGTGGAAACTGGCATTCGAGCAGCGGTGAAATGTTTGAAACTTTTGAGAAATATCCTTATGCAATGAGCGGAAGTACTACGTATGTCGATGTAAGGGATGTTAGCAAAATCGCCATTTCATTAATGGAAAACAATATTTTCGGAGAACGGTATATCGTTATTTCAGAAACAAAAAAAATACTGGAGGTTGCCAATTTTGTTCGTGAAAAGTTAGGAAAATCAAAAGCGAAGGTTATTTCAAATGGAATTTTGAAGACAGGTTACGTCTTGAATGTATTATTCGGATGGCTGTTTCCCAAACTCAGAATGATGAGCAAAGTAAATCTGGAGACGGTAACTTCACACCACATCGTTTCTAACGAAAAAATCAGAAAAAAACTTGACTATCAATTTATTCCGGTTTTTGAAAGTCTTGATTTTCACTTAAAAAATTATATATCAGATAAAAAAGAATTATGAATGTTGCAGAGTTTCTAAACATAAATACCGCAAAGTTTCCGACGAAACCGGCAATTGGCTTTAAGAAAAAAGAAAAGTGGACAGAAATCTCCTGGTCGGATTTTAGAAGACTGGTTTTTAAAACCGCAAATGCACTTCGTGAAGCTGGGATTTCTGAGCACGACAAAGTTGCCATTTATTCCGATAACTCAGCAGAATGGATTGTTACCGATTTGGCAATTCTGTCATTAGGAGCCGTAACTGTTCCCATTTATTCTACCAATAACGAGCAGCAGGCAGAATATATCCTCAATGAATCTGAATGTAAAATGATCCTGGTCGGGAATCAGGAACAGTATGATGCGGCATATTCTATTTTAAACAGAAACCAGATTTTGACCCAAATACTTGTTTCGAAAAAAGCAATCTGGATCAAAAAAGAAAAGAGCCGATATCTCGAAGATTTTATTAAGAACTCCGAAGAAACTTTTGATATAGTTCCGGTAGAAGATGACGGTCTGGCTACCATTATTTATACTTCAGGAACCACCGGTGTTCCGAAAGGAGTGATGTTGACCCACGGAAATTTCCATAAATCTGTAGAAGCACATTTTGATTTTTTTAAATTTAAAAACTTTGGGAAGGAAACTTCACTGGCTTTTTTACCGTTGACACATATTTTCGAAAGAAGCTGGACTTTACTCGCACTCTGCGGTGGTGCGAAAGTGTATTTTCTGGAGAATACCAAGCTTATAGCAAGCGCTTTAGCCGAGGTTAAGCCTACGATAATGTGCGCTGTTCCCAGATTTTATCAGAAAATTTACGCCGGCGTTCATGAAATGGTAAATGAAAGTTCTGATTCTAAAAAGAAAATTTTCAATTGGGCAATCGAAATCGGGACTGAAGTGGCAGAACTGCGACGCTTAGATAAAAACGTTCCTTTTTTATTAAAGATGAAGAATAAAATTGCGGGCATGATGGTCTTTAATAAAATTAAGAAAAAAATGGGCGGAAAACTTTGGTTTATGCCTTGTGGTGGTGCATCCGTTTCGGCTGAAGTGACCCGTTTTTTTGAAGCTTTGGGAATTCATATCACAGTGGGTTACGGTTTGACGGAAACTACAGCGACTTTAACAGCTTTCCCTTTCCATCATTTTGAACATGGCTCGGCAGGAGTTCCATTTGGCGATACCGAAATTAAAATTGGCGATAACGATGAGATTCTGGCCAAAGGAAGTGGGATTATGAAAGGCTATTATAAAAAGCCAAAAGAAACTGCTGAAGTTTTTACGGCGGATGGTTGGTTCAAAACCGGTGATGCCGGGAAATTTGACGAGAAGGGAAATCTTTTTATCACCGACCGAATTAAAGATTTAATGAAAACATCGAACGGAAAGTATATCACTCCGCAACCGATGGAAAATATGTTCTCCAATAACAATTATATCAATCAGGCGATGATTGTGGCAGAAGGGAAACCCTATGTAACAGCCTTGATTATTCCAAATTTTGAAGCGCTGCAGGAACAGATTTCAAAAATGAATATCCCGTTTACCTCTTGGGAGGAAATCGTAAATATCGAGACCGTTAAAGAGTTTTATCGGGAAAAAATAGAAGAAATTCAGAAAGGACTTTCGGGTTTTGAAAAGGTGAAAAAATTCGTGTTGATGTCTTCTGAATTTGAAATAGGAAGTGGTGAAATAACGCCGACTCTGAAAGTGAAACGGAACGTCGTCTTAGAGAAATATGCAGTTCTTGTAGATAAAATGTATCATTCTTAAAGACGAATTTCCCGTCGATCTTTTGAAAGAAGTTCGTGAAAGTCATGACGTGATGGCAGTAAATATTTTAATGGTAAAAAAGCAGCGAAGCTGCGATAGACAATATGGAAAATTTTTTTGGTTCAAATGATTATACAGTTTCAAATAAAAAGGTTTCGGAATCGTGCCCTTCAAATATTGCCCTGATTAAATATTGGGGGAAATATGAAAATCAGATTCCTGCAAATCCCAGTATCAGTTATACTTTAAATTTATGTAAAACAAATACGGAGATAGAATTTGTTGCCGGTGATACGTTTTCTGTTCAAACTTTTCTAGCCGGAAATGAAGAATCAAAATTTGCCGAAAAAATTGAAAAATATTTCAAAAATATTGAAGAATATTTGCCATGGATTTTGAAAGGGAAATACATCATCAGAACGGAAAATACGTTCCCGCACAGCTCCGGAATTGCAAGTTCGGCGTCTGGTTTTGGGGCAATTGCTAAATGTTTGATGGAGCTGGATGAGCAGTTTTCGGGAAAAGTTGATCAGGATTTTAAACTCAGAAAAGCAAGTTTCCTGGCAAGATTAGGAAGCGGAAGTGCGTGCAGAAGTTTGTACGACGGATTGGTCGTTTGGGGAGAAACAAAAGAAGTTTCCGGAAGTTCAGATTTATTTGCAGTTCGTTATCCGAATGAGGGAATTCATGAAGTTTTCAGAAATTTCAACGACTGGGTTTTACTCATTCACGAAGGTGAGAAATCAGTCAGTTCTACTGTTGGTCACGGTTTGATGAACACGAATCCTTATGCCGAAAGAAGATTTCAGGAGGCGCATGAGAATTTCGCCACATTGAAAACAATCTTGAAAAATGGAGATATGGCCGCTTTCATTAAAATGGTGGAGCATGAAGCCTTAACTTTGCATGCGATGATGATGATGAGCGAACCTGCGTTCATTTTAATGAAGAGCGGAACGTTGGCCGTAATTAATAAAATCTGGCAGTTCCGAAAAGAAACCAGTCTTCCTTTATTCTTTACTTTAGATGCCGGTGCAAATGTTCATTTGCTTTTCCCGGCTAATATAGATGAAGACAAAATTCAGGAATTCATCATCAGAGAATTGATACAACATACCCAAAATAATGGTGTTGTAAAAGATGTGATGCGGTTTTAAAAAGAAGGAGAAAATTTATTTCTTCGCAGCAGCAAGTCTGCTCATCGTATGTAATACAAAAACAATTATTACCCCTAAAATTCCGGCTGACATCGAAAAGATGAACTTAGCATTTTCTTCATGCCAAAATCCGAGACCCCATTCGATAACATACAGATTGATACCGATAAATACGATGAAAAGTGCCAAGAATATTTTATAGAACAGTTGCATTTTTTTAAATATTAAAATTTAACATACGTTGAAAAAAGTTGGGCGAAGTTTGCCGTAAACAGTTTGATTGAAATTGCAAGAAGAATAATTCCGAACACTTTCTGTAGAACCTGAAGTGTTCCGTCACCTAATTTTTGCTCCAGCCAGTTCGCTGATTTCAGCACCAAATATACGAAAATTGTATTGATTATAATACCGATAATGATATTGATGTCATGGTATTCTGCCCGCAAAGAAAGAGTAGTCGTCAAGGTACCGGCACCCGCTATCAACGGAAAAGCGATAGGTACGATCGAGGCTGATTTCGATTCTGTATTCTTCTGAATTTCAATACCAAGGATCATTTCTAATGCGATTACAAAAATTACAATTGCTCCTGCAATCGCAAATGAGTTTACATCAACACCGATGAGTTTTAAAATAGTATTCCCGATAAAAAGAAACGCAATCATTAGAATTCCTGCCACGATAGCAGCGCGTTCAGCCTCTATTTTGCCAAACTTCTTTTTTAAGCCGACGATAATGGGAACCGACCCGATAATATCGATGACCGCAAAGAGAATCATCGAGGCAGTAAGTGTTTCTTTTAAAGAGAAAAATTCTAGCATTGGTGAAAATTATTAATTTCGCAAAAATATGAAAAATAAATCATTATTTGCTAATTTCTGAATATAAGGTGCAAATCGAGTTGTAGAGCTCGTCCATTTGCTCATCAGAATGAAAAGGGGCGAATTTCTCAATTTGAATACGCTCGGAAAGGACTCTGTATTGTTCCGAAATTTGCTGACCTTTAGTTTGTTCTAAAATAGCCCGGAAATCTGAATCGGTGTTTGCAAAATAAGATTCTTTCGTTTCTCTGTTTAATTCATTGTAGGCCGAAAAGAAATTGATAAAATCTTTATTGTCTTTTAAAATTTTTAAATATTCTATACTTTCTTCGAAGTGGTTGCTGAGGTTTTTTCTAATGAGTTCTTCCGTTTCAGCAATGGTTGTAACCGGACTGGAGATCAGTTGCGGGCGCAATTTCCTCTTTTCTCTTTTTCGCAAAACAATGAGAAATAAGGAAATGAAAGTCATCAGCAATGCTAAATTTCCGAAAACAATTTTCCAGTCGATTTTGCTTTTATCTTTTACTTTAAAGTTTTGGGTTTGCAAAACCGGAGTGTTTACAGTTTCTAAAACAGTATTCGTATAATCATTTACTTTTTCTAAAGTTGTTTTTTCTTCAGCAATCTGAGCGGATGTTTTTACATCAATCACCAATTCTTTAGAACCTACATCTAAGTATTTTTTGGTATCAGGATCAAAGTACGAGAAATCTTCAAACGTGATCGCTACTGGACCTGATTTTTTTGGAACCACAATATATTCAGCACTTACAGACCCTGAAAGTCCATTCTTTTTCGCTGCCGTTTCCGAGGTGATTTTAGGAGGAAAATAAGCATAGTCAGCAGAATTCAGAATTTTGGGTAAATGCAGACTTCCCAGATTTCCTGAACCGGTCACTTTCAAAATAATATGTAAAGGTTTATCGATCTCCGGAATCTCGTCATTGCGGAGATGAAATAAATCAACCGTAAACTGACCGACTGCATTTTTAAAATGTCCGGGCATTCCTGCCGGTAATTTCTTTACATTCAGCTGTACTTTATTTGATGAAATTCTTTTGTCTTTTGACGCATTGGCAAACGAAGCAGAAATTGGATTAATCTCTACTGTCCCTGACTCAGACGGGAAAATTATAAAAACCCCGATAACCTGAGAAGCCATTCCGGCATTAGATTCAATCTCGGATTTTGCAAAACTTACTGCTTTTATATTCGCATTGGGCTGGTCAGGAAAATGAATTTTCCCCAGTTTTCTGAAATTGTCATAGTCACGGCTGTAAGCACGTAAAACGGCGATCGTGGGTTCGTTTTTATAAACTACTTTGTCCTGAACTTCCAAATTCAGGTACATATTGCTCCTGTCTGCATTATCGGCGACAGAACTTGTCTTTTCGCTGTCTTTTACGAAAATGTCGAAAGGTTCGGTTTTGTAAATTTTGCCGTTGACGGTAACTAATGCAGAACCAATTTTTACTTTACCGGTTTGTTTTGGTGCAAGAACGCACTGATAAACCAGCTGATTGATTGCATCTCCTTTTTTGGCATCCAGGATGATGGTATTCCGTTCAGATGCAGTTCCGATAATATCAAACTTCGAAAGATCCGGCATTTGAAGCGGCGTTTGCTGCTCCATGTTTTCACCGCTGATTTCCAGAAGAACAGTTAGGGTAAACCGCTGATTTAACTTTTGATCTTTTACCTCAGATATCGCCAAAGTGACCTGGCCATAAGTGAATACGGCAGAAAATAGTAGAAATATGTAGGAAAGTTTTTTTTTCATCACCAATCCTTTTCATTGCTTTCCGGCATCGAATAAGAGTTTTTGTTAAGAATTTTCTTCGCGGTTTCCCGTTCTTTATTTCCAACCCGGTTCAGTAGCGCATCCTGCAGGTCTTTGGGCATTTTGTCAGAATTACTGTTTTTGTTTTCGTTGGGATCTTTTCCTTCGCCCGCTCCTTTGTTTTGTTGTCCGGTTCCGGCTTCTTTCTGAGGTTGATTTCCTTTGTCTTGCCCTTTATTTTTATCTTTGTTTTGGTCGCCGTCACCGCCACCACCGGAATTGTCTTTTTGTTTTTTCTGCTGCTCTTTTTCCTTTTCTTTCAGCATGGCAATTCCGTAATTCTTACGAATGGTTTCATTGTAAGGATCTTGCTTTAAAGCCTGTTTGTAAAGTTCGGCTGCTTTTTTGGAATCTTCAGTCTGCATATAAGTGTTGCCCAGATTATAAAGCGCAGCACTTTTGTCCGGCAGAGTGGCAGAAAGTTTCTCTGCTTTTTCGAATTCCGCTTTGGCCTCCTCGTACATTTTTCTTTTATAGAGAGAATTGCCCAAATTGTAGTGAGCCATAAACTCTTTATCGTTGAGTTGTACAGCTTCCATATATTTCGAAGAAGAAGATTCGTAGTTTTCTTTGTCGAATTGCTTGTTGCCTTTGAAGACTAATGTCTTGTAATTTTCCTGAGCAGAAAAAACAGAACAGCCAAACAGTACAAGAAACGTTGAAAAAAGTAAATTCAGATTCATCACTGCAAAATTATTCCTTTATTTGTTAAAGTCTATGGATCAAATTGTTAAATTTCGGTTAAATTCGGCTGAATGTGCTGGTTTTGAATCAAATATTGAAGTCGCGTTTAGGATTTGCCAGAAAAATAATCAGAAATAAAAGAATTGAAGCTGCCAGAAAATACTGATAATAATGAATTGCATTATTGGATTTCACCATTGTTTCGGAAGAAGCTGCGCTTTTACGCAACCCATCAATGATTTGAGTAGTTGCATTTTCGAGGTTATTTCCGTCCACATAGGTTCCGTTCGTTTGGTTTGCCATATTTTTTAAGGCCAGCGTTTCTCTTTTAGAAATCACAGTTTGTCCCGCTCTGTCGGTTTTGTAACCCATCAACTGACCGAACACATACTCCGGTATCGGTGCGCCTTCTTCGGAACCGATTCCTACGGTGATCACAGAGATCCCTTCTTTGGAAGCTAATTTTGCCGCTGGTTTTTCATTGCTTTCATTGTCTTCGCCATCACTTAGCAGAACGGCCTGGCGTGCACCTTTCGGAATGTTTCTGAACTTGTCTGCAACCGTTTGCATTGCTTTTAAAAAGTCTGTTCCCTGTGTTTTCACGATATTGGTTTCTACGCCGCCCAGATAGGTTTCTACTGCCGTGAAATCTGTAGTTAAAGGCATTATCGAACTTGCGTCACCGGCGAAAACAACAATTCCCACTTTGTCGTTTTTCATTTTTTCCATCGTGTTGATGATGATGTTTTTCGCTTCGTCTAAACGGTTGGGCGCAACATCCTGAGCATTCATCGAATTAGAAACATCGAGCAGGAAAATAACGTTGTTCATTTTTTGTTTGCTCTTTACTTCTTCCGAACCGCTCAGCAGATCTACGATTGCTAATACTAAAAATAATGTCGCCAATAAATAAAGAACCGGTAGCACTTTTGTAAAACCTGAATTTTTTTCAAATAATTCTTCCTGAAATCTTGCTTCGGCAAAGATTTTCTTCCGCTGGTTTTTCCATTTGATATAGGCAATCATGATGATTCCCAGCAGCGGCAAAAGCAGCAACAGTATTAAATAGAGGTTATTTCCTAAAGTCCAGTTCATATTTTGTTTTTGGAATGTTGAAACGGTCTGATTTTTATTAAATGCTCAGCAGTGACAAAATTTTTATATTTATTTTTTCTTAATGCAACAAGTAATTTTCTTTCATTGAAGGATTTTTAAATAATTTTTTCTCCAAATATTATTATTAAAGGCTTTTGTTTGTATTCCTTTTTGCAGTTTCCTTTGAAAAACAAACTGCCTGAAGTTCTAGCCCCGATGGGAACGGCATCCCCAAAAGCGGTGGCATTGCTGCTGCTTGGGATATAGTGGACAGCGGGACCACTCTCGGGATAAGCGAAAATCTTCTTGCTCCTAAAAATACTCATTTCTTTTCTAACTTAAAAATTTATAGAAAACCCAGCGCAACAGCGCGTCAACCAACAAAACGGCTAAGGCAATCCACAGAAAGTTTCGGAAGTATTCTTGGTAATTATAGAGTTTGGTGGTTTTCAGTTCTGACTTTTCCAGTTTGTTTATTTCGTTGTACACTTCTTCTAAGCTTTGGTTGGAAGAGGCACGGAAGTACTTTCCACCGGTTGTTTGCGCAATTTCCCGAAGAACGGGTTCGTCGATTTGAACTTCGGCTTCGGTGAAAATCAAATCGCCAAAAAGATCCTGTTGGGTCGGCATCAAAGCATAACCGTTGGTTCCGATTCCGATGGAATAGACTTTTATCCCGTTGCTGCGTGCCAATTCGGCGGCGACTTGCGGCGGCATTGCATTTTCCACATTGCTGACACCGTCCGTCATCAGAATGATTATTTTCGATTTTGCTTTGCTGTTTTTCAAATGGGCGACTGCTACAGAAAGTCCTTCACCGATTGCGGTTCCCGGTGTCAGTTCTGAAGTGCTGAGATGATCCAGCTCATCGATCACCACGGCGTGATCAGAAGTCACGGGTACTTTGGTAAATGCTTCGCCGGCGTAAGTTACCAAGCCGATTCTGTCGCCAGGCCGGCTGTTGACGAATTTTTTGGCAATGCTTTGAAGCGCCATCAAACGGTCGGGTTCTAAATCTTTCGCCAGCATACTCAGGGAAACATCCACTGAAAGCATGATGTCGATTCCTTTGCTGTCATCCTGATCCTGCGAAATGGTAAATGTACGCGGTCTTGCCATCGCAATGATTAGGCAGGAAAGAATAAGGTATTTTGAGATCTTCAGCAGGAACAGAACGAAGTGAATCGATTTGTTTTCCTGCATATTTTGAGTAGAAGGAACAGTGATTCCGGAGCGTTTTTTATTGTGTAAGTCGCGGATAATCAGTGGGATGAAAGTCACAAACAGCAATAAGAACCACGGGCTGTATAATTCGAAATTTAAAAAATCCAGTGTCATCATTTTTATACTCCAGTTCTTAGTTGTTCGGCTTCCAAATCCTTGGAAGACCTTTTTACGAAAGCTTTCATCTGATCGAAATCGTCCTGCATATTTTGTTGATCAGGGAAAACTTTTGCGAATTTCACGAGATCTCCTCTCAAGAAAATGTCTTCTATTGTTTTCTCATTTTCTTGAGAAATGGTGTTGTTTAATTTGATGACATCTATTAAATCGTCGGTCAGCAAAACATCGGCAGGGATTTTATATTGTTTGGTGATGAAATTCCGAGTTATATCTATTAGTTCTACATAGAACAACCGGTAATTTCCGTTTTCGATGTAATTTTTCTTTTTCAACTTATCTAATTCTCTCAGTGTTTGGTTGGTCATCACGACCGGATCAGATTTTTTCCGTCTGCCATATTTAATGAGTTGATGAATAATGAAAATTAACGCCAATATAATAAATACTCCTAAAATATACCATTTGTACATTTGCCAGTAATCCTGCACGCCGAGATCGACCTCTTTGTTTTTCATGATATCATTGATCTGATCGCCTTTTTGAGCAGTATTAATGACTTCAACATCGTAAGGAATGGTTTTTAGAAGTTTACCGTTAATTCTAAAATCGAGCGCAGGAATGGTGAATTTCCCTTCATCATAAACGGCAAATTCAATGACACGGTCATAGGTGTCAACCTGCTTATTAATGCTGTCTTTTATTTCTTCAAAATGAAAAGGGAGCAGTTCATTTTTGGGAGCAGACAAAACATCTTTGGCCTGCAGATTAGAAATATGAATGTGCAAAGTCCCAGGTTCACCTAGAACCAAAGTGGTTTTGTCGAGTTTGGAACTCAATGTTTGCGAAAATGCGAAAACACTGAGAAATGCGAATAAGATTAAAAATGTTTTTTTCAACTCTTAATTGTTTTTATTAATGAGATTTACCACTACTTTCACCATGGTGTCTTTTTCTTCTGATTTGCTTTGCGCAATCATTAAAGTTAATGCGACTAAAGTATTGTTTTCCAGTAATTTGTCTCCGCTTTTTCTGTACAGTAGTTCGTTGTTTGAAAGAAACCATAAAAATAAGAAAGCGGCAATTCTTTTGTTTCCGTCACTGAACGAATGATTTTTTGTTACCAAATATAAAAACATCGCTGCTTTTTCTTAATTTGCTTTAAATTCTTTTTTCTGTGAAATATTTTCAATTTCTAAAATTTGGTTGTCATACTTATCCAGTGTGTCCAGGCCATAAGTATAATCTTTAATAATCCTTAAAACACCTTTGGCTTCATCATTAGAAATTACTTTGTTTTCCAGTGAATCAGATAATATTTTCACCATCGAACTTAGATTATCCAATTGCTGTTTCGTTGCTTTTTCGTTAATTGAATAGCCTTTAATTAAATAATTTTTAAGAACAGAATTAGCCCAAATTCTGAATTGTATTCCACTTCGGGATTTCACGCGATAACCAACGGAAATAATGACATCGAGATTATAAAATTCTGTCTGATAAATTTTTCCGTCGGAAGCAGTTGTCGCAAATTTTGCGACAACTGAATATTCATTTAGTTCCTCTTTAATAGCATTATTAATATGTTTTCCAATTGTTTTCACATCTCTGTCAAACAGCAGAGACATTTGCTTGCGATTTAGCCACACCGTTTCGTCTTCCAGTTTCACATCGATGGCAGTTTCGCCGTTTTGGCTTTTGTAAATTATTATTTCGCCCTTATGCATTCTATTTTTTCCTGAAATACTGATACAGAAATTTAGAATAATCTTCGCCGGTATTCATATTGATAAATCCTGCGGAAGAACTTTCAAAATCTTCGGTTACGTTTCTTACTTTTTGTTTTTGGTGTTCTGCAAAATCGTAGCGCCATCTGGCATTAGAGGTATTTGCCCAAATTTGTTTTCCGGTTTCTGCATCTTTAAAAAGGGCATATCCGACATCGGGGATTTCGTTGTCTTTTTCATCATAAACTCTTAAGCCTAATAATTGATGTTTTCGCGAGGCAACTCTCAGCATTTTCAAATCATAAGAATCTTCAAAATCAGAGAACATGAAAATCAGCGATTTTTTTTTGAAAACACTCATCATATATTCAAGAGCTTTGTCAATTTTGGCTTCTGCCGGAATATATTCTGCGGATAAGATATTGCTTATAATAGCCAAAATATGTTTACGTCCTTTTTGCGGCGGAATTACTTTGTACACTTTATCGGCAAATAAAATCAAACCCACTTTGTCATTATTTCCGGCGGCAGAAAATCCTAAACTTGCGGCGATTTCAGCGACGAATTCCCGTTTCAACTGAGTTTGTGTGCCGTAATTCATGGAGGCAGAAATATCGACTAAAAGCATTAAGGTTAATTCCCGCTCTTCTTCCATCACTTTTACAAACGGTTCGCGGAAACGGGCGGTTTTATTCCAGTCGATTCTTCGGATTTCATCACCAAACTGGTAAGGACGGACTTCTGAAAAAGTCATTCCCTGACCTTTGAAAGCACTGTGGTATTGACCCATCAAAGTTGCTTCGGACTTTTTTTTGGTCCGGATTTCAATTTGTTTTACTTTTTTTATGATGTCTTTGATTTCCATAAAAATGAATCAATATAATAATTGATCAATGTAACACTTACCCTAAATTATTAAGTAAACAGTTACACTGATTTGTTGTTGCCCTAGTTAAGGCGCTTGAATTTTACCCAGGATTTTTTCTATAATTTCATCAGCGGTAATTTCTTCGGCTTCGGCTTCAAAACTCAATCCGATACGGTGACGAAGAACGTCTTTTGCTATTTCTTTCACATCTTCCGGAATTACGAAAGCGCGGTTTTTCAAGAAAGCCATCGCTCGTGCTGCAATTGACAAATTGATGGAAGCTCTCGGCGAGGCACCGAAACTGATATAGCTTTTTAAGTCAGAAAGTCCGTATTGATCTGGGAAACGGGTCGCAAAAACCATATCCAGAATATATTTTTCAATTTTCTCATCCAGATAAATCTGATTGATTAATTTCTTGGCTTCGGTTACATTTTCTAAGGTAATGACCGGGCGGATTTCCGGGGAATGTCCACTGGCAATCATTTTCATGATTGTTCTCTCGTCTTCAAAATTCGGATAAGTAATGGTGCATTTCAGCATAAAACGGTCGCTTTGCGCCTCCGGCAAAAGATAAGTTCCTTCCTGATCAATCGGGTTTTGGGTGGCCAAAACGAGAAAGGGTTTTGGGAGTGGCATTGTTTCATCGCCGATGGTTACCTGCTTTTCCTGCATCGCTTCCAAGAGCGCCGACTGAACTTTTGAAGGAGCACGGTTGATCTCATCTGCCAAAACAAAGTTGGCGAAAATTGGTCCTTTTTTTATAGAAAAATCATTGTCTTTAATACTGTAAATCATTGTTCCCACTACATCTGCAGGTAATAGATCAGGAGTAAACTGTATGCGGGAAAAAGCGCCGTGCACGGCATCTGCCAACGTCTTTATCGCTAAAGTTTTTGCCAAACCGGGAACACCTTCCAACAGAACGTGACCATTTCCCAGAAGACCGATTAATAAACGGTCTACCATATATTCCTGTCCGATAATTGCTTTGTTGATTTCCTGTTTTAAAAGAGTGAAAAAGTAATTCTGTTCTCTTACTTTTTCGGTTAGCTGTCTGATATCTTCAGCTTGGTTGAGTTCTGACATAGTGTTTGTAGAATTTAAAGTGTAAATTTCCAATAAATACGCAGACCAGTCAACACAATTAATGCCAACGGTGCGTTAAAGTTTGTTAAACATGAGAATGTGAAATTTCACTCGCAAAAGAGAGGCTGTTTTATAGTAAGGAAGAAATGGCAAACAGATACAGTTTAAAATGGATTTTTAATTCTTTGTTTTCCAAGGAAGAACCCTGAATGTCTATTCATGAAACTCGGCGAAATTCTTGTCATTTTCAGTTAATTAACCTATTTTTGGCCATTAAAATAATCGCAAAATGAATTATCATTTTCAGGCACACCGTCAAGTTCGCCGAAATCTTTTAGAAATCCTGCAAAATACCTCTAATAAAGATTTGTTGCTGATTCCTGATGGTTTCAACAATAATATTTATTGGAACATCGCACACACGGTGGCGACGCAGCAATTATTGCATTATTATCTGAGCGGGAATCCTTTTCGGATCGATAAATACTGGATAGAAACCTACAAAAAAGGCACCCTTCCTAATTTGGATGTGCAGCAGTCAGAAATTGATGATCTGGCTTATCTGCTGACGGAAACTTCCAAAGTTTTAATGAAAGATTATGATGATGATTTTTTTCCCGATTATACTTCTTATACGACCAGTTTTGGGTTGGATTTAAAGAATATTCAGGACGCTATTATTTTCAACAATATGCACGAAAGCTTGCATCTGGGATATGCGATGGCTCAAAAGAGAGCGATTCTGGGTGAGCAGTTTTAAAATAAAACGGTTCCGATTTCAAGGGAAGGAACGCAAAGAAAACCTTGAATTTTAACTTTTAAAGAACTTATGAAAGAAGATTTTATATTTGGGTTACGCCCAGTAATTGAAGCAATTGAAGCCGGAAAAACCGTTGATAAAGTATTTTTGCAGAATGCTTTGCAGGGAGATATTTATTATGAACTGAAAAATCTTTTGGCGAAACACAAAATCAGACCGAATTATGTTCCGATCGAAAAACTGAATCGCTTTACCAGAAAGAATCATCAAGGTGTTGTTGCTTTTATTTCAGATGTTCCTTTTCATTCGATTGAAAATATATTGCCCGAAATTTTTGAATCCGGAAAAACGCCGTTTCTTTTAATTTTGGATCGGTTAACGGATGTTAGAAATTTTGGAGCAATCTGCAGAACCGCAGAATGCGCCGGAGTTGACGCTGTGATTATTCCGGAAAAAGGAGGAGCGCCAATGAATTCAGATGCGATTAAAACTTCTGCCGGCGCGATGTATAATATTAAAATCTGTAAAGAAAAAAACTTAAGTCATACCGTTGATTTCCTTCAGCAATCCGGCGTTCAGGTTTTTTCTGCGACAGAAAAAGCACAGAAATTATACTACGATGTGGATTTTACCCAGCCGTGTGCCATCGTTATGGGAAATGAAGAAACCGGAATTTCTAAAGAGGTTCTGCATCATTCCGATGAAAAAATAAAACTTCCGATGGAAGGTAAAACCCAGTCTTTGAATGTCTCTGTAGCCTGTGGGGCTATTCTTTATGAGGCGACCCGCCAGCGAATGAAAATGTAATCTTGCTTTGAGTTGGTAATTGATTTTTGACGATTCTATTTGAGAATATTTTTTACCTTTAAAAAAAATAGAAGTGATATGCAGAAGAATATCATCGTGAAAAGTGAAGTTCGCACTTATGTAAAAGAAATTATTTCGCAAAAAATTCACAAGCTTGAGAATTTTATGGAATTCACTCTGGAGGCAAGCCGGGAGGTAAAAAAAACTTCTAAGTATGATTCTATTCGGGAAGAAATGCAGGAAGAAATTTATCAGATGCAAAAGCAAATGGCTTCATTAAAGGATTTGCAAAGGAATTTATCTAAAATTTCAGATTATCCTTCGGAGAGAATTCAGCTGGGATCTATTGTTTTTACCAACAAAGCGCGATTTTATATTTCTGTTTCCCTTGGAGAGTTTTTCTTTGAAGGAGACCGGTTTTATGCGATTTCTGAAGAAAGCCCGATGGCGAAAATGATGTTCGGAAAACAGGTTGGAGATTCTTTTACGCTCAATAATATCAGCCAGGTTATCGAACAGGTCTGGTAATTTTTAATTAAAATTAATTTAACAAATCAATGGACAACGCAGAAATATTAAAAAACATTATAGAAAAAAGAAGAAGCATTTTCCCTAAATCCTATTCCACAGAGGAAATTGAGGAAGAGGTTCTTGCTGAAATTGTGAATTCTGCGAATTTTGCGCCAAGTCACAAGCGGACAAAACCGTGGAGGTTAAAAGTTTTTCGTGGTGAGGAAAAAAATCAGTTAGGAGAAAAATTGGCAGAAATCTACAAGCAGACAGCTAATCCTGAAGCTTTTCTGGAAAAGAAGTATCTGGATATTTCTGACAAAGTGGCAAAGTCTGCTGCGATCGTTACTATTTGTGTTAATTTCAGTGGTTTAGTTCCGGAATGGGAAGAAATAGCTGCAACGGCGATGGCTGTTCAGAATATGTATCTTACTGCAACTGCTCATGAAGTTGGTTGTTACTGGAGTACGCCGGGAATGATTAATCATCTGAACGGTTTTCTGGGCTTAGATGAAAATCAGAAATGTATCGGTTTATTTTATCTGGGGAAAATATAATTCGATTGTAACTTTGGGAGTTTTTGAGTGACTTATAGTTAAACTAAGAAATTAATTATATGGAAACTTACGGTTATAATCATCCTCAATCGTCGCAAAATCCGAACAATTATCGTTCAGAGAAAAAATTGGCTGCCGGACTTTTAGGCTTATTGCTTAGTCCATTTGCAGCGAATAAATTTTACCTGGGATATATAAAGGAGGGAATTATTCAGGTTATTTTAAATATCTGCACTTGTGGAGTAGCAACAGTCATTCCTTTTATCGAAGGGATTATTTATCTTACCATGAGTGATGAACAGTTCGATCGGACTTATGTTCAAAATAAAAAGCCTTGGTTTTAAAACAGAAAGAACTTCCGGTATTGAAGTTCTTTCTGTTTGTATTTAAATTCTTTTACTGATTCAATAAAATCGCGGCTTCTTTTGCAGCATACGTAAATATCATGTCTGCTCCGGCGCGTTTGATGCAGGTTAAACTTTCGATAATGGCTTTGTCATTATCCAGCCAGCCATTTTGTGCGGCCGCTTTTAACATTGCGTATTCTCCGCTCACATTGTATACTGCAATTGGTAAATCGATTGCTTCGCGAACTTTGGCAACGATATCCAGATAGGGCATTCCCGGTTTGATCATGATAATATCTGCACCTTCCGCAACATCTTTTAAAACTTCATCAATGGCTTCTCTGGAATTATGAAAATCCATCTGATACGTTTTTTTATCTTTCGGAACATCCTGATTATCTACGGGTGCTGAATCTAAAGCACTTCTGAATGGGCCGTAAAATGAACTTGCATATTTCGCAGCGTAGCTTAAAATTCCCACATCGGTAAAACCGTTTTCTTCGAGACCTGTTCTGATTGCTGCAACTCTGCCGTCCATCATGTCGCTCGGTGCAATAATATCTGCTCCCGCTTCCGCACAGGAAACCGACATTTTCACCAGAGATTCGTTGGTGGCATCGTTATCGATTTTACCGTTGGTGACAATTCCGTCGTGACCGTACATTGAATAGGGATCCAAAGCAACATCAGGCATGATGACCATTCCGGGAACGGCATCTTTAATTGCTTTAATGGTATTTTGCATTAAACCGTTTGGATTCCATGACTCTTTTCCGGTGTTGTCTTTCAAATCTTCAGAAACTTTCATGTACAGATTCACCGCTTTAACACCGAGGGAAAATAGTTCCTGACATTCCTTCACGGTAAGATCTAAAGTCCGCCTGAAAATTCCTGGCATGGAGGATATCGGTTCTTGTCTGTTGATGCCTTCCATCACAAAAATCGGCATTACAAAATCACTGGTCGTAAGGGTAGTTTCCTGAACTAACGCTCTGATAGCGGCGTTTGTTCTTAATCTTCGGTTTCTGGAATAGATGATCATATTTTGGAATAGTATTTGATTTATAGACTGCAAATTTAAATATAGTTTTGCATAAAAGCTATTGTATTTCAAATAGAATTCCTTAGTTTTGTAAGGATATCGTTAAAATAAAATTATTATAGGTGAAAAATTTATTGTTTTTAGTAATATTGGTCGGCAGTTTAACAGTTTTTTCGGGAAAAATTTCCGCTCAGTCTGTTGATCGGGTTTCGATGGTAACCAGTCAGAAATCAGATGATGGTGTTATTGTCGCGTACCCTAATCCTGCCCGGGATTTTATTTTCGTAAAATCAAAAGATGCCTTTTTGAAAATAAAATCTGTTACTTTTTATTCTATATTAGGAATGCAGGTGGCAGAATATCAGATTAATAAAAATTCTGAAGAGATTCGTTTAGATAAGCTCAGACCGGGTAAATACCTGATGAGATATGTCTTAAGTGACAATACTCAGCAAGTCACGCAAATCGTAAAACAATAAAATATCATCCTTGGAATTTCTTCAAGGATTTTTTTTTTTCGCAGATCTTATATATGAAGCCAATCTATAGGCTTTGATAAAAAATTACTTAATTTTGTACCAATGGAAGCACGCGAAAAAATAGTAATTATTGGTGGTGGTTTTGCCGGACTTCAATTGGCGAAATCCCTTAATAATAAAAGAAAAAAAGTGATGGTCATCGACAAGGTGAATCATCACATGTTTCAGCCGCTTTTCTACCAGGTAGCTTGCGGGCGGATTGAACCCAGTAATATTTCTTTTCCTTTCAGGAAGATTTTTCAACGCTCCCGCAATATTCAGTTCCGGCTCACCGAAGTTCAGCGGATTATTCCTGAACAAAATAAAATTGTGACCCAGGAGGGAGAATTCACCTATGATAAACTGGTGATTGCTTCAGGTTGCAAAACCAATTTCTTTGGCAATGATAAAATGGAGCATTTGACTTTCGGAATGAAAAACACCCAGGAAGCAATTGCGATTAGAAATCACGTTTTATTGACGTTTGAGAAATTAATTATCGAAAGAAAACGCAGCGATGACGGAAACTGGAATATCGTTATCGTAGGAAGCGGGCCCACAGGAGTAGAGTTGGCAGGTGCTTTTGCAGAAATGAAGAAAGATATTCTTCCCCGCGATTATCCTCACATGAATTTTGATGATCTGAAAATCATTTTAATAAGTTCTACAGAAATGCCACTGGGGGTGATGAGTGAAGAAGCCCAGGAAAAATCTGCCCAATATCTGAAAGAGCTCGGAGTCGTTTTCCTGAAAGGGGAAATGGTCACAGATTATGACGGTGACAAAGTTTTCATGAAAAGTGGAAAAACAATTCCATCAAATAATGTAATTTGGGCCGCCGGAGTTACCGGAAATATTATCGATGGTTTGAATCCCGGAATTATAGTCAGAAACAGATTCAAAACAGACCGCTACAACAGAATTGTAGGGTACGGCAATATCTTCGCTATTGGAGATATCGCTTACATGGAAACACCGCTGTATCCGGCAGGTCACCCGCAGGTAGCCAATGTTGCGATTAATCAGGGGAAGAACTTGGCTAAAAACTTCCTTAAAACTTCTGAAAAAGATTGGCAACAATATGAGTATAAAGATCAGGGAAGTTTAGCAACGATAGGGAAACACCGGGCTGTGGTCGACTTACCACATTTCAAATTCCAAGGTTTTTTTGCCTGGTATTTTTGGATGTTTTTACACTTGATGCTTATTTTAAGTGTCCGGAATAAACTGGCGGTTTTCTTCAACTGGATGTGGAGTTATATTAACAGAGATTCATCATTAAGGTTGATAATTATTCCTAATAAAAAGAACAATACGGAACAATGAGAATAGATATTATAAGTGTTTTACCGGAATTAATGGAAAGTCCTTTTCAGGCTTCAATTCTGAAAAGAGCAATGCAGAAAGGTTTGGCAGAAGTGCATTTTCATCAGTTAAGAGACTGGAGCACCGGAAAACACAGACAGATCGATGACGAACCTTATGGCGGGGGGGCCGGAATGGTGATGATGATTGAGCCTATCGATAAATGTATTTCGGAATTAAAAACCCAGAGAAATTACGATGAAATTATCTATCTTACCCCTGATGGTGAGACTTTAACTCAAAAAATTGCCAATATGCTTTCCATCAAAAATAATCTCATTTTTCTGTGTGGTCATTATAAAGGGATTGATCAGCGGGTCCGCGATCTGCATATTACAAAAGAGATTTCTATCGGTGACTATGTTCTTACCGGCGGCGAGTTGGCAGCATGCGTTTTAGCAGATGCGGTTATTCGGTTATTACCCGGCGTTTTAAATGATGAACAGTCTGCATTAACCGACAGTTTTCAGGACAACTTACTCTCCCCGCCGATCTACACAAGACCTTCGGAATACAAAGGATTGAAGGTTCCCGATATTTTACTGAGCGGAAACTCAAAAAAAATCGAAGACTGGCAGCATGAAGAAGCATTGAGAATAACGATTGAAAGGAGACCGGATATTTTAGATTAAATTAAACACAATCAATATTCTGTGCTATTTATAATGATAAAAAAAGCAGTTGATTTTTAGGATGGACAGTAAAGATGAAAAGGAACTTATTGCTTTCTACAATGTCGAAAATTTGTTTCGTCCGGATCTTCCGCGCATTCATAAGTTAGACCCTACAGCGTCGGGACTGCAGAACTGGGACGAAAGAAAATACCGGAACAAACTTTCTAAAATTGCACAGGTTTTTCAGTTAATATCGGAAAGTGAACATTCTTTGCCCATGTTGATTGGCATATCCGAAGTTCAGGGGAAAAAGCCGTTAGAAGAATTGGTGAAATTAGACCCGTTTAATTCCAGTTACGGAATCGTGCATTACGAATCAATGGATGAAAGAGGAGTAGATGTGGCGCTTTTATATGACAAAAGTAAAATCGAAATTATTTATTCCGAACCTATTTCCTATCTCTTTGCAGTCGAAAATAAAGAATCAGAATATTATGATACGACCAGAGATGTTCTGTTTTGTAAAGTGAAATATTTGAATGTTCTGATGAATGTCTTTGTCCTTCACCTCCCGTCGAAAAGAGAAAAAGATATCAATAAACCCAAGCGGGAATATATCCTTAAAGATCTGAACGAAAAGATTTCAAAATTAATTTCAGGCACTGAGGAAGCGGTAATCATCTGCGGTGATTTCAACGAAAATCCCGATGAGGAAATGATAAATAATTTTATTTATGACAAAGACTTCAATAAAATTTTAGTGAATCCGTCAGCCGAACTGTTCAAAAATGAAAAATTTTCTACATTTCATTACAAAAATGGCTTACTTTTTGACCAAATGATTTTGTCCGCTGATTTTTTTAATTCCAATTATCCGCTTCTGTTTAAAGATGCAAAAGTTTTCAATCATGACAAATTAAGCAATTGGGATAAAAAATTAGCAGGCCGGCCTTTTAGAACATTCGCTGGTTCAAGATACTTAGGAGGATATAGCGATCATTTTCCTGTCTTGACCGTATTAGTGAAAAACCAGTAAAAGTCTATTGAATAAAATTTAAACCGAAAAATTCTTTAAAATGAAAAATGCAATTAATGCCGAATATCATTTAGATAAGATCGATAAAGATATTATCTATATGTTGATGGATAATGCGAAAACATCTCTTGCTCATATTTCAAAAAACGTGGGGATCTCTACTACAGCAGTCCACCAACGGATAAAAAAACTAGAACAGGCGGGAGTGATAGAGAATTCTATCTCTTTTCTTAATCCCCGAAAAATTGGATTCAAGGTGGTGTCTTTTATTGGAGTCTTTTTAGAGCAACCCAGCCATTATCATGACGCAATCAAAGCACTCAATGAAATTAATGAAGTCGTAGAAGCGCATTATACCACAGGGAATTACACGATATTTCTTAAAGTTTTATGCAGAGACAATGATCACTTGATGGAAATTCTTAATAAAATTCAAAAATTAAAAGGGGTTACCAGAACAGAAACTTTTATCTCTTTAGAGCAAAGTATTGGCAGACAGCTTAAGGTATAGTAAACAGTTGTTGATAACAGGTCATTTATAAAAAGTACACTTCATAGGAAGTGTGCTTTTTTGTTGGCTCTTTTTTCAAAAACCATAACACCCATTTGCAGATAATTGGCTAATTTTACAATCTATAATTAATGCAATTTTATTTTCTAATATAACATCATCATTTATGCAAAAGACATTAGAAAAAAAACAGACCGTTTCTATGCAAAATAGCAGTGAAGTGCGAAATGAAGGCTTATCTTTCAACACCAAATATTTCGATACCATCAATATTAACAGGAGCGCCATCGAAAGACGCGTTGCAACTCTGGGCGGAAGAAGAAGTGTGAAAAAAGAATTTCAGGCAGCCTGGCTTTTAAAGGCAATCTCCATGATTGATTTAACTACGCTTGCCGGAGACGATACCCGCGGAAACGTAATGCGGCTCTGCGAAAAAGCCAAAAATCCCGTTCGCGAAGATTTGCTGGTGAAATTAGGAATGCAGGATGCAAACCTGACGACAGGAGCAGTTTGTGTGTATCACAACTTAATTCCTTACGCAAAAGAAGCGTTGAAAGGAACTTCGATTCCAATCGCAGCCGTTTCTACCGGATTTCCTGCAGGTAAAATTTCCCTTGAAGATAAAATTACAGAAATCAAAAAATCGGTCGCCGCCGGAGCAACAGAAATCGATATCGTTATTTCCAGAGATTTGGTTCTGGAATCAAAGTGGAAAGAACTTTACGACGAAATCAAACTTTGCCGACAAGCTTGTGGCGACGCACACATGAAAACCATTTTGGCAACCGGCGAAATTCCTACCTACACCAAAGTCGCAAAAGCATCTTGGGTCGCCATGATGGCAGGATCAGATTTTATCAAAACCTCCACCGGAAAAGAATCCGTAAACGCAACTTTAGCCGTGAGTCTGGTCATGATCCGATGTATCCGCGATTATTACGAATTAACCGGCGTGAAAGTCGGTTACAAACCTGCTGGCGGAATTCAAAAAGCAAAACAGGCACTCGATTATTTAATTTTGATCAAAGAAGAATTGGGCAACGACTGGTTAACGCCCCATTTGTTCAGATTCGGCGCAAGTTCCCTTTTGGGCGACATCGAGCGGCAGTTGGAACATTACGTAACGGGAAGTTACAGTGCCGGTTTCCGGCACCCGATGGCGTAATTGTCATACTGAGCGAAGTCAAAATGGTTACAGAGCGAAGTCCAAGTAGGGCGCCTTTTTCCGCCCTCCGTTCCCGCTTTCTTGCTCCACTTCGTTGCACAAAAAGAGCTCCACTCAGGTCGGGGCGCAAGTGGGAACCTGATATAAAGAACGATTATAAAAACAAAATACTTAGACTTTCAACAGAGTAGAAATCCAACATTGCTCTTTTAATCTACCGAAAGAAACTGAACGATTGTGTCTTTGTAGTTGAAATTACTGCACCGTCACATCACTAAATCAACACATTATCAAATCAACATAATGGAAATCAAAGAAATATACGACACCATGGTTTACGGTCCAGCTCCAGAAAGCGCAGCTTCTGCTGTGGAATTTTTAGAAAATCATAACAGAAATTTCGACTTATTTATTGGCGGAGAATGGGTAAAACCGCATTCCAAAAAACACATGGATTCCAACAATCCTTCCAATAAAGAATTTTTAGCCAAGATTGCTGAAGCTGACGAAACCGATGTCGACAAAGCCGTGATGGCAGCCAACAGTGCACTTGCAGACTGGGTAGCAATCGGTGGATTCGAACGTGCAAAATATCTGTATGCCATCGCAAGACAAATCCAGAAGCACTCAAGATTGTTTGCGGTTCTTGAAACATTAGACAACGGAAAACCAATTCGTGAAACCCGTGATATCGATATTCCAATTGTAGCCAGACATTTTTACCATCACGCAGGCTGGGCAAAATTGATGGATACCGAATTCCGGGATTATCAGGAAATAGGCGTGGTGGGACAGATTATTCCCTGGAATTTCCCTTTAATGATGCTTTCCTGGAAAGTAGCCCCGGCTTTGGCCATGGGAAATACCATCGTTTTGAAACCTGCAGAATATACCTCTTTAACCGCTTTGCTTTTTGCGGAAATCTGTGAGAAAGTTGGACTTCCAAAAGGGGTTGTAAATATAGTCACGGGAAAAGGAACTGTTGCCGGAAATGCTTTGGTCAATCATAAAGACATTCAGAAAGTGGCTTTCACAGGTTCAACCAAAGTAGGTAAAATATTAAGAACAAATATCGCCGGAACAGGTAAGAAAATATCTCTTGAGTTGGGTGGGAAATCACCATTCATCGTTTTTGAAGATGCAGATTTGGATTCTGCGGTGGAAGGAATTGTAGATGCGATCTGGTTCAATCAGGGACAGGTTTGTTGTGCCGGTTCCAGACTGTTAATTCAGGAATCAGTTTCTGAGGTTTTCTACAAAAAACTTCGTGCAAGAATGGAAACGTTGCGTATCGGCGATCCAATGGACAAAGCGGTTGATATGGGTTCTATCGTAGATCCAATTCAGCTGAAAACCATTAAAGACATGGTTCAAATCGGCATCGATGAAGGCTGTACGATTTATCAGCCAAAAAATGGAATTCCAGAAAACGGCTGGTTTTATCCGCCGACTTTATTTACCGATGTTCCAACAAGCGCTGTGATTGCTCAGGAAGAAATCTTCGGACCGGTTTTGGTCGCGATGACTTTCCGTTCACATTCAGAAGCAGTGGCTTTGGCAAATAATACGAGATATGGTTTGGCATCAAGTGTTTGGACAGAAAATATTAATTTGGCTTTAGATATTGCACCGAAAATAAAAGCAGGAAGCGTTTGGATCAACTGTACCAATCAGTTTGATGCCGCTGCTGGATTTGGTGGGTACCGAGAATCCGGTTTCGGTAGAGAAGGCGGAAAAGAAGGTTTGTATGAATATATGAAACCAAGAGTTGAAGCCGAATTTACCGCAAAACCAATTTTGCCCAAAACTGAAAAACCGAAAGAGGGTAAAAAAGCAAAAAATACTTTGGCAGAAATCAACCGTACGACGAAAATGTATATCGGGGGAAAACAAGCCCGCCCAGATGGTGGTTACAGCACAGAAATCAAAAATGCTTTCGGTGAATATATCGGAGAAGTTTCTGAAGGGAACAGAAAAGATATCAGAAATGCCGTTGAAGCAGCGCACGCCGAAAAATCTTGGGGTGGAATGACCGGTCATGCCAGAGCGCAGGTTCTTTATTATATCGCCGAAAATTTAGCAATTCGTTCAGAAGAATTTGCAGAAAGAATTGTGGAGATGACGAATCAATCTTTAGAATCTGCTCAGGATGAGGTGGAAAAATCAATTGAAAGAATTTATACTTACGCCGCTTATTCCGATAAATATGATGGCGCAGCGCATTCTACCGTTCAAAGAATGGTTACTTTAGCAATGCCCGAAGCAATCGGTGTAATGGCAATTGTTTGTCCGGAAGAAAATCCGTTGTTAGGATTTATTTCAACGGTAATTCCGGCAATTGCGATGGGAAACAGGGTAGTGGTCATTCCATCTGAAAAGCAGCCATTTTCAGCCACCGATTTTTATCAGATTTTAGAAACCTCTGATGTTCCTGCCGGAACGGTGAATATTGTAACCGGTCCAAAAGAGGAATTAGCCAATGAACTCGCGAAACATTATAATGTGGAAGGAATTTGGTATTTCGGAACTCAGGAAGGAAGCAAAAATGTCGAATTACTTTCCACCGATTCCATGAAACGTTCGTGGGTGAATTTTGGAAAACACAGAAACTGGCTGAATCCAAAACATGGTGAAGGTCAGGAGTTTTTAAGACACGCGACAGAAATTAAAAATATCTGGATTCCTTATGGAGCATAAAGCTTAAGCGCTGTTACAGCTTAGAGCTCTAACAGCGCTCACAAAAAGCCACGAAACCACGAAGTTTTTCGTGGTTTTTTTTTATTTGAAAGAAATCTGTGCAATCTGAAAATGTTACTTCTCAAATTAAAATTAAAATTTTAACCATTAAGAAAAGTGAAGGAATTAAGTTCATTAAAATTTCTTCCGGAAATTGTTTTGTGGAAAGTAACCCGTTCCTTTATGTGATTTTTGGGGTTTAAGAAAATTTGCGAAAAATTAAGCTTGACGTTAAATCGGAAGTTTTTAAATCAGTATTAATTTCTGAAATCTCCCATATCCAATTTCAGAGAAAAGAAATTAGAATAGAAGTTAGAGCCACCGATTCCCGAATTGGTAATTGCATAATCTAAAGTTAAACCGTGGTATTTAATTCCAATCCCAGCACTGGGCTGAAAGGAAACTTTTCTTTTTAGATTTTCGATATCGGTTATAGTTTGAAATCTGTTTAAACCAACTCTCACAAAAATCATATCCTGAAATTTAAGTTCGGCGCCCGCATAAGGCGTAATACTTGCAAAATCGGTCGAAATAACCGCTGCCGTTTTGGCGAAATCAACATTGATTCCCGCTTCTGGCATGAGTTCCAAATCCCGGTTGATTTCGAAATTTCTGCTCATTCCTACATTTAATTTAGGCATGGTTAATTCCATTTTATCTTTTGGAGCGGGATTAAATTCCTCACCGTTCACCACGGCCGAAAGTTCTTTCTGATTGATGGTCCAGAAGTTTACCGTAGTTGTAATATCTTTCATTACAGCGCCATAATTCCAGCCGTTGTCGGAATGATAAACCGCTCCCAAATCAAAACCAAAACCATAGCCACTTGCAAATTTTCCGACATTTCTGTAGACTAATTTTGCATTAACACCGACATCTATTTTCTGATTTCCGCCAGGATGAAAGGCATAAGAAAGTAACGCCGCATAATCGGACTGTGAAAAACTGGTGATTTTATCGTAGTCGATATTTCCTTCAGGATCAATAAGTTGTGTAGTATTCAGGATGTTGTCAACTCCGAGTCGGACGATGGAAATTGCAAAAACTCCTCCTTTGTTATCCAACGGTTTTGCATAAGCGATATAGTCGTATTTGGCGATCGATTCAAAATATTCAGCATGCATTGCTGCTCCCTGCCAATCACGGTCAACGCCGATTAATCCTGCCGGATTCCACATTGGCGAATAAACATCATTTTGATTAGAAATTACCGCACCGCCCATTGCCAGACCTCTCGCACCAGCTCCGATATTGAGAAATTCGTTTGAATATTTTCGCACAATTTGTGCTTCAGAAAAAACTCCTGAAGTAACCAAAGCGGCAAAGAATAATTTTCTCATCAATTCTGTGCTTTTTTTGCAGCTGTATTTTTTCTTGACTTTAAAACTCCATTAACAATAATTGCCAAAATCATAATTAAAGAAGCACCGTAAAATATGGGGCTCATTTCCTCAGATTCACCAAAGATAAAAAAAGCCAGAATAATCCCGTAAACCGGCTCCAGATTTACCGTTAAAATTAAGGTAAACGGCGAAATGTATTTCATTAAATTCACAGATTCCAACATCGGGAAAGCGGTGAAAATACTTGCTAATATGATAACTAACGTCAAATCATGGGTGCTTATTTCATTAAGGTGAAAAATCTGCCCCGTCAATAGAAAAAATGCGGTTAGAATAAGGAATCCCGAAAATATTTCATAGAAAATAATGTTACCGGAACTGGTTTTGCCAAAGATCTTTCCATTAAAAACAGAAAATATGGTTCCGAAAAGAGCGGTAAGAATTCCATAGAAAATTCCTTCTTTATACTGAAATTCGGTCTTGAAAATGAGGCCCATACAGATCACGATCACCACTCCCATGATCACCTCTGAAATGTCGATCTTCCTTTTAAAAATAACAGGTTCCAAAATAGAAGCAAACAAGGTGGAAAGCGATAAACAGCTCAGTGCAATGGAAACATTCGAAACCTTGATCGCGTGGAAAAAACAGAGCCAGTGAAAGGCCATGAATCCTCCAATTACCGAAAGCTGAATGAAAAGCTTTTTAGAAATTTTGATGCTTTCTTTTTTGAAAAAACGGATGAAAATAAATAAAAACAGCGCTGCGAAAAGCATGCGGTAAAAAGTAAGCACCTGGGCATTGGCGGAAATGAGTTTTCCTAAAATGGCAGTAAATCCCCAAAGAAATACAATCATGTGAAGGCGAAAAAGGGCAGAATTTTTAACCACTATTTTTAAATTTTAACTTTTGCAAATCTACAAATCCAATTTAGATTATAAGAACAATAACCTCTTCATTTACTGAAAAAAAACCCTGAAAATTTCACAACTTTCAGGGTTCTTCAAATAATAAACTACTAAAAAAATAAATCAGGAATAATTCCAAGCAATTGTAACGGGATTTTGGTTCTTTTATTTTGTTTGATCCTCCAAAATTATGCAAAATAATTTTCTGTGTTTCAAATCATTAGTTGTAATGCATGTTTCTTCCGGAATTATCTTAAAAAAACTTATCTTTAAGAAAATTTTTTTCACGTATGGATTTAGAATTTAACAAAAGAGAAGATCAAAATAAATTAAAACTCGGCGCTATTACCACTTTGCTTTCTGAAATAAAGAAAGGTGGTGGAGAAAAACGGTTGCAAAAACAAAGAGATGAAGGCAAGTTAACGGCGCGCGAACGAATCGACTATCTTCTTGATAAAAACGCAGATTCTATTGAAATCGGTGCTTTTGCCGGTTATGAAATGTATGAGGAACATGGCGGTTGCCCGAGTGCCGGAGTAGTGGTAGTTATGGGTTATGTTTCCGGCCGGCAATGCCTGGTGGTGGCCAATGACGCCTCCGTAAAAGCGGGTGCCTGGTTTCCGATAACGGCAAAAAAAAATCTTCGCGCTCAGGAAATTTCCATGGAAAATAAATTGCCCATTATTTATCTGGTAGATTCTGCAGGGGTTTTCTTGCCAATGCAGGATGAGATTTTTCCCGACAAAGAACATTTTGGAAGAATATTCAGGAACAATGCAAAAATGAGCTCTATGGGAATTATCCAGATTTCTGCGGTAATGGGAAGCTGTGTGGCAGGTGGCGCCTATCTTCCGATTATGAGCGATGAAGCGATGATTGTAGATAAAACGGGTTCTATATTTTTAGCCGGAAGTTATCTGGTGAAAGCGGCGATTGGTGAAACCATTGATAATGAAACTTTAGGAGGAGCTACTACCCATTGCGAAATTTCCGGTGTGACCGATTATAAGGCGAAAGACGATAAAGATGCTTTAGATAGAATTAAAAATATCATGAAGTCCATCGGCGATTTCGAAAAAGCAGGTTTCGACAGAATCGAAAGTTTCCCGCCAAAAGAAAATATCGAAAATATTTTCGGACACATGCCGGTTTCACGATCAGATCAATACGATACTTTTAATATTATTAAATGTCTGGTTGATAATTCCGAATACGAAGAGTACAAACCGGACTATGGCAAATCAATTATTTGTGCGACCGCAAGAATCGACGGTTGGAGCGTAGGAATTGTCGCCAATCAACGGAAATTAGTAAAAAACGGAAAAGGAGAAATGCAGTTTGGCGGCGTTATTTATTCGGACTCTGCTGATAAAGCGACGCGTTTTATTGCCAATTGTAACCAGCGAAAAATCCCATTATTATTCTTACAGGACGTGACCGGATTTATGGTAGGTTCCAAATCTGAACAAGGTGGAATCATCAAAGACGGTGCAAAAATGGTAAATGCTGTTTCTAATTCCGTAGTGCCGAAATTTACAGTAATTACAGGGAATTCCTACGGTGCCGGAAATTACGCGATGTGTGGAAAAGCGTATGATCCAAGATTAATTGTTGCCTGGCCATGGGCGGAACTAGCGGTAATGGGCGGAAGCCAGGCTGCGAAAGTTCTGGCGCAAATTCAGACTTCAACTTTAAAAAAGCAAGGCATAGAAATCGGAGAAAAAGAACATCAGGAAATTCTGGATTCCATTTCCAAAAAATACCAAAAACAGACGGAGCCCACTTATGCCGCAGCTAGATTATGGACCGATGCCATCATTAATCCTGTAGATACCAGAAAATGGATTTCTATGGGAATTGAAGCCGCTAACCATGCACCAATTACGGAGAAATTTAATTTAGGAGTGATTCAGGTTTGAAAATTTAAGGAACTGGATTCTATAAACAGCATAAAAAAAAGATTCAGAAAATTTCTGAATCTTTTTTTTATTTTTAATTTAACCAATCCTTACGCTGGTCATACTCAGGCTTCCGCCAATTAATTCGTCATTGAATAATGAGAGTTCTTCCGATTTTTCCTTTAAACCTAAAGAATAAATGAGGGGCAGAAAATGATCGGGCGTGGGAACAGCAGTTTGTAGAAATGTTCCGTGTTTCTGATAATCAATAAGATTTTTAAAATTACCGTCCAGGATCCAGTTGTTTGTTTTTTCGCGGGCTTCCAAAGCCCAGTCGTAGCCGTAACCTACCGTATCGATATTTCGGAAATCTACCAGCCGCAAATTATGAACGATATTTCCACTGCCGATTATCAAAATTCCTTTTTTTCGTAACTTTTGAAGTTGACTTGCCAGATCAAAATGAAATTGCGGTGGTTTGGTATAATCAATACTCAGCTGAATGACCGGAATGTCTGCGTTGGGATAAAGATGTCTGATGACACTCCACGCACCGTGATCCAGTCCCCAGTTGTGGTCTTCGCCTACAAAAGTAGGAGCCAGTAACGCTGCTGTTTCTTTTGCCAGTTCGGGACTTCCTTTTGCCGGATACTGAACCTCAAAAAGTTCTTTCGGAAAACCATAAAAATCATGAATGGTTTTCGGCATTTCCATGGCGGTAACAAAAGTTCCCTTGGTAAACCAGTGCGCAGAAATACAGAGAATAGCATTAGGTTTCGGAATTTCTTTCGAGATTTTTCGGAACCCCTGTACAAACTGGTTTTCTTCTATCGCATTCATCGGCGAACCGTGACCGAGAAAAAGAACCGGCATTTTTTCGGTTTCCTGAAAACGGTCGGAAATGCTCGATAAATCTTGGATATTCATTTTAAATATGCTTTAAAAAAAACAAAGTTCACCCGACTAAAAATCAGAGTGAACCTTGAAAAATCAACTATGAAATTTTATTTTATGCTTTTACAAATTGTAGGTCGCCTGCAATTTTCACCTCGTCAGAAACCATTACGCCACCTGTTTCCAAAGCTGCGTTCCAGTTTAAACCAAAATCTTTTCTGCTGATTTTACCTTCAAAAGAGAAACCGGCTTTGGTTTGTCCCCAAGGATCTACATTGATTCCACCGAAATCTACATCTAATTTTACTGGTTTTGTAATACCGTTGATCGTCAGATTTCCTGTAACATCACTGGTCAAAGAATCAGATTCAAAAGTAATTACGGGGTTTGCGGCAACATTGAAGAAATCTTCACTTTTCAAATGGTTATCGCGGTCGGTATTGTTCGTGTTGATAGAATCTGTATGAATTGTCACTTTTACATGTACGTTTTTGAAAGTATCGTCTTCCGCTTCCATTTCTACATTGAAATTGGTGAAGCCACCTTTAACGTTAGAAATCATCATGTGTCTTACTTTAAAAGTAATTTCACTGTGAGTTGGATCTAAATTCCATTTTGTCGCCATAATGTTTTTTTTATTTATTATTAATATTTTGTAGTGCAAAGATAATTCCGATTGCGGTCTTTGGCATTGATGTAAGTTAAGAAATGAATAAATAGTAAATTTTCTTCAACTAAAATCACTAAGCAAATGATTTCGTTATATTTATATGATATTTAATGTAGAGTAGCATCAATTTTTATAATTTTACTTAAAATTATAACATGAAAAAAATCTTTCTATTCCTGATGATTTTGAATTTGCACTGCTTTAATTTCGCTCAAGTTAGGGATACATTAAAAACGCAGAATAAGCGGTTTGACTTTCGATATAAAAAGTTGTACGTCCCCGCAGGTTTGATGCTTTCGGGAATCATTTCAGATGGAAGCGGTTCGGAATCGTTAAAAAATGAATTGGTGGAAGAGCGAAACGAACATCTGTTCGGTTTCCAAAATCATGCAGATGATTATTTACAATTTGCTCCTTTCGTTGCGATTTACGGTTTTGAACTCGCCGGCATGAAACCCAGAACCGACTGGCAAAACCGAACTGCAATTTTAATAAAAGGGCAGCTGCTAAATCTGGGCGCGGTTTATATTTTGAAAACAACTTTAAAACACACGCGACCAGATGGGACTGCTTACGCGTTTCCTTCCGGTCATACCGCAAATGTTTTTGCTGGAGCTACCATGCTTTCCATCGAATATGGGGATAGATATAAATGGGTTCCTTATGCCGCTTACGGTACCGCAACAGCAGTGGGCGTGATGAGAATCGCAAACAATAAGCATTATGTTTCAGATGTTCTTTTCGGCGCTGGTTTGGGAATTCTCTCAATGAAAGTAGCTTACTGGACGCATCAATATAAGTGGAATCAAACAAAAAGTACCACAGATCCTTTCGCAGGAACGGTTTATTAAAAATGAGAAAAAGTGTACCCATATTGGCTCTGTTGTTTTCTGTATTCTTTTTTTCGCAGAAACATGATTCGGCGGTTCAAATAAGGACACAGGAGTTTCAGCTTTCGGAATGTACGACTTTGATTTATCAGAAACCAAGGATATCAGATATCTACAGAAAGATTCCTAAAAATTTTGTAGGAGTCGGTGAGAATGTAGTTTCTACAAACATCTATGGTTACTCTTTACTTGCATTGGGTTCTACTATTGCATTGGTGGCCGTAGATCCCGCAATTTTGAATATGGGTAGAAGATTGGGCGAAAGTGTAGGATTCAGTGAAGATCATACCTATTATAATTTGGGCCCTTTGAAAATAATCCCGGGTGACATCGGTTCTTTTGTTTACTTTATGGGAAACGGAACCGCCTTTATTCTCATTGGAGCAGGTTTGGCCACTTACGGTTTGATTACCGATGATTACCGTGCTCAGAGTACGTCGATGCAACTGGTGCAAAGTGTTTTGCTGTCTGGACTTTTTTCTCAACCATTAAAGCGGCTTAGCGGAAGAGAAAGTCCTTTTGAGACTGCAAAGTCAGGTATGAATCACAGTAACTGGAATCCTATTCCCTCCTTTGCAGAGTATCAGAAAAACACCTCAAAGTACGATGCAATGCCTTCCGGTCATTTAACTACCGGAATCGCTGCCTGGATTGTTTTATCTGAAAATTATCCTGAAAAAAAATGGATCAGACCACTGGGTTTTGCTTTGATGGGATTAATGAGTCTTGAGATGATTCAAAGTAAAGTGCATTGGGCATCGGATTATCCTATTGCGATTCTTCTGGGTTATCTGATTGGCAAAAACGTCGCCAAAAATGCAATGGTAAAAAAGACCAACGGTACTGTTGCAATTCAGCAGAAAAAATATAAACTCAAGATCTCATCATCCAATTTTTATGGAATCCAGCTGATGGGAATGAACGTTGATTTTTGATTTAACATTTCTTAACAGTTTCGAATTTATTTCTTATTTTTAGGCATCTAATTATTAAGAAATGAAGTTTTCAAAATTCTCTTTACTATTCCTTGTTACAGGAAGTTTTCTCTATGCACAAAATCAAAAATTTACGATTGCTGAATCAGTAAACGGTTTGAGAAGCAACCTTGCCGTGAAAAATATTTCGCAGTTTACCTGGGCTGATGACGGCAAAACCTATTATCAATCAACCAAAAACGCTTATTTAGTGACAGATGTTTCTACTCAGAAACAGGATACTTTGGTTTCCCTGTATCAGCTGAATAATACTTTGTCTTCAGACAAAAAATTAAAATCATTTCCCAGAATAACTTTTATCAATAAGGATAAAGGATATTTTAACCAGGGATCACAAAGTTTTTGGATCGAACGTTCCGGCAAAGAATGGAAAATTAAAGCAGGAACGGAACTCAATAAAGAAGCTGAGAATACCCAAATGTTGGGAGATAATCAAGGCTACGTTTATACCGTGAAAAATAATTTATACCTCAATAAAAACGGAAAAGTCACTGTCATTACCAATGATGAAAATAAAGATATCCTGAACGGACAGGCGGTTCATCAAAGAGAGTTTGGCATCAGCAAAGGTATTTTTATTTCTCCCGACAATTCGAAAATTGCATTTTACAGAATGGATCAGTCGATGGTTGCCGATTATCCGGTTATCGATTGGAGTGTAGTTCCCGCGGTGAATAAAAATATTAAATATCCAATGGCAGGAACTCCTTCTCATCACGTTACTTTAGGAATTTATGACCTGAAAACCAATAAAACGACTTTCTTAAATACTGCAGGCGATCCAGAACAGTATCTGACCGTGTTTACCTGGAATCCAGATTCGAAATCGGTTTTCGTAGGAGTCCTGAACCGCGATCAGAATGATTTGAAAATGAATCAGTACAGCGCTTCTACCGGAAGTTTTATTAAAAATATATTTGAGGAAAAGTCTGATAAATATGTCGAGCCACAACAGCAGTTGTTGTTTTTCCCGAACTCAACGACCGATTTTATTTGGCAAAGTCAGCGTACCGGATTTAATCATTTATTCCATTATAATGTAGAGAAAGGTCTGGTTGCACAGTTGACGAAGGGAGATTGGGTCGTCACCGATATTCTCGGTTTTCATGAAAAAAAGAAAGAAATCTTCTACGTTTCTACCCAGGTTTCTCCGTTGGAAAGACATCTTTATAAACTCGACTGGACGAATTTTAAAACCCAGAGATTAGATCAGGGAGCCGGTATGCATTCCGGTATTTTGAGCAAGGATGGGAATCATTTGTATGATACCTACAGCAATGCAAATACACCGCGAATTGCTAATTTAATCAATACCAATACTTTAAAAATTAAAAACATACTGTCCGCAGAAAATACTTTAAAAAATTATCAAAGACCCGAAATCAAAAATGTAACTTTAAAAGCTGATGACGGAACGCCTTTATATGGTAAAATTATTTTACCGACCGATTTCGATGCAAACAAAAAATATCCGGTAATTGTTTATTTATACAATGGGCCGCATGCTCAGTTGATAACGGATAGTTTCCCAGCCTCCGGGAATTTGTGGTATGAATTCATGGCGCAGAAAGGATATATCGTTTTCACTATGGACGGGCGGGGTTCTTCTAACCGCGGATTGAAATTCGAACAGGCTATTTTCAGAAATGCCGGAGAAACTGAAATGAAAGACCAGTTGCAGGGAGTCGCTTATCTGAAATCGCTGCCTTATGTGGATGCCAATCGGTTGGGAATTCATGGCTGGAGTTATGGCGGATTTATGACCACGAGTTTCATGCTGAAGCATCCAGACGTTTTCAAAGCAGGAGTGGCCGGCGGTCCAGTCATCGACTGGAATATGTACGAAATTATGTACACCGAAAGATATATGGATACCCCACAAAGTAATCCTGAAGGGTACAGGCAAGCCAATCTTTTGGATAAAGTGCAGAATTTAAAAGGACATTTACTGATGATTCACGGAGCGCAGGATAATGTGGTTGTTTGGCAGCATTCCATAAATTTTCTAAAAGCAGCCGTCGATCATGGGGTACAAATGGATTATTTCGTTTATCCCGGACATGAACATAATGTCGTAGGAAAAGACAGAGTGCATTTGATGCAAAAAGTAACCGATTATTTTGATGAATATTTAAAAAAATAAGTAATGAAAATCGAGGCAAATTCTATTGAAGACTATTTAAATAACGTTCCCGAAGAAAGAAAATCTTCGTTCAGGAAACTGTATAAAACGGTGTCGCAGAATTTGCCTCAGGGTTTTCAGGAAGAACTGAGTTACGGCATGATCGGATGGAATATTTCTTTGGAAACGTATCCCGCCGGTTATCACTGTACTCCAAATACGCCGCTTCCATTTATTAATCTGGCTTCTCAGAAAAATTTTATCGCGTTGTATCACATGGGGATTTACGCCAATAAAGATTTGCTGAAATGGTTTACGGAGGAATATCCGAAATATTCTGCAAGAAAATTAGATATGGGCAAGTCGTGCATCCGTTTCAAAAAAACAGATGATATTCCTTTTGAACTGATTGCGGAACTGTCTCGGAAAATATCGCCACAGGATTGGATTTCAACCTATGAAAAACTTTATAAAAAATAAAAACAGATCTTTTCTGAAAATTATTCTCTCAAAACTTTAATTCTGCCGTCATTCCATATTCTGATAACAGACGAACCTGAATATTCTGAAACTTTATCATGATTTTCTTCGGCTACAAAATCGACAGAATCAATAATTTCCTGCGAAATATCGGAGAATTTCATCGGCGATTTTTGTCCGCTAAAATTGGCAGAAGTAGAAACCAAGGGTTTATTTAATTTTGTAATGATCTTTTTTAAAAATAAATCATTCACCAGACGAATTCCGATACTTCCGTCTTCCGCCAGGATTTCTTTCGGCAAACCTTTCGGATTGTCGTAAATTAAAGTTACCGGTTTTTCCGACAAATCCATAATTTCCCAGGCCATTTCGGAAACATCTACCAAATCCTCCAAACGCTTTGCAGATTCCACCAGAATAATCATTGATTTGTTCTTCTCCCGCTTTTTAATTTCAAAAATTTTGTTGATGGCTTCTGGGTTTGTAGCGTCGCACCCGATTCCCCAAATAGTGTCGGTTGGGTAAAGAATTGTGCCGCCGGCTTTTAAAGTTTCGATGATTTTTTCCATGAATTATTTTGGTAGATTTTCAGAAAAATTTTAATAATTGCAAAAGTAATTAAAAAAAGTAGAAGATTATTTTTCATGATCTGTTCTTATCATTCATCAATGCTTTTAAATTTCAATTGTGGTAATTTTGTACCATCAAAAATCATAAAAATATGGAAGTAGGAATTGGAATGTTTGGTGACTTAGCCGTCGACCAAAATACCGGAAAATATAAAGATGCAGGAATTAAAATCCGTGAAATTTTAGGACAGATAAAATTAATGGATGACGTCGGAATCGACGTTTTTGCCATGGGTGAGCACCATCGTGCTGATTACGCGGTTTCGTCTCCCGAAATGGTTTTAGCTGCCGCTGCGAGCATCACGAAAAATATAAAATTAGCAAGTGGAGTAACGGTTTTGAGTTCCTCAGAACCTGTAAAAGTCTATGAAGATTTTGCCACCTTAGATTTAATTTCAGACGGAAGAGCTGAAATATTTGTCGGTCGCGGAAGTTTCATCGAGTCGTTTCCTTTGTATGGCTATTCTCTGAATGATTACGAACAGCTTTTCGATGAAAAATTAGATTTGTTATTAAAGATAAATTCCGAAGAAAACGTTACCTGGACAGGAAAACTCCGTGCACCGATGAAAAACCAAACTGTTTATCCGAGAGCTAAAAATAACGGAAAACTTCCCATCTGGAGAGCGGTCGGTGGAACGCCACAATCGGTTTTAAGCGCCGCGAAATCAGGAATGCCTTTAATCGTCGCAATTATAGGAGGAATGCCCGTTCAGTTTAAAAATTTAATTGATTTTTACAAACAGGAATATCTTGCCGCCGGACACAAAGAGTCTGAAATGCAAATCGCGATTCATTCGCACACTTTCGTGAGTGAAGATCAGAAAGTGATCGACGGATATTTCCAAAATTATAAATCGCAAATGGACAGAATTGGCGCGACAAGAGGTTGGGCGCCTTACACCAAAATGCAGTACGACGGTGGAAGAGCAAAAGAGGGCGCATTGTTTATCGGAAATACAAATGAAGTTGCGGATAAAATCGCCTATATGAAAGAGCTTTTCGGCATCACAAGATTTATCGGACACATGGATGTGGGCGCACCGGAAAATGACATCATGGTGAAATCTATTGAGTTATTTGGCGGGAAAGTTGCGCCAATAGTGAGATGATTTTTACAGAAATCAGTTTTAAAGGGGAACGGGCTTTAGTCCGTTTTTTTGAAAAAAGATCAGACTTATTTCTAATTTGTTTGCCAATATTTTAAACTGGAGAATTCATTTTGTTCTAAATTTGGTCAGATTTCATCTTTTTTTATTTCCTGAAAACTAATTTACCTATTTTTACACCTTATGGAACAAAAATCAAAAGATCCTCTGCACGGAAAACGCCTCGATGCTATTTTAGAAGAATTGGTGGAATATTACGACGGTTTTGAAAAACTCGGCGAACAGATCAATATCAAATGTTTTACCGATAATCCGAGTATTAAATCTTCTCTGAAGTTTTTGCGGAAAACAGATTGGGCAAGAACCAAAGTCGAAAGTCTGTATTTGTATGTTTTAAGGCAAAAGAAGAAACAGGAAAGATCGCAGGACTAAGTTTTCTATTAGCTTAAGAATTTTCCTTTCACATAATACCAGCGATCGTTTTTTTGTTTAAAATCTGACAGTTCGTGATGAATCTGTGGTTTTCCGTTATCATCGGTATAAAACGCTTTAAATTCGACCTGATTTGAATTCGGTTTGCGGATAATCTCCAGTTTTGTCCATTCATTGATTTCTCCCCATTCCTGTAAATCTTCTTTGTTGTGCAATTTACGTTTGGCAGGAAAAGTCGTGTCCATCAGATATTCTCCATTCGGAATCGCGAAGGCTGAAAACCGTGAACGCATCAAAGCTTCAGCAGTTGGTGCATGTTTTTCGCCGTGGTGATACGGTTTGCAACATTCGTCGTACGATTTTCCGGAGCAACAGGGACAGTTCATTTTCAAATATTTATTACAATTCACCCATTATTTCATGTTCGACCATTCGTAAAAATTTACGTTATCATATAATTCAAAACCACAATTGGGGTAGAGTTGGTTTCCGATTTCATTATTTTTTCCGGTTTCCAAAAGCATTCCACAAGCCGAAGTTTCGCGACACAAATTTTTTGCTTCTTCAATTAATTGCTTTGAAAAACCTTTCCCGCGAAAATTTTCATTCACATATAAATCATTCAAAAGCCAATATTTTTTCATTCTTGTGGAAGAAAAAAGGGGATACAGCTGAACAAATCCAACCAGTGTTCCGTCCAATTCAGCCACATAAATTTCGGAATCCTTATTTTGTAATCTTTCCTTGAGGAAAGTTTCTGCACTTTTTACATCGCTTTCTTTATGATAAAAAATCCTGTATTCATCAAACAAAACGGATAAATCTGAGCAATCATCAATTGTCGCTTTTCTTGTCTTCTGCATTTTTTACAATTCTGTTAAATACCTTTCCTCAATAATATTCAAATGATGAATGTTATGCCCAACAATTAATTTCCCTATCGTTTCGACCGAAATTTTGTGGCCATTGGCTTTTCCGGTATTTTTTAAAACAGATGGATTCAATGTTTCCAATAAAATTTGAGAAGATTGCCTCACGAATTGATATTCCTGTAATAAAGAATCTAAACTTCTTTCATTCGCAAACGAATTCGCGGTATAATTTTCTTCATCGAAACCTGGCAACCCAGATTTTTCACCTCTTGCAAAAGCCAAAATTCGGTATTGGAAAATTCTTTCGGTATCCGATAAATGTAAAAGCAATTCCTTCAACGTCCATTTTCCTTCTGCATAAGCGAAATTGGACTGTTCTTCGGTTAAATAGGAATATAAGGATACGGTTTTTTCGCCCGATTTTTTCAGCTCTTCCAGCCAATTTTCAGAGGGAATTAAATCTAAATATCTTTGAATGTATTTTTGAAATTCGTTCATTGGAAATTTTATTTTAAACCACAAAAGGCACAAAAGTTTTATATTTCTTTAAATAAAACTTTTGTGACTTTTATGGTTATGAATTTTAAAAAAAATCAAAAGGATTTTAACCGAAAGCTCTTTCTAAATCTGCGATCAAATCTTCTTTATCTTCAATTCCAACGCTTAATCTCACCAAATCATCGGTGATTCCTAATTCTGCGCGTTTTTCTTCGGGAATAGAAGCGTGGGTCATCAAAGCCGGATGATTGGCCAAAGATTCTACACCGCCTAGAGATTCAGCCAGAGTAAATACTTTTACCTTTTCTAAAAACTTAATTGAATCTTCTTTTTTTCCTGATTTAAAGGTGAAAGAAACCATTCCGCCAAAATCTTTCATCTGTTTTTTGGCCAAATCAAATTGCGGATGAGATTCTAATCCTGGATAAAAAACCTGATCTACGGCTGGATGATTTTCTAAATATTTCGCGACTACCATTCCGTTTTCAGAATGCCTCTGAACTCTTAAAGCCAATGTTTTTATTCCTCTTAAAACCAAATAAGAATCATGCGGTCCGAGAATTCCACCACTTGCAAACTGAATGAAATGTAATTTTTCTCCAAGTTCGGGAGTTTTCGCAATAAGTGCTCCTGCAATCACATCAGAATGTCCGCCCAAATATTTCGTAGCAGAATGCATGACGATATCTGCACCTAAATCCAATGGCAACTGAAGATAAGGCGTCGCAAAAGTATTGTCGACCGCAACCAAAATATCTTTTCCTTTTACCAGATCCGTCACCGCTTTGATGTCGACCAGTTTCATTAATGGATTCGTCGGAGTTTCGAGCCAGATCAATTTGGTTTTATCCGTAATTACGTCTGATATTTTTGAAACATCGTCAAAATTCACAAACGTAAATTTCAACTGGTATTTTTTGAATAATCGCGTGAACATTCTGTATGTCCCACCATATAAATCATCAACGGCAACAACTTCATCGCCCGGATTTAATAATTTTAAAACACAGTCAATCGCAGCCAAACCGGAACCAAAAGCCAATCCTCTTGCTCCGTTTTCGATGGAAGCCAAACTGTCTTCCAAAGCTTGTCTTGTCGGGTTTGCCGCTCTTGAATATTCGTATCCGGAATGTACCCCCGGAGATTTCTGCGCAAAAGTGGACGTTAAAAATACAGGAACATTCACAGATCCTGTCGCTGACTCGTGGTGTTGGCCACCGTGGATTACTTTGGTATTGAAATTCATAATTTTTATAATTTAGCAATATATCAATTTAACAGTTTTCTTAGACTTTTAGATTGCTATATTTATTTTTTTACATTTTTATCGCAGCACGTTGTGCAAATTCTTCTGCCATTTGTTCAAGCCAAAATGCAACATCTTCTTCGCCAGTCGCTCTTTCGTAGGTGTTACCCATAGAAATTAAGATTTGGTGCAGAAACATTTTCATCTGGTCAACAGGCATGTCTTTCGTCCAGAGATCGATTCTTAAGGCTTCCTTTGTTTCGTCGTCCCACACAGAAATCATGGTGGCTTTGGTTTCCTGTTTTTCGACTCCACCGTCTTCAGCATTCCACGTCATTCGTTCGGGAACGTGGTTTTCGTCTAATTCAATATCTATTGTGATTTGAGTTTTTTTCATATGTAAATTTTTATTTTTTAAAATTGAGAGTTTGAATTATTTAAATATTTCTATTTTAGTTTTTAAAGTAATAGTAATAGTAATCATATCTCGTGTCTCTTATCTGTCAGCGAAGCAATCTCTTTTCTATTGTCTTTAGTTTTTCGGTTTGTAATTACTTTGGTTAAAAATTTCCTGAGCGTTCATTTTTAGAAAATCCACCAACTTAGTTTCTGGTTTTTCCTGATAGAATTTTCTGCAGATCTGCCAACCGGTAAAAATTCCAATTTGTGGTGAAGATTCATTATCGATTTCGGTGTAGAATTTAGAAAATGGCGCAGGATTGATGAACCGTTCTCCTAATCTTTGGTCGTCACTGAAAACCAAATTGTTCTCCACGAAATAATTCCAGATATTGGCTTCGTTGGCTTTGGCCCATTCATATTGCTCGGGCGTATAATTCATTTTTAAAGCATCCGATTCGTTGGGTAAAAAGGCATCCTGCAAAGTCATCAGTTTTCCGTAATACACGATTTGGTCTATGAATTTTTGATGTTCAAAATTGGGTTTCACAAAGTGTTCCGCCAGAATTTCAGAAACTTTAGGAATAATGTTTTTTGGATTCATGCTTTTCTGAAAATACAGTTCCAAACCTGTGTAATTGGGATTATTCTCTCCCATAAAGGCGGTAATGTCGATAAATAACATTTCTTTTTCAGGCTCATAAAAGATGGGTTCCATGATGCCCTGTAATGCTGAAGAGTACAGGAAAACCTGTGGTTCTTTAAAATTGGGGAAATAATTTTTAATGTTTGAAAATAAAGAAGCCAAGTCATTATTCAGTTTTTGAATATCGATTTTTGAAACCGCTTCTTTGTACACTTTAATTTCCTCGGGATCTTTTCTTCTTTCGGCAAAATCTTCATTAGGAACAGTTCCCTGAAACCATGGATATTTTTGGGTAAAAGTTTCCAGTGGAATATCGGGATCGTAGAATTCTTTGGAAATATCGATCAACTGTACTTTTTCAACTGGATTTTTCACCTCTACTTTCCAAATATTTGTGGTGTCTTTTTTACACGAAGCCAATCCTGTTAGGAATACCGCAGAAAATAAGAGATATCTAAAAAACTTCATTATTTTTACATCAAAATTAGAAAGGCAAAAATAAGGAAAATTAATGGCAAAAATATTTGTTGATACCGAAAGACTTATTTTAAGAGAAATTATTTCAGAGGATATTGAAAGAATTTTTTTACTTGACAGCAATCCGGAGGTTATGAAATATATTGGTGTAAAACCAGTAACAAAATTGGAAGAATCTGAAGAGACAATTCAGAAAATCAGAAAACAATATACCGAAAATGGAATTGCAAGATGGGCAGTGATTGAAAAAAAATCTAATCTTTTAATCGGCTGGTGTGGTTTGAAATTGTTGACTGATCCGGTTAATGGTTTCAAAAATGTTTACGAATTGGGTTATCGCTTTTTACCCGGATACTGGGGAAAAGGATATGCTACAGAATCGGCAAAAGGAGTTTTAGAATATGGTTTTAGAAATATGAATTTGAATGTAATTTATACTTGTGCAGTGATTCAAAACATTGATTCAAACAAAATATTAAAAGATAAATTGGGCTTTGAAGAAAAGGCGACTTTTATTGACGAATTAGATCATGCAACTTGTTATTGGTACGAGTTGAAAAAAGAAAATTTTTTAAAATAAGAAATGAGGGCTGTTAGAGCTTTAAGCTCTAACAGCCCTTTTAACCGAAAAAAATATGCAAACAGAAAAAGTAATAGCAAAAATAGTGTTATGGTTGAGGAATTACGCCGATAAAGCCAACGTAAAAGGATACGTCATCGGCGTTTCCGGCGGTGTCGATTCTGCAGTGGTTTCTACGTTGTGTGCCATGACAGGATTGAAAACCTTGTTAATCGAAATGCCGATACGCCAAAATGCCGATGAGGTTGACCGTGCCCTGGAACACATGGAAGATTTAAAAAACCGTTTCTCCAACGTAGAAATCATGTCGGTGAACCTGACTCCCGTGTTCGAAGAATTATACAAAACTTTCGATGTTAAAGATGCAGATTTTCCGGCTGAAAAACTGGCTTTTGCCAATACCCGCGCAAGATTGCGAATGCTGACTTTATATTATTACGGACAAATCAACAATCTTCTGGTTTGTGGAACCGGAAACAAAATAGAAGATTTTGGGATTGGATTTTTTACCAAATACGGTGACGGCGGCGTAGATGTTTCACCGATTGCCGATTTGTATAAAACAGAAGTTTATGCTTTGGCAAAATCATTGGGACTTGTAGAATCAATTCAAAATGCCATTCCTGCAGATGGATTGTGGGATGAAGCCAGAACCGATGAGCAGCAAATCGGGGCGACTTATCCGGAGCTTGAGAAAATTCAGAAAGAATGGGGAACGAAAACAGAAAGTGATTATTCGGGAAGAGATCTGGAAGTTTTCAAAATTTTCAGCCGGATGAATAAAGCTGCTCAACATAAAATTCAGCCGATTCCGGTGTGTGATATTCCTGAAGAATGGCGTTGAAATTTCCTTCATTTTTAAGGGATATTTAAAATAATTTCAAATAAAAATTAATGAACAAAGACAAAATAAAAATTCTCCTCTTCTTTATCATCGGATTATTGACTGCATTTCTGGTCATGTATCTGATTAACTATTATAAAGTCGAAAAGAAAACGGAGACGGCAAATTCTGAAGTTTCTATTCAGGAAAATAAAAGTGCACCATCAGCAAAAGTCTCGGGAAACATCAATGAACTCACCGAAGAAAAAACGGTTATTAATTATGTGAAAATCAATCACCGGCTCCCCGATTATTATCTGACCAAATCCGAAGCTCGAAAACAAGGCTGGATCGCTTCAAAAGGAAATTTATGCGATGTTCTTCCCGGAAAAGCCATTGGTGGAGATCATTTCAGCAACAGAGAAAAAAAACTTCCTGCCGGAAATAATTATTACGAAGCTGACGTTAATTACAATTGTGCCAACCGAAATGCCGACCGAATTATCTTTACCGAAAACGGCGAAGTCTGGCTCACCAAAGATCATTATAAAACTTTTGACAAGCAATAATAAGAGCCAGGTAAAAAGTAAAAAGAGCCAAGTGGGCTGGATGGGATTACTTTTAAAATTTAAAATTAAAACATTATGAATACTGTATATATAGATTTCTTGGAAATCGGAGATATGGAAGATTTTTTCGATCAATTAAAAGAAAAACTGAAACTTCCTGAAACGTTCGGCGACAATCTGGATGCGCTGTACGATTCCATAACCGGATTTGTGGAGCTTCCGCTGCATATTGAATTTGTGAATATGAGTGTAGAACAACTTGAGGATTTCGAAGATTTGCTGACCACTTTGGAAGATGCCGACGATGAACTTGATGATTTTTCATTTTCGTATTATCTTGAACAATATGGCGATGAGGATGAGGTTGCAGAATAAAAAAAGAGCTTTTCAAAAAATTTTGAAAAGCCTTTTTTTTGATATAAAGAATTAAAACTTATTTGAGTGGCGCCAAAAGATCTACACCATTTACAGTGGCCCACGCACCTGAAGTCAGAACAACTTTGGTTACGGTGGCAGCATTGGTAAAGCTTAGAGGATTTGTTGAAGTGAAAGCATAGCCGAATTTCAAAAGATTATCATTATTTGCGGTAGCGAATAATGGTTCTACTTTGATTTTTCCTGTAGCAAGCTGACTTGTTTCTGTAGCCAGATCTTGGATTAAAACTGCGAATGCACTTTTTCCACCGGTGTTTTTGTACCCGTCGACATATACATTGGAGAAAATTCCCGTTCCCTGTTTTTTAAATTGAATTGCTGAAACTTCCGGCGAGCCCGAAACTTCTGGAAGTGTTCCCGCGGCTCTGATTAAAGTAATGGTATTTACTTTCGGCGGCGTATTGTCGGCGTTAGAGGATGCTTCGATTTCCATTCCAAAATTACCGATTCCGGTTTGGTAACCGAACCAGTTGGAGTTGTTTTGGCCGCTCCAGGAATCTTGCCAGTCAAAAGCATCATCATAATTTCCGTAAGAAATTAAGTTTTTCGCACTCACCGTACCTCCAAAAAATTCATAACCATCATCGGTTCCTTTATAGGCAACCAGGTTTTCTAAAGTTGTGCCGGCACCAACTGCATAGAATGTCATCGAGTTGGTCTCTGAAGTTCCGTCACCGATTTTTCTTCCTCCGTATTCTACGCGTACAAATTTCATGGTTCCGGAATTGGAGTTGGCATCTGCGCCGCCGTAATATTGGTTGTTGCCATCTTCAGAAAGTGCTGTTGTTGCTCCATTCAAGGCTTTAATCGGGGCGTCGCCATACAAAGTTACACCTCCCCAATCACCGGGAGTTTTATTGTCTGAGGTGAAAACAATTGGTTGATCTGCCGTACCTGCCGCATTTATTTTCGCTCCTTTTAAAATAACCAAACCACTTACTTCACTGGTTGTTGCGGTGAAAACTGCACCAGGTTCGATGGTGATTGTAGCCCCTGAACTAACTTTCACAATGCCTTTCAGGGTGTAATTCCCTTTTTTAACAAGAAGGTCCTTAGAGATTTCTCCGGATAGAGTTCCCGAGCCGTCCATTACATTTCCTGTTGTTTGCGGATTTCCACCGTTTGTAGTAGGCGTATTATTATCCTCCCGAATGTCAACCGTACAAGAGGTTACCGACAGGACCAAGGCAAGTGATACTAAGGTTAAGATGTTTTTTTTCATTTCTTTTATTAATTTTTTATGAGATTTAAATTTGATTTAGAAAGTGTACCCTACGGTCATGTTAAATGAAGTTCCCTTTTTGTAATTTTCCATCAGAAGGGAATTTTCCTGAACCTGAACTAAGCTTTTATCGCCCAATTTCAGTTGGTACTTAGAATCCAATAAATTTTGAACCGTAAACTTTATGTTCCAGTTTTTTGAGATTTGATTGTTATAGACGAAATCTAATTGATGAAACGGCATTTCAAAAATATTATCCAGTTTAGAGAAACCTACACCGTAAATTTTCTTTCCCGAAACATTGTAAATGAGCGAGAATGTCTTAGCGAAATTCTGCGCATTTTTGTACTCGTATTTTAAATCCGCATTTACGGTCCAGGGTGCCGCTCCCTGCAAAGCTCTCTTTCTGTTGGCTTCCACGTCGGTTTCCGCGGATTGGTCTGCACTTCTTTGTACATTAGAGTACATCACGGTCGTATTTGCTCCTACAGTCCAGCGGGAAAATGCTTCACTAATTCTGCTTAAAGATAAAATTCCTTCTAATTCAACTCCTGCTAAGGTTGCGGTTTTGGCATTGAAGAACGTAATGGTTTGCCCATTAGAGTTTCCGGAGGCGATATAAGAACGCTCAATAGCTTTGTCGATTTTCTTCGCAAAAATATTTACGGCAAACATTTCTTTATTCGTCGGGAAAACTTCATATTTTAAATCAAAATTGTAGTTTTCACTATTTGATAAATCTTTATTTCCGAAGATGTTTTCGTTGTCCGGATTGATGTATGTGATTGGCATATACTCAATAAGAATCGGTCGCGTAATGGTTTTACTCGCAGCAAAACGAATATTCGATTTCGTATTTAAAGTTCTTTTAACCGATAAAGAAGGTAAAAAATAATACTGGTTTTTAGTGAGATTTACAAAGTCGTCATTTATTCCTACACTGATTGGCTTGTAGCGGGTGATATTCATGTTGTTTTCAACTCTTCCCCCAAGTAAAAGATCCCATAATGCAGAAGGTTTATAAGTGAGGTTTAAATATCCTGCATTGACAAACTGGTACAAATTATTTTTATATTCCGATGTAGAACCTTCTCTGTAATGATAAGCACCATCTCGGATTGCCTGATCAAAAACACTTTGTGGCTGGTCCCTATCCACAGTAATCTGGGATTGCGAAGGATTGTCCAGAACAGAATAAATGAAACGGTAAGACGTATTTCTAATATCTGCAAAACCGTTATATCCAACGGCCAGTTGCCATGGGAAATCTTTTCTGTCTCCTTTTTGTCCCAGATTCACAGCATATTCGGCAAAGGCTGAAAAGTAATTTTTACCGCTGACATCCAAATATTGTCTGAGTAAATTGTTTCCGCCAACAGATAAGTTAACAATATTTCCTTCGCCCGGTTGACCGTACATGATCTTCCGGTCTGGTTGCTGATAAAAATTGTTCACCCAGCTTGCTCCGGCTTTTAGGGAATGTCTTTCACTAAAGGTTTGGGAAGCGGTTAGCTGCAGATCGGTAAACCTGGAAATATCCTGTTGATTTACCCGGATGAACTGCTGATTATTGGTTTCACCATTTCTAAATCCTAAATAATCCTGTATAAGATTTTCGGAATTTTGGAGGAAGAATCCATTTAAATTAATGGCAGTTCCTTTATTTTTAAAACCCAAGCCCAGCAAAACAGAAGATTCCGTTTCGTACGTGTATTCTTTTCTGTTGAGGTTGTTGTTATAATCGATTGAATTTCCATTTAATCGAAACTGATTTTTTGCGCCATCTTTGTATTCGTAGTGGTTTCCTTGGTTCAAGGAGAATAGAAACCCTAAGTTTGAAGTTTCTCCTATTTTAAATTTCTGAGCCGTGGTAAAACCCATACTCGTGTTAGGCAAAGATTTTACATTATCCACGTTCCAACCTTCACCAAAAGAATTCCTTGACTGCCCGCTGGTGAAATTATATCCCGAGGGGCGGTAGTCTTTTACTTCATTCGGCAATTGGCGGTCTTTCGAATTCAAACCAACATACCCTTCTATGGAATTGGCGTTGGGATTAATCTTAAAATTATTTCGAAATGTACTCAAAGTATTGATTCCGATTCCAAATTCAATCTTAGAAAATGGTTTTTCGTAAGTTAAAGTTTCAATATCGAAAGTAGCTCCTGCAAAATCTGCGTATAAATTAGAATTGAAAGTCTTGTAAATATTAAGCTTCCCGACCACATCGGTTGGGAACTGTTTCAACGCGATTATTTTTTGAAACGGATTATTTGACGGCGAACCCAAACCATTAATGAGCAAAGTATTGTAGCGGTCTTCTAAGCCTCTTACAAAGATTCCGCGACCCTCCACACTGGTAATTCCCGTCATTTTAACCAATGCCTGTTCAAGATTTGAAATTCCTTTTCGGGAAATCTCTTCAGATCCCATCGATTGTTTTTGGATAATGGCTTTTTTCTGATCGAGCAAAAGAGCCGATTCAGATTTTTTATTCCCAGAAGCTTTGATCGTAACTTCCTCAATGTTTTTTTCCTTGCGTAAAGTGTCCTTCACCGAAACTTGTGCGTAGAGATAAGTTGCAGAGACATTTAATAAAACAACTGCAAGACCCACTTTTCTGATATTCATTTCTTCTTTTTAATTAGATTTCTTTCGAGGCAAAGGAAGAAATAATGCGTTGATTTTGTGTTGCGTCAGTTTTAATTATAGTTTACCATTGCCTTAACAAAAATGGGGTAATATTAATTTAATATGAATATTTGAATTAATGAAATTTGGAACATTTAATTTGAGTAAATTTGAAAGAATAAAAAGTTTACAATGCACAAGAAAAAGATTCTTTTGATTGACGATGAGGTTGATATTTTAGAAATAATCTCCTATAATCTCGAGAAAGAAGGGTATCTGGTTACCACCGCAACCAATGGGAACGATGGTATTCTGAAAGCCAAAGAAATAATTCCCGACCTGATTCTTCTCGATGTGATGATGCCGGAAAAAGATGGTATTGAAACCTGCCAGGAACTTCGTCAGATTAAAGAACTGCAGAATACGCTCATCGTTTTTCTCTCTGCCCGAAGCGAAGAGTTTTCTCAATTGGCAGGTTTTCAGGCTGGCGCAAACGATTACGTCGTAAAAATCATTAAGCCGAAAATTCTTATTTCTAAAATTAATGCGCTTTTGCAACTGACTTCAAAAGTAAGCAACGACGCCAAAGTCCTGAAAATTGGCGACTTGGTTATCGACAAAGACAATGTGAAAGTGACCAAAAGCGGACAGCACTTTTTATTGCCTAAAAAAGAATTCGATTTGCTTTATCTTTTAGCCTCAAACACTGAAAAAGTTTTTAAACGGGAAGAGATTTTAGAAAAAGTTTGGGGAAATGATGTGGTTGTTGGCGAAAGAACCATCGATGTCCACATCAGAAGATTGCGCGAAAAACTGGGCATTAATACGATACAGACTTTAAAAGGAATCGGGTATAAATTAGTGGTTTAAGTTTAGTAAATCAGCATCTTCTACCCAATTAATTTGCAAAATAATGAAATTTTACCGCCTTACTTTTCTCGCATCATTATTCCTTACCGGCGTTATGCTTTTGCTGGTGTACATTTTCGATTCTGCCAAGCATTCGTTTCCGGAAAACAGGCAGCAGTTTTATCAGACCTTAATTTTGGGCGCTCTCATTTTGGGTATTATCAATTATCTGGTGGTTGATTTTCTTTTTAATTTTTACGGAAAAAGACAGATCAGGAAAATATCAACCATTTTACCCGAAGAAATAACCGATGAAGATAATGATTTGAACTTCAAAGAACTGGGTCAAAGGGTTTCTGATCTCAATCTTAAAAACACTGCCGAAATCGATACCATGAAGGGAATGGAAACCTACCGCAAAGAATACATCGGTAATATCTCGCATGAGATGAAAACGCCGCTTTTTACCATTCAGGGTTACGTGGATACTTTGTTGGAAGGTGGCGTAGAAAACCTGGCAATCCGGGATAAATACCTGGAGAGAATTGATAAATCTGTGGAAAGATTACTTAACATAGTAAAGGATTTAGACATGATGAATCAGTTTGAAAGTGGCGAGATTACTTTATCTGAAAGCCGCTTCGATCTCAATCACCTCATCCGTGAACTGATTGATATACTGGATCTGGAAGCCCAGAAAAAGAATACCAAAATTATTCTGCAGACCTCTTCAAATCAAATGTTGGTGATGGCAGATAAACAAAAAATTTCGCAGGTTTTAATCAATTTAATTTCAAATGCCATATATTATTCCAACCGCGAAAGTGCAACGGTAACCATCAAAACTAGTATCGAAAATCAGAAAGTTTTGGTCGAAGTTAAAGACAATGGAATGGGCATCAAACCAGAAATGCTGCATCGGATTTTCGAAAGGTTTTACAGGATTGAATCCAGCAGAAATAGAAACGATGGCGGCTCGGGTCTCGGTCTGGCGATTGTAAAGCATATTTTAGAAGCACATGGGGAAAATATCTCCGTAGAAAGTGTTTACTTAGAAGGTACGCGATTCAGTTTTTCTTTGCCCAAAACGATTTAGGATGGCGAGAAATTTAAGCAAAACTTTTTAATAAAAAGTCTGTAATAATTTTTTTGCCAAATTTCAATTGTTTTATATTTGCAGTCGAAGAATAAAACTAATAATTAATCGTAAAAATTTAAGGTAATAATGGTTTACAAACTCCGAATTATTTTAGACACCAAAGAGAATATTTTCAGAGATGTTGAAATAAAAGACAAGCAAAATCTTTGGAACCTGCATTTGGGAATCAAAAGTGCATTTTCATTGATGGGTGATGATTTGTCTGTTTTTAATATCCTGGATGAAGATGGAGTGGTGGTAAAGACTGTACCACTGGAAGATATGAGCGATGACGGTGAAGGAGAAATTATGTCTGATATTTACATCACCGAGGCCTTTCAGAAATCAGGAGACAAAATTCATTTCCAATATGGGTTTATGGATTTGTGGGAATTCTTTTGTGAACTCATTGAAATTATCGACGAGAAACCTGCCGTAAACTATCCCATTACCGTTTTCAGATTTGGCAAAATGCCGCTAAAAGCGCCTACAAAAAACGGAACAAAAGCAAAAAGAAATGGTGTAATTACTTTATCCGATGACGAATTCCCAAGTTTTGAGGATGAATTTAAAGCCACCAGTTTTGACGTTGATGACGACGAAGACGATGATGATTTTGATGATGACGACAACTTCGATGACGACGACTTCGAAGACGATTTAAACTAAATGATTTGTAAATAATAAAAACCTCGAAAACCTCGGGGTTTTTTTAATGAAGAAAATAAAGATTCAGAAACTCATTTTGTCAATTTTTTATATCACCAGCCGGCAATTTAGCCATTGCCACACGTAGGGAAATTAAATAATAAACGATATATTTGCCCTAAATCTTAACCTATGAAAAGACTGATTCTTTTAGCAATTCTGGGAATAGGAGTGATTTCCTGCACCACCCAAAAAAATAAGAAACAAATGGATTTACCCAGCGAGTGGAAACATACGACGAATATCTACGAAGTTAACCTCAGACAATATACTCAGGAAGGAACCTTCCGCGCTTTCGAAAAAGAAATGCCGCGCCTGAAAGAAATGGGCGTGAAAACTTTGTGGTTCATGCCGATTACCCCCATTTCCCAGAAAGTGAAAAAGGGAACGATGGGAAGTCAATACGCGGCGCACGATTACGTTTCCATCAATCCCGAATTCGGTAATTTAGAAGATTTCAAACATTTGGTGAATGAAGCGCACAAAATGGGTTTCAAAGTGATCATTGACTGGGTGGCCAATCACACCGGTTGGGATCATGTCTGGACGGTTTCTCATCCCGAATATTACCTTCACGATGCAGACGGGAAATTTCATATCGCTTCCGGAATGGACGATATCATCGAACTTGATTATTCAAATCCCGACATGAGAAAAGCAATGATCGATGCCATGAAATTTTGGGTTCGTGAAACCAAAATCGATGGATTCCGCTGCGATTTGGCCAGTTGGGTAGAAGTCGATTTCTGGGAACAGGCAAGACCCGAAGTTGAAAAGATAAAACCCTTATTTTTCATCGGCGAATTTGATGAACTCGAAAATCCGGAATACGGTAAAGTTTTCGATGCCAGTTATTCCTGGACCTGGATGCACAAAACTGAAGATTATTACAAAAAAAATCTTCCACTTGCTGAGTTAAAAGATTTACTTCAAAAGTATACTGCAATTGGCGACCAATCCATGAGAGCTTGGTTTACGACCAACCATGACGAAAATACCTGGAACGGAACCGAATATGAAAAATATGGCGTGATCGCAAAACCGTTGGCGGTCTTTTCTGCCACCTGGGGCGGGATTCCATTAATGTACTCCGGTCAGGAATTGCCGAATATGAAGCGGTTAGAGTTTTTTGAAAAAGATGTCATTGACTGGAACGGAAATTATCAAATGGCGGATTTCTACAAAACGTTATTTAACTTAAAAACCAATAATCCCGCATTAAGAGGTGGCGACGCAGCTGCATCAACGCATTTGTTAAAAACTTCTGCCGATGATAAAGTTTTAGCCTACGTTAGAAAAAATGGGAAAAATGAAGTTTTGACAGTTTTAAATTTTTCGAAAGAAGCAGTTTCTTTTACCATCGATGATGAGAATGCTGGCGGAATTTTTAAAAATGTTTTTTCCGGTCCGGTAAAGGATTTCGCTCAGGATAAAAGTTTTTACTTGCCTGTAGGCGGTTATGCCGTAATGGAAAAATAGACGACATCCTTATTAAAGTGTCAATAGGAAAGGGCTTTGGCCCGTTTTTAATAAATATTTTTCGAGAAATAAATGTGTTTCGAACCTAAGACACCCTTTCAGCGTTTCGTGTTTTGATATATTCGTTTTCTAATGATAAAACGCTGAAAGGGTTTTTTGAGTTGGAAACAAAATTTTTCTTAATTTCAAAATATGAAAATTGACAATTTAGAAGAAGGATTTTTCTATCACATTTATAACAGAGGAAATAACAGTGAAAATATTTTCATTGAAGAACAAAACTATGCCTATTTTACAAAATTGATGCATCGTTATGTTTTACCAATTGCCGATGTTTATGCATATTGTTTAATGAAAAATCATTTTCATTTTTTGTTAAGAATTAAAGAAAAAAGTTCTGTAAAAGAACATGAGCTAAAATATACAACGGTTATTAAACCCAAAATAATTTCAGCGTCTAGGCAATTGTCTCATTTTTTTAATGCTTATTCACAGGCTGTAAATAAAAAATACGAAAGAACAGGAAGTCTTTTTGAAAAACCTTTCGAGCGCAAAAGAATTGAAGACGAAGCATATTTGAAAAGATTGGTTGTTTATATTCATTCAAATCCGATAAATCATGGTTTTTGTGAAAAGGTGAAAGATTATAAATGGAGTTCATTCAATGCAATTATTTCCGAGAATTCAACCAAAATTATGCGGGAAGAAGTAATTGAATTATTTGGCGGAAAAGAAAATTTCATTTTTTGCCATGAAAATTTGAATGATGAAGATTTAATTTTTTAAAATAACAAAACCCTTTCAGCGTTTTCACTACCCGAAAAAGAATTTCAAATAAGGAAAAAAACGCTGAAAGGGTAACTCCACAAATCAAAGAAATGAATAAACAAGACATTTTAAATATCGTCAAAACAAAACTCGCCGAAAAAATTAAAAATTTAGAAAATTTAATTGCCGAAACCCGAGCTTCCAACAACGAAACCAAAAGTTCGATGGGTGATAAGTATGAAACATCGCGGGAAATGGTTCAGCAGGAAATCAACAATCTGCAGATTCAGTTGAATGAAAATGTAAGGGCGAAAAATTCTTTAAAATCAATCAATACCAATCCTCATCAGATAATCGGTTTGGGAAGTTTGGTAGAAACCGACAAAGGATTCTTTTACATCACAGTTTCTTTAGGAAATATTGAAAATCATCATCAAAAAATATTTTTAATATCACCGGAAAGTCCTTTGGCACGCGCAATGACAGAAAAGTCTGAAGGCGAAGAATTTTATTTAAATAAGATAAAACAGAACATTATAAAAATTTGGTAAATTTGAAAACTGTTATCATTTGTCCATTTTAATTTTCAGATGAACACATCGTCACATTATCACTTCAACACATTCAAATCAATGCAAAACTACCTCGATCTTCTTCAGCATATTTTAGACAACGGAACCGATAAAACCGACCGAACTGGCACCGGTACAAGAAGCGTTTTTGGTTACCAGTTGCGTTACGATTTGTCGAAAGGTTTCCCTTTAATGACTACGAAAAAAGTTCATTTAAAATCCATTATTTATGAATTACTTTGGTTTTTAAAAGGGGACACGAACATTAAATATTTGAATGATAACGGCGTTTCCATCTGGAATGAGTGGGCCGATGAAAATGGGGATCTCGGGCCTGTTTACGGCGCACAATGGCGAAGCTGGACTGGAGCAAACGGAAAAGTAGTCGATCAGATTACGGAAGTTATAGACCAGATCAAAAAAAATCCGGATTCCCGGCGTTTAATCGTTTCTGCCTGGAATGTTGCTGAAATCCCGAATATGGCTTTAGCGCCTTGTCACGCTTTGTTTCAATTCTATGTTGCCGATGGAAAATTATCTTTGCAACTCTACCAAAGAAGCGCAGATGTTTTTCTGGGTGTTCCTTTCAATATCGCAAGTTACGCTTTGTTATTGATGATGGTTGCACAGGTTTGCGGTTTAGAAGTCGGCGATTATGTACACACTTTTGGCGATGTTCATATTTATAACAATCATTTCGAACAGGTTCATAAACAGCTTTCGCGCACACCGAAAGAGTTACCCACGATGAAGCTGAATCCGGAAATTAAAGATATTTTCGATTTTGATTTTGAAGATTTTACTTTAGAAAATTATAATCCTGAGCCGGGAATTAAAGCGCCGGTTGCGGTATAAATCACTTGATGAGAATTTTCCTCAAATTCAATACGCTTTCGTTGGCGAAAAACATGTTAAATTATTTTATGAGATTAAGGAAAATATAGTTGTTATTAAACTTTTCTGGCATTGTAAACAAGATCTAAGAAAGCTGACAAATCTTTTAGAAAAATAATTCAATCAAAACTCCAGTGAAGTACATCTTCACTTTTTTTTGTAACTTTTTCTGAAAATTACAGACCAATTTTGATAACCTCTCTTTTCAAAAATTCAATAAAATAGATTATGAAAAAAATATTAATTTCTGCCCTTTTATTGGGTGTGATTTTTAGTTCCCAAACCGCATTCGCACAAACCGATACTTCCGGTCGAACTGGGATCTACAGAGCGTCGCATACCAAAATGACGGAACTGAAACACACCAAATTAAAAGTCAATTTCGATTACCAAAAGGAACAGATGGCTGGCGAAGAATGGCTCACCGCTTCTCCTTACTTTTATCCCACCGATTCTTTGGTCCTGAATGCGAAAGGAATGTTGATTCACGAAGTTGCTTTAGATAAAAGTGGCAGCAAAAGTCCTTTAAAATACGAGTATAAAAACGATATGCTCAAAATTAATCTCGATAAAACCTATAATAAAAATCAGGATTATACGGTTTATATCAAATATACAGCGCGTCCGAATGAAGTAACTCAAAAAGGAAGCGCCGCCATTTCTGATGCCAAAGGTCTCTATTTCATCAATGCGCAGGGAACAGATAAAGATAAGCCGACTCAGATCTGGACGCAAGGTGAAACCGAATCGAGTTCTGCCTGGTTTCCCACCATTGATAAAACCAATCAAAAGACAACGCAGGAAATTTACATGACCGTTCCCGATAAATACGTCACTTTATCGAACGGTTTAATGAAATCTTCCACCAAAGAAGCAAACGGACTGCGAACCGACCATTGGATTATGGATAAAAAACATACACCGTATCTGTTTTTCATGGGAGTCGGCGAATACGCGATTGTTAAAGATAAATGGAGAAATATCGACGTTGATTACTACGTTGAAAAAGAATATGAACCTTACGCAAAACAGATTTTCGGGAACACGCCGGAAATGATTGAGTTTTTCTCCAAAAGATTAAACTACGATTATCCGTGGTCAAAATATGCCCAGATTACAGGCCGAGACTACGTTTCCGGAGCGATGGAAAATACCACAGCGACACTTCACCAAGAATCTGCGCAGCAAAAACCGGGAGATTTAATTGATGAAAACCGATGGGAAGACACCATCGCTCACGAATTATTTCACCATTGGTTTGGCGATCTGGTCACCGCCGAAAGTTGGAGCAATCTGACCGTTAACGAATCTTTCGCCAACTACTCGCAATACCTCTGGAACGAGCATAAATACGGAAAAGATATCGCCGATTACGGATTAATGAAAGAGATCAAAGGGTATATGATGGATCCTTCGAATATTTCAAAAGATTTGGTGCGTTTCAATTATCATTCGCGCGAAGATATGTTTGATGGAGTTTCTTATAATAAAGGAGGCGCAATTCTTCATATGTTGCGGAATTATTTAGGCGACGATGCTTTCTTTGCAGGATTAAACGATTATTTGAAAACCAACGAATACGGCACCGGCGAAGCGCATCAACTCCGATTGTCTTTAGAAAAAGTTTCGGGGAAAGATTTAAACTGGTTCTTTAACCAATGGTATTTCGACAGTGGAAATCCGAAAATTTCTTATACCACCACTTTTGAACCGGTGAAAAAACAAGTAACAATTTCCGTCAACCAAGATCAGATTGGTAAAAATTTTCAGTTTCCTTTGGCGATTGATATTTTCGAAAACGGAAAACCTACCAGAAAAAATGTCTGGGTAGATGCTAAAGAAAAAAATGATTTCACTTTTACGGTTTCAAAAAATCCTGAATTGGTCAATATTAATGCCGATGGAGTTTTGCTTTCCGAGATTACAGACAATAAAACCGCTGATCAGTATTTTACCCAATATCAGAATTCAAAAGAATTCCTGAGCCGATATAAGGCCGTTGAAAATGCAGCGGAAAACGTTTCTAAAAATCCCAATTTTTTGAAGGTATTGGTTGCCGGCCTGAAAGATTCTAATTTTAGAATTAGAATGAAAGCGTTAACCGGATTAGATTTATCTAAACCGGACCAGGCAAAATCGGCGATTTCTGAAGTGGAAAAAATGGCTTCGAATGATTCTAAAACTTTGGTTCAGGCAGCCGCAATTTCAGCTTTAGGAAAAACAAAAGATAAAAAATATCTGCCACTTTTTGAAAAAGGAATGAATGCGGTTTCCAATTCGGTAAAGGCGAATTCACTTGCTGGGATTGCTGCGGTTGATCCGTCGCGAATTGCTTCTCTGGCTGATAAAATCGATTTGGAAGGAGCCAGTGATGAAGTCATTGCAGAACTTTTGCCCATTATCGTTAAAAATAAAATCGAAAAACAAATGCCTGCAATTGCATCGACGGCGGCATTTTATCCTTTCATTAAATTTCAAAAACCGGAATTGGGCGATGCGGCAGAAGCGGGATTCAACTGGATTATGAGTTCTGATAATCTGAAAGCGACGGAAAACGTAACTAAAGTTTTAACGCAGGTGAAAAGTCAAATCGGTCAAAATCCGCAGGCAAAAATGATGATTGTACAGATACTGAAAGACGGTCTTGCCAAAAAGATGGCGGTTTTGAAAGCCAATCCTTCAAGCCCAACCATTCATCAGCAAATTGATTTGATTAATAAAACGATTGAAGCGTATAAATAAACTTCAAAAATAACTAATGAACTAAAAGAACTTCCATTTTCGGAAGTTCTTTTTTTTATGACAATTAAGGAGCAAATTCTTTCGGCTCCTCAAATTTCTCCCCTGATATTTTCGTGACAAACATCGCAGCAACCGTATCTCCGGTTGAGTTTAGAACGGTTGCTAAAGGATCAACCAAAGTGCCGATAATCATCACCGCCGGAATCGCTTCCACCGGTAGCTGATACACCGAAATCATCAGCATTTCGCCGATATAACCACCATTCGGAATTCCTCCTGCGACAATGCTCACAAAAATTGTAATTCCTAATGCTAAAAGTAAATTCATCGGATCGAAGAAATCTTTGCCGATAATGAGAAATGCCACATAAATTTTAATGATAGAAGACATCGAGGAACCGTTTTTGTGAAGCGTACTTCCAATGGGAATCACGATGTTGGCGATAGCATCGGGTATTCCTATTCTCGCGGCTGCCTGTAAATTTGCGGGCATCGTGGCAAAACTGCTGCAGGTCGAAATGGCCGTTAAACTCGGATAGATATTGTTGGTCCAGAATTGTCGGACACCGATTTTACCTTTGGCTACAAATGCATATACCGTAAAAAATACGAAGAAATAAACAATCCCGGAAGTATAATATAAACCGAGCGGTTTTGCATAAAAACCAAAAAGTTGAGGCCCGATGGTCGCGACCTGAAAAGCAAAATAAGCGCCTAAACCAACCGGTGCCGCTTTCATTACAAGCAGTAAAAGTTCCTTCATCACTTCGTAGCCGGACGCTAAAAAGGTTCGGAAAACTGCTCCTGCTTGTCCCGCTTTTCTGGCTGCTGTTCCGGTTAAAAATGCAAAGATTAATAACGCCAGCATGTTTTTTCTGGAAAATAATTCGGCAAATTCGCCCACGGTAAAAAAGCTTACGATTCGGTCGCCCCAGGTATCATTCGCAGAATTTTCAATGAGCTGATGGGACGTTGAAGGCAAAGCTTCTGTAGGAAATAAGTACACCACTGCAATGGTGAAAAGGGCAGCAATAATAATAAAAAGTAAGAAAGTGAAAATCATGGAGATGATTATTTTCCCGAATTTTCCACCTTGTTCTACGCTTGCAATCGAATTTGCAACGGCAAAATATACGAGAGGAACAACACTTACAAACAGTAAATTTAGAAAGATATCTCCGAGCGGTTTCAGATACGTTACCACATTCGGGAAAAATATTCCAATAAGACTTCCGGCCAAAATTCCACCTAACAGTAAAATAATGCCGGAATAATTTTTCAGAATGTCCTTCATATTTTGTAATTTTTTCAAAGATAGTAGTAAATTTTAAAAATTACATTTTAAAATTCAAATGAAAATTACCAGACCTTTCAAAACTAATCTTTCATCAATGATAGTGATGGATAGATAGTAAGTTTGGTAAGATTATTTAAAACAGAACGCATGGATTTCCTCTTCATTTCAATATGATCTGGGATGTTGGCAGGGATTTCCGTTTCGTTGAAAAGAATCGTTGAAGAGCCATAATTTAAAAATGACAGTGAAAGTCTCATATATTGGCGATTTAAGACCTGATATTTGATCAAATGAAAATCGTTTACATCCTAAAAAAAATGGAGCGATCAATTTTTTACGTCAAATTCGGAATTTTCATTAAAAACGAATATCCGCTGCTTAGAAAATATAAATGGAAAGATTTAACAGAACTTTAGAACATCATTCGTTTTAGTTTTTTTAAATTTGAGTAAATGATTATTTTATGGCATATATCGATTATTACAAAGTTTTAGGCATTGATAAAAAAGCGACGGCCGACGAAATAAAAAAAGCGTACCGAAAATTAGCGCGGAAATACCATCCTGACGTTAATCCCGGTGATAAAGAAGCGGAGCGGAAATTCAAAGAACTGAATGAAGCGAACGAGGTTCTGAGCAACGCCGCCAACCGCACAAAGTATGACCAATACGGCGAACACTGGAAGCATAGTGAAGAGTATGAAAAAGCGCAGCAGCAACAGCGGCAATCCCAACAGGGGAGAAGGTATGGCGATTTTGCAGATGCTGACTTTGGCGAAGGTGCCGATTTTTCTGATTTTTTCCAAAGTATGTTTGGCGGAAGTTCCGGTAGTTTTGGCAGGAGTTCGCGCGGCAGTGCTTCCGGGAAATTTAAGGGTCAGGATGTGGAGGCGACTTTGAACTTGCATTTGCGTGACGCTGCAAAAACCCATCAACAAACTTTTGATATCAACGGTAAAAAGGTGAGAATTACCATTCCTGCCGGCGTTGCCAACGGGCAGAAAATAAAATTGAAAGGACATGGGAATCCCGGTCATAACGGCGGACCAAACGGGGATTTGTTTATTACTTTTAATATTGAAGAAGATCATCATTTTAAAAGAAACGGCAACGATTTGAGCGCAGAGCTGGAAATCGATCTGTATACTGCAGTTCTCGGTGGCGAAACTTTAGTGAAAACATTAGATGGAACTGTTAATTTAAAAGTAAAACCGGAAACGCAGAACGGAACGAAGGTTAAATTAAAAGGAAAAGGTTTCCCCGTTTACAAAAGAGAAGGTGAGTTTGGTGATTTATACGTGACTTATGTGGTGAAAATGCCGACCAACCTGTCTGATAAAGAAAAAGAGTTATTTCTTCAACTTAAAAAACTAGCAACATGAGCGAAAGAATATCACGTGAAGAACTGGTAAGAATCTACAATGTGGAGATCACTTTTTTTGATTCACTGGAAGAAGCCGGCCTCCTGACAATCGAAACCGAAAACGAAATCAAATATTTGCCCTATGATGATTTATCGACTTTTGAAAAATACATTAATTGGCATTATGATTTGGAAGTAAATCTGGCAGGCCTTGAAGTGATCAGTCATTTGTTAAATAAGATTGAAAAGCTTCAGGTGAGAAATTTGCATTAATTAAGTCGGGATAAGTGATTTAAAACGTTTAAAAACAATCAAAAAATAATATTTATTTATTATTGAAATAATTACCGCCTCAATTTGAGGCGGTTTTTTTTATTCTTTTTTCAGTATTCAACATAGTTTTGCAGGCTTTTTATCGGGGAATCAGAAATAAATGAAAAATATTTATACATTTTTACTACTTTGTATTGCATAATACTAAAATAAAATTATATCTTTGCATTGTAAGATTGGTTAATGATATTTTTTGATTTAATGAAATCTTGCAGTCGATAATTGACTTAATTAATAACCCATAAATAATGAACACAGAAAACACCAAAGCGCAAATGCGAAAAGGCATCCTGGAATTCTGTATTTTGAGTTTAATTAATGAAAAAGAAATGTATGTTTCTGATCTCATTGATGAATTGAAAAAAGGAAAACTGGATGTGGTTGAAGGAACCCTTTACCCATTGCTGACCCGATTGAAAAACGGAGAATTTCTTTCCTACCGCTGGGAAGAATCTACCGGCGGACCACCCCGAAAATATTACCAGTTGACCGACAAAGGAAAATTATTCCTCGCCGAACTGCTCAATACCTGGAATGAACTGACAGACTCTGTAAACCTAATTACTAAAAACAATAACCCTGCGAACGCTCCTGAAAACTCGTTCCAACCAAATAACTAAAACGATGAATAAGACACTCTCAATAGGACTTGCCGGTTTCTCTTTCACCATAGAGGAACACGCATACATCAAACTCAGCGACTATCTTGCCGCCCTCAGAAGTTCTTTGGATATTACCGAAGCTGATGAAGTGATGCACGATATCGAAATCAGAATGGTCGAGATATTTAAAGACGCACTCGGAAAACGCGAAGTGATAAATGATACTGATGTTGAAAGAGTAATTGCTCAAATTGGGTCACCAGAAAAAATCGAAGAACAAGAAGAAGCCTATTTCTCTGAGAAAACGACAAACTCAAAAAATACCCAAAAATCTCCTGCCGGTTTTAATGGTCAAAAACAATTATTCCGTGATCCTGAAAGGGCGAAAATCGGGGGCGTCTGCTCTGGATTGGCACATTATGTAGGGATGGACGTTGGTGCAATGCGTGCGATTTGGGTAGGAATTGCCATTTTGGGAATTTTCACCGCTGCAATCTCTACTTCATTAATTATTTTAATTTACGTCATCCTGTGGATCGTTTTACCTAAAGCAGAAACGGCTACCGATTTTTTAAAAATGAAAGGCAAGCCTTTAAATTTTGATAATCTAAAGGAAGAGTCGACCAAGATTGTACAGTTTGCCAATGAATCGAGCCAAAGAGTTGGCGAGATTTATAATGAAAATAAACCCTATATCAACAAAGCAGGAAACGGACTTTGGAATTTAGTGAGATATGTATTAGGCGTGATTCTTGCAATGATGGGGCTTTCACTTCTGATAGGATCATTCGCTATCCTGGGTTTTGGTTTTTCCGGAGCCAGTAATATTAACTTTTTCAGCAATTTAGGATTTTATTTACAGGACAGCAATCTTGGTTTTATCGTGATCGCATTGTCATTTCTTACGGCCTTTATTCCTGGACTGATTTTTTCTTACTTAGCAATAAAGTTGTTTTCGCCTAAAACTAAATTTCATAATACGGGATACGTTATTGGCGCCTTAGCTTTAATATGGATCGGATTGGTTGCTGCAACAGGGTTTACTGCCATTAAATTCAAAACGCAATACAGTGGGACCAATGATGATATCGAAAATATTGCCATCAATACCACGTCTGATTCTATCCTTATCGATGTGAAAAAAGTGGTCATTCCACAAAATTTCAAATCATTCTGGGACGATGTTTACTCTGATGGGAAAACCATCTACAAGCAGGATTACCCGAGAATAGATGTGACCAGAAAAGACGTGAAAGCTCCTTATCTTGAAATCAAAAAAAGAGCAGACGGTTACAATTTGCCATTGCGCTTAACCGTTCCATTGGAAATTATTGACAATAAAATTACGTTGCCGAATTACTTTTCTTATCCTTACAATGATCGTTTCCGGGATTATAGAGTGGATTATGAGTTAATCATTCCGAAACACATGAAGGTGATTTCGCTGCATGATGAGCGTGGTTTCTCTGTATTCGATGATCAGGGTGACGATAATCATGACAGTGATGACGACAGCGATTCGGTATCGGTAAGTTCCGGCAGTAATTCGATTGTCGTTCCTTCTGATAACGCCGATTCTATTATTATCAACGGTAAAAAAGTAGGAAAGCAAGAAGCGGAATTAATCATCAAAAAAATGAAGATGGATACGCATGATATCGAAGATGTCAATATCTCCATCAAAAACGGTAAAAAGGAAATATCCATTAAGACCAAATAACCGACGGAAATAAATTGAGAAAAATTGGATGCTGCGGATAATCATATTTTCAAATTCGTAAATTTTATTAAAAATTAACACTCACAAAATTTATTTTGTAAAATATAATTCCTAATTTCGTAGAGTTAATTTTATCGGTCAATTAATTAACAGTCAAAAACGTATAATTATGGTACAGTTTGTTTTAGAAATCGCAATCAAGATAATAGATTTCGTAAGTAATTTATTTTTGTAAGAATATTAATTCAATATCTTTGTAAGTATAACCAATAGAGTTTGGTTATACTTTTTTGTTTAGAACCCTAAAAAAAACTCGTTTTTACTCCTAAATTTTCCACTTTATGAAAAAACTATTCGGTAAATTAATGCTAAAAATCCTGGGTTGGAAAGTGGTCCTGGAAGGCGATGTAAATAACCTCGATCGTTGTATTCTGGTGGTTGCGCCCCATACCGCAAACGACGAATATATGCTGGGCAACTTCGCGTACTGGTCTCTGGGAAAACCATTGAAAGTCATTATAAAAGACCAGCACACCAAAGCGTGGTACGGGTTCTTGGTAAAAGCGATGGGAGGGGTAGGAATTGACCGTTCCCAAAAAAATGATCTGGTGAAATTTGTAGCCGACTTGTTCAAAAAAGAAGATTTTTCTTTGGTAATCACGCCGGAAGGAACCCGAAGTTGGGTGCCGAAATGGCGCAAAGGTTTCTATCATATGGCATTGGCAGCAAAAGTTCCTCTCGTAATTGCATCTGGCGATTTCAAAGATAAAATCATTTATTTGGGTAAGAAAATCTCTGTCGAAGATTTGGAAACCAGAACTTACGAAGATATCATGGCAGAGCTTCAGGAGTACTATAAAAAACGAACGCCCAAAGTTCCCGAAAACTGGAATCCGAAAATTTATTAACCTTACCCTTTTATGAAAAATAAAGAACAGATTTTAGAAAAACTCAATAATTGGGGTGGCGAAACTCTGGGGAAAACTTTAGATATTGTTTTCACAGATGTGACTGATGAGACACTGACTGCAACCATGCCTGTAACGCCAAAAGTGCATCAGCCTTACGGGATTTTGCACGGTGGCGCAAGTTGCGTTCTGGCAGAAACCTTGGGATCCTGTCTGTCGGTGATTCATGTGGATACCGAAAAATTTGCGCCGGTAGGAACCAATATCAATTCTAACCATTTGCGGAGTAAAAAACACGGAACTGTGACCGGAACCGCAAGATTTATAAGAAAAGGCAGAACCATGCATGTTTCTGAAATTGAAATCCGAGACGAAAAAGGAGAGTTGATCAACCATACCACGATGACCAATAATATTATTCCACGCTGATTTTTTATTGCAGAATCTTTTATTAAAGTAATTCCTGACAAAGATTTTTTATGATTTACTTCAGATATCCTTTTTCTGACCAAATTTTAACCATTGATGAAGCTTCTGCACAAAAAGCGGTTCGTTTTGTTTCTTTTGATACTGATGAAATAATTGATTTTAATGGAAATAGTAAAGAAATTTCTTTAAATCAGTTTTTAGATAATACAACAGATTCAGATTCTTTATCGTCTGAATTAATTGACTTTAAAGAAGAAAAAGAAACCGATTATCTGACCAAGATTCAACAGGTTATTGACTTTGTTAAAGAAAATAATCTTTCGAAACTGGTTATTTCACGCAGAAAATTATTGAATCTCGAAAGGGATAAAGTCAATTTAACGCAGACTTTTTTACACCTTTGTGAAGCATATCCGAACGCTTTCGTTTATTTCTTTATAAAGGACGGAAAATGCTGGATGGGAGCTTTTTCAGAAGTTTTGGGAAAATTCAATAAAAAAACTTCGGAATTTGAAACCATGAGTTTAGCCGGCACCATTCCTGTACATGAAGACTGGACTCATAAAGAAATTGAAGAGCAGCACCCGGTTACGGATTACATTAAAAACATTTTAAAAGACTATTCTGGTGAGGTTGGGCAATCGGAAACCTACGATCATCCGTCGGGAAATATCAAACATTTAAGAACTGATTTCAAGGTGAAAATTAACCGGCAGGATGTAGAAAAAATAATTTCGGAATTGCATCCAACTCCTGCGGTTTGCGGTTTTCCAAAAGAATTTTGCCAAAAGGCAATTGCAGAATTCGAAGATCATCCAAGAAGTTTTTATGCAGGTTATATTAAAGTGGAAACCGATGAAACGATTCAATATTTTGTCAATTTAAGATGTGCTGAGTTTTTTCAGAATGCAGTTTTACTTTACGTTGGCGGTGGAATTACCGCAGACAGTTCTCCTGAAAAAGAGTGGCAGGAAACCGAATTGAAGGCTGGTGCTGTTTTGAAAAATCTTTCTTTTAATTAATGTAAATAATGCAGATTCATCACATCGCGATCATTTGTTCAAACTACGAAATCTCGAAGAAATTCTATACAGAAGTTTTAGGATTGAAGATTTTGCGGGAAGTTTACCGCAAAGAAAGAGAATCTTATAAACTCGATTTAGGAATTGGTGATCAGTATGTTATCGAATTATTTTCATTTCCTCATCCACCGAAAAGACCTTCGCGTCCCGAAAGTTGCGGTTTACGGCATCTGGCTTTTTCTGTAGAAAACATTGAAGAAAAAAGAAAAGAATTAATGAGGAAAAATCTTGATTGTGAAGAAATCCGTACCGATGAATTTACCGGGAAAAAGTTTTTCTTTACCCAGGATCCGGATAAGTTACCGATAGAATTTTATGAAAATTAATGCGCGAATCCCATTAAAAAACTCACCACCATAATTCCCAGAACAATTAGCGAAATAAGCACATAGGTGTAATCTTTCTCTTTGAGATAGCCAATCAGCGCAAATAGTATCCGGACCAAAGGCGTTAGAATCAGCAATAAGATTCCGAGCTGAATAATAGCCATTCCTTCTAGTTTCAGCAGAGAAGTCCAGAAACTTTGCCAGATATTTTCTTCCGAAATTTCTAATAAAGCATAATCTCTTGGCATTTCAAAACCTTCGAAGGAAAGTTTTATAAATCCAATAAACGAAGTGATAACAGATAAAAGGACACCTATCCGAAGAAGATTTCCTACGGAACGGTTCAGGTCGAAATCTGTAAAGTGGCGTTTCATTTATTTAAAATTATGGTTAATCCCGTTGTACATCATATAAATCGAAAGAATACTCACCACAATGGCAAATACCACTTTCAGTTTTTTGGTTTGGGAAACAATTAAAGTTTTTGATCCGATAAAACTTCCTACCACAACACCGATTAAAACCGGTGCCACAATGACAGGAATGATTTCTCCCCGCTGAAAATAAATCAGGGAACTCGCAACAGCGGTTACTCCGATCATAAAATTACTGGTCGTTGTAGAAACTTTAAAGGGAAGTTTCATCATATTGTCCATGGCTAAAACTTTCAGCGCACCCGAACCGATACCTAAAAGTCCCGACATAATTCCGGCAAATACCATCATTGAAAATCCGGAAACGGTATTTCTTGCAGCATATTCTTTGACTACGCCTTTGTCTGGAAACGTTCCGTACAATTGTAGTTTATCTTCCAAACTGCCTTTAATTAAAGGTTCCTGATGATCGGGTTTTTTCCGCAAATTTAAAATTACGGTCAAAATTAAAATACTGGCAAAAATAATCCCAATCGTATTAGGATTCAAAATTCCCGAAATTAATGCTCCGATAATTGCACCAGTTGTAGTGGCGATTTCCAGGAACATTCCAATCCGGACATTGGTAAAACCTTCTTTTACGAAAGCCACCGCAGAACCGGATGAAGTCCCGATAACTGAAATTAATGAAGCGCCAATCGCATAGTGCATTGGTACACCGAAGCCAAGGGTAAGCAATGGAATGATGACAACGCCGCCGCCCAATCCGGTTAAGGATCCCAGTAATCCGGCAGCGACAGCTCCGAAGAACAGAATTAATATTTCCGACATGCTACAAATTTAGGTATTTTAAATTTTTTAGAAAATATTTCGGATTAAAAATACCTTAATAAATTTTATAGAATTTATTTAAACCGTATTTTTGTTTTTTGTTGAACATGAAATTATTCTATACCATTCTCGGTGCCACTCCAAAAGGCAGAAACATTGAGCAACACGACGTTTTTTTTGGAATTGCAGAATCTCTGAAAGATCTGATTCCGCACATGAAGAAATTCTGGCCCGACGCAAAAGGTAAAATTCATATCGACTGTTATCAGGAAGTGAAGTTTGTTGATGGTTTTGAAGTGAAAATTGTCAGGAAAAATACTCAGGTTTCAGACGAACAGCTTTTTTTTATTAATCTGGGCGGTTATGAGATTGGGAAATTTGAGGAGTTGCATGAACAGCATTTGATGGTCGGAAAGAAAACATCAGAAATCATCAGAAGAGTCAAGAAAACCGATTTTTATAAAAATAGGGGTTTCAAAGATGCGGTAAGTCATATCGATGACAAGCACGGTGTTGATATCGATGAAATCTTTAAAATTAATGACATTTTACCCCAGAAAATGAAAGAAGAATATTCGGTCATTTTAGAAAAATCAGATTGTGAAAATCAGGAAAACTTTAAGCATAGCGGCTATTTAAAAATCAGTAAATTAAAGTAAAAAATGAAAATAGGAATTTTAGGAGGCGGACAATTAGGGCGAATGTTGATTCAGGAAGCTTTGAAATACGATGATGAATTTTACACCCTCGATCCGAATGCAGACTGTTCCTGTGCGAATATTTCTTTTTTTACAAAAGGAGATTTCAATGAAAAGCAGGCAGTAATTGATTTTGGAAAAGACAAAGACGTCGTGTCTATCGAAATCGAACATGTGAATGTGGAAGCGTTGCAGGAACTTGAAAAGCAAGGTGTAAAAGTAATTCCTAATTCCGCTATCATTAAGACGATTCAGCAGAAAATATTGCAGAAGCTTTTCTACGAAGAGCACGAAATTCCAAGTCCGGCTTTTCAGATTATTTTATCGGCTGAGGAAGAAATTATTATTGATTATCCTTTCGTTCAGAAATTAAATACCGGCGGTTACGACGGGAAAGGAGTTCAGATCATTAAAGATGAAAGTGATTTTAATAATTTGTGGGACCAACCTTCCATTTTGGAGAATCTGGTGGATATTGACAAAGAACTTTCTTTAATTATCGCTAAAAATGAACGGGGCGAAATCAAAAGTTTTCCCGTAACTGAAATGGTTGCTGACCCGAAATTAAATTTATTGGATTTTAATATTTCTCCGACGCAGATTTCTGATGATGTTCAAAGTCAAATCGATGTCATTGCTGCAAAATTTATGAAAGCGGCGGATTCTGATGGTTTATTTGCCATCGAATTATTTTTGGATAAATCAGGTAAAGTTTGGGTTAATGAAACGGCGCCGCGACTGCATAATTCCGGTCATCAGTCTCAGGAAGGCAATGCCAATTCACAGTTTGAACAGTTTTACCGCGTCTTGAAAAATCTTCCGTTGGCAGATACTTCCAGTTTGGGGTTTTCAGGAATGCTCAATTTGGTTGGTGAAGAAAATTGCAGCGGAAAAGTAAAATACGAAGGTTTAGAAAATGTATTAAAATTAGCTGATGCCTACGTACATCTCTACGGAAAAACGGAAACGAAACCGGGGCGAAAAATGGGGCACATCAATGTTTTATCGGATTCCCGCGATGAACTTTTGGAACAGTTAATTCATATTAAATCTTTGGTGAAAGTGGTTGCTGTTTAAAAGCTGAAATATTTAAATTAAACCAATCTTTAATCCATAAAAAAAAGGATTCTTCCGGAAAAGAGTCCTTTAATTATATCTGAAATCGCGCAGTTATATTTTTGCCATTTCTGCTTTTATCTTATCCTGTAATCCTGGAGTAGCAATTACTAAAGGCAATCTTACATGGTTTTTAATAATTCCCATTTCTGCTAAAATTGTTTTAATTCCGGCCGGATTTCCTTCAGCGAAAATCAATCTTGTAATTTCGACTAATTTGTTGTGGATTTCATACGCCTCTTTTACTTTGCCATCAAAAGCGAGTTGAACCATGGTGGAGAATTCTTTCGGATATCCTTGCCCGATCACCGAAATCACGCCATGTCCACCAGCTAAAGTGACAGGAAGTGTATATTCGTCATCGCCGGAAACCAGGTTGAAATGTTCCGGTTTTTGACGCAGAATATCAAAATATTGCAGAATGTTTGGTGCTGCTTCTTTAATTAAAAATAAATTCGGGAAATCTTTTGCCAATCTTAAAGTGGTGGCAGCTTCCAGATTTTGTCCGGTTCGTGACGGTACATTATAAATGATAATTTGTTTGCCCGTTCCTGCCAATACTTTGTAATGCTGATAAAGTCCTTCCTGGCTCGGTCTGTTATAATAAGGTGATACCGAAAGTATAGCGTCGAAATCTGATAAATCGGTCTCTTCGATTTGTCTTTTCACCTGCATCGTATCATTTCCGCCAATTCCCAAAACCAAAGGAAGACGTTTATTGTTAACCTTTATAATATGTTGAATGACTGCTTTTTTCTCTTCATCAGAAAGGGTAGCTGCTTCGGCGGTCGTTCCTAAAACAACCAAATAGTTTGTTCCGTTGGTGATATTGTATTCTACCAATTGGGTTAAAGAATCAAAATCTACAGATAAATCTTCATTAAAAGGCGTAACCAAAGCTACACCAAGACCTTTTAAATTGTTCATTTTTATAAAATTAATGTTTCAAAATTACGAAAATTAATACGAGAATTTATTAAAAAAAAGGATTAGTTTATATTCATATCTTTATATTTGCAATAATAGATTTTATGAACATGAAGACAAAATATCTCATTTTTGGGGTGTCGCTTTTATCGGTTATTTCGTGCAGAACGCCGCTGAATGTAGCCAATGTGCAGACCGGGAAAAATATAGCACTATCGACAGATTTACCGGAAGATGCCTTATTCACAAAGACCATAGCGCCTTATAAAGCGGAACTGGAAGGAAAGATGAATAAAATAATTTCCCATACTTCGGTGGATTTAACCAAAGAAGGAGACAACAGTACTTTAGGAAATCTTCTGGCAGATTATACTTTTGAAGGAGCTGATGAGTGGGCAAAAAAAAATGGAATCACCAATGGAGTGGACGCTGCGGTAATCAATATCGGTGGTATCCGAACTACGATTGGAGCTGGCGATATCCTGACCAAACAGATTTATGAAGTCATGCCATTTGAAAATGAAGTGATCATCGTGAAAATGAAAGGAAGCGATTTGCAGGGACTTTTCGATTATTACCTGAAAACACTGAAAAACAATCCCGTTTCTCATTTGTATATTGAAACTGAAAACGGAATGAATGTTAAAGAATTGGTGAACGGAAAAGAAGTAGAGCCGGGCCAAACCTATTATATTGCAACTTCTGATTATTTAGCGCTGGGTGGTGATAACATGGATTATTTTAAAAAAGGCGAACTGATTCCTACAGGTATAAAATTACGGGATTTGTTTTTGGAAAAATTCATAGCCAATCCGGAAATTAAAGTTCCGACAGATCTGCGCCTTAATTTTAAAAACAAAAAAAACAAAACCGATGAATAGGAAACAGTTTCTAAAAACCCTGGGTGGTGGCACATTGGCGATGACTTTGGCGCCAAATCTTTTGTTGGCCGAGAATTTCCCAGCTTTAAATGTGGCTTCAGAAAATCAACTTACCATTCTTCATACCAACGATCAACACAGCAGAATTGAACCTTTTGATTCCAGTTATACCAAAAATCCAAACCAAGGCGGTTTTGCACGGCGGGCAGCTTTGATCCAAAAAATAAGAAGTCAGGAAAGCAATGTTCTTTTGCTGGATTCCGGTGATACTTTTCAGGGAACGCCCTATTTTAATTTTTTTGGGGGCGAACTTGAATTTAAGTTAATGTCGATGATGGGTTACGATGCTTCTACGATGGGAAATCACGATTTCGACAACGGTTTGCAGGGATTTAAAAAGGTAAGGCCGAACGCTAAGTTTCCGTTTATTTGTTCCAATTATGATTTTAAAAATACCATTCTCGATGGTGAAACTGAAAAGTATAAGATCTTTAATAAAAACGGAATTAAAGTCGGGATTTTCGGAGTCGGAATTCAACTGGCTGGTTTAGTGGGCAAGAAAGATTATGGCGAAACCGAATTTCTGGATCCCATCGAAACCGCACAGCATTATGCCGACTTTTTAAGAAAGGAAAAAAAATGTGATATGGTAATTTGCTTATCCCATATCGGATATGATTATAAAGACGATCCCAAGAAAGTTTCAGATAAAATTTTAGCAGCAAATACAGATGGGATCGATTTGATTTTAGGAGGCCATACCCATACTTTTTTGCCGGAACCACAATCTTTTTTGAACAGATCGGGGAAGAATGTTTTGGTCAATCAGGTAGGTTGGGCAGGATTGCTTTTAGGTAAAATCACCTTTTATTTCGATAAAAATAAAAAGGTGAAAAATGTTTCATGGAACAACCAAGTTATCGATGACCGCATTTTAGTATAACCCCATGAAAAAAATACTGCCCCTTTTACTTTATTTCTTTTCATTGAATTTTTCTGCGCAAAAAATTTCCTCGGCTAAATGGTCAGATTTATTTTCGTACAATAATGTTTTGGCTATTCGGGAAGACAGCGGAAAACTCATTGCGGCCACAGAAAATGGAATCTTTTTCTACACTCCGGCGACTGGTGAAATAACCAAATTATCAAAAGCCAACGGACTTCATGAGGTGAAGATTTCCGCCTTTGATTATAACCCGGCAACCAAATTTGGACTGGTAGGTTACAAAAACGGATCATTGGATGTGATTACGCCCGAAGGGATTACGTATGTGGTAGATATTCCCATTGCAACAGGATATAGTGGTGATAAAAAAATAAATCATATTTCTATTACAGGGAATTTAGCCGTAATCTCAGTTGGTTATGGGGTTTCTGTTTTCAGATTAGATAAAAAAGAATTTGGAGACTCCGCCTTTTTTATAAATAGTGGTACTTATCAGGCATCCAGAGAAGCGGTAATTAAAGATAACATCGTTTACGCTGCCACCTCTACCGGCTTGAAAAAGCATGAAATGAATGTGACCTTTCCAATTTATACGACCTGGGAGACGGCAGCGGGTGGTGATTTTACTCAAATTGCTAAAGGAGATATTTTAGCTTATGCAAATACTAACATGGTGAAATATGGTGACGGAAGCACGTTCTCAACATTACCGCAGCGTTTTTCGAATGTTCAGGATGTTGTCGTGACTGCACAAAATATTATTGTTGCAGATTTAAATGCAGTTTCAGTTTTTGGAATTACCGGCAATCTGATAAAATCATATTCAACAGCAGAGCAGCTGAATACAGGATTTTTCTACTTTTCAAAAATTTATGCAGGTACTAAAGTTTCGGGAATTTTAAATGAGAACGGTGATGTTTTGAAACCTGATGGACCTTACGATAATACATCATACAAAATTTCCTTACTGGACGATAAACTTTATGTTTCAACGGGCAATAGAACAAACAGATATAATGACGCATCTCCAAATGCTAAAAATCTTGGTTTTTATTATTTCACAGGTTCAGAATGGATATATCCGACCTTTTTTGTTAACAGTTCATTAGGATTTAATGTGATGGATGTAGTAGCTAATCCTTCAGATATGACAGAGGTTTTTTTTACAAATTATATTCCAACGGGCAGTCAGGGTGTATATCGAATGAAATATGATCCCTCTCGAAAAGATTTTGAGGTAAAGAAAGTGTACACAACAGGAAAAGATTTTTATCATGGTAGACCTTTAGGTCTTGCATACGATAAAAAAAATAATCTTTTTGGTACTGTTGCCTATTTGGATATTGAAAATACTGCAGGAAATTCTGGAATGATGGCTTATGACAAATCTTCGGATTCATTTTCTTATAAAACCCTTAAGATGGGCACAGGGGTACAGAAACCTTTAATTTCTGATGGTTATATTTGGATACCCCTACCTAGAGATGCTGCTTTGGCTGCAGTGAATTATAAAGGGACCTCAAGTGTCTTGGATGATGATATTTATTTTGTACGAAAAACGGCAGGTTTACCAGCAAGCTCCGAGGGTATAATCTCAGTAGCGATGGATCGTTCAGGTGACTTGTGGATTGGGACTGATAGTGGAGTGAGGATTCTTTCTTCTGCAGTATCAAATATTCAAAATGATCCCAGTGTAAATCCCATAATAATTGAAGAAAATAGTGTTGGTGAAGAGCTGTTTCGAGATAGCAGTATTTTACAGATCGAAGTAGATAGTGGGAATCAGAAATGGATATCTATTAGCGAGGGTGGAGTCTTCTATTTAAATTCAACAGGAGAAAAGACGATTAATCGTTTTACAAAAGAAAACTCTCCTCTTCCCACCAATAGCGTTACCGACATTAAAGTGGACAGCAAAACCGGAAAAGTATATTTTGTAACTCTGGATGGAGTGGTTGTCTACCAAGGCGATGTTTTGGAAGTTACCGAAAACTTCGGCGATGTTTTGGTGTATCCAAATCCTGTTGTTTATGCTCAGTACAAAGGGAATGTGCGTATCCGGGGTTTAGCCGCTAAAACAAATATCAGAATCACTGATGCAGCAGGTAATTTGGTTCATCAAGCCGTCGCGCGCGGTGGGTCTTATGAGTGGAATCTTACTAATCATCGTGGTGTGCGGGTAGCATCTGGAATTTATTTTGTCTTAATGACCAATGAAGATGGAACAGATACCGCTACTGCTAAAATTGCGGTGGTGAATTAATGCAAACTCAAAACTGTTTTCTTCTTTCTTATTTAAAATATGGCGATAATGATGCAGTCTTGCATTGTTTTACCGGCGAAAACGGTTTTCAGAGTTTCTTTGCGAAAGGAATTTATTCAGCCAAAAATAAAATGAAACCCTATCTTTTTCCGCTTAATTTATTAAACATAACTGTTTTTAAAGCTGTGGCAGAAAATAGAATATCCCGAATTTCAAAAATAGAACTGGCTCCGGATCATTACGATTTTCAGGAAGTTGCCATGAATTCGATTTTGTTTTTTACTGCTGATTTCTTACATCAGGTTTTGCGCGAAGAAGGGAAAAATATAATGCTGTTTAAAGAAATTGAAACTGTAAGAAAAGAAATCAGTGCTCAAAATTACGACGCGTATCTGGTTTTTATTTTTAAATATCTTTCTATTTCAGGAGTTGCACCGTTATATGGCGATCAGAAATTTCTAAATCCGGAAAGTGGAATTTTTGAAGATCATATATCTCATCCTTTTTTTGATGAAGCTATTTCTTCGCTTTGGAAAAGATTTTTAAATAGCACCGATGCTTATGAGATGAGGCTGAAGCGTGACGAAAGAAGCTCGTTTCTGGATGCGCTGATGATCTACTGCCGGATTCACATCACCGGTTTCTACACACCGAATTCCTTAGCAGTCGTCCGGCAGATTTTCGAATAGAAAGTTTAGATATAAAAAAAAGTTCCTTGGAATAAGGAACTTTATCTTTTTTAATAAATGTATTTTTCTAACGTGGCGTTGTTTTATAAACCTGGAAGTTAAATATAAAACTTCTGTCTTTAAACGAAATGTTATTATAATTAAAATGAGCATCACGCGCAAAAGCTGCACGGGAAGGCACTATAATTACACCTTGCAGATTATAATTGGACTCATTTGGAAGATCATAAGCTTTGAACTTCTGAAGCGCCTCTATAAATCCTTCTATTTCATAGAAATTTCTTTGTTTTTCAATCTCCGTTTTACCGTTTTTCAAAACGTCATCTTTAACATGAAAATACGCAGGATCCAGTTCTGGGATTCCCGAGCCGTTAATTGTATTTCTAAAAGAGTAGGGAGAGGTGAATGCTACGTTACCATCTGTATCGGTCGCAACATAAGTCATCGAGTTGCTCATTAATGTAATAATATCTGAACTTCCTATTTCCTTTCCAGGATTTGGCTGGGCATTGGGTCTCATGATGTAAATAACACCTGAAGGCAGAGTTACGGGATTTAATTTTGATAGTTTCACATTGATGACGTCTGTGTCAACGTATTCTTTAAGATTTCCTTTTGCATCCAGGTAATGGGTTTCCAGAAACTTCTTTGCAGCAACGTCATCATTGGTGTTTTGAGTTTCGATATTTACTTCAGGCACTATTTCCTCACCATCTTTTCTGCAGGAAGTAATTGCAATGGAAGCCAGAGCAAGGAACAAAAATGTTTTTTTCATATTTAATATTATCATTAAATTGCTAAAATTATTTAATTCAGCAAAAGTATAAATAAAATATGAGAATAGATAAGTTTTTATGGTGCGTTCGTTTTTATAAAACCAGAAGTATTGCTACAGATGAGATTAAAAAGAACAGAGTCTCGCTCGCAGGTCAGACTGTAAAATCATCCAGAGAGGTGAAAGACGGAGATTTGATTAAAATTAGAAAAAACCAGATCGACTACCAAATCAAAATTATACAGATTCCTAAAAGCAGAATAGGTCCAAAATTGGTTCCGCTCCATATCGAAGACCGCACGGAAAAAGAACAGTATGAAATTCTGAAATTACGAAATCTCAATCAGGAACATTACCGGAACAAAGGAGAAGGCCGACCAACCAAAAAAGACCGAAGGGAACTCGACGGTTTTACCGCAGGAGATAGCAATTCTGACATGGAGAACAGCGACTGGGACCTGTTTTTCAGCGAGGTGGATGACGACTCTAAGGAAGATTAATTAAAGCAATGATTTCATCGCCGATTTCTTCGGGAGTTTTAGCATCTGTGGCGACGGTGTATTTTGCCTGGCCGTAGAAAACCTGTCTTTCAAAAAGATGTTTCGCAATAAATTCTGGGAGATTTTCATCAGGGATTTTTGCAATCAACGGGCGTTTTTGCTTTTGTTTCAACAGCCGTTCCGTCAATGTTTTTACTGAACTTCGTAAATAAACACTTTCGCTTTTTTGGGTAATGAGTTCGATATTGTTATAATAAGCGGGAGTGCCGCCACCTAAACTCAGGATGCAGTCTTTTTCGGTATCAAAAATTTCTTCTAAAAGAAGTCTTTCTTGTTTTCTAAAGTAGATTTCACCCCTTTTTTCGAAGATTTCGGGAATTGTCATTCTGTTTTTCAAAAATATTTCCTTGTCTAAGTCAATTAATTTTAATTGAAGTTTTTGGCTCAAAACTTTGGAAATGTGAGATTTGCCGCTGCCCATATACCCGATGAGTGAAATTATCATATTTTTATTTTGTACAAAGTTCCAAAAAAATTTTGAGAATTTAAAAAAAGAAGTATCTTTGCACCACTCTAAAACGAGAATACAACAGTTCAGATTTAGAGGTGACCGACTCGGTAGCTCAGCTGGTAGAGCAATACACTTTTAATGTATGGGTCCTGGGTTCGAATCCCAGCCGGGTCACAAGCGAAAAACCTCCGTATGTTTTTACGGATTTTTTTTGCCTGCGTGGTGAAATTGGTAGACACGCCATCTTGAGGGGGTGGTTTCCTAAGGATGTGCTGGTTCGAGTCCAGTCGCAGGCACACAACATCAGCAATGAGTAATCAATAGATGAGTAATGTTAAATTGCTTATTACTAATATTCATTATTTATTAAAAAGACCGACTCGGTAGCTCAGCTGGTAGAGCAATACACTTTTAATGTATGGGTCCTGGGTTCGAATCCCAGCCGGGTCACAAAATTACTTTTTCGGAAGTAATTTTTTTTTCATATTAATATTTTGTGATTTGGTGTTCAAAAGTCTTCTTATTAGGAAGACTTTTGTTGTTTCTGGAAGTTAAGGATTCAAACTTTAACATAATTTTATCGTTGCAGTTTATTGTTTTTTTATTCTTCTTTGTACCTTAGATGTTCAAAATCAATACGATGAGAGTTCCAGTTACACGAAAACAATTGCATTTCCTACCTGACTCCAGTAGGGTAGTTGCGCGCTATTTTATGAATGGTGATACTGCGACGAAAGATACTTTAGCATTGGTTTTTGCGATGAGTGATTACGAAGTCCATACCGCTTTAAACCAAACATTAAGGGAGTTTGCCTATAGACATCGTCACATTACTTATCTTTTTAAGAAGCATTATAATAATGTGATTGGCATCATTAAAGAAATGCAGGTTAATATCAATGAAATATCAGAGGAGCGTAAACTTCTGATCGGTTCATATCTTACGATGGAATATTCCCTTGAATCGACTGCATTTTTTAACCCTTCTATTATTCCCGATGTGGATCAGACTTATCTGGAGAAAGGCGAAATGCGCGTTATCATTTCCTTCAGAGCCACTGGTGAAGGTCATATCTCATCTATCGTATTCCGGCGGGCAATACTAGATAGAAACAACGATTTACACTTGATGAGTATCGGCAAATCGATGGACATGGCTGAAGTCCTGCAAAAAACTTCTTACCATAAGGGAAGGTTTGTTAAAAAAATGCAGGAGATGAAAATTCCTGATAAGTATTATATTGACATTGTTGAAAATCTACCCAATCATTTTGATTATGCTACTTTAAAAAATTCTGTAGACAGTACATTGAAAGATGCAAGTATAAGTACTGATAGAAAGATTGCTCTGGAAGAAATTGCATGGTTACTGGAGTCTTATTATGATATTGAATTTCAGCATGACTCAGATATTAGCGAACGTGTAATTTATCCTGTTTCAGAATCGGAAAGCAATGGGATCGAAGATGCCCGTTTTGTTCAGTTTACAGATGATGATGGAAGCGTGAAATTTTACGCTACTTACACTGCCTATAATAGTCATACTATTTTACCAAAGTTTCTTTCCACCGAAGATTTCTGCACCTTCAGAATTATGCCTTTGCGCGGAAAAGGTGCGATGGGAAAAAATTTGGCATTTTTCCCCAAGAAAATAAAAGGTCAATATGCAATGCTGTCCCGGATAGACGGAATTAATAACTATATCATGTTCTCTGATCGGAATACGCTTTGGGATAATCCGATTCTTCTTCAGAAACCCAAGTATGCATGGGAATTTTCGAAAATAGGAAATTGCGGCTCACCGATCTGGACCGAAAAAGGATGGTTGATCATTACCCACGGAGTAGGTCCGATGCGAAGATATTGTATTGGCGCGTCGTTACTGGATTTGGATGATCCGACCAAAGAAATTGGAAGGTTAGAAGAACCGTTGCTCATTCCGTTGGCAAACGAGCGGGAAGGATATGTTCCCAATGTCGTGTATTCATGCGGATCCATTATCCATAATAACCATCTGATTTTGCCTTATGCAGTTTCCGATTATTCTACCACTTATGCCGTTGTGGAGTTGGCAGCATTATTTGAAGGTTTAAAGATTTAGACCGTATAAAATCGAATTGACAAGAGGAAAGATCTTTTACAAAACTTGACTCAGAATTATATCGAAGATAGTGACGGTTTTTTTTAAAAACTTTAATCCTAACTTTCCGGTCAGCATACAGTCAGCATATGGTCGGTATACAGTATAGGTTACTGCGAAGGAGAGTGCAGTAAAATATACACCAATTGATTTTGATCGTGCTCCCATATTTTGATCTCGAACCGGAATACTGTTTTTTACTATTACGTTTGAGTTAAATTATTCAGATTAACTTTCCGAATTGGAACATTTAAAAAATTGAATTTGATGTACCCATTAGTAATGAAATTATTCTGTTACGCTTTGTTAAGTGAAATCGAAAACTTCATGAAGTCAAACCGTACTCAAAAATAGAAAAAAACGAGTATTTATAAATTGCATCATTGTGTTAAAAATTTTCATTATAATTTAAGATGTATTTTGAATTTTTTGCAGAAGTGAGTATGAAGGATTATCTAATCTATTTTTGAAATCTCCGTCTCACTATGCCGTGTTGTGTGGTTGACTGAATTATTTGAAGTACTCACTTCCCGAAAATGAGCGGATTCTTCATACGCTTGTAAGACCGTAAGATGCGAAATGAGATAGGCCAGTGAACTTTCGGCGCCCTGATTGCGGTTAATGCCATAATCCTCGAAACCATCACAACATCCTTTGGTCTCAAAATCATACAGACTCAGCCGAAGATCATTTTCACCTAAAAACCAGAGATAAGAAGTGAAAATATTTTCGAGATACTTCCTGTCTTCTGTTAAAACAAATGCTTGATGGTATGCCAGTACCATGGCCATCGCATCTATTGGCTGCTGCGCGTAAACAGAACGTTCTTTATCTTTTATGAACCATTGTCTGTTGCCAATTACAGATAAATAACCATCCTTCAGTGTGTGAGTAGTCAGGAAATTCATGGATTCAAAGGCAATGTCTTTTGCTTTTTTATTTTCTAAGACTTGTGAGGCATGTAATAATGCTAAAGGCAGAATCCCATTATCATACGCCAAAAGCGATTCAAACCAATCCCAGTCTTTTGATCTGTTTTGTTCAAAATGTGCCACAAGAACGTCCGTCATTCTTACCAGACACATCTTTATCTCGAGATCTCCCGGATTTGCTTTAAGGTAATAGCTGATGCCAATCATTGTGTTGGCAATACCTCTGATTGATTTCATTTTTTCAAAATTAGGAGCTGCATCAAAAAAGACCAACCTTGCTGTCTGGTAAAAAGCATCATTCGGAGCGTTTTGCATGAGATAACCGAGACTCCAGATCGTTCTTCCAAAGGAATCCTCCGAACCCACCTCGTCCAGAAAATTGCGGTTGAAGCTGAGGAAATTTCTGAAAGTCCCATCCTTATTCTGCATATAATGGATATAGCTAAGATAAATTGGCATTAAGTCTAATGCAATTTGATTCTTTTTTAGTTTATAGGCCATACAAGCCATCAACATCGCACGGGCATTGTCGTCTAAGCAATAGCCTTCTTTCAGGTTAGGGATTCCAAATTTTGCATGCTGAATAATTCCGGTATCATCAGTCAGCCTTTTTATATGAGTTAATGAAAATGGGGGTAACAATAAGGGATCGATATCGGTGTCATTTTTCTGTTCTGGTTTTACGGGGTCATAAGTCAATTGCTCAGCCAGTTCAATGTACTTCTCACCGATTTTTGGCCAGATGATTCCCTGACCATATTTTTCAGCTTTTTGCTGAATGGTTTTCATTAACTGGGGTTTGTCAAACAATTCATTCAGGACCTTTGTTAAAGCGTGCTCATCTTTAAAATCGAAAAGACATCCTTTGTTTCCGGTTAGCAGTTCTACTGCATGCCAATAGGGAGTAGAAACCACAACGCAGCCAGAACCCATGGCGTAAGTTAAGGTGCCGCTCGTAATTTGAGCTTCATTAATATATGGGGTGATATAAATATCACACGCAGCGAGATATTTAAAAAGCGCTTTTTCTTCAGCAAATTCATTGATTAACAGGACGTGGTCGCTTATTTTGAGCGTTTTTATGAGGAGATGAAGGTAGTTTCGGTATTGTTCACCTTCGGATCTGAGTAAGTGGGGATGCGTTTTTCCTAAAACGACATAGACGATATCAGGATGCTTTTTAATGATTTCAGGCAACGCTTTAATTACGGTTTCAATTCCTTTATTGCGGCCCACGAAACCAAAGGTTAAAAGCAGTTTTTTATCGGTAAATTTCAGTTCCGCTCTCGACTTCTCTTTATCAAAATGAATATCGGGGACGCCATGCTCAATTCGTAAAATTTTTGCAGACGGAACATGATAAATATCTTCAAGAAATTGAATGGCTTTATGACTCATGACCACTAATTTATCGGACATGGTGCAGATTTTTTTTAAAATGGCTTTCTCGGTGTAAGACGGTTTTTGAAGAATGGTATGCAGCGTTGAAATCAAAGGAATTTGCAAACGGTGTAAAAGCGGCAAAATATAGACGCCACTTTGTCCCCCATAAATCCCAAATTCATGCTGCACGATGCAGACATCTGTATCACTTTGATTAATAAAATCAGCAGCTTTCAAATAATCGGTCTGATGTTCCTGACGTATTGTGAATTTCACCTCAGGCGGAAATGGGTAATTTTCCTGACCGTCATGCATGGCAATAATAATGACCTCATTATGGTCTTTTATGGCATGAACTAAACTCTGCGTAAAAGTTCCTATTCCGCATTCCCGTGGTGGATATGTAGCTATAAAGGCGATTTTCATTTTCTCAGTTTTTAAAAAAAATAAACAGCTGCTAATCAGTACGATAATCTGTTAAATTGCAAGCTAAGGTATGGAATTTTGCTTGAAAACAATTGAATATTAGCAGTTTAGAATTACATAATTCATAGATTCCTTTGGTTCAAAATAAAGGATGTACTGTCAGTTTTCATTAAAGGCTATCGGTCAAAGAATGCCGGAAGTTTTCAACACTAATTAGTCCGACCGGATACCATCAAAAAACGGGGTATATCTTTTTTGAACACAAGCTGCTGCGTATAAATAATTGGAAGCACTCCAGGATTGCCAATCCTGACCCATTGGATTTCCTGTTTGGGCTTTATACCATTCATTAAAGCTAAATTCTAAGTTCTCGTTTCTGCCTTTTTTGATGAGGTTGGTCAATGCGAGAAGTTTCTTTTCTGCCACCTCGAATTCTTTTGCGGCGACCAGCGCTGCAATATAAAATCCGCTGATAAATGGCCAGATTCCGCCATTATGATAATCTCCGGGATTATTGAATTCTGAATATCTCGGTAGCCAATCCGAATCTTCCGGGAGAATAAAAGGGAAAAAATTGGGCGTCAGATCAACTGCCAAATCCTTGGTTTTATGCATTTGTTGACATTCGTTTTCTATCCATTTTACCATCTCTCCGGCTTTTTCTGCCGACGCTAATCCGGACAGAATGGCGAGACTGTTTCCCAGTAAATCAAACCGGGTGCTGCTGTAAATTTTATAAGACCACAAAGCGTAATAGGGTTTGTCTTTAATAGAAAATCCTTCGTGCGGACAACTGTGGGATTTGTCTGAAGAATAGGTCAACTGCCGCATTGCATTTCCGAGGTTTTCGGCTTGCTGGTGTTTTCCCAAAAGTTGAAGCCCGGAGTAGGTCAGCGTATTGACGAAAAGCCCATGGCCGGGCACCCATTGCTCATCGCGCCAATCACTGGTTGGCTGTTGCGCTATTAAGTGATAGCTGGTTGGACACTGGTATTCCATCCAAATGATTGCTTTGTTTACCGCGTCTTCAAGAAAGTTTGGGTCACCGAGTATTTTTCTGAAAATCCCGACTGCCATTAAAAATAATGGAGTAGTGTCACTGGAACCAAGATTGGCTTTATCACTGACGAGTGACGGGATTTGTCCATTTTCCGATTGATTTTTGGCTAAGGTCGATAAGACATTTCTTGAACTCTCTATCAGTTCTTTATTTTCACTGGTTGCGATTCCCAATACTGCTATCAAAAGATCCCGGGTATAAGGTTCGGGATATCCCCATCCTGCGGTTCTTGGTAAATCGGCAACGGTTCCATGAGCATTGTGCAAAAGTACTTCTATGGCTGCTTTCTTGGCATCTTCAATCTGTTGGTTTTCTTCAGGTAACATGATGGTTTTATTTTTTTTGTTTACAGATGTGTTCCATTCGCAGAAATACGTTCGATATCTTTGAAGTATTTTACTGTTTTAACCTGTAATTCCATTGTGGCCGGTTCGTCACAAATTAATACACATTTTGGATGCATTTGAAGTATGGAAGCAGGCCACATATGGTTTACAGAACCTTCCAATACTTCTCTCAATGCTCTGGCCTTATGATAACCGCTGACCACGATCAGAACTTCTCTGGCATCCATAATCGTCCCGACACCAACAGTAAGAACTTCGGTGGGAACCTGAGATGCATCATTTTCAAAAAATCTCGAATTTGCCTGAATGGTATCATAGCACAGTGTTTTTATTCTTGTTCTGGAAGTGAGCGAAGATCCGGGTTCGTTAAATGCGATATGTCCGTCCATTCCTATTCCGCCGAGAAACAGTTCAATGCCGCCGTATTTCATGATCTTCTTCTCATATTCAATACACTCTTTTTCCAGATCATCTGTATTGCTGTTTAAAATATTGATGTTTTCTATAGGAATATCGATATGCCTGAAGAGGTTTTCATACATGAAAAAATGATAACTCTCGGGATGGTTTTCCGGAATACCAATGTATTCATCCATGTTGAAAGTGATCACATGACGAAAGGAGATATCGCCTGACTTATTCCTTCTTACCAGTTCATTATAAGTTGCAATTGGGGAAGAACCTGTTGGTAACCCAAGTACAAACGGCTTTTCTGTCGTCGGACGGAAATCATTTATTTTTTTAATTAAATAATCGGAAGTCCAATGGGCGATGTCATTACCGTCTTGTTTTATCAGAACTCTCATCGTTGTTTTATTTAAACTGTTGATTCGTTTTAGAAATTATTTAATTCCTAATCTATCTTCTAAAATCTGTAGAAATTTTTTGGTAACCACTTTGTAATCAAAATGTTCTACGGCACGCGCTCTTCCGGCTTTCCCCATTTTTATCCGGAGTTCCTCATCTTCCATCAGCTTTAGCAGATAGGTGGCGATATCCTGAATATTGGCACGATAATCAACTGTTCTCGGCACGTCAAACTGAACTTTACGATTGGCTTCATAGCCCGACTCTTCCCCTAAAATAACTTCATTTACGACGATTTTTTTGGCGACGTGAGCCAAAAAAGCAGTCTCATTATGGATCAGGGTGTCCAACAAGCCCATGGCATTGATTCCTATTACCGGTTTGCCGCACGCACCAGCTTCTACCTGAGGCATGCCAAAGCCTTCAAGCCTTGATGGAGCCGCATAAATATCGCAGGCTCCAATTAAATAAGGCATAAAGTTTCGCGAAATCTTGTTGGTTGCGTAGGTGATGTTTCTTTCGAGGCCGAGGGATTCTGCCATTTTCAGATCGAGCATATTTTGAACTTCTGTACGGGGTTGTGGCCATACTTTACAAACATATTTCCAGTCGGGTGCTTTGGTGTCGATGAGTGCCAATGCCTGCATTACTTCCTGAGCGCCTTTTGAAGCGGCGTCACCACCTACGGTGAGAATCATAATCTGATCCGGCGAAATCCCCAATGATTCGCGAACGGTCAAAATTTTAGGATCATTTTTATCAAAAGGAACAAAAGATGAAGTGTCACATCCTACCGGAAGCACCTCGATGTTTTCAGCTTTGATGCCGTCTCTTACATACATTTCTTTCACCCAGTTTGAGGTCACCAAAATAAGCGGCAGTTCGTTTAAAACTTCCTGATAATTGGCAATGTATCCATCTGCGACCAACCAGGGTACGGCCAGAATTCCGTAACGCTGCGGATGAAGGATAAGTTCCGGTGTATGGCCCCAATAACCGACTCCCACCACAATGTCGGGCTCGAACCAGCGGTAATACCATTCTTTTTCCTGAGCTGATTCGAAATGGGCTGCTTTCGCATCGACACCGAGTTCAAGCAGTCCACGGAAAAGCATGTCTCCCTGAGTGGCTAAGCCCCCTGGCGAAGGCGGGTAATCATATAAGACTAAAACTTTCATAAGTTTTTGGTTTTAAAAGAGCAGTTCAGATTATTCACTTTGGTAATAATTGTTTTTATGGCGGTGTTGCGTTGTGCAGCATTGAATTCCGCTCCAACCAGTTTCGCGCATCTTCTGGATTTTCGAACTTCCAGAAGGCTTCGCTTTTCGGGGTGGTTTTGGCTTCGAATCCTGTTTTTTCAAAACCGTAAACTTCCGTAATCAGGCGGTATTTTTCTTCCCATATATTTTTGGGAAGCATCTGCTGAATGCTTGCTCCTCTTATTGCTTTCGGACTGTATTTTTTATTTCCATCTTCATAAGCGAAAGTCCAAAGTTCCTTCGTTTCGATTTTTTGACCGTTCCACAATGCGATAACTGCGCTGCCAATTTCTTCATGACGGAGATGGCGGGTGTATTCGCCGTAAGGGCTGTGCGTGATCATGAGATCGAAGTTGGATTTTGGAAGCAGGTCTAAGATTGCATCCTGTACTTCTTTGATGTCGAGGGGTTTTTGTTCCGGACCGTCATCCAGATTACCCATAATGCCCTGGGCGCCAAGTTCTTTTAAAGTTCTTTGAAATTTGGGAGCCCTGTCAGGATCATTTTTCCTGCATAAGCAGGCTACGAACCAGTTGCATTCGGGATGAAGTAAGATCATGCCGCCACACCAAAGAACTTCATCATCAGGATGGGCGACAATTACAGCTATGTTCTTATAGAACTCCATGGTCTTTTCTTTTGCGGCAGAAACAGCATTTTGAAGTGAGTAAATCTTTTCCTATAAATTATAATTCATAGCCACTTTTTATAACCGTAGTAATCATTTTAACTCGTTTTTTAGCTTTTATAGTATTTCTGGTATTGGCAGGTATGATCATCGCTTCGCCGGTAGTCAGCGTATGTGAAACGGTATCGATTTCAATCTCCGCAAGCCCTTCAATCATGTGTATAAACATATCGAACCGGGATAGTTTTTCAGTTAGGGTTTCTCCGGTATCAAAGGAGACTACGGTGATACTACCCGTTGTTTTTTTTATAATGGTTTTTGTAACCACAGAATTGGGAACGTATTCAATGCTCTTTAAAATAACAAAGGATTTCGATTTTTCAATTTCTGTATTTTCCATCTCCAAAATTTTAAAAGCTAAACCTAATATGGATTTTAATAAATCTTAGTATAAAGGTGGTCGATTTTAAGGAATAATGTATTACAGAGTAACGAAGAAGAATTATAGTATTCCCACATTCATTTTAAACTATTCACAGTCATATAATAAGGAGGAGGCACGGTGGTTCTGTTCCGGAAAATTTTCTTTTATGTTACAAATCTTCAAGATTCCTCAACCGTTTCTTTTTGAGGCCTTTAAAATAGGTTGGAGTAAGACCGGTGATTTTTTTAAACTGATTAGACAGATGTGCGACACTGCTGTAATGCAGCTTATAAGATATTTCCGTAAGGTTTAATTCACCATACATCAGGAGTTCTTTTACCTTTTCAATTTTGTTTAAAATGATGTACTGTTGAATGGTCATTCCCTTGACTTCCGAAAATGTATTGGCTAAGTATGTATAGTCATATCCCAATTTTTCGCTGATATAGTCTGAATAATTTATTTTGGGTATTTCGTCGGAATAATGAATCATTTCAATAATGATGGCTTTTATTTTTTCAATGATAATATTCCTCTTGTTGTCTAGAAGCTGCAGGCCGTAAATCTGTAATTGCTGGCGCAGCTGTTCTTTTTGCGAATCGGTGATCGACTCCCGGATCTCAACGGTCCCAAGTTCGACATTGACGCAGTGCAGTCCTAATTTCTGTAGTTCTTGCTTTACAATTATTTTACAGCGCAAGCTAACCATATATTTAATATAGATAAACATGGTGTTTCGGAAATTTGGTGTTCCAAAACGAACGCAATGAGGTTTATTTTAGAACGTGGTTAAGTAGTTTTGTTTTTTTTTTGACCGCTTTAAAAATAATTAGATGCGAGATTATTTTTTAATGTTTCCTTAAAATATTCACTTATCTAATGCGAAAAATACATTTCTTACTTCAAAAAGAATTATTTTTGATATTTTTCTCTTCGCAATTGGTCAGTTTAAAGATACAAAATTCTGTACAAATCGTAAATTTTTTTTAAAATATGGATATGTGCCGCCGATAGGGATTAAATTAAAATTTGCTGGAAAATGATATGCCTGTTAAATGCACCTATTCAGTCAGTTCTCACTATTTTAGAAAAAAAATCACTTTTAATTTCAAAATAAAAAGCTTCCGAAACCCGATATCATATCTGGTATTTTAATTGGAGACCGGTTCTTTATTAAAGAATTTCTAATGCACCAAAACCCCTTCTTATTTGAAGGCGGCGGTACGCTGAGGAGCAGCCGTTTTAAAAATGAGGGTTCCCATCACGATGAAGGTTTGGTGCGTGCGTAATTTTGGGATTTGCTGTTCACGAAAACCCAGGTTTCCTAAAGCTCCGCTCAGAATACCGTTTTTTGAAATTCCTGCCATCATCCTGGTGGTTAGTTAATGATAAGGCTTGGGATCCTTAACCTTACAGAGTAGCTAAATCTTAAAATAATATACTGCAGGTTAATGGCTTGACTATAAAATTACTGGTGTGGTTATGGAGTTGCTATGGACTTGCTCACTTGGTGCGTGGAATGTGATCCGTCCCGAAATGATACAGATGAATACCTCGTGATATCACTGTACAAATATAAATAAAATCTTGAAAGAACGGTATAACGGCATATTTTGTAACTGGAGTTTCCGTATCGTTCTTTTACCTTTTTCTGAGTTTCCCCCTTCACTGCTGCAAGCGTGGACAAAGTTTGGTTCTTGTGAAAACAAAGTTTTGTACAGGAAGTTTTTATTATCTTTATGTCTGAAAATCAGTAGGCTATGAGATGGAAAGCAACCTTGATTAAATACCGTGATGCAGACCGTATTGCGGTAGAATTTGAGAAGGATCAGGAACTGATACGGAGGATAAAACTCATTGATGATGCCCGCTGGAATCCTCAGAGATAGTATTGGCATATTCCGGATACTTTTGAAAACAGAGCAAGGTTTAATCTTGTACAAAAGCAAGATACCGAACCTTCTGCGGAAGGACAGGAGCACCTCCGCCAATTTATCCGGTGGCTTTCCGCCAAAAGATACAGCCTGAATACGATTGACACCTATTCTAAAGCTTTAAAAATATTTTTCGTGTATTACCGTAATAAAGAGATTAGTGAAATCACTAATGAAGATGTACTCGACTTTAATAATGATTATATTCTGAAAAAAAATCTGTCAGCATCTTACCAAAACCAGGTGACTAATGCAATAAAATTGTATTTCCGAACGGTGCGGGGCGCAAAAATAGAAGTGGACAAGATCGACCGCCCTAAAAAACCTAAGATATTGCCCAATGTGTTGAGTAAAGAGGAAGTGAAGGATATTCTGGAGGCCCATCATAACATTAAGCACAAGATAATGCTGTGTTTAATTTACAGTTGCGGTTTAAGGCGCAGTGAGCTGCTTCACTTAAAACCACAGGATATTGATTCTAAAAGAAACGTTGTCCTGATCAGACAATCTAAAGGTAAGAAGGACCGTATTACGCCGCTTTCCGGTAAGATTTTAGATTTGCTCCGGGAATATTATAAAGAATTCCGGCCGAAAACCTGGCTTTTTGAAGGACAGACGGTAGGGGAACCTTATAATCAGCAAAGTTTACAAAGTGTTTTGAAGTTGGCTTTGAAGAAAGCACAAATCACCAAGCCGGTCACTTTGCACTGGCTGCGCCACAGTTACGCCACGCATTTATTGGAGGGTGGGACCGATTTGCGGTATATTCAGGAACTGCTTGGCCACAACAGCAGCAAGACCACGGAGATTTACATGCATGTGAGCACCAAGAGTCTGCAGCAGATAAAAAGTCCGTTTGATGATTTGTACAATATTTTTTGCTATTTTAGCGAGGTAATAATGTATGACTATAATCATACGTATACACCCAATTCGGAGTGGCTTTGTATGATTGTGTCATACATATAAACGAGTTATCTGCAATTTTATGAAAAGCAAACCGTATAAAATCATTTACTTTTTTACAATTTTACTTTCATATTGTAAAAATTCTAACATTGAGGAAAATGTAAAGCTTAATCAAATAATTTCACCAATCGTAGATAACGAAAGACGATTTAGCACTTCTTTAGTATATATTACTGATTCTTTAAAACAGTTAAAAGTATATGTTCCTACAAAAGATGAAATTGAACAACGAATTCCTCCGCCTCCGCCTGGAAAAACCACAAATATTATTCATCTTTTAGAATTCAAGAAAAATTATACTAAAAAGGATTCGCTTGAGTTATTAAAACAAGCAGAATATTATCTAAAAACAATTAAGCTCGATAGCAAAATCAACAAAAATTTAAAGGTTATTAGTTCAAAATTGATTGATAATAGAGAAACTCATTTATCATTTTCAACTCCATTATATTTTAGCGATGATTTTGTTTATATTGAAGTAGGATTTTACGATCATGGTTTTAGTCGTGGAACTGGATATTTACTCAAGAATGAAGGAAATTCATGGAAAATTGTTGACCAAAGACCTTTATGGATAAGTTAAAACTGCAGATAATAACTAAGCTTTCGTTTTGTCTGCAAGACAAGAAATGAAAGCCTGTTGAACCCTTCGAGAGCCTCAGGGTAAACTCCAACTCTGGTAGCTTTTCAGCAGCATAATGGTCCTCTTATGGGGATTTCGTTTTTAGAATTTAGATACACAAAGCAGTTTTTCAGAAGGACTGCTTTTTTTTTGGCGTTTGGTAGCCTTTGGAAGTGGTTTTCTGCGGTTTTTCTTCGCTGCAGAATATAATTTCCCTTACCCGCAGAGATTATTTCGCAGACAAAGGTTGGGTGACGAAAAGAAAGTCCTGCGGCGGTCCCCGCTGCCCGAAAATGGTGATGGTGAAAGGTCTTTTGGCATAAACGACCCAGTTTTTGGAGAACAGTTTATCCATTAAATTGGAATCTTTTACTCCTTCGATATTTCTTACTATTGCAGCAACATGGCGGGAATAATTATCAAAAGTTCTGGGACTTTTTCCCTGTATTGAAATATTTCTTTCGAAACGTTGTATCAGTTCCGAAAAACCATTAACTTCGCTTGAAGCGCGATTCAAAATTTTGTTCGTTCTTAAATCCTCCGGAGATTTTTTTTGTAGCCATTTTATGGGTTTTTAGAAGGTTAATAAAAACAAAGTTAATGAAACGGCGAATCGGAAAAGCTACCGGAGGTTTAGTTCAACAAAGGTATTTCTATTAGCGGGGTTGACGTTTACATCATAAAGATTTTCGCTAATTGTTCTTTTCGCTATATTTACATAAACCTGTTATAAAAATCCCCGCCAACAGAAATCCCCGGACGTTGGCAGAAATTATATTACCAAATGTATGATTGAAATGAAACTAAATCACAGTAGCGAAAAAATTAATGAAGCAATTCGACAAAACTCCAAGAAAAGTTCCTTAATTCTTGACTTAGCAAATACTACTTCGTGGATAACGGACGAAAAATTATTTTTTGGAAGAGAATCTAAAGACAAGATAGAATTAGGAAGAACTAAAACGCCTTTTACAGCAATTTTACCAACTTTAATTATTGTATTTAAAAAAAACAATTTGCAAAGTCCTAAATTACGGCTTAGTATATTCGGATACCTACTGTTTTCTGTTTTACTGGCAGCATTCTTATTTGTAATGGTCAAAAAAATAGTTGATTCCACTTTTGAGGGAAATTTACTTTTTGCAATGTTTTTGTTATTGTTTTTTTTATGTCTTGTAGGAGTGGAATTATATCTAACTATGGAATCTTTTAAAAAACTAAAACAACGAATTAAAGAATAATCTTAATTGAATTATAACTTCTGCCAATAACTAAGCTTTCGTTTTGTCTGCAAGACAAGAAATGAAAGCCTGTTGAACCCTTCGAGAGCCTCAGGGTAAACTCCAACTCTGGTAGCTTTTAAGCAGCATAATGGTCCTCTTATGGGGATTTCGTTTTTAGAATTTAGATACACAAAGCAGTTTTTCAGAAGGACTGCTTTTTTTTGTGGCGTTTTGTAGCCGTTAGGAGTGGTTTTCTGCGGTTTTACTTCGCTGCAGAACACAATTTCCCTTACCCACAGAGATTATTTCGCAGACAAAGGTTGGGTGACGAAAAGAAAGTCTTGCGGTGGTCCCCGCTGCCCGAAAATGGTGATGGTCACCAGGTTTCCTTCCTTGCAACAGCGGCATTTTCTGAGCAATGTTTCGGGTGCAAAAACAGTTCTTTTCACTTTTAAACTTTTTTGTAAATCTTGGAGTTTCCCACGTTTCCAGGAACTGCTCAGGATTCCGTAATGCCTGATCCGCACAAATCGTCGAGGCAAAATATGATTACTGAATCTGCGCACAAATTCAGTAATCGATAAAGTCATTTCCTTTTTCTGACCTTCTTTGTGGTAATCTTTTTAGCCAAAACGAACTTCTTTGTCCGTAACTTGTTTGATTCTCTGGTTGCTGATGGCAAATTTATCGTTTATGATGATCCTATCCATCATGCACGAGCATACCGTGAGCTGACTTTGTTGTTAAGGAGACCTCCGGCTCGTGAAGCATTCCCCGGAGATGTTTTTTACATTCATTCCCGACTGTTGGAATGGGCAACTCATTTAAGTGACCGACTAAAAGGAGGCTCCATTACTGCATTCCCCATTATCGAAATCGAAACCAGAATATTTCCGCTTATATTCCTACGAATTTAATTTCCATTACTGATGGACAGATTTATCTCTCTCTAAAACTTTTTGAGTTATGGGTTATGCGGGCGGTGGACGTGGGCAAATGGGTGTCGCTTGTTGGTGATAAATCCCAGTTGGAAACGTATGCCGCCATTTCAAATTTGAAACTGGAGTATGCGCAGTTTGAAGAGTTGGAAACTTTTGCCCGCTTTGGAACCCGACTTGATGAAAATAAGCGCAAAACCATCGAACACGGTAAACGGATCCGCCAATGTCTCAAGCAGGAACCGTTTCCGCAACTAACTGCTTCCGGCAGATGTTCATTCTTCTTCCTTTAAAAGAAGGTCTTTTGGATACTGTTTCGATCGAAAAAACGAAGGAGGCGGAAGATGCACTTCTTAAGCAGTCCAATAATTCCCGATGAAATTCAAGAGCGTATTCTGTCAAACAAAAAACTTGATGACAACGACACCAAAGACCATTTTGAAGACCGCCCAAACGTTACTGGCGCCATTTCAGGGGATTTGAAGCATTAAATGAAGACTCACCGTAAATCATTAAAATAATCATAATGTCCGTAATGAGTACTATTGTAAAGTCTTCGCGAACTTACTTAACAAAAACCGAAGATCCGACGAAAGCAAACGCCATTTAGTGTAATGCTGCCACTTTTTACCGTGAATGATAAACTTTCCAAGTGAGAATAATGTAAGTTATAGATCAGATTGTATAATTCCCGTAGTAAGTTGAAATCCTACCTTTATGATGTTAGGATTTGAAAGGTTTTATACGCGTTATCGCGCAGGCTTCAAATATCGTTTTGGTGAAAAAACCGTGTTTTGAATACTCCCCGTTTGTGAGGGAGAGCCATCCGTTTTTTACGGTGACAATTGATTTTTAAATCAGAAATATTCAGCATAAAGTTTATTTGTCAGCAATAAAATAACTTAAAATCAAAATCAATGAACTGGTTAATTTTAATAATATTTGGAATTTTTGCAATTGCATTAATTGTATTTCTTATCATCCGTAATCAAAAAGATGAAAAAGAATTTGAGAAAGAATTAGACAATGATTATCCTAAACCCATGAAGGAAGATAACGATTTTGATGATTTTACGCATTAGAGAGCGGATAAAGGAATAATCAGTATAAATGATATACCATGATATTATCTGTTAATGGAGGTTCGTCCTGCATCAAATTTTCTTTATACAGAATTCAGAAACCACTTGAGCAGGTGCTTTTTGGTGCGATAGAAAATATTGGAACTGCAAATACGCAGCTCAGTTTCACTGTTGTTGCTGAGCCGCCAAAAAAAAGTTGGCGCCCAGGATCGCAAAATTATTAACTCTTCCCCGACGCTATTATGAAATGGGGATCCGCAGATACGGTTTTCATGGAATCTCCTATACCTATTTAATGAGGGAACTCGAAAGGCTAACCGACGGAGAAACGGCAAAAGGCAAAATAATTTTTAAAAATCATAAAAAATTCAACAACAATGGAAACAAAAAATAGATTAGGCATCTGGATGGATCATTCGCATGCCCACTTGATGGAATATGCCGAACCTATGGTAACAAAGGTGCTGACTTCACATTTTACTGAAGCTGAAAAAGTAGAATCTCCCGATATAAGCGAAAAGACGCTGCATAACACAGAGCAGCACGATAATTCTCAATATTACAAAGAATTGGGTGAAATCATCAGAAATTATGACAGTGTATTATTGTTTGGTCCTACCGAAGCTAAAAATGAACTAGTGAATATTTTAGGTAAGAATCATCTTTTTTCTAAAATAAAATTTGAGGTAATACCAACCGATAAAATGTCGGAGAATCAGGAGCACGATTTTGTCAGGGAATATTTTTCTAAGGAGTGGTAAAATTGGACGACTACAAACCCTTAAATATATAAAATATGAATACATCAATATTAAAAGAAACGGTTGACCAGATTTTTGCCAATGGTAAAGGTATTCTTGCGATGGATGAAAGTACACCAACCTGTGAAAAACGTTTTGAAGCAGCCAGAATTCCGAAAACCAGTGAGATGTACCGTAAATACCGCGAACTCATTGTGACTACAACCGGTTTGAATGAAAGCATTGGTGGTGCTATTTTATTTGATGAAACCATCCGTCAAACAACCGATTCTGGCGAACCAATGGCGAAAGTGCTTATGGATGCCGGAATTGTTCCGGGAATAAAAGTCGATATGGGCGCTAAATCCCTGGCAGGCTTTCCAAATGAATTGGTTACAGAAGGTTTAGACGGTTTGCGCGAACGTTTAAAGGAATACAAAACTATGGGTGCCCGTTTTGCGAAATGGCGCGCCGTAATTACAATCGGTGACAATATTCCGACCGATGCCTGTATTAAAGCCAATGTTCATGCTTTGGCGAGATATGCAGCTTTATGTCAGGAGGCAGAGATAGTACCGATTGTCGAACCTGAAGTTTTGATGGATGGAGATCACACTATTCAGCGATGTTATGAAGTAACAGAGAACGTATTAAAAACCCTTTTTCATCAGTTGTATCAGTTTAAAATTGATTTAGAAGGAATCATCTTAAAGCCAAATATGGTTATTGCCGGCAAAGGTTGTCCGATTCAGAACGGTATTGATGAAGTTGCGGAAGCAACGGTCAATTGCCTGCGTTCTTCGGTTCCTGCTTCGGTTCCTGCCATTGCGTTTTTATCCGGCGGACAATCGCCTCAGCTGGCCGCTGAACATCTGAATGCCATCAATACAAATTTTAAAGACATGCTCCCATGGATCGTTGCTTTTTCTTTTGCAAGAGCCATTCAGCAGCCCGTATTGGATGCCTGGAAAGGAGAACAGTCAAATGTCGGAGAAGCACAGAAATTATTGAGTCACCGTGCGAAAATTGCTGCTGCAGCGCGCCGTGGTGAATATAGTTGCTCAATGGAAAGCCGATAAATGAGTAAATGATTAACTCTTTACTTTAAAAAAAGCCCGATAAGAAAAGCAGGTGAACGCACATCTTCAGGCCTATTCTTGCGGAACAGATAAGAATGTATTGTAAAGGTGGGAATGGTATAATTTCTTTACGAAATTGTGTAATGGTTGATCTGTTTGATTTTTAGAACTTTAATGTTATGAAATAAATGAACCTGAATAATAGCGACAAAAATTTATTAAAATGAAAAAAAACCGCGCACCAACTTTTTTTACAGAGTTGGCGAAGTTGCAAAAGGACATTTAAAAGAAACATCGTTCACTACTTTATATTTTTTTTAAAAAACCTTTTGCCTGGAGAAATAACCGGAGAACCAAGCAGTTTCACAATCAGAAATTTTAAAAAAAATAGCGATGCAGCACAATATTAAAAGTTTAATTGGCTTCCGGATGGAAGCTGCAGATGGCGATATTGGAAGAGTAGAAGAGTTTTACTTTGAGGAAACTTCTTGGCTGATCCGGTATCTTATCATAGAAACAGGAAACTGGCTGCTTAACCGGAAGGTGCTTATTGTTCCGCAAGCCATTAAACAGTGCGATGCAAAGGCAGAAGTGTTTCGGACAAATCTTACGACGGAACAAATAAGAACCAGCCCGGATGTCGGTACGGATCAGCTTGTTTCCCGGCAGCAAACGATGCCGCTATATGGGCATTACGACTGGGAATGGTATGGCAGTGGATTTTATGCCGGCGGTTTGGAAGCGGTAATGGATAATGATCCTGTCATCGATGCTCAGGATGAAAAAGGTGATCTTCATTTAAGAAGTACCGAGGAAGTAAAAGGTTATCAGATTCATACGGCTGATGGCGATTTTGGACACGTGAGCGATTTTATTCTCGATGATACAACATGGCAAATTATTTACCTCGTTGTAGATACTCACAAGTGGTTTGGCGGAACAAAACTTTTGATTAAAACCAGCGCCATTAATGAGATTCAGTGGGGAAATGCCAAGGTTATGGTTAATATTATAACTGAAACAATAAAAGACTGTCCCGTTTTTGATGAGTCTGAATTTAATCATTCTTAATCCGATGATAAGCCTGTATCTACTTTAATTAAAATAAAAACACCACAGATAATATTAATTTAAAAACCAATAAAATGAAAAATGCAAACATCGGAATTTCCGAAGAAAACAAGCAGATAATTACCGATCAGTTATCAAAAATACTGGCAGATGAATTTCTACTTTATTCCAAAACACTGAATGCGCACTGGAATATCGAAGGTCCTGATTTTCATACCGTGCATGTGTATCTTGAAAAACTATATAATGACCAGCAGGGAATCGTGGATACGGTGGCCGAAAAAATCCGCGGTATGGGACATTATGTGCCGGCACAACTTCATAAATATCTTCAGCTCACCCATCTTTCGGAGCAGCCTCTCGACCAGAATGACAGCCAGTCGCTTTTTGCTGAATTATTGCGGGATCACGAAAGTATCATCATCTTTTTAAGAGAAAATATAAAACCGATGGCAGATAAACTGAAAGCAGAAGGAATCAGCGACTACGTTACCGGCTTGATGGAGTATCACGAAAAAACCGCCTGGATGCTTCGGGCTCATCTAAATTAAGAACGGGTTAATTGTAACTTCAGACAGATTTTCTTTTCAACAGAAATTGCTTTTAAAAGTTTTTATCTGTTTTTAAAAGATAACTGTTTTGTTGTTAGTTTTTTGTGGGTTTTAAGAGGGGTCTGGGTCCATTCAATTAACCTCAGGAAAAAGAGCCAGCAGGAAGGATTTTAAAATCAAATGGAATAAACGCTACCAGAACTGTAGAACGTTTAATAGCCTTATGGGCTTTAAATGGATGCGGATTGGGAGGGGTAATACATGCTTTTAAACTGCCGTTCACCGGAATTTGGGTGGGTGGATTATCGGTATTGATTATTGCATTAATTGCATTGTCTGCAAATGAGATCAATATTATTAAAAGCATTAACAGTTGTTTTAATGATTAAAGTTGGTGTTAGTCCGTACCCCTCTTTTAGCGTATTTTACAGGTTCATTTCAGGCTTTTGTAGTCATCCTTTTTAGGTGTTTTTTCTGTAAACAGGGCAACCGTTATTTTTTTGTGCGCTGTTACTTTCCTGAATCTGCACCTTAAAAACTCCTCACTTTAACGATGCCAGTAGCAAGAAAAATAAATTCAGAAAGCTATAAAAACAAGTAAACTGCTTTAAAAATAAATAGCACAACTGCTCTTAGGTTGTAATTAATTACTAATTAATATTCATTATTTTTTGTAGAAAAACACCTAAAATAGCATTCACGTGTGAATGTTGTAAATCAGGTATTGGGTTTTGTAAATCGATCTGTAAATAAAATACTACCTTTATTATGCTCAATTTTATTTTAAAAAACCGATAATGTTCTAAATAAAAGACCGTAAATAAGTCGGCGCACCTCTTTACCAATACTTCTGTTTTTTGAAAATACGAAAACGAATTGATATTTAATTTAAAAATAATATTTAAAATTTCCAATGTCAAAAAAAGCGAAAATAGTAATTGTTGGTGCAGGCTTTGGTGGTATAGAATTCGTGAAAGCATTGCACAGAAAACCTGTTGAAGTACTTTTGGTTGATCGCAACAACTACCATAATTTTCAGCCTTTAATGTATCAGGTGGCTACAGGAGGGCTCGAGCCCAGCAGTATTGCTTATCCGGTAAGACGTATTTTTATCGATTACAAAAATTTCAGTTTTCGAATGGCTGAAGTAACCGAAGTCGATATTGCTAAAAATAAAGTATTGACTTCCATTGGAACAATTGATTATGATTTTCTCGTAATCGCTTCAGGAAGTGAAAATAATTTTTTCAATTTTGAATCGGTTAAAGACGAATTATTGCCTTTGAAATCGGTCCCAGACTCTTTGAAGTTACGTAATCATATTTTCCGGAATTTAGAAAGGGCGATGGCCAGCGATCAAAAAGATTCTGTAGAAAAATACATGAATATCGCTATTGTAGGTGGCGGACCAGCTGGTCTCGAACTGGCAGGAGCTTTGGCAGAAATGAAAAAATACATCATTCCCAGAGAATTTCCTGGGTTGGATCTTTCAAAAATGAGTATCAATATTTACGAATCAGGTTCTGAATTACTCGGAAATATGTCCGAAGAAGCTTCTGTGAAGAGTCTGGAATATCTAAAAGCACTCGGGGTAAATGTATTTCTTAATACAAGGGTGAAAAGTTATGACGGCAGTACAATCGAGCTTAATGATGGTACTCATTTCATAACCGATTCTGTAATCTGGTCAGCAGGCGTTCGGGGTTCGCCTATAAAAGGATTTCCGGAAAGTACAATCGTTGATGGAAACCGTATCGCCGTCAACGAATTCAATCAGGTCTTAGAAACAGAAAATATTTTTGCTATTGGCGATGTTGCCGCATGTATTACACCCGAGTATCCGAAGGGATTACCCATGTTAGCGCCTGTAGCACAAAGGCAGGGAGCGTTTTTGGCGAAAAACATTGTAAGGAAAATAGAAAATAAACCGATGGAACCATTTCAATATCATAACAAAGGAGTGATGGCGACCATCGGAAGAAATAAAGCCGTGGTCGATTTGCCACATTACAAATTTCAGGGCGTATTTGCATGGTTTATATGGATGTTTGTTCATATCCTGTCTCTGGCAGGATACCGCAATAAGATTATCACGTTTATCGATTGGGTCATCAATTATTTCAGTTATGCCAGACCTCTGGGAGTCATCTTGATTTCTGCAAAAGCCAAAGAGTCAAAACAAAACCGAGAAAAAAGGGAAGAAGAAAAAGTATAAAAATGAAAACGAAAAATTTAATTCAGAAAAGTATTGATACCGTAAGAGTTTTGTCAGCTGACGCCGTTCAGAAAGCAGATTCCGGACATCCCGGAACACCCATGTCGCTCGCGCCGCTAGGGCATGTTTTGTGGTCGGAAGCCATGCGTTATAATCCCAAAAATCCGGAGTGGGCAAACCGCGACCGGTTTGTGCTTTCCTGTGGCCATGCCTGCATGTTGCAGTACAGTTATTTGTACCTGACCGGATATCAAATTACGATTCAGGATATCAAAAACTTCAGACAATTACACAGCATTACTGCTGGTCATCCCGAATATGGACTCACTCCCGGAATCGAAGTCACAACCGGTCCTTTGGGACAGGGATTTGCCAATGGCGTCGGAATGGCAATTGCGCAACAGTATATGGCAGACCGCTATAATCAGCCGGATTTTAATATTTTCGATTATAAAATTTATGCGATTTGCAGTGATGGTGATTTAATGGAAGGGGTCTCCGCGGAAGCAGCCTCTCTTGCCGGTCATCTCGGCCTTGGGAATTTAATTTATTTCTATGACAGCAACCACATTACCATAGAAGGGGATACCGATTTGGCTTTTGATGAAGATGTTTCCAAACGGTTTGAAGCCTACGGATGGCATATCCAACATATACCTGATATCAATGATCTAGAGGCAATTTCGAAAGCGGTTAAAAATGCAAAAGCAGAAACCGGCCGTCCTTCATTAATAAAAGTAAGAAGTATTATTGGATATGGAAGTCCCAACAAACACAATACTGCAGCGGCTCACGGTTCTCCTTTAGGAAAAGATGAAGTCCGTTTGGTAAAAGAAAATTTCGGATTTGATCCCGATCAAAGTTTTGTTGTTCCCGACGAGGTTTTAGATTTTTACCGGAAAGCCGGCAAGAAATCAGCGAAAAAAGAAGAAGATTGGAACCTCTTGTACAAAAGTTACAAAAAAAGACATCCAAAACTTGCCAAAGAATATGAAAACATTACTTCAGGAAAATTACCTGAAGAATGGGAGAAAAAACTTCCGGTATTCCAGGCAGGTGAGGAACTGGCCACGAGAAAAGCTTCCGGCAAGACTTTGAACGCAATCGCAGAATTTTTTCCACAGATGATTGGAGGTTCCGCAGATCTTGCGCCTTCTACCGATACCAATCTTGATGCATATCAGTCGTTTTCAGTAAAGCACCGGGATGGCCGTAATTTCCATTTTGGAATCCGCGAACATGCGATGGGAGCAGTGTTAAATGGTATGGCACTCAGTAATTATCTGATTCCGTATGGCGCTACATTTTTGATATTTTCCGATTATATGCGACCGCCACTTCGATTGGCGGCAATTATGAAAATCCGGCCCATTATGGTTTTTACCCACGACAGTATCGGTTTGGGCGAAGACGGTACAACGCATCAACCGGTTGAACAATTAATAGGATTGCGGACAATTCCCAATATGGCGGTAATTCGTCCTGCAGATGCCAATGAAACTGCTCAGGCCTGGCGCGTCGCCATCGAACATACAGACGGTCCGGTTTGTCTTGTTTTAACCCGTCAGGGAATTCCGGTCATCGATCAGAAAAAATATGGCAAAGCTAAAAATCTTGAAAAAGGAGCTTATATTCTCTCTGATTCAGAAGGCGAACCGGATTTAATTCTAATGGCCAGTGGATCAGAAGTCCAACTGATTTTGGCCGCTCAGGAAGAATTAAAAAAAGAAAATATTCAGGTGAGAGTAGTCAGCATGCCTTGTTGGAATTTATTTGACAGGCAAAGTGCAGCCTATAAAGAAAAGGTTTTTCCAAAAAATATCCGAAAAAGATTAGCGGTAGAGGCCGGTTCTCCTGTTGGATGGATGAAATATACAACCGATGACGGCGACGTTATCGGCATCGAAAAGTTTGGTGAATCGGCACCGGGAGATGAAGTGATGACGGAATACGGTTTTACCGTCGAAAACGTATTGAAAAGAGCACGGAATTTGCTTTTGAAAAAAGACAGAGAGGCCGGTAATAGTTAAACCATTAAGCCGCAAAAAATAATTAAAAAAGAGAAATATCAGCAGTGCAAAAAAAACTTTTTGCAGAAGTTCCTTTTCCTGATCTATCGAAAAACTTAAAAAAAGGTATTGCTTTTGTGAATGTTGTGGTTTTAAATAAATTAAAAAAGGCTCTGAGATTTTTCTAATCCTATTATGCACTTTTTATTGACACACCAAATTAAATGAAAAACGATGTCCAACGAATCATTAAAAATAGGAATTTGCGCCGATCACGGAGGTTTTGAACTCAAAGAAAGTTTAAAAGCTTTTTTAATAAAAAACCAATTTGAACCCATCGATTTTGGAGCAAAAGAACTGGATGACACCGATGATTTTCCAGACTACGTTATTCCTTTGGCAAGAGCAGTTGGGTCAGGAGCAGTTTGCCGTGGGATTGCTATTTGTGGAAGTGGAGTAGGCGCCTGTATTGCTGCCAATAAGGTTTCGGGCGTGAGAGCCGCGCTGATTACAGAATGTTTTTCTGCGCATCAGGGGGTAGAAGATGATGACATGAATTTGATCTGTCTTGGCGGTCGAATTACAGGTTATGCAAGTGCAGAGGAGTTGGTTCTGGCTTTCTTAAATGCCAGATTTATCGGTGCTGAAAGACACCTCCGGCGGTTGAAAAAAATCAGAGACATCGAAAACAAGATATGAAAATGTAAACATTTTCCGCTATACATTTCAAGGATATACAATTTAAAAAACACACAAAATGAACCCATTAAATCAAATACAAAAACAAGGTCAGAGTATCTGGCTCGATTTGCTCGACCGCGAAATCATGGACTCCGGCAAATTGCAGGATCTCATTGATAATGATGATCTTGGTGGCCTGACTTCAAATCCTTCCATTTTTGAAAAAGCCATCAGCGGCAGTGCAGATTATGACGAAGATATTTTAATTCTCTCGAAAAAGGAAGACAATAATCCTGCGATTTTTTTCGATTTGGCTATTGCCGATATTCAGCGGGCGGCTAATATTTTTCAACCGGTTTATGATAAAACCAATGGTACAGATGGCTTTGTAAGTTTAGAAGTTTCGCCCTATCTGGCGCGTGATACAGACGCAACCATCGAGCAGGCAAGGGAACTGTGGAAGCGGGTGAACCGAAAAAATGTCATGATAAAAATTCCCGGAACCAAAGAAGGATTAGTAGCAATCCGGCAATGTTTACGGGAAGGAATCAATATTAATATCACGCTGCTTTTCGGACTTCCGCGCTACCGCGAAATAACCGAAGCGTTTATGGGCGGACTCGAAGACCGCCTCAAAGAAGGGAATTCAATCAAGGAAATATCTTCTGTGGCGAGTTTCTTTCTAAGTCGAATCGATGTAATGGTCGATCCTATGCTCGAAGAAAAAGGAGCACAGCATCTAAAAGGTAAAATTGCAATCGCTTCGGCGAAAAAAGCATATCAGATTTATTTAGAAATGATTTCCAGTGAGCGTTTTAAAAAATTAGAAGAACAGGGAGCTAAGAGACAGCGCGTTCTTTGGGCAAGTACGGGGACAAAAGATCCGTCATTCAGCGATGTGCTGTACGTGGAAAGTCTTATCGGAAAAGAAACGGTGAATACGTTGCCTATGGAAACCATCGATGCATTTCGTGATCACGGAAAAGTGGCCGAAACTTTGACCAAAGAGCTAGATGAGTCGAATAAAGCAATGGAGGATCTCGCAAAAACGGGAATCGATATTGATAAAATTACCCATAAACTCGAAAACGAAGGAATAGAAAAATTTAATCAGGCCTATGATAAATTGATGAAAAGCATCGAAAGTAAAAAACATAAAGAAAGCTAAAATAATGACCGATTTTGAAGCATCTAAAATAAAAGTTATTTTTATGGACATCGGCGGGGTAATTTTAACCAACGGTTGGGATTATGAATCCCGTGAGAAAGCGGCAAACGTTTTTGGTTTTGATTATACCGAAATGAATATCCTGCACAATTTCATCTACAATGTTTTTGAAATTGGCAGTATTTCGTTGGATGAATATCTGGACACTGTAATATTTGAAAATCCCCGCGATTTTACAAAAAAGGAGTTCAAAAAATTTATGTATGCCCAATCACTCGAATTGCCACAGATGTTATCCTGGCTTAGAAGCTGGAAAAAAAGCACCGATTTGCCCGTGTTTGCCATCAGTAATGAAAATAGAGAGCTTAATGAGTATCGAATCCGTACGTTTAATTTGCATGAATTATTTGATGGATTCTTCTCTTCCTGTTATGTCGGCTATCGGAAACCCGATCCGCGGATTTTTAGGACCGCTTTAGAAATTACGCAGGTAAAACCTGATGAATGCGTTTATTTTGACGACCGCCCCATGTTGGTTAATGCGGCCAGGAAGCTGGGGATGAACAGTTTTGTTCATCAGAATTTTGAAACCACTAAAAATATTCTCGAACATTTTACACGAAAATAATATGATGAAACATCAAAATAAAAATCAAAGCTCTTTCGGAATGATCGGTCTGGGCACCATGGGCTCCAACCTTTTGCAAAATATTGCAGATCACGGTTACAATTGTTCGGGCTACGACAACGATGCTGAAAAAGTCGATACAGTTAATCATCTGAGCCGGGAAAACATTCATGCTTTTTCAGATTTAAAGGAATTTGCACAAAACCTGAAAAGTCCGAAAGTGGTAATGCTTCTGGTCCCGGCCGGGAAAATCGTGGATTCTGTTATTGAAGAACTGCTTCAGGTGCTTGATAAAGGAGACATCATTATCGATGGTGGAAATTCTCATTTCACCGATACCGAGCGACGGTTTGTAGATTTGGAGAAAAAAGGTTTTCATTTCGTGGGAATGGGAGTTTCCGGAGGTGAAGAAGGTGCCAGAAAAGGACCGAGCATGATGCCGGGTGGCGATAAAAAAGCGTATGAAACCCTGAAACCTATTTTAGAAAAAATTGCGGCTCACGTCAATGGTGACCCTACGGTGGCTTTTATGGGTGAACGCTCCGCCGGGCATTTCGTAAAAATGGTGCATAATGGAATCGAATATGCATTGATGCAGTTGATTTCTGAAACCTATGAAGTCATGAAAAAAGGACTTCAAATGGAAGACAAAGAAATTCATTCGGTTTTTGAAAAATGGAATGAAGGCCGTTTAAAATCGTATTTAATCGAAATTACCCGAGATATCTTTGCCTACAAAAAGAAAGGGGCACACCATCTTTTCTTTAATGATATTAAAGACGAAGCGAAAGCAAAAGGAACCGGCAAATGGACCTCTCAGGCGGCAATGGATTTGACTGTTCCGATTCCGATGATTGATATTGCCGTTTCCATGCGTGATCTTTCAAAATACAAAGACCTCCGGTTTAAAGCGTCAAAACTATATCCTGATCCTGAAAAATCGGATTTTAATACAACAGAATATATAGCCAAACTCGAGGAAGCTTTTTATTTCTCGATGGTTTCAGCTTATGCGCAAGGAATGCATCTGCTTGATCGGGCCAATGAAGAATTCAACTATCATCTGAATTTAGATTTAATAGCAAAAATATGGCGTGGCGGCTGTATTATTCGCTCAGAATTTCTGGAAGATATTTATGCAGCCTATAAAAAAGACTCGAAATTGAAACATCTTTTTCTGGACGAATCCATTCAGAAAAGTCTCTTGAAAAGTATTCCCTCTGTCCGTTCTGTTGTTTCAGATGCGGTACTCCAGGGGATTGCCATACCTTCTTTTGCCTCTGCGCTGAGTTATTTTGATAATATAAGGAATGAAGAAATGCCCGCAAATCTCATTCAGGCACAACGGGATTTTTTTGGTTCGCACACTTATGAACTCAAAGGGAAAGAAGGTGTTTTTCATACCGATTGGGAAGTTTCTAACCATTAATAGGTCTGTTCAAAAAATCCAAAGATTAAAAAAATTAAAGCAATGCTAAAGACTTCAAAAAAAAAATCAGATCCCACGATTTTTATCATTTTCGGCGGAACAGGAGATTTGACCAAGCGGAAAATAATGCCCGCGCTTTACAACCTTTTTCTCAATAAATGGTTGCCTGAAAATTTTGCAATTATTGGCACTTCGTCAACCAAAACGAATGTTCAAAAATATATTGATGACTTACAATCTGCCGTCGACGAGTTTTCCCGAAATGGCAAAACCAATGAAGAAGACTGGAAAAGATTTTCCGCAAATATTACTTTTCAGGATGCTGATGTTACAGATTCTGCAGCGTTTAAACCCTTTGCAAAACTGATTGATCAATATAAAAAGGAATGGCAGAAAACGCCTTCTATTATTTATTACTGCGCCGTGGCACCACGCTTTTTCTGCACGATAGCCGAAAATATTTCAAAAGCTAAACTCGAAAATGATCCGAAGACAACACGGATTATTATAGAAAAACCGTTTGGAATCGACCTGGAATCTGCCAGGGAACTCAACAAAAAACTGCTTGGTATTTTTGCAGAAACGCAGATTTACAGAATCGACCATTATTTGGGTAAAGAAGTGGTGCAGAATATCATGGCTTTCCGTTTTGCGAATTCTATTATGGAGCCACTTTGGAACCGAAATCATGTGGAGCACGTTCAGATTTCGGTTACGGAACAGATTGGGATCGAAGGTCGAGGTAATTATTTTGAACATGCGGGCATTTTGCGGGATATGATTCAAAATCATTTGTTGCAGTTGCTCTGTATTATTTCAATGGAACCACCGATAAACTTTAATGCCGATGAGGTTCGGGATAGAAAAGTGGATGTTTTAAAAGCAATGCGTAAAATTGAAACCGGAAAAGTGGAAACCATGTCTGCACGAGGCCAGTACAGTTCCGGATGGATAGAAGGGAAAGAAGTTTTAGGCTATCGCGAAGAGAAAAATGTAGATCCCGATTCGAATACAGAAACCTATGCTGCTCTAAAACTTTATGTGGATAACTGGCGCTGGCAAGGCGTTCCCTTTTATTTGAGAACAGGCAAGCGGCTTTTCAAATCAGCTTCTACAATTACCCTGCAGTTTCGGGAAATTCCGCACAATATTTTTCTGTCGGAAGAATCCGGTGCTCCAAAGCAAAACCGATTGGTGATCAGTATTCAACCCGATATGGCAATCCGTTTTCAACTGCAAAGTAAAGTTCCGGGGCTCGAAATGAATTTAAATACGGTAGATGTTGTTTTTGATTATTCGGCAGGAAAAAAAACAGATTCGCCGGAAGCCTACGAAACCCTTTTGCTGGATGCTATTACCGGTGATCAAACGCTGTTTATGCGGGCTGACCAGGTAGAAGCTGCCTGGGAATTGATTATGCCGATCCTCAATTACTGGGAAAAAAATAAGGAACAGAATTTCCCCAACTATTCGGCAGATTCCTGGGGGCCGGAAAATGCCGAAGCCCTGATTGCAAAAGATGGTTATCATTGGTTCAACCTGCCTGATAATAAATAATAAGGTTTAAAATGGACTTAAATATTTACAATACTGTTGATGAAGTGATGAACGCTTTGGCTACGTCCATTTGTCATGCTTCGGAACTGGCGATTAAAAAGCGCGGACAGTTTAATTTAGTGCTTTCCGGTGGAAGTTCACCGCGGAAATTATATGAGCTTTTGGCATCAAAAAGCTACCACAATAAAATTGCCTGGAATAAAACCTATTTTTTCTTTGGTGATGAACGGTTTGTTCCCGAAAATGATCCGCAGAGAAATTCGCTCATGGTGAAAGAAGTTTTATTTGATCCTCTGAAGATCAAAAAATCTCATATATTCAATGTCAACACGACCGGTTCTCCGGAAGAAGCTGCCCACAAATATGAAGAAGCCATTGCAGCACATTTTCAAAACAAAACAGTTGAATTCGACTTTGTTCTGCTGGGTCTTGGCGATAATTCGCATACCGCTTCCCTTTTCCCAAATACATCGGTCTTGGACGAAACTGAAGCTGCCATTAAATCCGTTTTTGTAAAAGAAGTGGAGATGTACAGGATTACAATGACTGCACCCCTGATAAATCAGGCCAGAAAAATTGCGTTTTTGGTTTTCGGAGAAGAGAAATCCCAGGCGGTATTTCATGTTCTGAAAGATCTATCCGGTTCAGAAAAGCAATATCCAGCTCGTTTAATTATAAAAGAACAAAAGAAAGTGCAGTGGTTTTTAGATAAAAAAGCCGCGTCCCGACTATAGCTGAAAATATTTTCTGTAGTAGTTCGTATTAAATTTTCAAAAAATTCGAAAGCGTTTCCAAAAATAAATCCTACCGAAACTTCAGCTTGGAAAGCATTAACTGTGGACCAAACTCAGATGAAAAAAGTACAGTTGAAAGACCTTTTTAAAATCACTCCCATTTAACTTTTTTACGGAAAATAAACCAACCAATTCTTTTAAATCAAAGAGAAATCTGGGTGCCTTATGAACAGGAAATATTTGTTCAGGAAGTTATCTGGAGTATTTTCAGTTTTAACCCTTGGGATGGGGAACTCCGTAAACAATTGGACCAAAAGGCACTTGCTGAACCGGGCAAAACACCAAATTTAACTCTGCGAATCAGGGTGTGAATGGCGTAAATTATTTTAACAATTATGTAATGGATTTAAGTATAGAATTATTCACCTTTGAATGTCAATAGCGATTACGGTCTAAATAAAGAGGTAATTCTATAAGTTGTAATCACACATGCTTGATCATACAATTTAGAATAATAATAGTTGATGAATGATATTCTGATAGCGGTTGAAATATAAATAATTTAAAACAATGAAAACAAAGAACACAAGTGCGAGTACATTGAAAAAATTATTTAAAACTGTTTTCACATTCGCATTATTTATAGCGATTTATGCCAATTTTGGCATGACCTGCGTTTCTGCGCAGTCACGAATTTCTGCAACGATTACCTACCAAACTTTTTATGATGAACTTTCTCCCTATGGACACTGGATTGAGTATCCAGGCTATGAGCATGTCTGGAGCCCCAATGTCGATGGAGATTTCCGACCTTATTTAACTAATGGAAGCTGGGAATACACCACCGATGGTTGGGCTTGGGTTTCCAATTATGATTGGGGTTGGGCACCTTTTCATTATGGCCGCTGGTTGTACGATCCTCTATATGGATGGTTATGGATTCCCGGTTATGAGTGGTCTCCGGCTTGGGTAACTTGGGGAGAAGTCGATGATTATTATGCCTGGGCACCTTTGGGGCCTCTTGTAAATGTAGGTTTGGCTTATTATAACTGGAGACCTAATGCTTTTTACTGGAATATTGTTCGAAGAAATCATATTTATGACAGAGATGTATCCAGATTCGCTGAAGATCGAAGCAGAGATAATACTTTCGTAAATAGAATCCACACGCTTAATAATTTTAACAGAACATTTATCCATAATCAATATTATTCTCACGGACCGGAATTAAAAAATGTTGAAGAATACACCAGCCGGCGAATCACTCCTGTATCAATTAAATCAGCGGCGAAAATAATACCGGCAAAAAGAGAAGGTAATAATTTACATCTCTATCGTCCAGCCGTAGTTCATCCGCAACCCCCGGTTTTTAGAAGGATGAATATTGACAATGCTCCAATGAGAACAGGAGAAGAAAACTTCAGGCAACAAAACAATAATAATAGAAATTCACAATTAATTGAGAATAATCGGCAAGATCAAAATAGGGAGGCCAGAAAAACACGTTCTTTAGAGAAAGCCCCTCGAAACCAAAATATGGAGGTCCGAACATCACCATTATCAGAAAGAAGACGTCAAATTTATAATACAGAAGAACAGAGAATGCCTCCTGTAGATAGAGCTACCCAACGACAAAATATAGAGCGTATGCCTGAAATGAGAAGTCCGGCACGTTCTTTCGAAAGCAGAATGCCGCAGGGTTCAGGTAGAAGAAGATAAAATGATTCCAGATCGCGGATATTCTTACTATTTTGAAAAAATACCGGTAAGTTTTTTTTATAACATTTTTCTCATATAGCAGGTTTGCTGTCATTAAAAAATCTCTTTTAATGGTTTACACCGAAAATATTAGACTTCATTTTAGCTGGTTTAAAAAAATTAGGTGTTGCGCTTATAAAGTAGCGTTCGGTCTTTCTGATAAAATAAGTTTTAATAAATCATCATAATTAAATTCTAAAAAAATGAAAAAGTCAATTTTAATTTTAGCGATGATAGGATTGGGTTTTCAATCCTACGCACAAGATAGAGAAGTTCTTTACAGTGCTGTCCTGAAAAGAGGAGACGTTCCGGAAGTTGTCCTTAAATCAATTGAAACAAATTTTCCGAATTACGTTGTGGAAGGTTATAACGCGGTCCCTATTGATTATGTAGCGGGAAATGTATATGTGAATAACGATGTAGACCTTTCCGATATAGATAGTTATCAGATAACAATTTCTTCAAAGAATAAAAAACTTGTCGCCAATTTGGATGGAGACGGTAAATTGATGAGCACTGTAGAAAATATAAAAAATATTCCTCCGCCATCAGCCGTGTCCCAATCTATCGCATCAGCATATCCCGGCTGGACTATCGGTAAAGATAACTATCATATGATTAATTATGCTAATGGAAAAACTATTGAGCATTACAGATTCCTTCTTTATAAAGACGGAAAAACCAAACGGGTTCATACCGATGCCAACGGTAAAATTCTAAAGTAAAATTGATTCTAAATTGATAAAAATGATAACAGCGAAGTATATTGTACTTGCCGCGATTTTTCTAACCTTAACCAATTGCAAAAAGAGGAAGATGGGTGATCAAGTAATGAATAATAAAGTCCAAACTACACCCTATGAATCTGATATTAAATTTGCTGAAGCTTTAAAATTTATTGGAAAAGAGCAATTTCCAAAAGCTTCAAAAAGAATTAAAGAAGGAATTGCTGCTTTCAATAAAGAAGCGAAAAACCTTAATAAAATAGAAAAACAAAAACTAGATTCTCTTAACTCTCACTTAATTAAGGTTTCAAATGATCTCGAAAACGGGAAGGCTTTTCAGATCAGTCAAATAAGAAATCTTATCGCCAATGCCGAGATTATCGTGAATCACAGTTACTTAAGCAGTATTGACCTGTTGATTTGGGAAGATCCAGACGCTGCAGAAATAAACACAACCTCCAAAAGATTAGATGTTACTTTTGCTAACCTTAAAAATACAGAAGGGACAGTAAAAGAAGATGCGCAAAAAGATCATCAGGATTTGGTTACCGAAGGGGAAAAATTGAAGGACGAACATGAAGTTTTGGAGAAAAGAACTATAGATTTCAACAAAAAAGTTAATGATCACTTTAAGAAGAATTTTCCGGAATTATCTTATTTAAATTAGAGGACTAAAATGTTTTTATATAAATTTTTAAAATTAATCTAAAGGAAAAGTGATGTTCCATAGCATCCGCTAGATGAATACCATTTTTTTATCTCCCAATTATTTCGATTGGGAGATTTTTTCCTCTTAAAATAAATGTCAATTTTAAAAAGAGAAGGCTGGTTTTTTCAGCAGTTGCTTTAATTAAAGAATGAATAATGACCAAAATAATCAATGTTATTAATTATTTTTAACAGCAGTATATATTTAATTTACGGTGTTTCTAAACGGTTTCAATAATTCCCATCGCCGCATAATACGCAGCCCCGATCAAAGCCGTCTGATCGTTCAGCACTATTTTCACGGGAACTGTTTTTAGCAGATGTTCCATACGCCCGAAGCTTATAAAGTTTTTATAAAATTCTTCTTTATTAATGAGACCCAGAATTTTAGGAGCAATCCCGCCACCGATATACAGGCCACCGGTTGCCTTCGTTTTTAAGGCAAGCTGTGCCGATTCCACACTGAGGTATCTTATGAAGAGATGCAGAGTTTCAGTACATATCGGATCTTTTTTTTCCAGAGCGGCGCTAGAAATTACAATAGGCGGATCTTCATTTTGAAATTGTTTCGTGAGCCACTCGGGTTCTTTTTCATTTCTGTAGTTTCGTAAAAATTGATAGATATTATGAATCCCCTGGCCTGAAATAACCCTTTCACAGCTAATGTGATCAAATTTTGTTTTTAGAAATTTCCATAATTCTACATCAAGGGGAGTGCTGGGTGCAAAATTACAATGTCCACCCTCGGTCGCATACGGATGATAATGTGAACCGTCCCAATACATTCCGGCCTCGCCAAGACCTGTGCCCGGCGAAATTACTGCTGCATTGCCTTCTGATTTCTCACCTTGTGTCAAAACTTCAAAGTCGTTTTCTTCAAGTGCGGTTAATCCGTAAGCGTTGGCTTCCAGATCATTAATCAGAAATACCCGTTTAATGTTTAAATCAGATTCTAATATTTTAGCATCGATTTCCCACGCAAAATTTACGCCGCGAACTTTGTCTCCATCCACGGTACCGGCGACACCCAAACAGGCACAATCAATCGGGGAGGATTTATCTTCGTGAAAATGAAGAATTGCCTTTACAAAAGAATCGTGATCAGTAGTAGGATAGCGCTCATTTTTAATTGAAACTAATTTTCCTTTTTGAATTTCAAAAAGTGCCACATTCGTTTTGGTTCCCCCTACATCTGCCGCCAAAACCATCCCAGAATCGGGTAATTTATTTTTGCGGGAAGGATAGGCCATGGGTAAAATGGCATCTGAAATATCAGGTAATGAAATTGATTTAAAATTCTCCATTTTTGATTGCTTTTAATAGTTGTGCGATTGCGCTGGAATTGTGTTTTATATGGCTTTTAATTTTCCGGCAGGCTTTCCGGGACTGTCATTTTTGCTACACCTATTCTGTCATCGGCCATTCCGTAATACACATCAATTCTGTTGGGTTGGCCGATGTCGTCACGGCGGTCTGTGCCGGTAGGAAATACGACATTACCAACGGTTCCGATTTTTTCTTCCGGTAAATCTGGAAATAAAACAGGTTTCGTGGAGCGGTATAATATTTTTTGGGGCTCTTTTTCAGATAAAATCATCACGCCTGCAGAATAAGAATATTTAGGATAATCTTTAGTGCAGTTTTCATGTTTTTGTACGCCATGATAAATGATTAACCAACCATGTTTTGTCAGGATTGGAGGGGCACCGCCGCCAATTTTTAAATTTTCCCAGGAGTAAACAGGATTGGCTAAACAATGATGGGACGTGAATTTTGCATTTCGTAAAGAAGTGTCTTTTCCTGCTTTCAGGTTGAAATAAGAAATCCATATACTTTCCTTATTTTTATCGATATTTCGGTATTCGCCCCTTTTAACTGTTTCTTCCGGAATACTTTCAGGAAAAAGAGGCCGGTGCAACATGGCAATAGAAGTGTGGTGGTGCGGACTGGGCAGAGCAATGGGAAAAAAACTGGCATCTTTATCATCTACATTATTAAAATCAAGTGGATGATAAAGAGTGTAGCCAATCAAACCCATTCTTTCCCAGGTGAAAAGATCTTTCGATCTTGCCATGGCGATGCGCGGCCCGTGTGGGCCATAAGCCGTATAAGTCATAATATAATGTTCCACAGGCTTTACGTAGGTTATCCGCGGATCCTCGCAACCGCCACCGCCATTCGGACGTTTCTCATAGTCTGCTTCAGGTTCCAGCACAACTCCCAAACGTTCTACGCCGACGGGATCACCAGCTTCATTAAACTGTACTTTTGCAATACCGATGCGTGAGTAATTATTCCTGGCGACCAAACGCGGGAAAAGATAAAGATTTCCGTCCGGACCGCGGGTTACTGCAGGGTTCAGTACGCCTTCGACTTCCAATTCATTTCCTTCCTCCGGTTTCATGATGGTGCAAAGTCGATGTAATTTGAAAGGTATCATTGTTTTTTAATTTTTGGAGGTTAAGCAGGCAATGATTGTTTCAATAATTCTTTTGGTTTCATCTGGATCTCTTACCTGAATACAGTCTGCGCCGGTATTTCGGGCAGGATAATCGTTGCCGCCTTCAAATAATGCATCGCCGATAAAGAGCATTTCAGGAATTTTTATTTCTAAAATTTCATTAAGTTTTCTTATTCCATACGCCTTATCAATCCCCGGCTTTACAATATCGATGGAGGTTGTTCCGCCCATACCGATCGAAAATTCGCTTAACGTTTCTTTCAGTGGTTCGACAATTTTTTTACGTTTTTCAAAATCCGGATCCCACACTTTTTTCTGATCCAGTGGTGCCTGTTGTCCTAATGCAGAAAAGGTAATCTGACTTCCCCGGTCTTCAATTTGCGCGCCCCAGGTTTTTTTGATGTCCAGATGGGCTGCTTCTATTGCGGTATGCAGATTGTTCAGAATTTTTTCTCTTTCTTCCGCAGTGAAATTTTCTTCATACAATTTTTTCCAACCTTTCCTGTAGCGGTAAAACTTTGTTCCACAAGTCGGAAGAATCATTAATTTTTTAAGCATCGCTTTCGTTGGTAAGTACTGCAATACCTGTGTTTCGAACTGAGGCCAGTCACCACCGGATATAATAGCGATCTGGGCAACTTCGAGTAAATTATTTAAGAGGTCAGCCATTTCCCTGTCAATAGCTGATTTGCTCTTTGTCAAAGTACCGTCTAAATCAAAAACAATGAGTTTTTTCATCTTTTTTTAATTCAGTTTTTATCGGATATAGCGATTTGCAGCAGCGTGATTTCTTGCGCCGGATGAAGATCGAGCAGTCCGATAAGTGCCGGCAGAAGCATCACTTCACCTTTATCGATGGGGTAATCTTTACCGCTGTAATTCATCGAGCCCTTGCCGTCTATGCAAACTAAAATTGCCGGTTCATCTTTGAAGCCCACCATACAATTTGATTCGGTTTTAATTCGCCAGACTTTAAAGTGTTCATTATCGAAAAGTTTTTCGGTATCTTTAAGATCAGGGGTTTTTAAAGGGATCACCGGTCCAATATCCACTTGATTAAAATCAATACAGGCCACGGCTTCGTACACCTGGAGCTCGCGGGGTTTTCCCGTTTTCTGATCGGTTCGATCCCAGTCGTAGAGGCGGAAAGTGACATCACTGTTTTCCTGAACTTCAAAAACGACCGTCCCGCCAAGGGTGTGAACCGCTCCGGAATGAATAAATACGGCGTCGTCTTTTTTGGGCACAAAACTGTGGAGACAATCGGATACGGAATTGTTTTTGATGGATTCCAGCAATTTCTCTTTCGTTATTCCTTTTTTTAAACCCGCATAGATTCGGCTGTCTTCACTGGTTTCCAAAACGACCCAGGCTTCCGTTTTTCCTGAATCGCCGTCGGGGATATAGTCTTTTTGATGATCCGAAGGATGCACCTGTACCGACAGTACTTCTTTGCAGTCCAGAAATTTTAACAAAAGCGGAAAATGATCGAAATGGCCGCCCAATTTACCCATAATTTCGTACCGGAAATCCTGCATTAACTTTGTCAAAGTTGTTCCTTTCAGTGCTCCTTCGGACACCTCGTTTGCATAATCTTTCCGGTCGCTTAACAGCCATGCTTCGCCCACGGGCTCGTCTTCAGGAAGTGGTTTTGAAAGTAAATTTTCTAATCTCCTGCCGCCCCATAACCGATATTGATAAATAGGATCGAATTTTAAAGGATACATTTGATTGCTCATCTTGATAAGTTTAGAATAATGAACAGCTGTTTATTTTAATAGGTCAAATCCCGCGTAAAAACTTCCGGTTTTCATATTACTTTAAAATTGAAAGATTTAACCAGTTTTTGAATATAGATCAAACGTAAATATGAGTTATAATTACCTGAAAAGTGTTACATATTTGCCGTAAGAATTACATATATGACAGATTTTAATGAAGCGGAATAAAGGATGAAATTAATTATTACTAAATTCGTTTTTTTTATTTTCATTGGTGTTTACGACAATGATTTTTTTAAATACGGAAAGGCAAGACTATGAGATCATTAACATCATTTCTGCCAGAGATTTAAATTTTCAATAAAAAAGAAATCCGACCAAGATTCGAAATAGTGGAAAAATAATAATATTTTATTATTTGAAGGGGACAGGAATATACCACCTCTATGCTGATAGCGCTGTAAAAATTTATCAGATCCAGGTTAATGAAGCAAATATAATCACTACAATGGGATCAAATACTTTGGTAACTGCTGAAACTTCTGTAAACAAGATCCCTACCGTTGTTTTTTCTGAAGGCAATAAGGTATATGTTTCTAAAGTTGCAGGCGATAGCAAAGTAAATATTTACAATACCAATGGCGGACTGTAAAATCTGCAGATACAAAAAATGATATCAGTCTTGAATTAAAAACAGGAGTGTATATCGTAAACGTATAGACTGATAAAGGCGTAAAATCCTAAAAAGTATTAGTCAAATAAACTTATTTGAAATGTCATTTTTCAAATTATATTTAGAAAGGCAGCGATAATTTATTGCTGCCTTTTTTGTTTCAGTTATGGAACGTGACTTAGAGAAGGTTGAAATGTAACTTTCCTGCGAAAGTGAAATATCACAAATCATTCCTATCCTCATTGGAATATCCCATTTTTGTTAATATTTTATCCAGCAGACACCAGTTCGTTACTGAAGACTGCAGTAAATTAATGCCCACAAATCCTGTTAACCACAACCAGTTTTGGCTCACATAAATTGATAAAAGAATGCTCACCAAAATCATGGTTCCGGCAAATGCGTGGATTATTCTATTTCTCATAATTTTTTATTTAATTTTTAAAATTGCTGTTCTAAAGCGACAAGCGCAATGTGGATCTTGGAAAGTGTTTCTTGTTTTCCATTGAATTCTCTGATTTTTTCCAGAATTTGAACGGAATTTTCCGCCGATACAAAAACCGTGAATAACAAAGATTCTGTTTCTGAATAGGAAGATGCGAACCAATTTTCTAATGCATTGCTGGTTTTTTCATTCTTAAAACCTTGAACAGTGTGATAAGTGAAAGATTTTGCCCCGGATTTCACCAGTATATTTTTCATGTCATTTTCAAATTCCGTGATGGCCGTGATGAGTAATAATTTCATAGTTTGATGTTTTAAATTTCTCTGCTGAAATAGTTTCCAGCAGAGAAATGAGTTAATTAATCCTTAAGATTTTCTTCAATGGAATCGGGTTCTGCTTTTATAACTACAGGCTCATTCTTAAGCCATTTGTCTTTTTCAGACATGTAATAAATCAGCGGAATGACAATCAGCGTGAGTAAAGTGGAAATAATAGCTCCAAATACCAGCGAAATTGCCAATCCCTGGAAAATTGGATCGAAGAGAATGACTACCGCACCGATTACAACTGCTCCAGTAGTTAATAAAATTGGTGTTGTTCTTACCGCTCCGGCTTCAATGATTGCTTGTTTAATGGGTGTTCCTTCCTTCAGGCGGATTTCAATAAAATCAATGAGAAGAATTGAGTTTCTCACCATTATTCCGGCCAAAGCAATCATTCCGATAAACGAAGTTGCCGTAAAGAAAGCGCCTAATAACCAGTGTCCAAGCACGATTCCGATTAATGAAAGTGGAATTGGAATCATCATCAGAACCGGAGTTTTGAAGTTTTGAAACCAACCCACAATCAACATATAAATAATGAGGATGACCACTAAAAACGCCGCTCCCAAATCCCGGAAAACCTCCAAAGTGATTTGCCATTCTCCGTCCCATTTCACGGTGTAATCGGATTCATCTTTCGGAGCATTCATGTACAGTTCATTCAAAGAATATCCTGCCGGAAGTTGAATGTTTTTCAGTTTTTTATCCATTCCGAGAATCGCATAAGCCGGACTTTCTAATCCTCCAGCCATATCTGCAAGGATATAAACCACGCGTTTCTGGTCTTTTCGGTAAATTGATTTTTCTAAAGTTTCCCGTTGAACTTTCACCAAATCACTAACAGGAACCATTCCGCTTTGACCTTTTACTTTCAGATCGGTAATATCTGAAATACTGGTTTTATCGCCATCTTTTAATTTCATCACAATATCAACGGCGTCATTGGATTTTGGATCATATAAATTCCCGATGGAATGTTCGCCAATCAGATAAGTGAGGTTTCCTACAATTTGTTGTGGAACAATGCCGTTCAACATTGTTTTTTCTTTATCAGCCACAATTTTGAATTCCGTTTGTGGCGATTCTACCATCCAGTCCACATCCACAACATCATCCGTATTGATGAGGATTTTTTGAACTTCATCTGCAATTCTCACCTGCTCATTATAATCCGGTCCGTAAACTTCCGCAACAATGGTGGATAAAACCGGCGGTCCGGGTGGAACTTCTACAATTTTTACATTCGCACCGTATTTTTTCGCAATCCTGTGAATTTCTGGGCGAATGACTTTTGCAATATCGTGACTTTGCAGATTCCGGTCTTCTTTATGCAAAAGATTCACCTGAATATCCGCTGTATTGCTGCTTCCACGCATGTCGTAATGACGAACCAATCCATTAAAAGTAATGGGAGATGCCGACCCAATATAAGATTGATAATCCACCACTTCCGGCACGGTTTTCAGATATTGCGCGATGTCTTGTGTAGCGGCCGCAGTTCTTTCTAAAGTCGTTCCTTCGGGCATATCGATGACCACTTGAACTTCATTTTTGTTGTCAAACGGAAGCATTTTTACCGCCACCCATTTTGCACCAAAAGCCAACATGGAAATCATTAATAATATAAAAGTAACTCCGAGCATCGTCCATCTTTTTTTACCATTATCCAGCAATGGTTGCTCAATTTTTTTGTAAATTTTGTAGATGAAACCTGTTTCCAGACCCTGTTCTTCTTTATGTTCTTCAGAATCTTTTACCTTTAATAAATGGAATCCTAAATAAGGCGTAATCGTCAATGCTACGAAAAGGGAAAGTAACATCGCAATCGACGCTCCAATAGGCATTGGAGACATATAAGGCCCCATCATTCCGGAGACAAATGCCATCGGTAAAATCGCTGCAATTACCGTAAATGTTGCCAAAATTGTCGGATTTCCTACTTCGTTGATGGCGAAAATTGCGGCTTGCTTGAACGGTAATTTCTTCATGTGAAAATGCCGGTGCATATTTTCTGCAATGATAATACTGTCATCAACAACGATTCCCACTACGAAAACCAGGGCGAAAAGCGTAATTCTATTGAGCGTATAACCCAACATATAATAGGAAAAAAGCGTTAAAGCAAAAGTTAAAGGAACCGATAGAAAAACGACCAATCCGCCTCTCCATCCCATGGCAAGCATCACCAAAATGGTTACGGCAACAATGGCGATTCCCAAGTGTCCCATTAATTCTGAAACTTTATGAGACGCAGTTTCCCCGTAATTCCGGGTGACTTCTACATGAACATCATTGGGAATTAGAGTTTTCTTTAAAGTTTCTACTTTTGCTAAAATTTTCTCGGAAATATGCATTGCATCTGCACCTTTAACTTTCGAAACAGAAAGCGTTACCGCAGGATATTCTGATAAGAAACTCTTGCCTTTTTCGGTTGCTTTACATAATTCGTGGAAGAGGAAGCACCGTCTTCAATTTTTGCTACCTGTTTCAAATAAACCGGCATATTTTGCGAAGTTCCGATCACGAGATTTCCGACCTCTTCGGCAGAACTTAAAAATTCACCTGTTGTGAGTAAATATTCCTGATCGTTACTGGAGAAACTTCCGGATTGGGAACTTCCGTTATTCGCCTGAATCATCTGCATAATTCCCAATGCATCTACATTGGATTCTGCCATTTTATCTTTATCAATAATTACTTTTAACTGTCGGCTTCTTCCTCCAATCACGTTAGTTAAAGAAACATCTTTCACCTTTTTTATTTCAGATGAAAGTTCTTCTGTAATTTGTCTTAACTGAAAATCGTTATATTTTTCGCTCCAAAGCGTTAAACCCAACATAGGAACATCGTCGATGGAACGCGTTTTTATCAAAGGTTCATACACTCCTTTTGGGAAGATGTTTTTGTTCTTCATCATCTCATCGTAGAGTTTCACGTAAGAACGTTCGGTGTCTTCGCCCACGTAAAATTGTACGATAATCATGGCTTTTCCGTTCATCGCCATGCTGTGAACATGCTCTACACCTTTGATGTTGGAAATTATTTTTTCCAAAGGTTTCACCACGCGGTTTTCTACTTCTGTGGGATTTGCACCGGGATAACCGACCATTACATCTGCCATCGGAACAATGATCTGCGGCTCTTCTTCTCTCGGTATTAAAGTGGAACTGTATGCGCCAATTACCATCAAAGCAACCATTAATAGAATGGTGAGTTTTGAATTGATAAAGACTTTGGCAATCTTCCCTGCTATTCCTTCTTGCATAATTTTAAATTTTAGTTTACCAATAAAACAATTTAATGCTGTACCAATTTGGTAAACTGTTACATTGATATATTGTTACATTATTTAGTGACTTTGGCTCCGTTAAACAATTTTCCTTCTGCAGAAACGATGTACGGTTCTTTCGCATTCAGACCGGATAAAATCTCCACCTGATCGCCGAAATGTTTTCCGGTTTTCACCCAACGAAGAATTGCAGTATTGTTTGAACTTACGGTATAAACTCCGGTTAACTGTCCGTTTTCTACCAAAGCAGATTTGGGAATCATCACACCTTCCTGGAAATCCAGATTCGTTTTTCCATTATTTTTAAAGGGGAATTGAACGTTCACAAACATTCCTGAGAGGAGATTGGCACTGTCGGAGACATTCACCTTAACCAAGTATTGTCCACCTGTGTTTGCGGACGATCTGCTGATTTCCGCAACTGTTCCGCCGACTTCCTGATTGGTTGATTTCAAGGTGATTTTCACAGGAATTCCCTGTTTTATTAAAGTGATATTTTGCTCAGAAACCAATACCTGTGCCTGTAAAGCAGATGGAGATTCGATCGTCAGCAAAGGCATTCCCGGACTTGCCATATCGCCTTGTTCGGCATATTTTGCAGTAATGACTCCGGAAATGGGCGCGGTAATATTGGTGTATCTGTATTGTGCATTCACTTCACTTTTCATTGCTTGAGCCGCGTCTAATCCTGCTTTTGCCATTTCGTACCGCGCTCGCATATCATCCAATTCTTTTTGAGAAGCACTTTGGCTTTTATATAAATTAGAAAAACGGTCGTAATCTTTTTTAGCACTGTTAAAATTTGCCTGTGCCTGTGAAATCTGGGCGTTGGCTTGTCCACCTTTTGCCTGAATATCGGTGGAATTGATGCTTACCAGCAGTTGACCAGCACGCACATTTTGCCCAACTTCTGCGCGCAGTCCGGTGATATAGCCCATCATTCTGGTGCTTACATTTACAGAATTTTTGGAAACTAATTTTCCGCTTGCGGTTGCAAAAGCACCTTCAGAATTGGATTCCGGTTGATTGACGGTTACCTGAACCGGTTTTTGTGAAAGCGCTGCACCTTTTTCGTCAGCGGAACAACTCATCGATAATCCTAAAAGAAGGACGGAGTAAACTAATATTTTCATAAGTATTTTTTTTAAAAGATGATAGATAATAGACTGATAGATAATAGATGTGAGAATTTAGATAGAAGTTGGATTTTGTCTCAATCTCATGTCTCTTAATCTCATTTCTTAGATAATAGATAATAGATAATAGATAATAGAGATTCGTCTATTCTCTATTTGTCTGATTGCTATTTTAAAAATTTATAATATTCCAAAACCGAATTATATTCGAAAATGGCCTGCTGATATTCCAGTTCTTTTTGGGACATTTGGGTTTCGGCGGAAAGTAAATCTGATGATTTTTCTAAACCTTGACCGTATCTGTTTTTTCGGATTCTATATGCTTCACCGCTTTGTTCCCAAGATAATTTGGTGAGGGAAACTTTTCGGTCTGCATCTAAAACCTGTCGGTAAGATTTGTTGAGTTCCAACTGATTTTGTTTTTGGTATTGCTGAATTTCAGTTTGTGCTTTGGATAAATCTGCGCGGTATTTTTCCTGTTCGCTTTTCGCTTTTAAACCGTCGAAAATATTCCAGGATAATTGCAGTCCGACCAAATATCCGTTGGCATTAAACTGATAGGGCTTGTTGTCATGTAATTCAAAACTGCCGAATGCATTTAATTTGGGTAAGAATTTCGCTTCCGATGATTTGATGAGATAATGGTATGCTTCCAAAGATTTCTCATACGCCTGCAAATCTTTTCTGTTCACATTCAGTTGCGGATTTTCTTCTACAATATTTTCCTGATAAGAGAATTCGTCCTGAGGTTTAAGAACTTTATTGTTAGAATCTTCGTTCAACAAAAAATAGAGATAATCAGATGTATTTCTCACATTGGATTTCGCATATTGAATTTGGCTTTCGATTTCGGAAACTCTTACCTCCATGTACAGAACTTCTGATTTTTGTATCATGCCGTTTTTGTAATAATTGTCGATGACTTTTTTATTGGCAAGTGTGGTTTGTCTGGCTTTTTCCAAAACATTAACCACTTTATAAGCCATTTGCAGTTGCAGATAGGCTTTATTCAAATCGAACTGAAGATATTCTTTGGTTCGTTCTGCTTTTATTTTTAAAACATCTACCTGAACTTCGCCCGCTTTTTTCCGATAAACGGCATCTTTATTAAAAATCGGTTGCTGAACTTCCAGTTTCGTGGCGAAATTGAAAATATTATCTGGATTGTTGAGTTTTGCCGGATCAAAATCCATCATCGTAATGCGCTCCTGATTCAGTTTTGAACCAAATGCCATCAATGGATTATTGGTGGAAATTCCCGTGTAAGAAGCGGTTACATTAGGCAAATACATCGCTCTGGTTTCCAGTAAACTTGCTTTTGCAGCATTCACTTCATCGTTGGCTAATTTTACCGATAAATTTTGTCCTTCAATTCGGGCTTCCAAATCTTTTTTAGAAATCTGAAGAGTATCCTGACCAAAAATTTGGGTAGAAATAAAGAGTAAAAACAATAATTTTTTCATAAATCTTAATTTGATGACAAAAGTAAGACTGTGAAAAATCCTGTACAGTGATGTTTATCACAAAGCCCATTAATAAAGAAATTTTGCTGGTTTCATATTGGATGAAAAAAACAAAACCCCGACTTCTCGAGGTTTTATTTCTATCATTGATAAGATGTGTTTTTAAAGAGTGACGATTGTAGTTTTCATTGTGACTTTCGACTTTATTGAATTGGAGATCAAGCAATGCTGCTTAGATTTTTGTAAAACACGTTCTGCTTTTTCACGTTCGCTTTCATTCGCAATAGTAACAGTTGGTTCCAAAATAACTTCTGTCATTAGGAATTTTCCTTCTATTTGCTCCAGTTTTCCGTGTGATTTGCACGTGAAACCTGTGAACTCTAATTTGGAATTTTCCGCGATAGATAAAAATGTGGTCATCAGGCAACTTGCAACTGCAGAAGTGAACAAATGTTCGGGAGACCAAATTCCTTCCACGCCTTTTGGGAATTGCGGTGGAGTAGCGATTTCTACGGTTGTGGAAAGTTCCGGTGAAGACATTTCTCCCTGCCGGTCTTTCGACCAGGTAATATCTACGTTATATAAATGAGGTTCCATTTTTTTAAATTTTACTGTTTAAACTTGCCCAACCGCCGCCGTTATGAACATCGGTATAGCCATTTTTTACAAGCAGCGTTTTTGCAGAAGCACTTCTCATTCCAGAAGCGCAACACGTGATGATGGTTTTGTTTTTGTCTTTCAATCTCGATAGATTTTTCAGAAGTTGATCTACAGGAATGTTGATGGAATTCTTGATATGACCGCCGGCAAATTCTTCTTTACTGCGCACATCTACAATGACAGCCCCGTTCTTTATAAGGTCTGCGTAATCTGTTTTATTGAATCCGAAAAGTTGATTAATGGTGTCTAACATAATTTTGTGTTTTTGATTGATTTAATAATGCAAATTTAAGTCAGAGAAATTGAGGCTACAGTAATCTACATCACAGAAGCTTAAATTTTTTACCGCAAAAGAAACAAAAGTTCAGGTTGAAAATTTAGTTATTCAAAAGTCTGCAAAAGCGAAATAAAGATCTACACTACCTTTTCTTTCTTTTGGAGTGCTTAAAATCCAATGTTTTCTTTTGCCTCTTTTGCGGTAGAAAATTTGTCGTCCAATCAAAGAAGTTCAATTTTATTTCTGGAAAGGATAAGGAGATGTTCCTTTTCCATCTGTTTCAGCACGCGGCTTGTTGCTTCGCGCGTAATTCCCAATTCATCAGCAAGTTGTTGATGGGTAACCGAAATTTCTTTGGACTTATATAACAGCACTTTTTGCTTGATAAGGTGTAAAAGGCGGGTATCTATTTTCTGGAAAGCCACTGAATTGACCACATCCAAAAGTTCTTCAAAACGTTTTTGGTACAGATCAAAAATAAATTCGGTCCAGTCCGGATATTTTTTCACCCATTCTTTGGCTTTATCTGCAGGAATCAGCATGATATCCGCATCTTCTTCTACGACGGCTTTTATTTTAGAAGTTTCATTTTTCATCCCTGAAAGAATGGAAACGATGCAGCTTTCGCCCGGTGTTAAATAATAGAGCAGGATTTCACGGCCGTCTTCTTCAGTTCTGATGACTTTAATGCTTCCGGAAAGCACCACCGGAATATTTTTGATGTACGAATCCATATTCACGATCGTTTCACCTGCTTTGAAATGTTTGAGGTTACCGGATTCTTCAATTTCTCTTACTAAATCTGACTGGAAAATATCTTTTAAAACCATGGTATAAAGTTAACTAAATTTCTGATTTTAAATTTTGGTATAAAATTCACCGGTTCTTATGATTTTAAACAGAAAAGTATTTGTTTAATATCTATTATATGCCTATGTGATTTTGCGTTTTCGCTATGGAATTCAGGTTTTTAGCGATTTTTAAAGAGTTTTTCAAAAAGAAATTGACTAAAAAGAGGTGATAATTAGTTAATTTTTATATTTTTGAAAATCTTAAAAAATATAAAATGTCAAATCTTTGGAGAACCAAACCGCTGAGCCAGCTTTTGTCAGAATCTGACGAGACTTCAGACGGATTGAAAAAAACATTGTCTTCCGCTTCTTTGGTGGCGCTGGGAATCGGTGCCATTATTGGTGCCGGATTATTCTCAATCACCGGGCTTGCGGCAGCTAATTACGCCGGACCCGGAATCATGATTTCCTTTATTATCGCAGCTATTGGTTGTGCTTTTGCCGGATTGTGTTATGCAGAATTTGCCTCAATGATCCCTGTTGCAGGAAGCGCTTATACCTATTCGTATGCCACGATGGGTGAATTTATTGCCTGGATTATCGGCTGGGATTTAGTCCTCGAATATGCGGTAGGAGCAGCAACTGTAGCCTCGAGCTGGTCGGGATATCTCGGGAAATTCTTTTCCAGTTTTGGAGTTTCGCTTCCCAATAATTTAATGATGACACCCTTTGACAGTTATATTGTCGATGGCGTAGCTCACACAGGTTTAATCAATCTGCCGGCTGTTTTCATTGTAAGCATTATGTCCTTGATTTTAATTAAGGGAACGAGTGAATCTGCATTCGTAAATACTTTAATAGTAATTCTTAAAGTTTCTATTGTAATTATCTTTATTGTAGTAGGATGGAAATACGTAAAGGCAGAAAACCTAACTCCGCTAATTCCTGAAAACACCGGGAAATTTGGTGAATATGGCTGGTCTGGAATCATTCGGGCCGCCGCAGTCGTATTCTTTGCCTATATTGGTTTTGATGCAGTTTCAACCGCTGCACAGGAAACCAAAGATCCGAAAAAATCGATGCCGATCGGGATTATGGGATCGCTCCTTATCTGTACTGTACTGTATATTATTTTCGCGTACGTAATGGTAGGGGTTGTGAACTATAAAGCATTTACTGCCGGTGGTGGTGGCGATCATTTAGCGCCGGTTGCAATTGCAATTGAAGCGATGGGAAGTGTAGTGAACGGAACAATGGTTCCTGCATATCCCTGGTTGAATACCACGATTATCTTAGCGATTTTGTTGGGATATTCATCGGTAATTTTAGTAATGTTGATGGGGCAAAGCCGTGTCTTCTACTCGATGAGTAAAGATGGTTTGTTGCCAAAAGTTTTCAGTGAAGTTCATGCAAAATTCAGAACTCCTTATAAATCCAATCTTTTCTTCTTGGTTTTCGTAAGTTTATTTGCAGCTTTCGTACCCGGCAGAGTAGTGGGTGAAATGACCAGTATCGGAACTTTATTTGCCTTTATTCTGGTTTGTGTAGGAGTATTGGTTTTAAGAAAAACTCAGCCAGATGCGCCGCGTGCCTTCAGAACGCCGCTGGTTCCTTTGATTCCGGTTTTAGGTGTCTTGGTGTGTCTTGGTATGATGGTTTTCTTACCGTTTGATACCTGGATTCGTTTGGTATGTTGGATGATGATCGGTCTGGATGTTTATCTCTATCGTGGAATTAAGAACTCTATTTTAGGAAAACAAAATAACACGACTGACGATCCGAAAAATTATTCTGTAACTGCTATTTCGGGTATTTTCTTAGTTGTACTTCTGGCAGTATTGGCTTATCTGCATCACCAGAATGCAGAGGTTGATGACAGTGGTCTGATCATGTTCTCTATAGGAATGCTTATTGTTCACACTATTTTATATGGATATTATTTCTTTAAATACAAAAAGTAATATCAAGATATAAAATATAATAAAAGATTTCCCGTCATTTTTTGGCGGGATTTTTTTTGGTTAAAACTTAAATTCGTAACTGTTTTCCCCATCAGATTTTTTTTCAGAGCTAAATCCCAGTCAGATTCAATTTAATTATAATTCTCGATGAAAATCTTAATTTGCCATAATCTCTTAACGTTAAAAAAACACTCGGCATTTTTTACTATTTTTGATTAAATTAAATCTCCATGAAAAAAGCTTTCGGTTTCCTGCTGTTTCTTTTATGTTTAAACTTCCACTTTGCTCAAAAAGTAAAATTTGAAACCTTGTTAAAAGATAATATCTCCATTCGCGCCTTGCAGATTTACGATGGAAAAGTTTGGTATTCCGGAACGGATTCTAAATTTGGATATGTCAGTTTAAAGGATTCTGCGGATAAAAAGCAAATAAGACTGTCTGGTGAGAATTTGCAGTTTCGCACCTTAGCGCAGAATCATGCTTACTTTTACTGCATCAATATTGAAAGTCCTGCTTACTTTTTTAGAATTGATAAGTCGACGATGAAACCGGAAGTGGTGCATACCGATAGCGCGAAAAACGCTTTTTATGACGCTCTGCATTTTCACGGTAATTATTTTTATACTTTCAGCGATCCTGAAGAGAATTTAAAATTGAAGTTTGCAAGATTCACCGGCAATGTAAATTTTAATATTAATTATCTTAATAAAGAGCTTTTGGATTTGAAAAAAGGAGAAGCTGCTTTTGCTGCAAGCAATACCAATATAGCCTCTTCTAAGAAAAATATTTGGATAGCCACAGGCGGAATGGCGTCTCGAATAATAAAGATGAATTTGAAAACAGGGAAAATTCAGTTATACGAAACCCCTTTCATTCAGGGAACTTCTTCCCAAGGAATCTATTCTATCGATTTTTATGATCAAAATTTCGGAATCGCTGTTGGAGGAGATTATACCAAACAAGCAGAAAATATCAATAACATCGCCACCACATACGATGGCGGAAAAACTTGGCAAATTCAAGCTTCCGGAAAAAATGGAGGCTATAAAACCTGCGTAAAATTCCGACCGAAATCGAAAGGAAAAGATATGATTGCTGTTGGTGATCAAAATATCGAATTTTCTGATGATTACGGTAAAACCTGGAAAACCATTTCAGAGGAAAAAGGACTGTATGTTTGCGAGTGGACCGATGAGAATACGGCTGTTTTTGCAGGAAAAAACAGGATTGTGAAGATGACGTTCAGTGAGAGTCTTTAGTGATTATCCCACTTTTTAAAACTGTCAAAACTCATCTGTAATATTCACAAGTTCTATTTCATAATTCGACCACTCTTAACTTATTTCGTATTTTTGCAAAATGAAATTTCAAAATGAATTTCATAAATATTTGTAAAAAACATACTTTCAAATGAATTCTTTAATTGATAAATATAATATTCCCGGACCGCGTTATACTTCTTATCCAACCGTTCCTTTTTGGGATGATGCCAGTTTTACCAGCGATCTTTGGCAACAGTCTGTCCTGAGAACTTTTAATGAAACCAACGATTCCGAAGGGATTTCCATTTATATTCACTTGCCGTTTTGTGAGCAGTTGTGTACGTTCTGTGCCTGTCACAAAAGAATTACCAAGCAACATTCTGTCGAAACTCCTTATCTGGAAACGGTTCTGAAAGAGTGGGATTTATATGTGAAATTATTTGGTAGAACGCCAAAAATTAAGGAACTCCATTTAGGTGGCGGAACACCCACTTTCTTTTCTCCAGAAAATTTAAGAATTCTACTGGAAGGAATTTTTGCCAAAGCAGAAATTGCCGAACATCCGGAGTTTTCATTTGAAGGACATCCGAATAATACGACACGTGAGCATTTGCAGACTTTATATGATTTAGGTTTCCGAAGAGCCAGTTTCGGGGTGCAGGATTATGATCTTCAGGTTCAGAAAGCGATCAACAGAATTCAGCCTTTTGAAAATGTGAAAAAGGTAACCGAAATGGCGCGTGAAATGGGCTATAAAGGAGTTTCCCACGATTTGGTTTTCGGTCTGCCATTTCATACCTGGGAGAAAATGGAATATACGATCCGCAAAACTTTGGAATTAAAACCGGACCGTTTAGCGTTCTATTCTTACGCCCATGTTCCCTGGATTAAAGGCGTTGGACAAAGAGGTTTCGACGAAAACGACTTGCCAAGCGGTGAAGAAAAAAGAAAATTATACACCAACGGAAAAAAGCTGTTGGAAGAATTAGGCTATATCGAAGTCGGAATGGATCACTTCGCTTTGGAACACGATGACCTTTATCAATCGATGGTTTCCGGCGATATTCACCGAAATTTTATGGGATATTCTTCAAGTAAAACCCAGTTAATGGTTGGGTTGGGAATGTCTGCAATTTCAGATTCCTGGTATGCTTTCGCCCAGAATAATAAAAGTGTAGAGGAATATCAGAAAATCGTAGAAGAAGGAACTATTCCTGTGGTAAAAGGACACGTTTTGAATCAGGAAGATTTAATCATCAGAAAACATATTCTGAATTTAATGTGCCGGTTAGAAACTTCCTGGGATTTGCAAACTGCTTTCCCCGAAATCGAAAATGCTTTGGAAGCCTTAAAAGAAATGGAAACCGATGGCTTGGTAGAAATATCTGACAACACCATTAAAATCACCGAAAAAGGCCGCGCTTTTACCCGAAATGTGGCGATGACTTTTGATTTAAGAATGATGCGGAACAAACCTGAAACAAGGATTTTTTCGATGACGATATAATTTGATATTAAATGAAAACAGAAAGCGACCTTAAAAAGTCGCTTTTTTCGTTACCTGAAAATTAAAAGTTTCGATTTTTGTTTTTTTTAATGTTTTACGGGCACATCTCCGGATTTTCGACCCGATTATCATTATCTTTACGAAAACAAGTTAAATTTTACCTTAAATAATGATCATCACAAACAGCGTTTTAGACGATATCCCCGAAATTTTCAGACTTTATAAATTCGCGATCGATTATCAAAAAATCACCTTTCCCGGAAATGTCTGGCCGGAATTTGATAAAGATTTTATTGCGACTGAAGTACTGGAAAACCGGCAGTTCAAGTTAATCATTGATAATAAAATTGCCTGCATTTGGGCGATTACTTATAATGATCCGCAGATTTGGGAGGAGCGGGAAAACAATGATGCCATCTACCTGCACCGGATCGCGACGAATCCTGATTTCAGAGGAAATAATTTTGTGAAGATCATCGCCGACTGGTCAAAAGAATTTGCCGAAAAAGAAAATAAAAAATTTGTAAGAATGGATACCTGTGGACAAAACGATCGCTTAATCAGTCATTATAAAAATTGCGGATTCAATTTTTTAGGAATGAAAAAGTTAAAAGATTCTTCTGACCTGCAGGAACATTATCAAAATGCCGACGTGTGTTATTTTGAGATCAAACTGTAATAATCAATCGATTTGCTTGAGGAGATTTTTAATTATTTAGTTTGATTTACAAGGTATTGAATCCGAAATCTTCAGCTTCTTTCTACCTTTTTAAGTAAAACAGTAGTTTTTTTTGAGATGAAAACATATAAAATATTCAATAATGGAAACCAGAATAAATATCTCAAAAGTAGATCCCAAGGCGTACGCAGCCATGATCGGACTTGAAAAATATCTTGCCCAAAGTGGTTTGGATAAGATGCTTTACGAACTTATTAAAACCAGAGCCTCGCAAATAAATGGCTGCGCATTCTGCATTAATATGCATACGCGTGACGCTATGAAATTGGGTGAAACCTCACAAAGATTATTTTTATTGGATGCCTGGCGGGAAACCGACCTTTTTACAGAGAAAGAAAGGGCAGTTTTGGCGTTAACAGAAGCGATGACCTTGATTACAGAAGGTCATGTTCCAGATCCGGTTTATAAAAATGCCGAAGAACATTTAACACCCAAGGAATTGGCTGCGGTCATCATGGCAGTTGTCGCCATCAATGGTTGGAACAGAATAGCGATTACTACAAGAACACCTTTAGATTAATCGCTTTTTTAAATACATATCAGTCGCATTGGTTTCGAATAGTTTCAAGAAACGGAATTGCACATTCGCAGGAAAATTATAAATTTTCCGAAATAAACGAGTGAAGAGAAAACTACTGACTAAGATTGTTAGGTTTCCAACCTGCTTTTTTCGTTCTTTGCAAATTAAGAATTAAGAGGTGAGTTCCACTGAATCTCAGCCAAGAAATCAACATCAATTATGTCAACAGAAAAAAATACACAAGAAAAAATAAGACTTCATATCCGAAATAAAAATCGCGAAAGATATGATTTAGATGCCCTGAAAATAGCGGTTCCTGAATTGGCAGAACACATTACGGTTAATAAATATGGTACGGAATCGGTTGATTTTGCAAATCCTGTAGCGGTAAAATTGCTCAATAAAGCTTTACTGAATTATTATTACGGAATAAAAAACTGGGATTTCCCGGATGAAAATTTATGTCCGCCCATTCCCAGTAGAGCCGATTATCTGCATTATATGGCGGATTTGTTAGGTCAAAGTAATTTTGGTGATTTGCCGGAAGGTGATAATATCAAAGTTTTAGATATTGGTGTTGGCGCGAGTTGTATTTATCCGGTCATCGGGGTTTCAGAATATGGCTGGAATTTTATTGGGTCAGATATCGATCCGCAGTCTGCTGAATCCTCAAATAATATTGTCACTTTAAATCCATCTCTGGAGGGAAAAATCGAAGTCCGTTTACAGGAGAATCCGAAAGCTTTTTTTGAAGGAATTTTAAGCGGTGAGGAGAAAATTGATTTCTCCATGTGCAATCCTCCCTTTCACTCTTCCAGTGAGGAAGCTCAAAAAGGAAGTCATCGAAAAGTGAAAAACCTCAGAGGTAAAAAAACCGAAAGACCGGCGCTTAATTTTGCAGGCATCAGCAGTGAATTGATTTGTGAAGGAGGCGAATCCAGGTTCATTCACGATATGATTACCGAAAGTCAGAAATTTGCAGAGAACTGTTTTTGGTTTTCGACTTTGGTGTCGAAACAATCGAATCTGAAAGGGATTTATAAAGCCTTAAATGAAATGGAAGTTGCCCAAATTAAAACCATTCCCATCGGAACAGGCAATAAATCGAGTCGAATTATCGCATGGTCTTTCCTGTCGAAAGAAGAGCAAAAAGAGTGGCGGGAAACGAGATGGAGAAAAACAGAAGATAAATAGAAAATTTGCTTTTTTTCATTTCATCTTTACCATAATTAGTAGTGATCTAAACACTAACAAAAAGATTCATGTCTTATAATTTACACGACCAAACTTTTGACAAAATAGATTTTTCCCAAAAACCTTTAATTAAAGGAGAATATGAAAACTGCCTGTTTACGAATTGCAATTTTGAGGAAACGAATCTCACTGAATTCAAATTCGTTGACTGCGAATTCCGGGATTGCAACTGGAGCCTGGCGCTGCTGCATGGAACGGTTTTGCGGGAGGTGAAGTTCAACGGCTGTAAAATGCTCGGTCTTCAGTTTGAAACGTGCAATGATTTTGGACTGTCCTTTTCTTTTGAAAACTGCCAATTGAGCCATTCGACTTTTTTTCAGATGAATATCAAAAAAACCGCCTTTAGAAATTGTCAGTTACGGGAAATCGATTTTTCAGAATCCAACTTAACCGGTGTTATTTTTGACAACTGCGATCTTGCACAGGCTATTTTTGTACACAGTATTTTAGAAAAAGCAGATTTTCGAACCGCTTACAATTATTCCATCGATCCTGAAAATAACCGTCTCAAAAAGGCGAAATTTTCAGTCCTGGGTATTTCCGGACTGCTGGACAAATATGATATTGTCATTCAGGAATAATTTTTTTAAAAATTAAACAATCGTTTAATATGTTCGTTTTCAATTCATTATTGATTATATAGGAAAAACTTTCTGGGTTTTTCTTTTTTTTCTTTTTTACTAGCATAGTTATTGCAAGCTACCGTTTACAGAATCATCATTTTATTTTAGAAAAAAGAATGATTCTGTAATTTAACTTAAATCAAATACTATCATTATGAAAAAGCACACTCTGTTTTTAATCGCATTAATTTCCTTATTCGTAGTTTCATGTTCTACCAATACGTTTGGCGACAGTTCAAAATTGTATAATAACGCATGGGAACTGGAATATATCACCGGACCCAGAATTGCTTTCCAGGGATTATTTCCGGATGAAAAACCGGCGATTACTTTCAATAAATCAACAAACACTGTTAACGGAACAACAGGTTGCAACGGTTATAACACCGACTTTAAGTTGAATGGAAATAAGATTTCGTTTGCTGATCCCGGTATCACTACCCTGAGATATTGTGGTGACGGCGAAGTGTTTTTCTTAAAAGGGATGAAAGGAATTACCAGTTACAGAATTACTGACGAAGGTAAATTGGAACTTTTGATGAGCGACGTTGTCATGATGAGATTTAAAAAATCAATGATAAAAAAACAATAATTATATTTTCTTTAAAGATCATTTAAACCAAAAAAGCAAGATTAATTTCTTGCTTTTTTTTGGTTTAAAAATAGGGGATAATTTCTCCTATTTTAATTGTTAGATTAGACTAACTTTTGTAGTTTTGCCATTATAACTTAAATATGTTTTAATGAAAAGAGGATTATTATCTTTTGGATGTTTGATAGCAACAGGTTTTTACTTTGCGCAACATTCATCCATTACAGGGCAAATTACAGGAGGAGGAATTCTAAAACCTGCCGTCGGTGTTGATCTGGAAGGAACAGATTATTCTACATTTTCGGACAGTTCGGGCGTTTTTAGATTTAGCGAAATTCCATCGGGCCACTATAAAGTAAGAGTGAAATTAAATGATTTTCAGCCTTTTTACAAAGAGGTGGTCATCAAAGAAAATGACAGTTTAACTTTAGATATTAATTTAAAAGCCACCGACAGAGGTTCTGATATTGAAGATGTCGTAATCACCGGAACGCTGAAATCGGTAAGAAGATCGGACAGTCCGGTCACGATAGAAGTTTATTCTCCGGCTTATTTTAAGAAAAACCCAACACCCAATATTTTCGATGCTTTACAAAATGTAAATGGCGTAAGACCACAGCTGAATTGTAATATCTGTTCCACCGGAGATATTCACATCAATGGTTTGGAAGGTCCATATACCATGGTTTTGATTGATGGGATGCCGATCGTCAGTTCGCTCGGAACTGTTTACGGAATGTCTGGGATTCCTAATTCTTTGGTAGAAAGAATTGAAATTGTAAAAGGCCCTGCGTCTTCTCTTTACGGAAGCGAAGCGGTTGGTGGCTTGATCAATGTGATCACGAATAACCCGCACACTGCGCCGTTGTTTAGTGCCGATCTTTTTTCGACTACTTGGGGCGAATACAATTTGGATGTCGGTTTTAAATTCAACGCAGGTAAAAAAGCAAAAGTCCTCACCGGAATTAATTATTTTAATTACCAAAATAAAATTGATAACAACCACGATAATTTCACAGATGTTACTCTACAGGACCGCATTTCCCTTTTCCAGAAATGGAATTTTCAAAGGAAAGAAAATCGGCTGTTTTCCATAGCTACAAGATATATGTATGAAGAACGTTGGGGCGGCGATATGCGCTGGAATAAATCCTATCGTGGAGGTGATGAGATTTATGGTGAAAGTATTTACACCAGCCGTACCGAATTTTTTGGAAGCTACCAGTTGCCTGTCAATGAGAAAATTTTTTTGGGATTTTCTTTTGTAAATCATGATCAGGACAGCCGTTACGGGGAAACATCTTATATCGCGAACCAAAAAATTGCCTTCAGTCAGCTGAATTGGGATAAAAAAGCAGGAAATCATGATCTGCTCTTTGGTGCAGCGATGCGATATACTTATTATGACGACAATACGGCCGGAACTTCAACGATTCTGGGCGAAAACAAACCCGAAAAAACTTATCTTCCCGGAGTTTTTATTCAGGATGAAATCCGTTTAGCAGAAAATCATCAGTTGCTTTTAGGTTTCAGATACGATTATAATAATATCCACAGAAATATTTTTACACCGCGAATGGCTTATAAATGGTCTGTCGATCAGAATAATATTTTAAGACTTAATGCGGGAACGGGATTTCGTGTGGTGAACCTTTTTACCGAAGATCATGCTGCTTTAACCGGGGCGAGAAATGTTGTGGTTTTAAACGATTTGAAACCTGAAAAATCTTATAACATCAACCTTAATTATACTAAAAAAATGTATTTCGGTTCAGGCTCTCATATTGCTTTGGATGCGAGTGCTTTTTACACTTATTTTACCAACAGAATCGTTCCCGATTACGAAACCAACACGTCTCAAATCATCTATGATAATATCGGTGGAAATGCAGTCAGCAAAGGATTTAGTTTAAATGCCAATCTTAATTTTGCGAATGGTTTAAAGTTTATTATGGGTGGAACAGCAATGGAAAATACCATCACCGACAACGGAATCACAGAACATCAGATTTTAACAGAGAAATTCATGGGGATCTGGGCGGTTTCCTATAAAATAAGAGCATGGAAAACGGCCATCGATTATACGGGAAATATCTCTAGTCTCATGCGTTTACCTTTGTTAGGGCAATTAGATCCCAGAAAACGGTATTCACCGTGGTGGAGTATTCAGAATATTCAGTTTACTTATGAGGGTTTTCAGAAATTTGAAATCTATGCTGGTGTTAAAAATATTTTAAACTGGACGCCGAATAAGGGAACCCCGTTTATTATTTCCAGAGCCAACGATCCTTTTAACAAACAGGTAAAATTTGATTCCAGTGGCCAAGTGGTCGCAACACCCGATAATCCTTATGCCTTAACGTTTGATCCCAATTATGTGTACGCGCCCAATCAGGGAATCCGTTCTTTTCTCGGAGTTAGATTTACGTTTAAATAAAATCATGAAACCACTATCAACTTTTCAAAAATCAAGTTCTGTTGTCTTAATTTTTTGGGGCTTAATGATGACTTTTTCACAAATGAAAAAGCATCCGTTGGAACGTGCAGAAGAATTGCAGAAAACCGAACAGAAAACCGTAGTGGTTTTTGTTCATACCGACTGGTGCAACTACTGTCAAGCGATGCAAAACGCTACTTTTAAAGATGAAGAAGTACAGAAAATCTTAAATGAAAACTTCTATTTTGTGGATATTAATGGTGAAGAAAAAGCAGAAATTTACTTTGCAGGAACTGTTTTTAAATACCAGCCAACAGGGATAAATACAGGTCATCACCAATTGGTTGACTCGTTAGGTAATATTGATGGACAGCTTTCTTATCCAACTTTGGTGATTTTAAATCCAAAGAATGAAATTGTATTGCAATACACTGGTTTTTTAACTGCCGCAGAAATGCTTAAATTATTAAAAAAAATAAATGATGACTAAATATTTATGGAAACAGAAGGTTTAATTAAGATTAATTTAACTTTCATTGTTCTGATCTTGGTTAAATTTTCCCTAATTTTGAATGAATATAAATAATATAAATAATTGAAATTATGGCAGATATTACATTACAGGGCAATCCGGTTCACACAGTCGGTAACTTGCCAGAAATAGGAACCACGTTGAAAAATTTTAAACTGATCAATGTGGATTTAAAAGAAAAGACCAATGATGATTTTTCCGGCAAAAAGAAGATTTTCAATATCTTTCCAAGTATTGATACCGGTGTTTGTGCAGCTTCTGCGAGAAAATTTAATGAAGAAGCAGGAGGATTAGATAATACTGTGGTGATCAATGTTTCCAAAGATTTGCCTTTTGCACTGAACCGCTTCTGTGCAGCAGAAGGTCTGGATCACGTGGTAAGTTTATCAGATTACCGGGGCTCTTTTGGAGATGATTTCGGAGTGAAAATTTCCGATTCCCCAATGCAGGATCTTTTGAGCCGTGCCGTAATTGTGGCTGATGAAAACGGAAAAGTAATATATACCGAACAGGTTCCCGAAATTGCACAGGAACCTAATTACGAAGCAGCTTTGAATGCTTTAAAGTAAATTGTAAAAACCAATCATAAAACTTGTCAGTAATAAACTGGCAAGTTTTTTTATTTATAGCGAAAATTTTTAACTTTAAATATTTAAATAATGGATTCAATAAAAATTGAAATAACTATTCTAAAACCCGTTTCAACCGTTTGGGAACTTTTCACCCAACCCGAACATATCACCCAGTGGAATTTCGCAAGTGATGAATGGACTTGCCCCAAAGCCGAAAATGATTTACAGATCGGTGGCGAATTCAACTATAGAATGGAAGCAAAAGACCAGAGTTTCGGTTTTGATTTTAAAGGAATCTACGATGAGGTTGCTCCTTTGGAAAATATAAAATACCATTTGGAAGATGGCAGAAAAGTAGAGGTGCTATTTGAAATTGTTGATCAAAATACGACCACAGTGACCGAAATATTTGAACCGGATCCAGGCCAGCCAGAGCCCATGCAAAGGGAAGGTTGGTATGCCATTCTGGATAATTTTCATAAATATGTAGAGAATTATTAACCGCAAAGACTGCTCTGGATGAAATTTTAAAAATTATTCCGTATTTTTATAAAAAATAATCTATGGAGCCTATAACGATAAACATTACCATTCTAAAACCCATTCAAAAAGTATGGGATTATTTTTACAATCCAAAGCATATTGTGAAATGGAACTTTACCACACCGAACTGGCATTGCCCCAAAGCGGTGATCGATTTTCGCGAAGGGGGATCCTTTGATTATCGCCTGGAATATAAAGATAAAAGTTTCGGTTATGATTTTTCCGGCCAAATCGTTGAAATCAGAGATTTGGAATATGTGAAAAGTATTTTAAGGGATGGCAGAACAATCGAAGTTTATTTTAATAAAATTGATGAAACCACCACTGAAGTTGTCGAAGTTTTCGAACCGGAAGAGCAATATTCCACTGAAATGCAAAGAGTAGGTTATTACGCAATTTTAGACCGTTTTCATAAATACGTTGAAAATAATTAATAAATTTTATAGCGTTTTTTTAATTCAAGAATATGAACAATACTATATTTCCCTGTCTTTGGTTCAACGGTGATGGAAAAGAAGCCGCTGATTTTTACTGTGAAACCTTTGGTGGAAAAATTACCGCTGATACTCCGGTTGTTTTAAATATCTTACTGTTCGGGCAGAAATTAATGTTTCTCAACGGCGGACCGCAATTCGAAAAAAACGCTTCTATCTCTTTCATGGTTCTTTGTGAAACCGTAGAGGAAGTTCAGAAATACTGGGAAAATATTTCTCAAGACGGCATCATTTTGATGGATTTGGGCGAATATCCGTGGTCTAAAAAATACGGTTGGGTCCGTGACCGGTTTGGCGTAACCTGGCAGATCAATCTGACGGACAAAAAAAGTGGTCAGAAAATAATTCCTACCTTGATATTCATTCATCAGAATAATGGAAAAGCGATGAAAGCGATGGAGTTTTACACCGGAATTTTCCCCAATTCCAGAATAGAAAGTGTACTGAAATATGGGGAAGGAATCGGCGGGAAAAGTCAGGAAAATCCAGAAAATATACAGCATGGTCATTTTGTAATTGATGATTACTCGCTCTTCTGTATGGATAATTCTTACGATCATCAGTTTGATTTTAATGAAGGAATTTCAATTGTTGTGATGACTGCCAATCAAGTGGAGACCGATCATTTGTGGAATTCACTCATTGCAGACGGTGGCCGGGAATCAATGTGTGGTTGGTTAAAAGATCAGTTCGGAGTCAGCTGGCAAATTGTCCCTAAAAGATTATTAGAATTGATGAATGATTTCGATCATCCTGTGAAAGCGCAAAAAGTCGTAGAAGCAATGATGGGCATGCAGAAAATTGAAATTTCCAAGTTAGAAGAGGCTTATAATTCTTAAAAATAAAATGAACAGAAGTGAGATTATTAGAGTTCAAAATACAGATTAATGCCACTCCTGAAAAAGTTTGGGAAGTGCTTTTTACTCAGGATGCTTACCAAAAATGGGCTTCTGCGATGAATGAGGGAACCTATTTCGAGGGAACCTGGGAAGAGGGAAGCGTGATGAAATTTCTCGATCCCAAAAATAATGGAATGTATAATAAGGTGATCAAAAACATTCCCAACCGGGAGCTCAGCATGAAACATCTGGGATGGATTTTCGATGGTGAACTCAGTCCTCAGGACTGGGAAGACTCGACCATCAGTTATTTTTTAGAACCCTATGAAAACAAAACCCTTTTAATAGGAAGGGTAAATTCGCTGGATGAATTTGTTGATTTCTTCAATACTAAATATCCGAAAAATTTTGAAAAGATAAAAGAACTTTCGGAAGAGCAATAATTTTAAAACGCAAAACCATGGAAACTTTAGATTACGAAATTCATATCAGTGCGCCGATTCAGAAAGTTTGGGATTTACTCTGGAGCCCGGAAACCTATCCGATATGGACGCAGTTTTTTACGCCAGGTTCGCAGATGAAATCCGACTGGAAAGTCGGTGGCAAAACCTATTTTACCAATCAGAAAGGTGAAGGAATGGTGTCAACCATTGAAAGTTTAGACGAGCCCAATGAAGTTATTTTCAGGCATCTTGGAACAGTCAGAGATGGTGTAGAAGATACGTATACCAGGGAAGTTAAAGACTGGAGTGGTGCCGAAGAAAAATATTTTCTGCGGGCGATTGACGAAAATACCACCCAACTCACGGCGACTGTTCATGTCAGCAATGAAAATGAAGATGCGATGAATAAAGGTTTTAATGAAGGTTTCGCAATGCTTAAAAAGCTGGCTGAAAAAGAATAGAAAAGAATATCAGTTTTATATCTGCTTTGTTTATTGTGGAATAATGATTGCTGCTTTTTGAACATAATAAAAATTACAAAATTTATTTAAAGTGAATTTTCAGTTGATTCTCTGTCAAAAAAAAAATGGTTCCGGTAACTTTAAAAAAGAATAAATATTTAAAGTAAAAAGGAGGTCATTATTTTTTAGAAAATCAGTTCAACGTAAATTTTAAAATTTCAAAAAATGAAAAATTCAAATGTAAAAACGGCTCTTGGAGCTTTCGCTGTACTAGGTTTGGTCATGGTAGCAAACAAAATGTATCAAAGAAGAAAAGCCATGAAAGCTATTCTTGAGGAATATGGAATCAAAGAAAAAACGGCTTTTGGTGTTGTTGACAAAATTCGGGAAATGGATGACGAAAAATATTTGGAAATGAAGAATAAAATTAAAAATCAATATGAGTCGGAATGCTGTAAAAAATGAAGTGAATCTTAAATCCCATCTCATTTCACACTAAATTATTGTAAGTGCAGAGAATTATTTCTTCTGCACTTTTTTGATCTTCTCTCTATGTTTTACCTTACGCAGATACTTATTATTACAGCAGATTTGATTTTTTTTGGAATAATTAATTTTTAAAATCCTTACTTTTGCTCACCAAATTACGTTTGGAAAACGTTTTTAAACTGGAATGAAAAATTACTATTATTTTCTCGGTGTTAAAGAAAATGCTTCAGAAGAAGACATCAAAAAAGCGTACCGTAAACTCTCTTTAAAATACCATCCCGATAAAAATCCCGATGATCATTTTTTCGAAACCCGTTTCATGGAAATTAAGGAAGCGTACGAAATGTTAATTGATGCTGAGAAACGCAGAATTTACGATGATAATCTAAGTCATCAGCAAAGAAGTTACCGGCCGAATCTTCCACCATCAATTAAATTTTTTTCGGCGAATAAAGTGAGGGTTCAAAAAGGGGAGGAAGTGATTATTTCGTGGCAGACTCAAAATGCAGATATTGTAAAAGTGTTGCCATTTGGCCTGCAGAAAGGATATGGCGAGAAAGTAATCCGAATCACGGAATTTCAGGACGGGAAATTTCAGTTGTTATTGCACGTGACCAATTCGCTGTTGAATAAAACGGTGGTGCAAGGAATTACAATCACCGAAATCTATGAGAATAAAAGCGAGGAATTTAGAAATGATGTCGAAAATCTATTTAAACCCGAAAACCCGACATCCATTAATCCGCATGGTATTCCGAGGTTGATCCGGATCATCATCGCACTCATTATGATGCTTATTGTCATTATCATATTGTGGGAGAATTTCTTTAATTAAAAAGAAATCCGATGGTTTTTTCTAAACCATTTTAAGCCGGCCGGGACATTTCTTACATCGTTTTCCTTTCTTAAATTTTTTACAGCAATTCTTTTTACCACAGGTTAATTCCTCTTTAATTTCGCTAAAGGGCATCAGTGGTGATACTTTAAAAGGGATAATTTGACCGTTCATGCTGCAAATATAAACCTAATTTAGAATAAATCAAAATAAGGAACGTGGAAATTTAAAAGTATTCTTCAGGCGATTAGAGTTTTTTTTCGCAATTAGAGTATTTTATCTTTTGTCTATAAGCAAAGCGGTCTATGATCTTAATTAAATGAGATTTATCAATTGTGGTAATGCGCAAAAATTTGTATTTTTACGAACCTTTATTTCAGAAAAAATCTAGTAAAAATATATGAATACCACACAATTTGTAAATCGTCACATTTCCTTGAATGAAGCCGATACACAAGCGATGTTAGAGAAAGTAGGCGTTGAAAGTATTGAAGAATTAATTGGTCAGACCATTCCGGATTCGATTCGATTGCAGAAAGAGCTCGATATTTCGGATCCACTTTCGGAGCAGGAAATGTTAGCGCATTCCAAAGAATTGGCTGCAAAAAACTTAATGTTCGATAACTATATCGGTTTCGGATATCACAACACTGTTTTGCCAAGTGTCATCCAACGCAATATTTTGGAAAATCCGTCCTGGTACACTGCTTATACGCCTTACCAGGCAGAAATTGCTCAAGGGAGATTGGAGGCATTATTAAATTTCCAGACGGTGGTTTGTGATTTGACCGGTTTTAAATTAGCGAATGCTTCCCTTTTAGATGAATCTACTGCTGCTGCCGAAGCCATGCACATGTTCTTTGAGAGCAGAACAAAAACACAGAAAAAAGCCGGAGCTCAAAAATTCTTCGTTTCAGATTTAGTATTCCCGCAAACGTTGGCTGTTTTGAAAACAAAAGCAGAAGGTTTAGGAATCGAGGTGATTGTTGGTGATCACCAAACGCATCAGTTCGACGGGTCTTTTTTTGGTGTTATTTTGCAGTATCCGGGGAAAAACGGAATGATTATCGACTATTCAGAAAACATTCAACAGTATAAAGAATTTGAATTACAAGTAGTTGTTGCCTGTGATCCGATGTCTTTGGTGAAACTGAAATCACCGGCAGATATGGGCGCAGATTGCGCAGTTGGAACGACCCAACGTTTCGGAATTCCGATGGGCTATGGTGGTCCTCACGCTGCATTTTTTGCCTGTAAAGACGAATACAAACGTGATCTTCCCGGCCGAATTATCGGAGTTTCTCAGGATGCTTACGGAAAGAGAGCTTTGAGAATGGCGCTTCAAACCAGAGAACAACATATTAAGAGAGAAAAAGCAACTTCTAATATCTGTACCGCACAGGTTCTTTTGGCGGTTATGGCTGGAATGTACGCTGTTTACCACGGCCCGAAAGGTTTGAATTTCATTGCTGACCAAATCCATTTCAAAGCGGTTGCTTTGCGAGACGGACTGGCAACTTTGGGTTATAAAGTGGTAGAAGGACCAATTTTCGATACCGTAAAATTCAGAATTAATGAAGACGATAAAAGTCGTTTAATGAGAATGATGCGTGACCGAAAAATCAACCTTAATTATTTCTCGGAAGGAATTGTAAGTGTTTCTTTAAACGAATCTTCTACGACGGCCAAAGTTCAGTATCTTTTTGATGCTTTTGCAGGATTTTTAGACAAACAAAGTTTCAAATTAACTTTTAAAGAAGAAGTTCAAATTCCACAGGAGTTTTTAAGAGCAGACGAAATTCTTAAAGAAGAAGTTTTCAACAGATACCATACGGAAACCGAATTAATGAGATACATCAAACGCTTGGAAAAAAAAGATCTTTCTTTGACGCAGTCAATGATTTCACTTGGTTCCTGTACGATGAAGCTGAATGCCGCAACCCAAATGTTACCGTTGTCGTGGGCAGAATGGGGAAGTGTTCATCCGTTTGTGCCCGTTGAACAAGCCGGAGGTTATCAAATCTTAATTAAAGAATTAGAAAAAGATTTAGCAGAAATCACAGGTTTTGCAGGAACATCTTTGCAGCCAAATTCTGGTGCGCAAGGCGAATATGCAGGGTTAATGGTGATTCGCGAATATCATAAATCCCGTGGCGAAGGTCACCGGAATATCGCTTTGATTCCACAATCCGCTCACGGAACAAATCCCGCGTCCGCAGTGCTTGCGGGCATGAAAGTAGTGGTGGTGAAAAATCTGGAAAGCGGTGAAATCGATTTCGAAGATTTAAAAGCAAAAGCCGAACTGCACAGTGAAAATCTCGCCGCAGTGATGATTACTTATCCGTCAACCTACGGTTTCTTTGATGATAATATCATTGAAATAACAGATTTAATTCATTCCCACGGTGGACAGATTTATATGGATGGTGCGAATATGAATGCACAGGTTGGTTACACGTCGCCTGGAAATATTGGTGCCGATGTTTGTCACCTGAACTTACACAAAACCTTTGCGATTCCTCACGGTGGCGGTGGTCCCGGAGTTGGCCCAATCTGTGTGGCAGAGCATTTGGTGAAATTTTTACCGAGCAATCCTAATATTAAAATCGGAACCAAAGAGTCTATTGACGCTATTTCCGGTGCGCCTTACGGCTCTTCTTTAGTGCTGAATATTTCTTACGCCTATATCAAAATGCTGGGAACGTTTGGTTTGAAAAAGGCGACCGGTCATGCGATTCTTAACGCCAACTATTTAAAAGAAGTTCTGGGCGAGCATTTCCCGGTACTTTATTCGAATGAGAAAGGCAGAGTTGCTCACGAATGTATCATCGATTTCCGCCAGTTTAAACCACTGGGAATTGAAGTTGCGGATATCGCAAAACGTTTGATGGATTACGGTTACCACGCTCCAACAGTAAGTTTCCCGGTTGCAGGAACTTTAATGATTGAACCAACTGAATCTGAAAGTAAATCTGAATTGGACCGTTTTGCAGAAGCATTAATTTCAATAAAAAGAGAGATTGATGAAATCGCAGAAGGAAAGTATGACACCGCAAACAATGTTTTGAAAAACGCGCCACATACAGAACAGGTCGTGATTTCAGATACATGGGACCGACCGTACAGCCGCGAAAAAGCTGCTTATCCATTGGATTGGGTTCGTGATCACAAATTCTTCGCGTCGGTTTCCCGTGTTGATGAAGCGTACGGCGACAGAAATCTGGTGTGTACCTGTGCACCGATTGAAAGTTATATGTAATTAAATAGAAATAAAAATAAAGAAGCCGTCTCATAACTATATGAAACGGCTTTTTTTATGGTTTTCTCACGGACTCCTGTTCGAGCATAGGGTTCAAATATTAGAATCTCTGAGGGTTAGTTGGAGTATTGAGACACTTTCTTTTTTATAGGTAAATTTTACAGAAATTGTTTTCACCACCTTAACCGGATCGTTCAATTTTCATTGATGTTTTTCGGTAGATGATTTAAATGTTCTTCGGGTCATAAAAGAAGATCAGTTTTTTATTGGCAGAATGAAAATCAGACCAGGAATCACAGTCTATTTCAAAACCCGCAACACCGCCAGTTGGGAAGATAAGCATATCATCAGACATGGTGTTGGCAAAATTCGAGATGCCGTTATTGTGAGAAAACATTGCGACCTTGTCCAAGTGGTCATCTAATCCCAGCGTGATATTTTCGAAATTAGTGTCGGATGCATTATACAGCTTCTGAATGGTCTCGATTTCAATATTATATTCTTTGTTGAAAATTTCACATGTTGAAAATGCCCGTAAAGCAGGACTGGTGAAGAATTTATCGATTTCAATGTTTTTTTCTTTCAGAAAATGAGACATTTTCTCGGCATCATGTATCCCTTTTTCAGCAAGTGGCCGGTCGAAATCTTCGGTGTTTTCAGGCCAGTCGCTTTTAGCATGGCGGACAAGAATCAGTGTTTTCATTTGGTTTTTTTTCGGAGACTAAAATTAAATAAAAAAAAGGAGAAGTGAGCTTACTTCCCCTTTTTTAAAGTGAAAAATTAAACATTTTTAAAAAATCAGTTAAAATTAATAATGACTTTCAGTGCTTTTTCTTTTGCGGCATTACCGAACACTTCATACGCACGGATCATGTCTTTGAAATCGAAACGGTGGGTAATGAGTTTCTCGGGTTGCAGTCTTTTGCTTTCTACATTTTTCAGAAGCATCGGTGTCGTATTGGTACAAACCAGTCCCATGGTAATGGTTACGTTTCTGATCCATAGTTCTTCGATATGCAGTTCCACAGGTTTTCCGTGTACGCCTACGTTAGCAAGGTGAGCACCGGGTTTCAGGATTTTCTGGCAAATGTCAAAAGTAGCCGGGATGCCCACCGCTTCTATGGCGACATCAACTCCCTGTTCGCCGACGATTTTTTTCACGGCTTCTACGGCATTACCGGCTCCGCTGTTGATAATATCGGTGGCACCAAAACTTTTTGAAAGTTCCAGTCTTTCCTGGTCCACATCAATCATAATGATTTTTGAAGGAGCAAAAAACTGTGCCGTAAGCAGTGCTGCAAATCCGATAGGTCCTGCACCAACGATAGCCACAGTATCGCCGGGACTTACTTTTCCGTTCAGTACACCGATTTCAAAACCGGTGGGTAAGATATCACTCAGCATCACTGCTCCTTCTTCATTTATATCTGGTGGCAGCGGATAAAGCGAATTGTCACCGTGAGGAATGCGTACATATTCCGCCTGGGTACCGTCGATTAAATGTCCTAAAATCCAGCCGCCATCAGAACAATGGGCATAGAGTTGTTTTTTGCAATTCGAGCATTTTCCACAGGAGGTAATGCAGGAAATCAATACTTTATCTCCTTTTTTGAAGCTGATGACGGAACTTCCGACTTCTTCTACAATACCAATTCCTTCATGTCCCAGGATTCTTCCCGGAGTTACTTCTGGAACATCGCCTTTTAAAATATGAAGGTCTGTTCCGCAAATGGTAGATTTTACCATTTTTACAATCACGTCGGTTGATTCTTTTATCACCGGCATCGGACAATCGACGAGGTCTTTTTGTCCGGGTCCTTTAAATACTAAAGCTTTCATAATGAATGTGATTATTAGTGAGGCATTTTTTGCCTTATTAAAGGTAGAAAGATTACCGGTGACTTTTCCTAAAAAAGAAATGATTTTAATCACTACTTTTTTAAATATTGTACGCAAAGACAAATATTTGTAAATTTGCACCCAATGTCACAAATCTTAGCAATTGATTATGGAAAAGCCCGGTGCGGTATTGCGGTCACCGATGATATGCAGATCATTGCCAGTGGTTTGGATACTGTTGCCACCAAAGATGTTTTTTTATTTTTAAAAAAGTATTTTAGTGAAAACAAGGTAGAGCAAATCGTAGTAGGCCTTCCCACTGATTTAAAAGGAAATTTAAACGAAGTGGAAGTTCATATTTTGAAGTTTATAGAAAAATTCAAAACCGAATTTCCGACCGTTGGAGTAGATCGTTTTGATGAACGTTTTACCTCGAAAATGGCTTCTTTTTTTATCTCACAAAGTGGGAAAACCAAGAAGAAAAGAGAAGAAAAAGGATTGATCGATAAAGTAAGTGCAACCCTGATATTGCAAAATTATTTAGAACAGAAACAGAAATGATATTACCGATAAGAGCATTTGGAGATGCTGTATTAAGAAAACATTGCCACGAAATCAACAAAGATTATCCGGAACTGAAATCTTTAGTGGACAATATGTTCGAAACCATGCACAGCGCAAACGGCATAGGTTTGGCAGCACCGCAAGTTGGTCTGGATATACGCCTTTTTGTAGTAGATGTTTCTCCGTTGGCAGAAGACGAGGATTATGCAGATATTGCCGATGAACTGAAGGATTTCAGAAAGGTTTTTATCAACGCAAAAATCCTGGAAGAAAGTGGCGAAGAATGGAAATTCAATGAAGGTTGCCTGTCAATTCCCGATGTGCGTGAGGATGTGAAAAGAAAAGAAACAATCCTGATCGAATATTATGACGAAAATTTCGTTAAACATACCGATACTTTTTCAGACATGAGAGCGCGTGTGATTCAACATGAATATGATCATATCGAAGGAATTCTGTTTACCGATCATTTGAGTTCATTAAAGAAAAAATTAGTAAAAGGGAAACTGATGAAGATTTCCCATGGAGATGTCTCCGTGACTTATAAAATGAGATTTCCGAAATAAATAATCCAGCTAAAAATCGGATCCAGTTAAAAATAAAATTCAAACAAATATTAAAAAAATGAAGTTAGAGAAAATAATATCAATTTCCGGGAAACCAGGACTTTACAAGTTGATTTCGCAGTTGAAAAACGGATTTATCATCGAAGATGTACTGACCAAGAAAAAAGTCAGTATTTCTAATTCTTCACAAGTAAGCTTGCTCGATAATATCGCGATGTTTACTAGTGACAATGAAGTTCCTTTGTTTGAAGTTTTCGAAAACTTGGCAAAAAACGAAGAGTATAAAGAAACGATTTCTCATAAATCTTCCGAAGAGGATTTGCGCGCGCTGATGTCTACATCGCTGCCCAATTATGACAAGGAAAGAGTATATGTTTCCGACATCAAAAAATTGGCTCAGTGGTATAACATCCTTCACAAAGCGGGATATATTACGCCGGAAAGTTTTGTTAAACCAGAGGCAGCGGCCGAAGAAGAACCTGCAATCGCAGAAAAAAAGGAAACTAAAAAAGCAGCTCCAAAAACAGAGAAAGCAACTACTCCGAAAGCAAAAGCTTCTACTTCATCAGCCAAATCAGCGCCGAAAAGTACACACCGAAAAATGGGGTAAAACAGCCGCAATCTGTAATCAGCATATTGCAATAATTTTTTCCATTACAATAAATCTGCTTCGACAAGGAATTAAATTTTTGTCGAAGTTTTTTTATTTAAACTAAATTTGCATTCAACATTCAACATCCAACTGCCAATCCCTGAATAGTGTTGACTTGTTTTTATATAATTATTTTCATGGTCGTTGTTGAATGTGGCTGTTAAAATGTGGGTAAATTTTAAGTGCAATCATTTCTAAATTTATCCATATTTTAATAGCTTTCCACATTGGGTAACCTCTTTTTTTTTACGGCTCATTATTATCATAGATGGTGATAATGGGTTGGGATGAAAATCCCTTTTCCTGCCATCTTCTTTCAAATTCTACAGGCGATAACCGGCCAAGGTTATTGTGTGGTCGGCGGTTATTATATTGATTAACCGCTCGCTTTGTAAATTTCTTCAACTGTTCAAAGTTCATGGGTTTCCATCGATCCAGATATTCTTCTTTTATGGTCTTGTTTATCCGCTCTGCATATGCATTATCCTGTGCGGACAAGGCCATGCTTATCTGGGTAGCCCCTTCTTTCAGCAACTTGACATATTCTTTATAAATGTATTGCCCTCCTCTGTCCGAGTGATGGATTTTAGGAAAACAATGGTCTCTTACCGCCATTTTCAAGGCTTCTACATTCGCGGTTGCCCTCATATTATTGGATATTTTGTATCCTGTAATCTTTTTCGTGTATACATCAATGATGAAAACTGCGTAATAAAACCTATCGTTAACGTAAATATACGTAATATCCGACTGCCAGATGGTGTTAGGTGCATTTACCTCCATACCTTTGATAAGATTGGGATATTCACAGGCGACGGAATGGGTCGTTTTGCGGTAATTCTTCTTGTGCTCCAGCCTGAAGCCCAATTCCATAAAAAGTTCTATGAAGCGGTCTCTGCCCATGAATTCAGGCTTTAAGGCATAATACATTTTCTCTACTCCGCATCCTGGGTGCTCATTCCGTAGTTCGTGGGCTTCCAACATGAGAACACGTACTTTTTCATCAAAAATATTCTGTCGATACTCAAATTGTTGCACCGCCTGCCTGCTGATCCCTACTGCCCGATATAAAGCATTCAGGGGGAATTCTTTTTCTTCGGAATGTTGCCTGAACCAACAGAGCGTTGGTTGCCGTAATTTTTTTTTATGTCAATGTCCAGATCTTCCTTGGCTATATCAATCATTTTTTCCAGATAATCGATCATAATCTGCTTTTGACCGACGGCTTGCTCAAGCTCTTTAATCTTCTGCTCCAGTTCTTTTAGCTTATGTACACTGCTTTCTTTCATTTCTACAACTCTAATTCCTTTCTCGTTAAAGGTAGAAAATTTATAGATCCAGTTATAAATTGCCGAATCCGAAACTCCATAAAGTTTTTCAAGCTGTAATACACTGAATTTTCCTCTCTCAAATAGAGAGACGATCTCCCTCTTAAATTCCTCACTGAAAACCCGATGCTTCTGCAGTTTCTTAATGTTTGCTTTCATATTTGTTGACTTATTTATGTCAACCTATATCAGGGACGGACAAACATCCAACATCCAACATCCAACATCCAACATCCAACATCCATCATCTAACATCCAACACTCAACATGAACTCCAGAGCAGAACAATTAGCCGCTTTTGACCGCTTACTCGATATCATGAATGATCTGCGCGAAAAATGTCCGTGGGATCAGAAACAGACTTTGCAGACTCTTCGGCACTTGACTTTGGAAGAAGTCTATGAACTTTCTGATGCTTTGCTGGAAGAGGATTTGCCGGAGATCAAAAAGGAGTTGGGAGATGTTTTACTTCACCTGGTTTTTTATGCAAAAATAGGATCTGAGAAAGGAAGTTTTGATATCGCAGATGTCATTAATTCTTTAAATGAAAAACTTATTTTTCGCCATCCTCATATTTATGGTAATATTGAGGTGAAGGATGAAGAAGAAGTGAAACAAAACTGGGAAAAACTGAAACTGAAAGAAGGCAACAAATCCGTACTTTCTGGCGTGACGAAAGGAACTCCGAGTTTGATAAAAGCGTACCGGATTCAGGATAAAGTAAAAGGAATCGGTTTTGAATTTGCCAACGCCGAAGATGCCTGGAAAAAAGTAGATGAGGAACTTGCGGAATTCCACGCCGAAACCGATCTGGATAAAAAAGAATCAGAGTTGGGTGATGTTTTTTTCTCGCTCATTAATTACGCCAGAATTTTAGGTATCAATCCTGATTCGGCTTTAGAAAGAACCAATAATAAATTCATCGGCAGATTTCAGAAAATGGAGAATCTGGCACTCGCAAAAAATATCAGTTTAGCAGATTTAAGTCTGGAGCAAATGGATGAACTTTGGGAAGAAGCTAAACTATTGGGTCAATAGGCTGCACTGAACTGATATTCAGGAAAAATTAAAAAAACCTTCAGAGTTTTCTGAAGGTTTATATGAAATTATTTAATTAAAATACTGATGGTATCCCTCCATCGATTCTTTGAGCTCGCCAACGATGTGATTGGCTTCTTCTCGGTTTTCAGCTTTTTTCAGTTTTTCTATTTCTTTCATGTGAGGAGCAAGCCAGGCGTGGAGCATCTCGTGAGGTCTTCCTGTCATCGTGCAGCTTTTCACAAGATTATCGTTTGTGGCACTCAGGTGAGCCGCCAACATTTTATAGTCACTGTTTTCCGGTTGGTACGCATTAAGCTGGGTTTCCATCTCGGAGATGAAAGGTTTCATTTCTGCATTCGCAGCCCATTTTGCGCCGTTGTTTAATTCCAGTTTTACATGATCGTCATGGTCATCAGATTTTTCCTTATTTTCTGTTGCATGTTCGTCAGCAGCGGATTGCTCTGTCGCTGTTTTCTCCTGGTGTACGCTTTCCTCCTGTTTCTTCTCACAGGAAATTACGATTGCTAATCCGAGGATTGCAGATACAAATAGTTTTTTCATTTTTTTGAAATTTTCGTTATGATGTATAAAAATAGTGCGGATACTAAAATTCTGAAAGCCATCGCTCCCACCGTTTTTGTTTCAAATATTCCCCCATTATTAATGTGAATAAATAAGCCGATATAAGCCAAAACCAGAATTATTAATGAAATGATTAAAGGGACTTTTGCCCAAATTTTATTTTTGAAAATGGCATAGGCAGTAATCAAATAAAGCATTCCACAAAGCCAGTTCGCCCAAACGATGAACGGAACGAAATTGCCTTCTTTTGCTCTAATCCCAAACCAGTCAAATAAGACCGAACTGCTCATGAAAAGTGTCAGAAATCCGAACAGGAGAAGGAAGATGAGGAGTATTGTTTTTTTCATAATTGTAAATACATAAATATACGTTTAATAATTGATGTTCTTTAATTAAAGAACTTATAATCAGTCTGAAACACAAGAAATCAATATTTTATTTTAAGGAATTAAGAGGATTAAGAAAGGTGTTTTTCGCCGCTTTTGTCTGAACACTTTTGTCATAAACTTAATTTTTTTAATACCTTTATTATTCCTAATGCTTAAGTTCTCTATTTCTAATTCGTTTTTCTATACCGCAATACCGCCCACGAAATGACAACGATTGCCAATCCGCTGATAAATCCAAAATGAGGCAGCAAATCTTTGAAACTGCTGTTTTTGAGTATAATCATACGGATCGCTTCTACGCCGTAAGTTACCGGATTGGCGTAGGCGATATATTTTGCCCAGTCGGTCATGCTTTCTACGGGCGTAAATAGTCCACTCATCAGAATGAAAATCATCATAAAGAAAAAGACGACAAACATCGATTGTTGCTGCGTTTCACTGTAAACAGAAACCAAAAGCCCCAGTCCTAAAATGGCGATGAGATAAACCGCAACAAAACCGTACAGCAGCAGAAAACTTCCCTGCATCTGAATTCCGTACACCAAGATGGTCACCAAAAGTCCGATAGTAAACGCCAGCATTGAGAGTAACCAAAAAGGAATGAGCTTGCCCATAATAAAATCTGCTTTCGTAACAGGCGATACATTAATCTGTTCGATCGTTCCGTTTTCTTTTTCCTGAACAATGTTTAGCGCTGTCAGATAGCCGGAAATTAAAGTAATCAGAAACGCTAAAATTCCCGGTACCAAAGACAGTCTGTAATTGTAATTTTCATTAAACCAGAATTGGGGAACGATTTCCAAACCCGATGTTTTTGTGATGTTTTCGGTTTCCGGTGCGAGTTCTACCTGGATCTGCCGGTTGTAATTCTGTAGAATCTGCGCAAGATAACTGGCAGAAAGTCCTGCCTTTGTCCCATTGATGGCGTTGATGGCGAGCAGTACTTTTTCGTTGTTTTCACGAACCAGATTTTTTTCGAAATTGTTGGGGATTTCTAAAATCAAATCGACTTTATCTTTTTCAATTTCCTGATAAGCCTGCGGATAACTTTCACCGTAATTGATGATTTCAAAATACCCTGAAGCGGTAATCTTCCGGATAAGTTCTCTTGAAAAAGTGGATTTGTCGTGATCGACGACTGCAATTTTTATATTTTTGATTTCATAGCTCGCTGCCAAAGGAAGAATCACCAACTGAATAACCGGCATCACAAAAATCACGGCCAGGATTGCTTTGTTCCTGAAAATCTGCAGGAATTCTTTTTTGATTAATATGCCTAAAGTTCTGAACATTTTTTGTCTGTTATCTTTTATCTGTCAACGAAGTGGTCCCTAATCTTTTTTCTATTTTAATCATACTTTTTAATTTATAACAAATCTGCAGCCCGACTTGAACGGAGCTCTTTTTGCCTGGACCTTTTTTTCTTTTAATAATATTCTTACGAAGGCAAAAAAGCGGGAGTGGAAGGCGGAAATGTCTGCCCAAAAAAACAGGCTTATTTTATTCAACCATTATTCGAGTCTTACCTTAAATTTTTTCACTGCGATGACGAACAAGAGCGCCATCATTGCGAAAAGGATTAGTGTCTGTTTCCAGATGACTTCCAGGCCGGTGCCTTTGATCATCACGTTTTTTACGATTTCATAATACCATTTTGCCGGGATGAGGTTGCTGATGAGTTGCAGCGGAACCGGCATGTTTTCGATGGGGAACATAAAGCCACTCAGCATTAACGTGGGAAGCATTGTTCCCACGAGGGAAATCAGCATGGCGACCTGTTGTGTATCGGTTAAAATTGAAATTAAAATCCCGAGTAAAAGATTGGTGATAATGAATATCGTACTGATCAGAAAAAGCAGGATCAGGTTTCCTTTGATAGGTAAATCGAGTAGGGTCACACTTAAAATCATGATGGAAATAAGAATAACCATCGACAATATAAAGTACGGAATCGCCTTGGCCAGAATGATGGTGGATGGCTTCATGGGTGATACCAAAAGAACCTCCATGGTTCCCGATTCTTTTTCGCGTACGATGGCAACGGCAGTCATTAATACGCAGATAATGAGAAGAATTAAAGCCATGACGCCGGGAACGAAATTGGGCGCCCCTTTGAGTTGAGGATTGTAGAGCATCCTTATTTCAGGCTGCACACCGGAAAAGCTCTGTAAAGTTCGCTGTCCGTAATAATCCATTAAAATATTGGACATGAAATTGTAAATCTGATTGGCGAAATTGATGTCGGTTCCGTCGGTAATCAGCTGGAGCTGTATTTTTTTTCCTAAGATTAAATTTTCTGTAAACTGCTGCGGAATCACCAGAATCATTTTTATTTCTCCACCTTTAAAAGAATTTTCGGCCTGATTGATGGATTTCAAATTTTTATCGACATCGAAATATTGGTTGGCATTTATTTTTGAGATCAGCTCGGCGGAGATTTGGGTCTTATCCTGATCGAGAATGCCGATTTTTGTGTTTTTAACCTCCGTACTTAGGGCAAAACCGAAAAGCAGAACCTGCACGACCGGCATCCCGAAAAGAATGAGCAAAGTTCTTTTATCACGCAAAACATGATAGAATTCCTTTTGTACAAATATGAGGAGTTGTTTCATTTTTAAAGTGCTTTCTTATTCAGTCCTTTTCGCGCCTCGCGCCAGTTCATAAAAGACGTCATCCATGGTTACTGCATTAAACTGTTTTTTCAGATTGGATGGCGTATTCAGTGCGGCAATTTTTCCATCAACCATGATTGAGACGCGGTCGCAATATTCTGCTTCATCCATATAATGGGTGGTGACGAAAATGGTGATTCCACGGTCAGCTGCGTCATAAATCATGCTCCAGAACTGTCTCCGCGTTACAGGATCAACGCCACCTGTAGGTTCATCTAAAAACACGATTTCTGGTTGGTGAAAGATGGCGACAGAGAATGCCAGTTTCTGTTTCCAACCTAACGGAAGTTGAGAAACCAGTTTGTTTTTCTCTTGTTCTAAGCCCAGTTCTTTGATGAGTTCTGCACTTTTTGTTTTCAGTTCTTTTCTGGGGATTCCATAAATTCCTCCGAAAAACTCCAGATTTTCTTTGACGGTCAGATTGCCGTAGAGTGAAAATTTCTGGCTCATATAGCCGATATTTCTTTTGATCTTTTCTGTTTCGTGATAGACATCAAAACCTGCCACGCTGGCGTTTCCGAAAGTCGGAACAGAAAGCCCGCAGAACATTTTCATCGCCGTTGTTTTTCCGGCACCGTTCGCTCCGAGGAAACCAAAAATCTCTCCTTTTTTCACTTCAAAACTGATGTGGTCAACCGCCACAAAATCGCCAAAAGATTTGGTGATATTTTCTGCAGTGATGGCGATATTTGGATTTTGAGTATTCATTTTAATGATTTTCCTGAGAAAGCAATTGTATGAAACTGTCTTCTGTATTTGCTTTTATGGCTTTGACTTCTATATTTTCAAAACCTTTATTTTTTAAAAATTGATGAATGGAACCGATTTCGAATTTGCTGTTTTGATCTGCGCTTAAATGCACGAATTCACCAAATGCATAGGCGTTTTTTTTCTGTTCGAAATTTTCCAGCGCTTTTAAAACTTTAGAAGTCCGGCCGGCTTTTACTTCAAATAATAAGTCGGGGTAGGAATTGCTGAGGTTTTCAGGCGTTGCAATGGACAGGATTTTTCCGTTTTGCATTAAAGCGATTCGATCGCAGAGTGAAGCTTCGTCCATATAAGGCGTGGCGACAACCATGGTGATTCCCTGCGTTTGTAGACGTTTGAGCATTTCCCAGAATTCCTTCCGGGAAACGGGATCTACACCGGTGGTCGGTTCATCGAGAAATAAAACTTTCGGTTTGTGAATTAAAGCACAACATAAGGCGAGTTTCTGTTTCATTCCGCCTGATAATTGTCCGGCTCTCCGGGTTTTAAAAGGTTCAATCTGAATATAAATATCTTTGATTAAACCGTAGTTTTCTTCGATGGTTGAATTGAAAACGCTGGCGAAAAATTTCAGATTTTCTTCGACGGTTAGATCCTGATAAAGCGAAAATTTCCCCGGCATATATCCCAGGATATTCCTTATGTTTTTATAATCTTTGACCATGTCAAAATCCTCAATCGTTGCAGAGCCGGAATTGGGCAAAAGAAGCGTGGTCAGCATTCTGAATATGGAAGTTTTGCCGGCACCATCTGGACCGATCAATCCGAATATTTCGCCGTGGTCAACACCGAAACTCACGTCATCCACCGCAAGGACTTTTTCTTTGTCTTTGCCGTAGGTTTTTACGAGGTTGTGGACGGTGATTGATTTCATGAAGATGGATGCTAGGTGTTTGGTGCTGGATGTTGGATTTTTGTTGCTGGTTGTGGAATTATATATAGTTTTTTTAACCGCAAAAGAGACAAAAGTTAACTATATATTTCAGTGAACCAAAAGAGGATAAAAGGATATGCTTAAAACCTCTCTGCTTTTGTGAACTTTATTATTGAGTTTTTCCATACAGCTTTTGTGACTTTGTGGTTAATACTTACAACGTTTTTTTGTTTTAGTTTTTAAAATTTCACGTCGGCGTACATTCCGATTTTCAGATAACCATCATTTTTTACATGAATCTTTACGGCATAAACCAAGTTCGCTCTTTCGTTTTTGGTTTGAATGGTTTTCGGTGTGAATTCGGCTTTGGAACTAATCCAGTAAACGGTTCCGGGAACTTCGCTGGTTTTTCCGTCGCCTTTGTCAAGCAAAACTTTCACTTGCTGACCGGTTTTTATTTTCGGCAACTGATCGCCGGTGATAAATATTTTTAAAGTCATCAGGTCGAGACCGGCCATTTTGAAAATTGGTTTTCCCACCGTGGCAAACTCACCTTCACTGGAATATTTCGTCAGCACCATTCCGGAAATGGGACTTACAATGGTGTTGTTTTTCAGCAGTTCATCGATCTGTTCCACTTTTTTTTCTGTCGGTTTTCTTTCACTTAAAACTGCTCTGTTTTGAATGGCAACATTTTCTTTTGCGGCAGAAATCTGCTGGGTGAGCGTTTTCAGTTGAGTTTGTGCTGCCAAAATTTGTTTTTGAATAACATCGATGAGCCCGTTTGTATCGTCGAGTTGTTTTCTGGTTGCCGCATCTTCACGGACGAGATTCGCTGTTCTGTTGCGTTCTCTGACTGCATTTTGCAACTGTTCCTTTAATACCGAAATACTGGCATTTTGAGAATGATACTGCGACTGTAAAACCTGAATCTGAGGAATTGCCGAATTGGTTTTTTGCCCGATTGCATCGAGACTTGCGATAACCTGCTCTTTCTGTAATTCGACCGTTTTCGGATCGATTTCTCCAACGTTTTGATTTTGGGTAAGTTCTTGGCCTTCTTCCACATTCAGTCGGGTGATGGTGCCGTTGGCTTTGGCGCTGACCATGACTTCATCGGCCTCGAAAGTGCCCGAAGCATCGTAATGACGATCTGCATTCCTGCAGGAAAAGAGCATGAGAGCAGTTATTAAGAAAATATATTTTTTCATGAGAAGTTTTTTGATTTTTAAAGAAAATTGCCGGTCATTTTAGAACTCAAACATTCAATCATTGATTGAGTTGTGCTTTTAGATTATATTGTGTTAAAAGATATTGGATTTCGTGGGTGATTTTCTGGTTTTTAGCACGATCCAATTCATTGACTTCCCGCAGATAATCGCTTGTTGTGATAACGCCGTTTGCAAGCTGAGCTAGAGAAGCTTTTTTAATGCTTTCACGCAGGATGATGAGTTCGTCGTCCTTATTAATTAGTTCCTGGATTTTATTCAGATCGTTATTGTTTTGAATGGTTTCGAACTGGAGGTTGAAAAGGAAGTTTTCTTTATGTACTTCGATTTCCTGTTGTTGGGTTTGGATTAAAGCCAAATCGTTTTTCCGGGTATAAAATCCGGTGATGGGAATATTCAAACGCAAACCGCCAATATAGAAAAGGTCGAATTCATTTTTCAGCATGTTGAAACCCGGTTTACCGTAACCGCCCTGGAAAAATGCGCCTAACTTTGGTGTGTTTTTAGCATTAATCAATGATTTTTGGGTTTCTAAAGCCATTTTTTGTAAATCAAAAAGTTTCAGTTCTGCGCGTTTATTTTGTTGAGGAATAAGGATTTTTTCCGGTCTTTGGAGTTCAGTATTTTCGTCCAGATTTTTTTGAATGAAAAGGGAAAGCATTTGTATGAAACTTTTTTTCATACTTTGAAGTTCCAGCTCTTTCTGTTCCAGATTGATGAGTTGTGCTTTCAGAATATCCACGTTACTTCTATAGATAACACCATTCTGTAGTTGTGCTTCTGCTTTTTTTAGGCCGTTTAAAAGGTCAGATTTCGTGAGTTCTGTTTGCTGGATTTGTTCATCGGTTTGCAGAATTCCGAAATAAATTTGGTTGATCCGCAATTCCAGCTGATCAGTTTCGACTTCGGTTTTCTGCAGTTCGACGTCAGAATTTGCGGTAGCCATTTTCTTTTGACCGGCGATCGTTCCGCCGTCGTAAATATTTTGCTGAATATCTGCGTACACTTTATACTGGTCTTTGCTCAGCGGACTAATGCTAAAATTAGGAATTTGAATGGGCAATTGCGTAACCTCATTTTGATAAGTAGCCTGTCCGGTAATCTGGATTTTTGGAAGCCAGCCTTTTGCGGCATTCTGCAGATTGTATTCCTTTGTTTTGGCAATTAAATTATTTCTTTTGATAAGCGGATAATTCTGTTTGGCCAAACCGTAACATTCTTCTATGGTTAATGTTTGGGCATTTCCAGTGAAAAAGAGGAGCAGCAATAGATATTTTAAAATTCTCATTTTTAATCAATTTAAAAAAATGGTGCACAGGTAATTTAATGATCCAGCATCATCTTGATCCACATCGGAACCAACGTTTTTCTTTCTTCCACGAATTTTTGAAACTCAGCGTCATCCATTAAATCAAATGACTGTAAGATGGGTTTTCCTAAAAAGGGAAAAACCGTCATGCTTAAAAAATTCAATAGGAAATGAAAAGGATCGATATCGGGTTTGCGGTCCTGAATCTGTTGTATCAAAAATGAATTCTTTAATAATTTGTCAAAAGGAAGAATTGATTTCACCTCTGACGTTTTTTTCTGAATTTCACTCAAAACGAAAATGGGAAGATTCGGATTTTCAGACAAAATCTCGAAATATTTTGCACTTGCCAAATCGAGTTTTTCATCTAATGAAGTTTTTTCGTTCGTAATGATTGGAATAATTTTTCCGAAAAGCAAAACGATTTTCACTTTCATGACCTGTTCAAATAATTTCTCTTTGGTTCGGAAATAATAATTGAGAAGCGCCACATTAATTCCTGCTTCTTCAGCGATATCGCGCGTTCTGGTTCCGGAGAAACCTTTTTCGGTAAATATTTTAGAGGCTGCGAGTAATATTTTGTCTTCGGAAGAAAGTTCGTCTGATTTCATATCTTTTTAAATCTAAAGTAAAGTTAGCACTATTTTTTTGATTTAAACAAATGAATTAATCAAATGATTAAACCGTTTGAAATAAAAAAACGCAACTCAGAAGAATTGCGTTTAATATTATATGGTAATTTGGTTTTAAAGTCCAAATTGTTTAGCAAACAAATCCGGGAAAACTCCCATCGCCACTAGTGCGAAGATGATAAATACTGCCACGATATTGTAAGTTAAGGAAACTTTTTCTGAGGTTTTGAAACTGCTTTCTTTAGGAAAAAACATCACCATGATCAGACGGAGATAGTAGGCAATTGAAATTGCAGATCCTAAAACGGCTACTAAAACTAAAAATGGCGCCTGATCAATCGCTTGGGCGAAAATCGCAAATTTCCCCATAAATCCCGCTGTTAATGGAATTCCGGCCATCGATAATAATGATACTGTTGCAGCAACCGCAAGAATTGGTTCTGTGTGTCCCAAGCCATTAAATGCGGTGTAAGATGTTTCTCTTTTCAGTTTTTCTACCCAGATCAAGCACATCATAACTCCTACCGTTGCTAAGGAATAAGCGAATAAGTAGAAAGCAAGATTATAACTTGACAGACTGTTCATTCCGTAGAAAATCAAAGATAAATACCCCACGTGAGAAACGGAAGAGTAGGCCAACATTCTTTTGACGTTGGTTTGTGCTAATCCCATGACATTGGCCAGGAATAAAGTAATGATAATTAAAACACCGATAATATTGATCCATTCTCCGGTAATTCCCAGGAAGCCGATAGTCATTAATTTAAAGAAAGCAAAGAAGGAAGCGATCTTTACCACCGACATCATAAAAGCGGTGATCAGCGAAGGCGAACCTTGATACACATCCGGACTCCACATGTGGAAAGGCGCAAGAGAAACTTTAAAAGCTAAAGCGACTAACATTAAAACCGCACCTAAAATAAACATTAAGTTTTTAGGATTTACAACGGCAAATTCGTGGATTTTATAAAGATCAAAACTTCCGGTGCTTCCGTAAATCAGGGCAACACCGAATAAAAGGAATCCTGTGGCAAAAGCTCCCATCAGGAAATATTTTATAGAAGCTTCATTGGACCGTAAATCGGTTTTGTTACTTCCTGCCAAAACATAGAGGGGAATTGAAAGAATCTCGACTCCTAAAAATAAGGTCACTAAGTTTTGGAATCCAAATAAAATGATTCCTCCGCAGAGTGAAAATAACATCAGCGCATATAATTCTGACTGGTGATTGCGGTGATTGCTGAAAGAAAATCCTCCCAGAAAGAATAACAATATTGTTATGACAATCGCTATTTTAGTGAATAATGCAGCATTGGCCCCAAACTCAAACATGTGTTGGTATTGGCTGAAGAATGAAATTTCCGGTAAGAAACTGACATAAAAAGCAATCATCAGTCCCAAAATACCAATGTATCTTGAGAATTTTCCCTGTTCAAAAACACCCGCAAATAATGCGATAACTGCGGTAAGGAATATAATTATTAAAACGCTCATTGAGTATAGATTTGAGATTTATAGATTTGAGATTTCAGATTTCGTCCTGGTCTCGATCTCTTTATTTCTTAATTATTAATTTTATTAATTCATCATTGAAGTGAAAATAAACTTCAACGAACTGTTCACCATATCGAGGATTGGTTGAGGGAATATTCCTAAGAATATTACAAAAACAACCAAACTTGCCAATACTGAAAATTCAACACCGGTTAAATCTGCTGCGCTTGCCAATACTTCTTCGTCCCCTTCTCCAAACATGGCTTTTGCATAAAATCTGAAAAGGTAAACTGAGGAGAAAATCATGGTTGTTCCGGCGATCACCGCGGCGATAATACTGTAATCGAAAATCGATTTGATTAAGATAAATTCTCCTACAAATCCGTTGGTTAATGGAAGCGCAATTGATCCTAATAAAATGACCATGAATAAAACGGCGAATTTCGGTGCGACTCTTGCCAAACCACCCATTTGTCGGATGTCTCTGGTTTTGAATCTTTTGTAAAGAATATCTGCACAGTAGAATAGTCCTACGACGTTGATCCCGTGAGCAAATGACTGAATCAACGCTCCTTCGCCACCTTCAATCATCAAAGTTCCTTTCACCGTCAAGATTGCAGACGCCATAATACCGGCCGTCATTAAACCAACGTGAGATAAAGAAGAATAGGCAATTAATCTTTTCGAGTCATTTTGAATAATGGCAATTAAAGCACCGTGAACGACTCCGATAATTGCGAGAACCAATACAATCTGTCCGGAAAGTCCTAAAATCGGTTCTGGCGTAATTGGTAATAACCATCGTAGTAAACCGTAAACCGCCATCTTCAGCATAATTCCCGAAAGTAACATGGAACCTTGCGTTGGTGAATACGTATAAGTATCCGGTTGCCAGGAATGGAAAGGGAAAATCGGTAACTTCACTGCAAAGGCAAAGAAGATAAACCAGAAAATCACGGTTTGCGCTCCTGAAGTTAAATCAGCGTTATACAAATCGGTCAGTGCAAATGAAGCGGAGTGATTGTAAACGTAGATCAAGCCGATCAACATAAACAGGGATCCGACAAAAGTGTAAACAAAGAATCTTGTTGTAAACTGAATTTTCTTGTCTTCCTGTCCCCAAATTCCGGCGATCAACCAGATTGGAATCAAGGTTACTTCCCAGAAAATATAAAATAACAAACCATCTAAAGAAGTGAAAACTCCAATTAAACCGAACTGCATTAATAAAATTAATCCGTAAAAAGTATTTCTGTATCCCGGTTTTTCATTAAAGGAAGAAAGGATAATAAGCGGTGTTAAAATATTGGTTAATAACAACATCAGCATACTCATTCCGTCGATCCCGAAATGCAGATTACTCTTGATATAGTTGGACCACGGATAATTGATTTCATATTGCAAAACTCCGTCAACGGTAGGTTTGAAATCGAAACCGGTCAGCATATAAAAGGTCAATAACATTTGTGCAAATGCAATTCCTAATGCGAGATATTTACTGGCGGGATTTTTCCACGCGAACACCAATACTGAGCCTATAAGAGGTAAAAGCAGTAATGTTAATAATAGGTACGACATTTACTATTGTAATATAAAGTTAACAATTAAAATAATTCCGATGGCTAAAGACATGATGAGCACGTAATTCTCTACATTTCCGTTCTGAAGCTTTTTTGCGGCTCTTCCAGAATCTTCTGCTCCGGTACCGATGTAATCCCCAAATCTTTTGAGAACCCCTTTGTCAAACATATTTCCGCCGATACCAAGACCCTCGATGAATTTCACAAATGTTGCGTTATTCAGTTCATCGATGTACAATTTTCTGGTGGAAAGTTTCTCCCAGCCGGTATAATCTTCTTCCGGTAAAGCCATTTTTTTCTTAGTAACGTAAATGTTTCTTACAATGAACCAAACTACGAAGAACATTAAAACAGTTAAACCTAAAAGAATCATTTCTGTCATCAAAGGAACTTCTGGAAGTTTTACATCATAAACGTAAATATTCTGTAACCAAGTCCCTAACTTCGCATAGCTGCCGTGGCCGATAAAATGCGGAAGATTAATGAAACCTCCAATAACTGAAAGTACAGCCAAAACCATTAAAGGTAAAGTCATATTTAAAGGACTTTCGTGAAGATGGCTTTTTTGTTCTTCCGTTCCTCTAAACTCGCCGTGGAAAGTTAAGTAATATGCTCTGAACATATAAATCGCGGTCATCGCTGCAATGATGAAAAGGATGACCCATAAATAAGGACTTCTTCCATAAACATTTGCTAAGATTTCATCTTTGGAAATCATCCCTGAAAGGAATGGGAATCCCGAAATTGCTAATGTTCCGATTAAGAAAGTAATATGTGTAATTGGAATTTTTTTCTTTAATCCGCCCATTAATCTCATATCCTGTTCGCCGCTCATTGCATGAATTACAGAACCAGAACCTAAGAATAACAACGCTTTGAAAAACGCGTGCGTCATCAGGTGGAACATTGCTACTGTATAAGCACCAGTACCTACTGCTACGAACATAAATCCTAACTGAGAAACGGTAGAATAGGCTAAAACTTTTTTAATGTCATTTTGTCGAAGGCCAATGAACGCTGCTACCAAAGCGGTTAATAATCCTATGAAGAGGATTCCGTCCATCGTGGTTGGTGCCAATGAAAATAAGAAATTTGACCGAACTACTAAATAAATTCCTGCAGTTACCATCGTCGCAGCGTGGATCAATGCAGAAACCGGAGTTGGTCCAGCCATCGCATCAGGAAGCCAGGTGAATAATGGAATCTGTGCAGATTTTCCGACAGCTCCAATAAATAAACTTGCGGTGATGAAAATAATAACCGTAGAATCTAATTCGAATTTCCCTGAATTCTGAGCAACAGAAAGGTAATCGACAGCATTGGTTTGAGAGGCAATCATCAGAATCCCGATAATCATTCCCAAGTCTCCAATACGGTTCATGATAAATGCTTTTCTTGCTGCTGCACCGTATTCTTTGTTTTTGTACCAGAAGCCGATGAGTAAGTAAGAACATAATCCAACCCCTTCCCATCCGATGAAAAGAATCAGATAATTGCTTCCCATTACCAAAAGCAACATCATGAAGATAAATAAATTCAGATAAGAAAAGAATTTATGAAAACCTTCGTCAGTACTCATGTATCCGATAGAGTAGAGGTGAATCAAAGATCCGATTCCGGTAATAATCATGATCATCATTAATGATAACTGATCGATTTGGAAACCGAAATTCACCTGAATACCATTAATCCTGAACCATTCAAAAGCTCTTACAATAACGGGTTGTGAATCTGCATTAAACTTTAAGAATAAACTCAAAGCAATAATAAATGAAGCAAATACTACCGCAGTTGCCAAAGTTCCTACGAACATCTTCGGAAGTTTTTTTCCGAATAAGCCGTTGATCAGAAATCCTGCAAGTGGTAAAAGTATAATCGCGTAAACTAAATTTTCCATCCTTTATTATCCTCTTAATTTATTAAAAATACTGATATCTACTGATTTTGTATTTCTGTACAGCATCGCGATAATTGCTAAACCTACGGCAACTTCCGCAGCGGCAACCACCATGATGAAGAAAACCAGAATCTGCCCGTTCCCGTCACCTTTATAAGAGGAGAACGCTGCGAGCAAAAGGTTTACAGAATTCAGCATCAACTCTACACATCCTAAAATGATGATGGCATTTTTGCGGATCAAAACCCCCATGACACCGAGACTGAACAGAACAGAACTTAGAATAATGAAATATTCCAGCGGAACTGCCTGTATAAATGTATTTACTTCTCCCATAATTCTATAAATCTTTTTTACCAATTAAAACCGCTCCTACAATTCCGGCAAGAATAAGGATTGAGGCCAACTCAAACGGCAAAACATATTCGTTAAACAATAACCGGCCAAGGTTTTTAGTTAAACCAACCGACGAATCGGCATTTCCTGCAAATGTTTTTTGGTTCAAACCTTTGAATGCTCCTAAAATTCCTACCAATAATAATCCTGCGGAAAATACGCCGATGAATTTGGGAAGGTTTTTCTTTCTGCTTTCATCTTCCTTATTCAGGTTCAGCATCATTAAGATATAGAGGAACAGAACCATGATCGCACCTGCATAAACAATGATCTGTACAATTCCCAAAAACTGCGCATTGAGTAAAATATACAAGGCAGCAATCGAAAAGAAAGTAACGATGAGCGACAGAATAGCGTAGATGGCGTTTCTTGCAAAAACAAAATAAAATCCGCTTGCCAATGCCAAAAATGCCACGAAGAAAAAGATGATCTGTTCCATACTATTTTACTGATTTTTTTTGCAATTCACTTTGACGCTCCGTAATATCAATTCTTTCATTGATTTTTTCCACCAGTTTATCTTTACCATAAATGAAACTTCCGCGGTTGGTTTCCACATCCACCAAACGGTCTGTCAAATAAATCGCTGATTTCGGACAAGCCTCTTCACAAAGACCGCAGAAAATACATCTCAGCATATTGATTTCATAAACCGATGCGTATTTTTCTTCACGATAGAGGTGTTGTTCGTCTTTGGTCCGTTCAGCACCCGTCATGGTAATTGCTTCAGCAGGACAGGTCACTGCACAAAGTCCACAAGCGGTACATCTTTCTCGGCCTTCTTCATCACGTTTTAATACATGAAGTCCGCGCCAGATTTTAGTTCTTGGTTTTTGAACTTCAGGGTAAGAATAAACTTTACCTTTCGGTCCCGCTATTGCGTGCTTTAACGTAATTGCCATTCCCTTAAAAATTTCCGGGAGGTATAATTTTTCCATAAAAGTCATCTCTTTGTTCGAGACTACTTTTGATCTGTTTGTCAGTTTCATATTAATGGGTTTTAGCGCCACTTTTCAGTATTGCATTAAAACTTCTATTTTTAATTAATGGGCGAAGAAAACAATCACTGCAGCAGTAATTATTAAATTCACTAATGCTAAAGGAATCAGTGTTTTCCAACCCAAATGCATCAATTGGTCATATCTGAATCTTGGGATGGTCCAACGGATCCACATAAAGACTAAAATTCCAAATACTACTTTCGCTAACATTGCGAAAATACTTAAAGTTCCGGCAATATTTTCACCCCAGTTTTCAGAAACCCAGTTGATTCCAGGATAATTAAATCCGCCGAAAAATAAGGTTGCAATCAAAGCATTGGAGATAAACATGTTGACATATTCACCGAACATATATTGCCCGAAGTTCATGGAGGAATATTCGGTCATATAACCATTCACCAGCTCCGATTCACATTCCGGTAAGTCAAAAGGAGCTCTGTTCGTTTCTGCCATCGCTGCAACGAAGAAGATGATAAATGCTAAAGGCTGATAGAAGATATTCCAGTTCATTCCGTCTGCCGGAATAAAACCCCATATTTTACCTGCACCCTGGGATGAAGTGATGAAATGTAAATCTAAACTTCCGGCCATTAATATAATAGAAAGAAGAGAAAGACCCATCGCCAGTTCGTAAGAAATCATTTGTGATGAAGCACGGATTGCACCGATCAGCGAGTATTTATTATTCGAAGCCCAGCCTCCAATCATCATTCCGTAAACTCCGATGGAAACCATTGCTATCAAGTACAAAACCCCTACATCGATATTGGCCACCTGAATGTCAAAAGAATTCCCACCGATATTCAAAGATTTTCCCCAAGGAATTACTGCTCCGGTAATGAGGGAAATAAACATGGTTAGGGCAGGTCCGATATAGAATAAAAACCGATCGGCTCCCTGCGGAACAAATCCTTCTTTGAAGAAAAGTTTTCCACCATCGGCTAAAGGTTGTAAAAGCCCGAAAGGACCGGCTCTGTTTGGACCAATTCTGTCTTGCAGAATCGCCGCCACTTTTCTTTCACCCCAAGTAGAATAGGCGGCAACACCTAAGGATACTGCGAAAAGTGTAACAACTAATATTATTTTAAAAGTGATTAACTCCATAATTATTTCTCGTCTTTATCGCTCAGTTCTTTTGCATCTGGATTATCCAAAAGACTGATCATATTTTTAGGTTTTTCGTAATGGTTCAAAGAGATTACCGAATGGCGGTCGATATGACGTGGTCCTTCAATCGTCCAGTATTTTAAATCTTTTTTGTGGAATCTACAGTCGTCGCAGATCCAATCCTGTACTTCATCATACTGGTCTTTTCTGGCAGTTACCCTGATCACTTCCTCGCCTTTCATCCAAACGACTGCTTTACCTGCACATTTTGAACATTCACAAGTGGCATTCATTGGTTTGGTGAACCAAACTCTGCTCGCGAACCTTGCCGTTCTGTCGGTTAAAGCACCAACCGGACAAACATCAATGACATTTCCAATGAAATCATTTTCTAAAGCTTTGTTCAGATTGGTCGAAATCTCTGCGTGTTCTCCGCGGAACAAAATACCGTGTTCTCTGTTTTCGGTCAACTGATTGGCCACTAAAACGCATCTTGCACAAAGGATGCAGCGGTTCATATTCAACTTGATATTAGGACCAATATCTTCCGGCTCAAAAGTTCTTCTTTCGAATTCTGTTCTTGTTCTTTCTAAACCATGTTCGTAACCTAAATCCTGTAAATGACATTCTCCTGCCTGATCACAGATAGGGCAATCCAGCGGGTGATTGATCAGTAGAAATTCTGTTACGGCTTTTCTGGCTTCCTGAGTTTTTTCGGAGGTGAGGTTTTTCACTTCCATTCCGTCCATCACGCTTGTTCTGCAACTCGCGACTAATTTCGGCATCGGTCGTGAATCAGCGTCAGATCCTTTAGATACTTCTACCAGACAGGTTCTACATCTACCGCCGCTGGATTCCAGCGGTTTGTAATAACACATTGCCGGTGGTACCGATTTACCGCCGATTTGTCTCGCGGCTTCCAGAATAGAAGTGCCAGGCAAAACTTCGGTAGTTTGACCATCGATGGTTATTTTGAATTTTTTAACTTCTTCGCTCATTATGGATGAATTCAAAAATGAATTAATTATTTTTTCTTGTATTAAAAGTGTATCCTATCCCTGCATTAATCTGTCCGAAAACAAAGTCTTGGGTTGCTTTGTCAGGTTTATTATTTAAAGTCGTTTTAATGTCCCACATATTGATGTAGCCAGCTTTTGCTTCAACTCTGGCCATCCAGTGTTTCCAGAATACTAAATTCAAACTTGTTCTCAGATCGGTTCCCATTCCTGCAACGTGAAAACGGTCGCTTCTTTCATTCCCGAATAATTTTACATTACTTTTTGGAAACATCACTCCAATACCTGCACCGTAAGACCAAACCAAATCTATTTTGTCTTTATTAATGAGATTTTGATATTTTTCCAAACCCAGGTTTTCATAATTCAATCCGTCGGTATGCTCGAAAGTCAGGAAATTTTCATCTGCTAAATTCACCTGTCCGTTTTGCACATAAGCTGCATATTTCGGGTCGGAAACCGTTCCTGAAAAACCAACGGTTTGATTTTGGTTCATCACATATTTCATGTGGTCGATTCCCAAAACTAAAGCTAAATTATCTTTGATAAAATATCCTATTCTGAAATTATACTGCGTTACCGTAAACCAGGCCGGATCAAAATAAACCAATCCGAATTTCGTGGGTCTGTCTGCCGCGGCTACATTATTCAACTGAAAATCGTAGCCTTTTCCTTTAAAGTGGATGTCGGAGTTACTAAAAGCTCCTCTGTTCCACCCGTAAAAAACGAACATTTGACCTTTTTTGGTCAATGGTTCATTTTTAGGGGTTATATCCTGACCAAAGCCAAAACCAGATCCTAGAAATACCGCTGATAAAACTACTACTTTCTTCATGTTTAAAAGAGACAGTACTCTTTATATCTTCTTAATAAAACTTCTTTTTACTCTGCTTTTGCGGCCACCGGAATTGGGTCGGCGTAATTAGCCAAACCATAATTTCGGGTTTGAGATTCCGGATTATCGATATACCACTCAAACTCATCGCGGAAATGACGGATCGCGGCAGCAACCGGCCAGGCGGCAGCGTCACCCAACGGACAAATTGTATTTCCTTCGATTTTTCTTTGAACATCCCACAACAAATCAATATCTGCCAGCGTTCCTTGACCGCTGTGTATTTTTTTCAAAATCTTATACAACCAAGGCGTTCCTTCTCTACAAGGCGTACATTGTCCACAACTTTCGTGCGCATAGAAATGGGCTAAAGTCATGGTGTGTTTAACGACAGACTGATCTTCGTCTAAAACGATAAATCCGCCCGATCCCATCATTGTTCCGGTTGCAAAACCGCCGTCTGAAAGGGATTCATAATTCATGTATCTTGGTTCACCATTAATGGTTTTCAGCAATAAATTGGCAGGGACAATCGGCACAGAACTACCGCCGGGAATACATGCTTTTAATTTTTTACCATTTGGAATACCGCCGCAATACTCATCAGAATAAATAAATTCTTCTACGGTAATGGTCATGTCGATTTCGTAAACTCCCGGTTTATTGATATTCCCGCAAGCCGAAATTAATTTTGTACCAGTCGAACGGCCAACACCTATTTTCGCATATTCTGCTCCGGTGATATTGATAATTGGCACAACAGCCGCAATTGTTTCTACATTATTCACTACGGTCGGTGACTCCCAAAGTCCTTTAACAGCAGGGAAGGGCGGCTTCAATCGCGGGTTTCCTCTTTTACCTTCCAGAGATTCCAAAAGGGCAGTTTCTTCTCCACAGATATAAGCACCGGCACCGCGGTGAACATAAATTTCTAAATCGAAACCGGTTCCTAAAATATTTTTTCCTAAAAATCCGGCAGCTCTGGCTTCTTCGATGGCCTGTTCCAGAATATCCGGAATCCAGGCAAACTCTCCGCGGATATAAATATACGCGGTATGTGCTCCTAAAGCGAAAGAGGAAATGATCATTCCTTCGATTAAAAGGTGGGGAATGTGTTCCATCAAATACCGGTCTTTAAAAGTTCCCGGTTCAGATTCATCTGCATTGACCACCAAGTATCTTGGCACTCCTTCGGGTTTTGCCAGGAAACTCCACTTCATTCCTGTCGGAAATCCTGCGCCGCCACGACCTCTTAATCCGGAAGTTTTTACCTCTTCGGTAATGGCGTCGGGAGCCATTTTGAAAGCTTTTTCCACCGCTTCGTAGCCACCTTGTTTCCGGTAGACTTCGTAAGTGCGGATTCCTTCTATATGGGCATCTTTAAGTAAAAGTTTTTTACTCATTATTCTTATAAATTAATCCAAAGCAAGAGTTCCCTGTCTGCAAAGGTCAAGGATTTCGTTTACTTTTTCTTTTGTTAAATGTTCATGATAAAATTTACCGAGCTGCATCATCGGAGCATAGCCACAGGCGCCAAGACATTCTACTGTTTTTAAAGTAAACAGTCCATCGGCAGAAGTTTCTCCGGCATTGATGTGCAATGTATCTTTAATATGTTGAATGATTTCATCGCTACCGTTTAACATGCACGGTCCCGTTTGACAAACTTCCAAAACATATTTTCCTACAGGTTTCATGTTGAACATGCTGTAGAATGTCGCTACTTCATAAACCTCGATAGGCTTTATCTCTAACAGTTCTGCAACGTAATCCATTACTGGAACCTGCAACCAGCCGCCAAATTCCTTTTGTGCCAAATGAAGCACCGGAATCAAAGCTGATTTTTTTCTTTCTGCAGGATATCGTGCGGTAATTTTATGGACCTGAGCTAAGGTTTCAGGTTTAAAAGCAATCGTTTCGCTCATTATTTTTATAGATTAAAGAACAAAGAACAAAGAGTAAAGACTCTGAAACTGTTCCGTATTCTATTTAATTTTTTAATGATAAAAGTTGAAAAATTTTTCATCTTTTATCTATTTTCTTTTAATACTCAATTTTACGCGTCTAATTCGCCTGCAATTACGTTCATACTGCATAAAGTAACAATCGCATCAGAAATCAAACCGCCCTGTATCATTTCAGGATAGGCCTGATAATAGATAAAGCAAGGTCTTCTGAAGTGTAGACGGTAAGGAGTTCTTCCACCATCGCTTACGAGATAAAATCCTAATTCACCATTTCCACCTTCCACACAACTGTAAACTTCTCCTTTTGGAACTTCGGTTTCTGCCATCACGATTTTAAAGTGATAAATCAAAGCTTCCATATTGTTATAAACGTCTGCTTTTTCCGGTAGGTAAAACTCTGGAAGATCAGCATGGAATGGTCCTTCCGGTAAATTGGTGTAGGCCTGTTCGATAATTTTTAGACTTTCCCAAACTTCCTGCTGGCGAACCATGAATCGGTCGTAAGTATCTCCGGAAGTTCCAACCGGAATTATGAAATCGAAATCTTCATAAGAACAGTAGGGTTGAGCAACCCGTACGTCATAATCCACGCCTGTTGCCCGTAGATTGGGACCGGTGAAGCCGTAACTTAAAGCTCTTTCCGCAGAAATTGGTCCGGCATTAATGGTTCTGTCCATGAAGATTCTGTTTCTTTCATTCAGCGAACAGAAGTCCTGCCATACGACCGGGAATTTTTTCAGGAAGGTTTTCAGGAGTTCATGGAACTTCGGAGTGAAATCTCTTTCAAAACCTCCAATTCTTCCCATATTGGTTGTCAGTCTTGCTCCACAAACCTCTTCATACATTTCGTAGATTCTCTCTCTTTCCTGGAAAAGATAAGTTAATCCTGTAATCGCACCAGCATCCATCGCAATAACTCCGTTGCAGATCAGGTGATCTGAAATTCTGGCCAACTCCATCATAATCACCCGCATATAATCTACACGTTTTGGAATTTCGCAACCTAAGAGTTTTTCAACAGTTAAGTGCCATCCTATATTATTAATGGGAGCCGAACAATAATTCATCCGGTCGGTTAATGTTGTAATCTGAGTGAAGTTTCTTCTTTCTGAAATTTTTTCAAAAGCACGGTGAATGTATCCAACAGTTTGTTCGGCGTGCAGAATTCTTTCGCCGTCCATCGTCAGGACGTTTTGGAAAATTCCGTGGGTCGCCGGGTGTGTTGGGCCGAGATTCAAGGTGTATAATTGTCCGTCAATTTGTTCCTTGGAATCGTGCTGGTTCAATATATTTGAGAGTGCGTTGTCTTTCATAATTATTTGACTTTAAGTTAAAAGGATTTCCCTTTCAACTAATTATCTTCCGAACATTTTATCGTCTTTGTCGGTTCTGGTACCGTCTTCTAAACGATATTCCTTCAACATTGGGTGGTAACCCAAATCTTCCATATTCAGGATGACTCTTAAATCTGGATGTCCTTTAAATTTAATTCCGTAGAAATCGAAAGTTTCTCTTTCCATCCAGTTGGCACCTGCGTAGAGATCTGTCATAGAATCTACTTCTGCATTTTCTCTGGTCATGAATGTCTTCAGTCGTATTCTGAAATTAGTCATCATATTATGAAGATGATAAATCACACCGATTTCTTTTTCGGGAGTTTCAGGGTAGTGAATACCACAAATATCAGTCAGGAAATTGATTTGAAGAGAAGAATCTTTTAAATGATGAATCACCTTTTTGATATCTTCTTTCTTTATTTCTAAAGTTAAGAAATCATAAGGCGTATCATGCGAAATTACGGATTCAGGAAACTCTCTGGTAATTGCTTCTAAAACAAAGTCATTCGTCATTTCCATTATTTTATGTCGTAAGAGGCTAATAATTGTTGGTATTCCGGTAAATCTCTTCTGCGGATGCTTTCACCTTCGCAAAGCGCTTGTACCTGCATGACGCCTTCAATGATTTGTTCAGGTCTTGGTGGGCAGCCGGGAACATAAACGTCCACCGGAATGATTCTGTCGATCCCCTGCAAAACAGAATAAGTGTCGAAAATGCCGCCGCTTGAGGCACAGGCACCCACAGCAATGACCCATTTCGGCTCAGCCATTTGGGTATATACCTGTTTTAAAACTGGACCTAATTTTTTGGAAATGGTTCCACAAACCATTAGCATATCTGCCTGTCTTGGCGAGAAAGAGTTTCTTTCCATACCAAATCTTGAAGCATCAAAAGTTGGATTTAGCGTAGCCATGAATTCAATTCCACAGCATGAAGTAGCAAAAGGCAATGGCCAAAGCGAGAATTTTCTTGCCATCCCAATCACACTGCTGAGTTTGGTGGCGAAAAAACCTTCTCCTTCAAAACCTTCCGGAGCTTCCGCATCCATTCTTATTACTGGTTTATTATCAGACATTTTAATTTTCTTAAAGTTACTAAAAATTCAAATTTTCAGACTGTTATTTATCCCAATCCAGTGCACCGCGTTTCCATACATAAACGAAAGCGATGAAAAATACAGAGATAAAGGTAAGTACTGCGAAGAAACCTTCGACACCGAATTCACGGATGTTGACCGCATAAGGGTAAAAAAAGACGATCTCGATATCGAACAGTACGAAAAGTACGGCGGTTAAAAAATACTTTACAGAGAACGGCGTTCTTGCATTTCCTTCTACTTCTACACCACATTCGAAACTTTCATTCTTTTTGGTAGACGTCGATTTTTGTCTTGGTCCTAAAAAATGAGTTCCTAAGATAGAGAGTAAAACGAAACCTGCACCAACCGCAATCTGAAGAATAATCGGGATATAATTTTCGGGAAGATTCATCTTGTCATTATTTTCTTAATCATGCAAATTTAAGGAATTAAGTATAATAGAAAAAATTATAACCCTTAAATATCGTTGTTAACAAACAAAAATTAAATGTATGACAAGCATATAATTTATTTTTTGCCGGTATCTTTTATTCTTTTCAAAACCAGATACGCCAAATACCCGATATACAGAAAAAGAAAACTGGCAAAAATAATGTTGATCGCTTCATTAAGCCGGGCATCTTTGACCTGAAAAAACTGGTTGTACACGATGAATGCAATGATCATCGCCATGTAGATGTAGAGTTGTTTCTTCATTTTTGTCTTATTGTTTTTCGTTGCCAATTTCCATTGCGTAAGTTCTGCGTCGTTTGTGATTTACAGGATTGTAATCCTGCCAGAGCACCTGAACACTTTTGTTTTCTTCTAATTCGGGGTTGGTTTCAAGGATTTTAACCCCTTTTTTACTGAAATTGCGCCAGATTTCTTTAAATATAATCGAAGTTACGCCTCTTCTTTGATAATCCGGGTGAATTCCGATGAGATAAAAATTAGCACGCAGGTTCTTTTTGCCCGCCTGTAAAAAATGGTACCAACCCAACGGAAATAATTTACCATTGGCTTTCTGCAGTGCTTTCGAATAAGAAGGCATTGTAATCGCAAAGGAAATCAGCTCATTATGTTCATCGACGATACATACAATGTAATCTTTATCAATAAAACCGAAATATTTTTCCCGGTAGGTTTTTATTTGCTCATCTGTAATGGGAGTGTAGGTTGAGAGGGTTTTGTAAGTTTCATCTAAAAGCCTGAACATGGGTTCTACATAAGGAAGTATTTCCTTTTTATTTTTAAACTGGAGTACTCTTAATTTATATTTCTCGGCAATCAGATTGCTGAATTTCTGTACTTTTTCTGACAGAACTTCCGGGAAATCCAGTTCAAATTCTACCCATTCTTTTTCTTTTACTAAACCTAATTTTTCTAAATGTTGTGGATAATATTCAAAGTTGTATAAACCGATCATCGTTGCGGTCTTATCAAAACCCATGGTCAGCATGCCGGCTTTGTCCAAATTGGTAAAACCCATCGGTCCTTCAATTTTACTCATGCCTTTTTCTCTGGCATAATCAGTGGCTTTCGAAATCAATGCCTTGGAAACCTCGATATCATCGATAAAATCTAACCACCCGAATCTTACTTTTTTGATTTTTAATTCATTGACCTCTTTATGATTGATCATCACTGCAATTCTGCCGACCACTTTTCCGTCTATGTAAGCCAGGTATTTTTTGAATTCTGAATAATCTAAAGCCGCATTTTCCCTGGGATTCCAGATGTTTTTTTCGTCATTGATTAAGGGCGGAACATAATTTTCATTACTTTTGTAGAGTTCCATCGGAAATTTGATGAAATTTTTTAAATCAGCATCGGTTTTTACTTCAAGAATCGTAATCACATTCATCAGTTTTAGTTTGAGAAAACAAAGATAAATCATTCGGCCAAAACTAAAAACTTTGGCACGTTTTTTATTGCTAGATAGTCGATTATTAAATTTAGATAAAAAAGAAAAAATGACAGGGTATTATGTAATTATTGGGATTTCGATGTTGGTGAGTTGGTTGGTTTCATCCAGATTAAAAGCAAAATTCGAACATTATTCGCAAGTACATTTGCGCAACGGGATGTCCGGAAAAGAAGTCGCCGAAAAAATGTTGAAAGATAACGGCATCAATGATGTTAAAGTAATTTCAGTTCCGGGACAATTGACGGATCATTATAATCCGGCAAATAAAACAGTAAATTTATCAGAAGGCGTTTATATGCAGAGAAATGCAGCGGCGGCGGCGGTTGCGGCACATGAATGCGGTCACGCTGTTCAGCATGCTGTGGGTTATTCTATGTTGCAGTTGCGGTCAAAATTGGTTCCGATGGTCAACATCAGTTCTAATTTGATGCAGTTTGTATTAATCGGTGGTATCGTTTTAATGGGCGCCACCAGAACCATCCAAAATCCAAATGGAAACACTACCGTTCTTGCTATTGGGGTAGCCATGTTTGCAGTAACCACTCTTTTTGCCTTTGTGACTTTGCCTGTGGAATACGATGCAAGTAACCGGGCGATGAAATGGTTGAAAGATACCGGAACGGTGACTTCAGAAGAATATGTAGGGGTGAAAGATTCCCTGACCTGGGCGGCTAGAACGTATGTTGTTGCGGCACTGGGTTCATTGGCACAACTGTTATACTGGGCGTCGCTGCTGATGGGGAGAAGAGATTAAGAAGAGCCAGGTAAAAAGTAAAAAGAACCAAGTGAAAAGAGCTAGGTAAAAAAGGCTAAGTAAAAAGAATCGGGTACAAAACTGAATTTAGGAAGAGTTGTTTCCTAAGAATTCAGGAATTTAAACGAAATATTCTGCATCTCAGACAACTGCTCTGAGATGTTTTCTTTTTCAGAAGTTTTGAGCTGGGCAGTAATAGTGCATTTTTCTTCTGTTTTAAAATCGATGATTTTGGCGCCAAATTTATTTAACAAGGTGAAAATCACATTTTGCTGGTCAAATTCAAACTGAATTTCTATTTCAGACTGCAATTCTTTGGTAATCAGTTCGCAGGATTCCAAGGTAAATTTGGCAGATTCTTTATATGTTTTAACCAAACCCGAAACGCCTAATTTTGTTCCGCCATAATATCTGACCACGATCAGCAGAACCTGGGTAATATTATGCGCCAGCAGTTGATTGTAAATCGGTAATCCTGCGCTGCCGGAAGGTTCGCCGTCATCGTTTGCACGGTAATTTTCACCATTTATTCCCAATCGGAAAGCGTAGCAGTGATGAGTTGCTTTTGGATGTGCTTCCTTAACTCTCGCCAATGCCGCTTTTATGTCTTTTTCATTTTCTACGGGAAAAGCAAAGCCAATGAATTTGCTTCCTTTTTCTTTAAGAAGAATGTTTTCGACCGGCGATTTTATAGTGTCAAATGAAAATTCCATGGTTAAGAATTTTTATAGAATTCAATCCGATTGTCCCGAAATTGTTTTGTTTCGAACTTTTCAAAATTAAATACCGGCGCTTTTGTTCCATGAATTAAATGCAGATTTTCATTTTTAATGATAATTGCTTCATCCCAAAGATTTTGGCCGATAAACTGTTGCAAAGTAAAACGTCCACCCTCAATGATAACCGACTGAATCTGTTGTTCAGATAATTTTTCCATTAGATTTTCTATGAAGTTTTCCCTTTTTATTTTAATAAAAGTAATATTTCTTTCAACTGAATTTTTCACAGCATTGAAAACCAACGTTTCCGCTTCGTCATTGTATAGATTAAAATGGGCAGGAACCTTTAAATCAAAATCGATTAAAATTCTCACCGGATTTCTTCCCACAATTTCTCTCGTTGTCAAACTTGGATTGTCGGTCAAAGCTGTATTTGTTCCTACTAAAATGGCATGTTCCTCACTTCTAAGCTGATGAACAAATTGTCTGGTCAAAGCATTACCGATTTGAGTCGGTTTAAAATCCTGATCTAAAAAACCATCACCGGATTCGGCCCATTTCAAAATAAGATAAGGTCTCCGTTTTTGGTGGAAAGTAAAGAACCGCCTGTTCAGTTCCCGACATTCTTTTTCCAGGATTCCGGAAATAACTTCAATTCCTGCGTCTTCTATAATCTGTTTGCCTTTTCCATTCACTTTATCGTGAGCATCCAAAGTTCCGATGACCACCTTTTTGAAACCGGTTTCTACAATTTTGTTGGCGCACGGAGGCGTTTTTCCGAAATGCGCGCAGGGTTCCAGCGAAACATAGATCGTAGATTCCTTTAACAATGCTTTGTTTTTAACAGAGTTAATTGCATTAATTTCAGCGTGAGCACAACCTGCTTTTTCATGAAATCCTTCGCCGATAATTTCGTTATTATGTACAATTACGCAACCGACCAAAGGATTTGGATAGGTTTGCCCTAAAGCTTTTTGGGCGAGATCGACGCAGCGCCGCATGTAAATTTCGTGGTTCATCTGAATTAAAAAACACCCAACGGGTTGCCGGGTGTTTTATTGATTATCATTAAAGATTAATTTTTTGCAGCAACTTTTATTTCCGGAATCTTGAACTCAATCATCGTTGTAATGAGATGATCTCTTTGTCTTGCCAAAGATTTCGCGGCAGATTTTAAGTCGCCGTACATTCTTTTTGCATGAGATAAAATAAGGAAGCTTTTTGAGGTTCCGTTATCATACTTTTTAAAACGATAGACATTATACTCGATAAAAGAACTGCCTTTTTCCGGACTTTCAGAAATGAAATAATCGACGATATATTCCTTTCCGTCGGGACTTTCAACTACATTTACTTTTGTGAATTTATCAGATTTCGCTCTTTGCTGGATTCCCTCAACTTTTTGACGGACCGCCAACTCCATTTCTATTTCTTTGGTGAAATACGAAAAATCGAGGAGTTGGGTGAAGTCTTCAATGCGCTCATCACTAGGTAAATACTGTTGCCGATAAAGGGTTTTCGACATCGGTTTGCTCCAGGACAAAAAATATTCAGTCCCATCATATTCTATCGGGCCGGGGATTGATAATAAATCCGGTACGCTGCCCTGTGCTTTAACAAAAGATAAAGTGCTGATGAAAAGGAGTAAGAATATTTTTTTTACCATGACTTTTTTATTGGTTTTCGCCGATCAGAATACTGTGTAAGCTTTGTTTCATGCTTTCGAGCTGTGCTTTTTTATCGTCAATTTTCTGGTAAGTTGCTTTCAGTAAAGGATTTTCTCTGGATGCATTGCTGAAGAATCCAATGTTGTTTTCCATTTTTACGATTTCCGCTTCTAAATCAGCAATTTGATTTTTGATTTTTCGGGCTTTATCGGTGACTTGGTTTTCAGAAAGTCCTTCTTCTTTCAAATCATATTCGTGGATTTTGTTCAGTTTCAGTTTGTCGCGAAGCACTTTGTTGAACTCAGTATTGATGGTGATTTTCTCTCTTGGAACTTTTCCGATATTATTCCATTTTGATTTAATCTGCTCTATTTTTTCAACGCTTCCTTCTTCGTTGCCGATTTCTTTTAATTCGTCCAAAAGAAGTTTTTTACTTTTGAAGTTTTCTTTCCAGTTATCGTTGGCGGTATTGTTTTTTTCTCTGTAATTATTAAAGAAAGTATTGCATGCTTCCCGGAAATCGTCCCAAACTTTGTTGGTCATGCTTCGCGGTACGTGACCGATTTTTTTCCAGTCTTCCTGTAATTTTTTAAATAAAGGTACTACCACTTCCCATTCTTCGGAGAGCATATTGTCTTTTGCCGAGGCGATTAATTTCAGTTTTTCGTCAAGGTTTGTTTGCTGAGAATTTTTTAAACCTTTGTAAAATTCATTTTTCTTTACATTAAAGTTTCTCAAATGTTCTTTAAAATCATTCCAGTTTTGATTCGAAACTTTTCTTGGGACATTTCCTAATCTTAAAAATTCAGAGCGCAAAGCTTCCACTTTTTTAATGGCGTTTTGCCAATAATTATGATTGATTTCTTTTGTGGCTTCCGCCATTTTTTGGATTTCCGCGATGATTTCATTCTTACGGACCAGATTATCGTTTTGTTCTTTTTCGATTTGCTCGGTCAGTTCAGATTTTCTGTCATGGATTTTATTCGAGATTTCTTTGAATTCGTCCCATGTTTTTTCCCTGAATTCTTCGGCAACCGGTTCTGCTTCTTCTTTCCAGAGTTTATGAAGGTACTGCAACTCATTCAGCGCTTTCTGCACGGAAGGTTCCTGCTGTAATTCTTTGGCCCGTTCGATGATGTGCTGTCTTTTTTCTAAATTATGTGCAAATTCCTGCTCCATATATTCTTTGTTCATATCAAGCATTTGATAGAACTGATTCAGATGATGGAAGTAGTTGTTATTCAGTAATTTGAATTCTGATTTCGCCACTTGGCCGGCATTTTTCCATTCTTCTTTTATTTCGCGGATGGCTTTGAAAAGATTGGTTCCTGCTTGGGTATTGGTATAGAGGTTTTTCAAATTCTCGATAATTCGCTGGCGGTGCTCTAAGTTGATATGGTGATTTTCTTCTTGTTTTCTGTGGTATTCAGCGTTTTTTTCACGATAAATATTCAGTAACGCCGAAAGTTTGGCTTGTGAAGGATGTTGATGACTGAAAAGTTCTACAGGATTTCCTGCTGCAACAAATTCACTTTTCAAATCTTCGGTTTGATCGTGGATCAAATGATTTGCCTGCTCTTTCAGCTGATTGAATTTTCTAAAATGCGCACCGGCATCTTCTTTGTTAATGAGGGTTTCCATTAAGGAAAGAATTTCAGGTAAAGACAAATGGGATAAATCTTCCGCTTGCTCTTCATGATGTTCTTCCTCTTCATTTTCTGCCGTTTTTTCAGCGGCAACTGCTTTGGTTTCTGCTTCTTTAGCGGTATCCGGTTTCTCAGAAGATTCTTTCTCCTCAACGGTTGGTTGAATTTCTGCAGGAGCTTCTTCTATATTCTCAGTTTCTTTGGGCTCTTCTACAGCTGCATCAAGAGTTTCTGACGGGGTTTCAGTCATTGTTGCTGTTGGGTTTTCAGCGGTCTGTTCGTTTGAAACCTCATGGTTAATCGGTTCTTTCTCGTGGTTCTCAGAAAGTGAATCTTCTGTAATCATAGCAGTCTTTTTATTAAGTTTTTTTGGTCGGTTTATTTTCAACGATAAACCGTGCACTAAATTAACTTATTTTTTTTGAACATTCCAAATTTCCCATGCTTTTTCTGCTTGTTGTTCAAGCATATAAAATCCATTCACCGTTTTTGCGCCATTTTCGGCGGACTTTTTTATAAAAGAGCTATATTCCGGATTATAAATCAGGTCGATAATTAAATGACCGGAAGTTAATCCGGCAAAGGGGAATTCAAGACATTCGGCCACATTCGGGAAAGTTCCGACCGGCGTACACTGGATGATTAAAGTGTTTTCAGCCACAATTTCTTTAGTAATATTCCCGAAATTTAATTCGGTGTTTCTGGAAACGGTTTTGTAGGGAATGTCATGCTTTTCCAAAATATATTTTACGGCTTTAGCAGCACCGCCGTTTCCTAAAACCAAGGCTGCACGATGATGATCTTTTTTGTGAAGTAAAAGTGTTTTCTCAAAACCAAAAGCATCGGTATTAAATCCTTTTTTAATATTGTCTTTTATCAGAACCGTATTTATGGCACCTATTTTTTCAGCTTCATCACTTAATTCATCCAGGTAAGGAATTATTTTTTCTTTAAAAGGGATGGTCACATTTAGACCGAGTAGATTTGCATCATTGAAAATCCTGTCAACTTCGGCAATATCATTTAGATCGAAAATGGTGTAAGTGTGATTGTTAAGAAATAGTTTTCTGAATTTATTTTCAAAATAATTTTTAGAAAAAGAGTAAGAAATATTTTTCCCGATGAGTCCTAATTTTTTTTGTTCCATTCTTCAAAATTAAAAAAAGACCGGCTAAAAACGGATCTTTTTGGAGGATTTATTTTTTTTGACTAGAATTGAAAGATTTTATACTATTACATTTTTCCGTCCTCAAGTATTTCCGTTAAATCATATATTTTTCAGGATAAAATCCACCCGTTCTTCCGGCGGTATAACAGGTACATGAACCAAGGGAAAGTGTAAACTTTCGTACACGCTGATGATAAGGTTATGGATCCGCACCTGTTCCGATTCATCTTCAAGCCGCGCATAATCATTGGTTAAAGGGAGCCGGTCTAAAATGAAAATTTTGTGGTATGCATATTTATGGCATTCCTCAAGAAGAATGTCATCATACTTCAAACCTAAAAACTGATAGTACGCCATGGCATCGGGTAAAGCCCGGTCCAGAAAGACCTGTTCATGAGGGTCCAGGCTTGATTCTTTTGCAATCTGCATTTTCAGAACGTTTAATTGAAATTCTTTTTTATTCTTCCTTATTTCCTCCACGGTCCGTCCCTTTATTTCCTGCATATCAATATAATGACGGGCAAACTCAACAGTCGTTTTGTAGCCCCTTTTTGCAAGGAGATCCACTAATGTTGTTTTTCCGGTGCACGGTCCGCCTGTTATGACGTTCCAATTCGTCTGGATTTTTCTGTTTTCCATCGTTAGGAATTAAATTTTTAATTTTATGGAATGACAGTGATTTCAGTATGATCATTCAAAGCGGGGATTTCAGCATCCCAATCATAAACTGTTTTAATTTTATGCTGCAGCCCTTCTGCTCCCTCTTTTTCTGCATGAACGATGAAGATGCGTTCCGGTTTTCCGGCAAGTTTGCTCATCCAGCCAATTAAACCGTTTTGGTCGGCATGAGCGGAAAGTCCTTCCATGTTTTCGATGGTTGCCCTTACCGTAAAATATTTTCCGTACAGTTTGATTTCTTTGGCACCTTCCAACAAAGCCCTGCCCCGTGTTCCTTCTGCCTGAAAGCCAACCAGCATAATGGTAGCATTGGCATCGCCCAAATATTTTGCAAAATAGGTGAGTACCCTTCCGCCGGCTGCCATGCCGCTTCCGGCAATGATGATTTTCGGACGGGAATCTTTTGCCAAAGCAAGGGTCTCATTCACGGTACCGATAAAGGAGATCTCATCGCACATCCCGTAATATTCTTCTGGAGAAAGCTTATGCCAATCTCTGTTCTGATGGAATACTTCGAGAACATTCCGGCTCATCGGACTGTCCATATAGATAGGGATTTTTGCCATTTTTCCACTTTTCTTCAGCTGCCAGAAAAGATACATGAGCAATTGAGTTCGTTCCACTGAAAAACTTGGGATGATGATGGTTCCGTTTCTCTCGGTGCAACGGTTAATGATTTTCTGTAAAGCATCGATAACCGGAATTTCAGGATGAAAGCGGTCTCCATAAGTGGCTTCAATGAAAAGCAGGTCGGCTTTTTCCGGCTTTTCCGGCGGGAAAAGTAAAGGATCGATTTCCCTTCCAATATCACCCGAGAATACTAAAGTTTTGCCCCCGATTTCCATCTCTATAAACGTCGCACCAATGATATGTCCGTTGTATCTGAAGCGGTAGCGGATATTTTCGTTAATGCTTTGCCAGTCATTTAAAGGTTTTGATCTGAAAAAAGGCAAAGTTTTTTCTACATCATCAAGGTTATATAAAGGCAGGGCAGGATGGTGCCTGGAATATCTGAATTTGTTTGCTCTCACCGTATCTTCTTCCTGAATTTTGGCACTGTCTTTTAAAATGATTTCAGTGATCTGAAGGGTGGGAGAAGTACCAATGATATTTCCGCTAAAACCTTCTTTTACCAGTCTCGGCAAATAGCCCGTATGGTCTAAATGTCCGTGCGTGAGCAGAACCATATCAATTTGATCTGCCGGAAACGTTAGCGGTTCCCAGTTCAGCAGCCGCAGTTCTTTCAATCCCTGAAACAGTCCGCAGTCGATCAGAATGTTTTTTCCATATGCGGAAATTAAGTGTTTGGAACCGGTGACAGTACCTGCTGCTCCCAGAAATTTGATTTTAATTGCGCTCATGATTTTAGGTTTTAATGGAATTGACTGCCATGGGAAATGGTTCGCATAATGCGGTGCATTCGGCCTGTACTTTTTGAAGACGTGGAGGCCTTACTCCAATATGTTCCAGAATTTCGCGGCTGTTCACGATGCTTTTGCACAGCACGATTTTGTCATCCAGCAACTGTTGTTTTTCTTTTTGGGTGAGTGTGGTTAATGAGGTGATGGGGTGAAGCCCGGAACGGTCTATCCAGTCTTTCAGAGCATTGTTTTTCGGGTAGTCCCAACTTACCAGCTGCATCCCCATACATTTTGCGTACTGTGCGGCATCTTCCGAAAAGCGGGTATTGGTGATGACCCATCCCTGATCAAATTTTTCAGGCTGACCCGTTGCAACGTTCTTTGAAGTGGCCACATCTCGAAATCTTGAATGGATATACAGTGGTATTTTGATGTCGCATACATATCCGGGTCGGTTATGAAATTTACATTCAATCATGATGTGCCGTTCTTCTTTTTCGGCAGTGATATCCACTTCATGGGTCACGCAATGTCCCTGAAGAAAAACGCCAACCTGGGTTTTGTATTCCTGCACCTGTAAAAGTTCAGCGACATACCGTTCGAAAGGAAAACCGGAAGGACCCAATTCCAGCAGTCCCTGTTTTAGTTTATACCTCGCTGCGACCGGACGCGAAACATTTTTCAGTAAACGGAAGGCAACCTTATGGATTTTGCCCGTGGACATGCCTTCAACCAGTAACGAAATTATTTCACTGATCACTTCCTCTGCCTCAAAATCATTTGCGCCCGCACGCAAAAGGGATTTTTTGAGTTTCCCTACATTGAAAGGCACTTTCTGTCCTGAAGATTTGGTGATGAGGATGCGTTCCGCTTTATTCTTCATGATGGGTAATTTTTTAAATATCAGAAATAACTGCTCAATAATGGAGGTTGCGCCGCAGTAAACAAGCTGGTGTTGAACTTCAAATTGTTCAATATCAAATGAATAGTGTTTTCGTGATACTAATTTACGAAAAAATCAGTACATGGTAATCACTGAGGAATTACAAAAATGGCCGGAAGAAATATTCCGGCCATTGCACTTATTTAAAGTGATTCTCTGAATAAAATACTGAATTTATTTCAGATAGTTTTCTACCAACGCTGAAACCACCCTGTTTTAAGGGAGGAAAAACCGGAAAAATACCTGTTGTAAAAGAATAAGTGGCTGCTGCTTTTTAGGTCTGTATTTTTGAAAATAAAAAAAGGCCGGAAGAAAAATCTTCCGACCATAATGGGGTTAAAAACCGGTCTTTGTTTAAAACAGGAGTCCTGAAATTATTCAATAATAAATTTCGCGTTACTGTTTCCTGCTTTCAAAATATAAACGCCTTTCGGCAAGTTTTTAAGAATGATTTTATTGCTGTTTTTAAACGGCTGGGAAACCGTCTGAACTAATTTTCCGCTGTAATCGAAAATCTGAGCGGTTGCAATATTTGTTAAATCTTTACCACTGATATTCAATTCTCCATTTTTTACTGGATTTGGATAGACCGTAAAATTAGATTTAGTAACTGCATTTTCAGTGGTTGCTAAATCTTTATAGCAGGTCCATTTCATATCATCAATTGCAATTCTGTTGGAATTTGAATTTACCAAACTGATTTCGATATTCCCGGAAATGTTAATTCCTGTAACGGTAGTTGTCGTTTGTGTAGCGCTGTATGGAATGGTTTTTCCGGTATCAACATCATTTACAAAAATTTTCAAAGTACCGGCACTGCCCGTAAATTTTAATTGTGTCGTTACTGTTAAATCGCCAATTCCGTTCGGAACTGATAATGCTGTAAGGAAACCATTTTTGATGGTAATCGCTTTTCCGTTAATGGTTTGATCTGTTCTCGAGTCTTCCGAAGTCCATGAAATTCCGTTGCTGGTCCAGTTATAAGTGGAGTAAGTAGAGGAGGCTGCTGGGATAGAATCGAAGGTTTCATCGCCACAGTTTAAGCCAATTGCCAGCGTAGTTGCTGTTACTGAATTACTTGCTGGAGAAACGTTTCCTGCAGCATCTTTCGCAACTACATAAATGGTGTAAACGGTAGAAGGATCTAAATTGGCAATATTAGAATTGGTAGAAGTTGTAGAACCTGTTAATTGTCCATTTACATACATATCATACGAAGCAACTTCAACATTATCTGTTGCAGCAGTCCAGCTTATGGCGATATTATTTGTTCCTACTGAACCTAATGTTAAATTCATTGGTGCTGTCGGTGCTTGGGTATCGATCAAAGTCGTCCCTGTTACGGTGTTGCTTTGTGGGGAAACATTTCCTGCAGCATCAGAAGCAATGACATAGAAACTGTAAGTGGTTCCCTGAGTCAATCCGGAAACTGTTACCGTGTTGGTGCTGGAGTTCATGTGAAAAGTACCATTAACATATACTTTATAATAAGCAACTCCAATATTATCTGTTGAAGCAGTCCAGGCTAAATTAGCTGACGCAGTAGAAAGAGAATTTAAAACTAAATTAGTGGGAGTAGAAGGGTTTTCATTATCAATAACCTGAGTTCCCCATATTGTTTGAATCCATTCTGGGTGGTCAATAAAAGGATTTCTATTATTTTGATAAACATAGGATGCATTGTTTCTTGCAATTTCTGCGGGCGAAACGGGGTCTTGAGCGGCCCAGGTCAAGAGTACATTTTTTTCCCATTCCTGCAAGCCAGGATAAGTCGTATTTCCTAACATGCCTCCGGAAGAGAATCCTGAAAGTCTGCTTTCATATCGGGTTACAAAGTAAAAAACCATTCTTGCGATATCACCCTTAAACTCATCGATAGGTTCACAGACTGTTCCTGAATAACCTTGTGAAGTGCTTGGTCCGACTTTAGTTCCGTTTTTTGATTTAAAAGAAGGATTTGTTACCACACCAAAAGGATAGTTGCTCCTCATTCCGTTTACTTTTCCATCGGTGGGACGAATGAAATGAACATCGGAAACCATGGGGGCTTTACTTCCAAAAAAACTTTGTGGAACAACATGTTCTCTGTTGTAGCAATCACCCTCTACACTATAGTTACCACATTTTTTTTGACCATGCCGATAGTTGTAAGGATCTGTTCCTGTAGGATTTTCGGAATACATATCCAGAACCGTTCCGTCATTTTCATAAAAGCTGTCGGTGTCTGTGGTTGGATACGCATTGTATAACCCGTCATAACCTTTGTCTTTGGCACCGGCCGTGATAATTTCGCTTAGTTTTGTTTTCAGAGCGGAGCCCGATAAGCCTTCGGTTCCGTTATAATAAGTAGCTGGAGCTTGCGCTGATGCTATTGAAAACATGAAGCCCAGTAAAAGAGTAGTGAGTTTTTTCATTATAAAAAAATTAAAATTGGAGGGCAAAGGTATATAAAAATGTAAAGAAAAAATGTCTTTTTTATATAAAGCTGATTTTTTTTAGGTTTTTCAGAATGATAACTGGGATATGTTGTAGTATTCTGTCTTTTAATGCTAAGAAAAAATACTTTTTTAATAGAATAAAAATGTGTTTGGCTGAAAATCCCCAAGAATTTAATTATTAAAAACAGTATTGAAAACCCATGGCGAATATCGGTTTTTAATACTGTTTTAACTGGTTTTAAAATGTCTTTTGTTAACCTTTGAGAAAAGCCATGCAACCGCGAGTCCAAAGATTCCTGCAGTGGCGGTGACGATAAAATAGTTTAGGGTGTTAATTCGAACCGGAAAAGCCAAATCGGTATTCGCGCCAGCTTTAAAGAAGCCGGTATTGATCTGTATATAACAAATCGCAGTTCCCAAAATCAGTCCGCAAATAATGCCGAAAAAGACAATTAAAAGTCCGGTATAGAAATAGATATTCCGCAGCGATTTGAAATTCATTCCCAGAGAAATAAGGGATTTCGCCTGTTCTTTTTTATCCAGTTGTAAAATAATAATCGCTCCTGCCAAATTGAAAGTGGTAATGAAAATAACCAGCGCGAAAATCAAATAGATAAAGAGTTTTTCGGTGTTGATCATTTTCCAGAAAGCCGCATTTTCTTCTTTCTTGGTTTTCAGATCATAGTCCATACCCAGTAATTTCGAAAGTTGTTCTTTAACTTCATCTGCTTTATCAGCATCCTTTAATTTAATAACAATCTGATAGGCAGAGTTTTTCGGCAAGTTCAAAAGTTCCCGCGCAAGTTCAATAGGAGAAATAATGGTATTGTCAAGTTGATCATTCCCGGGAAAAATACCAGAAACTATAATGTCTCTTTTGGTGAAAATATCTTCTTCTTTACTGATCATTCCCGTCCCTGGCTTGGGCATCAGAATCGTGGCATAATCTGCAGCTTCACCAACGGGAATCGTAAGACGGTTGTCGAGTTTGTTTTCCATCAACACCTCGTTCGAATATTTAAAACTCGGATAGTTACCGTATAAAATATTCTGATTGATGGGATTTACAAAAATATAGGCAGAATCCACCCCACGCAAATTGGCGATATCTCCATTTTCACGAAAACGGATATAAGCCTTCTCTTCAATCACTTTTGAGAAATGGGCAATGCTTTTATTTTGTCCGATGATTTTTGTTGCGTTGTCGATGTTGGACAGTGCCTTTCCTGTATTGCTTTTAATGGTAATATCGGCGTGCACATTCGCAATTAAATCCTGGTTGAGTTCCTCTAAACCCGAGAAAACAGAGATGATGATAAACATCGCAGCCACTGCAACCATCATCGCCACTGCCGCGAGCCACGTAATGAAAGTGACGGCCGTACTACCTTTTTTGGCTAAAAGATAGCGGGTAGCGATATAAAATGAAGTGTTTTTCAAAAGGAAATAACGATTTATAACAGATTAAAGGATTGGATTATCACCTTCGCCTCTCAATTCTTTTTCAATTTTTTCCACGTCGTCTAAAGTGGTATCCAGGTAGAAATTAAGTTCCGGGATTATCCGGACCTGTTTGCCCATTTGTTGCCCCAGGAAGTTTCGGTAAGTTGATTTGTTGACCAAAATTTCCTTCATAATATCTTTGCGGAACTCTGGCGGAAAAATACTCAGGTAAACTTTAGCAATACTCAAATCGGCCGTTACTTTTACATCAGAAACGGAGATTAAAAAGGACTGTTTGCTTTCTGAGGCTTGTTTACGGAAATATTCCGCTAAATCTTCCTGTATAATTTGGGCGACTTTTCTTTGTCTGTTGCTTTCGTTCATGGCGCAAATTTACTACTTTTGTTTGAATTATTTTCCCGTCGTCAGGCGAGATTTTTTTAACCATATTAAAGAGCAGCGAAAATAGAGGCCGGATTCCGTCCGGTTTGATTTAAACCTGGCAAAAGCAGCTTTAAAAATACGCTTCGTCCTCCGATAAACTGCATTAAAAAAAATGTCCGTTATAAAATAAGAATAGAACGCTTTAAAATAAATCATTCTGACTTTAATTTTTTTGATCTCATCCAACACCCAGCATCCATCACCCAACATCCATCATTATGAAAATAGAACATCTCGGTATTGCCGTAAAATCTTTAGGAACATCGGACGACTTATTTGCTAAATTATTAGGCAAAGAAAACTACAAACAGGAAACCGTGGAAAGGGAAGGCGTTACCACTTCCTTCTATGAATTAGGTGAAAGCAAAATCGAACTCCTGGAAGCGACCAATCCCGATAGTGCCATTGCCAAATTCCTCGATAAACGCGGAGAAGGGATTCATCATATTGCGTTTGGAGTAGAAAATATTTATACAGAAATCGAACGCTTAAAAGCGGCAGGATTCATCTTTATCTCCGAAGAACCGAAAGACGGTGCCGACAATAAACTCATCGTTTTCCTTCATCCGAAATCTACGAACGGTATTTTAATAGAACTGTGTCAGGAGAAACCTTAAGGTAAGAGCCAAGTAAAAAGTAAAAAGAGCCAAAGCAGAGTGAATGGTGTACTTTTTAAACCGATTTCAATTAACCTTATCAAAAGATTGGAAAAGCCTGCGTCTTTGGTAAGTGTAAAGCCTTTGAATATTAAAAAGTGAGAAAAACTGCGTGTTTGTAAATGAAACCTTTGTTTTGCTCAGAACGGGATTAAAAATTTTCATGATGAGTAATGCTAGCGATAAAAAAAATCTTCAAACTGCATTTATCAAAACTTTCTCAGGAAAATCCTCAAATAAATTTTGATTTTTTAAAAAAAACGCTATTTTTGCAATCCCAATTGAGACTTCTATTTCTTTGAAATAAAGATAGGCCCTATAACTCAGCTGGTTAGAGTAGCTGACTCATAATCAGCAAGTCCCTGGTTCGAGCCCAGGTGGGGCCACAATATTGGAAATAAAGCACTTACAGCGATGTAGGTGCTTTTTTATTATTAAAAAATCTTTATTTTGCATCAGTGCCAAACTGAAAAGGTATTTTGAAAAAGTGGTTTTGTTATAGAGCCTTGGGAATGGAAATACAGCAGTGCAAGAATTTATTGTGATGAAAATCAGGAGATTTTAGAAATTGATGTAAATCTGTAATGATGATGGGAACGGGCGGGACGCTCGCAGCGGGCTTTTAGATTTTTTTGTCATTGGCAAAGCAAAGGCGCAAAATTTCCTAATTGACTCTGTTTTAAGGCGCAGTCTCGGCTTCGCCGATTGGGAAGAATTATATTCAGCCTCTTTTTAAAGTCATACTCAAATGGTGATGGTCTAAATATTCCCTTCTGCCTTTGCATTAGTTTGGGTCGAAGTGCACTTTAATTTTTAAGTTTTTGAAGACCTTTGAGATTAAGAATTGTAATCACCCCTGCATTTTTATTAATGAGTTTTTCTGTTTTGAAATCGCTGAGAATCCTGCTTACCGTTTCACTGGCCATTCCTGCCATCGCAGCAAGATTTTCTCTTGAGATTTCGAAACAGTTGGTGGGTGAATGATTCGCATGGAGTTTGATCAGTACTTCGGCCATTCTTTTTCGGACGGAATAATAAGCGAGCTGTAATAATTGTTCTTCGTGATCAATAACATTCTGTGCTAAAATGGTGATGAATTTTTCGGCAATGTCAGGATATTTATGCAGCAGCTGCTCTATAACTTCTTTTGGCACAGAGCATAATGTACTATCTTCCAATACCTCGGCTGTTTCCTTATATTCTTTTCCAGAAAACAGGGATACAATTCCAAAATAGTCGTCGGGATGATAAGTTCCTGTCATCAGTTCTTTACCGTCCTCAGTCATTTTTGTTGTTTTAACGGATCCTGAAAGAACTAAATAAGCGGTATTTGCAGGATCGCCTTCATAATAAATGATCTGCTTTTTTTTAAAGAATTTAATTTTTCTTTCGTCAAATGATTTTTTTAATTCATCAAGGCCGTGTGAATCCAGAAATAGATTGGTCATCTTGGTGAGCGTAGAGGTGTACATGCTTTTCTGTAGTTCTTTCTTTTTCAGCCTGCTTTCAATTGCACTCAGGAGTTCGGTATCATCGAAAGGTTTTGTGAGATAGTCATCTGCTCCCATTTCGATTCCTTTTCTGATTTCTGTTCTATCGGTTTTTGCAGTAATAAAAACAAAGGGAATCAATGCGGTATCTTCCCGGTTGCTCAGCAGATGGAGGACACCGTACCCATCCATTTCCGGCATTATAATATCGCACAGGATAACATCCGGCATATGTTCAATAGCCATTTCTACCCCTTTTCTCCCATTATCCGCCTGGAAAACTTCATAGCTTGCCAGTGTAAGAAGGTCGGAAGTATTCTCACGGATGTCTTCATTGTCTTCAATAATCAGAACGCGTTTTTTTTCCATTGGTTTAAAAAAACAGTATTAATGTTCATTATATTTTATGAAATGACAGGGTGAATTTACTGGCCATTCCAGTTTTGCCTTTAAAAAGAATTTGACCGTTCACAGGGTGATTTTTCTGTCAAAGCAAAGGAATTCAGGCTTTCTATTCTGCCATGCTGTTAATGGTAATAATACTTTCAGCAGCAGTTTCTATAATGGCATACAACAGTTTTTCACTTTTCATCATTTATAAGTAACTGAATGTTATAAAGTTAAAACTTTATCTTTAAATTAAACTATTAACATGGAAAGATGTAAATTTTTTATATGGAAGGGCTCTGTTTTGCTTTCTGAATCGGCAAAAATCGGCATACCGAAAATATATTTTAAAAATTGTTCATTTTTTTATATTAGAAGAGAAGCATTCCATCTTGGGTAAGGCTGATCGTGCATCTGCAGATATGGTAATCACGAAATCTACCGTCTGTATTTTTTGATATAATTTTTTATGAGATCGGGGCCAGTACACTTATTTTTGATTTTGAATGTCATTAAAAAGACGTTCTGCATTTTCTTTTGTAAACAGTCCCGTTCCTTCTGTCATTGTAGCAGCAGATCCACATGCAATCCCCATTGAAATCATTTTTTTATGGTCTCCTCCGTTGATCAGGACAGACAGCATACCGGCAACCATACTGTCACCGGCACCCACCGTACTTTTCACTTTTACCACAGGAGCTGCAACTTGAATCTTTTCATTTTCTGAAAATAAAACAGCTCCGCCAGAACCTAATGATACGACAACTATTTTAGCTTTTCCCCGCGAAATTATACGTTGGGCGGCCTGTTCTATCTCACTGTCTTCCAGCTTGTCTTTTCCAACAAAAGCACTCAGTTCCCGTACGCTGGGCTTGATTAAAAATAAACCTGCTTCTATCGCAGTTTTGAGCGCTTCCCCTGAGGTGTCTACAATGACGTTACTGCCTTTGGCTTTGCATTTATTAACAAGTTGGCTCAAAAAAATTGGATCAACCCCTGGTGGAAGGCTGCCACTAAACACTACAAAATCGGGACAGGGATTTATCCTGTCGACAAAATCTGTTATTTTTTTTTGTTCTTTCAAGGTAAGCTTTCCGCCGGGGAATATAAAACGATATTGCTCTTTGCTAACGGTATCCGTAACAGTAAAGTTTTCTCTGGTTTCTGTGGAAATGTCAAGCGGGAATGTATGGAGTCTCTCGGTCTGGAGTATTTCTTCCAACAACTGGCCAGTTCTTCCTCCGGAGGTAAAGAAAACATCTGAGGAAATCCCCAGTCTTGCTAATCCTCTGGAAACATTGATGCCGCCACCTCCTGCCTCATGTTTGGGGGCTTTGCACCGTAGTTTCAATCGTGGTACTATGTTTTGTACGCTGCTGCTTTTGTCTACTGACGGATTTAAAGTAATGGTTAGAACAGATTTTTTCATCGTTGTATTTTTTATTAATGTCATCACACAGTAATTTTCTCGGCGATAAAAACTTTACGGGTAGTACTAATTATGCACTTGCCAATAAATTTTATATACATATCTGTCTTTGATCATAATGAAAATTTTTAATCTCGTCGTGAATGAGACAAAGATTTCATTACAACAGGCTTTTTTTCTCCTTTTAAATGCAAACTTCGGTGTAATTGATCACTAGATTCGGTTTAAACTGAACATCTCTTTTTTGTAGTAAAAACGGATGTTTTTCATGTGCTAATTTGTATTCAAATATAATTAATTTTCGGCTCTGTTTATTCCTCTTTTTTTGTGCATCGATTCTACCTTCAGTTCGAGGCGGTGAGATTGGTGGATCAGCCAGTCTAAAATAGTGTCAGCAATGGTTTTTTCGCCAATAATATCATACCAATCCTGAACCCGAAACTGTGAGGTTACAATGATAGAACTGTTGTTATGACGGTCTTCAATGAGTTCGAAAAGAGTAATTCTGTTTCTGCTAATGCATGGAGTCTAAAATCATCGAGTATAATCATCTCTTAGGGTTGTATTTTGGCAAGTTTCTGAAGATAAGAGCCATCTGCTTTTGCCATTTTCAATTTAGCAAACAATTTACTGGTGTTAAAATAACTGACTCCGAAATATGTGGTCAATTTGACCGTTTTTTCTATTAACCTAATAAACGAACACTTTAGACCCCACTCAACTAATAATTGAAGAGTTTTTTTGCTTTGTAAGTAAAGCCATATGTTTAATGAATAATATTAATTGACTTCAAATCAAGTGGTTGCGCAAAATTTGTGGTAGGTTCGTTGGTTTAAAATACTATGAACGGTTTTGCTATTCGAATTCAAAATCATATTGACTATGCTATTTAACGTAGTATTTTTGATTTTATGAAGTAGGAATTACCAGATTTTTTTTTAATATGATTTATGAAAAAAACATTTAATGAGAATATACCTACATATGAGATAGTCCCCCACCAAAATCTCATTTTTGTGGTACCCCTCCCATGCTGCTTACTTTTTTTTGAAATTTAGAAACAGAAGACTGGCTTCTCAATAATTTTGCAAGAAATAAATATGGGATCAATCTCAAAAGTTGTGTGTAAATTGAGATAAACTTTAAGAACATTGGATCATTATCTGGAACTGCTGAAACATATTCTGCCTGAATTTTTAATTGAACATTTTGATTTAACCAAGCAAGCCACCGAGGGTGAAGTGATGCACCTTTATTTTGAGGAGAAAAATAACCCTCCCAAAGAAGTGTCAAATCGAATTTTAATAGCACACGGATTCCATAAGGAGATTACTATTCAAGATTTTCCCCTGCGTGGAAACGCCGTTTACTTGCATATTAAAAGGTGCAGATGGCTGGATAAGAAGACAAAGGAAATCGTGCAGAGAGACTGGAACTTAGTCGCAGAAGGCACCCGTTTAACGAAGGGGTTTGCCGATTTTTTAAAAGAAATCTGTCGATACCCGACCTCTTGATTGTAAAACCATTGCTGAAATGTACGGTGTGGCGGGTAAAAAATTCCAGCGCCAATACAAAAACATATAAAACCTGGAAAGAGAAATCCCATGCACAGGAGTGGCTCATTTATCCCGAAAACATGTCACAATCCTTGTCGATAGATGAAGTAGCCTTGTCTAGCGGAGAACTTTATACCGTGGTCACGTCTAAAAAAGCGAAGGGTAAAAAAGGTTGTCTGGTTGCCATTATTAAAGAAACTCGTGCAGAAACCATCATAGAACATTTACTGAAAATCAACCGTAGGTTAAGGTTAAACGTAAAAGAAATCACTCTGGATATGGCCGGTTCCATGAAACTCATTGCCAAGAGATGCTTCTCCAATGCCAAACGAACCATTGACCGGTTCCATGTACAGCAACTTGCCTCAGAAGCACTGCAGGAAATCCGTATCAAGCAGCGATGGAAAGCTATAGAGCAGGAAAGCGATGACATCCTAAATGCCAGGAAAAATAAAGAAATCTACCAACCGGAACGGTATTCAAATGGAGACAGTAGAAAACAGCTCCTGGCACGAAGCAGGCATTTGCTGTATAAGAGCTCCTTCCACTGGACTGAATCCCAGAAAGAACGCGCCCAAATCCTATTCAGTGAATATCCGGATCTCCACCACGCTTACCAACTAACAGAAGCTTTAAGAAACGTCTACCACAAGAAAAACACCAAAGAAATCGCTATGTTAAAATTAGCAAGATGGTATCACCAGGTGGAAGCGTCTGGCTTTAAATCTTTTGCTATCCTATTAAAAACTTTTACCATCCACTATAATGATATCCTAAACTACTTCAATCATCGAAGTACGAATGCATCCGCAGAATCTTTCAATGCAAAAATTAAAAAATTTAGAAGCAACTTTAGAGGAGTCAGAGATCGGGCGTTTTTTCTATTCAGACTACAAAATATTTTTGCATAAACACAACTTTTGCTACTGATCCTAAATATGTGGGGTGAATATTGGGAGGGAAAGTGAGTAAAATAAAATAACCCACTGTAAAACAGTAGGTTATGAAGAAATATTGTAGAGAGGATGGGATTCGAACCCACGGTACAGTTGCCCGTACACTAGCTTTCCAGGCTAGCTCCTTCAACCACTCGGACACCTCTCTAATTGAAGACTGCAAAAATAGGGTATTTAATTGAATTCTAAAAACGGAAAACCGTAATTTTTACAAATAAAAACTTATTCTCCCTTTTTGCTCCTTGCTGTGGCGATTATTCAGTAACCTCACCGCACAAATTCCGCACAAAGTTTTCGGCAAAGTTTCCCTCATAATTAGGATTGTCTAAAAGGTGCATCGCTTTTGTAATGGCGCTTTCCGCTGTAATGTCGTGACCACTGATCGCACCGATTTTTGTGAAAATATTAGAATTAGAATATTTTCCAAAACTAATTCCGCCGGAAACACACTGGGAGATGACAACGATTTCTGTCCCCTGATCCCGCAACATCTGCAAAGTCTTTAGCGTTTTTGGAGTATTAAAAATAGTCCCCGAACCGAAAACCTGTAAAATCAAAACCTTCACATTGGGGATTTGCGTAAAATGGTTCAAATGCATTCCCGGAAAAATGCGCCAAAATAAAACGTCCTGCGAAATGTGGTCATCTACCATAAATTGATCATCGGTTTTGTTTCGCCACAGATAATCTTTCTTCACATTCAAATGAACGCCCGATTGACCCAAAACCGGATAATTCGGCGTTTGATAAGCATCAAAAAACTCTGCTGAATATTTCAAAGTTCGGTTTCCCCGCAGTAATTTGTATTCAAAATAAATCGTAACTTCCTGAATGACCGCCTCGTTATTTTCGTACAGACTTGCATAATACAAACTCGTCAGAAGGTTTTCTTTCGCGTCCGTACGCAAATCTCCGATGGGCAACTGGGATCCTGTCAAAATCACGGGTTTCTTTAAATTTTTCAACATAAAACTCAATACAGAAGCGGTGTACGACATTGTATCTGTCCCGTGCAGAATCAAAAAACCGTCGTAGTTATCATAGTTTTCACCAATATGATTGGCGATAAATTTCCATTCTTTTGGACCCATATCCGAAGAATCGACCGGTTTTTTAAAAGGATATACCGAAACTTCACACTCGATCAATTTCATTTCCGGAATTTTCTGGAAGATATTTCCAAAATCGAAGGCCTGCAAGCTGCCGGTTTCGTAATCTTTTTCCATGCCGATGGTTCCACCGGTATAAATCAGGAGCACTTTTCTTTTCATAACTTCAAAAATACAGTATTTTAGAGAATAATAAAACTTCTAATCCGGTGATTTTTTGTTGATTTCCTGAACGAATTATCGTCGACAATATTTTTTGAAAAAAACGGGTTCTTCGTTTTAATTCCTCTCCTGAAGAGCGCTGTTAGAGCTTAAAGCTCTAACAGCGCTTAACTTCTCACCTTTTCCGAGCTTTGTTTGCTCATTGCCTATTTTTAAACCTTTACTGTTTTTTTAAACCTCGAAGGTTTAATTAACTCCAAATAATCCTTATTTTTGAATCCATGAAAAACAAGCAGACCTTCGAGTATCTCCAGCAGTTTCTTACCGACGAGCGACTCCGGAAAATCAATCATTTTGCTCCGGAAAGTTCCGATTTTGTTTTGCCTGTGATCGAAGATGTTTTTCAATTCAGGAATGCCGCGGCGATTGTGCGTTCCGTAGAAGCCTGTGGATTTCATAAAATTGTCGCGATGGAAAGCGCGCATGAATTCAATCCCAATTTACGCGTCACCAAAGGAGCAGAAACCTGGGTAGAAGTAGAGCGGCTTCCGCACAGCATCGATTCTTTAAAAGAAATTAAAAACCGGGGTTATAAAATTGTTGCTGTTTCTCACGAAAATAATGCGACGCTTTTACCGGATTTTCAAATTACAGAACCTGTCGCGTTGGTTTTTGGGACCGAAGCAGAAGGAGTCAGCAAGGAAGTTTTAGATTTCGCTGACGAAACTTTAGCGATTCCCATGTATGGATTTACGCGAAGTTTCAATGTTTCTGTTGCGGCGGCAATCTGTATGTATGAACTCAAACAGAAATTGATAAAGTCGAATTTAGATTACAAACTTTCCGAAGAGAAACTGTGGGAAATGAAAGTGCGTTGGGCGGTGAATTCAATTACAAGTGGGCAGAAAATATTGGAAAGGTTTCAAAAACACTTAATTTAGAGCTATGAAGAAATTTACACCATTGCTTTTTTATTTAAGTGTTTTTTTTATGGCAGTCACCTATTATTTGACTTCTATAGGAAAAGCTGAAGTTTATCCCTTTTACTCATGGAAATTATTCTCTAAGCCATTTGGATCAACAACAGAAGATAAAATATTTAGGATCTATGGATTGGAAAATAAACGCCTTGTGCTTATTATGAATTTTGATCAAGAGGCCTATGATGGAAATACAAAATTCAGCATCATAAATCTTTATGGGAAAAATATCAAAATGAATATTGATAAAGAGCAAAATCTTAAGAAATTGCGGAATTTTGCAAAAATTACCGCACCACAATTTTCAAAATATATTCTTGTCGAGGAAAGCTTTAATTTTCAAAAAATTAATGAGGAAAAAATTAAAATAAATCAAGAAATTATAACGGAATTTTGATGGATTATAAAAAACTTACAGTATTCAATTACCAGATTGCTTATTATGCGTTTAGGTTGTTTACTTTATATTGGATTTGGGAACAAATTTGTTGCTATAAAATCTATTCGCAGCGATTACCGGAGTTTTATAATCCAAAGGTTTGGATTCAACTTATGATGTTTCCGAGTTTTCCATCGGCATTTTACTTTGGTGGACTTTGTTTATTACTTTGTTTATTCTTGATCTGGAGCTTATTTCAGCAGAAATATTGGATCAACATACTCATCTTTGTTTTTATTTTTTTGGTAAATCTTCCAATTGCAGGTTATCATGGAATGGGGCATCATAGTCATATTGTGGTTTTATTTTATTTTTTCTCGATGTTTTTACTGCCAAAAGAACTGAATGAAAGTGATTATAAATTCGTACAGTATTTGAATTTAGGAATTCTTATAACTTACTCGTTAGCTGGAATGTATAAATTTATTTCAATGACAAAAGACATAGTTTCCGGTTCACCTGATTTATCTTGGTACGAAAGAAATGCTGCCCGAATCAATACAGAATATAACTATTATATTATTGATCGAATGTTACCTCAATGGATGATTGATTTCTATGAATATGAAAATTTGTGGATTGTTTTAACTTTATTAGGTATTCTGTTTCAGACTACTTGTTTTCTGGGGGCTTTCAATAGAAAATTTCTGACTTTTGCAATGGTATTTATCGTATCATTTCATTTGTATACAAAGTTTTTTGTTTTTGCAGATTGGAAAAGTACTATCTATGGTGTGGTGTTTATGTTTTTGCCCTATCACTGGTTTTATACTTTTTTGACGAATAAGTTAAGATTTTCAACACTGTAAATTTCTTAAAATCTAAATTCTTTTTTTTGTGTCTTTATTCGAAGATTTAAATGTTGCTGCTGCGTCATTAATCTTTAGGTGTAAACTCAAAAAGAAATTGATAAATTCGATTATAAACTTTCGGAAGAAAAATTGTAGGAAATGAAAGTCCATTTTACAAAGTTGTGAAAAAGTTTAAATAAATTTTAGGAGCTATGAAGGTTGAAATTTATTTAAAAAAAATTTGGAGTCAATGCCGCAAGCGGAAAAACTGCTCCAATTCTGATTTGATTAAATGGGAAATATTTAATTCCGTATTGGTACTGCAAAAAGTACGTATTTTTCTTACCTTTTAAATTAAGTTTTGTTGCCAGAACAATCGGTCTGTCCCCGTAGTCATCAGCCCTTTTGATCCAACCGCTGTAACCGGAAATAGTGTTTTCCCAGGATAGGTTTTTCTTTTTCAAAATTACTTTTAAACCGTACATCACGGCGTCATCCTGCACATTGTTATTGGGAGTCTGTACATCCCAGGAGTAAAATCCAGCATTGGCAACCAAACGGATTTCATTGAGGAAACCACGTACTATAAAGCTTTTGCCAATTTCGGTGTCAAAATAGTAGCCGGCAGTATTAAAGAATCTTCTGTTAATAAAATCACTTCCTGACGCAGTTTTTAAGGTAGCGTTGAATATGACCGCAATTTTATGTTCTTTTTCGTTGAAAAGCGCTATTCTGGTTTGCAGATAAAAATCACCCGACGCTAAACCTGAATTTCTGCTCATCATTCTCCGTTCTTTAACAGCATCAGTCACCGTGTAATATTCGATAGGAACGATCCACAGCTTTACAGATATTTTTTCAGGGAGTAAGGGGATTTCTACTTTTAATAATTGATCAGCTGTCTGGTCTCCATAGCCAAAATAATAGTCGCAATACACAGAGAATTCAGTGTTTTTTGGAATGGTAGCACTCGTGAAATCCGGTACAGGATTGGCGTTTGGACCAAAATAATTGGTCGTGTGGTTGATCAGCGTCTGCGACGGAATGCAACAGGGAAATAGAAACAAAATAATTAGAAATGCTGAGTAAAGATAATTTTTCCACATTGCTGATTTAGTTTAAATTATTTTGAATCGCTTACTCTATCTCACTCTTATTCGAAGTTAATAAAATAATTCCAGGCTGCTACAAAAACACCTGCGGTCTCTGTGCGTAATCTTTGGTTCCCAAGCGAAACTGCTTTTACTCCTTTTTCAGCTAAAATTTTAATCTCATTAGGAGAAAAATCACCTTCGGGACCAATGAGAAAAGTGATGTTCTTCTGCGCGTTAATCTGTTTTAAATCAGTTCGTTCCAGGTTTTCGTCGCAGTGGGCTACAAAAGTGGTTTCAGGATTAATGTCTTTGATAAAGTCAGAAAACTTTGTCAAATCATTCACTTTGGGAAAATGAAAGCGCAGACTTTGTTTTGAAGCTGCAATCGTTTGTTTTCGCAACTTATCAATATTCAGGTTTTTACGTTCTGTTTTTTCGGTTTGCAATAAAGTGATTTCTGCAATTCCCATTTCTGTCGCTTTTTCAACAAAGAATTCGATGCGGTCGATATTTTTCGTCGGCGCAATTGCGATGTGAAGTTGCGTCGGGAAATTAGGAAGATGCTCCTGAATTTCTTGTACGTCGAGCGACACTTTTTTTCCTTCAAATAAAAGAGTTCCTTTTGCGAGATTTCCTTTGCCATCGGTCAACGCAATCTCTTCCCCGGATCTCATCCGCAAAACTTTTACGATATGCGTTTGTTCTTCTCCGTTGATTTTGACTTCGGGAACTACCTCTCCAAAAAAAAGTTTCATAATTTATTCTTTATTATATCTTTCAACACTTAACATTTCAAGCACCCAACATCCATCACCCAACAATTACTTAAACCCCTCCTCCTCAATATCATATCTTGCCGTGGCAGAAACTGATAAATCGGTAAATTCGCCACGGTCAAATTTTAACTTGGCGACCATTGCAATCATCGCAGCATTATCCGTGGTATATTCAAATTTCGGGATGTAAATATTCCATCCTAATTTCTCGGCGTTTTTCTGCATCGCTTCCCGTAAAGCGGAATTGGCGGAGACGCCACCGGCAATAGCAACTTCTCTGATATTAAGTTCTTCGGCCGCTTTTTCTAATTTATCCATTAAAATTTCAACGAGGGTCTGCTGTACAGAAGCACATAAATCGTTGAGGTTTTCTTTAATGAAATCTGGGTTTTTACGAACTTCTTTCTGGATGAAATAAAGCACAGAAGTTTTAATTCCACTAAAAGAATAATTGTAATTTTCTATCCGTGGTTTATTGAATTTAAACGAATTTCCATCGCCGTTTTTTGATAATCTGTCAATTATTGGTCCCGCAGGATAATCTAAACCGAAAATTTTACCGATTTTATCGAAAGCTTCACCAGCAGCATCATCAATGGTTTTTCCGATAATTTCCATATCGAAATAATCTCTGACCACCACGATCATGGTATGCCCTCCGGAAACGGTGAGACAGAGGAAAGGGAATTTCGGTGGCTGGGGATTTGCATCATCGATAAAATGAGCTAAAATATGCGCCTGGAGATGATTCACCTCAATTAAAGGAATATTTAAACTCATTGCTAATGATTTAGCGAAAGAAGTTCCGACCAAAAGAGATCCTAAAAGTCCAGGCCCTCTTGTAAAACCGACCGCAGAAATATCTTTTTGTTGTATATTTGCTTTATCGACTGCTTTTCGGACAACCGGGATAATGTTTTGTTGATGCGCACGAGACGCCAATTCCGGAACCACACCACCATATTCGTTGTGGATTTCCTGATTGGCAGCGATGTTGGAGAGGATGATATTCCCTTTGAGAACGGCAGCAGAAGTGTCGTCGCAGGAAGATTCAATCCCTAAAATTATTGAGTCACTCATAACAATGGCAAATTTAGAGAATAATAACGATAAAGAAAACAAAAAATCAATTGCAGAAAACATTGGGGATTCTGTGCAGAAAGGCGTGGAAAATGTTCAGGATTCTGTAAAAGAAACAGTGAAAGGTGCAGCGGATCTTGCTTCTGATGCCATCAATCATCCTGTAGAAACGGCCAAGGAATTTGGTGAGCAAGCCGCAAAAGATGTTATAAGTTATAAATGGTGGGCAAAATTACTGCTCGTCATGTTTTGGACTTTTCTTTTTCTGGTTTTTTCTTTTATTGTCATTGTGAGTTTGCCTGCAACCAAAAACTGGGCAGCGCAAAAAGTAATTATCAAACTTAATAAAGATTTGAATGCGAACATGTCTTTTGAAAGTGTGGATGTGAGTTATTTTGGTGATATCTACATTCATAATGTGGCGGTGAAAGATTACAAAAACTTTCAGTTTTTAAAAGCAAAAGAAATGTATGCTGATTCCGACTGGTTTTCAATTATCAGTGACTCCCGGAATTTACAGTTTCAGTCCTTATCTTTAGATGAACTTGATCTTAAAGTAATTACTTACAAAGGTGACAGCATATCTAATTTTATCCGTTTTGTAGATTTATTTAATGGTCCCGCTCCTGCGGTGCCGAGAGAGCCTTTTCAATTAAAATCACGGGTTTATATTACCAACTCAAAAATTTCCATTATTAATCAAAATACAGAGGGTGAGGCTGGGAAATGGCTTGATGCCCAAAATGTAAATCTTGTGATTCCGGAACTAACGGTGCTTGGTTCAGAGGTTTCTGCCCAAATTAACAATATGCGGTTTACCACCGAAAGATGGGGTAAAAAACATTTTGTAGATACGTTTTCTACCGAGTTTTCTTTAAAACATGACTTTCTTTTACTCAAAGATTTAACGCTTAATACCGATCATTCCTTGCTTCAGGGTGATGTTAAATTTAATCTCAATGACGGATCCTGGCAAGATTTCACTAATAAAGTCCGGTGGGATTTGAATCTTCAGCAGGGTAGTCAGATCAGTGGTTATGATATCAGTTATTTTGTGACCGACTGGGATAATTATAAACCCATCAATATTTCCGGAAAAATGGCCGGCCCATTAAATAAATTTACGCTCAATAATTTCCTGATTAGAAATCCACAGGTCAATATTAAGACCAAAACAATGAACGTAACCCATATTTTGCAGGATAATTTTCAGATTGAAACCAATACGCTTTCTACCGATTTTACCTATAAAGATTTAAAGGCGATGATGCCCACTTTCATTTCTTCAAAGATGAAAAATTTCGCCGATGATTTTGGAAGAATAAAATATGACGGTGCAGCGCGGGTAACTCCCAAACAGGTTTTTGTTCCGAACGCAAAATTGATTACCGGAATCGGACAGGCAAAAATCACCAATTTTTATTTAGAAGATTACAGTACAGATTTACCAAAATACCGTGGTTTTGCTGAAGTCAATGATTTGAATTCTTCCGTCATTACCAAAAGTAAAGAAGTGGGTTTAATCAGTGGAAAGTTTAATGTTGATGGGAGAAGTTTTGATGTCAACACGATGGTTTTGAGAACAAAATCGCAGATCTCGAAAATTGAAATTACCGATAAAGTCATTAATAATGTTTATTTAGAAGGGATTCTCGATCATAAAAAATACAACGGAATCATTAATGTAAATGACGATCAGGCAAAAGCCACTATAAAAGGACTCATCGATTTCAGTACTTCAAAACTTATTGCCGATGTCAATGCGAGTGTGGATTATTTAAACCTCAATTATTTTACGGGTACAAAAGGAACTCAGGCTGTGAGCGGCGTGGTTAATGGAAAGATATCGATGACCAATATTAACGATTTAACTTTAGATGCTAATCTGCAAAATGTGAAGTTTGCGGCGAACAATCAAAAGTTTACGATTCCTAATGCCGACGTAAAAGCGTTTTTCGAAAATGGAAACCGGATTGTTTCTGTAGACGCACCGGGGGCGGTCAAAGGAAAGATCGATGGGAAATTTAATCTGGGCGATTTAGCCGGAATGGTTGAAAATGGTTTCGGGAAAATATTGGTAGGCCCGCCGCCGCGAAAATTATACCGTGGGCAAAACTTTGCGATGAATTTTGAAGTCAGACAGGATCTTGTCAATTATTTTATGCCTGAACTTCATCTCCCGAAAGGCGCGACTGTTGATGGTTCTTATGACGGCAATTCAAATAATTTAATTCTGAATGTAGATGCTGAGGTGTTGAAATATGTGATGACCAAAAAAGAAGAAATCACAGAGGCTGATAAAGCACTTGCCAAAGCAAATCCCGCATATAAGGTAAATGAAAGAGACCAGATTTCAAAAGACAGCGCGATGATTGATCAGTTGACGGTCAGAATAAACACAGCGAATTTAGAGGAACAGATTTTCGCAAAAATAAACCGGATAGAATACAATCAAAATATTCTGAAAGACATTACTTTAAGCGGTACCAATGAAAGGAATCAAGTCCTGCATATTGCGGCTAACTTTAAACTCGGTTCTCCCGAAGAGGAAGTGAAACAGGAACTGAAAGAATATACCATCAATCTTAACCAAAGTACCAACAGCCAGGGCGATTTTGTTTTCCGCTTCGAGCCCACTACGGTTAAATTTAATGATATTGCGTGGAGTGTAGATACCGATCCGGCCTTCGATCACTCGATTACTTACCGGAAAAAAACGGGTGATTTCTTTATTCAAAATCTAAGGCTTTATTCAGATAAAAGCGAGCTGTTTTTAAAAGAATCCATTTTTAAATCAGCGAAGGATTTCTCCGCAGAGGGCGAAATTCGGAATGTAGATGTCGCGAAAGTATTTGCTTTGATTAAGAACAAAAACGACATGGATGTCAAGGGAATTGCCAACGGCACATTTGATATTAAAATGAATAAAAATAATCTCGAGCCACTCATAAATATTGCCATTACAGACATTTTCATGAACGGTAATGAAATGGGGAAAATAGAGATTCTTACGAAAAACAGTCCCATTCCAAATGTATTTGATGTGGATGCGAAAGTGATATCCAGTGGGATGTTAGGAGATAATAATCTTCATTTAACAGGCACCATTAATAACAATACTGCTTCGCCATCACTTGATCTGGTGGCCAGAATGAATGATTTTGATCTGGCGTTTGCACAACAATTTGTAGAAGGAGTATTTTCTAATATTCGGGGGAAAGCTTCTGGTGATCTGCGCATTGCCGGGCAGCTCAATGATATGGATTATAGTGGGGATATCGTGCTGAAAAAATTCGGGTTGAAACTAGATTTTACGGGTGTTGATTATTCCTTTGACGATACCGTAGTTTCCTTATCAAGAGGCTTGGCTATTTTGAATGATATTGGGGTGAAGGACGGTAGAACCAATTCCCGCGGTACAATTTCCGGGGCGATTCAGTTTGAGACTTTATCTTCAATGGGAGTCAACTTAGTGATGCGTGCGGATAATCTTTTGTTGCTGAATACCACTCAAAAAGATTACGATTTATTTTGGGGAAGAGTTTATGGTAACGGAACTATCTATGTAGACGGACCTGTTACCGGACTAAATATTTCTACGCCCGAAATGCGTGCGCTTAACAATTCAGTCTTTACATTTAATTCCAATTCAACCTCCAATGTAGAAGAGTTTAAAATGCTGCGTTTTTTGAAAAGAGACGAGACCGGTGCGGTCACCACAGAAAAAAAGAAAAAATCCGGAGCCAATATGAATGTCGATTTCAACCTGGAAGTCGATAAAGGAACAACAGTAAATGTATTAGTAGGAAATGATATTGGTGATATAACGGTCCGGGGAAATTCCGAAAGGCTGCGGTTTACCATGAGCAGAACGGGAGCGATCTCGATGAACGGAAATTATATCGTGGATAATGGAACCTTTGTTTCCAAAGCAATCCTGAGCCGGACTTTTCAGATTGCGAAAGGAAGCTCCATCCGGTGGGACGGCAATGCGATGGCACCGCAATTAGACATTAATGCCACTTATCTGCGAACCGTAACCAACGCCGGACAATATCTGAATCTGGGAACTTTACAACCCATTAATATTGTGCTTTCTACAAAAATATCCCAAACGCTTAATAATCCGAAAATAGAACTTGGTGTCTCTGCACAGGATGTTTCCAGCAGTGTGAAAGAAACTCTTGCCCAAAAAATGAGTAACGAGGACGAAAAAATCATCCAGTTTGGGTCGGTTTTGGTTTTAAACAGTTTCAACAACACCAATTCAGGATTTGACGTTAACATCGGGAATTTTGCTGAAAGTTCCGGGTATAATATGTTATTTAAGCAGTTAGGTTCCGTTTTAAATACAATCAGTAATGAGTTTCAAGTCGATTTGAATTACCTGAAAGGTGACGCCTCCTCCAATACCGGAGACCGGGCCAACGCAAGTTTAAGTTTTGCCCTCTCGCCGAGAACGACTGTTAAAACCGGTTTAGGAATTCCTATTTCAAAATCCGAAACTGCAAGCAGTGATTATCTTTCCGGAGAAGGAATTGTAGAGTACGACTGGTCAAAGAAAAATGACGGCACCCGATTACTGCGTGCTTATTCAAAACCTACCAATATTGGACTCAACGGAACGGAGGCAGCCAATGCCGGCGCTAACCAAAGTTACGGAATAGGGGTGGTGTACAGTAAAAGTTTCAATACAATATTTAAAAGAAAGAAAAATAACAAAAATCAAAAGCCCGATTTGCCTGAAAATAAAATAGATTCTACTAAAAAGAAGTCTGAAAATTAAGAATGTTTATGTAAAAGCGGTCATTTAGTTAAAATTTATTAATGTTTGATATAATTTTCGTGTATTCATATTTTTTTGTAATTTTGCAAAAAATTTGACATACTATTAATAAATATATAAAATCAATATAATGAATTATCAACTCGACGAAATAGACAAGAAAATTCTGGACTTTTTAGTTGAAAATACCAGAATGCCCTTTACAGAAATTGCAAAACAAATGGATGTTTCTGCAGGGACCATCCACGTACGTGTAAAAAAAATGGAAGACGCAGGAATTATCTTAGGCTCTTCACTGAACATTGATTACTCGAAATTAGATTACCACTTTACCGCTTTTATCGGAATCCTTTTGACCAAGTCAAACAGAACCCAGGAAGTTTTAAAAGAACTGGCCACCATTCCAAATGTTATAGAAGCAAGTGTAATTTCTGGGAAATACAATATCTTCTGCAAAGTAAAAGCAAAAAATACAGAGGATGCCAAAAGAATTATATATCAGATAGACGACATCCAGGATGTGATGAGAACGGAAAGTATGATTTCTATGGAAGAACATATCTCCGATAAAAATAGATTGATCCGGGCTGTTTCGATATAAACACTGATTTATATCAACAATAACTAAAACTTTTGATTTCTTATCAAAAGTTTTTTTATTTTTACCATTATGAATAATAATTTTGAAGGTGAAAGTCCAAAGAAAAATTTCGGATTTGTTTTAGCATTGGCTGCGCTGATGCTTTTCTCGCTCATGGGCGCGGGAATCGACCTGGATGAGTTTACACAACGTCAGGAAATCAATATTCCGCTCGGATATTTTTATTTTATATTTTTAATCGACCTGCTGATGGTTATTTCAGTGGTATTTATCTTTTTCTACAAAAAGATCGCTGCCTATGTTTTTCCCGCCGCAGTCGTAACGCATTTTATGGCGCATAATTTCTTTCTGTCTACTTTTCTCTATACCGATGTGACCAATATGTTTCTCTACACCAGTCTGGGGCTCTTTGTGATCATTCCGAAATGGCAGTTTTTTAAATAATAGTATTATAACAGATGTTTTCCAAAGCCTGCGAATACGCGATCAAAGCAACGATTTATATTGCCCAGCAAAGCAATCAGGAGCGGCGTGCCAATGTAAAAGAAGTTGCCAAAGCAGTAAATGCACCCGAAGCTTTTACCGCTAAAATTCTGCAGCAACTTTGCCGTGAAAACATTGTGGAATCCATTCGCGGGAAGCAGGGTGGTTTTATTTTTCCGGTGGAACGGCAAAAACAAATCAAAATTTTCGATGTTGTTCAGTTGATCGACGGCGACGGAATTTTTACCAACTGCGGACTGGGACTGCATAAATGTTCCTCAGAAAATCCCTGTCCCGTTCACGACGATTTCAAAGAAGTACGGAATGGTTTGGTAGCCATGGTACAGAAATATTCTTTTTACGATTTGGCTATAAAAACCGAAACCGGTCTGGTTTGGCTGAAATAATTTTCCCTTTAAACTTTATTTAAATTTTATCAAAAATAGGATTTATAATTTTAGTATTTTTAATTAAGATAATTTTGTCCGAATTAAAATATTGTGTACATTTGTATCATAATATTAAATAAGACATCATGTTAACGAAAGAAAAAACCATCGGCGAACTGGTAGCAGAAGATTTCAGAGCAGCACAGATATTCCGCAAATATAAAATCGATTTTTGCTGCAAAGGAAACCGAACCGTAGAAGAAGCGTGCGAGAACAAAAAATACCGGGCAGAAGATATTTATAATGAATTGGCAAATGTTGCAAATCTAAAATCGGGCGATATCGATTTTAATTCCTGGCCACTGGATTTATTGGCAGATTATGTGGAGAAAACCCATCACCGTTATGTAGAAGAAAACTCCACCGTACTCATTCAATATTTAAATAAACTGTGCAAAGTTCATGGCGACAGACATCCGGAATTATTTGAAATCGCAAAATTATTCACAGAAAGCGCTCACGAATTGGCAGCACACATGAAAAAAGAAGAATTAATTCTTTTCCCTTTCATTAAAAAAATGGTGAACGCAAAACAAACAGGCGAACCGCTGGCAAGTCCCAATTTTGGAACCGTAGAAAGTCCCGTGGCGATGATGAAACATGAGCATACCGTAGAAGGTGAGCGGTTTGTGAAAATTGCGGACTTAACCAATAATTATCAATTCCCCGCAGATGCCTGTGGAACGTATCAGGTCACTTATAAAATGCTTGAGGATTTTGAAAAAGATCTGCATACCCACATTCATTTAGAAAACAATATTCTTTTTCCAAAAGCAATCGCTTTAGAGAAAACATTCTAAATTTTAATTTTCTGTTTTTTTACTGAAATCCACTTCATTTTGATGAGGTGGATTTCTATTTAGAATTAAGGGATTTTCCGATTTTTTAAAAGTAAAAAGATCAGAACAATCAAAATGAAAATTTAGTTTTTGTATTCTTTTGAGCAACTATTGATCTGCATTAAACTTTTGTCTCTTTTGAGGAAAAAAAAGGTTTAATACATTATCTCTAAATTTTCGAACTCAGATAAAAGTCGTACGTATAAACATTATACGGAAGAAGTTTTTTCGCAAACTGATGAGAAATAAAGCAGCAAACCAAAATAGGAACAAACAAAACATAGCCGTCCGGAAGAAGATTGCAGATTAAAACCACCGAAGTAAAAGGGGCATACAAAGAGGCCGATAAAGTAACCGCCGCACCGAGCAGCGCAAAATTAACCGGAATTAAATTCATCCCGAAATAATTGTTTCCAATGAAGGCCACCATTAATCCCAAAAAAGCACCGGCTACGATACTGGGCGCGAAAACGCCTCCGTCTCCGCCAGCTCCCAAAGTTAAGGAGGAAGCTAATGGTTTCAGAACCGCCACCGCAAGAAGAAATAAAACCGGGATGCTGGAAACCGTTAAGGACTGATCCAGAATTTCCCGCAATCCGTGATAACTGTCTCCATATAAAGTGGGGAAAAAGAAAATCAATGTTCCGACCGCGATGGCTCCCAGATTCACCCGAATAAAATTATTCGAAATAGTGCTGAAAATCTTTTTCATTCTCGTGACCAACAGCGTAAAGTAAACAGAAAGTATTCCGCCTAAAATACTTAAAACTAAAAAGAAAGGGATTGCTTCATAATTCCAGTTCTGCGCTTTTACAGAAAGTATGGTTTCAGAATCGAATAATTCAATAAATAACCAGCTGAGCAAAGCTGAAACGGTGCACGAAATAACCAGTGACTTTCTTGTTTTTCGCGCAATTACTTCCAGCGCAAATAGAAATCCGGCAAGCGGGCTGGTGAATAAAACCGCAACTCCCGCGACCACTCCCGCACAGATTAATTCCCGTTTATACATCCGCGCCGAGAATTCTTTTTCGTAAGCGTAATTCCCAATAGTCGCTGTGGCAACCACCGTAGAAACTTCAACTCCGGTAGAACCGCCGAAAATGACAGTCAGGAATCCATTCACAAAATGTGACGGAATTTTAAATAGAGGCAGATGGTCTTTCCGCTGATCAAGTGTTTTGTAAATCTCTGTGATTCCTTTATTCTTTCTGTTTTTGAAAAGATATTTTCTTAAAAAGTAGATGGCGGTAATTCCGACTGACGGTAAGATAATAAAGAGCGGTGCATATTGATGACGGATAAAATCAAAAAAATAATGTTCGAAAAATTCGGTGCTGTGTTTGAGAGCAAAAGCCAATATGGCACTTGCCAATCCTACCGTTAATGATGAAACGATGAGCCGGAAATAATGCTGGGTGACGATTTTTTTTCTTTCCAAGGGATTCCTTTAAAATGAATGAAAATAAAGTGAATTTGCTTTGATTTCAATTTTTTCTGTAAAAACGAAAGTGAGAAAAAGCAAAATTTAACACTGCAAATTTAACGAAACTTTTGTGAAAACAGGATTCCGGCGAAATCGGCATTGATTTTAAGCGGAAGATTTACTTTAAAATGAAAAGTAAACTTCCGACACTCACGGTCACCCAAAGAACAATGGCAAGAAACAGAGGTTTCCAACTTATTGTTTTCAGGGTTTGAACAGAGATGGTAGTACCGATAAAAAATAAAGTTAAATTCAATCCTGATTTTGCGGCGACCGTTGCAACTTTGCTGAAACCATCGAAAACAGGGAAGTAGGTATTAAGGATAATCGCTGCGATGAAATAGCCGATAAACCAGGGAATCTTCACTTTTGCACCTTTGGTTTTAAAAAATACCATCGTTAAAAGTGACATCGGAATAATCCATAAAGCTCTTGAAAGTTTTACCGTGGTTGCGGTTTTCAAAGCGATATCTCCATATTTATTGGCTGCCCCAACGACAGAACTTGTATCGTGGATTCCAATCGCGCACCATAATCCGAACTGTTCCTGAGTCATGTGAAGCAGATGTCCGAGTGCGGGATAAATAAACAGCGCGACCGAATTAAGCGTGAAAACAACTGCCAGGGCCAATGATATTTGTTTCGTACTCGGTTTGATAATCGGTGAAACCGCAGCAATCGCACTTCCGCCACAAATAGCCGTTCCCACGGAAATTAAATAAGATAAAGGTTTTTCTAATTTTAATAATTTTCCCAGAAAGTAGCCGAGAATCATGACCGTAGAAATACTCATCACCGTTAAAGTGATTCCTTCTTTTCCGGCCTGCAGCGCTTCATCCAATTTGAGTCCGAATCCTAAACCTACAATCGATATCTGCAGTAACAGATGAATGTATTTGTGAAGATACTGTTCATAAGGATTCCCGATAATAATGGTAAAAGCGATTCCCAAAGCCAGTGCAACCGGTGAAGAAGCGAAGGGTGAGATACAGAAAATGGCTAAAACGAAAAACAGGAGTTTTTGTAAAAGAACTTTATTAATAGTTTTCATCTGATGATTTTATTTTCAGATGCAAAGGTCTGTTATTTGTTATTCAAAAATAAATCACATTTTGTTTTTGACTATAACTTTTAATTATAACTAATGAATTTTAGAAAGAGATGGATGAGTTCTGACTGTTCGCCTTTCAGCGTGATAAAGTGAAAATTCCTTTCAATAGTGAAGTTCTTAATATCGATGATACTGAGTTGCTCATTTTTAAGTTCCTGCAAAACCGTGCTGACGGAAAGAAACGCCATCGCTTCAGAATGCAGCAAATAATTTTTAATGCTTTCGCTGCTTCCCAACTGCATCACCGTTGTTAAAAGTTTGAGGTCGATCCCGTTTTGTTGCAGCTGATTTTGAATGAACTCCTGTGTTCCCGAACCTTGCTCGCGAAATATCCAATCGATTGTATAGAGATCATTCAGTTTCAACGTTTTATTTGCCAAAGGGTGACCGGCTTTACAAACCAGTACAATTTCATCTGGTTTGAAAATCTGATAATCAAAAAAAGAAGACTGCGAAGCACCTTCTACGATACCCAAATCGATCTGCCCGTTTTTCAGCAAAGTCGAAATGTCTTCGGAATTGCGCGTCACCAGTTCGATGTCGATTTCTTTATAATAGGAATGGAATTTTGCCAGAATTTCCGGTAAAATATATTGTGCAATCGTGGTGCTCGCGCCGATTTTCAGTTTGCCTTTTGCGTGTTTGTTAAGTTGAGAAATATCAAATTCCAGGTCACGGGAAAGGTTTCGGATTTTTTCGGCGTAGGACAGCAAAATCTTACCGCTTGCGGTCAGCTGAATCGAAGTGCCGTTTCGGTTGAATAATTTCGTGTTCAGTTGATTTTCTATTTCTTTGATATGTCTGGTCACCGCGGGTTGCGAAATGCTCAGTTCATTTGCGGCTTTTGTAAAGCTCAGGCGGTTCGCAACGGTGTGAAAAACTTTCAGTCGGTAATCAAACATTTTTGTAGCATTAAAGTAGGTTGTAAAAATGCGGTTTTTTAATTTTAAACACAAAAAGGGATCAAAGATAAATAAGAAGAATAAAGGTTTACAAAAAGTTTGCAACAGATAAAACCTTGCTTTTCTCAATCCTTTCAGACTTTTTATGAGATAATCAGTAAAAAGCTATTGTTGCTTTTGCGGTAAAAAAGATTCACACTATTTCTTTGAATATTATTCTTTCGTCAGCGCAGCACCTTTGTGTGCCGCGATATGATCGGTTTTGCTGCTTTTGATTTCATATTGCGGATCGTCTTCTGTGGCATGATGCGTATAACCTTTGTAATCAAAATCTTTGGTATGAACTTTAATAACAGTTCCCGAAACTCTTCCGGCTTCAGAATTCCAACTGACTTTATCTCCGATTTTAAATTTTGTTTTCATTTTTAAATTTTTACTTTAAACCCAAAATATTCATCATAAAACATTCAAAAAAATACCCTTTCACCTGTTCAAACGAAATCTAGACATGAATCAGGAACTTTCCTTTTCCAAACTTTGAATTATTAATTTTAGAATTGCTCTTTTATCTTTTGCGGTGAAATGAAAACTTTTCGTGGCATTCTAAATCAGTCTTTTTCCGAATAAAAAACCTTCTCGCCCACAACTCTTGCTGGAGAAGTATAAGGATGTTCCGTCGCTATCCCGACCGACATAATATGCAGAACTTCCCAACCTTTCGCTTTCAGATAATCCGAAACCATCGAACGGTGACAGCGCCACCAAACCGCTTCTGAACACATCATTGCCGTTGGTTTTCTTAAAGCTGATTTTTGTAATTCATCATCGCCGTTTTCAAAGGATTCGCTTTCCATATAATCGGCGTAAGCCTGAAAAGACTTATTGTTCCAGAGGATGTTTTTCGAAGTTGGCGAGACTTTTCGCCGCCCGCCTAAATTTTCAATATATAGATATTCAATTCCGTTTTCTTCCAGTGATTTTTTCAAATGATCCTGATTAAACTGCGGATATTTCCTGGAACCGGGTAATCTGCGGATGTCCGCCAAAACTTTAATTTTAAATGAAAGCAGCAGTTCCAGAAATTCTTCAATACTTCTGGTGGAGTGACCAATGGTATAAATAGTTGGTTTTTCCGGTGGTTTCATTTTAAAAATTAAAGAGGTTCTTTATTATTCATATCAAAATTAAATATTTTAAATGAAAGCATCCTTCATGTGCTGGTTAATTTTGAAATCCCGTCCAAAGGAGCGTAGAAATGTAATTATTAATGTGCCGCTGATTATTAATGGTATTTGGAAATTGAAATCATTTGCAAGCCAGTTGTAGCATTTCTGAATTTATCCTTAAATTTGAAATATGCAAAAAGTATTTTATCTCAAAACCTGTGGAACCTGTACCAAGATTTTAAAAATGTTCGACCTTTCCGGTTGGGAACTTCGTGAACTGAAAAGTGCACCGGTTACCGAAGAAGAACTGGCTCAAATGTATGCACATGCAAAATCTTATGAAGCGCTGTTCAGCAGAAGATCCACCCAAATAAAAGCCCGCAGTATCGATCTTAAATCTTTAAAAGAAGACGATTTTAAAAAATTAATTTTAGAACATTATTCGTTTTTGAAGCGACCGGTTTTCCTTACCGATCAGGAAGTTTTCGTAGGAAATGAGAAAAAGAATATTGAGAATTTAGAAGCGTTTTTCACCAATAAATAAAAAGATATGAGAAATTTTTTTACCGTTTTATTGATCAGTTCCTATTTTGGTTTTGGCGGATACATCGTCGCCAGCGAATATGGCCGGTCATGTAGTCCCAAAGGAAAATGTACCGCCTGCAAAAATTGTACAGGATGTAAAAACTGTGCGAAGAATGGCGGAACCTGCAGTGTCTGCAAATAAAAAAGTCTGAAAACTATTTTCAGACTTTTATCTATTTTTCGGAAGTAATTTTTAAACAAAAGGCGTTTTTACCACTTTCGCCGGAACATTCTTATTTCTGATCTGAATAAAAATATCCGAGCCTATTTTGTTGTGAGAGGTTGCCACGTACGCCAAACCGATTCCGATTCCTTTCATCGGGCTCATTGTTCCCGAAGTTACTTTCCCAATCTCATTTCCTTCAGCATCAACCACCAGATAATCGTGTCTTGGAATTGCTCTTTCCTGCATTTCAAAACCGACTAATTTTCTGGTAATCCCTTCTTCTTTTTGTTTTGCAAAACGCTCTTTGTCTACGAAATCTTTGTCGAATTTCGTAATCCAGCCCAATCCGGCTTCGAGCGGAGAAGTGGTATCGTCGATATCATTTCCGTATAAACAGAATCCTTTTTCCAAACGCAAAGTGTCTCTGGAAGCCAATCCGCACGGAAGGATTCCAAATTCTTCACCTGCTTCGATGATCGAGTCCCAAAGTTTTACGGCATCTTCGTTTTTAAAATAAATTTCAAAACCGCCGCTGCCCGTATAACCGGTATTCGAAATAATCACGTCGGCAACTCCCGCTACCGTTCCCACCGTAAAGTGATAATAAGCTATTTCTGAAAGGTTCACGTCGGTTAGTTTCTGCAAAGTTTCCGTGGCTTTTGGGCCCTGAATTGCCAACAAAGACATTTCATCCGAGGCATTGGTTAATTTTGCACCAAACTGCTCGTTATATTTCGAAATATGCGCCCAGTCTTTATCGATATTAGAGGCATTTACGACCACGAAATATTTTTCATCAGCCATTTTGTACACGATCAAATCGTCCACAATTCCGCCGTTTCCGTTGGGCAAACACGTGTATTGCGCTTTCCCGTTTTCCAGGGTATCTACATTATTGGTGCCTACATATTGCAGAAGATCCTTTGCTTTAGGGCCTTCAACAAAAAACTGACCCATGTGTGAGACATCAAAAACGCCCACTTTTTCGCGAACCGCAAAATGCTCCTGCGTTACACCGGTATATTGCACCGGCATTTCAAAACCTGCAAAAGGGACCATTTTCGCGCCCAGCGACACATGTTTATCAAATAAAGGAGTTCTTTTCATATTTTATTTTATTAATTTCTTTTTAAAAGGAGCACCACGATTTATATTTTTTAGAAAATCCGGTCCCGCTGTCCGCTGTATCCACTCACCACGGTCGTGGATTCGTGGGATGCCGCTTCCATCGGGGCTATAATTTATTTCAGTTTCTCTTATGAAGCGTTTTCGGCAGCCGGGTGGTTGAGTATTTGAGTGGTTGAGTTATTGAGTATTTGTATTTCAAATTTACTATTCACCTTTCACCATTGACTATTCATTAATTCACCATCTACAACCGATCCTTATATTCCCCCAGAATAATCTTAAACCATTCAGTGAAATTTTCCGGATTCGAGTGCATTTCCTGATCGAGTGCTTCCATTGTGATAAATCGAACTTCAGAAACTTCTTCTGCGTTCAAAGTAAAATCACCGTTATAAGTTCCGGTAAAAACATGGTCGAGTTCGTGTTCCCAGAGATTTCCGCCCACATCTGCTTTATAGATGAAATGAAATCTTGGAGTCAGTTCCATTCCTTCAATTCCCAATTCTTCTTTTAATCTGCGCTGTGCAGCTTCCAGATAGGTTTCATTCACTCTTGGGTGCGAGCAGACGGCATTCGTCCATTGATTGGGGGAGTGGTATTTTTCGGCGGCTCTTTTTTGCAAAAGGACTTCTCCCTGATCATTAAATAAAAAAACCGAAAAAGCCCGGTGTAAAATTCCGTTTTCGTGGGCCTGCATTTTATCCATTAATCCCAGAACTTCATCATTTTCTGAGATTAAAACTACTTGTTCTTCCATCTTCACAAAATTAACATTAATAAATCTATTGGAAAAATTTTTAACTCCAAATTAACCTTCATAAATGGAGAAGTTCAACAGTTTGTTCTAGCTGATATTTTTGAAAAAATGGATTTTTACGTGAGTTTTTTAATGTTGTCGAGCACTGTTACCAAAAGAAAAAGCCGGGGAGCATAACGATTAAGAAGATTTAATAGGCTGTAAATCAATGAAATTTTGTAATTTTGCACCTTAAATTTTTGATGATGGAACTGGAATATAAAAATCATTTGAGCCCAATGCTGAAAGGAGAGATGAAGAATTATTTAATTGATATCGATGGTACGGTTACCGATGATATTCCCAATGAAGAACCGGAAAGAATGATTACCGCCGAACCTTATCCGGATGCGTTGGAAACCATTAACAGATGGTACGGTCAAGGTCACATTATATGTTTCTTCACTTCCAGAACCGAAAATTTAAAACAGATTACCATCGACTGGCTCGATAAACACGGCTTCAAATATCACAGTGTTTTGTGTGGGAAACCACGCGGTGGAAATTACCACTGGATTGACAATCATATTGTAAAGGCAACAAGGTATAAAGGCAAGTTTACGGATATGGTAGAAAAAACAGAAACGATTGAAGTTTTTAATGATTAATAAATAGGATGAAGATATTAGCAAATGACGGTTTGGATCAGTCAGGAATTGATGCCCTGACAGAAAAAGGTTTTGAAGTAATTGTCTCTAAAGTTCCACAGGAATTTTTAGCAGATTTTATCAATGCGCATGAGATCAGAACCTTGTTGGTCCGCAGTGCAACCACAGTTAGAAAAGAATTAATTGATGCGTGCCCAAGCCTGGATATCATTGGTCGCGGTGGTGTCGGTATGGATAATATCGATGTTGATTATGCGCGCTCGAAAAATATTCATGTAATCAATACACCGGCAGCTTCGTCAGCGTCTGTGGCAGAATTGGTTTTTGCGCATTTGTTCAGTGGGGCAAGATTTTTACAGGATTCGAATCGAAAAATGCCTTTGGTTGGCGACACGCAATTTAATCAGTTAAAAAAATCATACGGGAAGGGAATTGAACTTCGCGGTAAAACCATTGGCATTGTGGGGATGGGAAGAATCGGCCAGGAGGTTGCCAGAATTGCTTTAGGACTTGGAATGCGTGTTGTAGCCGCTGACAATAATATCGGAAGAGCCAGCATTAAAGTTAAATTTTATAATAATCAGTTCATCAATGTTGATATCGAAACGGAACCGTTGGAAGATGTTTTGAAACACGCGGATTTTTTAACTCTTCATGTTCCGGCTCAAAAAGGCGGCAGCATGATTGGGGTAGAAGAAATAAATAAAATGAAAGACGGCGCGGTGATTGTGAATTGCAGCAGAGGTGGAGTGGTCGATGAGCACGCTCTTATCGGTGCTTTAAATTCAGGAAAAATTGCTTTCGCAGGATTAGATGTTTTCACGAATGAACCAACGCCTTCAAAAGAAATTCTGAACCATCCCAAAATTTCTCTGAGTCCGCACACAGGAGCATCTACCGTAGAAGCGCAGGACCGGATAGGGCTTTCTCTTGCCGAACAGATTTGCAGTATTTTACAGACTTATTAAGTGAGAAAAATAGACAAATAAAAAAGACGCATCAATCCATGCGTCTTTTTTATTAACAGCGAATACTATTATTTATTTTTTAGCAAATCTCTGATTTCTGCAAGTAACTGTTCTTGAGTAGGGCCGGCTGGAGCTGTTGCCGGAGCCGGTTTTTGCATTTTGTTGGCGCCTTTAATGATCAGGAACAAAACAATTGCAATACATAAAAAACTGATGACCGCCGACAGGAAATTTCCGTAAGTAACGCCATTCCAAGCCAGTTTTGAAATATTTTCTGCGCCAGCCGCTTTCAGTGCGGGATTCAGTAACAAGGGCGTAATTACATCTTCAACCAATGAAGAAACAATTTTCCCAAAAGCAGCTCCGATAATTACTGCGACTGCCAGATCTAATACATTTCCTTTAAATGCAAACTCTTTAAATTCCTGAACCATTCCCATAATTGTACGTTTTAATTGTTTAATAAGTAAAAATAAAGAATTATTTTAAAAAATGCGTGTTTAATTAGGAAAAAATGTTATTATTCTAAAAATATTGAGTAAAATGATGGTGTACTGAATATTTTAAGTAATTTTAGATAATGAAAATAATTCTTTAAAATGAAAATTTTTTCAGCCCCACAAATCAAAAAATGGGATTCGTTCAGCATTGAGAATCAAAGAATCTCTTCTCTGCAATTAATGGAAAGAGCGGCGCAGTCTTGTGTGAAATGGTTTCTCGAGAATTTTGAAAGTAAGAGTTCGTTCGCGGTTTTTTGCGGCTTCGGAAATAATGGCGGCGATGGTTTTGCGATTGCGAGATTATTGTATAGCAAAGGTTTTGATGTTACTGTTTTTACCGGAAAGAATGAAAAGTTTTCGGAAGATGCTTTGATTAATTTTCAACGGTGCAGTGATATTTCAGGAATTGAAATTCTGGATTTCGAAAAGGTCGGCAGTTTTGTCTTTAAAGACAATTCGGTCCTCATCGATGCGCTTTTCGGAATCGGGCTCAATCGAAATGTCGAAGGAGAAATCGCCGGTTTGATTGAGTTTTTAAATAAACTGCCTTTCCCCGGTATTTCAATCGATATTCCTTCCGGTTTAATGGCTGATGAAATGATCAGTGAAAATGCAGTTGTTTTTAAAGCAGATGAAACTTTGACATTTCAAACCTGGAAGAAATCAATGCTGCATCCGGAAACCGGAATTTTCTGTGGGAACATTCACCTGATGGATATTTTTTTGAGCGACGAGTTTACTTCTCAAGAAGAAACGGATGATTTTGTCATTGGCGAGAAATTGATTCACAAAGTTTATAAAATGAGAAATGAATTTTCGCATAAAGGAACTTACGGAAAAACAACCATCGCAGCGGGAAGTTTCGGCAAGATAGGAGCGTCCGTTTTAGCCACCAAAGCCGCCCTGAAATCGGGAAGTGGATTAACCTTTACACTGGCGCCAAAATGCGGTTATGAAATCCTGCAAACTAATTGCCCGGAAGCAATGTTTATTGATGGAGGTGAAAATAAGGTTGTTAATTTTGATTTTGAAGAAAATTCTGTAATCGGAATCGGTCCGGGTTTAGGAACTGATTCTGATACGCAAATTTCTTTTTTAAATTTTTTAGTTCGTATTTCAAAGCCCTTGGTTATCGATGCAGATGCTTTAAATATACTATCTAAAAATCCGGATGCCATAAAATTGATTCCTAAAAACTCAATTATCACTCCACATCCAAAAGAATTCGAGCGCCTTTTCGGAAAGACTGAAAACTCATTTGAACGGTTGAAACTTGCCCGACAGAAAGCAAAGGACCTGCAAATCTATATTGTGCTGAAAGATCATCATACTCAAATAATTACCCCAGAAAATAAAGTGTACTATAATATAACCGGCAATTCGGGCATGGCAAAAGGCGGAAGCGGTGATGCCCTGCTGGGGATTATCACTTCTCTTTTAGCTCAAAATTACACACCGGAAAATGCGGCGGTTTTTGGAGTTTGGCTTCACGGTAAAGCCGGTGATTTTGCTGCGGAAAAATTTTCAAAAGAAGCAATGCTGGCTTCAGATTTAATTGCGGAAATCGGAACGGTGTTTAACTATCTCAATTGAAAAATCCTTCCAATAAATTGAAAGGATTGATTTAAAAAAATGCTAAAAAAAGCTAGATGTATATCTGTCTTTAATCATCATCATAATTTTTTAACGCAAAGACGCAAAACTTCATTTACAAACAGGCTGTTTTTCTCACTTTTTTAAGGCGCAAAGGCGTTACACTTAACAACGGCGCTGAATGAAATTTTTTTCTGCTACTAAATACGGATATACATTAAAAACTATTCCGGTTTTTCATTCTGTTCTTCGGTAATCACATTGTTTTTCGAATACCACATAATCACGAAACCAGCGATCATAAATGGAATTGAAAGCACCTGTCCCGTATTTAATCCGGCGATGTGAATAAATTCGTCACCTTGAGGTTCTTTCAGAAATTCTACGAAAAAGCGAATGGCCCAAAGGAGAATAAAGAAAAGTCCAAAAAGCCAACCTTGATGGTATTTTTTTCTGGTGTACCGGTATAAAATCCACAATAAGATGAAAAGCAGGAAATAGCCGGCTGCTTCAAACAGTTGCGTTGGATACCGAGGAACAATCGCTCCGTATTCAGAACTTTGCTGTGGGAACAAAATGGCGAACGGTGAGTTTTCCGGTGCCGGTTTTCCGATGATTTCAGAATTGAAAAAATTTCCCATTCTTACGAAAGCACCGCCCAGAGCAACAGGAATCCCGATTCTATCATACACCCAGAAAGGGTTCTTTTTGATGATTTTAATACTGTAATATAACGTTGTGAAAATCAAAGCGATGGTCGCTCCATGACTTGCCAATCCGGAAAATCCGGTAAATTCAAGATGAGGTTTTGTACGGATCGGTAAAAAAACCGACCAGAAATCTTGTTTAAAAAGTTCAGGCTGATAAAAAATAACATGTCCCAATCTTGCTCCCAATATGGTTCCGATTAAAGTCCAGGTGAAAAGAGGTTCTACATATTTTAGGTTGACATTGTCGATCTTGTAGATTTTGGTCATCAGCATATAGCCTAAACCAAAAGCCAAAATAAACATTAAACTGTAGTAATGAAGGGTCACCGGCCCTAAAGGAATTCCTGTGGACGGATCCCAGGTCGAGTATAAAAAAGTCAGCATATTATTGAATTCAAAAATTTAAAATGATAATTAATGTTTGCATTTTGGTGGAACAGGATCATGACCTTCTCCGCCCCAAGGGTGACATCTTGCAATCCTTTTTGTGCCTAACCATAAGCCTTTAACCGGGCCGTGAACTTTCAGCGCTTCTACCATATAGTGAGAGCAGGTGGGTTCGTAACGACAGTTTTTTGGCAATAACGGAGAGATGAACCACTGATAAATTTTTATCAGGACAACCAAAGGAAATGTGATGATTTTGTTGAACATTGCCTTGCAAAAATAGCGAAATAGTTTAAATTTGCTTTAAGTTTGTGGTGAAAGTTGCTAATCTACATGTTGTTTATTTTTCCGCTCTTTAATTTGACCACGAACATATTCTTTAAACCGCTCAATTTTTAAACTTTGAACTCTAATTCTCCACTTGCCGAAAAACTGCGACCAAAAACTTTAGATCAGGTTTTGGGGCAGGAGCATTTGACCGGAAAAAACGGACCGATTCGTAAAATGTTGGAGAATGACACTTTGAATTCTCTCATCTTTTGGGGACCGCCAGGAACGGGTAAAACAACTTTAGCAGAAATTATTTCCGAAACCTCGGGTCGGAAATTTTATAAGCTTTCAGCGGTTTCAAGTGGGGTGAAAGATATTCGGGAAATCATCGATGAAGCCAAAAAGCAGAATCTTTTTTCAGGAAAATCACCGATTCTGTTCATTGATGAAATTCACAGGTTCAACAAATCGCAACAGGATTCTCTGCTTCACGCTGTGGAAAAAGGGTGGGTGGTTTTGATGGGCGCGACAACTGAAAATCCGAGTTTTGAAGTGGTTTCAGCTTTGCTTTCCCGGTCGCAGGTTTATATTTTAAAAGCATTAGGATATGAGAAATTAGAAGAGCTCATCGATATTTCTTTGCACAAATACAACCAGGATTCCCATACCGATTTCATTATTAAAGATAACGAAGCGCTCATTCAATATTCCGGTGGTGATGCCAGAAAGTTGATTAATGCCGTGGAAAATGTGCTCAATCAATTCAAAAACTCTGAGAAGAAAGAAATTGACAATGAAGATGTCCTTTCGGTTTTACAGGAAACCATGGCGCTTTATGATAAAAATGGGGAGCAACACTACGACATTATTTCTGCGTTCATTAAATCGATGCGCGGCTCTGACCCGAATGGCGCGGTGTACTGGTTGGCGAGAATGTTGGTGGGGGGAGAAGATATCAAATTCATTGCCCGAAGAATGTTGATTTTGGCTTCAGAAGATATCGGTCTGGCAAATCCAAATGCCTTGGTGATGGCTAACAATTGTTTTCAGGCAATCAATGTGATCGGAAATCCCGAGGCCAGAATAATTTTGAGTCAAACTGCAGTTTATCTGGCGGTTTCGCCAAAAAGCAATTCAACTTATGTTGCCATCAATGATGCGATTTCTATGGTTAAAAAAACCGGGAACCTTCCCGTTCCCTTGCATTTAAGAAACGCTCCGACGAAATTAATGAAAGATTTGGACTACGGAAAAGATTATGGTTACGCCCATTCTTACGAAGGTAATTTTATCGATCTGGAATTTCTCCCTGAAGAATTAAAAGGATCGTCATTTTACAAACCCGGAAATAATTCCACCGAAAATAAAATTGCTGACCAGCTCAAAAAGAAATGGAAAGATAAGTATTGATTGAACTTATTTAGATTTTCAGACAATTAGCTTTCAAGCAGATATTCATTGTAATGTCCCAGAAATTTCACGGTTGCCCCGATTGATTCTAGTTCTTCCAATGCATTTTTTGATAAAACAGGATGCCATTCATTGGCGATATTCATGAAGAAAAAATAATTCCCAAGACCCGTTTTCAATGTTCGGCTTTCAATTTTTGAAAGGTTCATTTGTCGCCAGGCGAAAACAGAAAGCACTTGATGCAATCCGCCGGCATGATCTTCGGGAAGTGTTATTAATAAAGAAGTTTTCTCGGAAGTTTTGGGTAAACCAAGTTGGAGCAAGTCTTCTTTTTTTGAAATTACGATAAACTTGGTATGATTCTGTTCGAAATCCTGAATGTTGGAATGGAGAATTTTTAAACCGTATAATTTCGCCGCATAAGAATTCGCAATTGCTGCCCATTTTTCCTGAGGATTTTCTGCGACCAATTTTGCCGCTGCTGAAGTAGAACTGAAATCACGGGTTTCCATATTTTTAAAATGGTCATGGCGGAAATGAAAAGTCTGAGCCAACGCCTGAGGATGAGAAATGATGGTTTCAAAATTCTCGTTTTCAGGATGAATCATCATTTGATGGGCAATTGGCATGATGACTTCTGTTTCTATATAAATTCCATCGAAATCATAGAGATAATCCAAGGTCATCGAAACCGTTCCTTCAATCGAGTTTTCTAAAGGAACGACCGCTTTATCGACTTCGCCATTGATCACCGCATTGAAGCAGTCTAAAATACTGGATTGCGGAATTAGTAATTTTTCGGGAAAAATTTGAGAACATGCCAGCTGTGTAAAACTTGCGTGCGGACCAAGGAATGCGATTTTCATTCAACAAAAATAAAAAAGCCATTCGAATAGAACGGCTATATTGAAATTATTTTGAAAATTTATTTCCGGTGCTGCTTATATAGGCCGTTTATGATCAGTTCATCTGTGCGGGTGAAACGGTGATTTCCGGCATTGCATAAATGTGGGATTTCGCGCGCAGTGCTACAATTTTCCTGATGTAGTTTAAATCTTTTGCTTCTTCAATCGACATGTCTTTGAATTCATAGATTTTCACGACTTTATTATCATTAAAAGATTTTGTAACGCTTTTCAGCTCCTCTTCATTTTTTACGGAGACACTTGTGATCAAAGGGTCTGCCGTGTGGTTTACCGGTGCTTTAGAAGACCCGAAGAGTCTTTTCCAGAAATTGTTTTTCACTTCCGGCGCATTGTCTTTGTCGGTTCTGTAGATGATATAATCCTGGTTTTTGATGCCTGATTTTTCTATTCCTGCAGAAACTTCTTTGATGTTTTCCTGACTTGGGAAAAGGCCAACAATCGTGTAATTCATGATAAAGTGTTTTTGTTGTTAAATTCTATGCAAATATACTTTGTAATTATTTATTAAAATCACATTATAAATAAATTAACAGAAAGTTGATAAAAATCAGGAATAATATTATTAATATGATAATTTAATTGGTGGTTGATTTTTAAACTATTTTCATTTCATTATCTTTGTGCCCGGTAACCAAAAAAAATTATTGATATGAATATCCTGCTGGCATCGACTTCTACGCTCTTTGGTGGAAATTATCTGGAATACATTAAGTCAGAAATTGCGGAACTTTTTACGGGGATTGATGAAATTGTTTTTATTCCGTTTGCAAGACCAGGCGGGATTTCACATGATGAGTATACCGAGATTGCGAAAAAGTTTTTTGCAGAGCTTAATATAAAAGTGAAAGGGCTGCATGAATTTGAAAATCAAATTGCGGCGGTGAATGAAGCTAAAGGATTTTTTGCCGGCGGCGGAAATACTTTTTTATTGGTAAAAACTTTGCATGAAAAGAATTTGATGCAGGCGGTAAAAGAAAATGTAGAAAGCGGAAAACCTTATTTGGGAACAAGTGCCGGATCGAATATTGGCGGCCTCAATATGAAAACGACAAACGATATGCCCATTGTTTATCCTCCAAGTTTTGAATGCATGGGTTTGGTTCCTTTTAATATAAATCCTCATTATCTGGATCCGAATCTGGATTTGAAACATAATGGCGAAACCCGCGAAACCCGGCTCAAAGAATTTTTAACTCAAAATAATACCAAAGTCATCGGTCTCCGGGAAGGAAACTGGATTCGAAGGATTGGGAACCGGATTACCGTTGAAGGAAATGAAATGACCAGGATTTTTGAAAAAGATAAAGAACCGTACGAAATTGAATCCGGATCTGAACTGTAATTTTTTATAACAGCGGCCGTCTCAAAATATTTGTATTGAATTTTACCGTATTCTTACCAAAGTTTGTATTTTTTTTTGAATAATGTAATTCCTGAACGAAGTCGAAAATTAACCATCGAATCTTTGCGGAAAGGCTTTTGTTTTTCTTTTAAATAGATTATTTTAGCGTTTAATCTTTCCAATTTTTTTCAATAAGTTCCATTAAAAAATCGGGACATATTATCACCTTGTTTTTTTTCGAATCCAGGAAAAATAAAGTCGTTTTTGCCTCCGTAATTTTCTCTTTAGAATCATTATAAATTTCATATTCAAAATCGATTCTGACGCCCGGTATTTTTTTTATAAAAGTATGGATTTCGAGATTTTGATCATACAAGGCTGGTTTTAAATACTTAATGGAAAATTGGGAGACGGGTAACCAGATTCCACGGTCTTCAATCTCATTATATGGCATCCCGAGTTCCCGAAAAAGTTCTACTCTGGCTACTTCAAAATAGGTAGCGTAATTGCCATAATAGACGTATTTCATAGGGTCTGTTTCGGCGTAACGCACTCTTAATGTGTGTGTTGTGTGTATCATCTTAAGTATTCAATTAGACATACAAATATATTTTTAATTAATCAATAGTACAAAGATTTTTTTTTGACAATTAAAAATTACATCTTTGTCTTCCCGTCAAAATTAACAAGCGAAGGAAAAATTGCAGCAAGAAAATGGATGAAAATTTAACTATAATTTGGGAGAAATGTCTTACGTTTATGAGGGACAACCTCAACGCAGCGGAAGACAATACCGACCTAAAAAAACTCGAGAATTCTTTTGATTTACTGTTTGATAATGTACAGCCTGTATCATTAATCAGCAATAATCTGACCTTGTTGGTTCCGAGTGATTTTTACAAAGAATATATAGAGGATAATTATCTTTCACTGCTTTCTGCAGCGCTGAAAAAAAACATTGGTAAAGGAGTGAAACTTTGGTATTCGGTGATGGAAAATAAACCGACAGGCCAGGAGAAACCGATTACTATGAACATGAAAGGGAAAAGTGTTCCGACTCCAAAAATGCAGGAAACTTTGCCGCCGTCATTCTCCGCGAACGTCATCAACCCGTTTGTCATTCCGGGAATGAAGAAAATTAATATTGATTCTAACCTGAAAGCTGATTTTTCATTTGACAATTATGTAGAAGGAGAAAGTAATAAGTTTGCTTCGACGGTAGCAAAATCAATTGCTAAAAGACCGGGTGCAACTGCTTTTAATCCATTGTTTTTGTACGGAGGTTACGGTGTTGGGAAAACTCACTTAGGGCATGCCGTTGGTTTGGAAGTTAAAAATGCTTTTCCTGAAAAAGTGGTTCTTTATTTATCATCCGAGAAATTTATCCAGCAGTTTGTCTCTGCAGCGAAAGCGCACAAGCAGACAGAATTTGCTAATTTTTATCAAATGGTTGATGTGTTGATCATTGATGATATTCAGTTTCTTTCAGGGAAAAAATCGACTCAGGACAGTTTCTTCCACATTTTCGATTATCTGCACCAAAACGGAAAACAGATTATCTTAACCTCAGATAAAGCACCGGTTGATATTCTGGATATTCAGGACCGTATTGTTTCTAGATTTAAATGGGGGCTTTCAGCGGAAATTAAATCTCCTGATTTCGATACCAGACGTAAAATCATCGTTGATAAATTAAGCCGTGACGGAATTGTTTTGACAGAAGATATGCTCGATTTCCTTGCATCAGAAGTAAAAACAAACGTCCGTGAACTGATCGGAGTTATCAATTCTGTAATTGCCTATTCTACGATTTATAAATCTGAATTATCTTTAGAACTTCTAAAAGAAACGATTAATAAAATCGCTGCCAATCAGAAAAAAGTCATCAATATTCCTTACATTCAGGAAGTTGTCTGTGAATATTTCGGAATTGAAAGAGAGCAGTTGTTGTCGAAAACCCGTAAAAGAGAAATTGCGTTGCCAAGGCAGTTAGCGATGTATTTTGCAAAAGAGTTCACGAATGCTACGTTTAATAAAATTGGTGAAGAAATGGGCGGAAAAGACCATTCAACCGTCATGTACGCTTGTGACACCATTAAAGATGTTTCAAAAATAGACAAAGAAATTAAGAAATACGTAAAAGAATTAACTGAAAAAATTAAACAGTAATTTTTATTACCGCCATTATCTAAAAGGAGTTTTTTTAAAAATTCCTTTTTTTATTTTGTATTTTGCATTTTTAATAAAAGTTACATGAAAATTTTAATGGTCTGCCTGGGCAATATCTGCAGAAGTCCTTTAGCGGAAGGGATCCTGCAGTCGAAACTTCCTGAAGGCTTTATCGTAGATTCTGCCGGCACGATTGATATGCATGAAGGTAAAAGTCCAGATTACCGCTCTATCCAAACCGCTCACAACTATCATGTTGATATTTCTCAACAGAAATCAAGGCCTTTTACAACCAAAGATTTTGAAGAATTTGACCATATTTACTGTATGGACCAAAATAATTTAACTGATGTTTTATCATTAGCAAAATCAGATTACCAACGAAATAAAGTTTCTTTAATTTTAGACAACAGTCAGGAAGTTCCGGATCCTTACTGGAGTGAAATGGCAGAGTTTGATCGGGTTTATCGGCTTTTAGATAAGGCGTGCGAAAGAATTGCTTCTGATTTGAAGAGCCAAGAGAAAGAGCCAGGTAAAAAGTAACAGGAGGTAATTTAAAAAAAATATTTATTATTCGGTTATTCAAATAATCAAAATACTCAACCATCCAAATCCTCAACCACCCCAAAAACCAATCCCTTAACCATACTCTTCCTAATTCGTGCTTACATATCAGGAAACTAACCGATCTTCTGAGGGTGATCCGGATGCATTTGAGCGCGTTTATCAATTGCTGGATAAGGCGCCCACTTGGTTGGTTTTTTACTAAAGTTTTGTTACATTTTTTCATGGGTTTTCTTGGAGAACCACGGTTTAGTAATTTGGCAGCATTTACTAGATGAACACCCTGTTTTGCGATATTTACATAAGTCGCCATCCATTCCAGCGTCCCAATTTTGCAAACGCTGCATTTGGTAATATCAATGCCGTATTTCATGGCAGCTAAAACCGCAACCGGAAACTTTAGAAACAATTCTAAACATTTATTCGAAGATCATATTTTTCCCGCAAGTTACAGAGCCCCGTTCCAGCGCGCTGCAATCCGTGCATCCATAAAAAACAAAACCTTTTTCTCTCCCTAAGAAATTAGTCTCGGAATATAAACGTTAAGGAACGTATTCTTGAATATCGGCATAGTCATAACGATCAATTCGCTCGAAACTTTGAAAAGTGAAATCGAAGATTACACCAGTTTTATTTATTACATAGTTTAAAAATAATCTTATAGAATATTTTAATGTTGGATTTCCCCAAGATTAGACTGATTAATACCTACAACCGGTATGAGAAGAAATGAAACGCCTTTGCGTTAAATATTTCTCCACTGTCAGGACTATTTTAATCTATCAGCGGTCTGTTATCTTTTATCTTTATTCTATTAAAAAAAAACCTCACAAAAAACTATCTTTACACCCGCAATGAAAAAAAACCAAAAATCAGCCGCCATAGGTTTCATTTTCGTCACGCTGTTAATCGATATTACGGGGTGGGGAATCGTGATTCCTGTCGTCCCGAAACTGATTCAGGAATTGGTTGGTACAACAGATTTAAGCGTTGCTTCCCGCTACGGAGGCTGGCTCAGTTTTGCCTATGCAGGAATGCAGTTTATCTTCGCATCCGTTTTAGGGGGTTTGAGTGACAAATACGGCAGAAGACCAATCATCCTTTTTTCGTTATTGGGATTCTCCCTGAATTTTTTCATCCAGGCAATTGCTCCCACGATTTTCTGGCTTTTTGTAGGAAGAATTTTCTCTGGAGTTACCGGTGCGAGTATTACCACGGCAAGTGCTTATATCGCCGATATTTCGAATGATGAAGACCGGGCAAAAAACTTTGGCGTAATCGGTGCAGCCTTTGGTTTAGGATTTATAATCGGTCCGGTGATCGGAGGGTTTCTGGGGCAATATGGGGCGCGGGTTCCTTTCTACGCTGCTTCGGTTTTATGTTTGGTCAACTTCCTTTATGGCTGGTTTATTATTCCGGAAAGTCTCGACAAAGTACATCGGCGGCCTTTCAACTGGAAACGAGCAAACCCTGTTGGTTCCCTGCTGCAATTGAAGAAACATCCGGAAATTTTGGGATTGATTTCAACTTTGGTTCTCGTGTATATTGCCGGACATGCCGTACAAACGAACTGGACTTTCTTTACCATGTACAAATTCGGCTGGAGCGAGAAACTGGTCGGTCTTTCCTTAGGCTTTGTGGGCTTGATGGCGGCTTTGGTTCAGGGATATTTAATCCGGCTGATACAACCCAAACTCGGTAATGAAAGAACCATCGTGTACGGACTGGCACTTTATGCAGTGGGTTTGCTTCTCTTTGCTTTTGCCAGTGAAAGTTGGATGATGTTTGCCTTTCTGGTGCCGTATGGTTTAGGTGGAATTGCCGGACCTGCACTACAATCGGTAATATCAGCCCAAGTTCCAAAGAATGAACAGGGCGAACTGCAAGGTGCTTTGGCTAGTTTAATCAGTTTTACTGCGATTATCGGTCCGCCATTAATGACGAATATTTTTTATTACTTTACCCACGATTCTGCACCTTTTATATTTCCCGGAGCACCCTTTTTCCTTGGATTTATATTAATGACAGTGAGTGTTGTTTTGGTCAACCGCCTTTTTCCCAGAAAGAAAAAATTTTAGCTGCCGGATCTTATTATTTTTTTCGCTATAATTTTAAGAATAATTTAATTTTAAAAATGAAAAACGATACCATAATCTTTTGTAATTTTACGCCATGGAATTAAGTATAGGTGAAATGCTCATGATTGCCCTAGCAATTGTTGTCTTGTTTGGTCCTAATAAATTGCCGCAGATTGCACGCGATTTAGGGGAAGGAGTACGCAAAATGCGTGGCGCCATGGAAGATGTAAAAACTGAAATACTGAAAGAAACAGACAATCCTGTCTCGGAAATCAAAAGAGAAATCGACAAAGTGAAACAGGCAGCAATGGACTTTAATCCTTTGACTGAACTGGATAAAGAGGCTCTTGCCAGAAGAGAAGAGCCGAAAGTCAATCTTGCCGATAATGATACCCACGAGGGACCAGTAAGCCGCTAATATGCAGGAAATTATTCAGAAAGACCAATCCATTTTTCTTTTTCTCAATAATATGGGAAGTGAGTCTTTTGATCAATTATGGCTCATGATCTCAGCAACGTGGATTTGGATTCCGCTCTATGTTATTTTTCTTTACCTTTTATTTAAAAACTTCAAACTCCGGAATATCGTTTTTATTCTGATTTTCATTGCTTTGGGAGTTACCGTTTCCGATCAGTTGGCGGGTATTTTCAAAACTGGAATCGGCCGCTTACGACCGTGTCACGATCCTGCACTCACCGGAATAATGCGTTCTGTACAATGTGGCGGACAATATGGATTTTATTCCAGCCATGCTGCCAATACCTTTTTTATCGCCACTTTTATGACTTTGCTTTTGAACAAAAAATACCGGTTCTTTCCTTATATTTTGTTTTCCTGGGCAATTATTGTGTCTTATAGCCGAATTTATCTGGGCGTACATTTTCCGTTAGATGTTTTGATGGGAGCTTTGATGGGCTTTTTTACAGGAGGGTTTTTCGCCACTTTAGCCTTAAAGGTAATCCACAAGCAGAACAGGTCAAATTCTACAACTTCCGTTTTGGAATAGTTTTCATTAAAATTTATTTTTAATAAACCTCCAAGTTCGCCGGAAATAGTAATGAACTTAATTTCTTAACTGAAATTTTAACGGTTAATTTTCCGTAGTACATTCTTAAATTTTCAAATTTTGGAATTGCGGAAATTATTAGTGCAATATTCCTGTTTGATCATTCTCATTTCTTCGGCCACTCCTATCTTTTTTATATCTTTGCTTCTATGTCAGAAAATAACGATAAACGTCTCTTCCTCATCGATGCATTTGCGATGATTTTCCGTGGATATTATGCTTTAATCAGAAGTCCCCGGGTAACAAGTACCGGTATTGATACTTCCGCAATTTTTGGTTTTACCAACTCTTTAATCGAATTGATCCGCAGAGAAAAACCAACACATCTCGCGGTGGTTTTCGATGTCGGACAAGCCAGTGTGAGAACCGCTGATTTTGCTGATTATAAAGCCCACAGAAGCGAAACTCCTGAAGCGATAAAATTAGCGATTCCTTATATTCACCGTATTTTAAAGGCAATGCATGTTCCGATTTTGGGTCTGGAAGGTTATGAAGCCGACGATGTTATCGGAACGATTGCGTGCAAAGCCGAAAAAGAGGGTTACCAGATTTTTATGGTAACGCCCGATAAAGATTTTGCCCAATTGGTCACTGAAAATGTCAAAATTTATAAGCCAGGATTAAAAGGGGCTGAATTTGAAATTTTGGGGATTGAAGAAGTTAAAATGAAATATGAAATCGAAGATCCCAAACAGGTTATCGATTTTCTAGCAATGATGGGCGACGCCGTGGATAATATTCCCGGTTTGGAAGGAGTCGGCGAAAAAACGGCCAAGAAATTTCTGAAAGAATACGGCAGCATCGAGAACCTTTTAGCCAACACGGCAGATTTAAAAGGAAAAATGAAAGAAAAAGTGGAGAATTCTGCCGAACGGGGAATACTTTCCAAAAAATTGGCGACGATTATTTGTGATGTGCCCATTGAGTTTCATCAGGAACAATATGATTTAGATACGCCGGATTTCGAAAAAGTAAAAGAGGTTTTTGATGAAATTGAATTTCGACGTTTATACGAAAATCTGTATCGTGCTTTCGCTCCGACAAATGAAAGTGCAAAATCTAATGTGAAACCATCCCTTTCAAATCCTCAACCTACAAAGGGTGGCGACCAATCCATGCAGCTGGATTTGTTTGCAAACTTTGAAGAATTAGATCAGGCAACAACAACCAAAGGAAGCGTTTTTGATAACGATCATCTTTATCAGTACATCGATTCCCAAAAAGCGCAGCATATTTTAGCTCAAAATTTAATTACGAAAAAAGCGGTTTCGTTCCATATAGAAACCACTTCCTCAGACGAAATGGAAGCCGAACTCATCGGAATGAGTTTTTCCTACCAAGACGGATTGGCGTATTATATTCCGTTATCAGAAAATAGGGACGAAGTTGTAGAAACCTTAGAAATTTTCCGCCCGTTTTTTGAGAAGCAGGATATATTGAAAATCGGTCACAACATAAAATTTGATTACAAAGTTTTAAAAAGATACGGCATTGCTGTTGAAGGATTGCTCTTCGACACGATGATTGCGCATTATTTACTCAGTCCGGACGGTCGGCATGTTTTAGAGTATCTTTCCGAAATGTACCTTAATTACAAACCAATTTCAATTGAATCTTTAATTGGTAAAAAAGGAAAAAATCAGGCAACGTTCCGGTCGCTTACCATTGAAGAACAGACAAAATATGCTGCCGAAGATGCCGACATCAGTTGGAGGTTGTACGGCGTTTTCGCACCACAACTTCAGAAAGAAAATCTCGAAGATTTATTTTTCAAAGTAGAAATGCCTTTAATGAAAGTTCTGGCCAAGATGGAACTGGAAGGAATTGCCCTCGATAAAAAATGGTTGGCGCAGGAAAGTATCGATTTAGAAAATGATTTGCGGAACCTTGAGAAAACGATTTTCGAACTTTCGGGGGAAGAATTTAATATGAATTCGCCGAAACAGTTGGGCGAAGTTTTATTTGAAAAAATGCAGCTCGATCCCAAGGCCAAGAAAACGAAATCCGGTCAGTATGCCACTTCCGAAGATATTTTGCAGAAATTATCTTCAAAGCACGAAATCATTAAACACATTTTAGAATACCGGACCTATCAAAAATTAAAATCCACTTACGTCGATGCTTTACCGCTTCAAATCGATAAAACAGACCATCGCGTTCATACCAATTTTTCTCAGACTACCGCTGCAACAGGGCGTTTGGCCAGTGTAAATCCGAATCTGCAGAATATTCCGATCCGGACTTTGCGCGGTCAGCAGATTCGTGGTGCTTTTGTCGCCAATCCGGGAAATAAGATTATTGCGGCGGATTATTCTCAAATCGAACTGCGCTTAATTGCCGCAATTTCGGAAGAAGAAAATATGATTAAAGCCTTTCAAAATGGCGAAGATATTCATGCTTCTACGGCCTCTAAATTATTTGGGGTTCCTTTGGAAGAAGTAACCAAAACCCAGCGTTCACAGGCAAAAACCGTTAATTTCGGTATTCTTTATGGTCAAGGAGCTTTCGGATTAGCGGAACAAACCGGTCTTTCAAGAAAGGAAGCGAAAGAAATGATTGAGTCTTATTTTGAAACCTATCCAAAGTTGAAAAAGTACATGGCGGATCAAGTAGTGAAAGCGCAGCAAATGGGTTATGTTGAAACTATTCTGCACCGTAAAAGACATCTTAAAGACATCAATTCTGCCAACTTTGTCGTAAAAGCGCATGCCGAAAGAAACGCCGTAAATGCACCAATTCAGGGAAGTGCAGCTGATGTTATTAAACTGGCAATGATTAAAATTGACCAGAAACTGACCGAAAAGAATTTAAAGACGAAAATGCTTTTGCAGGTTCATGATGAACTCGTTTTTGAAGCACCGGAAGAAGAACTGGAAACCGTAACCGCCTTAATTAAAAAAGAAATGGAATCCGCTTACGAAACGACGGTTCCTTTATTAGTCGAAGTTGGAGTAGGAGATAACTGGCTGGAAGCGCATTAGAATTTGAATTTTTAATGCCTACAAACTGGATTTAATTTAAGCAGTCGTTTGGTAAATCAGTGGAATAAGAAGTTCAATTAATTTTAAATGTAAAAATTATGAAAGCAGTAGTATTTTACGAACACGCAGATGCGCCAATGGAAAAATTCATGGAAGTTTTTCCCAAACATCAAGTGGTAGAAGATGAATTTATAAAAGCCGGAAAAGTTTTGGGAACCGGTGCGTTTGCTGTTCCCGGAGAAGGCGCGATGGCGATTTTTATCGATAAAGCCGTTGCCGAAGAGTTTGTGAAAAGAGATCCTTTTGTTTTGGAAGGATTGATCGCAAAAGTTACCATCAAAGAATGGAACGACGAAATGTAGATTATGAAATTCCTGATCATCATTCCAACACACAACGAAGAGAATAATATTCTTTTCACCCTGAAATCTCTGCAACAACAAACTTTTCAGGATTTTTCCTGCATTGTAGTCAATGATGGTTCTACGGACAAAACCCAGCAGGTTGTTGACGGATTTATTCTTAACCATCCTAAATTTAAAATTCTGAATTTACAGGAATCAGCGCATCAACCTGGCGCGAAAGTAGTCCGGACTTTTAATAAAGGTTTAGAAACCGTTGTTTTAAATGATTTTGATGTCATCTGTAAATTCGATGCAGATATTATTTTTCCGCCCAATTATTTAATGAAAGTTAATCAGATCTACGAAACGCAGCCTAAAGCAGGAATGGTATCGGGGATCGTTAAAATACCGAAATCTATTTTTGAAATGGCGTTGGCATTCGATTTTAAAGATGAAAAGCACCAATGGAAATTCGAAAATTTATCCTCCAAAAATCATGTTCGCGGCCCGATAAAATCCTATAGGAAACAATGCTTTCAGGATATGAAGGGTTTGCGCCCGGTTTTGGGCTGGGATAATATCGATGTGATGTTGGCCAGAATAAACGGTTGGGAAATTATCACTATAAAAGATTTGTGGGTCAAGCATTTACGTCCGACCGCTTTTCAGTATAAGAATCAGAAAGCCGAAAAACTCGGTGAGTATTTTTATAATATTGGGTTGAATCTGCCTTTGACTCTGATTTCATCGGCAAAATCATCATTGAAAAACAGATCATTGGGAGAGTTTTTAACGACGATGAAATCTTTTTTTAAACAAAAAGGAAAACGGGAATTATCAAAAGATGAAATCAAATTTATAAGAAAATTACGCTGGAAACAGATATTCACTAAAAAATAAACAAATATGAAAAAAATAATTTCCCTTTTAACGGCGTGTTTTTCGATTTTTTCAATTGCCCAAAAAAATGCTGATCTCATCATCACCAATGCGAAAATCTACACGGTCAATCAAAATTTTGATACCGCAGAATCGATGGCGATTTCTAATGGGAAAATTGTTGCGGTGGGAAAATCTGCGGATATTCTGAAAAATTACAAATCTAAAAATATTCAAAACCTTGAGGGGGAAACTGTTTTTCCAGGATTGATCGACGCGCATTGCCATTTCACCGGTTTCGCGACCGACAAATGGAAATGCGAATTGTGGGGTACCAAATCGTGGGATGATATTGTGGCAAGAATTTCAGATTTCGCAAAAACTGCACCGAAAGAGTGGTTATATGGTAGAAGTTGGGATCAGAATGACTGGGCCGTTAAAGAATTTCCAAATAAGGAAAAATTGGATCAGTTGTTCCCGAACCGTCCGGTTTATTTAAAACGAATCGACGGTCATGCTGCGGTTGCGAATCAAAAAGCGTTGGATATTGCCGGAGTTACAAAAGATTCAAAAATTTTGGGCGGCGAAATTGAAGTGAAGAACGGGAAACTGACGGGGATTTTAATCGATAACGCCATGTTATTGGTAGAAAAGCACATCCCGGAAATTGAGGATAAAGAGGCCATTCAGTATTTTGCAGATTTACAGAAAGAATGTTTTTCTTATGGTTTGACCTCGCTTCACGATTGCGGAATTACCGAAAAAACGCTGGGTCTTTTAGAAAAAGCACAGGCACAGAATACTTTGCAAATGAAGATTTTTGCTTTGATGGAAGATAATCGTGATTACTATGACCGTTGGATTAAGAAAGGAAGATATACCAATAAAAACATTACTGTTGGCGGTTTCAAAGTCTATTCCGATGGAGCTTTAGGTTCGCGGGGCGCAAATTTAATTCACGATTATTCGGATAAAAAAGGCTGGAGAGGTTTTCTTTTAAGTGAAAGAACTCATTTCGAAAACTTAGCCAAGAAATTAAAAAACAGTGATCTTCAGATGTGTACCCACGCGATTGGAGATTCTGCCAACCGAACGATTCTTCAGATTTATGGTGAAGTTTTGGGTATGAAAAACGACAGGAGATGGAGAATTGAACATGCCCAAATTGTCGATAAAAACGATTTCGATCTGTTTGGGAAATATTCAATTATTCCGTCTGTTCAGCCAACGCATGCGACTTCTGACATGTATTGGGCGGAAGACCGTTTAGGAAAAGACCGTTTGAAATATGCATATGCTTATGAAGATTTATTGAAGCAGAATGGCTGGCTTTCGTTGGGAACTGATTTTCCGGTGGAAGAAATAAATCCGTTAAAGACTTTTCATTCTGCCGTGGCGAGAAAAGATTCACAGAATTTTCCTGCAAACGGATTTCAGAAAGAAAATGCGTTGACCAGAGAACAGGCAATTCGTGGAATGACCATCTGGGCGGCAAAAGCTGCGTTTCAGGAAAATGAGATCGGAAGTTTAGAAGTTGGGAAATCTGCGGATTTTGTGGTTTTAAATCAGGATTTAATGCAGGTGGAGGAAAGTAAGATTTTGGAATCTAAAGTTCTGGAAACGTACAGCGGCGGAAAAAGAGTCTTTTATAACAAAGAATATTACGATGATTTAGCCCAAAAGTTGTCAGGAAGAACTTATGGAATTTCCTCTTCTAAATAATTCCGAATACCCTTAACCTTGAAAAAAATCGCCTACATCGAGCTCGATACCCACGCAGAAATTGCGGGAAATTTCATGGAATTAATGAAAGAATCCAAAGCATTTGAGGTGGATTATTATCTCTCGGAAAGGATCATTAAACAAATCGGGAAACATCATTCTAATATTCATTTAAGTGAAAACACCGAACTTTTAAACCAGTTAAATAAGAAGCAATATGATCTGGTAATCATTGGAACGGTGCATCGGTATTTTAATTTGTTTAATGAAATTGCCGAAAAATTCAATACTTCGGTGATTGTTCATAATCTGAATTTTACCAAGATCTCCAGTTTGCAACTTTTTAAAAATATCTTTAAAAAAGACTTTAAATACCGTTTGAAACTCTGGCTAAAAGAAGATTTGCTTTCTGCACCGGAAGTCTTTAAAAAAGCAAAAAACCTTTTGGTTTTAGATCAAAGTTTACTGCAGCAAAATCTTAAATATTTCCCTGTTTTCTTTAATCAGTTTCAGGAGGCGAACAATTCAGGAATTGATACGGTTGTCATTCCCGGCGCGGTTTCTCAGGCGAGAAGAGATTATAAAAAAGTGTTTGCTGATCTAAGGAATTATAGCCATACCAGATCTCATTCTGCAAAGTCTGTTCAAGTAATTTTTCTCGGAAAAGCAGAGGGAAAAGAACTTTTGTGGTTAAAAGATTTTGAAAAAGAAAAATCCCCAAATATTTCAATTCAGTATTTTACCGAAAAAGTTCCTCAAAATGTTTTTGATGAATGGATGAATAAAGCCCATATTTTGTGGTGCCCTATTCAAAGTGAAACCGAATTCTTCAGCAACAAAGAAATCTACGGGAAAACCAAAATGAGCGGTAATATCGGCGATGCGATTAAGTATGGGAAAGTGGCTGTCTTTCCCGAAAATTATCCGTCGGATTTTGAGTTTATCATTAATGAAAGGGCGAATTCAGGACAGGAAATTTTCGACTTTAAATCAGAAAATTCGTACGATTTTCAAAAGGAATTCAGTGAAAATAAAATCGCTGCTGAACTTGAAAAAATCTTGAAATCTTTACTCTGAATTTTTAAAATTTAAAGATGCTTTTAAAAAACTTTTTATTCAGATAATCTTCGGTTGGGAAGATTTTCATGACATGATTTGCACCGAAAATTACGATGAGAACAAACGCAGGTTTGTACAAGAGATTAACCAAATTGCTATTTGTTACCGGGAACATGATCGCCAAAGTGATCGCCAAAGTGCAGATAATGAAAACGTACATCATTTCGATGGTCAGCGGGAAAACTTTAAATTTCACGTAATTAAAATAAATTTTAATCATATTAAATAAGGTGAGCGAGATCGCTGTTGCCATGGCAATTCCGATAATTCCAAACTGGGTTTTCGTGAGGAAAAGGTAGTTCAGGGATATTGTGGTAATGGCTAAGAACAGCATCACTACAATATTGAACCGGTAGTATTTTGACAGCGAAATAATATGTCCGTTGAAGCCGGTGGCCAAATCGAAAAGCATGGCGAATCCTAAAATCCAGACCACAGGTTCGGCTTGCTGCAACTGTTCCCCATTTTTTATAAAATTGCTCAGGTAAGGGAATCCCACCAAAATACACGAGAATAATACGGCACCCAGAAAAAACAGGGTTAAAGAAGTTTTTTTATGGAAACGGTCCAGTTCTTCGAATTCACCTTCAGCAATGGTTTTATTGATAATCGGCGCCGAGATATTGAACAGACCCATTTGCGGAATAAGGATAAAAGAGAGAATTGATAAAATAATACTGTAAACTCCATTTTCTTCAAAATTCAGAAATTCTCCAATCATGAAATTGTCAACCCGGAAAGCGATATAATTCCCGATATTTCCCAGGAAACCATAAAAACTATAATTCAGGATTTCTTTCCAAAGGTTGTCTTTTTTTATATAATCTGTACTGAAATCGGGCTGTATTTTTTCAAGTTTATTGGCATAAAAAAAATAGCCTACCAATGATAAAATAAACATTCCTAAGAAAAATCCATACGATCCTTTTTCTGAAACACCTAAAAAGAAAAACAAACAGAAAGCTCCCAAATTGGCGATTTTGGGAAAGAGATTTTCGAAAATATTCGGAACAACAATCCGCTTGAAGTTGGTGAGATACTTATTGAAAACTGCAGATAAAGACATTATCAGAATAAGCGGCAGAATTAACATTTTCATTTTCCACAACTGCAGAGTTTTGAATTGAGGAAACAACAGGAAAAAAGCGAAAAATAAAAGCGAAAAAATGATGAAATTCACCAGAACCCCGGCAAAGGAAAGGGAAAGTAAATTTTGATGTTTACCCTCTTTTTGGGTCTGATGAAAAAACTTAACGGTAGAAAAAGAAAGTCCAAAAACCACGATAGGCAAAAGCATTTCGGCGGTCGGCATAATGTAGCGCAATTTGCCGTAGAACTCCATGTCATACGGGAAAATAAAAATCGCAGAAATGGTTCCCAGTAAAAAACCAAAATATCCGATTAAGGAATATTTAAAACCCTGGCGAGCAACTACACTCATAGTTTGTTGGTTTTTGTAGAATGTAAATTTTCTTTGAAAGTGAAATTTCGCACCATATTATTAACGGTAAATTGGTTTTTTAAATCGAATTAGTCAGTAAATTTCTAAATCATCAATGTTGTTTTCAAATTCAAGAAAACAAAGATAGTAAAATATGTTAAATAAATGTTAAATTCGCAAGCGGATCTGAAATGATTTTAAGTTGACGGGATTTTGTATTACATTTAACGAGAATCTGATATGACCCAAATTAAATCTGGACAGACTAAAAGTTTCTGCCTAAAATATTATGAAAAAAGTTCTTATTTTCCTCGTTTTTAGTTTATTGACCTCGTGTAATTCCGTTAAAAAAATTCAAGAAAAACCATTTGTTTGGGAAGGTGCCAATGTTTATTTTCTTTTGACCGATCGTTTCAAAAATGGAGATCCTTCCAATGATATAAATTATGGAAGAAAAGAAAAAGCTGCGGTTCTTCGTGGATTTGAAGGTGGTGATTTAAGAGGGGTTATTCAAAAAATTGATGATAATTACTTTTCTGATTTAGGAATTAACGCGATATGGATAACTCCCATTGTAGAGCAGATTCACGGCGCAACCAATGAAGGAACAGGAAACACTTATGGTTTTCATGGGTATTGGACCAAAGACTGGACGGAACTCGATCCGAACTTCGGAACCAAAAATGACCTTGGAGAATTGGTAGAGAAAGCCCATAAAAAGGGAATTCGAATTGTCTTAGATGCAGTTATTAATCACACCGGTCCGGTGACTGATATCGATGAAGCTTATCCTGATTCCTGGGTACGAACTTCGCCAACCTGTACTTATAATAATTTTAAAAATACAACAGAATGTACTTTGGTGGCTAATCTTCCAGACATTTTAACTGAATCAGACGAATCTGCTGAACTGCCGCGAATGTTAGTGGATAAATGGAAAAGAGAGGGAAAATATGAATCTGAAATGAAATCCCTTGACGCCTTTTTTGGGAGAACAGGTTATCCTCGGGCACCGAAATATTACATTATGAAATGGCTGGCTGATTATGTTCAGGAATACGGAATTGACGGTTATCGCGTTGATACCGTAAAACACACCAACGAAGACGTTTGGAAAGATTTCCAGAAAGTTTGTCAGGAAGCTTTTGATATTTACAAAAGAAATAATCCTTCGAAAGTACTTGATAACAATCTGTTTTTCACTGTTGGTGAAGTGTATGGCTATGGAATTTCTCAAAAACAAAATTACGATTTAGGTGATAAAAAAGTAAATTATTATCAAAATGGTTTTAAGTCGCTCATCAATTTTGATTTTAAAGGAGATGCAAACCAACCTTATGAAGAACTCTTTTCTAATTATTCAAAATTATTGCATTCTGATTTAAATGGAAAGACAGTCATGAACTATTTAACTTCTCACGATGACGGTTCACCCTTTGACAAGGAAAGGAAAAGAACTTATGAGGCAGGAACAAAATTATTATTAGCACCTGGAATTTCACAGGTTTATTACGGAGATGAAACGGCCAGAACATTAGCGGTCGCCGGTGCAGAAGGTGATGCAAATCTCCGTTCGAACATGAACTGGACTGATTCAAACAATAATTTAGCTACCCAGAAACTATTGGAACACTATCAGAAATTAGGGAAGTTCAGAGCGGATCATTCTTCAGTAGGAGCAGGCGTTCACCGGATGATTTCCTCTTCGCCATACTGGTTCACGAGAAGTTATAATGATGATAAAGTGTTAATCGGTTTAGACTTGAATTCTGGAATTAAAGAAATTTCGGTATCGGGAATTTTTGATGATGGCATTCGTCTTCGGGATGCTTATTCGGGGGAAATCATTACTGTTCAAAACGGAAAAGCAACAATTAATACTCATTATTCCATCGTTTTATTTGAAAAAATTTAAAAATGAAAAAACTAATTCAACTATTTCTATTATTAATTTCAACGATATTTTTTGCACAAAAAGTTCCCGAAATTAACAAAACCGAATTTTCAGAAGAGGCTTTAAACCAAAAAATAACCGCTCTGGAAGGAAAGAAAATTTCCATCTCAGATGTTTTGAAAAAACACGAAGGCCGAATCTTAATTATTGATTTCTGGGCGAGTTGGTGTCGCGACTGTATCCTCGCACTGCCTGCTACAAAAGAGTTAAAAGAAAAAAATCCCGAAATAGACTTTGTGTATTTTTCGCTGGACCGTTCCCACGAACAGTGGAAAAGAGGATTGGATAAATATGAAATTACCTCCCAGGAAAATTATTGGTTTGACGAAGGTTGGAAAAACAATTTCAATAATTACATCGATTTGAATTGGGTGCCACGATTTATGATCATTGATCAAACCGGTAAAATTGCCAAGTATTACTCCATTCATCCGAACGATCAGGATATTCAGACAACGATTGATTCTTTAAAACAGAAGTCTTTTTAATGGAAAGGCAATTCCAGGAAATTATTCAGCGGTTGAATACTCCGGAAAATTTCCGCGAAATTTTTGGCTGCCTCCCGGGCAAAAAGTGAATCGTCAGAAACCGGATGGCTAACGGTAAAACTTTTCAGTTTCAGATATTCTGCCATCGGATGGTTCTTTTCAAAACCGGTGGGAACTCTTTTTAATTTGCTTTCTACACTTAATCCACGGAAATTATTCCGGAAATCGTTCTGTTCTAAAATCTTTAAAAAATCGTCACCACTGGCCGAAATTTCCTTTCGGATTTCTTTTAAAATCGCAGGTTCCGGATTATAAACTCCGCCAGCCAGAAAAGATTTGCCCGGTTCGATATGCAGGTAATATCCCGAAATTTTACTGCCTTTTCCCATCCCTAAACTTACGCCGAAATGCGTTTTATACGGAGTTTTATCTTTAGAAAAACGGGTGTCACGATAAATTCGAAACAGAGATTTTTTAGGATCAATTTTCAAAATTTCTTCATCAAATTCAGCAATTTCCTGAATTAAAGTTTCAACAAAAGATAACACATCGTCTTTCGCTTTTTCGTATTGATCTTTGTTTTCATTAAACCAGACGCGGTTATTGTTTCTTTCGAGAGTTTTTAGAAAGCTTAAAGTTTCGTTTTTTATCATTTTAGTTTTTTTTGAAACGGTCAGATTAACCGGAATTTTTTTTGCAATTAAGGATATCACAAATTTAAAGATTATTCCTTTTCAACAATAAAATGAATTGAACAAAAAAAACCACAACAAGTTGTGATTTTCTAATGAATGAAATTTAATTTGAAATGAAATTTAGTATGTTATATTTGAATGATTTTTTTGTAATGATTTTGCGGTAAATTCCAGGAGCAGGATTTCGCTTCACTGGAGAGGTAGGCGATTTTTCGGTTTTCAGTGTCAAAAATTCTGACGCCTTCCACCCATAATTTCGGAGTTCTGTAAATATGAAGACTCACCGAAATGCCTTCCGAATTATTAATGATAGAATTGATGTCGGTTTGTTCTTCTACCAAAACATCACCAACTCTGGCAGTTGTTTTCGAGTCATATTCGATAAAGTTTGAATTTTCACGATAACTGGCTTCGGTTAAGCTTCCTTTTAAAACTTTGATTTTTGCGTCGTAATTGGAATGGTCTCGGATTGCAGAATAATTATTAATTCCCCAGATCTTTAGCGAAGCCACAAATTCATCATGATAAACCGGAATTCGCATCAGGGTTTCGTTCGGAACTTCTAAAGGAGAAATTTGAAATAATTCGTCGAAATCTTTGAACTGAAACGTAAACAACAAGTCGCAGACATCGTCGAAACTTAAATGTTTCTTGGTTTTTAAATCCAGTAAAACCTGCTCCAGATTATGTATTCCACCATTTGTTTTCATGTGTTTTAGTTTGATGGTGTAAAATTAGTCACAACCTTCTGGAATGTTTTATAAAAAGGTGCTGACTTTTATCACAAGTGATTTATGTCAGCGTTTTCAGATCTTATAATCGTCCCGAATTTCATCGCTTTTTGCGAAACAAACCGGTGAAGAATTTTCCTGAATTTCCGGTGAATCAAGACTTTTTAATTTTTCTGAATTAAATTTTTCAGACTCATTTTTTGCGATGGACAGGGTTTTCCAGTTTGTGTTTGTCAACATTTTTCCGAGATAAACGATTTGCCCGATGTGGTAAGGATGATGGGCGAACTGTCGTAGAACGGCATCCAGAATGCTGAGTTGTTCACCACGGATGAGGATGGTATCATTCCAGTTTTCTTCTTTAATCTGGTTCAAAGCACCGAAAAAAACAGTCCATCCTTTTTCCCAGACCGTCAGCATTTCTGCTTTGGAATTAATGTCATTTTCAAATTCGGCGTCGCGGTTGCGGTTCGGTTTTTCGCCGTCTTCGGTACGGAAATCAGTCCAGCGCGAAAGCATATTTCCCGAAAGGTGTTTTGCTAAAGTGGCGATAGAATTACTTTCTTCATTGTATTTCCAAAACAGCTGTTCCTCAGAAACCTGATCGAAAGTTTTTTCGGCAAGTTCTTTATAATATTGAAAACGTTTGATGAAAAGCTCTTTCATTTTAAATCTTTTTTAATAAAAATTGGAACGATCAAATTTAGTGAAAAGTAAAAGACAGGAGATGCTTTTTTTATAAAATGCGTTTCAGAATATTATTTTTTTGTAAATTTAATATTTTGATATCTAGATAATTACCAGCTTGAAAAGTCTTTCTTGCTACAGTTGATTTTCTCTTTAAAATATTATTTATTTTGCCTGAAAGTTGTAATTTTGATAAAAACAAAATCATGATTGGCCTTGAGAACCGTTGCAAAAATTGCAGTCAACATTTGCTTTTGAATCAAAAATACTGTCACGCCTGTGGCCAAAAAAGTGATACGCACCGGATTAATTTTCACTTTCTTCTGCATGAAGTTCAGCACGGTATTTTGCATGTACACAGCGGAATTGTTTTCACCATAAGGGAACTTTTTACAAGACCCGGCCACATGTTGCGCGAATATCTCGATGGCAGGCGAAAACAGCACTTTCCGCCGCTGCTTTTTGTTTTGGTAATGGGTTCGGTGTGCGCGCTGATTCAGTTTTTTTTGAAACATAAAACGGAAGCAAAAAGTGATCATACACTGACGACAAATTTATCAAAAACAGAAATCGCTAACTATATTGATTTTAAAGGTCTTATCGCTTATTTTGAGCATATTTTCGAGTGGCTGGGTGGACATCTGGCTTTTACCATTTTGCTGATGCTTCCCATTGCGGCGCTTGCTTTCTTTTTGGGTTTCAGAAAATACCGGTATAATTATCCTGAATGGCTGGTTATCCTTCTTTTTCTTGCTGGACAGTGCCTAACTTTTTATGTTCCGTTTATTTTTCTCAGTCATTTTGCAGGGAATTTTAATTTTCTGTTTTTCGTGCTTTGTTGGGCTTTTGTTACTTTTTCACTTATTCAGCTTTTTAACAGCCGCGGGAAATGGTATGTTTTTTTACGGGCATGTTGGTCTCTGTTTCTCAGTTATTTATTTTCAGTAATCTACATCATATTTGCGATTTTATTGATCACCGCAGTAGGAATTTTGCTGTATGGCTATGATAATATTATTCCTAAAATAATGAATAAACTGTGATAAGTAACAGCTATTCAAAAAATGCAAGGATATTTTTAATATTTAAAAGTTTTAATCAATACATTTGTAATCGACTTTTTTAAAATATTAAGATGGACTTTAAAAACTTTTCGATGCCGTACAGCATCAACCCCGATTACGCACAAAAAGTGGCTTACTTTTCAATGGAATTTGCCATTGATCAGGCCTTAAAAATATATTCCGGAGGCCTTGGGTTTTTAGCCGGTTCTCATATGAAAAGCGCTTATAATTTGAAGCAGGATATCGTAGGAATCGGTATTTTATGGAAGTTCGGTTATTACGATCAGGCCAGAAATCATGACCAGACCTTGCAGCCAACCTGGACCCGGAAAATGTATTCGTTTTTGCAGGATATGGGAATCATGTATCAGATCGAAATTCATTCTGCTCCTGTTTGGGTAAAAGTGTATTATTTGGCACCTGAAATTTTCCATACAGCTCCGATGTTTTTTCTTTCCACGGATGTTCCGGAAAATGACCATGTTTCAAAAACCATCTGTCACCGCTTGTATGATGCCAATGAATCGACCAAACTCGCGCAGTATATTCTGTTGGGAAAAGGGGGAGCAAAGTTGTTGGACATGATGAATTTCGAACGGGATGTTTATCATTTGAATGAAGCGCACGGTCTCCCGGCAGCATTTTATCTGTTGAAAAAATTCGGCGGCGATTTGGAAAAAGTGAAAGAGAAACTGGTATTTACCACCCATACGCCTGAAGAAGCCGGAAACGAGAAGCACAATATTTTTATGTGCCATGATATGTCGTATTTTTCGGGATTATCGATTGACGAAGTGAAAACGATTGAAGGTGTTGAAGATGACCGTTTTAACCATTCTCTCTGTGCGCTGCGCATGGCGAGAATTGCCAATGGAGTTTCCCAGTTGCACGGCGTAGTGTCGCGGGCAATGTGGAGCAAATATTCTAAAATTTGCGAAATCAAAGCGATTACCAATGCGCAGGAATATAAATACTGGGCAGATAAACCTTTATATCAGTCGAAAGATGAAGATGATTCGACGATGTTTGATTTCAGAAAGAAACATTTAAAGAAAAGATTATTCAAAATTGTGGCAGATCAAACTGGAAATTTATTTGATTCAAATGTATTCACCATTGTTTGGGCCCGAAGATTCGCCGGTTATAAAAGAGCGGATTTATTACTTCACGATAAAGAACGGTTTGAAAAATTATTAAATAATCCGAAATATCCGGTACAGATTATTTGGGCAGGAAAGCCTTACCCAATGGATTATTCAGCGATTTCTACTTTTAATGGTTTAGTAGAAGAGAGCAAGAATTACAAAAACATGGCGGTGCTTACCGGTTATGAATTAGCATTGAGTAAATCGATGAAGCAGGGATCGGATCTTTGGTTAAATAATCCGCGCGTACCGAGGGAAGCATCCGGAACCTCTGGAATGAGCGCTGCGATGAACGGCTCCGTAAACCTGTCCACCGATGATGGCTGGATTCCTGAGTTTGCAAAACATGGCGAGAACTCTTTTGTAGTTCCAAAAGCAGATTACGAAAATATGAGCGTTTACGATCAGGATAATTACGACCTCGGGAAATTATATGAAATTTTAGAAAACGAAATTATTCCCATGTATTATGATCGGCCGGCGGAGTGGAGAAAAGTGCAGCAAACCGCAATGGATGATGTTAAAATTGCCTTTAATTCTGACCGGATGGCCGATGAATATTATAAGCAGATTTACATTAAATAAACTTGTTAAAATAAAAAGAAATCCGGAAGCAGCAATGTTTCCGGATTTTTTTATGAATTATTGTAGAATTATTTTAGAAAAAAAAATTAAGGTCTGAACTTCTGCTTGCCCATTATCAGATCAAAGAACATTTTGAAATCAGCTATCAAACTCCACAACGGATATCTGAAAGTGGCCGGTTTGTTCTTTTCGAATACCGCGTGGCTGAACCAGGCGAATCCATATCCAATTATAGGAATATACCACAGAAACCTTTCTTTTCCCGATCGGATAACATAAAAGATAACCACAAATATTAAAAGTGTTCCCACGAAATGGAAAATCCTCGTCCATTTATTGGAATGCTCCGTGAGATAAAAGTCGTAAAAGTCCTTGAAATTTTTAATTCTGTTCTCCATAATTTTAATCTAAATCGCCATTTAATTCCTTTTGTAATTTGCTGTTTCTGTAACCATATGAGAAATAGATTATAAGGCCAATGGCGAACCAGACCAGAAACCAGAACCAATTGTTATGTGTCATTCCGGTTAGTAGATACAGACATGAACTTAAACCCATTAATGGGATAAGTGACAGGTTTTTCACAAAAGCTAAAACACAAAGTCCCAAATTGATAATCAGGAAGAAGAACATCGAGATTCTAAATTCACTTTCATTCGGATCTTTCCAATCCATAATCGTATGAAAAAATGAAGGCTGCCAAAAGTAGAAAAACGTTAATCCTCCCAGGAATATGATGGGGAATATAATTTTAGAATTGATATAGGGCATGTGAAATCTGCCGGGTATTTTTTTCTTTGAAGGCAGTAACAACACGCCACCGCAAACGAGTACGAAAGCGAAAATGGTTCCAATGCTTGTAAAGTCCAGGATGAAGGACTTGTCTGTAAATAAAATAGGGATTCCGACCACGATTCCGGTAATAATTGTCGCGAAAGAAGGAGTTTTGTGTTTCGGATGAATTTCCATGAATTTTTTTGGCATCAAACCATCTCGACTCATGGCATACCAAATTCTTGGCTGTCCCATCTGAAAAACAAGTAATACGGTGGTGATGGCGACGATTGCTCCCAGAGAAACTACGAATTCCATCCAGGCGACATTGGCATTTGTCTTTTCGAAAATGAAAGCCAGTGGATCCCCGATACCATCAAATTTTCTATAATCAACCATTCCGGTAAGAACCAAGGTTAAAATAATATAAATTATGGTACATAAAATCAACGAAATAATCATTCCCCGCGGGAGATTTTTCTGTGGATCTTTGGTTTCTTCGGACAGGACACTTAAGGCATCAAAGCCGATATAAGCAAAGAATACTCCGGAAACCGCACTCATTACTCCGGCAAAACCATTCGGCATAAATGAATGTTCACCCGTGATTATACTTTTTGGAAACCAGTTATCGGTATTCATATATCCGATTCCGACTGCAATAACCAGAAGGATGATGAATAATTTTAAAATGACAAAAATGTTGTTGAAGTTTTTTGATTCTTTGATCCCAACATACACGAGCCAGGTGATTAATCCATTGATGACCAGTGCGGGAGCATCAAAAATTATTTTTAAATTTCCGATTAAGGGAGCATTTTTCCAGGCATTAATTAATTCTAAATTTTGGGAACCTTTCAAAAACGCTTTATGTGCTTCAGGATAACTACAGGTTAAATATTCGGGAATAAAAACACCGATCCTGCCCATAAAACTGGTGAAATAATCGGACCAGGAGAATGCGACATAAATGTTTCCGAACGAATATTCCATGATCAAAGCCCAACCTATAATCCAGGCAATGAGTTCGCCGAAACTTGCATAAGCATAAGTATAGGCGGATCCTGCGGTGGGAATTCTACTTGCGAATTCCGCGTAACAAAGGGCTGTAAAACCGCAGGCAAAGCCACAAATAATATATAAAACAATGACGCCGGGACCGCCACGAAATACGGCTTCCCCCAAAGAACTGAAGCTTCCGGCACCAATAATGGCAGCAATACCGAAAAAAACAATATCCCAAACGCCTAAAACGCGCACCAAACCTGAGGGTTTATCACTTGCACTGTATTGTTTTCTTCTGAAAAGTTGGTTCATCTTAAAAATTTAATTTACACAAATGTAACAGAAAATTTTAAAAAACATAATTTTTCAACACTTTTATACGAAAATAGGTGAATATTGTGTTTTAATAAATAACGTATTTTTGGCAAAAATTGATTTGATGAAGAAGTTTTATTTTCTAGTCTTTACCTTTTTACTCGCGCTCGGATATGGACAGTCTGTTCAGCTCTATAATCCGGCCACGAGCGAAATCTACCAGAACGAACAATATTTTTGTGCCGGCGAAAAATTTAATTTTAAAGTGGATGCGGTTGCGAGTTCTACAGGGGATTATGTGATGAGCAGCGCGTTACCTACTGATTTTGGGCTTTCTACAGGATCGCTACCAATAAATTTTCCTTCTTCCGGTGCAGATAAATTCAGTGAAGCATTTCCGATCGGATTTAATTTTAGTTTTTATGGAAAAACGTATTCCAAAGTGGTCATGGGTAGCAATGGCCGATTGGTTTTTACAGATGATCCCGAATTAGAAAATCTCAAAAATACAGCGGTTTACACAGATCGCACCTTCAGTGGGGTTACAGGTTACAATTCTTTCGCTGCCTTACCTTCTGCAGACTATAATAAGATTTTCAAAGCTAATAGAGCCCAAGAGTTAAATCTGGCACAGATATTTTTTGGTTATACCGATTTGGTTCCTAAATCTGCGAATGGTTCCGTTGTTTATTTATACAAAAATGTAGTAGTGGGCGGAGTAAATGGGCTGATGGTCTCTTTTCAGAATCAGATTAGAACCAACGGAACAGGCGGTATTTCGAGTACAGGATATTACAGTTATATTTTGCTCCTGGAGGACGGAAGAATAGTAATTTATGTCAATAATAAATCGGAAATTACGTATAATGCAATCCTTGGGATACAAAATGATGATGCGATTAAATTTAAAGTTCCTACACACAGTATTTCAGGAGAAAATTATAATAACGGGCCGTGGAAAAGTGAAGGTAAAGCTTGGCTTTTCACCCCGAATCAAAATTTAACCCCAGTTTTTAAATGGTTTCAAAACGCAACTTTATTGGGAGAAACTACCAATACTTTACTCAATTTCTCTCCTAATGATGGCGATATTCTGAAAGTTGAAGTTACGTATCACGATCCTTCGGGAGCGCAGGTTGGCGCGATGGTTTCTGATCAGGTGATATTTAAGAAAATTGCAAAACCTATGATTTCTTATAACGCTGGAGCTGCCTGTGTGAGTGGCGTTTCGATGACGGTTCCGAATGATCCCGATTTAAATTTTGAATGGTATCGCGTCGGAAATGCAACAGCTCTCGGTACAGGAAATTCTTATTATGCAACACAAAATGGAAGTTATTTTGTACGGGCTACCCGGAAAACTTTGCCTATATGTTCCGTAGATTCTGATTCTGTTCCCGTTAATTTAAATTCTACGATTCCGCCTTTTAACCCAAATAATGTTTCTCTCAAATATTGTGACAATACGGGAGCGACATCTAAAATAATTAATTTATATGATTACTATCCTCCAGGTTCTAATTATACCTTACAGTTCATTGATGGGGTAACTCCAGTTGCAGATCCTACGAATTTTATTATATATGCAAATACAACAAGAACAGTTGGAATTTATGCTAATGATCCAGTTTCTGATTGTACAGTTTTGAGAAATTTTGATCTTCGGTTCGATTCATTACCAGTGGCTGCTAATAATTTAACAAAAAGATTTTGTTTTGGTGAAACTTCCGTAGATATTTCCCAATATTTGCAGGATCTGGCAGGTTCTAATTTTTCTGTGTTTGATTATCAATATTCTACTGATGGAATCAACTATTCAATAAACTCAATTATTAATCCCAGACAATTTCCAAAAGTTTGGGTGAAAATAGTTCCTAAAAATGTAAGTACAGGATCTTGTAACACTATTTCTACCCTTATTTTCACTGAAGATGCGAAAGTTATTGCAAATGCTCCTACAACACAACTTGCGCCGCAATGCTCAAGCTCTTTTTCTCCTTTTAATTTAAATTCTTTAAAACCTGAAATTAATTCTGGAAACGTTACGGTTACTTATCATAACACTTTAAATGGTGCAATTTATGACAATGATTTATTTCTGAATGATAACGCAGTAGGATCGAAGACTGTTTACGTTCGTGTGGTAGATAATGTCACAGGTTGTGTTTCGCCTGATCATCCTTCGGCTAGCCTTTTGGTTTATGCAAAACCCACTTTACTCCTTACTTCAATTCCTAAAAGTAATTGTCAGGGAAATACAATATTTAATTTAAAACAAAACGTAAGTGACCTAGTAACTGTAGCAGCGCCCATCACTGTAACTTTAGAATACCACGCACCCAATGGAGATCTACTCGTGGGTAGCCAAATTACAGCTTATGATGAATCGGTTTATGGGCCAAATCCTTATATTAAAGTGATTTATAATACGACTTGCAGCGATTCGGTTTCTTTCAGCTTATCATATAATCTAAAACCTGTTGCAATAACTTCTTCGATTTTACTTTGTGCCGAAACAACCTATTCCTTGCAGGATTTTAAAAATAAAGCAATCAGTAATCCAGTAAATTATACTTTTACGGATCTTTCAGGCAGTCCGCTTCCTGCCAGTTTTAATCTTTCAGTGTTGCCGAAAAGCGTTGACTTTTTTATTAAAGATAATGCGACCGGCTGTGTTTCTGATCACCAAACCGTTACTTTTGTTAAGGGCGGAAGTTCTGTCCTGATGCAGTCCGAAGCAGATTATATTCTTTGCGATATCGATTTTGACGGGAAAACCGCTTTTAATTTAGATTCAAAAAAAGCTGAATTTACAAATTCTTCCGCCACTTTTGAGTATTTTAAAGATTCCGGGTTCACTCAGAATATCAGTTCGGATTATACCAACGAAACGCCTTTCGCGCAGACAGTTTATGTTCGAATTACGGTTGCTGGTTTCTGTCCGTCTACTGCGAAAATTAATTTAAAAGTCAATACGCCCACAAAATCGATGTCGCTTTTAAACAAATACATGATTTGTTTTGGCGAAACTATTCTCGTAGATGCCGGTTCTGAAAATGTGATGTATAAATGGAGCACAGGTGAAACCACAAGAACGGTCAACTTTTCAAAAACTGGAAATTATTCCGTTGTATTAACAAACGCTAATGGCTGTTCTTACACTCACAACTTCACGATTTCCGATGAAAATCAACCCAAAATTCAGGTTGTCAACCAAACCAATAATTCGATCGAAGTTATTGCGGAAGGAGGTGCAAAACCTTATCAATACTATTTTAACGGAGTTGCTCAAAGTTCAAATATTTTGCAGAATCCTGCGGCATCCTCTTATGTAATTCAGGTTAAATCGGCGGCAGGCTGCTTAGGTCCGCCAAAAACGGTTTACTTTATAAAAATCAATAATACGTTTACGCCCAATGCCGATGGTATTAATGACGTCTGGAAAATCGAAAATCTAGCGAAAATGCAGGAGGTATCGATTCTGATCGTTGACCGAAACGGAACGAAAGTTTTTGAATCCACCAATCCCACTAAAACGGAATGGGACGGAAAAGCGAACGGAAGAACGTTACCAACTTCTACTTACTGGTACGTTATTTCGTGGTATGATGCAGTCACACAAAAAGCTGAGCAGCGCCAAGGTTGGATTCTGATGAAAAATAGAAATTAAACGTGGAAAATTTAAATGCAAAAACTGCAGAATTGATTCTGTGTTACTGAAGAAGAGTAAATTGAAATTCCTGCAATAACTTTTGCGCCAGATAACTCAGATTATTTTTATGGTTTACCAATTTTTACCCCGATTTAAGATCAAAATCATTTTCCTGTTGCACCCGAAAATCTTACCTTTGCGAAAACAAAAAGTAATATGAAATTTTTTATCGACACTGCTAATCTGGAGCAAATTAAAGAAGCACAGGATTTAGGGATTTTAGATGGAGTTACCACCAATCCATCACTGATGGCCAAAGAAGGAATCAGTGGGAAAGACGCAATTTTGAACCATTACAAAACCATTTGCGAAATTGTTGACGGAGATATCTCTGCCGAAGTTCTGAGTACCACTTATGAAGAAATGATTAAGGAAGGCGATGAATTAGCAGCAATTCACCCAAATATCGTGGTGAAAATTCCAATGATTAAAGACGGTATTAAAGCGTTGAAATATTTCTCCAACAAAGGAATTAAAACCAACTGTACTTTGATTTTCTCGGCCGGTCAAGCTTTATTGGCAGCAAAAGCTGGAGCGAATTACGTTTCTCCTTTCCTCGGAAGATTAGATGATATTTCAGTAGACGGCATGAACCTGATCGAAGAAATCAGAATTATTTTCGATAACTATATGTTTGATACAGAAATTCTTGCAGCGTCGATTCGGTCGCCAATGCATATCATCAACTGTGCAAAAATCGGTGCCGATGTGATCACTTCGCCATTAGATTCGATTCTTAATTTATTAAATCATCCATTGACCGATAAAGGTTTAGCGCAGTTTGTTGCTGATGCTAAAAAAATGGGATAAAATATTTTTATTTAAAAGAGTAAACCGTCCGAATTTTTCAGGCGGTTTTTTGTTTGATAAAATTTTGAAATGAATTTTAAATATTAAGTTTAAAATTATAATTAAAAGAACGGTTTTAATTCTTAATGAGTTTTTTTGAAAATATTTCTCCGTTTTTCATACTCATTTTTAGGATGTAATTTCCTTTTGGAAGATTTGCAGTATTGATGTTTTTAAAATTTCGGGAAGCTAAAATTTTTCTTCCTTCCACATTGTAAATCTCAAAACTTTCAGCGTTTTCGGCATATGTAATATTTAAAAAATCTTTGATGGGATTTTCTACTTCTATCTTCTTAAGTGTATTATTAGAAGTCGAAAGCTGTTCTTTTGAGATTAAAAATTTTTCTATTTTCACCCGGACCAGATTTTGATGATCATCGGGAAGTATAGAATTCACTAAAATATAATTGTCTTTGATCTCAATTTCGTGCCCCGAAAGAAGATTAAAATCTCTCTGGCTGTTAATTTTTAAAGAAGTTCCGCTTTGAGAATAGGCCTTGAGCGCTTTTTCATTTCCTTTCTGATTTAATATGAAAAATACATTATCAGCAAAACCCGAATCTAAAAATTGCTCATAGTTCTCAGAAGTCACAAACCCTTTTCCATTAAAATCAGGATCTAACTGCTCATTCCTGATCACCACCAGTCTGCTGAAATCCGGAAGCGGATAATTCTGATATTGAAAAACGGAATACACCATTCCACTGCTGGTCATTCTTGTAGAGGTATTGGTTTTGTTCTGCAACGGAAAACCATTGTATTGGTGGCATTCTTTCTCATTTAAATTCAAGACAGTGTTAGCAGTCAGAGCATTGAGGTTATAAAATGAATACACCGAGGAAGAAAGAGAACTCACATCACACGTGGCAATTTTTCCGGTCGAGGACTGGCCAAGCGGAAAGTAATAATTATAAATTATTTCGCCATTACTTCCAAACCCAGTATCTAGCCGGCCATCAACTGTAAATTTTTTCGGATAAATACTGTTGGAATTGGTCACCACTAAACTTTGATCCTCAAGAACCAAAACGCTCAGTGATTGTGGATTTGTACTTTCCGTAACTTCATTGATAACGCCGCTGTTCCCAAAAGTGCTGTCCAGCGTTCCGTTGAGATGGTATCTCAAGATTTTCGAATCTCCGTAAGTATTATAATCAAGCGGTTTTGGCCCCAAATAAACGATTATTTTATTGCCTTGTAAAACAGCATTGAGAAAATTATTTTCTCCGAATTCCAACCTGCCATTGTCAGCAAAATCTGAATCTAAAGTCCCGTTCGGATGCAGCTTGAGGATATAATTCCTGTTCGCGGTATTAATAATGTACAGCATCGCATTATTGGGCAAAACCAGAACATTACTGTTGAGAACGTTTTGGTTGGAATGGAAGTTGGCAGTGAAGACGCCGTTGTTTCCGAATGAACTATCCTTTGTGATAGTAATCTGCGGAAATATCTGAATACCGCATAGGGTAATCAGAAAAAAGGTAAATTTTTTCATAGCATTTGTGTGTATGCAAATTTAGAAAATTTAATTAATCTAAAAAGGGCGAAATAACCCTATTTAAGAAAACCACGAAAGACAGCGGAAATTCACAGTAAGAATTTAATCATAATTAAATTGCGCACAATATAATTGTTTGCTATATTTGCAGTTCGAAAATACATAATCATTTAAAATACAAAATATGTCATTACTGGAAGATTTAAAATGGAGACATGCCGTAAAAGCTTACGATCCTGCAAAAAAAGTATCTGAGCAAGATTTAAATAAAATATTAGAAGCGGCCAGACTGGCGCCAACTTCATCGGGATTACAGCCTTTCCGGGTGATTGTGGTAGAAAATCAGGAACTGAAAGAAAAAATGGTGAAGGGCGCGCTGAATCCTGAAGTGATGAGAGATTCTTCTCACGTTCTTGTTTTTGCAGCTTGGGACCGTTACTCTGATGAAAAAATCGATAAAGTTTACGATTACCACACCGATGTGAGAGAATTACCAAGAGGAAGATTCGGCAGTTATACCGATAAACTGAAAGAAATTTATAACGCTCAAACTGCGGATGAAAATTTTGCTCATACCGCTCGTCAAACATATATTGCTCTTGGTTTAGCGATGGCTCAAGCTGCAGAATTAAAGATTGACAGCACACCAGCCGAAGGTTTCAGCAATGAGGTTGTAGATGAAATTTTAGGTTTGAAAGAACTGGGTTTAAAAAGTGTCAGTCTTTTATATTTAGGCTATAGAGACATCGAAAAAGATTATCTTTCTCACATGAAAAAAGTGAGAATTCCGATGGAGGAATTTATCATTCAAAAATAAGTTATTTAATTAAACCTTCTTTTTGCCTTATGGAAAATCAGGATACTCCAAAATTGGGAAATCAAATTTGTTTTCCGCTGTACGTCATCGCCAAAGAGATTACGGGAATGTACCGGCCGTTTTTAGATAGACTGGATATTACCTATTCTCAGTATTTAGTGATGATGGTACTTTGGGAAGAAGAAGGTTTAACGGTAAATCAAATCGGTGAAAAACTGTATCTGGACAGTGGAACTTTGACGCCTTTATTAAAAAGACTGGAAGCAAAATCTTTTTTACAGCGAAACAGAAAAAAGGAAGATGAGCGTGTAGTGCAAGTTTTTTTAACCCAAGAAGGCAAAGATCTGCAAAAACTGGCTTGTGCAATTCCGGGCAAGATGAAAGAGAAACTCAATTTTTCAGATGAAGATCTGCTCGAATTAAAAATGACAGTCGATAAAATTTTAAACAAAGTAGAAAATAAGAAGTGAAAACATTATATACAACAAGCGTCACCGCAAAAGGTGGCCGCGACGGACACATTAAAAGTGAAAATGGAATTTTAGAATTGGATGTTAGAACTCCGAAATCTTTAGGTGGCGCAAGTGACGGTTTTGCTAATCCTGAGATGCTTTTCGCTGCAGGATATGCCGCGTGTTTCGACAGCGCTTTGAATTTGGTCATCAAAAAATCAAAGATTGAAACTGGCGAAACTTCGGTAAAAGCAAAAGTAAGTATCGGTCAAACTGAAAACGGCGGTTTCGGTTTAGCGGTAGAATTAGACGTAAATATTCCCGGCGTTTCGCTAGAGGAAGCACAGTCGCTCACAGAAAAGGCGCATCAGGTTTGTCCTTACTCGAATGCGACAAGAAATAATATTGAGGTTAAATTGGCAGTAACCAATAATTAATCTTTTCAGATTCATTTAAAAACACATTTATTATATATCGAAGGTTGAATTAATAACTTGATTTAATTATCATTAAAACGACAAAACCATAACCGGTTTTGTCGTTTTGTTTGTTGCGCATTTCAGAAATATTGAAATTGTAAAATAAATGAGATTCCTAAAAAAACAAAAAAGGATAAAAAATTAATTTTATCCTTTTTGTGTGACCGCGAAGGGATTCGAACCCCTAACCCTCAGAGCCGAAATCTGATATTCTATCCAGTTGAACTACGCAGCCTTTTTTTATGAGTAATGAGTAATATTGCTCATTGCTCATTTTTTTAAAAACTTATCTTCACTCCTCCCAAAATCTGTGCTCCCAAAACTTTATAACCTTTGTAAGTTTGATACTGGGTGTTGAGTAAATTGTTTCCGAGTGCAAAAATACTTAAATTTTTGTGAACTTTGTACTCTGCGGACAAATTTAAATCAGCAAATCCACCAATTTTGTCATTTTTGTTTTCCAGAGCGCGAAAATTAGGATCAATTGCTTCATGATTTACTTCAAATGAATTGGTTGTCTGATCCGTCGCAAAAATCGCTTTCGCTCCCAAATTCAGTTTTTTGTCCAATATCGAATATTTTCCACCCAAACTGGCTTTTACCAAAGGTTTATTGTAAATGTTCTCATAATTTTCAAGATTATATTTCTCAAACTTTAATTCTGCATCCAGCGCCAAATTCGCCAATGGAAAATATTGCACACTCGCTTTTGCCTCACTCACCGTTCCATTATCGTAAACAGATGAAAAAGTGTTGGCATAATCATAAGGCAAACGGTTATATTCAGCGGCTACATTAAACAAATTATTTGCTTTAAAGAAAAGAATATCATTCATTTTCCCAAATCCTGCGCTGAAATCGTATTTGATGTTTTGGTCAATGTCGCCCCGCAAACCAAAGTAGAATTTATATTTTGTTTCTGTCGCACGCAATTCCTGGTCCGAGATCAAATAAGGATTTTGTTCCAGTAAATCGGCGTAGGTATTTAATTGTAAACCACCGGTAATCCCAGCATAAAACTTGAATTCATCGGCGGCTGCAAACTGCAGTTCTGCTTTTGGGAACCAATAGGTTTTATTATTTTTCACCTCTTCTGCTAAAGTCATATTTGAATTCTTTGCATTTAAAAATGAAAAATCCGAACCGATGATCAAATAAGATTTTCCTTTAAAGAAAGTCATTTTCGGTGCTAAAGTCGCATTGAGAAATTGAGAGGAATTTTTAGTAAGCAATTCAAAATCAGATTTTACGGTTTCTAAATTTAAACCCAGATCCGCATTGAAATTCACATCATCAAAACTTGGCAATTCTACGCCGTGCTTTGATAAATTCACCAAAATTTCAGCCTGATTTTCCTTCGCTCCAAAATGATCGCTCAGGAAAGAAGATTTCACGCGGACATCATTCAGGATTTCATTGGAATAAAAATCGTAGTAACCGTTTACTTTAAAACGGTTGGTTTTCTGCTTTAAATCGACATTGTTTGAAGCCGGAGCTAATGCATAAATTCCGTAATAATTATAATCGTTTAAACCATAATCTGCATTCACGCTGAATTTTCCTTTCTCACCATAAGAATTTAGAAAGGCGCCAATATTCGCAGTACTTTGTTTGGAATCCCAGGCATAAACTTTCTTTAGACCGCTTGTAGAAAGGAAATGAACGTCGCCACCGGCTTCCATTCCGTTTTCCAGTTTGGTGGAAATATTTCCGTCGGCAAGAATTTTTCCGTAATTTCCCATTCCAAGCTGGAAATAGTTATTCTGATATTCGGCATCGAATTTCGGCGAAATATCTTCTCCCTGAATCAGCGAAGTTTTAAAATCTGAAGACGCCGGAACATTGGTAATGTCGTACGTCGGCGGATTCGCGGATTTTTCCTGCGGCGGATAATTTTTCTCTGCTTCGATGGATGTTTTTTTCTTCTCGATTTTCTTTACTTCCGGTTCACGCTTTCGGTCCAAAATCAATTTCTCTTCTTTGATCTGGGAAAAAACTGCGGTTGAGGAAAATAGTAATCCGATGAAAAATATATGTTGAATGGTCTTGTTCATTGATAAATGGATTATGTATAATGTATAATGTACTGACTGTACTTTGTACAATGTATTTTACTTCTTGATTTGCTTTTTTAAATCTTTCGCTTCGGCGACAATTTCCGGGAAATCGCCATAATTGGCAATAATCTGATCAGCGGTGTAACTCGCCTGATAATTGTCTTTCAAACCGATGTAATTCTTAACCATTAAAACCAAAGATTTTGCACCCCAAAATTCTTCGGAAGCATAATTATTGGCCAGCTTGAAAATGGTTTCATTCGATGATTTAAAGGCTTTTCCTTTGTTTTGATAAAAAGCTTTTGCGTATAAAGCTTCCGCTGCAACTTCGGTATTCGAAGATTTTTCTAAAGCCGCATAAGCTGTTTTTGCGTCGTTATCTTTTCCGTTGTTCATAAGACTTCTGGCTTTAATGACTTTCGCCTGTTCATTCACCGAAGCAGAATTTTTAGGATTCTGCAACACTAAATCAGCCAGCATTTCTGCTTTTTTGAAATCTTTTTCGTCAGAATAAATTTTCATTAATTCGACATTGGCAAAATTTTTCACGTTGACATTGGTTGAATTCGAAAGTGAGATTAGATATTTCTTGGCTTCATTCGTATTGTTCTGCGCTAAATAAATTTGTGCAACCCTGGTTTGCGCATCTTCCTGATAATCATTCTGAACATTTGCAACTTCCTGTAAAACCAATAATGCTTTGGCGGAATTCTGCGTCTGGAAATAACTTTCGCCCAATTCATATTGCGCCTGATACAAACCTTCACCGGTTGGATTCTGCGTTAAATATTTTTCAAAAAGCGGAATAGCATTTTTATAATCTTTACTGGCATAGAAAGTTTTCGCACGGTTCAGATTAATTTCATCGATTTCGGACGCATCGATTCTCACGCCTAAACTTTGGGCGAAATTCTGATATCCCGAAACATCATTGTTTTTAATAAAAAGCGGACGCGCAGCCTGAACAATTTTACTGGCAAATGCCGTATTTTTATACTGATTTCCGAGCGACTTTAATTCAGATAAAGCTTTTGCATCTTCGTTCTGATCGATGTAATTCTGGGCGCGGTAAATCTGGGCATTGGCTACCAAATCCTTATCCGTACTGGTTTTTATGACTTGAGTAAAATAATCATTCGAGTTTTTGAAATCATCATTTGCCGCATAAGACGTTGCAATTTCATACTGTGCGTCATCGAAATATTCTGAATTTTTAAACTGCGCAAGCAATTTTTTCAGTTCGGCGATTTTCGCCACCGTATCACCTTTGAATCCTAAAGCCATGGCTTTTTGGAACAAAGTATAATCGTCGGCATTTTCTGTTTTATCGTAAATAGCGATTGCCTCATTCAGGTCGTTATTCGCATAATGCGTATCTGCCAAACGAAGTTCTGCATCATTTTTAAATTCCGGTTTTGGATTATTTAAATAAGCTTTGAAATATTCTTTAGCCTTATCAAATTTCTTTGATTTAAAATAAGCATATCCCAAATCGTAGTTCAACTGTTGTTTTTCCGGAAAATCTGTATTTTGAAGTTTTTCAAAACGCGTAATTGCAGAAGCATAATTTCCTTTCTGATAATATGTCTGGGCCAACCAATACAGCGCTCGTGAATTGAATTCTTTATTGATATTAAATTCTAAACTCCGCAGAAAGTATTTTTCGGCGGCATCGAGATTTCCTTTATTAAATTCTTCCGTTCCTAACAAATAGGAAACCTCCTGATCGATTTTATCGGTTTCCGGTGTGGAATTCGGCATTTTATCAATCGCAGCCAAAGTTCCTTTATAATCGCCTGAATACAGATAAGATTTCACCAAAAGAGATTTCATGGCCGCAGTGTCAGCACTTTTCGGATATTTGGTAATATAACTTTGAATCACATTTGAAGCTGATTCAAAAGGATTTCCGAGTTCGTAACTCAGTTTAGCGTATTGCAAATGAGCGAGCTGCTGCACTTTCGGATCATAAGTCATCTGATACGCTGAACGGAACGCAGAAAGCGCTTCCTGTTTTTTACCGACTTCCAGATAGGCATTTCCCAACTGATAATACGCATTTTGTGAAGTCGCCGAATTGCTGTTCAATAATTGATTGTAATAAGAAACGGCTTCATCGTATTTTTTCAGATGCGCCGAAACAAATCCCATTTCGTACAAATCACTTTCAGAAGGTTTTCCCTTGCTTTCCAAATAAATTTTCAAATGAGGATAAGCCGAACTGTAATCGCCTTTCATGAAATAACTTTCGCCAATCATCTTGTGAACTTCCGCTTTATAATCAGCAGAAATATTTTCATTGAGCAACGCATTTCCTTCTATAATTGCTTTGTCATAATCCTTATTATTGAAATACAACTGCACATAATACGGTTTTACAACGCGTGCATATTTGTCGTTATCTTTGATCTGATCGAAAAAAGAAAACGCTTTATCATTCTGCCCGTCTGCATAATACAGATGTCCCAACATGTAAGCGATGTCGTTTTTATCGGAACCATCTGTGGTTTTATAAGCTTCTTCCAAAGCTTCAATCGCACCTTGAGAATCGCCCGTCATGAATTTCGCATAACCGAGTTTCATGATATACTGCGTATTTTCTTCTTTTGAAAGCTGATACTGATTCACGTTTTTCAACGTTTCTAAGGCTTTGTCAAAATCTTTCTGAGCTAAGTAAAAATCCGCCAAAGGTAAATTCGCCTGCGCAAAATAGGCCGAGTTCGGATACTGTTTAATAAATGCATCCAATCCTTCTTCCGCATGATTTTTACGCAAAATGACACCGATGACATTATCGAAAAACTGGGCCGCTTCTTTTTTTGAATTCGAAAGATTTTCGTTGTAGAAATACTGCCGTGCGTATTCAAACTGAGAAGCGTTGTAAATTTTATTTTGGTAAAGGTTTTCCGCTAAGTTGAAGCGGTAGTTTTCGCGGTCGCTGAAGTATTGAGATTGCTGAGCCTCGGATAAGCCGAAATAGAATATTGCCGTGGCAATTAAGATTTTTTTTGAATTCATTTACTCCTGATTTTCGGAAGGTTTTAAGGAATTTGCTTTTCCACATTTAATCAACGAAAATAAAGAAAACTTATTGCTTACACAAGTTAATTTGTTGGTTGTGGAAATGTGGATAAGTTGAAAATATTGGCGCTTTCAAGCTGTTTTTTGACTTAAAAATCACGGAAATTTTTATATTGTTTAAGAGCCTCTTTAAAAATGATGAAAATATTTAAAACGCAAAAGGCACCAAAGAAAATCTAAAAAAGGAAAATCTCCACAAGAGCAAAAAAGGCAACTTTTTAGAATTTAAACAGGTTCTGGAGTTGATCAAAAGTGTATAAAAAACCGTCGAAAATTAAAAATTAATTTCAACATTTAATATTTTACTCTTTGGTTTAAAGGTTTATTTTATCGCCAATTTCTCTTCGATGACCGCCAGCGCAGATTTTACATCCCGCATCTTCTCCATCGATGCCGCGTCGATTTCAATATCGAAAACCTCCTCCACATCTAAAACGACATCGACTAAATTAGCAGAATTAATATTGAGATCATTAATGAAATCTGTATTTTCATTAATGTTTTTTAAAAGTTCCGCCTCTTTCACGTAAGGTTTTACAATCTCTTTTAATTTTTGAATAGCCTCTTCCTTGTTCATATTTTCGTATTGAAATTTTTTAAGAATATTTTTTAAAGATAACACATCCGTTTACATCGCCAAAACCAAAACTAACTTTCGCCGCGATATTGAGTTCTTTTTCTAAAAATTTCTGCGGAATGCATTCTGCATCGATGATTGAAGTAATTTCCGGATTTAAATCTTCGCAGTTGATATTCGGAGCAATAAAATTTTCAGTCAGCTGCAGAATAGTTGCCACGGCTTCGATGCTTCCGGCACCGGAAAGGCAGTGTCCGGTCAAAGCTTTAAGTGAATTGATATACGGGAAATTTTTGCCGGAACGGTTCAGGGCTTCAGCTAAATTTTTAATTTCTGTTGCATCTTTTGAAGTCGCAGTTAAATGTCCGCTGATATAATCGATGTCTTTTGGCTCAATTCCAGATTCTAAAATTGCATCTTTTACGCATTTTTGTACGGCCACAGAATTCGGGGCGGTCATACTTCCGCCGTCCCGTTGACCACCAGAATTAAGATTTCCGCCGAGAATTTCACAATAAATTTTCGCATTTCTTGCCAAAGCCGATTCCAGATCTTCGATGACCAAAGCTCCGGCGCCGCTTCCCGGAACAAAACCTGCTGCAGAAGCACTCATCGGTCGCGAGGCTTTTTCCGGATGATCATTCGATTTAAAATTACAGACTTTTATGGCATCGAAGCCCGCCCAAATATACGGTCCCGAATCGCTCGTACTGCCCGCCAGAATTCTTTTTGCTTTTCCTGATTTTATACGGTCAAAAGCCATTAAAATACTTTCTGTTCCGGTTGTACATGCCGATGAATTGGTGGTGACCTGATTTCCTAATCCCAGTTTTCCGCCCAAATAGGCAGAAATCCCGCTGTTCATGGTTTGTGAAACGGCCGTGCTTCCTAATTTCCTTGTTTGAAGTGCATCGATTTTATAAATGCTTTCCCGAAACTTTTCAATGCCCGAAGTCCCGGTTCCGAAAATGGTTCCGCTGTCCCAATCGGGATTTTCGCCGTCTGAAATTTCCAAACCGGCATCTTTCCAGGCATCTAAACCTGCGATGACGCCGTACATAATTCCGGTCGAATTGAAATTCCGTAATTCCAAATCAGTGAAATATTTCTTTAAATGATCTTTATCGATGGGCGGCGTTCCAGAAACCTGACACGAAAATTGCAAATCGGCTAATTGTTGGTCAAACTGAATTCCGGAGCGGCCTTCTTTTAAAGCTGATTTAAAATCTTCCAAACCGACTCCGTTCGGAGCTACGACGCCTAAACCTGTGATGACAACTCTTCTTTCCATATTAATTGACTTTAATAATTCCGGCAATTGTTCCTTCACAAACAATTTCGTTCTTTTCATTCAGCATCTTCACTTTGCATTTTAATTTATTAAATCTAAAATAAATTTTCTCTGAAATCACGGTGACTTTTTCATTACGAAAAACGGGTTTTAAAAATTCTATTTCTGTTGAAGTTAAACCAATCTGACTTTCTTCAGTCAAATCATTTCCCACCAGATATATTCCGAGACAAACCAATCCAATCTGCGCCATACATTCGGTTAAAATGACGCCGGGCGTGACCGGATTATTTTTAAAATGACCTTTGAAAAAATCTAAACTTTCATTAAAAGTAAAAGTGCCGGTCGCGCCATTTTCGTCAACGCTCAGTAAATCATCCACAAATAGAAATGGAGTAGTATAAGGTAATTTCTGTAAAATTTCTTTAGTATTCATTTTATCCTAAATGTTCGCCACCATCCACGGGAATTACGCAACCGTTGATCCAGGAAGCTTCGTCCTGACACAATAAACTCACCACATCCGCGACATCTTCCGCTGTAGTTAATCTTTTGAAAGGATTTCGTTTTTTCGACTGTTCTTTTATTTCTTTACTTCCCGGAATCATTTGTAAAGACCGTGTATCAGTTACTCCGGCTTGAATACAATTGCATCGCAAACCAAAAGGCGCAAATTCCAAAGCAATGTTTCTGGAAATTGCTTCTAAAGCGGCTTTCGCGGCAGAGACTGCTGCGTAATTGTGAATTGGTTTTGTACTTCCTTCACTTGTAAAAGCGAGGATTCTGGCGTCTTCCGCGAAGAGGTTTTCATTAAACAGTAGTTTTGTCCAATCGTATAGACTGGTCGCCATCGCATGAAGCGTGATACTGAAATCATCGGTGGACAGACTTTCATGCTCTGAACCAATCATCGGTTTTAAATTTCCTTTCGCGATGCTGTGTAAAAGGCAACGAATTTTGCCTTCTTTTCCTACAACTGTTTTTAATTCTGATAAAATATCCTGCTGGTGTTGCAGATTTAAAATGTCTTTATTTAAACTTAAAAATTGAATATTTTCATTTTGAATCTTCGCAAATCCACGATTAATCATTTCCATTTCAGCACGCGGATTCCGGTGAATGATGCAGATGTTCATTCCTTCGCTTGCTAGTTTTTTTGCAGAAGCCAAACCTAATCCTGAACTTCCGCCCAGAATTAAAGTCCAGTAACCTGTATTTTCAAATCTTCTTACCATTGCATTAGAACTCTTTGTGCAGAAAATCCTGGGCCGAAACTGAGCATTAAACCTTTTTCGCCTTTCTGCGGTTGCTGATTCATGATTTCTTCTAAAACATACAAAACGGTAGCGCTCGACATATTTCCGTACAAACGTAAAATTTCTTTTGTCACATCAATATTTTTGCCCAACTCGGAAAATAATCCCTCGACCATCTGAACGATTTTTTTTCCGCCCGGATGAAAAATCAGGTGATCAATATCTTTAATTTCCAAATGCTGTTTGGCTAAAAATGGATGAATAATATTTGGAAAATGTTCACCGATCGTGTTGGGAACTTCGATATCCAAAATCATCTGCAAACCGGAATTGGTGAGTTTAAAACCCATCATGTGTTCGTTGTTATAAAAATGATACATTTCTTCCGCAAGAATTTCCGGACCTTCCGCATTTTCTTCGGAAGAAAGCAGAACGCACGCCGCACCGTCGCCGAAAATCGCAGCGCTTACCATATTTGCCATGGAGAAATCATCGAGTTGAAAAGTCGCGGTCGGACTTTCGACCGCAATTACTGCAGCGCGTTTCCCCGGATTTGCCTGCAGGAAATTCTTCGCATAAATAATTCCGGAAACTCCGGCTGCGCAACCCATTTCGGTAACAGGCAAACGGACAATGTCCTGACGAAGATTTAATTTATTGATCAGATAAGCATCCAATGACGGAATCATAATCCCGGTGCAACTTACGGTAATAATATAGTCCAGAGATTGCGGATTCCAACCGGCTTTTTTTAACGCTTTTTCCAAAACCTGTTCGCCCAAAATAACAACTTCACGGGCGTAAATATCATTTTTGTCTTCAAACGAAGTGGCGGTGAAAACTTCTGCGGGATCCATTATAGAATATCTTTCATCGACGGCGGCGCCTTCAAAGATTTTTTTAACTTTCCGTACGAAACGGCTTTCCTGACCTTCTAACCAAAGATCGAGAAAAGGTAAAACTTCGGCAGTTTTTCGGGAATATTTTGGCAGTTGCTTGGCAACACTCACTATTTTTACACTCATATTTTTTCAATAATCCATTGGTAGCGGAAAGCCCATTTCCATTGGATGCTGTATTTTTTTAATGCTAATTTTTTTGAAAATTTTTCTAAATCTTCTCTTTTAAAACCTCTTAAAATTGAAATCAATCCATCATTGGCGGTCATTTTTTCTAATCTGAAAATAAAGATAATCATTTGAAACAAGCGGTAGGCTAATTTACTTCGCTGTAAATCATTCACAACGATTCCTTTTTTGACTAAATTTAAAATAACACGCAGTATTTTTAAAATCTCATCGTCTTTAAAGTGATGTAAAGTCAATGTAATCAGGGCGATATCAATTTTGTATTTTGCAAAATCGTAGAGGAAAATGTCTTCTGCCAAATAGGAAATGTTTTCAAATTCGGTGGAGCATTTTTCGGCGTGGCGAATCGTGGCTTCGTTGGCATCGATGCCGATCAGTTTAAATTTAATATTGTTTTTCGTTCCAAATTTGGACAACATTCGAAGCATATCGCCGCTTCCGCAACCGAAATCCATGATGGTAATGGTTTGGTCTTTTGGAAAGTTTTTAATTAAATTTTTAACGCCATTTAAAGTAATCGAATTTCCGCCGAGCAACTGATTGATTCGCGCAATGTCATCCAAAGCGGTTACCAATCCGTCGTTATCCATCGAAAAATCGTCCATTGATTCTTCTAAATCTGTTCTGTGCGTGGTGTCTAAAGCCATTAATTTTGAGTCATTTTGATTTCTCTTCCGTGGGTTTTTCTAATAATTATTGGAAGTAAGAAAGGAAAATAGGTTAATAAATTAGTCAAAACTTCAGAAAGTTTTGAATGTTCTAAAATACTACCTAAAAACCTGCCATACCACAATCGTTGTTTAAAATTTATGTTCCAGTTTTCAGTGTAATTCTGTTCCATTTGCGGGCGGGAAATTTTACCTTTTAAAAAAGAGATGGTTTCTTCCGATGCCAGTTTTGCGCTGTGAATCGCCATTGCCATTCCATTTCCGCACAACGGATGTATTAAACCGGCAGTATCGCCCATCATTAAAACATGATCTTCTACATTATCTTTTTTCTCAAAACAAATCTGACTGATGGTCAAAGGTTTTTCAAAAACAGATTCAGAATTTTCCAGAATATTTTTTAAATGAGGATTTTGAGAAACTGTTTTTTCCTGGAATTCTTCAATATTTTTAAATTTCCTGAACGATTTAAAATTAGTTAAATAACAGATATTGAGCAAATTATTCTCCACCTTCGAAACACCACAATAACCGCCTTTAAAATTATGCAGGCCAACAAGATCATCCGGAAAATTACCTTTATAATGAGATTTCACCGCCAACCATGGAGATTTCTGCTCTACAAAATTGCGTTTCATTTTCACGTCTAAATTAGAGCGTTTTCCAAAACCGCCCAAAACGACTTTCGAAGTCACAACTTTGCCGGACGCCAAATGAACTTCAAAAAAATCGTCTTTAAAATTCACCTCATTGACTTGATCTTCGAGAATCCCGCAATTCTGGGAAAGTGCTTTTTGATAAAGGAATTCATCTAAAGTATAACGGCTGATTCCAAAACCGCCGAGCGGAAGTTTGGCTGCAATGGTTCTTCCGGATTCTGATGAAAATTGCAGCGTTTTAATATGAGTCGGCTTTAAATCTTCAACATCAATCTCAAGCCATTTAAAATAGGGAATAACTTCATTGGAAATATATTCGCCGCAGACTTTGTGTTTTGGATAGTGATTCTTTTCAATAACAATCACGCCAACTCCCATTTTTGAAAGGTGAATCGCGCCTGTTAAACCTGCCAAACCGCCGCCAATGATGATGACTTCGGTAGTACAATTTGAATCGTCCAATTTTTTTTATTTAAAAGTAGTAAAAAATTTCACCAAACAATCAAAAAGTTTTTATTTACTGTTTAAACATAAGAGTCATATTTTAGTTTTCAATTTCGGTGAGGGATCTTAATCATCTTAACTCCTTAACCAAAATCTTAATGTTGAATTTTTTTTGCAAAATCTTTCAAATAAATAAAATAGAACAAAAAAACCTCACGTTTCCGCAAGGTTTAATTATAATCAAAGTATTGCGTTCATCAATACACCAACACATCGTCAAATCAACAAATCAAATCTTCTCATTCTTTATCTCTTCGACAATCTCCGGATTCAGCAGGGTAGAAGTATCCCCGAAATTAGCAAAATCACCTTCCGCAATTTTTCTCAAAATACGACGCATGATTTTACCAGAACGGGTTTTTGGCAAGGCAGAAACAAACTGAATTTTATCAAGTTTCGCGATTGGTCCAATCGTATCCGAAATAACGTTGTTGATTTCTTTTCTCAAATTATCTCTATCACGGTCTTCACCGCTGTCTTTCAACATCACGAAACCGTAAAGCGCACTTCCTTTCACATCGTGCGGATAACCGACGATTGCTGATTCTGCAACGGCTGGATGTAAATTTACACTGTCTTCAATCGGTGCAGTTCCCAAATTATGCCCGGAAACGATGATCACATCATCAACCCGACCGGTGATTCTGTAATACCCAACTTCATCCCGCAAAGCGCCGTCTCCGGTAAAATATTTCCCTGGGAAAGCGGTGAAATAGGTGTCTTTGTATCTTTGATGATCGCCCCAAATCGTTCTTGCAATTCCCGGCCACGGAAAACGGATGCATAAATTTCCATCGACTTGATTTCCTGTGATTTCATTCCGTTTGTCATCCATCAAAACAGGTTGGATTCCCGGCAAAGGCAAGGTTGCGTAAGTTGGTTTTGTAGGCGTAATAAAAGGAAGCGGCGAAATCATAATTCCACCTGTCTCTGTCTGCCACCAGGTATCAACAATCGGGCATTTTTTCTTGCCGACATGATCGTTATACCAATGCCATGCTTCATCATTAATCGGTTCACCAACAGAACCAATCACTCTCAAACTCGACAAATCATGTTTCTCAACCCACTCGTAAGATTCTTTTGCCAAGGCACGAATCGCTGTCGGAGCAGTGTAAAATTGCGTGACTTTATGTTTTTCAATCACTTCCCAGAAACGGTCCGGTTCCGGATAAGTCGGCACGCCTTCGAAAATGACCGTCGTGGCGCCATTTGCAAGCGGCCCGTACAGAATGTAGGAATGACCGGTTATCCAGCCAATATCTGCGGTGCACCAATAAATATCATTCTCTTTATAATTAAAAACATTTTTAAAAGTATAGGCCGTATAAACCATATAACCAGCCGTTGTATGAAGCATTCCTTTGGGTTTTCCAGTGGAACCGGAAGTGTACAAAATAAAAAGAGGATCTTCTGCATCCATGATCACCGAAATAAAATCTGAGGCTGCTTTTTCATACAGAGGTTCCAGCCAAAAATCCCGTCCTTCCTTCATTTTCACTTCGCTTCCGGTTCTTTTTACGACCAAAACTTTTTCTACTGTCGGGCATTTTTCTACAGCTTCATCAATGATTCCTTTTAAATCGATTGATTTTGAGCCGCGGAAACTTCCGTCTGAACAGATGATCATTTTCGCACCGCAATCATTCACCCTTGATTCCACAGCGTTTGCCGAAAATCCTGCAAAGATCACGGAATGAACCGCGCCCAATCTCGCACACGCCAGCATCGAAACCGCCAGTTCGGGAATCATCGGCAGATAAATACAAACGCGGTCGCCTTTTTGCACGCCCTGATCACGCAGTACATTCGCCATTTTACAGACACGGTCGCGCAATTCACTGTAGGAAATATGTTGCGCTTCTTCTTTGGGATCGTTGGGTTCAAAAATAATCGCCATTTTGTCGCCACGCTCGTTCAAATGCCGGTCAATACAGTTTTTGGTGATGTTCAGTTTTGCATTTTTAAACCATTTGATTTTCGCTTCTTCCATGTTGTAATCTACCACTTTGGACCAGCGTTGGTACCACACGAAATTTTCATCGGCCACTTTATCCCAGAATTTTTTCGGGTTTTTGATGGATTTTTTGTACTGTTTAAAATAGTCGGGCAAATCGTCTATTACGTAATTTTTCATGCTTTATTATTGTTTAGTTTTCTACTTTTTTTTAGGAGCTTTATCCTGCTATCCGCTCATACTCCTCGCCCCAAAACTTTCCCAATGCTTGCTGTGGGGTAACCGCTTCTATCAGGGCTAATTAGGACGCGGCTTCCTTTGAAGGATTTTGTTTTATCAAGATTTTGTGTTTTTACTCAAGATATAATGAAAAGAGGGTTTTCAAATTTTGTATGAAGATAAAAAAATCGACTCTGTAAAATGATATTTTTTACAATTTTTATTTTCTCCCTCTCATTTAGTGATTTTTTTCTATGATCATCTCATTTGGTTTTCCAGATATTATATCCTTTTATATTAGGCGGTTTGGGTTAAAAATCTTTTTAATTAAATTTTAACAGTAATTAATTGTTGTTTATTTGTTCACTAAAGATTTTTTATCTTAAATTTGTTGCTTTAAAAGTTGTAAATAAATGAAAATAGAAGTTTCTTCAGATAAACATTTGAAATACGCAGAAGAAATACAGCATGAAATTGCAGATTCAGCCAAGAAACGGGGAACGGGTATTTCGAAACGGTCACTGGATTATATCAGTGACAAAATTCTGGAAGGAAAAGCAGTCGTTGCCTCAGAAGATGACGGAACTTGGGTTGGCTTCTGCTACATCGAAACCTGGTCACATGGTGAGTTTGTTGCGAATTCGGGACTTATTGTTTCCTCAAAATTTAGAAATAAAGGCTATGCCACTTTAATTAAGGAAAGAATTTTTCAATTATCCAGAGAAAGATATCCGAATGCAAAAATTTTTGGTTTAACGACGGGATTGGCGGTCATGAAAATTAATGCTGAAATGGGATATAAACCGGTTATTTATTCGGAATTAACCCAGGATGAAGCATTTTGGAATGGGTGTAAAACCTGCGTCAATTATGAAATTTTAATGAGCAAAAATCGACAAAATTGCCTTTGTACCGCAATGCTTTATGCGCCGAAAAACGACAAAGACCAATTAACAAAAGAAAAACAAAACGATGAAGAAAAGTGTAGTACTAGCATTTAGTGGAGGATTAGATACTTCCTATTGTGCGAAATATCTCAGTGAAAATTTAGCGTATGATGTTCATGCGGTGACCGTAAATACCGGTGGGTTTTCTAAAGATGAGGAGCAGGAACTGAAATTGAAAGCAGAAAAACTGGGCGTAAGTTCCTATACTTTTATTGATGCTGTTCAGTCGTATTATAATGAGTGTGTTAAATATTTGATTTTCGGAAATGTGTTGAAAAACAATACTTATCCGCTTTCTGTAAGCGCAGAACGAACCGTTCAGGCGCAGAATATTGCAAAATTTGCGCAGAAAATTGGGGCAGCAGCAATCGCTCACGGAAGTACAGGAGCGGGAAATGATCAGGTGCGTTTTGATTTGATTTTTCAGGTCATGTGTTCGAACATCGAAATTCTTACCCCAATTCGCGATATGTCTTTATCACGGGAAGAAGAGATTTTATTTTTGAAAAATCACGGCTATGAAATGGATTTTGAAAAAGCGCAATATTCCATTAATAAAGGACTTTGGGGAACTTCGGTCGGCGGAAAAGAAACGCTGACGTCGAAAAACAATCTGCCCGAAGAAGCCTTTCCTTCACAAGTGGAGAAAACGGAACCGTCTGAGTTGGAAATTGAATTTAAAAATGGCGAAATCATCGGTGTGAATGGCGAGCAGTTTTCTCATCCGGTTTTAGCGATTCAGAAAATTGAAGAACTTGCAAAGGTTTATGGAATTGGTCGTGATATTCACGTCGGCGATACGATTGTTGGCATTAAAGGTCGCGTTGGTTTCGAAGCAGCAGCAGCAACGGTGATCATTAAAGCGCATCATTTATTGGAAAAACATACGCTTTCAAAATACCAGCAAACGATTAAATCTCAATTGGCAGACTGGTACGGAAACTGGCTTCACGAAGCACTTTTCTTAGATCCGGTCATGAGAAATATCGAAGTTTTTTTTACTGATTCTCAGAAAAGCGTGAACGGGAAAGTATTGATAACGCTTCATCCTTACCGTTTTGTGTTGAATGGAATTGAATCTGAAAACGACTTAATGTCCGCAGAATTCGGAAGTTATGGCGAAGCAAATCTTGCCTGGACTGGCGAAGATGTGAAAGGATTTACCAAAGTTCTCAGCAATTCATTGTCGATTTATCATCAAATAAATAAGTCATCATGAAATCGGCAGGAATAATTGGGGCCAATGGTTACACCGGTAGCGAACTGGTGCGGTTGCTGGCTTTTCATCCGAAAGTTGAACTTCAGTTTTTATACAGCCGTTCGAATGCAGGAATCAAGGTTTCTGATATTTATCCGGATTTAATTGAGATTTGTGAAATGACTTTAACCAATCAAACTGAAGAAGTTGACATTTTATTTTTGTGTCTGCCTCATCAGGAAAGCAAAAATTGGTTGACGGAAAATCCGGTAAAAGAAAATGTTTTGGTCATCGATTTAGGAAATGATTTCCGGCTGGAAAGTGATTTTCAGGACAGAAATTTCATTTACGGTTTACCTGAACTTTATAAAAATGAATTGAAATCTGCTAAAAGTATTGCAAATCCCGGCTGTTTTGCCACCGCAATTCAATTGGCATTATTGCCTTTAGCAAAAGAGAAATTACTGAAAAATATTTATACCACAGGAATCACAGGTTCTACCGGAGCGGGGCAGTCGCTACAATCGACGACTCATTTTTCCTGGCGTAATGATAATATTTCAGCCTACAAAACTTTAACGCATCAACATGTAGATGAGGTTTTGAAGACTTTAAATCAATCAAATGAAAAGGAAATCGAACTTCATTTTGTTCCTTGGCGCGGCGATTTTGTAAGAGGAATTTTCACCAGTTCGATCATTAAATGTGATTTAGAATTAAATGAAATTCAGGAAATATATCAGGGGTTATATCAAGACGCCGCCTTTGTGACTGTATCAGAAAAACCAATCGATATGAAGCAAGTTGTTAATACCAACAGATGCGCTATTCACATTGAAAAAAATAAAGATACGATCGTGGTTCATTCTGCGATTGACAATTTAGTAAAAGGGGCGTCTGGACAAGCTGTTCAAAATATGAATATCGCCATGGATTGGGAAGAAAATACCGGTCTTCAGTTAAAACCCATTGCATTTTAAAAATGCATTATTAAAAAAGTAAAAATGAATTTATTCCAAGTATATCCTTTATTTAATATCAATCCTGTAAAAGCAGAAGGTTCTTTTCTTTGGGATGATAAAGGCGAAAAATATCTTGATTTTTATGGAGGGCACGCTGTGATTTCCATCGGTCATAACCATCCTCATTATCAAAATAAACTGAAAAATCAGTTAGAAAAAATATCGTTTTATTCGAATTCTGTTCAAAATGATTTACAAACAGAATTAGCAGAAAAGTTGGGTGAAATTTCTGGATATGAAAATTATTCGCTTTTTCTCTGCAATTCTGGTGCAGAAGCGAATGAAAATGCTTTGAAACTCGCTTCGTTTCATAACGGAAAAAAGAAAGTGATTTATTTCTCTGGTTCATTTCATGGCCGGACTTCCGCCGCAGTTTCTGTGACAGATAATCCTAAAATTGTTGCACCTGTTAATTTTTCAGACCGTTTTATAAAATGTGAATGGAATAATGTGGCTCAGTTAAAACAATTGCTCGCAGAAAATCAAGGCGAGATTTCGTCAGTAATCATCGAAGGAATTCAGGGAGTTGGCGGGATTATTTTACCAACGGAAGAAATGATTCAGGCGCTTAAAAAACTTTGTGCTGAAAACGATGTCGTTTTAATTATGGATGAGGTTCAATCCGGTTACGGAAGATCCGGGAAATTCTTTGCGCATCAGGAATTTGATATTCAGCCCGATTTGATTACGGTGGCAAAAGGAATGGGAAATGGTTTCCCGATGGGCGGCGTTTTAATCAGTCCGAAATTCAAAGCCAGCAATGGACTGTTGGGAACTACTTTCGGTGGAAATCATTTGGCTTGTGCTGCCGGAATTGCAGTTTTAGAGGTCATTAAAAATGAAAATCTTATTGAAAATTCAGAAAAAATAGGATCTTATATCGAATCTGAAATTCAGAATTTCAACCACATCAAATCTATCAGGCGCAGAGGTTTAATGATTGGAATTGAGTTGGATCAACCTTGTGCAGAAATCCGGTCCGACTTATTGACGAAACATCACGTTTTTACGGGAAATTCTAATGATGCAAATGTGCTGAGAATTCTTCCTTCAATCAATATTACAGAAAAAGAAGCCGATATATTCATCGGTGCTTTAAAGTCTATTCTTCAAAATTAGGAGTCTTTTTTAAGATTCATTTCAACTGCCAAAAGGCAAATTTTAAATAAAAAGAAAATGAAAAATTTCACTTCCATAGAAGATATTAATGATCTTCAGTCCATGATAAAAACGGCGCTTCAGATTAAAAATAATCCTTTGGCAGAGCCGAATAAAGGAAAAGGAAAAACAATTGGTCTTGTATTTTTAAACTCCAGTTTAAGAACCAGATTGAGCAGTCAGATTGCCGCCCAGAATTTAGGATTAAATGTACTTATTTTAAACGCATCGCAGGAAGCCTGGAATCTTGAATTTGCAGATGGAGCGGTGATGAATGGCGGAACCGTGGAGCATGTTAAGGATGCTGTAGAGGTTTTGAATCAATATTGCGACATCATTGCGGTGCGTTGTTTTGCAGGAATGCAGAATAAGGAAGATGACGTGAATGAAAGTATTTTATCACAGTTTTTGAAATATGCAAAAGTTCCGGTGATTTCTTTGGAATCTGCAACGCGGCATCCTTTGCAAAGTTTTGCAGATTGCATAACTATAACTGAAAATTGGAAAGAAAATCGCAAACCGAAAGTCGTGTTAACCTGGGCGCCCCATATTAAACCAATTGCTCACGCCGTTGCCAATTCTTTTACTGAATGGATGCAATCGATGGAAGTAGATTTCGTAATTGCCAATCCCGAAGGCTATGATTTGGATCCAAAGTTTGTAAAAAATACCACTGTTTTTCATGACCAAAATGAAGCCTTAAAAGATGCTGATTTTATCTATGTTAAAAACTGGTCATCGTTTGAAGATTACGCTGCAATGCCCGAAGTCAAAGAAAACTGGATGTTGACACAGGAAAAATTAAATGCAACGCAAAATGCGAAAGTGATGCATTGTTTGCCGGTTCGAAGAAATGTAGAGTTGAGCGATGAAGTGATGGACAGCGAAAACTCGATTATCTATCAACAGGCAAAAAACAGAATCTTTTCAGCACAGACGGTTTTCAGTGAAATTTTAGATGAATTGCCGACTTAAAAGTAAATCATCATGGATAAACAGAAATTATATGTCATTAAAATCGGTGGTTCGTTAATCGATAATCAGGAAACTCTAATGAATTTTTTAGAGCAATTTGCTTCTATAAATGCATTGAAAATATTGGTTCACGGTGGCGGAAAGCTGGCTTCAGATTTAGCGGTAGAACTAAATGTTCCTCAACAAATGACTGACGGTAGAAGAATCACCAATGAGGAAACTCTGGATATTGTTACCATGGTCTATGCCGGTAAGATCAATAAAAAAATCGTTGCAAAACTTCAGAATTTTAACTGTAATGCGATTGGATTTTCAGGTGCAGATGGGAATTTAATTAAAAGTGAAAAACGGTCGGTTTCAAATGTTGATTATGGATTTGTTGGAGATGTCGATTCGAAAAGTGTCAATGTTGATTTACTTCAAAAATTTTTAGAATTACAGTTATCTCCAGTTTTTTCGGCAATTACGCACGACCAGAAAGGTGATTTGCTCAATACGAATGCGGATTCTGTGGCTTCAGTTTTAGCACAGGCTTTATCTCAAAACTATGATGTCGAACTTTTGTATTGCTTTGATAAAGACGGCGTTTTAGAAGATGTGGTAAATCCGGATTCTGCTGTAAAGATGTTAAACTTTGCAAAATACGAGCAGTTAAGGTCTGAAAATAAATTGCATCAAGGAATTTTACCCAAACTTACCAATGCTTTTCAGGCGAAAGAAAACAATGTAAATAAGGTGGTTTTACACAATGAAACCAAATTACAAAACCAAATTAATCATCAAAATGAAGGAACAGAAATCATATTATAGTCAGGAAGAATTAGTATTAAACGCAACGGAATTATTAAAAAAAATCATTGCAACACCATCTTTAAGTAAAGATGAATACGATGTTTCTTTAGTTATTGAAGGTTTTTTTCATCAAAGAAATATTCCTACAAAAAGGCTGAAAAATAATATTTGGGCGGTCAATCAATATTTTGATGAAACCAAACCGTCGATTGTTTTGAATACGCATCACGATACGGTGAAACCAAATAAAGCATTTACAATTGATCCGTTTATTCCCATTGAAAAAGACGGAAAAATATTTGGTTTAGGAAGCAATGATGCCGGTGCTTCTTTGGTTTCGATGGTTCAGGTTTTTCTGCATTTTTATGAGAACGAAAATCTTTCCCATAATTTAATTATTGCGTTAACAGCCGAAGAAGAAATTTCAGGAAAAGAAGGAATCGAATTGCTTTTTCCCCAACTTCCAAACGTAGAATTAGCAATTGTTGGCGAACCTACAAAAATGAATTTAGCCATCGCAGAAAAAGGATTATTGGTTATCGATGGCGAAATGTTGGGAACGGCTTCTCATGCGGCGCATCCAAATCAGGATAATGCGATTGTGAAATGCATGGCAGATTTAGATCATATTTTGAACTTCAAATTTCCGAAAGTTTCGCCCTATTTGGGTGAAGTAAAAGTCACGCTTTCGGTCATCAATGCCGGAACGCAACACAACGTGGTTCCCGAAAAATGTAATTTTACTTTAGATGTTCGTGTGACTGATGAATACAGCAATAAAGAAGTTTTTGAAATCATTCAGTCCGAAATGAAATCCAAATTAACTGCGCGATCGTTCAGGTTAAATTCTTCGAGAATTAATGAAGATCATCCGATCGTAAAAGCAGGTTTAGAAATCGGTCGAACAACGTACGGCTCACCAACCTCTTCGGATCAGGCGATTATTCCTTGTACATCGGTGAAAATTGGTCCCGGAGACAGCACAAGATCTCATACCGCCGACGAATTTATTTACATTAATGAAATAAATGAAGGCATTGAAATCTATATTAAAATTTTAGAAAAAATATTATAAACCTGTTTTAAAGGTTTTTAAATAAAAGAAATAATGAAAAAAATTTGGCAAAAAGATAAGTCATTAACCGATCAATTGGTGAATAATTTCACCGTTGGAAAAGATTTAGATTTCGATGATCGGTTGGCAAAATACGATGTTTTGGGTTCGATTGCGCATTGCAAAATGTTAGCAGAAGTAGGACTGATTTCAAATGAGGAATCACTTGAATTGCTTGCAGTTTTAAATGAAATTTTAGAAAGCATCGAAAATAATACTTTCGAAATCGATAGCGAAGCAGAAGATATTCATTCTCAAATTGAATCTGTTTTAATAAGAAAATTAGGCGATACCGGAAAGAAAATTCACACTGCACGTTCCAGAAACGATCAGGTTTTGTTGGATATTAAATTGTATCTGTTAGATGAAATCAGAGCAATTGGTGAACTGACGGATTCTCTATTCCAACTGCTGATTCGTTTGGCAGATCAGCACAAAAAGGTCCTGTTGCCAGGTTATACGCATTTTCAGATTGCGATGCCGTCGTCTTTCGGATTGTGGTTTGGCGCTTATGTAGAAGCCTTGGTCGATGATTTGGAACTGCTTTTGTCGGTTAAAAATATCATCAATAAAAATCCTTTGGGTTCAGCCGCTGGTTATGGTTCTTCCTTCCCAATTGATCGGGAAAGTACGACTTATCATCTGGGTTTTAAAACATTAAATTACAATTCTGTTTACGCACAGATGACGCGTGGAAAATCCGAGAAATTACTCGCATCTTCGATGGCAGTTTTGGCAGGAACTTTAGGTAAGTTTTCTTATGATATTTGTCTGTATTTAAGTCAGAATTTTGATTTCATTAGTTTTCCGAAAGAATTTACTACCGGAAGCAGCATTATGCCGCACAAGAAAAATCCGGACATTTTTGAGTTGGTAAGAGCGCGTTGCAACCGAATCCAGTCTTTGCCCAATGAACTGATTTTGTTGACCAACAACTTGCCTTCCGGCTATCACCGCGATATGCAGCTGACCAAAGAAATCCTTTTTCCGGCGATTGATTCTTTAAAAGAATGTCTGGAAATTCTGATTTATACTTTGCCAAATATTGAAGTGAAAGAAGGAATTTTAGAAGACGAAAAATACAAATATTTGTTCAGCGTAGAAAAAATTAATGAAGAAGTCAAAAACGGAAATTCATTTCGGGATGCTTATGTAAAAGTAGGAAATGATATTGAAAATGATGATTTTCAGTATGATACAAAAGATTTGAATCACAGCCATCAAGGCAGTATTGGTAATTTGTGTTTAGATGAAATTGCCCATCAGTTTCATAAAATCTCTTCTAAATTATTGGCTTAATCCAATTTAAACTTGGTCGATTTTTTTACTTCATGTAAAGCAATCGAACTGTGATATTGCCAGATATTTGGCGAGTTAGAGATGACATTAACAGCGAAGTCGTTGTAAGAGTTAATGTCCTTTGCGATAATTTTCAACATATAATCATATTCCCCGGAAAGGCTGATGATTTCCTGTACTTCCTCGAAACTTTCGATATGTTTTTCAAAGTCTTCCAAAGTTTTTTGAGATTGCTCTTTTAAGCGGATATTACAGTAAACGATAATATTCAGACCGAGTTTCTCCCGATTAAGGATGGCGACATATTTCTCGATGACATTTTGTTTCTCAAGTTGCTTGATCCGTTCATAAGTGGGCGTAAAAGTCAGACCAATCTTCTCCGAAACTTCTTTCACCGATATTGTAGAGTCTTCCTGAAGTAAACTGAGAATCATTCTGTCCTTGGCATCCATAAATTTGATTTTGAACAAAAATATTAAAAATTAAACAAAAAAGTGGGTGTTCATCGGGAATAGTTTGATTTGTTGAAAAAAACTTTTTTCAGATTTCAAAAAAAATGATATCTTTGCATCTAATGAAAAGAATATTTCCATTAGACGATTTACATAAAGGCAGCAATGCCGATAATTACGATATTTATTTACAACGAAGTCATTTTGGCTTCGTTTTTTTTTGAATTAAAAACTAAAATTATGCTCAGAACAGCCGATTTATCCGTAGAAAAAATCAACAAATTACTCCAGGAAGCAGAAGAGTTTTCAAAGGGGAAAGTATTGAAAGCGAAACAGGAAATTTATGTGTCCAATCTTTTTTTTGAAGACAGTACGCGTACAAAAACCAGTTTCGATGTTGCCGAACGAAAGTTGGGACTAAATGTAGTTCCTTTTGATATCTCTGCAAGTTCCGTTAATAAAGGAGAATCACTTTACGACACGGTAAAAACCATGAAAAGTTTGGGAATCGATCTTTGTGTCATCCGTCATAAAAAAGAAAAATTTTACGATGAGTTCAAAGGAATTGATATTGCTATTATTAATGGTGGCGATGGAACCGGAAATCATCCTTCTCAAAATATTCTAGATTTAATGACGATTCAGCAGGAATTCGGAAAATTCAAAGGGTTGAAAGTCGGGATCGTAGGCGATGTGAAACACAGCCGCGTTGCGAATTCGAACGCCGAAGTTTTAAGAAAAATGGGAGCAAAAGTATATTTCTCCGGTCCGGAACAGTGGTTTGATGAAGGTACGATTATCAACGGAACTTATTTATCCATTGATGATTTGGTGAAAGAAGTGGATGTTTTAATGTTATTGAGAATCCAGCATGAAAGACATGAAAGCGATGAAAAGTTAAATCTCTCTCCCGAAAAATACCACCGGAAATTTGGATTAACCAAAGAACGCGAAACAGCAATGAAGAAAAATGCGATCATCATGCATCCGGCACCGATTAACAGAGGAGTTGAAATCGACGGGGAATTGGTAGAATGCAGCCGTTCCCGAATTTTCAAACAAATGGAAAACGGTGTTTTCGCCAGAATGGCTATTTTGAAAACCGCTCTTGAAGCAAAAGGATTTGAGTTCGAAGAAGTGCAGTGATAAGTAGCCCTTTCTAAAAGCCAAGTCAAATGATTTTACAACCTGGATTGGCGCAGGATTATGAAAGAAATTTTGCGTCTTTGCAATAAAAATAAAAAGTGACGATTTAGTAAAAAGTAAAAATGAAAAAGAAATTAATATTAGAATCCGGCGAAGTATTCCGCGGAAAAGGTTTCGGAGCCGACCAGGACATTGAAGGCGAAGTCGTTTTCAATACGGGAATGACCGGCTATCAGGAATTGATCTCCGATCCTTCTTATTGCGGACAGATTGTTTGCATGACCTATCCGCTCATCGGAAATTACGGAATTAACCGTGATGATTACGAAAGTATCGAACCTGCGATTAAAGGTTTAATTGTAAAAGAGGTTTGTGATTTTCCCTCCAATTTCAGGGCACAAATGGATCTTGATGAATTTTTTAAAAAGCGGAATCTCTCCGGAATTTCTGGAATTGATACGCGGAGATTGACAAGAATTCTGAGGAATGCAGGAGTTGTAAAAGGAAAAATTGTGAGTGAAGATGCTGATGAAAATACAGTCATTGAAGATTTAAAAGCCAGTATTTTAGCCACCGATCAGGTTGCTCAGGTTTCTACAAAAACTTCGTACGCAAATCCGGGAAGAGGTTTGAAAGTTGTTTTAGTCGATTACGGTTCCAAACTCGGGATTTTACGGGAACTTGCTCAGCGGGATTGCGACGTGACCGTAGTTTCCCAGGATACAACCGCAGAAGAAATTCTGTTGATCAATCCTGATGGAGTCATGCTTTCCAACGGTCCTGGAGATCCGGTGGATGTAAAAGGAGCGACCGAAATGATTCAGAAACTTTTAGGAAAAGTTCCCATTTTTGGAATCTGTTTGGGACACCAATTGATTGGTTTGGCTTGTGGCGCAAAAACTTTTAAACTTAAATTCGGACACCGTGGCGGGAATCATCCGGTCTTGGATTTGAAGAAAAACAAAGTCGCCATCACGTCCCAAAATCACGGTTATGCCGTCGATCAGGAATCTTTAAAAAAGACCGATTTAGAAGAAACGCATATCGCATTAAACGACAGAACGAATGAAGGTCTAAAACATAAAATTCACCCCTGTTTTTCTGTGCAATATCACCCGGAAGCAAGTCCAGGACCGGAAGATGCAAATTACTTGTTTGATGAATTTATTGAAATGATGGAAGAATTTAAATCTAAAAAATTATCTAAGTAAAGATGGCAAAACGTACAGATATAAAAACAATTTTAGTAATCGGCTCCGGTCCCATCATCATCGGACAAGCTGCCGAATTCGATTACGCAGGAACACAGGCTTGCCTTTCTTTGAGAGAAGAAGGCTACAAAGTGATTTTGATCAATTCTAATCCCGCAACGATTATGACAGATGTAGAAATTGCCGATAAAGTATATATTGAACCAATTTCTCTGGAATTCGTAAGTCATATTATCCGCAAAGAAAGACCCGATGCGCTTTTGCCGACTTTGGGCGGACAAACCGGCTTGAATATGGCGGTAGAATTACAAAATTCCGGGATTTTGGAGGAATGCAAAGTGGAGGTTTTGGGAACCAAATTATCAGCCATCAATCAAGCTGAAGACCGGGATTTGTTCCGAAATTTAATGAATGAATTGGGCGAACCTGTTCCAGATTCTGATATTGTAAATGATGTTGAAAGTGCTTTGCGCTTTGCCGAAAAAATCGGTTATCCGGTGATTGTGCGTCCAGCTTTTACAATGGGCGGAACCGGCGGCGGAATTGCCAATACCAAAGAAGAACTGAAAGAAATTACCGAGTTTGGTTTGAAATACAGTCCTGTTGATCAATGTTTGATTGAAAAATCCATCGCTGGTTTCAAAGAAATCGAATATGAAGTGATGCGCGACAAAAACGACAACGCGATTGTGGTTTGCAATATGGAAAACGTCGATCCCGTAGGGATTCATACCGGGGATTCCATTGTAGTCGCGCCTTCGCAAACGCTTTCTGACCGGGAATATCAAATGTTGCGAAACTCTTCATTAAAGATTATTCGCGCCTTAGGAATTGAAGGTGGCTGTAATGTTCAGTTGGCTTTAGATCCGAATTCTTACGATTATTATATCATCGAGGTGAATCCAAGAGTTTCCCGTTCATCCGCTTTGGCGAGTAAAGCAACAGGTTATCCGATTGCAAAAATCGCGGCAAAGATTGCAGTCGGTTTGACTTTAGATGAAATCATGAATCCGGTTACAGGAAAGACCTACGCTTGTTTTGAACCCGCTTTGGATTATGTCGTAACGAAATTCCCGCGTTTCCCTTTTGATAAATTTGAAACCGCTGACCGCAGACTTTCTACGCAGATGAAAGCAACCGGCGAAGTGATGGCGATCGGAAGGAATTTTGAGGAATCATTGCAGAAAGCCATCCGTTCTTTGGAAACGGGTTTAAGACATATCGGACTGAAATCCAAACAGGCAGAAGCATTAACCGACGAAGAAATCGAAAGAAGAATCAGGGTTTGTGATGATGAGCGTTTATTCATTATTGGCGATGCTTTGCGGCGAGGTTACGATTGGGAGAAAATCGTGGAGTGGAGTAAAATCGACAAATTTTTCATCTGGAAAATTAAAAAACTCATCGATTTTGAGAAATTAATTTCAGAAAATAAATTGGATAAAGAAACTTTACTCGAAGCCAAGAAATTAGGGTTTTCAGATTTAAGCATCGCAACATTATGGGATTCCACGCAAAAAGAAATTTTTGAATTCAGAAAAAATAATGGAGTGATGCCGGTTTACAAAATGGTCGATACCTGTGCCGCAGAATTCGAAAGCGAAACTCCTTATTTCTACGGAACTTACGAAGAAGAAAACGAAAGTATTCCTTCCAATAAAGAAAAAATCATCGTTCTCGGTTCTGGTCCGATACGGATTGGGCAGGGAGTAGAATTCGATTATGCCACGGTTCACTCGGTTTGGGCGATTAAAGAAATGGGTTACGAAGCGATTATCATTAATAATAATCCGGAAACGGTTTCCACCGATTTCTCCATTTCCGATAAACTTTATTTCGAGCCTTTAACGGAAGAAGATGTGATGAATATCATCGAACTCGAAAAACCAAAAGGCGTAATCGTACAGTTTGGTGGACAAACCGCCATCAATTTGGCCGATAAATTAGCAGCACATGGTGTTCAGATTTTAGGAACTTCTCTGGAAGATCTGGATCGTGCCGAAAACAGAAATAAATTTGAAGCCGCACTTCAGGAAATGGGAATTCCGCAACCTTTGGGAAAAACCTGTTTTACGAAAGAAGAAGCTTTGGTCATCGCCAATGACATCGGTTTCCCGGTGTTGGTTCGTCCGAGTTATGTTTTGGGTGGAAGAGCGATGGAAATCGTGTATGATGAAGCGGAACTCGCTCATTATATGACCAATGCGGTGAAAGAAAATTCGGAACATCCGATCCTGATTGACCGGTATCTGACCGGAAAAGAAATAGAAGTTGATGCCATTTGTGATGGTGAAACCGTGGTGATTCCAGGGATTATGGAGCATATTGAAAGGGCGGGAGTTCACTCCGGAGATTCCATCGCGGTTTATCCACCGCAAAATATCAATGCTGAACAGATCGCAACTTTGGTCGATTACACCGAAAGATTGGCGAAAGGGTTGAATGTCATTGGTTTAATGAATATTCAATATGTTTTGTCAGAAGGAAATGTGTATGTCATCGAGGTGAATCCACGTTCGTCGAGAACCGTTCCTTTCTTATCGAAAATCACCGAAATTCCGATGGCCAACTTAGCAACGAAAGCAATTCTCGGACAAAAATTAAAAGACTTAGGTTACAAAAACGGTTTGGCACCAAACAAAGAAGGTGTCTTTGTAAAAGTTCCGGTCTTTTCTTTTTCAAAATTAACGAGAGTTGATATTTCCCTCGGCCCGGAAATGAAATCGACCGGAGAAGTGATGGGGAAAGATGTAACCCTGGAAAAAGCCCTGTACAAAGGTTTAATTGGTGCCGGACGAAAAATGCCTTTACACGGTTCGATCCTTTTCACTGTGGCAGACAAACATAAACCAGAAGCATGCGAACTGGCGCGGAGATTTCAGGAAATCGGCTTCAGAATTTGGGCAACCGAAGGAACCGCCAATTATTTTGAACAACATGGAGTCCGCACCAAGATCGGTTACAAAATCGAAGAAAATCCGGAAATTAATCTCATCGATTTAATCCAAAAAGGAAAGGTTCAATACATCGTAAATACCATGACCAAAGGAAAACAATCCGAACGCGACGGTTTCCAGATCCGCCGGACTTCGGTAGAAAATGGCGTTCCGTGTTTAACTTCGATGGATACGGTGGAAGCGATTTTGAAAGTGATTGAGAGTATGAGTTTTAAAATGGAGAAGATGTAAATTATAAAAATCTTGAAGGTTTAGCAATTAAAAAAAAGCGAAGATTATAATCTTCGCTTTTTACTATTTACAAATGATTGTTTCTTAAATCGTTCCCATCACATACATTTCTTCCATCGTTGGCGTAGGATTTCCGCCTTCTTTTTCTAAAGTTATTGCGAATGCCTGAGCATTATTTACCGATTTCATCTCCTGAACGGCAGAGTCTTTTTTGGCATTATACATTCCCATATCTACGGGTTTGCCATTGACAATTGCCCAAAGTTGGTATTGTTTCCCCGCAGGTGCGGCCGGTAGATTTTTGATTTCAAGAAACACTTTTTTCGAAGTATGCCAGTAAACATCAGCCAACATATTCGGATGGTTTTCTACGCCTTTCAGTTCTATTTTTCGGGAATTCATTACAATCGAATTCATTTCTTCCAAAGTGGAAACTTTAGTTGAAAGTTCCAGGTTGTTTTTTGCGATTTCCTGAAGTTGACTGTTCTTCGAGTTCACTTCATATCCCAAATAACCCAGTCCAAATAAAACGGCTACAGAAGCGGCTTTCATCCAGGCAGAGAAATTATTGTTTAAGGTATTAACTGTTCCTTTTTGTTGTAAAGGAATTGTTTCTATTTCTTCATTTCCGAATGTAATTTTACTTCGGATAAGTTCCTCTAAATGAGCAGGTGGAGTAATCGCCTGCTGAGTAGCCAGTTGCTCAAAAGTTTGCTGTGCCGCGAAGACCGCTTCCTGAACTTCTGTGTTGTTTTTCATCACACATTCCAAAATAGAAGATTCTTCGCTGGAAAGATTTCCCATCGCATAAGCTTCGATAACGCCTGATGATATGTAAGTTTTAATATCCACTTTTATTTAATGAAAAAAAATAAAAAAATAAATTTAAATTCTTTCAATATATTTTTTAGTTCTAATAATGCCGCTCTGGTTCTGGTTTTTACGGTTCCCAAAGGAATGCCGAGTTCTTCCGAAATTTCTTCCTGCGTAAATCCACCGAAATAGGCTTTGTTGATCAGGATTCTGTAATCTTCACGTAAAGTATTTACTCCTTTCTGTATTTCGTTGAACTCATGTTGCTGTTCCGTAGAAAGTGTCGCATGGTCATTTACGAAATCGGGGAGACTTTGGTTTTGTAAATCGTTCTGAAAAGATTTTGATTTTAAACGGTCGATGGCTGAATTTCGCGCTATGTTAAGCATCCAGGTATATAATGAAGCTTTATTAGAGTCGAAACTTTTTACAGAATTCCAGATTTTAACGAAGACATCCTGCAAAACTTCATTGGCTTCTTCTTCGTACCGGACAATCCTGATAATCACCCCATAAAGAGCGCCAGAATAATTTTTGTACAAATAATTAAAACCCTTTTCATCTCTACTTAACAGTAAAGACAGAATTTGATCTGGTGAAAGGATTTCTTTTGTCACTTATTTTATTGAAGTCCAAAAATAGTTTTTTTTATCAAGATATAAAACCAAATCGTAAAGTTCTGCGTATATCCTTTTATAATTATTAATGAAATGAAAAATTTAATTAAAATATCAGCAATCTTTTTAGTCGGGACATTAGGTTTTCAGAAAATGGAGGCACAAAGAATTCAGAATGTAAAAGGGAAAAATATTGTGAATCCTTATTACTCGAGAACAGATACCCAAATTTTAAAAGTTCCGAATTCAACCTGGAAAAAAGTTCTGAACGCCGATCTTTATTCTGTTTCCCGGCTGAACGAAACCGAAATGGCCAATACCGGGAAGTATAATAAATTCGATGGAAGAGGAACATACTACTGCGCGGCCTGTGGAAATGCACTCTTCAGATCTGATGCAAAATTCGCAAGTACTTGTGGCTGGCCAAGTTTTTTTGAAACCATTCGTCCAAAATCAGTTATATATAAAAAAGATGAGTCTTATAATATGGTAAGAACTGAAGTCCGGTGTGGAAGATGCGACGCGCATTTGGGTCACTTGTTCGATGACGGTCCAACAGCTTCAAAAAAGAGGTTCTGCATGAATTCAATTTCACTGGAATTTGAACCGATGGTGAAAAAATCGAAATAATTTCACAAAAGATAAATCCAAACATAATTCCTTCTCGTATCTCCTGATAACACATCAATTATATAACATTAAAACAATTTAAAATGAACTTTTCAAAAATCACAGCAGCGGCTTTAGCATTAACAATGACTTTAGCCATCGGGAACAACGCCAACGCTCAAACAATGGCAAAAAAAGAAAAAACAGTAATGGTCGGGGGAGCAGCAATGTATCCTACGAAAAACATCATTGAAAATGCGGTGAATTCGAAAGACCATACTACTTTAGTAGCCGCAGTAAAAGCAGCCGGATTAGTGGAAACATTAGAAAGCAAAGGGCCTTTTACAGTTTTTGCGCCTACCAACGAAGCGTTCGATAAATTACCTGCAGGAACAGTAGCCACGTTATTGAAACCTGAAAACAAAGCGACGCTTTCCAAAGTTTTAACCTACCACGTTGTTCCGGGAAGAATTTCTGCCAAAGATCTCTGGATGTGGACCAAGAAAAACGGTGGAAAATACATGGCCAAAACGGTAGAAGGAGAAAAACTGACTTTCTGGACCAAAGGTAAAGACCTGTATATTAAAGATGCAAAAGGAAATTCTGCAAAAATTACGATTGCAGATGTTAACCAGTCAAATGGCGTAATTCACGTGATCGACACGGTTTTAATGCCATAGTTTTCATAGTTTTAGTTTTTAATGGGGCCACCTGAATTTCGATTCAGGTGGCTTTATTTTTTTTTAAATTCGATATGCTATTTTTTAATATCTTTAAACCTTATTAACGTTGACTTTCAATATCTATTAATTCAAATCAGCTATTTATGAAAAAATTATTCGTTACCGTCTTTTTATCGCTTTCTTTTTTGGGGTTTTCCCAGTTTAGTATTCCAGCGGCAAGTCCGAGCCAAAAGGTTGTCCAGCAGTTCTCTATGACCAAGATTTCTATAGATTACAGCAGACCTGGTGTGAAGGGAAGGAAGGTATTTGGCGAACTCGTTCCTTACGGGAAAGTTTGGCGTGCCGGTGCAAATTCCGCGACCAAAATTACCTTTGAACAAAATGTTAACTTTGGTGGAAAAGATGTAATGGCAGGAACTTACGGTCTCTTTATCATTCCAACAGAAAAGGAGTGGAAAGTTATTTTAAACAAAGATTCCCAACAGTGGGGCGCTTATAGTTTTGATGAAAAACAGAACGTAGTTGAAGTAACCGTTCCCGCGCGGAAATTGAGTGACAAACAGGAATGGTTCGAGATTTCCTTAATGCCGGTTGACATTCATTCCGTTGATTTGGTTTTTAAATGGGATATGGTGAAAGCAGTAGTTCCAGTGAAAGAAGCCAAGCCCGAAACAGTCGCCAAAATCATCGACAAACTCACTGAAATAAAGCAGATTGAAAAAGAGGCAGCTGCAAAAAAATAAGTAAAGGTGAACTTCGGTTCACTTTTTTTCTATCATCAGTGATGTTTTTTTTGGGTCTTTAGGTTGTCGAAAATTCCCGATGAATTGGTTTCATAATCAATATAAAAACGGTCGCAATAATAAATAGAGATGGCGTTAAACCTGTCTTTCATCTTTCATCTATCAGCGAAGCGGTCTCTCATCTTTTAAAAAAAATACTTGTCGGATTTTCGGTTGTCCTCAAATTTTAATTAAAATAAATTTGCTTTAAATTTACAAAATGGAACTTTCAGACCAAATCATGTATCAAGCTTCATTCGACAAAAATCCTGATTTCGAGGGTGTTTTTTGGATGGGTGTAAAAACCACCGGGATTTTTTGCCGGCCAACCTGTACGGCAAGAAAACCCAAACCCGAAAATGTGGAGTTTTTCCAAAATACAAAAGAGGCCATTTTAAAAGGATATCGACCTTGCAAAGTTTGTAAGCCACTGGAAAATCCAGATGAAACACCGGAATATATTCAGAAAATTTTAGAAGAATTAAGAGAAAATCCTTCTCTGAAATTCAAAGATTTTGATTTGATTCAGCGCGGGCTGGAACCTGCGACCATCAGAAGATGGTTTCAGAAAAATCACGGAATGACGTTTCAAAGTTTTCAAAGAATGTTCCGGTTAAATACAGCGTTTAAAAAAATACAGCAAGGCGAAAATATTATGGAAACTGCTTACAACAGCGGTTTTGAAAGTCTGAGCGGTTTTAATGAAAGTTTCAAAACCATATTTGGCGTTTCTCCCAAAAATTCAAAAACGCAGAGAATCATTGATTTAAAAAGAATCGAAACGCCCATCGGAACCATGTACGCCGCGGCAGTGGAAGAGGGAATTTGTATGCTCGAATTTACCGACAGAAAAATGTTGGAAACAGAATTCACCGATTTGGCAAAATCATTAAATGCAACGATCGTTCAAGGTGATAATCTACATTTTAAAACTTTGGAAAAAGAACTTTCAGAATATTTCGCAGGAAACAGAACCGAATTTACCGTTCCACTTTCTCCTGTAGGAACCGAATTTCAGAAAAGTGTCTGGAATGTTTTACTAAAAATCCCTTACGGCGAAACCTGGACGTACAGAAAACAATCTGAAGTTTTAGGTGATGCGAAAAAAGTCCGTGCCGTGGCCAATGCGAATGGAATGAACAAAATTTCTATTTTAATTCCGTGTCATCGGGTTATTGGTAGCAACGGAACTTTAACCGGTTATGGTGGCGGAATCTGGCGCAAACAGAAATTACTGGAACTGGAAAAAGCGATTCTTTTCTAAACTTAGAATGATAATTTATGAATCCTGAAGATTTAAAAAATATTGCAAACTTTGGTTTAAAGCATTCAACGAACACGATTTAGAAAATCTCCTTGAACTTTATGATGACCAAGCTGAACATTTCAGCCCGAAATTGAAAGTTCGAGAACCTGAAACTAATGGTTTAATTCAAGGAAAAAATGCATTGCGAAACTGGTGGAAAGACTGTTTTGAAAGATTACCGACTTTGAATTATAAACTTACCAGATTAACTGCAGATTCAGAACAGGTTTTCATGGAATATACCCGACAGGTTGAAGGCGAAGAAGATCTGGAAATCGGTGAAGTATTGGAAATTAAGAATGGTAAAATTGTTTTTTCCCGGGTTTATCACGGATGAAATAATTTGAAATAAAGTTCAGTAGCGAAATTTATCAATAGGAGTGGGCTTTAGCCTGTTTGTTTTTTTAATTCAATAGGCCTTAGCCAAAACTTATTTTTATCTTTGAAAAAACATCGACTATGAATTTCTCCATTCAACCCACTTTAGAAAACGAAAATATCGAATTGCTTCCTTTAAAGGAAACTGACTTCGAAAGAGTATACACGGTCGCTTCTGACCCGGAAGTTTGGGCAATGCATCCCAATAAAGAAAGGTATAAAAGAGAAGTTTTTCAGAATTTTTTCAAAGGAGCATTGGAAAGCAAAGGTGCTTTTTTAATCATCGACAAGCATTCAGAGGAAGTTTTAGGAAGTACACGGTTTTATGATTTTAATGAAAATGATAAAAGCATTTTTATTGGTTATACTTTTTACGGCACTAAATCTTGGGGAAAGAACATCAATGCAAGTGCAAAAAAAATGATGTTGGATTATATTTTTCAATTCGTTGAAAAAGTGATTTTCCATGTTGGGAAAGATAATATCCGGTCTGTAAAAGCGATGAATAAATTAGGTGCAGAAAATTTGGGTGAGGAAGAAGTGGCCTATTTTGGCGAAGCTTCGAAAACAAATGTCGTTTTTCAAATCAAAAAAGAGGATTGGAAAAGCAAGCAGACTCTTTCTTGAATTTATTTTCCGCTGCAATTCTGAAATAACTCCGTACCATAATAAAATACGAAAAGCCAGGCAATTCCTTTCACGGTGAAAAAGATAAGCCCACCGATCCCAACGCGTTTGAACCACTTTTTAAATTTTGAATTTTTATCTTCAGGCTGTAAATTTTCCATGGAGAATTTTTTTCAAAATTAATACTATTATTTAAGCCATTCAAATTTATGAATGGAAATAATGCCACTTATTTTTTTGTGGCAAAATAGTCTGTTCATCGAATTTGCGGTATTGTTTTCTAAAACTTAAAATTGTTTAAAATTCAATAAAACTCTGTTAAAATTTTTCTGATTTCAGTAATTTTTCTATCTTTAAGGATAATTCAAATAAATATTATGTCCCATACAAATCAGGATTTTGGAATCGAAAAATCCCTTTCTAATTTAGGTATTGCAAAAGAAAATAAAGGCGTCTCTTCTGGTGGAAATTACTTTGCCAATGGCGATTTACTCGAAAGTTATTCCCCAACAGACGGAAAATTAATTGCTAAAGTGATCACTGCAAATTCAAACGATTATGATCAGGTAATCGAAAAGGCTAAAAAAGCCTATTTAGAATTTCGCCAAATTCCCGCTCCGAAAAGGGGAGAATTGGTTCGTCAGTTCGGTTTAAAACTTCGGGAATATAAGGACGATTTAGGAAAACTGGTTTCCTATGAAATGGGAAAATCGCTTCAGGAAGGGCTTGGTGAAGTTCAGGAAATGATCGATATCTGTGATTTCGCAGTTGGTTTATCGCGTCAACTTCACGGTTACACGATGCATTCTGAACGTCCTGGACATAGAATGTACGAACAGTATCATCCGCTTGGAATTATTGGAATTATTTCCGCATTCAATTTCCCGGTGGCAGTTTGGTCTTGGAATACCGCTTTGGCGTGGATTTGCGGAAACGTAACCATTTGGAAACCTTCAGAAAAAACACCCCTTTGCGGAATTGCCTGTCAAAATATTATCAATGAAGTTTTAAAAGAAAATAACCTTCCGGAAGGAATTTCTACCATGATTGTGGGCGATCATCAAATTGGTGACAAAATGGTGAACGATAAAAATGTTGCCTTGATTTCTTTCACCGGTTCTACGAAAGTTGGAAGAATCGTGGGAACGAATGTTGCGCAACGTTTCGGCAAATCAATTCTTGAACTGGGTGGAAATAATGCGATTATCATTACCGAGAATGCCGATTTGGATATGTCGATTATCGGTGCAGTTTTCGGCGCAGTGGGAACTGCGGGACAAAGATGTACTTCTACAAGAAGATTAATTATCCATGAAAATGTATATGATGAAGTGAAAAACCGTCTGGTAAAAGCCTACGGACAAATAAAAATCGGAAATCCTTTAGATGAAAATAATCATGTTGGACCTTTGATTGACAAAGATGCCGTAAAACAATATCAGGATTCCATTGAAAAATGTAAAAAAGAAGGTGGGAAATTCGTAGTTGAAGGCAGCGTTTTGGAAGGAGAGAATTACGAGTCCGGTTGTTACGTAAAACCGTGTATCGCAGAAGTTCAAAACTCTTATGAAATCGTGCAGCACGAAACTTTTGCCCCGATTCTTTATATTATGAAATACAAAACTTTGGAGGAAGCAATCGCAATGCAGAACGATGTTCCTCAAGGTTTAAGTTCTGCGATTATGACCACTGATATGCGTCAGGCAGAATTATTCCTTTCACAAAATGGTTCCGATTGTGGAATTGCCAACGTGAATATCGGAACTTCCGGTGCAGAAATCGGTGGTGCTTTTGGTGGTGAAAAAGAAACTGGCGGTGGCAGAGAATCCGGTTCCGATGTTTGGAAATATTACATGAGAAGACAAACCAATACCATTAATTATACCGACAGTTTGCCTTTGGCGCAGGGAATTAAATTTGATCTGTAAAATATTAATATTTATTTGGGCAGCTGATCCGCCCTCCGTTCCCGCTTTTTTGTTCCGCTGCGCTGCACAAAAAGAGCTCCACTCAGGTCGGGCTGCAAAAGATTACAAATACAAAGATTTTTTTTAATTATAAAATAGCGTAAAATAAATTCTAACCTTGAATTTCCGACTTCGGACTTTCTGCTTTTAACTTCAAAAAATATGAACAACGCAATAGCACCTCATCCACAACCGACCAATACGGTAAAAGAAACCTTGTCCAAGCATATGCTTGCCGACGGTTTCGATTTCGTAATGGATTTTGAAAAGTCTCAGGGGTCGTGGATCCATGATAGAATTACAGGAAAAAATTACCTCGATATGTTTTCCATGTTCGCCTCGGCATCTATCGGTTACAATCATCCGTATTTAATGGAAAGATCGGCATGGCTCGGGAAAATGGCCGTCAATAAACCTACTTTAGCCGATGTTTATTCTCAGGAATTTGCAGATTTCATGACTGTTTTCGAAAGAGTGGCCATTCCCGAAGAACTGCAGTACTGCTTCTTTATCGAAGGGGGAACCATGGCCGTAGAAAATGCCATGAAAGCTTGCTTCGACTGGAAAACGAGAAAGAATTTCGAAAAGGGAATTGATCATG